>NZ_JADOUC010000001.1:0-1947500 GCF_015752145.1 Sphingobium sp. JAI105 | reverse complement strand
AAACACAGGGCTCTGCTAAGTCGGCTTCAAGACGACGTATAGGGCCTGACGCCTGCCCGGTGCCTGAAGGTTAAGAGGAGGAGTGCAAGCTCTGAATTGAAGCCCAGGTAAACGGCGGCCGTAACTATAACGGTCCTAAGGTAGCGAAATTCCTTGTCGGGTAAGTTCCGACCTGCACGAATGGCGTAACGACTTCCCCACTGTCTCCAGGATATGCTCAGCGAAATTGAATTCTCCGTGAAGATGCGGAGTACCCGCGGTTAGACGGAAAGACCCCGTGCACCTTTACTGCAACTTCAGAGTGGCATTAGGAAAGAGCTGTGTAGCATAGGTGGGAGGCTTTGAAACTTGGGCGCCAGCCTGAGTGGAGCCATAGGTGAAATACCACCCTGCTGTTTTCTGATGTCTAACCTCGCACCGTTATCCGGTGCAGGGACCCTCTGTGGTGGGTAGTTTGACTGGGGCGGTCGCCTCCTAAAGAGTAACGGAGGCGCGCGATGGTGGGCTCAGGACGGTTGGAAACCGTCTGTTAGAGTGCAATGGCATAAGCCCGCCTGACTGCGAGACTGACAAGTCGAGCAGAGACGAAAGTCGGTCATAGTGATCCGGTGGTCCCTCGTGGAAGGGCCATCGCTCAACGGATAAAAGGTACGCCGGGGATAACAGGCTGATGATTCCCAAGAGCTCATATCGACGGAATCGTTTGGCACCTCGATGTCGGCTCATCACATCCTGGGGCTGGAGCAGGTCCCAAGGGTTTGGCTGTTCGCCAATTAAAGTGGTACGTGAGCTGGGTTCAGAACGTCGCGAGACAGTTTGGTCCCTATCTGCCGTGGGCGTCGAAATTTGAGAGGAGTTGACCCTAGTACGAGAGGACCGGGTTGAACATACCTCTGGTGTACCTGTCGTCACGCCAGTGGCGCAGCAGGGTAGCTATGTATGGACGGGATAACCGCTGAAAGCATCTAAGCGGGAAGCCTCCCTCAAGATAAGATTTCACAGGACCGTGGAAGACCACCACGTTGATAGATCGGATGTGGAAGTGCGGTAACGCATGAAGCTAACCGATACTAATTGTCCTATTCGCGCTTAAACGGTTCATCACGAACCGCAGAGTCCCACCATCAATGACAGCTCTGGACAACAGATGCCTGACAGACATGGTCGGTTATCAAGCCAGCCAGATACAAATCTCACAAACACACGTGCACGGTATCGATTATAACCCCTTATATGCGCCTGCTTCATTGCTTGGTGACCATAGCGTCTGTGACCCACCCGATCCCATCCCGAACTCGGCCGTGAAACCAGTCTGCGCCGATGGTACTATTGCTCAAGCACTGGAAGAGTAGGGCGTCGCCAGGCATTGAAGCACGCGCATATCAGGACACAAAAACCCATTCACAGTTCATCAAAGGGCGGACCCAAAAGGTCCGCCCTTTGTCCTTTGGTGACGCGGGATGGAGCAGCCCGGTAGCTCGTCAGGCTCATAACCTGAAGGTCGTAGGTTCAAATCCTACTCCCGCAACCAATGCCAGACACACACACAACAAACGCCGCCCAGGGAAATCCTCGGGCGGCGTTCCTCGTTCAGCAGCACAGGCCCACGCGATCGACGGCGTAGACGGCCATGGCGGCTATCCGCTCAGGCCGTCGCGGCAAGGCAGCCAGACGTCTACCGCTCCCAACTTGCAGCGCGATAGGCGCCCTGCCGCTCCAGCATCCAGCCCGGATATTCCGCAGGCAAGCGGCTGACCGCGTCAAGCGCCGACAGATCCTCAGCGGTCAGGCGGATCGTGGTTGCGGCCAGATTGTCGGCCAGTTGTTCGGGACGCTTCGCCCCGATGATCACGCTGGTCACAACAGGCTGATGCAGCAGCCACGCCAGCGCGATCCGCGCCACGCTGACCCCATGGGCCGCCGCAATCGGGCGCAGGGCATCGATGACCGCATAGCCCCGGTCCCGATCCACGGGCGGAAAATCGAAGGCCGCGCGGCGACCGTCGCCCGCCTCTTCATGCTCACGGCTATATTTGCCGGACAGAAAGCCGCCCGCCAGAGGACTCCATACCATCAGCCCCAGCCTTTCGCTGGTCAGCATTGGCGCGATCTCACGCTCCAGGTCGCGCCCGACCAATGTGTAATAGGCCTGTAGCGACAGGATGGGCGCCAGTTGCCGGGCGCGCGCCAGGCCGACCGCCTTCATGATCTGCCACGCGGCCCAGTTGGACAGGCCGACATAGCGCACCAGTCCCTGGCGTACCAAAGCATCGAGCGCATCAAGCGTTTCCTCGATCGGGGTTGCCGCGTCGAAACCGTGGATCTGATACAGGTCGATATATTCCATCTGCAAACGCTGCAGGCTGCCCTTGATCTGGTCGTGAATATGCTTGCGCGACGCGCCGTTGGCGTTGGGGCCGCTGCCCATGGGGCCCAGCACCTTGGTTGCAATCACCAGATCTTCGCGGGCAAGGCCCAGATTGCGAATGGCTTGGCCCAGGATGCGTTCGCTCTGGCCGCCGGCATAGACATTGGCGGTATCGATGAAATTGACGCCGGCATCCACCGCCGCCCGGACCAGCGCGTCGGCCTCATCCTGCTGCAACTGGCCGATCAGGCCCCATATGCCTTCGCCCCCGCCAAAGGTCATGGTGCCTAGGCAGATTTCCGAAACAAACAGGCCGCTGGGGCCGAGTGGGCGATAGCGCATGGGAGATTCCTTCGATGGGAGCGATGCTTGAAATATACGCCCCGACAGCGACCGGGCTACGCCAATTCTCGCAAACTCTTGCCCGATAGTCGCAAAGCGTGGGGGCAGGGTGGATCGGCGGAAGGCCCGCGGCTACCATCGCGTCATGAGAGATGCGATGGACCATCTGCGCGGGTTGCTGGCGCGACACTGGCACGCCAAGGGGCGAGAGACGCAGATCGACGGCCTGTTCCTCAGTCATGCCGAACAGCCCAGCGACATCATGCGATCCATCTATCGCACATCATTCTGCGTGGTGCTGCAAGGGTCCAAGATCAGCCTGCTGGGCGAACAGGCATGGCGCTATACCCAGGGTCAATATCTGATCGCGTCGATGGATCTGCCTGTAACGGCCCAGATTGTCGAAGCCTCGCCCGATCGGCCCTATATGGCCTTCAGCCTGACCATCGATCCGGCAATGATCGCGGAACTGGTCGTCGAACTGGAGGATGCGTCGCCTGCCGCCGAACGCGGGCCGCTGGTGGTCGGCGCTCTGGACCCGTCCTTGCTCGATCCCCTCATTCGCCTGTTCGCTTTGCTTGATACGCCCCGCGATCTGCCGGTGCTGGCCCCGTTGATCCGCCGCGAGATCGTCTGGCGGCTGTTGAACGGACCGCACGGGGGAAGCCTGCGCCAGATCGGGTTGGCGGGCGGCGCCATCGCGCGCATTGCCCGCGTGCTGCGCTGGATCACCGATCATTATGCAGACCCGATCAGCATCGATGAACTGGCCGGCATGGCTGCGATGAGCGCGGCCAGCCTGCACCGCCATTTCAAGGCGGCGACGACGCTGACACCCATCCAGTTCCAGAAGTAGGTCCGGCTTCAGGCCGCGCGCCGCCTGCTCCTGTCGGAAACCAACGAAGCTGCCGCAGCGGGCTTTGCGGTCGGCTATGAAAGCGCATCGCAATTCAATCGCGACTATCGGCGTCTGTTCGGCCAGCCACCGCGTCGCGATGTCAGCGCCATCAGGAAGGACGTCACGGCAGATCTGGAAGTCTGAGGCCGTTATCTGCGACGAAGCGCCGGTGTCCGGGGGCGGCCCATGCCGTTCACGTCGGCGACCAGAGGACCGGGATGGGCCTCAATGCGGTTCCGACCGGTCTATCCGTCCGCCGTCGAGCAAGGGTGCGGCATCGATGGTGTCGGCGTCCATCAACACCGCCAGCTTTTCCGCCGCGGCAAGGATCATGGCCTGTTCCCAGGCTGGCAGGGCATCGAACCGGTCGATGAAGCGCATTTGCAACGGATCGGGCGCGCCGGCCAGCGCCTTGCTGCCATCGGGCAACAGGGTCAGGTGGATCTGCCGCTTGTCGCGCTCCCCGCGCTGGCGCTGAACGAAGCCGAGCGCGACGAGCCGATCCACGATCGCGGTGATCGTTGCCTGGCTGAATTGCAGCGTCTGCGCCACCGCCGAGGGCATGGCTGATCCGCGTGTGTCGATTTCACGCAGCACCAGCAATTGCGAAGGCGTGAGGCCTGTCGTGGAGGCGAGCTGGCGGCTGCCAATCTCTGTCGCGCGCAGCACGCGGCGCAGGGCGCGCAGGGTTAGCGAGGCTATTTCGGAGTTCATCCCAACGCCCATAGCGCGAAGCCAGGGGAAGCGCCATTGCACCCGAAATTTCCATTTTTATCCTTCATTGATTGAAACATTATTTGCCGTTCGGGGTTGAAAATGGCGCACTGAAAAGGCATATAGTCGACCATCTCGCCGGGGAATCTGCTTCTCCGCGTAAAAATATAATTCGGGAGATAAACAATCTTCGATTCCCAAGCTACAGCGGCCGCTTCGCCGCCACGGGCTTCTGCGCGCTCTGAACAGGGCGAGGGGCAGGACATCATGTTCCGCAAGCCCGTTGCGACCGACGGGCCGGTCATCAGCGGATTGATCGCGGCCTGTCCGCCGCTCGATCCCAATTCGGCCTATTGCAATCTGCTGCAATGCACGGACTTTGCCGATAGCTGCATCATCGCCGAACGCGCTGGCGTGGTGGTTGGCTGGGTATCGGGCTATCGCCCCCCGGCAGCGCCCGAAAATTTCTTTGTCTGGCAGGTCGCGGTGTCATCCGCCGTGCGGGGTCAGCGTCTTGGCGGGCGCATGATCGAAGCGCTGCTGGCGCGACCAGAGCAAAGCGGCGTCGCCTATCTGACGACCACCGTGACCGAAGATAATCGCGCATCCTGGGGCCTGTTTGAAGGACTGGCGCACCGCTGGAACGCGACGCTTGAAAAGACGGCCCGTTTCGAGCGCGAAGCCCATTTTGCCGGCGCACATGACACCGAATGGCAGGCGCGTATCGGCCCGCTGCCGACCCTGACGCATATTTGAAAGAGATTTGACCATCATGACGATCATCACACAGCCCAAACCGACCGCGTCCATTCCGGACACCCGTATCTATGAACGGCGTGAATCGGGGGTTCGCAGCTATGCCCGCGCCATGCCGCGCCAGTTCAACCGCGCGCAGGGCGTGTGGATGCACGACAATCAGGGCGGTCGCTATCTGGACTTCCTGTCGGGCTGCTCGACGCTGAATTATGGCCATAATCATCCGGTGCTGAAGAGTGCGCTGGTCGACTATCTCGCTGGCGACGGCATCACCCATGGGCTTGACCTCCATACCGACGCCAAGGCGGATTTCCTCGCGGCGCTGGAAGATGTCATCCTCAAGCCCCGCGGTCTTGATTATCGCGCCATGTTCACCGGACCGACCGGCACCAATGCGGTGGAGGCGGCGATCAAGCTGGCGCGCAAGATTACCGGCCGCGAAATGGTGATCGCCTTTACCAACGGTTTCCACGGCATGACGCTGGGCGCACTCGCCTGCACCGGCAATGCCGCCAAGCGCGGCGGCGCGGGCGTGCCGCTGAGCCATGTCGCGCATGAACCCTATGACGGCTATCATGGCCCCGACGTCGACACTGCCGAATTGCTTGAGCGGCGCTTGTCCGACCCGTCGAGCGGGCTGGACGCGCCAGCGGCCATTCTGGTCGAAACGGTGCAGGGCGAAGGCGGCCTCAATGCCGCGTCGCCGGAGTGGCTGCGCAAGATTGCAGAGATCGCCAAGCGTCACGGCGCGCTGATGATCGTCGATGATATTCAGGCGGGCTGCGGCCGCACCGGCAATTTCTTCAGTTTCGAAGGCATGGGCTTCACGCCCGACATCGTCACGATGGCCAAGTCCTTGTCGGGCATGGGTCTGCCCTTTGCGTTGACGCTGTTCCGCCCGGAACTCGATCAATGGGCGCCGGGCGAGCATAATGGCACCTTCCGGGGCAATAATCATGCCTTCGTCACGGCGACGGCCACGCTGCGCCATTTCTGGAGCGACGATCGCTTCCGGCAGGATGTCGCCCGTCGCGGCGCGCTGCTGGCGCGGCGACTGGACGCGATGGCGGCCGAACATGGGCTGTCCACGCGCGGTCGCGGCATGATGCGCGGCATCGACGTCGGATCGGGCGATGTCGCCGCAACCATCACCGCCGCCTGCTTTGCGCAGGGGCTCATCATCGAAACCAGCGGCGCGCATGACGAGATCGTCAAGGTGCTGGCGCCCCTCGTGATCGAGGACGCCGTGCTGTCGGCCGGCCTCGACATTCTTGAGGAGAGCATCCGGTCCGCGCTGGGCGTCACTTATGGCGTCGCCGCAGAATAAGAGGAGATATCAGCTATGATCATTCGCAAACTGCAGGATATTCGCAAGTCCGACCGCAACGTGAAGTCCAAGGGCTGGGAAAGCGCGCGCCTTCTGCTGAAGGACGACAATATGGGCTTCTCCTTCCACGTCACGACCATGTACGCTGGCGGGGAATTGCACATGCATTACCAGAATCATCTGGAGGCGGTGCTGGTGCTCAAGGGCACGGGCACTATCGAGGATCTGGACAGCGGCATTACCCATCAACTGGCGCCGGGCGTCATGTATGCGCTCAATGCGCATGACCGGCATGTGGTGCGGCCCGAAACCGACATATTGTGCGCCTGCACCTTCAATCCGCCGGTGACCGGCACGGAAGTGCATGACGAAAATGGCGCTTATCCCGCCGAAGCCAGCGCCGCGCGCGAACCGGCGCTGGCCGAATAGGGCCGGGCGATGGCGCTGCCCCTCATTCGGTCGAAACGAACCGATGCAGCGCCGGCCGGTCCCGAACCGGCCATTTCGAATTTTCCATGAACGAACAAAGGGGGAGTCCCATGAAAGACCTCTACCCATCCCGCCATGCGACCATGGCGGAATTTTTGCCGCGTCTCGATCCCGTCGTCCATAGCGCCTGGAACGCGGACGCGCCCGTCAGCCGCGAACAGGCCGACGCCTTCGACCGCGACGGCTTTGTCGTGTTGGAGGATCTGTTTTCCGACGCGGAGATCGCTTTTCTTCAGAGCGAGGCCGGGATGCTGCTTGGCGATCCCGATGCGCTGGAGGAGGAAACGGTCATTACCGAACCGGGTGGCAAGGAAGTCCGGTCGATCTTCCGCATCCATGCCCAGAGCCGGGTGATCGGACGACTGGCCGCCGACGAGCGGCTGGCCGGGGTGGCCCGCTTCCTGCTGGGCGACGATGTCTATATGCATCAGTCGAGACTGAACTATAAGCCGGGTTTCCAGGGCAAGGAATTCTACTGGCACAGCGATTTTGAAACCTGGCATGTCGAAGATGGAATGCCGCGCATGCGGGCGCTGTCCATGTCGGTCCTGCTGGCGGAAAATACGCCGCATAACGGCCCGTTGATGCTGATCCCCGGATCGCACCGTCAATTCCTGACCTGCGTTGGCGAAACGCCGCAGGATCATTATCGCCAGTCGCTCAAGAAGCAGGAATATGGCGTCCCTGACGAGGACAGCCTTGCCGAGCTGGCCCACAAGTTCGGCATCGTCGCCCCGACGGGAAAGCCGGGATCGGTGGTGATCTTCGACTGCAACGTCATGCATGGGTCGAACGGCAACATCACGCCGTTCCCGCGCGCCAATGCCTTCCTGGTCTATAATGCCGTGTCGAACCGGCTGGACGCACCCTTTGGCGTCGACCGGCCGCGCCCCGACTTCATCGCCGCGCGCGGCGAGCCGCAGGTGATCTCGCCCGTCAGCGGGCCGTTGATGGAGGAGGCGCTGGCATGAGCAATATCCATAGCGTCGAAAAGATCGGCGGCACCTCCATGGCCGCGACCGCGACATTGTTCGACAATGTGCTGATCGCGGGCCGCAAGGGCGCGGACCTCTACAACCGGATTTTCGTGGTGTCGGCCTATGCCGGGATGACCGACCTGTTGCTGGAACATAAGAAGAGCGGCGACGCTGGCGTCTATGCCCGTTTCGTCGCCGACGATGATGCGACGGGCTGGCGCCAGGCGATGGACGCGGTGCGCCGCGCGATGCGGGACCATAATGCCACCATGTTCGTCCGCGCCGACCGACTGGCGGAGGCCAACGCCTTTGTCGACATGCGGATCGACGCCGTGGCCGCCTGCCTTGACGATCTGGCGCGTCTGCGCAGCCATGGCCGCTTCTGCGTCAAGGAACAGCTGATGACGGTGCGCGAGCTGCTGGCGGGTCTGGGCGAAGCGCACAGCGCCCATTCGACGGCGCTGCTGCTGCGCGACCGGGGCGTCAATGCCCAGTTCGTCGATCTCACCTTGTGGGACCAACAGGATATGCGCGAACTGGACGATCGGATCAGGCAGGCATTCGCATCGATCGACCTGTCGACCACGCTGCCGATCGTCACTGGCTATGCCGGATGCACGGAGGGCATGGTGCGGCGCTATGCGCGGGGCTATTCGGAAATGACATTTTCGCGCATCGCGGTGCTGACCAAAGCGCGCGAAGCGATCATCCACAAGGAATTTCATCTGTCGAGCGCCGATCCGCGGCTCGTCGGCACGGGCAAGGCCCGCAAGATCGGTCGCACCAATTATGATGTGGCGGACCAGCTGGCGAATCTTGGGATGGAGGCGATCCATCCCGGCGCGGGCAGGGGGCTGCGCCAGACCGACATTCCGCTGCGGGTACGAAACACGTTCGACCGGGAGGATGGCGGCACGCTCATCTGCGGCAACTATGTTTCGGACACGCCGCGCGTGGAAATCGTGACCGGCGTGCGCCATGCACAGGCCCTGCAATTTTTCGAGCAGGATATGGTCGGGGTGAAAGGCTATGACGCCGCCATTCTGGACGCGCTGGCCCGCCATGGCGCGTGGATCGTCAGCAAGGCATCCAACGCCAACACCATCACCCACTATCTGTCGGCCGATGTCGCGACGGTGAAGCGGGTGATCGCCGACCTTCAGGCGCAATATCCCGATGCGTCGATATCGTCCCACCCGGTCGCGATCGTGTCCGTCATCGGCAGCGACATTTCACGGCCGGGACTGATGACGGACGCCTTGCAGGCGCTGGCGGACGCGCATGTGCCGATCGTCGCGATGCAGCACCAGATCCGCAATATCGACGTGCAGTTCATCGTCGATGTCGACCAGTATGACACCGCCGTTCGCGCGCTGCACCGCGCGCTGGTGGAAGATGGCCGCGAAGCGACGGAAGGCCGGCGCGCGGCCTGAGCCGCGCATCCGCATCATCCATGCTTGCCGCCGTCCATCCTGTCCGCAGCCTGCTGCTCGCCATCTTCATATTGATGGCGGGCAGCGGCTTTCTGTCCACGCTCATCGGCCTTCGGCTGGAGCGGGCCGGGGCGGGCACGATGGCGATCGGCGCGGTCGCCACCGCCTATTTCGGCGGGCTGGTGATCGGCGCCTTGCGCGCGGGGTCGATAGTGCGGCAGGTCGGGCATATCCGCGCATTCGCCGCCTTCGTATCGCTGTTGTCGGCGAGCACGCTTGCCTATGCGCTGCTGCAATATCCACTGTTCTGGGCCTGCCTGCGCCTGATCGACGGCATGTGTGTCGCGGGCGTGTTCATCTGCCTTGAAAGCTGGCTCAACGACCGGGCCGAAGCCGAAACGCGCGGCAGCATATTGGCCGCCTATATGGTCGCGCTCTATTCGGGACAGGCGGTCGGGCAGTTGCTGCTGGGGGCAAGCGGGACGCTGCCCGCGGTGCCGTTCCAGATCGCGTCGATCCTCGTTTCGCTTGCCATCATTCCGCTCTGCCTGACCCGCAGCAGCGCGCCTGCGCCGGTAGAGGCGGAAGCCTTCACGATCCGCGCCCTGTACGCATCCTCGCCGCTCGGCACGGTCGGATCGGTTGCGACGGGGCTGATGCTGGGCGCATTTTACGGCATGGCGGCGGTGCATGTTCGGCGGCTGGGGCTGAATCTGGGCGCGACCGCCAGTTTCATGATGATTGTGATCCTGGGCGGGGTTGCGCTGCAATGGCCGTTGGGGCGCCTGTCCGACCGGCTCGATCGGCGGCGGGTGATCGTCGGCTGCTTTGCCGCGACGCTGGCGGTCTGCGTGCTTCTGGCGATGCTGGCGTCGGGCGGACTGGCGTTGCTGGCGCTGGGCGGGTTGTTTGGCGGCCTCAGCTTCGCGCTCTATCCGCTTTGCGTCGCGCACTGCAACGACCGGCTGCTCGCGGACGAGCGGGTCGCGGCGAGCGGGCGGCTGGTCTTGCTCTATTCGGTGGGCGCGGCGATCGGCCCGCTGGGGGCCGCGATGATGATGAGCCTTGCGCCTGGCGGCGGCCTCTTCCTGTTCATCGCCCTCTGCGCCGCCGCGACGCTCGCCTTCGGTCTGTGGCGGCAGGCAGCGACACCCCCTGTTCCCCTGCCTGACCAGCAGAATTTCCAGATCGTGCCGCGCACGACGCCGATGGCGGCGCTGCTCGATCCCAATACATCGGACGGACTTGACGAATGACCGCTTCTGCCATGCCCGCCGCGCCCGACGCCCTGGCGCAGGCCGACAACGCCACCCTGCGCCGCGCGATCGCCGCGTCGGCGCTGGGCAACGCCACGGAATGGTTCGACTATGGGATCTACGCCTATGGCGTGACCTATATCTCGGCCGCGCTTTTCCCCGGCGAGGTGGACGATGCGGTCCTGTTCGCGCTGGCGACCTTCGCCATCTCCTTTCTGGTGCGGCCTCTGGGTGGCCTGTTCTGGGGACCGATGGGGGACCGGCTGGGCCGCAAATCGGTATTGGCGCTCACCATATTGCTGATGTCGGGCGCGACGCTGGCTGTCGGCCTCATCCCCTCCTATGCGCAGATCGGCTGGGCCGCGCCTGCGCTGCTGATCCTGCTGCGGATGGTGCAGGGCTTTTCGACCGGCGGCGAATATGGCGGCGCGGCGACCTTCATGGCCGAATATGCGCCCGACGACCGGCGCGGCTTTTATGGCAGTTTCCTGGAGTTTGGCACGCTGGCGGGCTTTTCGTTCGGCGCGGCGCTGATGCTGGGCTTTTCGCTGCTGCTGGGTGATGCCGCGATGCATGACTGGGGATGGCGCATCCCGTTCCTGGTGGCCGCGCCGATGGGCCTGATCGGCATGTATCTAAGGTCGCGGATGGAGGATACGCCGGTGTTTCGCCAGCAGGCCGCCGAAGGCAGCGGATCGCTGCCGCTCGCACGGCTGTTGCGCGACCATAAGCGGCCGATGCTGGTCGTCGCGGGACTGGTCGTGGCGCTCAATGTCGTCAACTATACCCTGCTCAGCTACATGCCGACCTATTTGCAGCGCCGCATCGGCCTGTCGCCGGACGAAGCGTTGATCGTGCCGATCATCGGCATGCTGTTCATGATGCTGTTCCTGCCCTTTGCCGGGCATATGTCCGACCGGGTCGGTCGGCGGGCGATGTGGCGCCTGTCGCTCGTGGGCCTGCTGGTGGCGGTCGTGCCGCTCTACATGCTGATGGCGACGGGGCTGGTGGGCGCGATTGTCGGGTTCGTGCTGCTGGGCCTGCTCTATGTCCCGCAACTGGCGACGATTTCCGCAACCTTCCCGGCGCTGTTCCCGACAGCCGCGCGCTTTGCGGGCTTCGCCATCGCCTATAATATGTCGACGTCGCTGTTCGGCGGCACCGCGCCTGCGATCGGCAGCGCGCTGATCGGCTGGACCGGCAATGAACTGATGCCCGCTTTCTACATGATGGCGGCCTGCGTCATCGGCCTGATCGCGCTCCGCTTCATGCCGGAAACGGCCGGTCGATCGCTGCACGACGATCCGTTCGCGCGGGCCGGCATGCGGGATCAGCATGCGCCGTCCAAATGAATAAGCCCGCAGGATTGCGGGCTTATTCATTGGCGGTCTGCTGGTTCCGCGTGATGCTGTTCAGGCCCTCTGGTCAGTGCTGACCCCTGGCCGTCACGGCCATGGATCAGCCGACCAATATGTCGTCCAGCGCATAGGTCTTCTTGACACCGGCCAGCGTGGCGAAGGTGTAGGATTGCCCGGACAGCGTGGCGATGATGTCGAGGCCGTCGGGGCCAAGATGGGTGGAGAAGGTCACGGCCGGGTGATCATGCCGAAGGTCGCTGACGTCGATATGATCCTTGCGGAATTCGAAGTCGGCGATCGTGTCATGACCATCGTTGAGCGAATGGAACATGAACGTGTCCGCGCCGCCCTTGCCATAGAGCAGGTCGTCGCCGCCGCCGCCTGAGATCACGTCATTGCCAGCATTGCCGACGATCTGGTTGGCAAGGCTGTTGCCGATGACGGTCGTGGCTTCCTTCGTGTTGACGATGACATTTTCGACATTGGTGTCGATCGTGTAGCTCGTCCGGTAGAGCAGGACCGTATCGGTGCCCTGGTTGGCATGTTCGATGATATAATCGCCCACCTTGTTGATGGCGTAGCTGTCATCGCCCTGGCCGCCGCGCAGGATGGCGGCGCCATTGCCCGACAGCTTGTCGTTCGTTTCCGCCCCGATGAAGCTGTTGAGTTGCTTGTCCAGGCTCACCTTGTAGGTGGCGTTGGCGCCTTTCGCCGCGCTGCCCGCGTCCTGCATGTCGAAATCGGTGGCCGTCAGGCTGTTCATGTCCCTGTTGTCGAGGATGATCTGACGACCGCCCGACAGGGTGACCACCGTATCCTGACCGACCTGCTGCATCGCCGCCTTCAGCGCGCCGAAGCTTGCAAATTCATCTCCAGCCATGTGGATGATGTCGCCCGCGCTGAAATCAGTGATGCGGGTGACTGCGTCGGCCTTGCCCACCAGGAATATGTCATTGCCTGCGCCGCCGCTGAGCAGATTATTGCCCGCGCCGCCGATCAGCAAGTCATCGCCCGCATTGCCGCGGATGATATTGTCGCCGTCATTGCCGATGCCCACGGCGCCTTCGGTCCGGCTAATCTCCAGATTTTCGGTATGGTCAGGCATCACCATATAGCGCGATGTCGCAACGATGGTGTCGATGCCGCCGCCAGCCTTTTCCACGACCTTGGCCGCTTCGATATTGCTGACGATATATTTGTCGTCGCCCAGGCCACCGGCAAGCGTGCCGCTCTTGAACATCAGCAAATCGTTGCCGTCCGTGCCCTGGTTGACCGCGACGCGCCCGGTTTCGCCACCTTCTGCCCATTTCAGACCGGGTTCAACCGGCTTCGATGGCGCGGCCTGGGCCTCGCTCGGTACCTGGGGGACGACCGGCTTTTCCGAAGCGCTGGGCGCTTCCGGCACGCTGGGCGCTTCGACCTCCTTGGGCGTTTCCGGGGCGCTGGGCGCCGGGGCCGGGGCTTCGCCAGCCAATTTGTCGAGCACGTCCTGCAGGCTGCCCAAAACGCCGGTCGTCGCGGCGGTGATGGCCGCCACGGCATTGTCGGCGAAGGACACGGTGTCGCTGCCCGCTTCGATGAACAGCGTCTTGGTATCGCGCGTGATGAAATTGTCCGTCACGCTGATATTGTGGCTGGTGAAGGTGCCATATTTGGTGGCGGCCGAATTGCCCACCAGTACGGCGGTGTAATAGCCTTCCGCCGCTTCGAGATAATTGCCCGTCGCAACCGAATCGACCGCGCCGCGAAAGGCGAGGGGACGTTTGCCGACATCTTCCACACGGTTGCCGACCACGGTGACATCCGACGCCTGGAAGGCGTCATAGCCTTCGAGCATCTTGTAATTATAGGATGTCCAGCCACCGACGGAGATGCCGTCAGCCGTCACGCCATGGACGTAATTGTTGGAAATCAGGATGTCCGACGATCCGCCCTTGGCAAAGATCGCCGCGCTGGTCCCAGCATTGCCGCTGACGTCATTGTGCGAAATCACGCCATGGATGATCGACATGAAGTCGATGCTTTCGTCGATGCCGCCGGTAATGACATTGTTGGTGACGACGACGTTGGAGCCGCCATTCGCCTTCACACCATCCTGCACCACATTGTCGATCACGTTATTCTTGATAACGATGTTCTTGATGGGGTCGGTGTAGTCGTTGCCGTTCTGGCTGAACTGAATGCCGTTCTTGCCGCCGGTGACGTGAAAGCCGTCTACGATGAAATTTTCGGTGCCCCCGCCGCCGATCGTCGCCGTCGTGTCGCTCTTGGCCGTGATATGGGCGGCCTGTGGGCCGTCTGCCGAAATCAGCCAGATGGGCGCGCTGTCGGTTCCGCTGACATTGCGTGGAATCAGGACATTTTCGACATAGTCGCCAGCCTTGACCATGATGGCCGCGCCGGGCGTCGCTGCATTGACGGCTGCCTGAATCGTTGTGAAGGGTTTTTCCGCCGATCCGTTCGGCTTACCCCGATAACTTGCATCCCCGTCGACCCATATTATTTTCGTGGGCGTGACGTCGCCCCAGAGATCTTCAGTCATGAAAAAATACTCCCGCTGCCCGATACGGATAGGCGAGAGCGACTGAACACCGTGTAATATGGTAGAGTTAACTTCGGATTAGGTATAAAAATATTTCGCGGTCATCCGTTATAGCTTTCTGGGCCGGATGACGCCTGAAAATCTACACTACATCCTGCGGCCACAGCCAGGAAAATTACGCGGCCTACTTAGCGGGCGCATTATCTTCTATCATGACCATGGGCGTCGATGCAACGGCATCAACGCCCGCGACTATGCGATCATAGAATGATATAGTCAGCGCTGCTGAGCGCAGTGACGTTCAGTATCTGAAAACTGTTCTGGATGCTGTTGTCCGCCGTCGCGATGGTCCACAACTGCGTGGCGTTATTATAGGTCAGTGTCGCGCCCGGCCCATATCCTGAAAATTCCAGCCGGTCGCCGGTCGCTACCCCGGCCCCCTCGAAATCGGCGATTATGTCGCCTTGGACATGCCCGACCTTGAACTGGAACGTATCCTCGCCCAACCCGCCATAGAGCGTGTCAGCGCCGCCATCGCCCGAAATCTTGTCCCGTCCGCCGCCGCCATAGATGATATCGTCGTCGGCGCCGCCGGATATGACATCATTGCCGTTGCCGCCGGACAATATGTCAGAGCCCTTGCCGCCGGTCAGCCGATCGGAACCGGCACCCAGCGTGATGATGTCGTCGCCCGATCCGGCCGAATAGTTGAAGGTTTCAAAGCCGGTAATCTGGGTGCCGTCGGCCAGCGTGACGATCACCCCGGCCTGTTCCTGCAACGAAAGATCAACAATCTGCGCGTCGCTGAACTGCGACCGGTTGAGGGCCAGCGTATCCTTGCCCGCGCCGCCGATCAGCATCAGGTCGGGATCGTTGCTGGTCACGATGTCATCGCCCGCGCCCGCATCGATCCAGTCGAACCCGCGGCTGCCATCAATCTTGTCGACGCCATTGCCGCCCTGGATGATGTCGTCGCCATTGCCGCCATAGATCAGATCGTCGCCGTCCATGCCCTCGATCACATCATTGCCGTCACCGCCCGAAATCTGGTCGGCATAGGCACCGCCGCGCAGAAAGTCCGACCCGCTGCCGCTCGCAATCTGCAAGATTTCGATATTGACCAGGCGGGTGCCGTCGAACAGTTCCAGAATCGGGCTGTTATTGGCGTTGAACGAACTTGTGTAGCTGATGTCGACGAAGATGTCGGCGGTTGCGGTCGACCGGTCGAGATAGATCGTGTCGATATTGTGGCCGCCATCGATCAACCCGTCGGCGTCATAGCTGATCAAAAGATCCTTGCCGTCGCCGCCGCGCATGACGTCGCGGCCTGCGCCGCCATCCAATATATCGTCGCCCGCTTCCCCGGTCAGGCGGTCGTCGCCCACGCCACCATAGAGGCGGTCATGGTCCGCGCCGCCATCCAGTTCGTCATTGCCAGCGCCGCCGAACAGGTCGTCATCCCCGGCGCCACCGCGCAACTTGTCGTTGCCGATATTGCCATAGAGCCGGTTGCGGCCGGCACTGCCGCTGATCGACGTATCCTGATCACGCAGCGTATAGACGTCCTCGATCGAATTCGTGCCGACCTTGTACACGGACGCATTGCGGGTCAGGATGACCGCGTCATGGCCGCCACCCGCGGCTTCGATGGCCTGGTCGTTCCGGTCGTCGAACACATAGATGTCATCGCCCAGGCCGCCATACATCATGTCCGCGCCACGCTGGCCGCTGATATAATCCGCCGTCGCATGGCCCGAACGGTCGCCGTACAGCACATCGTCGCCCGACTTGCCGATGATCTGGTCGCGGGCCACCGCGATGCCACCGTCGACACCGCCGACAAATCCATATTGTTCCGGGTCATATGTGGCGAGCGGATCGAAGGCGGCGTTGCCGCCCAGATCATAGGTCGTGGCTCCGGGCGCATTGGTGAAGAGCGCCTTGCCCTTGAAGATATTGTCGGCGAAGCTGATGTCGTCGGAAAAGCCGGTCAGCCCCCTGGGAATATATTGTTCCGCAACGCCGTAAAGGCTGCCTGTGACGCCCCGCGCGACATTGGAAATATTGGCCGTGTTGAACAGATTGTCGGTGACCAGCACGTCCTGCGCGCCTTGCAACAGCAGCGAAGTGGGATAATCGGTCGCGATATTGCCGCTCACCACGGCATGTTTCACTTCATAATTGACGAAATGCGCGCCGTCCCCGTCCGCGCCGACCTCGATCGGCAGATAGGCGATGCCGGTGGGGCTGCCGATCTTGATCGCGGGGCCTTCGGTCGAGCCGATCACATTGTTGCGGATTTCAACGAAAGTCGAACCGCCCTTCACCGTGATCGCGGAATCGCCGGTGTAATCGCGTCCGTCCAGCGCGTCCCATTCATCCTTGGACGTGATTTCGTCAATGACATTGCCCTGGATCAGCAATTTCGACGTGCCGACAAAATCGATGCCCTGTTCATGCGCGCCGATGATGCTGTTGTTGACGATCTGGATGCCAAAGCTCTGGGCGATGTGGATCGCGTCAATGCCCCAATCGGTGAAGACATTGTTGATCAGGAGGATATTTTCGACCTTGTCGCCCGCATAGCCTTCCTGAAAGGCGGCGTTCGCACCGAAATTGCGGCTGACCAGATTGACGCCATAGGTGCCGATCGTGTCCGATCCCTGCACCGTGAACCCGTCTATCACCCAATTGGCGGTGCCCCGGCCGGATATGGCGCTGGTTTCGGCGACTGCGGGCGGCGCGATGACGGCCGCGCCCGCGCCGTCGGCGGAAATCAGCCGAATGGGGGCGTCGGTCGTGCCCTCGACACTCAGGTTGAGCGCTTCATTATAGGTTCCAGCCCGCACCATGATGTCGGTGCCTGGGCCTGCATTGTCGATCGCATGCTGGATCGTGGCGAAGGGGGAATCGGCGCTGCCGGTCCCGGCCGCGTCATCGCCGGTCGTCGACACCCACAATATGGTGGTGGCTGGCGGCGCGTCGCTGAAGATGATCGTGTCGTGAGCGGCCTTGATCGTGATGTCGATCGATTTCTGAAAGGTGAAACCGGTCGAATCCTCGACCTCGACCACGACGGTGCGTTGCGTGCCTGCGCGAATGTCCAGCGCGCTGTTGACGACCAGCTGGTCGCCGACGACGGCGAAGGCGCCGCCAGCATCGTCCACCAGCGAATAGACATGGGTGTCGCCCTTGTCCGGATCATCCACGAACAATTCGCCCACCGGAGTGCCGATATCCGAAAATTCATTCACCCATGTGGTGTGCAGGCTAAGGTCCAGCGGCGCGTCGGGCGTGTCGTTGACGTCGACGCGGAAAATGATCTGGGCTCTGTTGGGGCCGTCTGTGGCAAAGACGGTCAGGTTGAACCAGTTGGAAAAATCCTGCGGCATCTGGCCCGAAAAGGTCATGGTCGCCGGATCGAAGCTGAGCCAGCTGTTGACGTCCGAACCGACACTGCCGCCGAAGGTCAATATGCTGTCCGGGTCATGAAACAGGCCGGTCGCCGGGATCGTAACGGAAAAGAAACTATCCTCCTCGACCACCAGGTTGGGCAGGGTTCCAATGACGAAGGGCCGTTCCGACACGGTCAGGTCGAAGGCCAGCGTCGCGCTGCCGCTTTGATCGCTGGCGTTCAGGAATATCGTATAATCATGGTGCCCGTCGGTCGGGCCACGACCGCTGAACGTCAGCGTGTCGGGCGAGAAGGTCAGCCAGTCGGGCAGGGCGGACCCGTCGGACAAGGTGGCGCTGTAGGTCAGCGCGTCGCCATCGGGATCAATGAAGAATGTGGCGGGTATGACGAGAGAGTAGGGCGTGTTCTGACCGGTCAGCTGACCTTCGATCACGCCATTGACCTGCGGCGGGCTGTTCACCGGCGGGGGTGGCGGCGAATCGCCCTCCGGATCGCCCGTGCCGGTATCAGTGCCTGTATCGGTACCTGTATCGGTACCGGTTTCACCATCCTCTTCAGCGACATAGTCGGACGGGACAATATCAAATTCAAATAGCCCGTCTGTCGTCATGCCTGTCAATCCCATCTGGATGTCAAAAGGAATGAGACGCAAGTGCCTCAAATCGCTTTATTTTCTTGCATGAGATGTCGTTTCCGGACGCCTGGAACGCGGTGACATTTGTCCTGCCCGAAAAGGCTAATCAAAGGTTAAGCACAACGCAAGCGCAGCAAAAATCTGTTCGTCGCAAAATCGTCATTATACTGTCCTGTATTGATACGGACTTGCGCCGAGTTTGCGGGGTCAACGCAGGCGCAAGGCATTATTCGATTGAATCTAAAATATTTTTTCAGCGAAGATGCGATGGTGGAGGCGCTTTGTGCGTGCTTATTTTTACTTTGTACGCCCTGTTCGCCCTGAGCCCGCCTATCTGCGCAGTTGCCATGGTGCGCCGCGATAACTTATGGCAAGGGGTGGTGACGGCGCGCGGGGCCGGCCGGGTCGGGGCCTGCACGCGAAACCGGCGGGACGGTGGGGGCTATGATCAAATATCGCCAGGACATTGACGGGCTGCGTTCGCTGGCGATCTTGCCCGTGCTCTTCTTTCATCTTGGCGCGATCCGCCTGTTCCCCGGCGGCTTCGTTGGCGTGGACGTGTTTTTCGTGATCTCCGGCTATCTGATCACGAAGATCATCTATGACGACCTGTCCAATGAGCGATACAGTATCGCGCGTTTCTACGAACGCCGCATCAGGCGTATCGTCCCGGCGCTGATACCGGTCTATCTGTTCGTCTGCGTCGGCGCGCTGCTGCTATATTTTCCGAGCGAAGGGCGGGAGATCGGGCGAACGGTGGTCAGTTCGATCTTCTTCGTTTCGAACATCCTGTTCTACGCAAAGTCGGGCTATTTCGATGCCGGGGCCAAGACATCCCCGCTGCTGCACACCTGGTCGCTGTCGGTGGAGGAGCAATTCTACATCGTCCTGCCGCTGCTGCTGGTGCTGATCCTGCGCTTTGGCTTTGCCGTGCAGCGCTATGTGTTCGTGGCGCTGACGATCATCAGCTTCGTGGCATCCGTGGTGATGGTCAGGCTGCAACCCGAAGCGGCCTTCTACCTGCTGCCGTTCCGGGCATGGGAGCTGATGCTTGGATCGTTGATCTCGATCGGCGTGGTGCCCGCCATCCGCAGCCGCCCGCTGGCCGAAGTCGTTGCGGGCGGCGGACTGTTGCTGATCATCGGGTCGATCCTGCTCATTTCGGAAAAAATGCCCTTTCCCGGCCTGCTGGCGGCGCCCGCCTGCCTTGGCGCGGCGGCGCTCATCCATGCGGGCGCCGGTTTCCAGACGCTCCCGACCCGCCTTTTGTCGCTGGCGCCGGCGCGCTTTGTGGGCCTCATATCCTATTCGCTCTATATCTGGCATTGGCCGGTCATCGTATTTTATGCCTCAAGGACTGGCGAACTCGACAAGGCCGACAAGCTGATCCTGCTGGCTATCATCACGGCGCTTGCCATCCTGTCCTGGCGCTTTGTCGAACGACCGTTCCGCAAACCCCATGGGGCCGATTCCCGCATGGGGCCGGTCTATGGCTGGGCGGTCGGCAGCTTCGTCGCGGTCACGGCGCTGGCTCTGCTGATCGCCCCGGCGCGCAAGGCGATATGGCCCGACTATGCCGTTCCCGAACAGATATTGGCGTTTCAGACGCCACCGCGCGCGGCCATGCGCAATGGCACCTGCTTCATCGCCAGCGGATCGGGCGCGCAGGATTATGACGCGGCCCAATGCCTGTCGCTGCGTGCCGGTGCGCGCAACGTCCTGCTGATCGGCGACAGTCATGCGGCCCATCTCTATGCCGGTCTGACCAAGGCGTTTCCCGATGTGCATTTCCTGCAGGCCAATGCTTCGGGCTGCATGCCGCTTGGCCGCTTTGCCGGGCCGGAGCGGTGCACGCAGGTCATCAGCAAGGCGTTCGATTTCGCCGCCGCCCATGGGAAGCAGCTCGACGGCGTGATCATTTCCGCGCGCTGGAAAAAGGGCGATGCCCGCCGCATCGGCGACACCATCGCGCGGATCGGATCGGCCGTGCCGGTCACCATCGTCGGCCCCAGCGTCGAATATCGACTGCCCTTGCCCAAAATATTGGCGCAGGCCTGGCCCGATCAAAGCGGCGGGTCGTCCGGTTCTTTCCGGGGAGAACCGGGACCGGGTCTGGACAAGGCCATGCGGGTCGCGGTCGAGCGGGCGGGCGCGCGCTATATTTCGATGGAGGAGGCCATCTGTCCGGGGGGCACATGCCGCGTATGGGCAGGCCAGCATATTCCGCTCCAGTTTGACGAAGGCCATATGACGACCCAGGCATCGCATCTGATCGTCGCGCAGATCGCGCCGCAGTTCCGATTCCGATGACCCATATGTCGCCGCAGGCCGGGCAGCATGATCTGCCGGAAAAGGGCAGACCGGAAAAGGGCAGAAAGGTCATGGTCCTGACGACCATGACCCATGCGTCGGGCGCGCCGATCGCCGCGCTGCGGCTGGCCGCCGGGCTGGAGGCGAGCGGCCATGAGGTCAAGGCCGTGTTCCTGTATCACCGCGAGCCGATGAACGGCACGGACTATCCGGCGCAAAAGCTGCTGGGCCATGTTCCGCGCACGCCCGTCGACATGCTGCGGATCATCGTGCGGCTATGGCGATGCCTGCGCGCGCACCGGCCCGACGTCATCATCATGTTCCTGCCGCTGGCATCGGTGGTCGGCGCAAATGTCGCGCGGCTGGCCGGAATTCGCCGCCGGATCATGTCCTTTCGCGTGCCGCGCGACACCTATTCGCCGGTCATGCGCGCCGCCGACCGCCTGTCCGCATGGCTGGGCAGCTATACCGATGTCGTGGGCGTGTCGCGCGCGATGCTGGCCGGATGCGCGGCCTATCCCCGCTGGCTGCGCGATCGGGCCGTCGTCATCCATAACGGGCTGAAGGACTGGCCACGCAGCACGCTGGACAAGGGCGCGGCGCGCGCGCTGTTCGGCCTGCCGACAGATGGGCGGCTGGTCGGCGCGCTGGGCCGGCTGGAGGAACAGAAGAACCCCGAACTGCTGGTCGAAGCGCTCGCCCAATGTCCCGCCCATGTCCATCTGGTGCTGGCGGGCAGCGGCAGCCTGCATGACCGGGTCGTGGCATTGGCCGACAGCCTCGGCGTGCAGGACCGGCTGCATCTGCTGGGCGATGTCCCGCGCGACAAAGTCCCGCACCTGCTGGCGGCGATCGACCTATTCGCCCAGCCATCGCGGTTTGAAGGGCAAAGCAACGCCCTGCTGGAGGCGTTGCATGCCGGCCTGCCCTGCCTGGTCAGCGATATTGCGGAACAGGTGGAAACGCTCGTCGGCGACGATGGGCGCGCCGCCGGGCAGGTGCTGCCGCTCGATGATCCCGCCGCCTGGGCGCGGGCCATGGCGGAAGAGGGGCAGGGCGCTGATCTGGACGCCATCATTGCCGAGCGCGCCGCCCTGTTCACCTTCGCCGCCATGATGCGGTCCTATAATGCGTTGCTGCGAGCGCGATGATCGGGTGCCGACCAACAGCCTGCTGCACGGAATGCAGCCCTGCGCAGGATCAAATTCGCCGTAACGGAAGGAATGGCGATTGCATGGTGACGCCGCCTGCGTATAGCAGAGGCGTCGGGGATGCTGCACAGGCTTTTACGGCATTGCAGCGCTAGGAAATCAGGAGCGGCTTTATGAAACTGTTCGTCATTGGCTTTCCCAAGTCGGGTACGACTACGCTGCACAAGGCGCTGGAAGCCAGTGGCATGTCCACGCTTCATTGGCGGCAGGGCGACAAATTCTTGGGCAAGATGATCTATGACGCCTATATGGCGGGTGAAGATCCATTGCGTGACTTTGGCAACATTGATTGCATCACCCAGGCGGACGTATGCCTGCCGCGGCACAAGCTGAATTACTGGCCGAACCTGGATTTCCAGATCATCGCGGCCATCCGGCGCTATCATCCCGATTGCCTGCTGGCGCTGAACTATCGTGATCCGGTCAAGGTGGTGTCGAGCATGAATCGCTGGCTGGACATGCGTAAACGCTTCATTGCGTCTGATATTCCCGGCCTGCCCAAGGGCTTTGGCGCCAAGGACAGCGAATTGCTGACCTGGATCGAGGGGCATTATGATGCCTGTCGCCGGTTGCTGGGGTCGGACCCCAAATTCTTCGAATATGATATTGAAGACCCCAAGGCGCCGCAGATATTGAGCGAACGGCTGGGGGTCGAGCTTGCCTGGTGGGGCAAGGCCAATGTGAATGAGGCCGCCTGAGGGGACAGGCGTGCGGCCAGCCCGCTCGACGGGTTGTCAATCGATCGGATGAACCGGCCCCTTTGTGGGCGGTGTAGGGGTAGTAGGGGCACATCCGATGGCGACAGCGCGGCGACGGCAGATGCCATATTGGCTGGCGTCCATATTGACATATGGTTTCGTCAATGTGGTGACGCGCGGCGCAAGCGGCGTGCTGACGTTGCTTTACGCCTATCGCCTGACGCCCGGCGAACTGGGTTCCTACGCCATTTTGATCACCATCGCGGCGTTGATCGACGTCGTCACCAACCTGGGCGTGACCCAGGCCATCCTGCGGCAATATTTCGATTTCAAGCATGATGGCGACGCCGGGAAGGCCTTTCTGGCGCGGGTCATACGACTGACCCGGCTGATCGGGCTGACGCTGGTCGTCGTGGCGGGCCTCATCTGCCTGTCGATGTGGGACCATCTGGTCAGCAATCATCTGCCCAGCTGGCCCTATCTGCCGCTGATGCTGGTCTATGCCTATGTCATGCGCAGCAGCAAGATTTTCGATATTGTCGCGCGCACGCTCGACAAGCCGGGCATGTTCGCCACCTATCGCCTGGTGCAGATGGCGGCGCTGATCCTGTTGTCGTTCCTGTTCGTGTTCCAGTTGCGCTGGGGCCTGCAGGGCGCCTTGCTGGCGACGGTCGGGTCGGCGGTTTTCGGTGCGGCGATCCGATCCTATCTGTTCCGCAACCAACTGCCTGCGTCCGGCCGGTCCGACCGATCGGAAATCACGGCCCTCTACAGCTACGGCCTGCCGCTGCTGCCGCGCGAACTGGCGGAATGGGGGCGCATCCCCGCCCAGCGGCTGATCGTTGCGAGCGTCATGTCGGTCGCCGATGTCGGCATGTTCTTCCTGGGCAGTTCGATGGTCGCCATGCTGACCATGCTCACCGATTCGATCGAAATGTGGCTCAACCCGCAATATATGCGGTTGCGGACCAGCACGGGCGCGGACGTCAAGGCGCGGCTGCACATGATCCGCCAGATGCTGCTGGGCGTGGTGACGCCGGTCTATATCGGGTCCATCCTGTTCCTGCCCGACATCATCCGGCTCGTCCTTCCGCCCGGCTATGCTGCGACCCTGCCGATTCTGGGGCCGCTGCTGCTGGCATCCTATGTCCAGATCCAGTCGCAGTTTCAGCAGCGCCAGCTCCTGTTCCTCAAACGCACCGTCTCGGTTTCGGTCGTGACCATCTCCACCTCTGCGGCCTCGCTGGCGGCGGCCTATGCCGCGGGCGGCCATTGGGGCGTGCAGGGGGTTGCCTGGGCGGTCGCGTTGGTCTCGACCGTCGGGCTGATGGCGGGCCGGGGCGTCGTGAGCCGCTATGAGGAGAATGAACTCACCCTGTCATCGTCCCTGTGCGGACTCCTCATCGTATTCCTGCCGGCGCTGGTCATGTCGTTGCGCACCGACATGGCGTTCGAATGGCTATGGGAAGGGGTGAAGATGCTATATCTTCTCCTGGCCACCACGCTGGTCTTCCTGTTGTGGATGCGCGGCCATCTGGCGGAGCTTATGGGGGGCAAGGGCCAGAAAAAGAACAAAGGGATGGAGTCGGGCAAATGAGCGGCCCAGCGATTGAGGCATCCGCAGCGCCAGAGGCCGCAAGCGCGCCCCAGAACGCGCCGGAGCGGCCACGGCTCGCCCATCTGGACGTGGGCCGGGGCATCGCGATCCTGCTCGTCGTCATCTTCCACGCCTATCGCGGCTTTCTCAATGCCGGGACGGCGGGGGCCGGGTCGACCTGGCCGTTGCTCGACTATAGCGTCTATATATTCCACATGGCCTTCTTCTTCATCGCTGCGGGCTATTGGGTGCCGCGCGCGTTGCAGAAGGGCAGGGGCGCTTATCTGAAGGACAAGCTGGCGACGACCTGGTGGCCTGCCGTGCTCTGGTCGCTCATCTATATCCTCATCAACAACGTCATGGCCTCCTATGTGAACAAGGCTGTTCCCATGGACGATCTGTGGCGGATACTGTTCTTTCCGGCCCTGCATTTCTGGTTTCTGGGCGTGCTGTTCCTGTTCTTCCTGTGCATGGCGATCAGCCGGAACCTCTCCTTCTGGCTGCTGGTCGCGGTGGTCGCCTGCGGACTGGTCGATGTCTTTCCGATGCGGGAAACCTTCGCGCGCTATTGCCATTTCGGGATATTCTTCGTCGCCGGGGCCATATTGTCCACAAACCGGTCGCAGATGACGGGCAAGGGGTGGCCGATCGCGCTGGTCGTGCTGGGCGCCACGATCTGGCTGGGGTTCGACAGGGGAATTGGTCTCTATTCGGGCTGGCTGGTCCCTGGCGGCTTTGCGGGGATCATCCTGCTGCTGGCGCTGGCCCAGGCGATCGCCGGTTATCGCGTGGGACAAGTGCTGGGGTGGATCGGCCAACGATCGATGCCGATCTACGTCCTGCACATTCTGCCCATGTCGGCTGCGCGAATCATCTTGCATCGCGTCGCGCCGGATTTGAATCTGGACCTGCGAATCCTGATCGTTTCCACCTCCGGCCTGGTTTTTTCGCTGATTGGCTATGCACTTGCGGCTCGACTGAACCTGTTGACCCTTACCGGGCTGGGCAAGGACAAATCGCGCATTGCCGCGGCGAACTAGGACGTAAAATATAGATGGCGGAACGCCGTTAAATTTTTTTTCATGCAAATTTCGCGCATGCGAGATGATGCGGAATGACTTGACAAAATCGTAACGATGGAATCCAAACGGCGGATACATCCCCGACCGCGACCACAGGTTCGCGGCGCTTCGCTCCTGCATCCCCTGAAATCCGGCGTTTCAAGGCGTCACCTGTCGCATCGCCCGGCACATGACTGTTACTGTCGAGTCGATTGTTGCGGCGGCATCGACCTGCGGGGCGGGTTTGGGGAAATTATGACAATCTATGTTTACTGTCTCAAATAGAGGCAATCTCGCAATAGCGTAACGGCGAAGCATTGACGTGATATAGTTACCAAGTTACTAACGCCCCGCGGACAACGAGGCAGCAAACGTCTCTGGCTATAACCGCTTGAAGCAGTGAAATGAATTCGCGGGCGCAGCAGTTGAGCAACATTAACTAACAGGAGATGTCTTATGGCAGTCATTAAAGGTACGCCCGGCAACGGCAACACAGCAGACGATCTGACCGGCACCGATGCGTCGGACCAGATTGCGGGTGGCGACGGCAACGACCGGATTCGCGGCGGTCTGGGGGATGACTTCATCTCCGGCGGCGCTGGCGATGATGGCATCACGGGCAACCAGGGCGACGACCTGCTGTTCGGTGGCGACGGCAATGACGACCTCAATGGCGGCGCGGACTATGACACCGCCCAATATCGTGGCGCGCTGAGCGACTACACCATCTATCTGAACGATCGTGGTGAAGTCATCATCATCGACAGCGTCGGTGGTCGTGATGGCCGTGACACCCTCAAGAACATCGAAGCTCTGAAGTTCTGGGAAAACGGCGCGTACAAGACCTACGCAATCGCCGACCTTCTTCCCTGATCTAGCTGGGCTATTCGGCTGGTGCAGGCAAACAGCGCTGCGCCGGTCGATTTGCCTGCCTTCATCTTGTGAACAGTAAATTGCCGCTGACGCTGGGGATATGATCCACCAGAGTCAGCGGCAATTTGCTTTGGTGCGCCATAACGCGGCTCTACGCCATGCCGGTCTGTCGCGACTTGCGCGACTGGGGCGTTTTCATCTTTGCTGCTGGCAAATCATCCCCTGGCGGATGGATTGCAAAGCCGTTGCATCCCTGCAAAGGCAGGAATGAGGGCAGGGGGCATCGGTCGCATGATTGGCGCCCCTGTAACGGATAGCCTGTATCGGTTAGCCCTGTGTCGGATTGGTCCTGTGCCAGTTTAACACGCGCGCCGTAACGGCAGGATGGATGTGTGGCGCGGAGCCGATTATCGGCAGGTGGCTGGCGCTAAATGCCTTTGGGGGGCGAGCAGATAGATGATCTACCGCAGGGATATCGACGGACTTCGTTCACTCGCGGTACTGCCCGTCGTGCTTTTCCACGCCCATGTGGCGGGGTTCGATGGTGGTTATGTCGGCGTCGATATATTTTTCGTCATTTCGGGCTATCTGATCACCTCCATCCTGGCCAAGGACATTGATGCCGGGCGTTTTTCGCTGATCACCTTTTACGAACGGCGCATCCGGCGCATCTTTCCTGCCCTGTTCGTGCTGTTGCTTGCCGTGCTGGTCGGCGGCGTTGCGATATTGCTGCCCAGTTTCCTGCGCGAACTGCCCGGCACGGTCATCGGTACCTTGCTGTTCGTGTCCAACATCATCTTCTGGATGAAGTCGGGATATTTCTCCGGCGATTCCGAACAAAAGCCGCTGCTACACACCTGGTCGCTGGGCGTCGAAGAGCAGTTTTACATCTTCTTTCCGGTCATCCTCTTCCTGCTCGCCCGTTATGCGCCGCGTTATCGTCTGCCGGTTGTCGCCGCCATGGCGGTTGCATCGCTGGTGGCCTGTATCGTCCTGACAAAGCCCTATCCCGATGCCAGCTTTTACCTGATTCATACCCGCGCCTGGGAATTGTTCGCCGGCTCCCTGCTTGCGCTGGGCGCCGTGCCACAGATCCGATCGCCTATGGCGCGCGAAGTCGTGAGCCTGGCGGGTGCTGCCGCGATTCTGGTGGCGATATTCAGCTTCACCGACCAGACGCCGTTTCCCGGCTATGCCGCGCTGCTGCCCGTGCTGGGCAGCGTCGCCCTGTTGCACAGCGCGCCCGGCACCCTTGTCGGCCGGCTATTGTCGATGCGATTGCCCGTCGCGATCGGCCTGATCTCCTATTCGCTCTATCTGTGGCACTGGCCGATCGTCGTTTATGGCCGGTTCTTGGGCCTGTTCGCCCTGGGCGCGGCTGGGTCCGCCATCATTGTCGGCCTGTCTCTGGCGGCCGCGACCCTGTCCTATTTCTGGGTCGAGCAGCCATTTCGGAAAAAAGACCGTGTCGGCCGCGCCCGTCTGTTCATGCTGGCGGCGGTGGGCGCGCTGATTCTGGTGGCGGGCAGCGCCGCGCTGTGGGTCAAGCATGGCTGGCCGGAGCGTTTTGCCGCCTCGACGGTCGCCTATGACAATGGCCGTTATGATGTCAGCCCGCAGCGGGGACGGTGCCACCGCGACGAGGGCCATGACCGGCCGCTCGATCGATCCTGCGTGCTTGGCGCAGGCGCAAGCAAGGCTGTCCTGTGGGGCGACAGTCATGGCGTGGAGCTGGCCAAGGCGCTGGCCGTCGGCGACCATGCGATTACCCAGATCACCTATTCCCACTGTCCCCCCGCGATCGGCTTTGATGATCCCTATCGTGCGGGGTGCAAGGCGCATAACCAAAGGGTGGCGGACTGGATCGCGGCACAGCCGATCGACACGGTGGTGCTGGCCATGCGCTATCACACCTATCAGGACGCGCCCGGCTTCTTCCAGGGGCTGGACCGGACGATTGCGATGCTCCGGCACGCCGGAAAGACCGTGCGAATCATCGGTCCCGTGCCTTTCCCCGGTTTCGACGTCCCGACCCACCTCGCCAATGGCGGCGCCCCGGCCATATCCCGCGCGGCGTGGGAAGCGGCGGACCGCGATACATTGAACTGGCTTGCCCGCAACGTGCCGTCGGATATCGCTGTGCTTCGGCCATCTGACACGCTATGCAACCGCACGTCATGCGCGCTCGCGCGGGATGGGCGTTCACTATATTTTGATGCCAATCATCTAACCCTGTTCGCAGCCAGATGGGTCACGCGGGAATTCTGGCAGAATTCCACGAACTCGCTTTCTCGTTCTGGCAAGAATATGTAGAACTCTGTTCATAAGACGCCAAGTCGGACGGGGCGGCTTGCGGCTTGATGCAGGACAAATTGATGCTGAAGGTATTTGATTCGGAATCGGAAATCGGTTCGGCGCTCCGTCGATTCCGCTTCGCCATAGGACAAATCAGCATAATCAGCGCGGTGCTGAACATTCTGATGCTGGGCGGCTCCTTTTTCATGCTGCTGGTCTATGACGAGGTATTGCCGAGTCGTAGCATCCCCACGCTTGTCGGCCTGTTGATCATCATCACTATTGTCTATTGCTTTCAGGGGGTGCTGGACCTGTTGCGATCCAGGGCGATGATCCAGATCGGCGCATTGGTCGACCGGGAAATCACGCCGCGCGTCTTCGACGTCATCACCAAGATGGAATTGCGGCGGCGCGAAATGCCCGAAGGGACGCAGGCCGCGCGCGATCTGGACGCGATCCGCTCCTATGTTTCGGGGTCGGGGCCGCTGGCCCTGCTCGATCTGCCGTGGGTCTTTCTCTATCTGGCCGTCTTGTTCATGTTCCACTGGACGCTGGGCGTGCTCGCGTCGATCGGCGTTGTCGTGCTGGTCGCCATCATGCTGGCCGCCGACCGCATGACCAAATCGGCCACGATGAAGGCGACGCAGATCGGCTCCAGCCGATCGATGCTGATCGAAATGTGCCGGCGCAATGCCGAAGTCATCTATGCCCTGGGCATGCATCGCCGCGCCCGGCAGTCGTGGGAAGACGCGACCGCCGCCTTCGTCCGGTCGACCGACCGGCTCGCCGATGTGGGCGGTCGGATGCAGGGGCTCAGCAAGACTTTCCGCATGTTGCTCCAATCCCTGATGCTGGCTGCGGGCGCCGCGCTGGTGATCGACAATCTGGCGTCGGGCGGCGTGATCATTGCCGGTTCCATCCTCAGCGCGCGGGCGCTCGCCCCGGTCGAATCGGTCATCAGCAACTGGAAAGGCATGACCGGCTGCGTCCAGGCGTGGCGGCGGCTCGACGCTATGCTCAAGCAGGTGCCGGCGCCGATGCCGACCATGGAGTTGCCGCCGCCAAGTCAGCAATTGTCGGTGGAAGGGCTGACGCTTGGCCCGCCCGGCGCGAAGAAGGTGACCGTCAGCGATGTCACCTTCACCCTGAACGGCGGCGACGTGCTGGGGATTATCGGCGCGTCGGGGTCTGGCAAGTCCAGCCTTTTGCGCGCCCTGGTCGGGATATGGGAGCCTTTGCGCGGCGCGGTCAGGCTGGACGGCGCGTCGATCGACCAGTGGGACCCGGACATTTTGGGCGCGCATATCGGCTTCATGCCGCAGATGACGGACCTGTTCGATGGCACCATCGCGCAGAATATCGCGCGTTTCGACCCGGAAGCCCGGTCGGAAGACATTGTCGCCGCCGCCAAATCGGCCGATGTCCACGACATGATCGTCAAGCTGCCCAAGGGCTATAATCACCCCCTTGGCACCAATGGCGGCAATTTGTCGGCTGGCCAGCGTCAGCGCGTGGCATTGGCACGGGCGCTTTATGGCGATCCCTTCCTGATCGCGCTGGACGAGCCCAATTCCAATCTGGACGCCAATGGCGAAGACGCGCTGGGCGCGGCGATCCAGGCGGCGCGCGCGCGTAATGCGATTGCCATCATCGTCGCGCATCGCTCCAATATCCTGACCCATGTCACCCATCTGCTCGTGATGTCGAATGGCCAGATGCAGTTGTTCGGCGCGCGTGATAAGGTGATGGAGAAGATGAAGCTGCCTGCGCCCCGCCCGCCCCGCGTGGACGACAAGCCGGCGGCGATTTCGTCGGCCGGCGCCGCTTAGCAGTTCGACAGGGATTTCGGCATGTATTATCTGATCACCGACCAGCGCAGCGATCGTCCTGTCGAAATGACGCCAGCCGTCAAGCTGACGCGCAGCCTGCGCAACGCGATGCTGCTGGTGGGCATACTTGTTTTCGTGCTGGGCGGTCTGGCGGCCTTTTTGCCGATGGCCAGCGCCGTCATCGGGTCCGGGGAGGTGACGGTCGAAAGCCGCATCCGGCAGATTGGTCATCCGACGGGCGGCGTGATCAAGGATTTGCCCGTGCGCGAAGGCCAGCATGTCAAGAAAGGGCAGTTGCTGATGGCCCTCGACAATCGGGTCAGTTCGGCATCGGCGGCGATGACCGGCGCGAATATCGACCAGCTCGAAGCGCGTGAAGCCCGGCTGATCGCGGAGCGGGACGGATTGCCGTCGATCATTTTCCCGGCATCGCTGCGTGCGCGCGCCAAGGACCCGGCGGTTGCGGAAATCATGCGTGTCGAACAGCGCGCCTTTGCGTTCCGACGGGCCTCGCGCGGCGGTCAGGAAGCGCAGGTGCAGGAGAGGATTCGCCAGACCCAGACGCAGATCGCCGGGTTCGACGATCAGGTCGTGTCGCTGCAAAAGCAGGCGGAGCTGATGGACGATCAGCTGGCGGCCACCCGGATGCTGTGGGAAAAACGCTATACCACGCTCGACAAGCTGAGGTCGCTGGAACGGGCCGCCATCGCCGCGCACAGCAGCGTGGCCGACGCGCGGGTTCAGGCCGCGCAGGCGCGGGCGCGACTGTCGGAAATCAGCCAGCAGGGCATATCGATCACGTCCGATCTGAGCGGGCAGGCGGGGACTGATCTCGCCACCGTCCAGTCGCAGCTCATCGAACTTCGCCGCAACAATATCACCGCGATCACGGACGATGAACGCAATGCGATCCGCGCGCCATCCGATGGCGTCGTCGACAAGATCAAGTTCGCGACCATCGGCGGGATCGTGCCCGCGGGCGAAACGCTGATCGAACTGATCCCTGATGGCGACGATATGGAGGTGACGGCGCGCATCTCCATCGCCGATATCGATCAGGTCAGCCCCGGCCAGCCGGCGATGTTGCGCTTTTCCGCTTTCAACATGCGCACGACGCCCGAAATCGCCGGAACGGTCGTCTATGTGTCGGGCGATCGCCGTACCGATGAGCGCAACGGCATGCCCTATTATGTCACGCGGGTTCAGGTGACGAAGGACGAGCTGAAAAAGCTGGACGGTTTGAAGCTGAAACCCGGCATGCCCGTGGAAACCTTTATCAAGACCGGCGAACGTTCGATGCTGAGCTATCTGGTCAAGCCGTTGAGAGACCAGCTCTACCGCGCTTTCCGGCACGACTAGCGCATTTTCCGGGCGGGCGGCAGGGTGCCGCTGGCCCGGAAAGGCCGGTGTGATAAGGACGATGGACTGGCGCCCGCACAAACGCGCGCCGGCGGGCGTCGCTTACAGCGTCAGGACGATGCCCATGCTCACCCAGATGCCGTCGAAACTGTCGATCGGCGAATTGGTGTCGCGGCCATTATAGGAAACCCGCGATGTAACGGACCAGCGGCGATTGAGGCGATAGCGCCCAAGCAGACTGGCGCCATATTCCGTCGCATTGCCGGTCGTCACGCCGACCGGATTATAATGGACCGCATTCGCGCTGGCCGTGAACAGCAGGGCGGGCGTGGGCATATAGTCGACGGCCACCGTTCCGCGCGTGAACTGGTCGCCAGCCACCAGCGGCGACGCGGTTTCCTGAATATCGCGCAGGCCATTGACCCGCACCGTCAGATATTCGGTCGGATTCCACAGCAGGTTGATATTGTAGGACAGGCTGCTGACATCGCGAAGCTGGGGCACCTGATCGCGATATTTCCGGGTCAGATAGCCGATCGTCGCGACGCCATAGAGGCGCTGGCTTATGTCAAAGCCCAGCCCGACTTCACCCTTTACGCGATAGGAGTTGCGATCGGGCGCCAGACCCGAAGGAAAGCCAGGTTCGCCCGGCCCCAGGTCATAATAGAAACGGTCATAATCGACCTGCCCGATGACATCGATCCCCTCACGCACCCGATAGCCAAGCCGGGCATTGCCGCCCAATTGGCTATAGTCGCGAAAATCCTGGTCGATGACGGTGCCGGTGCGGCTGATGGCGTCGGCAAAATCGACCCGCCTGCCATGGACGCCAAAGCGATAGCTCAACCGGCCAGCGGAAAAGGCATAGGCCAGTTCGCCGTCGAACCGCCCATGATGGACGGGCGAGCGCGCCAGGGTGACATTGTTGCGTCCCGTGCGTTGATCCACTTCGCGCTGGGCGGATGCTTCGAATGTGATGTTCGCGCTGTCGACCGCGCCCCAGCGGTTGCGGGTCAGGACGCCGAATTCCGAAAAATTCTCATCCTTTGAATCGAAATGGAACCGGTTGGAATTGAACAGCTGGACGACATGGCTCGATTGCTGGCTGTTGCGCGCCATGGTGACACGGGGGGCCAGGGTGACATAGGCGTCGCCCCGACGGTCTGCGTCCGATGCCACGACATTGTCGGTGCCGGTCAGGTCGTAGGTCAGCGCCGGATAGACAAAGACCGTGCCGATCCGGCCGCCGATGGGCTTATATTCGTCAGGGACACGGGCTGCCACGCCGACATCGTCGGGGATTTGTTGCGCATAACCCGTTACGGGGATGGATGTGACCGCGGCAGTCGCCGCGATCCAGAAGTAATGTTTCAATTGAAACCCCCAAGCGGCCTGACGTATCATGGTCACCGGCCTCTATACACCAGAGTCGATGCCTGTAAATCTCCGGTTAACCATCAAAATGCAGGGCGCGCATGGTCGCCCTTTTTGTACGAGAAGCGCCTGCCCGGGCAGGCATCACATAGGCTGCACACGCCGTTGGGCGATGGGAGAGGTGAGCGATGAACCATTTTGCGATTGCAGGGATCGTCCTGACCGCTGTTACCGGCCTGTACGTCGCGTCCGCCAGCAATCCCAATGTCGTGGGCGAACGCCTGCTCGCCCAGCAGCAGGATATTGCGGCGCTGCGCATGGATGCGGACGTCCTGCCAGCGCTGCCGCCGACCGGGCTCGATGCGGCGGTGTTTCGCAAGGCAAAGCCGCGGCGCTTCGTCTGGGTATCGGCTGGCGCGCCCGCACAGTCGGGGAATGGCAGCCGCGACCGTCCCTTCGCCCGGATCGGCGATGCGGTGATGATGGCCCGCCCCGGTACGGCCATCATGGTGAAGGCGGGCACCTATAATGAAAATGTCCTCTTTCCCAAAAAGACGAACGGCACGCCCGATGCGCCGATCTGGCTGGTGTCGGCGGATGGCCCGCAGGCGGCCCGGATCGTGGCCCCGCGCGAAGGCAAATGGGCCGCGATCGGGGGCGGGGGGACCGACAATGTCCTGGTACAGGGGTTCCATGTCACCGGGGGCCATAATGGCATCCAGTTCAGCCAGAATGGCTATGACTATCACGATACCGTCAACAATATCGCCGTCTATGGCAACGTCATCGACAATCCCAAGGAAGATGGCGTGAAGATCAACGGCGGCAGCAATGTGATCGTCGCGGACAATGTCATCACCAACTGCTATGACGAAGCCATCGACCTGCTGGGCATCGTCAATGGCCAGATTTCGCACAACAGCGTGTCGAAGGTGGACTCGCGGACCGGAGCGATATCGGTCAAGGGCGGCAGCGACCGGATACTGATCGACGCCAACAAGATCAGCGACATCACCTCCGATGGCGTGCTGGTCGGCGGCTGGACCAGTCCGCGCATGGCGTCGCGCCCCGGCTATGAGGGGTTTGAGGCGCGCAATGTCCGCGTGACCGGCAATCTGGTCCAGGGGGTGGGCAAGCGCGCGGTGAACATCATGGCCGCCCAGCGCGTCGACGTCAGCGGCAATTATCTGGATGTGTCCCCGACCTATGGCGCGGCGATCGAACTTGGCCGCAACCATCCCCGCGCGGCGGTCGCCCTCTATTCCTCTGACGTCGCGATCGCCAATAATCAGTTCAGCCGGACGGCGGGCCGCATGCGCTCCATGGAGGGGACGGGCAAGGTCCGGTTCCTGAACAACCGGAACGGAGGGCGACCAGCCCTGTCCGCGGGCGCGCGTCCCGTACCGCTGCCCTTTTCCCGCTGACGGCGCGCGCGGTGCGTCGTCATCATCGCTTGAGGCGCCTGTCCCGGCGCTGATCCTGTCTGCCGCGCGTCGGACGGGTGGTTGACGACGCCGCCCGGCGCCACTTGCCTGACATTATCGAAGTTTTTTTATTGTTCGGACCTGGGCCGGGCCGACGGCGGTTCGCGCGACGATAATGCCGATTTTTCAAATCAATAGCTGAGAGAATCGCCCGTTTTTCGGGGCAAATCGCCCGTGCCGGAAGGCCGCAACCCCTGCGGCGTTAAGGAAACTTTGTAAAGAAAAATCGTTGAGTAGCTGTACGAGAAAAAAACCTATGCTAAGGATAAAAGAAAACCATATTTTGGAGAGGTCGTATGTTGAATTCTATGCCGCGCAGTTATGCGTCCCGTTTCTTGATCACCGCGAGTGTTTCTGCCGCGCTTTGGATCGGAATTGGCACTATTATATTCACGGGTTTGCAGTAAAACTGCCAATTATCAAATATTTGGGAATCTGCTCACGGGCAGTTCAGTGACGGCTGCGCCTATGCGTAGTCGGCATGCATGTTGGTCTGTGTCGATACAGACGTCATGCTTGTCCGCTACTGCAAGCGCAGCATTTTTTGTCGCGTAGCCACGCGGACATCAAAAGCAAGTCGCAGACGATATATTTGCAATTATATTACAACATAACCCTGTCGAATGTTCCAAAGATGCTTTTCCACCGACCCCTCGACGGGCAGCGTTAATGGCACGGCTCGTCCCGCCCGCTCGCTTGGCGGAAATCGTCCCTGACCGCCCCTCTCAATCCGACTATGCTGGCAGGCCGATCATCGATAATTGCCGCCCATAATCCGGCTCGTTGCGATGGCAGGACCGGCGATAGCTGAAAAAGCGGTCCGGCTGGCTGTACGTATCCTCATCCAGCAGATCGATCCGTCCGACCCCGGCCGCCGCCAGTCGGGACGCGACATAGGCGGCAATGTCGAACTGCACATGCCCCAGCCGCCCCGCCGTGAAGAAGCGCGCATTATCGGCATCGTCCCGCTCGAACCGCTCGGCGAAATCCAGCGTCACCTCATAGGAGGAGCGCCCGATGCAGGGACCGATCGCGCAGCCGATCCGCTCCCGCTGCGCTCCCAGCGCCGTCATCGCCGCGATCGTCGCATCGGTCACCCCGCCGATCGCCCCCTTCCATCCGGCATGGGCCGCGCCGACCACGCCCGCCGCCCGGTCGGCAAACAGCACGGGCACGCAGTCCGCGGTCAATATCCCCAGCAACAGGCCCGGCCGATCCGTCACCATCCCGTCGGCGGCGGGGCGCTTGGCGTCCGGCACCGCGGCGCTGACCGTCACGACATCGGGCGAATGGACCTGATGCACCGTCACCAGCGCCGCGCCGGGCATCACCGCGTCGCGCGCCAGTTCGCGGTTGCGCAGCACTGCCGCGCGATCATCCTGCGACCCCAGGCCGACATTCAGACCGGCATGAACACCCTCCGACACCCCGCCGCGCCGCCCGGCAAAGCCATGGGGCAGGTCATGCAGGCCGGGTGCTGTCAGCAGGTCGATCATCATCACTCCTCATCATTCGACCATGGATGGTCATGTCTTGGTCGCGCAACATACTTGCGCGCGCGCGATTAGGCGATAGTCTCCGGTCCCATAGCAAAAGGGGGCGGGTGATCCGGCCGCCGGGGCAAGACATCGCAAGATAAAGGGTTTCCATTCATGATATTCGGGCGCGTAAAATCTCTCGACGCCATATTGGCGACGGCAGAGAAGAAATCGCTGCATCGTTCGCTGGGCGCATTCCAGCTCACCATGCTCGGCATCGGGGCCGTTATCGGCACCGGCATTTTCGTGCTGACGGCCGAAGCCGCGCAAAAGGCCGGGCCGGGCATGATGATCGCCTTCGTCATCGCCGGCTTCGTCTGCGCCGTGGCGGCGCTCTGCTACGCGGAAATGGCGGCGATGGTGCCCGTGTCCGGCTCCGCCTATACCTATAGCTATGCGGTGATGGGCGAATTGATCGCCTGGATGGTCGGCTGGGCGCTGATCCTGGAATATGCGGTCGCGGCGGGCGCGGTGTCGGTCGGCTGGTCCGGCTATGTCGTGGGGTTGATCGAACATACATTCCACATGGACATTCCCGATCTGCTGACGCGGGGACCGTTCGATGGCGGCGTGGTCAACCTGCCCGCGATGCTGATCGCCGGTCTGGTCACTTGGCTGCTGGTCATCGGCACCAAGGAAAGCGCGTCGGTCAACGCCGTGCTGGTGCTGATCAAGGTCGCGGCGCTCACGCTGTTCATCGTGCTGGCGCTGCCGGTCATGAACATGGACAAGTTCACGCCCTTCGCCCCGCTCGGCTTTTCGGGTATTTCCGCTGCCGCCGCCTCGATCTTTTTCGCCTATGTGGGCTTCGACGCCGTGTCCACGGCCGCTGAAGAAACCAAGAACCCCCAGCGTAACATGCCGATCGGCCTGATCGGTTCGCTCGGCATCTGCACCATCTTCTACATGCTGGTTGCCGCAGGCGTCATCGGCACCGTGGGCGCGCAGCCGGTGACCGAAGGCGGCATCCCGATTGCGCAGGGCGGCATTGCCCTGGCACCCGGATCGACCGCGCTGTCGCAACAATGCGCCGCGCTGGCCGCCGCCGGTACCGAAGCCGTCACCTGCTCGAAGGAAGCGCTGGCCTGGACCTTGCGCGAAATCGGCTGGCCCCAGATCGGCAATCTGCTTGGCCTGGCCGCTGGTCTCGCCCTGCCTTCGGTCATCCTGATGATGATGTTCGGCCAGACCCGCATCTTCTTCGTCATGAGCCGCGACGGCCTGTTGCCGGCGATGTTCTCCAAAGTCCATCCGACCTACAAGACGCCCTATGTCATCACCATCCTGACCGGCATCTTCGTCGCGCTGTTCGCCGCCTTCTTCCCCGTCGGCATCCTGGCGGACATCTCCAACTCCGGCACCCTGTTCGCCTTTGCCGCCGTGTCGATCGCGGTGCTGGTGCTGCGCCGCACCGACCCGGCGCGCAGGCGGCCCTTCCGCACCCCGGCGATCATGGTCACCGCGCCGATCGCGATTCTGGGCTGCATGTATCTGTTCTGGAGCCTGGGCGTCGAAACCAAGCTGATGTTCGTGGGCTGGGCGGCGGTCGGCCTGATCGTCTATTTCGCCTATAGCCGCAGCCGCAGCCATGTGGGGCGCGGGGTGAGCGATCTGCCGGAGCATGATGAGGGCATCCCGCCCCAGCCGGTGCCGCCGCTGCCCGGCGCGCATACGCCGGGCGGAAAGGACGCCTGATCGAACATCGAACGGGGCGGGTAACACCGCCCCGTTTGTCGTTCAGTGGACCGTTTCAAACTCTACGTCGCGCAGCCCGCTATTGTTGGGCCGGGTGAACAGCCTGCCCCGCTCCGCCCAGATCACGATCAGGAAGCTTAAGGAGCCGAACACCAGCAGCCCCATGGCCAGCGGCAAGGTGGTGCCGTTGAACGCGCGGCCCACGATGCTGCCCAGCGTCGCGGACAGGGCGGTGGTCAGGAACGCCTGAAAGGAGGAAGCGACGCCCGCACCTTTCGAAAATGGCTCCATCGAGATCGCGCTGAAATTGGACGCGGTGAAGGCGACGGTCAGCATCGTTATCCCCTGCAACAGCATGAAGGTGACGATCGTCTCCCGCCCCGACAGGATGACGCTCACATGGACGATGGCGATCAGGATGAAGGCGATCAGCGCCGCCTGACTCAGCCGCCGCGCGCCAAAGCGTGATACCAGCCGGCTGTTGACCAGGCTGCCGACCCCCATGCCGGCCGCCATCAGGGCGAAGGCGATCGGGAAAACTTCTTCCGCCTTGAACACGTCGAAGAAAATCTGCTGCACCGACAGGATGAAGCCGATCAATCCGCCCATCACCACGCCGCTGGCCAGCATATGGCCGATCGAACTGCGCGTGCGCATGATCGTCCCGACCGTGTGCAACAGCCCGCCGACCGTGATTCGCATCCGGTTTTCCGGTCGCAATGTTTCGGGCATCCGCGCCATCAGCCATAGCAGGATCAGGCTCGCCATTATCGCCAGCGCCCAGAAGATCCAGCGCCACGGCGCGATCCACAGGATCGCCTGCCCGAAACTGGGGGCCATCACCGGGATCAGCATGAACACCGCAAAGATCAGCGACATGACCCGCGCCATCGCATCGCCCCGGAAACGGTCGCGTACAATTCCCACGGTGATGACGCGGCTCGCTCCGGCGAAAAAGCCGGCGCAGGCGCGGCCGATCAGCATGACCGGGAAGCTTTGCGCCGCTGCGCAGGCCATGGACGAGAGGATGAACAACAGCATCGCCCAGCCCAGCACCTTCTTGCGGCCATAACGGTCGGACAGGACGCCAAACAGCAGCGACCCGATGCCCAGCCCCAGAAAATAGACGCTGATGATCAACTGCCGGTCATTGGGCTGCGCGATCGCCAGATCGCGGCCGATGGCGGGCAGGGCAGGCAGCATGGGGTCGATCGACAGGGCGTTCATCGCCATGAGGCAGGCGCATAGCAGCACGAATTCGCGAAACTGGATGTCCTTGCCTGCTGGCGGGGAAGGGGGATTTTGGGCCATGGGTCCGGCTATGGGGACTAAGATGCGCCGATGCCAGTCCTAAAATGCTACTATTCGCTGCCCCGCGCTACACCCATTAACCTTGCCCGCCCCCGCAATCGCGCGAGTCCGGCCCGACAAACGGTCAAAGCCGTTAACCATTTTTTAGCGGCTGCCGGTCCAACCTGCTCTTCGTGGAAAAAGAACAAGGGTTGTCGACCATTGGGTTAGCGTTGGAAAAGGGAACAGGGTCATGGGCAATAGTATCAAGAGTGCGCAGTTTCTAATCGAGAGCCGCATGGCGCGGGCGGCCAGCGGATCGGCAGAGGCCTGTTTCGATCTGGGCGTCGCCTATAGCTGCGGCACCGGCGACATGCCGATCGACCTGATCGAAGCGCATAAATGGTTCAACCTGGCGGCCCTTGGCGGCAGCGAAGAAGGCCAGGCGATGCGGGCCGAAATTGCCGAGGAAATGACCGCCCGCGAAATCGCCGAGGCCCAGCGTCAGGCCCGCGCGTGGATCGCCCTGACGCAGGCGCGCGCCGCCTAATCAGCCTTTCTGAACGGCGTCCGCCCGGCCAGCCATAGCCGGTCCTGCTGCACGCCTGCCCGCTCGGCGGTCAGGAAATCGGCCACTGCGCGCCGAAACCCGGCATCGGGAATATAATGCGCGGAAAAGGTCGGTTCCGGGGCATAGCCGCGCGCCAGCTTGTGTCCGCCCTGCGCGCCCGCTTCGACGCGAGCAAGGCCGCGCGCGATCGCGACGTCGATCGCCTGATAATAGCATAGCTCGAAATGGAGGTTCGGCACCTCCTCGTTACAGCCCCAATAGCGGCCGTATAGCGTATCCGCGCCGATCAGGTTGAGCGCCCCTGCAACCGCTTGGCCCTGGCGCAGCGCCAGCATCAACAGCACCCGGTCGGCCATCGTCTCGCCCAATAACGAGAAGAAGGATCGCGTCAGATAGGGCGTTCCCCATTTGCGCGCGCCGGTATCCTGATAGAAATCCCAGAATATATCCCAATGCGCCTCGGTCAGATCCGGCCCGGTCAGGTGGACGATGTCCAGCCCTTCGACCGCCCGTGCGCGTTCCTTGCGGATATTCTTGCGCTTCGCGCTCGACAGGTCGGCCAGGAAATCATCGAAACTGCCATAACCGCGATTGGACCAGTGAAACTGGCTGTCCTCGCGAATCAGCCAGCCCGCCGCCTCGAAATCGCCGACCTGGTCCGGCGCCACGAAGGTCGCATGGGCGGACGACAGGTGGTTGCGCTCCACCAGCGTCTCGATCCCCGCGATCAACGCCGGGGCAAGGCTGCGGTCGCGCAGCAGCAGCCGGGGACCGGGCACGGGAGAGAAAGGCGCGGCGATCTGGATCTTGGGATAATAGCGCCCGCCCGCCCGTTCCCAGGCATCGGCCCAGCCATGGTCGAACACATATTCGCCCTGGCTGTGGCTCTTGGCATAGAGCGGCGCGGCGGCGGCGATGCGCCCGTCCGCCCCGTCGATCATCAGCGGCAGGGGTTGCCAGCCGGTCCCTTCGCCTACGCTGCCCGACCGCTCCAGCGCGCTCAGGAAATCCCAGCTGACGAACGGGTTGTCGGCCCCTGCGCAGGCATCCCACTGCGCACGCGGCAGCTCCGCCACGCCTGCCGCGATACGCGCCACCACATCAGTCATCGGCGTGCCTTCACGCGATCGGGTCTGGCTGCTTCAATCACAGCCGGGGACATTGTGTCGCCCCGGCTGTTGCGCAAGGTCCGTCGCGTCAGCCAGCGGCGCGGACGAGCACGACGGCGTCGATTTCCACGACCGCGCCCAGCGGCAGCACCGGCACGCCCACGGCGCTGCGGGTGTGCTTGCCTGCCTCGCCAAACACTTCGACCATCAGTTCGGACGCACCATTGGCCACCTTGGGCTGGTCCGTGAAGGATGGCGCGCTGGCGATGAACGCGCCCAGCTTCACCACCCGCTCGACCCGGTCGAGGCTGCCGAGCGCCGCCTTCATCTGCGCGATCAGGTTGAGGCCGCAGATGCGCGCGGCGGCGACGCCATAATCCAGGTCCCTGTCCTCGCCCAGACGTCCGGTCATCAAACCGTCGGGGGCCAGCGAAATCTGCCCGGAAATATGCAGCAGGCCGTTGGCCTCCACGCTCGACACATAGGCGGCGACCGGGGCGGCGGCCTGGGGCAGGGTGATGCCGAGTTCGGCAAGGCGGGCGTCGATGCTCATGATAAGGCTCCGTCAGTGTAGGATGTTTCGATTGGTGCCGGTCCGGTGGCCAGCTTTTCCATGATCCAGCGTTCAGCCGCTGCCCAATTGTCGATCCGCGCATGGGCGTGCGGCGCGGCAGGCACGGTTATGGCGATCTCCGGCTCGCCGACCATGTGCAGCCGCCACACGTCGGGCGCATGGCGCGCGACAGACGTGTGATGTTCGGCCAGATCGTCGATGAACAGCGCGACGCTGGCATCATGCGCGGCGACGATCGCGGCCAGCGGTTCGCCCTTCGGCCCGTGATTCCACTGGACCGGGAAGTCGAGGCCAAACGCCGCCAGCTGCTCGACCCGTAACTGGTGATGGCGCTCGCCGATATTGGTCAGCACGACGATGTCGGCGACCTGCGCCAGCCGCCCCAGCGCGGCGACCGCGCCCGCGATCGGCGTCTGCCGGTGCATTTCGGTATCAAAAAATGCGACCAGCAACCCCCATACCAGTTCGCGCTCGACGACCTGCCCGCTATCCTTGTGCCGCAGCGCCTCTGCAAAGCCGCGATCATGCATGTCGAAATGCACATTATGCGTTTCGTCCAGCCAGTCGCGGAACGGCACGACCATGTGCAGCAGCACCTCGTCGCAATCGGTGATGATCAGCGGGCGGTTCATCGGCTCAGTCTCTCCTGCGCGGCGATCAAGATGTCGGGCGATGTGTCGATCGCCTCGGCACAGGCGATCAGGTCCGGCTCATGATCCGCCAGAAAGGCCAGCACCGCGCCCAATATCGCCGGATTGTCGATCCCCGCGCGCAGGGTGTCGCTGTCCAGGCCGGTCAGCGCCAGCAGCCGGTCGGCCCGCTGCCCGTCGGCCAGAATCCAGCCCAGCGCCATCAGCGCCAGCGTCGCGGGGTCTGCGCCGCTATCTCGCTTGCCATTATGGGTGTCGGGTCGCATGATCGGGTCTCGGCGGGGGTGCGGCCAGGATGTGGCGCGCTTCGGGGCTGCTTGGAAATTATGGGTGACTGGTGGCAAAGCGCGTGCTTGTTGTCGAGGACAACGAACTCAATCTGAAACTTTTTTGCGATTTGCTGCGTGCGCATGGCCATGAAGTGTTGCCGATGCGTGACGGTCGCGACGTGCTGGCGCAGGCGCGCGACTTTCTGCCCGACCTTGTCATCACGGACATTCACCTGCCCCATGTCAGCGGGCTGGACCTCATCATTTCCCTGAAGGCCGACGACCGGCTGTCCAGCGTGCCGATCATGGCGGTCACCGCCTATGCCGGGAAGGGGGACGAGGAACGGATTCGCGCCGCCGGGGCGCAGGCCTATGTTTCCAAGCCCATTTCGGTGCTGCGCTTTGTCGAACAGGTGAACAGCCTGCTGTAACAAGCCTGTCATGTCGCTTTCATCACCCTGACCCGGTGCCGCCGTCCGCCTGTCATCCCTGACTGGCACTGCCCGACGGCCACAGGGGCGCGGCGCTCTGCCGACGGCCCGGAACCGCAATAAGGGTAATCATCATGTCCCATCTGACCGACGAAGCGCGCGCGCCCTATCGCGATGCGCAGCCGACCATTTCCATGGGCGACAACAGCCTGGAAGCCATCGTCGCGGCCAATCCGGCGCGCCGCACGATCCTGAAGAACGGCCTGCTGGGCCTGTCGATCCTGCCGATGCTGGGCACGCTGGCCGCTTGCGACGATGATGATGACGGCGCGCCCACCCCGACGCCCACACCCACGCCGACCCCGACGCCGACCGACAGCTACACCGTCAGCTTCGCCCCCGTCGCCGCCAATATGAACGACACCGTCACCGTGCCGACCGGCTACACCGTCGACGTGCTGCTGAAGGCGGGCGATTCGGTGGAAACCGGCACCCCCTATTCGGGCAGCTTCCCCACCCCGGCCGACGCTGAAAAATGGGCGGGCGGCAACCATGACGGCATGGAATATTTCGACCTGTCAGGCGTGGACGCCAATAATGGCGGCCTGCTGGCGCTCAACTTCGAATATCCCGACTTCAACATCCTGATGTCCGGTTCCTACGATCCGGCCACCGCCACCGCCGACCAGAAGAAGATCGCCCTGTCAGCCGTCGGCATCGGCGTGGTCGAAATCGCCAAGGGCAGCGACGGCAAATGGGCGGTCAAGGCGGGTTCGCGCTTCAACAAGCGCTATACCGGCAACAGCCTCTATCGCGCCGGTGGTCCGGCTGCGGGCCTGCTGTCGGCGTCGATCAAGGGCATGCTCAACAATTGCTCGTCGGGCCGCACCCCCTGGGGCACCTACCTCACCTGCGAGGAGACGACCGACAATTATCTCGATCCGGTCCAGCCTGAAAATGACTATGGCTGGGTGGTCGAAATCGACCCCTATCAGGAACTGGCCGCCCCGACCAAGCGCACCGCCATGGGCCGCTTCAGCCATGAAAATGTCGCCTATATGGCCAATGCCGACCGCCGCGTCGCCTTCTACATGGGTGACGATTCGACGCCGGGCTGCATCTATAAATTCATCCCCGACCGCGCTTTCTCCACCGCGAACAGGGCGGCCAATATCGACCTGCTCGACTATGGCACGCTCTATGTCGCCCGCTTCAACGGCGATGGCACGGGCGAATGGCGCGCGCTGGTACAGGGTCAGAACGGCCTGATCGTCGGCGCGTCCGATCCCGGCAATGTCAGCCAGTCCACCACGCCGCCTGCCCCCGCGACGGTCAATTTCGCCAATCAGGCCGACGTGCTGATCAACTGCCAGTCGGCGGCGCGCGTTGCGGGCGGGACCATCATGGACCGTCCCGAATGGATCACGGTCGCGCCCGACAACAGCGCCGTGTTCGTGACGCTCACCAACAATAGCGGCCGCCGCGTCACCGATCCGGCCAACCCGCGCGTCACCAACCGTCACGGCCACATCATCAAGTTCAAGGAAGAGGGCAATTCGCCGCTCGCCACCAAGTTCAGCTGGGAAATCTTCCTGTTGGCGGGCGATCCGGCGCTGGCGTCGGGCGGCGCCAATCTGGTCGGCGACATCAAGGGCGACACTTTCTCCAGCCCCGATGGCATCCGTATCGACCCCAAGGGTCGCCTGTGGGTCCAGACCGACCATAGCATTCCGGGCACGTCCGGCGTGACCGGCAAGTCGATCGAGGATATTTTCGGCCAGAACGCCATGTTCTACATCGACCAGACGACCAAGGAGTCCAAGCGCTTCCTGGTCGGCCCGAAGGGGTGCGAGATTACCGGCCTTGCCTATACGCCGGACCTCAAGACCTTCTTCGTCAACATCCAGCATCCCACCGGCAACTGGCCCGTATCCGGCCAGCAGCCGCGCTCCTCGACGATCGTGGTTCGCCGCACGGACAGCCAGCCGGTCGGTAACTGATCGCTGATCCTGTTCCACCGTCATTCCGGCTTTTGCCGGAATGACGGTGGATAATCCCGGCAAACAGCAAAAGGCCCGTTCCAGTGGTGGAACGGGCCTTTTACAATTCCGGCATAACGCCTGGAACCCTGGACCCCGGCGCAAGGCCGGGATGACGACCGGCGGCTAACGCCGCCTTGCCGTCACTTGATCTTGGCTTCCTTGAACTCGACATGCTTGCGCACGACCGGGTCATACTTCTTGAAGCTGAACTTTTCGGTCTGGGTGCGCGGATTCTTCTTGGTGACGTAGAAGAAGCCGGTGTCAGCGGTGCTGACGAGGCGAATCTTGACAGTTGCTGGCTTGGCCATGGCCTTGTGTCCCCGGTCGTGAACTATAAAAAAAGTAAGAGCGGCCCGCCAAATGTCAGGACCGCCCCGTTTCAGCGGTGGCCCATGGGGCAGATTCGCCGCGCTGTCAAGGTTGGCACGCCGGTTTTGGCCGGTTTACCCGGTCTTAACCAGACAGGCGCATCATGCCCATGGGGACGACAGGACAGGGAAGGGGCTTTCCCATGCGACATGATCCGATGCTGGCGATATTGGCCGACCTGATGCGCCGGGTCGACGGGCTGGCGGGCCAGCGCGGTCATCTGTCGGTCGTCCGGCTGCACGATGAAGTCGACCAGATTCGCCACATCGCCCGCGCCTTCCACCTCGATGTGGTCGAAGGACTGGCCGGAACGCTCGAATCGGCGCTCTCGCTCCATGGCCTTGGTCCGGTGGTCCTGTCCTATCTCGATCTGATGCGCGACGCGATCAGCAGCGACATGCGCGCGGCCGACATCGTGCCGATCATCGCGCAGCGCTCGCCCGCCCCCATCGCCACCCTGCGCGCCTGAACCAGCGCCGCCGATGGACGCCCTGCTGCTTGCCCTGCTCGGCTGTCTGCTTGGCGAAATCGGCGACAAGAGCCAGTTGCTCGTCCTTGCGCTCGCAACCCGCTTTCAGCGCAATGGCGCAGTGATCGCGGGCATCGTCGTTGCCGCCATCGCCAATGCGGCGCTGTCCGCCACCGCCGGAGCCTGGATCGGCCCGATGCTGGGTTCGGACCCGCGCCTGCTCTTCCTCTCGCTTTCCGTCCTGTTTCTGGGGATCGGCCTGTTATGGCCGGTCACATCGCCCGATCCGCTGGCCAGCTGGCCGACCGGCGCATTCGTCACCACGATGCTGGGCCTGTTCATCCTGGGCTTTGGCGATGGCCCGCAATTTCTGATTCTGGGGATCACCACCCATAGCGGCAATCCGGTGCTGGCGGCGATGGGCGGCGCGATCGGCGTGATCGCGGCCTCCGTGCCCGTCGTGCTGCTGCGGGACCGGATTTTCGCCATCCTGCCCATCCGCGCGATCCGGCTGGGCGGCGCCGCGCTGTTACTGCTGGTGGGCGCGATGCTGGCGCTGTCGGCGCTGGCGCTGGTCTGATCGCTTTCTTCCATCAGGCTGATCGCGTTTTTCCGTGGCACCATATCGGCCTTTAATCATTATATGTCCGAAACCAATTCGCATTGCCCAGGAGGACATATGACCGCCGCCGATCTCAAGACCCCCACCGACCTTAAGAACAACGCTACCAAGACCGTTGCGCAGGCGCTCAACGGCGTTCTGGCGGACAGCTATGCGCTGTATCTCAAGACCAAGAATTTTCACTGGCACGTTTCCGGCCCGCATTTCCGCGACTATCATCTGATGTTCGATGAACAGGCCGCCGAAATCCTGGCCACCACGGACCTGATTGCCGAGCGCGTGCGCAAGACCGGCAATGTCACCCTGCGCTCGATCGGCGATATTTCGCGTCATCAGAGCCTCACTGACAATGACGCCGAATTTGTCAGCCCCGCCGACATGCTGATGGAATTGCGCAACGACAATCTGGCGCTGGTCGAATCCTTCCGCGCAGTGAAGGCTGCCGCGACCGAAGCGGGCGACAACGCCACCGAAGGCATTGTCGACGACTGGACCGATCAGGCCGAACAGCGCGCCTGGTTCCTGTTCGAAGCGGGTCGCGGCGCGTAAGCCGTCGCGCATTACACGCAGTTGTTCCCCGGCGAAGGCCGGGGTCCAGTCCTGAGCGAGGAACTGGACCCCGGCCTTCGCCGGGGTACGCCATGACTATTGTTCGTCGATTAAAGTGATCGCCACGATCTCCACCGCATCGGGCTTGCCGGCGAAATCGACCGTCTCGCCGACCGTCGCATCCATCATCGCGCGCGCCAGCGGGGCGGAGAAGCTGATCCGCCCTTCCGCCGGATCGGCCTCATCATCGCCGACAAGTCCGACCGTCTTGTCCCGTCCATTGATCCGATAGGTCACCCGGCATCCGAACGCCACGGCGTCGCCCGTCGCGGTCGGGCGCAGTTCCGCCGTCGCCAGCCGCGTGCGCCAATAGCGCAGCACGCGGCTATGCTTCTTGGCATCCTCCTCGGCCATGCCGCTCAGATCGACCGCCTCCAGCGCCTCGACCTTCCCCCGCGTCAGCCGCAATCCGCGCGTCGTCACCCAATTCGGTCCCGGCGGGATCGGCAGTTCGAACTTGGGCTCCATATGCTCATCATCGCCCTCGCGACGAAAGGCGACACTCATGACGCTCTCCTAGACATTATTATCCGTTCGCCCTGAGCGAAGTCGAAGGTGAAGAGACGGACAAGGCTTCGACGGTCGCTCAGCCCGAATGATATTGAGGGTCAATCCTCATCGAACAAACCGGCCAGCTGCTCCACCATCGTCCCGCCCAGTTGCTCGGCGTCCATGATGGTCACCGCGCGCTTGTAATAGCGGGTCACGTCATGGCCGATGCCGATCGCGACCAGCTGCACCGGCGATCGATTCTCGATCCAGTCGATCACCTGCCGCAAATGGCGTTCCAGATAGGTGCCGCTATTGACCGACAAGGTGCTGTCATCCACCGGCGCGCCGTCGGAAATCACCATCAATATGCGCCGCTCTTCATTGCGGGCGATCAACCGGCCATGCGCCCAGAGCAGCGCTTCGCCGTCGATATTTTCCTTCAACAGCCCTTCGCGCATCATCAGGCCCAGATTCTTGCGCGCACGCCGCCATGGCTCGTCTGCCTTCTTATAGACGATATGGCGCAGGTCGTTAAGCCGCCCCGGCATCGGCGGGCGTCCGGCGGCCAGCCATTCCTCGCGCGCCTGCCCACCCTTCCACGCCCGCGTGGTAAAGCCCAATATCTCGGTCTTGACCCCGCACCGCTCCAGCGTGCGCGCCATGATGTCGGCGCTGATCGCCGCGATGCTGATCGGCCGCCCCCGCATGGAGCCGCTATTGTCGATCAGCAGCGTCACCACCGTATCGCGAAACTCGGTATCGCGTTCGATCTTGTAGGTCAGCGACCGGGTCGGGTCGATGATGACGCGCGCCAGCCGTGCGGCGTCCAGCATCCCTTCATCCTGGTCGAAATCCCAGGACCGCGACTGCTGCGCCATCAACCGCCGTTGCAGCCGGTTGGCCAATTTGGTCACTGCCCCCTGCAAGCTGACGAGTTGCTGGTCGAGGAAACCGCGCAGCCGGATCAGCTCATCCTCGTCGCACAATTCCTCGGCAGTGACGATCTCGTCATGCTTGAGCGTATAGGCCTTGTAATCGAAGCCGGGCGGCAGGTCGGACGTCGGCCGGTTGGGGCGGACCGGCATCATGCCTTCCTCGCCCATATCGTCCGCGCCCGCTTCGCTGTCGGCGTCGAAATCGTCGCTATATTCGGTTTCGCCGTCCTCGGTATCGCCGCCCTGATCCTCGGCGCGGGCCTCGGCATTCACATCGCTGTCGCCCGACTCGTCCTGCCCCGAATCGCCGTCCTCGGACTGATCCTCCTCATCGTCGCCCTCGTCCTGGGCTTCGGGCTCTTCGGTATCGGGCGGCACGTCGGCGTCGATCAGCGCGAGATGCTCCAGCATCGCGGTGGTCAGCTTCTGGAAAGCGCGCTGGTCGTCGATCGCCAGCGCCAGCGCGTCCAGGTCAGACCCGGCCTTGTCCTCGATCCATTCCTCCACCAGCGCCACGCCCGCCGCGACGTCCTTGGGGATCGCCTGGCCCGTCAGCCGCTCGCGCACCTTGAGCGCCAGCGCGGTGGACAGCGGCACCTCGTCCGCAGACCGCGCCCGGCGGATCGCGTCGGACTTCAACCGCATGTCGAGCGCATGGTTGAGGTTGGCGCGCACCCCCTCCATCTGCCTGGAGCCGATCGCCTCGACCCGCGCCTGCTCGACCGCGTCGAACACCGCCCGCGCCACGGCCTCGCCCGGCGCGGAGGCGGCATGGATTTTCGCACTGTGATGCCGCAATTTCAGCGCATTGGCGTCGGCAAAGCCGCGCGCCAGCGCCACCTGATCGGCGGGCAGGGTGCGCGCAGGCGTCGGCACCTTGATCGCCTTGCCCGCCAGATGCGGCGCGTCGGCGGTAAAGCCCACTTCCACTTCCATGTCGCGCGCCATCGACCGCGCCGTCCCCGACAGCACGTCCTTGAAAGCGTCGAGAGGGGAGCGTTCGGTCATGGCAGATCCTTCAGCGCTGCAAGGCAGGCCGCGCGCAAAACAGGCAGGCTGTCGGTCATCGTGGCGAAAATGATCCTCAAATCCAGCGCATCATAATGGTGCCGCAACATATTTCCCAATCCCCGGACGGCGTCGGCCGGAATGGATGGGGCAATTGCCGCCATCCGGTTCTTGCCGATCTTGATCACCGCTTCGGTGATCCGCTGCAAACAGCGTTCCGACGCGTCGATGGTTTTGCGATCGGCGGCGAAACGCGCATAGTCCATTCCGTCGATATAGACTGCAATCGCATCGCAATTTTCCACGATGTCCAGCAGCCGATGCTGTTCCCGACTAGAAGACACGCACGCGATCCCTGTCGATTTCCGCCTGGAAGCGCGCTTTCCGCGCCGGTTCGCTGACCAGATCGACCCGAACGTCCAGCCAGTCTCCCAGCCAGCTCGACATGGCCGCAAAGCGGAACAGGTCCATGCGGGCGGCGTCGTCGATGGTCACGGCGACATCCACGTCCGAATCCGACCGCGCATCCCCGCGCGCGGTCGATCCGAACAGCGACAGGCTCACGACGCCCATGGCCCGCAATTCTGCTTCATGGGCTTTCAGGCGGGCAATGGCTGTCTGCTTGTCCATGACACTCCTGCGGCTTTTACCCCGCTTTCCCGACCACGCTTTCCGGCAGATCCTTGCCGAACACGCGCTGATAATATTCGGCCACCAGCGCCCGTTCCGCCTCATCGCACTTGTTGAGGAAGGACAGGCGGAAGGCGAAGCCGACATTTTTGAAGATCAGCGCATTCTGCGCCCAGCTGATCACGGTGCGCGGCGACATGACGGTCGAAATATCGCCGTTGATGAAGCCCTGCCGCGTCAGTTCGGCGACCTTGATCATATTTTCGACTTCCTTGCGGCCGCCCTCATGATCATATTCGCCGGACTTGGCCAGCACCACCTGCGCCTCGGTCGCGGCGGGCAGATAGTTGAGCGCCACCACCAGATTCCATCGGTCCATCTGGCCCTGGTTGATCTGCTGCGTGCCATGATACAGGCCGGTCGTATCGCCCAGACCGACGGTATTGGCGGTCGCGAACAGGCGGAAATAGGGGTTGGGGCGGATCACCCGATTCTGGTCGAGCAGCGTCATCTTGCCGTCGGTTTCCAGCACGCGCTGAATGACGAACATCACGTCGGGGCGACCGGCATCATATTCGTCGAACACCAGCGCGACCGGCCGCTGCAACGACCAGGGGAGCAGGCCTTCCTTGAATTCGGTGACCTGCTGGCCATCCTTCAGGACGATGGCGTCACGCCCGACCAGATCGATACGGCTGATATGCGCGTCCAGGTTGATGCGGATGCACGGCCATTTCAGGCGCGCAGCGACCTGCTCGATATGGCTCGACTTGCCGGTGCCATGATAGCCCTGCACCATGACGCGCCGGTTGAACGCAAAGCCCGCCAGGATCGCCAGCGTGGTGTCCGGGTCGAACACATAGGCGGGATCAAGGTCAGGCACCCGCTCGTCGGCTTCGCTGAAAGCAGGGATCTGCATGTCGATGTCGATGCCGAACACATCGCGGGCGTCCACGAACCGGTCGGGGGCATCCATCAGCGTTTCGGCGCGCGTATCGGGCTGAACGTTGGAAATATCAGTCATCGGGTCTTCATCTTCCTGCGAGTCACGCCTGCCGTAGCCGATCCATCAACGGCGTGTCGATAGAGTGGGGGCAAGGGCGCGTCGGATCAAGCGGCCCATTGGGCCAGATTGGCCTCCTGCCCGATCAGCGCCAGCCGGTGCGCGATAGATGTCAGTTCGCCCCCGGTCGCGATCCGCTCCGCCCCGAAGCGCGCGTCGAATATGCCGCGGATCGCCGGAATCAGCGACGATCCGCCGGTCAGGAACACCCGGTCGATGGCGTGCGGCGCCACCCCGGCGGTCGCCAGCGCCTTGTCCACGCATCCCTCGATCCGGGCGATGTCGGGCGCGATCCAGCGCTCGAAATCGGCGCGGCTCACCTGCGTCTCGATCTCCAGCCCGCCACCGGCAAAGCGGAAATCCGCTTTGTCCTGTGTCGACAGCGCCCGCTTCAGGCTGCCCACCGCGTCATAGAGCGGATAGCCCAGTTCCTTTTCGATCACCGTCATCATCCGCCCGATCGCGGCGGGATCGTCAGCCGATTTCTGCAACCGCGTCAGCTCGTCCATCGTCCGCCGGTTGCGCATCAGCGCAAGGCGCGACCAGTCGGCAAAGTCGGCGAAATAGCTGCGCGGTATCTCCAGCGTCTTGCCGAACGACTGGTAACTGCCGCCCTTGCCCAGCATCGGCAGCACCAGATGGTCCATGATCCGATAGTCGAAACGGTCGCCTGCAATGCCGATGCCTGCCGATCCCAGCGGGGTCGCCCGCCGCGCCGCGCCCGCCGTCTGGTTGGGCGCTTCCACCCGCACGATCGAAAAATCGCTGGTGCCGCCGCCAAAGTCCGCGACCAGGATCGTCGCAGCCTGGGTCAGGCGGCTGGCATAGCTGAAGGCCGCGCCCAGCGGCTCATAGACATAATGAATGTCCATGCCGAAATCGGCGAACATCGCGTCATAGCGTTTGCGCGCCAGCGCCTCGTCAGGCCGCGACCCGGCATAGGTCACGGGCCGCCCGACGACGATCCGCTCCGGCCTTTGGTCCAATGCCCCGCCCGCATGGCCAACCATATGCGTCAGGAACATCGCCCCCAGTTCCTCGAAGCGGTAGCGCTTTTCGAATATGTTGGCGCTCTCGAAAATCGGGCTGGCGGCGACCGACTTGAACGACTGGAGGAAGCGGCTGTCTTCGGGATATTCCATATATTCCGCGATCGCCCACGGCCCGGCCTCATGTGCCAGGCCGCCCTTGACGCCTTCCTCATGCCAGAAGCAGAGCGCGGAACGGAACACCGCCCCGGTCGCCTGGCTACCGGCAAATTCGACCAGATCGGATTGCTGGCCGTTGGCAATCGCCACGACGCTGTTGGTCGTGCCGAAATCCAGGCCCAGCGCGCGCGGCACATCCTGCATGCTTTTGTCTCCGGGGAAGGGGGGCCGCGCCCTATGGCATCGCCATCGCATCGGGACAAGGCTGTCCTACACGCGACTATGCTGCCATGCTCTGCCACGGCTCTTTCCGATCGTTAATCGCAACACACGAAACGTAATTAAATTACGTAATCATGCATGAAAATGTCGAATTTGCCGGGAAATATGCGAAGTTAAGCTATCCGTGTTCCCGCGCAGGCGGGAACCCAGTCCCGCTGTCTGAACTGGGTTCCTGCCTGCGCGGGAACAGTTTTGACCATCACGGAAACTTCAGGCGAAAACCGCTGCCTTCTTCAAATGGCCATAGGCCTCGATCACCGCCTGCAACGCGCGTTCGTGGCTGCGGTCGCCGCCATTATGATCGGGGTGATAGCGGCGCAGCAGTGCGGTGTAGCGCATCCGCAAAGCCTTGCGATCCGCGTCAATGTCCAGTTCCATGACGCGCAGCGCCTTGCGGTCCTCGGTCGACAGAAACTGGCCGTCCTGCCGCATCTGCGCATCGGCCCGCGCCTTGGCCACCCGTTCCTTGAACTTCGCGCCGATGGCGTCGAGCGGGTCGGAGAAGTCGGACCATTTGGGCGGCGGGCTGTGGGCGTTGGACGAAAAGGCGCGCGTCTCCCGCTCCCACCCGGCAAAGGGGCGCTGGGCGGCGGCGATTTCCTCCGGCGACATGCCGGTGAAGAAATTATAGCCCTGATTGAATTCGCGCACATGGTCCAGGCACAGCCAGCGCCAGCGCGGCCCTTCATCGCCGGGACGGGCGCTGCCCTCCAGCGGCGGCGCGCGGAACTCGCCCGGTTCGGGGCAGCCACTCACCCAGCAGGGGCGGTCGCCCTCCACCCGGCCATGGAAGCGGTTGAAGCGGCGGGTCGAGAAAGGGTCGGTCGACAAAGTTGTCCTGATGCAAGTCGCGGCAAAGCGACTATATAGGCGGCATGACCCAGATTCTGAAAGGCCCAGTGGCCACCGAAATCGAAACGCGGCTGCAAAATGCCCTGGCGCCGCAACAGCTCGCCGTGATCGACGACAGCGAAAAGCATCGGGGCCATGCGGGGCATGACGGCTCTGGCGAAAGCCATTTCACCGTAGACATCGTGTCGGATCGCTTCACCGGCCAGAGCCGCGTCGCCCGCCAGCGCATGGTCAACGCAGCGCTCGCCGACCTGCTGCGCGACAAGGTCCACGCCCTTGCGATCAAGGCCCGCGCACCCGGAGAAGCCTGATGACCCTCGATGATCTCGTCATCCAGACGATCACGCCCACCACCCATGATCTGGGCGATTTCAAGGTCCACCGTTCGCTCCCTGCCAAGGGGCGTACGATGGTCGGCCCGTTCATCTTCTTCGATCAGGCCGGGCCAGCCAAGATCGGCGCGGGGCAGGGGATTGATGTCCGCCCCCATCCGCACATCAACCTCGCCACCGTGACCTATATGTATGAAGGCGCTTTCTTCCACCGCGATTCGCTGGGCACGGAACAGATTGTCGAGGCGGGCGCGGTCAATCTGATGACGGCGGGCAAGGGCATCGTTCATAGTGAGCGTTCCCCCGACGAAGAACGCGCCAAGCTCTCCAAACTGTCCGCCATCCAGACCTGGCTCGCCTTGCCCGACCGCCAAGAGGAAATGGACCCCGCGTTCGAGCATGTCGGCGAAGGCGGCCTGCCGGTGATCGAGGCGCATGGGGTGCGCGCCCGCGTCATCATGGGGTCGCTCTGGGGCGAACGCTCACCCGTCACCACCTATGCCGACACCATCTATGCCGACATCCAGCTGTCGCCCGGCGGCCGCGTACCGATCGACCCGTCAGCCGACGAGCGCGCCATCTATGTGTCGGGCGGTGATGCCGCGCTCGACGGGATGATGCTCGCGCCCCAGACGCTCTACGTCCTGCGCCCCGGCACCAGCGCCACGCTGATGAGCGTCGATGGCGGCCGGGTCGTCCTGTGCGGCGGCGAAGCCTTCAAAACGCCGCGCCATGTCTGGTGGAACTTCGTGTCCTCCCGCCAGGACCGGCTGATGCAGGCGCGCGAGGATTGGGACGCCCTCCGCTTCCCGCTGATCCCCGGCGACGATCAGGAGTTCATTCCCATCCCGCAGGGCCGACCCAAGACGGTCAGCTATCCGTAATTCCTCCCCATTTCGGGGAGGGGAATTGCATATGACTTTTCGTTATCCCACGACGTCATCCTGAATTTATTTCAGGATCCATCATGCCCCAAAAGCCGTGGCTGGAGACGCGAAATGGATGCTGAAACAAGTTCAGCATGACGATGAAGGAGGGGTGGGGGAGGCTGGACGCGCCCTTGCCTACTGCACGAAGGCCAGCGACAGATTCTCGGCATTTTTGGGGATGTCGATCCGGCTTTCGTTGATCGACGCTTCCTCGCCCGGCTTCAGGCGGTTCTTGTCCGCCTTCGTCGTCCAGCTGAACACCAGCCGGTTCTGCCGGTCGCGCAACTGCACCAGCACCGGCGGCACCGGCAGCGCCTGTGTCCCGCTGTTCACGATCCGCGCGCCAAAGGCGAAATATTCCTCGCCAGTCGGCAGCTTGCGCCGCTCTGCGGGTTTGGACAGGTAGAAGAGCAGGTCAGGATCGCCCTCTTCGGCGACCAGTCCCAGGCTGACCGCCCATCCGGGCGGGCCGAAATAATAAAAGGCGCCGCCCGCCGCCGCCACGACCAGGGCAAAGGCGATCGCGGCATAGGTCCATAGCTTGATCGGATTGCGGCGAGGCTTGAACGGCGGCGCGGGCGCGAACTGGCTGTCCTGTGCGGGATCGACCGGCGCACCGGCGTAAATGTCGTCAATACGGTTGTCCGCAGGCGCAGCGATCGGCGGCGCGACGGGGGGCGCGTCCTCCGGCACGACGGTTTCAGCCGGGGGGGCTTCCGGTGCGGGGGCAGGTACGGGTTCAGGCGCGGGCGCGGCGACTGCTTCGACCGGCTCTGCGACCGGCGGCGGCGGAGCGGGAGGCTGGACCGGCGGCGGAGCAGGCACCTCGTCCGGCCCGCTTTCGCGCGGTGGCAGGGCGGCAGGCTGCTGGAACCAGCTATGCTTGCACGCGGCGCAGCGGACCTGGCGGCCGGCCGGACCGACGGCGCTGTCCGGCACGACATAGCGCGTCGCGCAATTGGGGCACACCAGTATCATGTCGCTTCATAGGCATGGCATGGACTCGCGCGCAAGCGGTCAACTTATGTTGACGTCATTCCGTCGCGACTCGCGGTCGGATGCGGGCCGGGCTTTACGGCTGCCCGCCCACTGTGCCATGGCTGTCACTCCGGGGAAGCAGGGAGCGCGCGAGCGCCATATTTCAAGACATGTCGGCCATCGTCCAGTTCGAGAATGTCGGTCTGCGCTATGGTCTGGACAGCGAGACCCTGTCCGACGTCAGCTTCACGCTGGCAGGCGGTGGCTTTTATTTCCTGACCGGCGCGTCGGGCGCGGGCAAGACATCGCTGCTCAAATTGCTCTATCTGGCCCAGCGTCCCAGTCGCGGCGTCATACGCCTGTTCGGCGAGGATGTGGTGACCCTGCCGCGCAAGCGCCTGCCCGGTTTCCGCCGTCGTATCGGGGTGGTGTTTCAGGACTTTCGCCTGGTCCCGCATCTGTCCGCCTATGACAATATCGCCCTGCCGCTTCGCGTCGCGGGCATGGAGGAGGGGGAGGTTGACGCCCCCGTCACTGAAATGCTCGGCTGGGTGGGGCTTGGCGATCGCGGGCAGGCGCGGCCCGCGACCCTGTCGGGCGGGGAGCAGCAGCGTGTCGCCATCGCCCGTGCGGTCATCGGGCGACCCGAAATATTGGTGGCGGACGAACCGACCGGCAACGTCGACGCGGACATGGCCCGCCGCCTCATGACCCTGTTCGAAGCGCTCAATCGCCTGGGCACTACCATCGTCGTCGCCACCCACGATCTGCCGCTGATCGCGCAGGTATCGGGCGCGCAGATGATGCGGCTGGACAAGGGGCGGCTGGCTGACCCGACCGGATCGCTACGCTATCCGCCGCGCCCGCAGGGCGGCGAGTGATGGCGTCGCGCACCGACCGCCGCGCCGCCGCCGCTGCGCGGCATCGCCTGTTGCCGGGCGGGCGGGTCGCGGGGCCGATGCTGTGGATCATCGCGATCATGATGTTCCTGACCGTGCTGGCCGCCGCCGCTGGCCTTGGCCTGGGCGCTGCCGTTCGCTCCATGAGCGCGGACCTGGCCGGACGCGCCAGCGTGCAGGTGGTCGAGGCGAACCCGCAACTGCGCGACCAACTGGCGGCGCGAGCGCTGGCTGCGTTGCGCGGCGCGGACGGGGTGCAGGCTGCCGCGCTCGTCGATCCCGCGCTGCTCGCCGATCAGGTCCGCCCCTGGCTGGGCGAGGAGGCGACGAGCGGCGACCTGCCGCTGCCCGCGCTGATCGACGTGACGCTGACGCCGGGCGATGCCGATGCGAAGGTCGCGCGCTTGCGCCGCCTGCTGGGGGGATTGTCGCCCGCCCTGCGGATCGAGCCGCATGCCGCCTTCCTGCTGCCGCTTGCCGGCTTGCTCTCCGCCCTGGGCTGGCTGGCTGCCGGTGTCGTGCTGCTGATGGCGCTGGCGACGGGCGCGGTCGTGGTGCTGGCGGCGCGAGGCGCGCATGACAGCCATCGCGGCACGATAGAGGTGCTGCACCTGATGGGAGCCACCGACGTCCAGATCGCCCGTCTGTTTCAGCGCCGCATTGGCCTCGACGCGATGCTGGGCAGCGCGCTGGGCTTTGCTTTCGCCGCGTTCGTCATCCTGCTGATCGGCCTGCGGCTGGGTGCGACCGGGTCGGAACTGCTGGGCGCGGTGCGCCTCCCGCCTGCCAGTTGGGCGGTACTTGGGCTGCTGCCGATAGCAGGCGTTCTGCTGGCGACGCTGGCAGCGCGCTGGACGGTGTTGCGCGCCTTGGGGCGGGCGCTGTGATCGTCCGGCTGTTCGCCGTCTCGATACTGGGCTGGATGCTGGGCTTTGCGTGGTTCGCGATCTTCCTGCCCCAGCCGCTCGACGGTCGGCAGACCGACGCGATCGTCGTGCTGACCGGCGGCGCGGGGCGGATCGACCGGGGCATCGCTTTGCTGGAGGGCGGCGCGGCCAAGCGGATGCTGATTTCCGGCGTCGACCGGTCGGTCCGTCCGGTCGAACTGGCGGCGCAATATCAGGCGCCCGAAACATTGTTCGCCTGCTGCATCACATTGGGCCGCGAAGCGATCGATACACGATCCAACGCCATCGAAACCGCCCGCTGGCTGGAACGGCGCGATTACAAGACAGTGCGGCTGATCACGACGGACTGGCATATGCGCCGCGCCGCGCTGGAATTGCGGCAGGCGCTGCCCGGCCGGGTCGCGATCGTCTATGACGCGGTGCCCAGCCGCCCCAGCCTGACGATGCTGGCGCGGGAATATAATAAATATCTGCTGCGCCGCGCCGCTGCACTTCTTGGCATTTGATGGCATAGCGCCCCGATGATCACCTTGCTGCGCTCCACCCTCTTTTCCCTCATTTTCTATCCGGGCAGCTTGCTGCTGGTGCTGGTCGCCCTGATCGTCGGCCAGTTTTCGCCGCCCGCGCTGCGATGGGTGTCGACCCTGTGGGGCTGGTTCCACCGCTATTGCGCCCGCTGGCTGCTGGGGCAGAAGGTGGTGATAGAGGGTGACCTGCCGCTTGGTCCCTATCTCTATATCGTCAAGCATGAATCGATGTTCGAGACGATCGACATGCTGTGCGTGTTCGACCGGCCGGTCATCGCCGCCAAGCGGGAACTGTTCGATATTCCGCTGTGGGGAACCATTGCCGATCGTTATGGCCTGATCCCGATCGAGCGCACCGCCGGGGCGAGCGCGATGCGGACGTTGCGGACCCAGGCCAAGGCGGCGAACGCCGCCGGAAGGGCGGTCTGCATCTTTCCCGAAGGCACCCGCGTTCCCCATGGCGAAGCGCCGCCATTACGGGCTGGCTTTGCCGGATTATATACGCTGCTGGGGCTGCCGGTGGTGCCAATTGCGCTCAACAGCGGGCTGGTGTCGCCCAAGGGCAGCTTCCTCAAGAAAGCGGGCGTCATCACCTATAAGGTCGGTGAGGTCGTGCCCGCCGGGCTGGACCGGCGGGAGGCCGAAGCGCGGGTCCATGCCGCGATCAACGCGCTGAACCCGCCCTCGGCCCTAGTGGATTGATTTTGACATTTGCATCCCCTAGCGGCTGGGATGGGTCTGCAAATGTCAGAATCGGATCACTGGCCTAATGCGCCCGGCCGAAATCGGGCTTGGCGTCGTCCTGACCCTGTTCGATGATCGACCGGCGGATGGCGCGGGTATGGGTGAACAGGTTGAACAGCGTGTCGCCGTCATTCCAGCGGATCGCCCGTTGCAGCGCTGACAGATCCTCCGAAAAGCGCTGGAGCATTTCCAGCACCGCGTCCTTGTTGGCCAGAAACACGTCGCGCCACATCGTCGGGTCGGACGCCGCGATGCGGGTGAAGTCGCGAAAGCCACCGGCGGAATATTTGATGACTTCCGATTGCGTCACATTTTCCAGATCGCTGGCCGTGCCGACGATGGTGTAGGCGATAAGATGCGGCAAATGGCTGGTCACCGCCAGCACCAGATCATGATGCGCCGGGTCCATCGTCTCGACGTCCGCGCCGACCCGCCGCCACAGTTCGGCGACGCGCTCGACCGCCATGGGGTCAGCGTCAGCGGGCGGGGTGACGATGCACCAGCGCCCCTTGAACAGGGTGGCGAAACCGGCTTCCGGTCCGCTATTTTCGGTGCCTGCGACGGGATGCGCCGGAATGATCGTCCGCCCCGGCAGGGCGGCGACCAACTGCGCCAGCACGTCCGCCTTGCACGATCCCACATCGCTTATGATCGCGTCGGCGGGCAGATCGTCGGCCAGCTCCGCCGCCGCCGCGCCCATGGCGCGGACCGGCACGCACAGCACCACCAGATCCGCGTCGGTGACCGAAGCCCCCGGCGTGTCGGTGATGTCGTCGCACAGGTCTATCCGCCGTGCGGTTTCGCGCACCGCCGGATCGGCATCATGGCCAGTGACGCGCGCCGTGGGCATCTCCGCCCGGATGGCGCGGGCAAGCGAAGAGCCGATCAGGCCAAGGCCGATGATGGTGATCCGGGCGAAAGGCAGCATCGCGTCAGGCCGATTCCGCCATGGCGCGCAACGTGTCGGCCACGACGCGGACCTGCGCTTCGGTGCCGATGGTGATGCGCAGGCCGTTGGGCAGATCCTGGCCCGGCAGCCAGCGGGTGGCGTAACCTGCCTCCCACAATCCCTTCATCGCGGCCTCGGCGGTCAGCTTGCCATCGAACAGGATCAGCAGGAAATTGGTCTTGCTGGGCACCACGCGCAGGCCGTGATTGGACAGCGCGCCGATTTCGCCGGTCAGCCATTCGCGCCAGCGCGCATTATGGGCGCGGCTCGATTCGATCCAGGCACTGTCGTTGATCGCGGCGATGGCGGCAGCCTGGCCCGCGGTCGTGACATTGAACGGCGCGCGGATGCGATGGAGAATCTCGATCACCTCCGCACTGGCATAGCCCCAGCCGATCCGTTCGGCCGCCAGCCCGTGAATTTTGGAGAAGGTGCGGGTGACGAAAATATTGCCGGCGGTCCTGGCCAGTTCCAGGCCCCCATCATCCTCGCCTTCATCCAGATATTCGGCATAGGCCTGATCCAGCACGAACAAAATGTCGGGGCGCAGGCCCGCATGCAGCCGGGCGATCTCTTCCCGGCTGGTCATCGTGCCCGTCGGGTTGTTGGGGTTGGCCAGGAACACGACCTTCGTCTTCTCGGTCACGGCTGCCAGCAGCGCGTCGACGTCGGTGGCGTAATCCTTGTCCGGCGCGATCACCGGGGTCGCCCCGACCCGGCGGGCGGCGATGTCATAGACTGCAAAGCCATAGCGCACATACAGCACTTCATCGCCCGGCCCGGCATAGGCGCTGGCGGCGATGTGGAGCAGTTCGTCCGACCCGGTGCCATAGATGATCCGCGCCGGGTCCAGCCCATGCACCGCGCCGATCGCTTCACGCAGCTTCGTCGCGCTCGGATCGGGATAGGTGGCAAGATCGGCGGTGGCCGCCACCAGCGCAGCGCGCGCGGCGTCGCCCGTCCCCAGCGGATTTTCATTGGCCGACAGTTTGATCAGCGGGCGGCCATCATCGGCCGCCGCCTTGCCCGGCACATAGGGCGAAATGCCAAGAATCCAGTCCTTGGGCGATGGCTTTGTCAGGGTGTTTGCAAGTGTCTCTGTCATGGCGACGGGCTTTAGCGGCTTCCGCGCCAAAGGCAAAGCGCCCGTCCAGATTGACAGCGCTCCGCCGTGGTCCTAGCCCGGCGCGACCATGGCCAGCCTTTCAATGACAGATGATAGTCGTTTCGGCCTGCGCCGACAGGTTCGGCTTGCCGGGCCATTGTCGCTGGACAGCGGCGCGGCGCTGGGGCCGGTCGACATCGCCTATGAAACCTATGGCACGCTGAACCCGGATCGATCCAATGCGATCCTGATCTGCCATGCGCTGACTGGCGACCAATATGTCGCGTCCGACCATCCCGTGACGGGCAAGCCCGGCTGGTGGTGGCGGCTGGTGGGAGAGGGGAAGCCGGTCGATCCGGCACGCCATTTCATCATCTGCGCCAATGTCGTCGGCAGTTGCATGGGGTCGAGCGGCCCGGCCAGCCTGGACGTGGCGACCGGCCTGCCCTTCGCCATGCGCTTTCCCGTGCTGACCATTGCCGACATGGTGCGGGCGCAGGCGATGCTGCTCGACCATCTGGGCGTCGACCGGCTCTACGCCGTGATCGGCGGGTCGATGGGCGGCATGCAGGCGCTGACCTGGCCGACCTTGTTCGCCGACCGGGTGGAACGCTGCATCGTCATCGCCTCGACCGCGCGGCACAGCGCGCAGAATATCGCCTTTCATGAAGTCGGGCGGCAGGCGATCATGGCCGATCCCAACTGGCGCGGGGGCGATTATTATGCCGACGGGCAGGTGCCGAGCGCGGGTCTGGCCGTTGCGCGGATGGCGGCGCATATTACCTACCTGTCCGAAGCGGGGCTGACCGAGAAATTCGGACGGCGCCTCCAGGGCCGCGATGCCAAGACCTTCGGCTTCGATGCGGATTTTCAGGTGGAAAGCTATTTGCGCCATCAGGGGCTGAGCTTTGTCGAGCGGTTCGACGCCAACTCCTATCTCTACATCACCCGCGCCATGGACTATTACGACATTGCAGAGGATCATGGCGGGTCGCTGGCCATGGCCTTCACAGCCAGCAAGGCGCGTTTCTGCCTTGTCAGTTTCGATACCGACTGGCTCTATCCCACGGCGGAATCGCGGATCATCGTCCATGCGCTGAATGCGGGCGGGGCGCAGGCCAGTTTCGTCGAACTGTCCAGCCCGTTCGGGCATGACGCCTTCCTGCTGGAATGTCCCGAACTCAACCGGGTGGTCGATGGCTTCCTGAAAGGCGGCCGGGCGTGAGCGATCAGTTGCGCCCCGATCTGGCGCTGATCGCGCGCACCGTGCGGCAGGGCGCGCGGGTGCTGGACGTCGGCTGTGGCGACGGCGCGCTGATGGCGGCGCTGCGCGACAATGCCGGGGTCGACGCGCGCGGGCTGGAGCTTGACGGGTCGAACGTCGCCGATGCGGTCGGGCGCGGCCTGTCGGTGGTGCAGGGGGATGCCGACACGGACCTGCGCTATTATCCCGACGCCAGTTTCGACTATGCGATATTGAGCCAGACGCTCCAGACGACCCGGCGGCCCGATCTGGTGGTGGAGGAATTGCTGCGGATCGCCGCCCAGGCCTTCGTATCCTTCCCCAATTTCGCCCATTGGCGCGGGCGGATTTCGCTGCTGTGGGGCGGGCGGATGCCGGTGACGCGGCTATTGCCCGACACATGGTATGACACGCTCAATATCCATCATGTGACCGTGGACGATTTCCGCGCGCTGGTGAAGGATCGCGGCTGGACCATCGACGGGCAATGGTTTCTGAAGGGCGACAGGGAAACCACCCACGCCAACGCCAATCTGTTTGCCGAACATGCGGTGTTTCTGCTGCGGAAATAGGCCGGGTCAGATATTGCCCTGTTCCTCGATCGGCACATCGTCCTGGGGCCGGTAATAGAGGCTGGCGCAAAGCTGCGTCTCGCATCCCCCTTCCAGCACAAGATCGTCGCGCCACGCGTCGCGCACGAAATCCATCGTGTCGAGATGGCGGTCCTCGAAATACATGCGATGCACATCGTCCCGGCCCGCGCCGTAAACGATCCGGCCAACTTTCGCCCAGATCGACGCCATGGTGCACATGCCGCATGGCTGGAGCGTGGAATAAAGCGTGGCCCCGCGCAGGTCCATGTCGCCATGGACCGGACCGGCGGCACGGATCGCCATGATCTCCGCATGCGCGGTGGCGTCCTTATGCTCCTCCGTCTGGTTGACCTGTTCCGCCAGGACGCGGCCGTCGATCACGATGATCGCGGCGATCGGCGTGTCGGCAGGGGTACTGCCCTTGCTGCGTGCCAAGGCAATGGCGCGCTGCATCCACTGGCGGTCGGTCGGTGTAATCATGGCGGCAATGCTCCGGTGGGTGAACCGCCACAAAGCGCCAGCGCCGGTTTTGCTCCGCTTATTGCGGGCGGCCAATGCCCTTTTCGATCAGCGCATTGGCGATGGCGGCAATCTCGTCCGCCGGGCGGCTGTCGTCCCAGACGCCGTAGCGCAGCCCCAGAAAGACATTCATGCCCATGATCGCCCAGGCATGCACCTCCTCCACGTCCGGGCGCACGTCGCCGCGCTCTGCTGCCCTGGCCAGGCGCGTCGCCATGCGGGCCGCGGTATTTTCATAATGGGCGCGGTAGGCGGCGGCATCGACAAATTCCGATTCGTCGATGATGCGATAGAGTTCCTTGTGCGACCGGGCGAACTCCAGAAAGCTGAGCAGCCCGATTCGTTCGGCGTCGATGCCGTCGCGCGCCTGCGCGATCCGGGGTGACACATAGTCGCGCACCTGCCCCGACATATCGGCCACCAGCGCGCGGAAAATATCGTCCTTGCTGTCGAAATAGGTGTAGAAACTGCCCAGCGCACAGCCCGCGCGGCGGGTGATTCCGCTGATTGATCCTTCGTGGAATCCCTTTTCGCCAAATTCCTGCGCGGCGGCGGCCAGCAGGCCGCGGCGGGTGCGTTCCCCGCGCGCCGTGCGGGGCGTCTTGTCGTCCCTGCCTGGCCCCTGGTCGGTCATAGTCTCTCCCCGTCGCTGTGTTCTTTTTAGCGCAATCTGGTCGCATCGATAGCCTGCTCCATATTTGAAGTTGAAAGCTGGTTCAACTTTCATTATCGAATCGGTCAAGACACATGGCGACCCGCCAAACGGGCGCATCATTCAGGAGAGGTTCCGCTCATGAAGGCTCATCACAGCATCCGCGCTCTCGCCCTTGCCTCCGCCGCCTGGACCGGGGCGCTGGCCCTGCCCGCGGTCGCGCAGGACGCGCCGCAAGCCGCCGTCGACGACAGCGAAGGCGCGATCGTCGTCACCGCCCGCCGCCGCGAGGAAACGCTGGTCAGCGTGCCGATCGCGGTCAGCGCCTTTTCCGGGGAGAAGCTGGAAAGCCAGGGCGCGATCGACATTACCGATCTCGCCAACTTCACGCCCAACACCACGCTGGAAGCATCGCGCGGCACCAATTCGACGCTGACCGCCTTCATCCGCGGCGTGGGTCAGCAGGATCCCGTGTCCGGTTTTGAACAGGGCGTCGGCATCTATCTGGACGATGTTTACCTGAACCGGCCGCAGGGCGCGATCCTCGACATTTATGATGTCGATCGGATCGAGGTGCTGCGTGGGCCGCAGGGGACGCTCTATGGCCGCAACACGATCGGCGGCGCGGTCAAATATGTGACCAAGATGCTGCCGCAGGACTTCGCGCTCAAGATCAAGGGCAGCTACGGCACCTATGATCAGGCCGATGGCATCATCAGCGTGTCGGCCCCGGTCGGTGACATGATCCGGGTCGGCGGCGCACTCGCCCGCCTGTCGCGCGGCGGCTTTGGCAAGAATCTGACCACCGGCGAAGATAATTACAACAAGGATGTCTGGGCCGCGCGCGGCACGTTCGAAATGGGCGGCTATGGCCAGCCGGTGCTGATGCGGATTACCGGCGATTATACCAAGGATAACAGCAATGCGCGCGGCGGCCACCGCCTGATTCCCGGCCAGCTGTCGGGCGCGCCGGTGCTGGACGACGTGTTCGACACGCGCGGCGGCCTTGCCGACCCCAAGCAATATGTGAAGTCCTACGGGCTATCGATGAACATCACGGCTGAACTGTCGGACGCGGTGACGCTGCGGTCGATCAGCGCGTGGCGCAAGGATGACAGCGCATCGCCGATCGATTTCGACGCGCTGCCCGCCGTCGATGTCGACGTACCGGCCTTCTACTTCAACGAGCAGCTGAGCCAGGAATTCCAGCTTCTTTATGACAGCGGCCCGCTGCATGGCATGCTTGGCTTCTATTATCTGGATGCCAAGGCCGATACCGCGTTCGACGTGCGGCTGTTCACGACCGTTGCTGGCCTGACCGCCTTTACCCAGGCCGATGTCGACACGGAAACCTATGCCGTGTTCGGCGACTTCACCTTCGACATTTCGCAGCAGCTGAGCATTTCGGCGGGCGGTCGCTATACCTGGGACAAGCGCCGCGCGGACATTTTGCGGCAGAATTATCTGGGTGGCGGATCGCCCGTCTTCGGCGGCGCAGGCGTGGCATTCGGCGCGCCCAGCACCGATTTCAACGGTCAGCGCGAATATAAGAAGTTCACGCCCCGTGTTTCGATCAGCTATAAGCCGACGCCCGATCACAATATCTATGCCAGCTATGCGCAGGGCTTCAAGGGCGGCGGCTTCGATCCGCGCGGGGTGGGCACCAATGCGCCCGACCTCAACGGCAACGGCATTCGCGAAGATAGCGAGATCGCGTCCTTCCTGAGCTTCCGTCCCGAAAGCGTCAAAAGCTATGAAGTGGGCTATAAGGGCAACTTCATGAACGGCGCGCTCTATGTCGCGGTCGCGGGCTTCTATGCCGACTATAACGACGTGCAGATCCCCGGCTCGGTCGCCTGCACCGTCAGCGTGGGCGGCGTGCCGACGCCGTCCTTCTGCGGTGTCGTGTCCAATGCGGGCAAGGCGCGGTTCAAGGGGCTGGAATTTGAAAGCAACGCCCGGCTGGCGCAGGATTTCCTGACGGGCGGCGACCGTTTGAGCCTGTCCACGGCGGTCGGCTATATCGACGCCGAATATCGCGAATATGTGACCAATATCGGCGGGGTGCCGACCGATGTGGCCGCGTTCCGCAAGGTGCAGAATACCCCCAAATGGACCGCCAGCGGCACGCTCGGCTACACCACGCCGGTCGGCGACGGCAGCCTCTATGCGGGCAGCACCCTTTCATGGCGCAGCAAGACCTATCAGTTTGAAATCCCCAACCCCTATATCGACCAGAAGGGCTATGCCCTGTGGGACGCCAGCATCGTTTACACCGCGCCGGACGACCGCTGGACACTGGGGCTGCATGGCAAGAACCTGCTGGACAAGGAATATAAGACGTCGGGCTATACCTTCGTCGCGGCCAATGCGACGACCGGCGCAATCATTAACAATGCCGCTGGCTTCCCGACCCCTTCATTGGGCCGCGAAGGCACGCTGACCGCGTTCTACGGCAATCCGCGGCAGGTGTTCGTGACCGGAACGGTGAAGTTCTAGGTTCGGTATTCCCGCGCGGGCACGAATCCGGTTCCAGGGGCGGGACTGGTTTCCCGCCTGCGCGGGAACACGCTTTTGCTGTGCGGCAAGGGGCGTAAGGAGCATATATGACAGACCGAACGGTTCCCTCCGCCTCTCCCCCCGTTTCCCCCGCCTATCGCGGTGTCGTGCTGGCGATGCTGCTGCTCGTCTACACCTTCAACTTCCTCGACCGGCAGATTCTGGGCATCCTCGCCGGGCCGATCAAGGCGGAACTGGGCCTCACCGACGGGCAATTGGGCGCGCTGGGCGGGATCGCCTTTGCGCTGCTCTATTCGACGCTGGCGATTCCCCTGGCATTGCTGGCCGACCGGACCAGCCGGACCTGGGTGATCACCGTCAGCCTTGCGGTATGGAGCGGCTTTACCGCGCTGTGCGGCATGGCGGGCAGCTTCTGGCAGATGTTCGCTTTTCGCGTCGGCGTGGGCGTGGGGGAGGCAGGCGGCGTCGCGCCATCCTATGCCGTGATCTCCGACTATTTCCCGACGCACCAGCGCGCGCGCGCGCTGTCCATCTATTCGCTGGGCATCCCCCTGGGATCGGCGGGCGGCGTGCTGCTGGGCGGTTATATCGCGCAGGCGGTCGAGTGGCGCACCGCCTTCATCGCGGTCGGCGTGGCTGGCTTGCTGATCGCGCCCCTGTTCCGGCTGGTGGTGCGCGAACCAGCACGCCCGGTACTGGCGAACAATGCCGTGCCGGTCAGCGCCGTATTCGGCATATTGGCGGCCAAGCGCGGCTTCTGGCTGCTGGCGCTGGGCGCGGCGTGCAGTTCGATGTGCGGCTATGGCGTCGCCTTCTGGCTGCCCAGCCTGCTGATGCGCAGCTTTGGCCTGGACCTGTTGGGCGCGGGCCAGTTTCTGGGGGCGCTGCTGCTGATCGGCGGCGTGGCGGGCGTGTTGCTGGGCGGCTGGCTGGGCGATGCGATGGGTAACAGGGACAAGGCCTATTATGCCTGGGTACCCGCGATCAGCTATGTCGTGGGAATGCCCCTGTTCGTGGTCGGCGTGCTGTCCGACAATGTGGGCTTTGCCTTTGCGCTGTTCCTGATCCCGCAGGCCTTGGTCTATGTCTGGCTCGGCCCGGTGCTGACCGCCGTTCAGCATCTCGTCCCCGCCCATATGCGCGCCAGCGCCGCGGCGAGTTTCCTGCTGATCAACAATCTGGTCGGGCTGGGGCTGGGATCGTGGAGCGTAGGGGCTTTGTCGGACGCGCTGACGCCCGCTTATGGCGTGGAGGCGCTGCGCTATGCCATCGTCGCGGCGCTGGGCTTCTATCTATTGGCCGGTCTGTTCATGGCATTGGCGGGCCGGGCGCTGCGCAAGGATTGGGTCAGCGCCTAGCCACCGGGGGGATTACCGCTCCTTGGTCGCGCTGAACTTCAGCTTGGGGTGGCGTTCCTGCTGATAGCCGATGTCCCATGCGCTGCGGGCCATGAATACCAGCGCGCCATCGCGGTCCTTGGCCATGTTGGCCGCGTTGAAGCCGACGAAATCCTTGATCGCACCCTCATCGCCACTGATCCAGCGGGCCGTATCGAAGGGTGAAGGCTCCAGCGCGGCGGCGACCTTATATTCCGCGTCCAGTCGGGAAATCAGCACTTCCAGCTGCAATTGCCCCACCACGCCGACGACCCAATTGCTGCCGATTTCCGGGTAGAATACCTGGATCACGCCCTCTTCGGACAGGTCATCGAGCGCCTTGCGCAGCTGCTTGGTCTTGGTCGGGTCTTTCAATTGGACCCGGCGCAATATTTCCGGCGCGAAATTGGGCAGGCCGGTAAAGCGCAGGCCGGGCTTTTCGCTCAGCGTATCGCCCACGCGCAGCGCGCCATGGTTGGGAATGCCGATAATGTCGCCGGGATAGGCCTCATCCGCCAGTTCGCGGTCCTGCGCGAAGAAGAGGATCGGCGAATGGACCGCCAGCGCCTTGCCCGACCCGCTGGGCGTCAGCTTCATGCCGCGCCGGAACTTGCCCGACACCAGCCGCATGAAGGCGATGCGGTCGCGGTGCATCGGGTCCATATTGGCCTGCACCTTGAAGATGAAGCCGGTGACTTCGCTGCCCTCCGGCTCGACGGCGGCGGGCTCTGCGGGCTGCGCGCGCGGCGGCGGGGCGTGGGCCGCCAGCGCGTCGATCAACTCGGTAACGCCGAACAATTTGAGCGCGGAGCCGAAATAAACCGGCGTCAGGTCTCCCTGACGATAGCGGGCAAGGTCGAATTCGGCATAGCCGCCCTGCGACAATTCGGCCTCCTCGCGCAATTTCTCCAGCCCGTCGGGCGACAGGAAATCGGCGAGTTTCGGATCGTCCAGCCCGGTAAACTGGTGCCGGGTGCCGTCAAATTCGCGGCTTGGCCCGCTGGGCTGCATCAGCCGGTTTGTGGCGAAGTCATATATGCCCTCAAACTCGCCACCCATGCCCACCGGCCAGCTCATCGGGCATACGTCCAGCTGCAACTGGTCCGCCACCTCGTCGAGCAGACCGAACGTCTCGCGGCCCTCGCGGTCCACCTTGTTGACGAAGGTGATGATGGGCAGGTTGCGCAGGCGGCACACCTCGAACAGCTTGCGCGTCTGCGGCTCGATACCCTTGGCCGCGTCGATCACCATCACGGCGGAATCGACGGCGGTCAGGGTGCGGTAGGTGTCCTCGCTGAAATCTTCGTGACCCGGCGTATCGAGCAGGTTGAACGTGATCGTCTCGCCATCGCGCGTCCGCTCGAACGTCATGACCGAGGAGGTGACGGAAATGCCGCGCTGCTGCTCGATCTTCATCCAGTCCGACCGCGCACGCCGGTTCGCGCCGCGTGCCTTGACCTCACCGGCCAGGTGGATCGCGCCACCCTCCAGCAGCAGCTTCTCGGTCAGCGTGGTCTTGCCGGCGTCAGGATGGGAAATGATCGCGAAGGTGCGGCGGGATGGAATGGTCATGATGATTTTCTGGGTCGGGAGTAATAAAGCCGTTCGCCCTGAGCGAAGTCGAAGGGCCATGCCGAGCGGAGGCGAGGCACTTCGGCTTCACTCAGTGGAGGGCTTCGACTTCGCTCAGGGCGAACGGAATCTAGGTTGCGCCGTTACACGTCCACAAGGCTGACGTCCATGCGGAAGGCGCGGCTCTCGCCCGGTGGCAGCGCGATGATGCCCTGCTTTGCCCACACATCGCCTTCGAACCCGACCAGATCGGCCATCCCCGCCCAGGGTTCGACGCACAAATAATGGGCGCCCGGCTTCTGCCATAGGCCCAGCCATGGCGTATCGGGAAAGTCGATCTTCAGGCGCGGCTGGCCCGGCACGCCCCAGAGCAAGGAGCGGCTGGCGAGATCATCCCAGATCAGCGCATCCCCTTCGAACATGGCATGGCTGGGGACCAGCGTGTCGCCATCGACCGGGGACGCCACGGCTTCCCGCGCGATCAGGCCGGGTTCCGCGCCCACCTTGCGGATCGGCGCGGGTTCGGGCTTTTCAAAGAGGATGCGGTGATCCTCCAGCGCGCCGCCATAGGGCAGGGGCCAGGCGAAGGCGGGGTGATAGCCGAAGGAAAAGGGCATGACAGCCTCCCCCCGGTTGGTCACGGTCGCGGTCATGCACAGGCGCGCGCCTTCGATCGCGAAACCCATGTCGAGCCGGAAGGCGAAGGGATAGACAAGCAGGCTCGCCGCATCCGCTTCCAGCCGGAAGGTCGCGGCGCTGTCGCTGCGTTCGACCAGCGCGAAAGTGCTGCGGCGGGCAAAGCCGTGCTGGGGCATGGCATAATCGCGCCCGTCCAGCCGATAGGCATCGCCGCGCGACCGCCCGACAAAGGGGAAGAGCAAGGGGGCATGGCCCGTCCACCAGCGCGGGTCGGCGTCGGTCATCAACTCGCGCCCCTGCGCATCGCGCAGCGACCAGAGTTCAGCGCCCTGGGCGGATATGGTGGCGCCAAGCTGGTCCGAAGCGATGCCGACCGGTGCGTCTGTCACGTCCTGCTGTCCTCCTGTTGAAGCGGGCCTGCCTTAACGCCGATGCCGTCGCCTGTCTCGCCCCGACGCGCGCTCGTTTCGCAAGGGAACCGAAAGATTGCATCGCTGGTTTTGTCCGGCGGGAGACATGATGATGAAACTATACGCAATGGCCGCGCTACTATTCTGGTCGACATCGGCGCTGGCGCAGGAAGCGGAAAAGCCAAAGGATGAGACGTTCAAGAAGGCGGGCAATATCGCCAGCCAGCCGGTCCGCGACATTGGCCTGGACAAGGACGAAATACCGCCGGTGCTGGTGAAGGCAGTGGAAAATCCCTATGCGCCTCCTCCATCGCGCAGCTGCAAGGGGCTGAAAGCATCGCTGGGTGAACTGAACGCGGTGCTGGGCGAGGATTTCACCGTCGGCGCCAAGGCCAACGAGAATCGCGCGGGCAAGATTGCCGAGGCGGTCGGCAAGACGATCGTCAATTCGCTCATCCCGTTCCGCGGGCTGGTGCGGGAAATCAGCGGCGCCGCGCCGCAGGAACGGCGTTTGCAGGCGGCGATCACGGCGGGGATCGCCAGGCGCGGCTATCTGCGGGGCATGGCGACGAGCAAGGGCTGCAAGATCACAAGCTGAGCATATTCCTCGCCATAACCCCGTGGGGGTATGCGGGCATCCCACCGGCTGCATAGAGACAATGGAAGGTGGTCTGACTGCCTGCCGATGGCTGGATCATTTGCGACCCATGGTCTGGTCATCGGCCCTTGGTTCGCAAGGGTCAGGCCGGTGCGGCAACCGCAATGCGCTCTTCGCGCATTTCGACAGACGCTCGTCAGTCACGTCCCGCCTTCGCTTCACCACGCTTTCATGCTAGGTCGCCGTCCATATAGTGGCGAGACCCATGATGAACGACCTGACCCAGACCCCTGAAATGCTGATCGCGACGATGGGCGCGCGCGCGCGTCGCGCGGCGCACATCCTCGCGCAGGCGAGCGACGAGCAAAAGGCCGATGCGCTGCGCCGCGCGGCACAGGCGTTGCGGGACCAGGCACCGGCGATCATCGCCGCCAATGCGCGCGACATGGACAATGCCGCCGCCAATGGCCTGTCGCCCGCCATGCTCGACCGGCTGAAGCTGGACGCGGGCCGGGTCGCCGCCACCGCCGACGGCGTGGAACAGGTCGCGGGCCTGCCCAATCCGCTGGGCAGCGTGATCGACAGGAGCGTGCGCCCCAACGGGCTGGAACTCAGCCGCGTGCGCGTGCCGCTGGGCGTGATCGGCATCATCTATGAAAGCCGCCCCAATGTGACGGCGGATGCCGCGGCGCTCTGCCTGCGCGCGGGCAATGCCGTCATCCTGCGCGGCGGCAGCGAAGCCAAGGAAAGCAACCGCGCGATCCTGAGCGCGATGGCGGAGGGGATCGTGGCCGCTGGCCTGCCCGCCGATGTCGTGCAACTCATTCCCACGACCGACCGCGCCGTCGTGGGCGCGCTGCTGCGCGCCAGCGAATTTATCGACCTGATCGTGCCGCGCGGGGGCAAGAGCCTGGTCGCACGGGTGCAGGAAGAAGCGCGGGTGCCGGTGCTGGCCCATCTGGACGGCATCAACCACAGCTATGTCGATGGCGCGGCCAACCCCGCGATGGCGCGGCAGCTGGTCGTGAATGCCAAGATGCGCCGGACGGGCGTGTGCGGCGCGACCGAAACGGTGCTGATCGACCGCGCCTATGGCGACGCGCCTGCGCTGGTGAAGGCGCTGCTAGACGCCAGATGCGAAGTGCGCGGCGACGAAGCGGTGCAGGCGATGGACGCGCGCGTCATCGCGGCGAGCGAGCAGGATTGGGACACCGAATATCTCGAAGCGATCGTGTCGATCCGGCTGGTCGATGGCGTCGACGGCGCGATCGACCATATCGCCGCCCATGCCAGCCACCATACCGACGCGATCATCACCGAAGATGCCGAAACTGCGGCGCGCTTCCTGAACGCGGTCGACAGCGCGATCGTGATGTGGAACGCCTCCACCCAATTTGCCGATGGCGGCGAATTCGGGCTGGGCGCGGAAATCGGCATCTCCACCGGCCGCCTCCACGCCCGCGGCCCGGTCGCGCTGGAGGGACTGACGACCTATAAATGGATCGTGCGCGGAACGGGACAGGTTCGTCCGTAAAGGGTGGGAAGTGGACTGACGGCTCTAGAGAACCTATGCGTTCAAGCTGACGAAGTTAGCTAGCGAGATCGTACGATGGCGTTAACGAGGCACCTGTTTTTGGCATTACCATTGTTGTTGACCGTGGAGGGCGGAGCATATGCTGCCCATGCATCGATTGCTGTAAAGCGGGCCATTACGCATTGCTCAGGCGGCGTCCAAGATGTTGACCTGCCCGGTGGCGAAATTGAACTTGCTAATCGCGACTTCACCAAACCATCCCCCAAACAGCAGTTGCGGTTGCGGAGTTTTCTCGGTGCCAGAAGCTACCGCCCATTAACGCCGGAGCTCAATAAAATGCTTGGCGTAACCTCCAATTCAGGACGGAAGTGGAGCGCTGTCGAAGTAACTGCAAAATATGGCAAAGAAGCAAACGAAGCGGAACGCACATTCTACAGCCCACACGCTTTGGGCGCGTCGTTCTTTCCTGCTACGAAAAAGTTAGCCGTTGGTGTTGCTTTGCCATTCGTTCCAGACTCGCACTTTTTCTCATTCATCGTGTTGATCGACATGCCGAAAGACACAAAGCGGGTGACAGTCGATTGCACCACTTTTAGATAGTGGCTTACGGAGAGATAATCAGCCAATTTGAATGGCTGTAAGTGGTCGTTCATTGCCACCCCTCTTTCGTCATGCCGGGCTTGACCCGGCATCCCGCTTTTCTTCGCGCAGATAGCGGGGGGCCACAGAAGCCTGTCCTGCGCCCGCCCAAGGGTCCGGGGCAACGGTGAGGCTTACCCCTTCACCACCGCATCGATCGCCTTGAGCTTCGCCAGCATCGGCGCGACCCAATCGAGGGGGAGCATGACCGGGCCGTCGGACGGCGCATTGTCCGGGTCTTGATGCGCTTCGGCGAAGATCGCGGCGACGCCCGCCGCCACCGCGCTGCGCGCCAGCACCGGCGCGAACTCGCGCTGGCCGCCCGATGCCGAACCCAGGCCACCGGGCTGCTGGACCGAATGGGTGGCGTCGAATATCACCGGATAGCCGGTCTCACCCATCACCGGCAGCGCGCGCATGTCGCTGACCAGCGTGTTGTAGCCGAAACTCGCGCCGCGTTCGGTCAGCAGGATGCGGTCATTGCCGGTCGAGGCGACCTTTTGCGCCACCGCCGCCATGTCCCATGGGGCCATGAACTGCCCCTTCTTGACGTTGATCACCGCGCCGGTGCGTCCGGCGGCGAGCAGCAGGTCGGTCTGGCGGCACAGGAACGCCGGGATCTGGAGGATGTCGACCGCCTGCGCAGCGGCCTCGACCTGTCCCGCATCATGCACGTCGGTCAGCACCGGGCAGCCCAATGTCGCCTTCACTTCCGCCAATATCCCCAGCCCCGCGTCGATGCCGACGCCGCGCTGGCCCGACACCGATGTCCGGTTCGCCTTGTCGAACGAGGATTTGAAGATGAACGGCACGCCCGCCTGCCCCGCGATCCGCGCCAGCGCATCGGCCATGAACAGCGCATGGTCGCGGCTTTCTATCTGGCAGGGGCCGGAAATGAGAACGAAGGGCAGGTCGTTGCCGATGGTGATCGGGCCGACCTTCACATGGTGGGGAACAGTCATGCCGGTCACTTGGGCGCTTTGGCAAAGCGCCGCAAGAGCTGGCCGCGCCACAGCCCCTTGCCCGGATGATAATTCCAGCAGAACCAGCCGAAGCACAGGCAGGCGATCAGCGAAGGCAGCGCCATCGGATCGCCATTGGCCTTCATATGGCGGTAAAAGGCCATGTCCGCGCGCCACCGGTCCCGCTCGCTGCCGCCCCCGTTGATGCCATAGACATTGTCATGCTTCCTACAGCCGATGTTTCGGTTGTATTTACGGTGGTCTATGAAATAGCAGTAGTCGCGTTCGGGTGTGCTCATGACCCGATTAGGGCCGGGGCAGTGCAAAAATTCAAGCGTAAAGTCTTTTATCTTGGCGGTTTTGATCCGCGCGGCGTGCGTTTTTACCACCAGCTCTATCGCGACCAGGCCGGTCGGTATGACCGGCTGACGGGCGAGGGCGTGACCGTGGGCGGACGTCGCGCCGGGCCTGCGGGATCAGTCGTCTCGACAATCTGGTCGGTCGACAATGGACAGGCCGGGGTCGAAACCGACTATGAATTTCTCCGCTGGGAGGATCTGGTCGGCAAGGTGTGGATTCGCAACCCGCTCACGCTCGCCTTCCGCTCCATCGCCACCTATGTCGGCCATGGCCGTTTCATGCAGTTCAAGCGGATGAAGGCGCTGCGGCCCGGTCCGGTGCTGACCATATGTTATCCGCCCTTTCTGGCGGTGATGATCCCGCTGCTGTTCGCGCTGCTCTCCGCTTTGCTGCTGTGGAGCGTGCTGCCATTCTGGGCGGCGGCGCTGGCGGGGATCGGCATCAGCGCCATGGCGTCGGGCAAATGGCTCAACAAGCTGGTCGTGCCATGGCTGCTGCGCTTTACCTATTATCACCACACGCTCGCCGCTGGCGGACCGGGCGACGCGCTGGACGCGCGGCTCGATGCCTTTGCCCGGCGCATGGCCGAGGAACTGGACGAACCGTGGGACGAGGTGCTGTTCCTCACCCATAGCGCGGGTACGATCCTGGGCATGTCGGTGATGCGGCGGCTGTTCGACCTGCGCGGTACGCGGCTGCCGGATCATTTCGCGATGGTGGGCATGGGGCAGGTGGTGCCGGTCGTGGCGTTGCGGACGGACGCCCGCTGGTATCATGCTGATTTGCGCGCGCTGGCGGACAAGCATTTCCGCTATGTGGATCTCAGCTTCCCGCCCGACGGCGCGGCCTATTTCAACGTCAATCCGCTGCTGCTGGAAAGCGACACGCATGCCGCGCGGGTCGACATGCTCTCGCCGCGCTTCCACCTGTTCTACGATCCTGAAAATTATCATGGTGGCTGGTCGAACAAATATGAGGCGCATTTCGACTATTTGCGGGTAGGCGATCGCCTGTCGCCGGTCGATTTCCTCAGCCTCACCGCGGGCCGCCGCACCCTGGACGACGCCATCGCCGCTTTCCGGACGATTCCATGACAGAACCGCTCTTCACCCCGCCTTTCCCCCAGCCCACGCGCAACAAGCGCACGATGCTGCGGCGCTTCTTCATCGGCTGGCACAGCTGGATTCATGTGCTGTTCGAAAAAAGCTATACGATGAAGATGGGCGAGGTGCGCGGGCGCGGGCAGCTCATGTATATCGCCAATGAACTGCCGCTGGTGGACCGTATCCTGAAGGGCGGGACCGAATTTCCCAAACATTCCGAACTGGTCAAGGGGCTGTCGCCGCTGATCGGCAACAGCGTCTTTTCCGCCAATGGCGTGGACTGGGAAAATCAGCGGGCGATGATCAATCCCGCCTTCGCCCATACCGCGATGAACAAGACGATGCCGCTGATGGTGGAGGCGGTCGCAGCCTTCCTGGCGCGGATCGACGGGATGGATCGCAGCAAGGCGATCAACATCGACGCGATGATGACCCATGTGGCCGCCGACATCATCTTTCGCACGCTCTTTTCCCAGACGCTCGATACCAGGCGCTCCTTCATCATCCATCAGGCGTTCGGGCGGTTCCAGCGCTATTCCCATTCCGCGTCCATGCTGGGCCTATACGGCTTCCCAAACCGCTGGTTCGAACGCTGGTCGGAACGGCCCGCCAACGCCATTCGCGGCGTGTTCGCGCCGATCGTGGCGGAACGGTTCAATGCCTTCCATGCCGGACAGCCCGCGCCGCACAAGGACATTCTCCAGTCGCTGATAGAGGCGCGGCATCCGCAGACGGGCGCGCATTTCACCTTGAAGGAGGTGATGGATCAGGTTGCGACCATCTTCCTGGCGGGCCATGAAACCTCCGCCAGCACCATGACCTGGGCGCTCTACCTCCTGTCGGAATGCGCCCATGTTCAGGAGCGCGCGCGGACCGAAGTGATGGCGGTGGCGGGCGACGCGCCACTGACCCCGGCGATGCTCAAGGACATGGGGGTGGTGCGCAACGTGTTCAGGGAAACGCTGCGCCTCTATCCCCCGCTCGCCTTCTTTCCGCGCGAAGTGCCCTGCCCGATGCAGATGCGCGACAAGAATCTCGTCCCCGGCGCGATGCTGGTCGTCGCCCCCTGGCTGACCCAGCGCAACAAGGATAACTGGGCCTGCCCGCACAGTTTCAATCCCGATCGGTTCGACGATCCGGCCAACGCCGACATGATCAAGCAGGCCTGGCTGCCCTTCAGCCGCGGCCCGCGCGTGTGCGTGGGGGCCGGCTTTGCCCAGCAGGAGGTGATGACCGTGATCGCCGACGTGCTGCGCCATTATCGTCTGTCGGTGCGGCCCGGCTACAAGCCCGAACCGATCAGCCGCCTGACCGTGCGCCCGCGCAAGGGGATGATGCTGATGTTCGAGAAGATCGGCGTTTGACCCCACCCCCGTTGGTCGTCACGCCAACTCTTCCTCCGGCACGACATCGACCATCGCCTGGATGCTCTGCCCCCCGCCGCCCACGAACAGGCCGTCCATCGGCGCCACATCGGCATAGTCGCGGCCCATCGCAACGAAGATGTGGCCGTTGCCGGTGATGCAGCCATTGGTGGGATCGAAACCGATCCAGCCGCGCGTCGGCCCGCACCACAGCATGACCCAGGCATGCATCGCGTCCGCGCCGATCAGCCGCGGGCGGCCGGGCGGCGGATCGGTGCGCAGATAGCCGCTGACATAGGCGGCGGGCAGCCCCGCCAGCCGCAGCGCGACCACCATGACATGGGCGAAATCCTGGCATACGCCATGGCGCGCGGCAAAGGCGTCGGCGACCGGCGTGCTGGCATCGGTCGCGCCGGGATCATAGGCGAACTCTGCGCGAATACGCAGCGCCAGCGCCAGCGCGGCGGCGACCACCGGCCGGTCCGGGTCCAGCCCGTCGCCGACCCACGCGCCAACCTGCGGCAGCAGCGGCGCGCGGGTGGAGGCGTAGAGATAGAGGGCCGGGGCCGACGCGCTCATGTCGCGATCGGCCAGCGCGGCGTTCGCCACCGCGCCGATGGCGGGGTCATCGGGCTGGGGTTTGGGCGGGGCGCTGTCAGCCACGCCGACACGAAAACGGCTCTCGATCGTCAACTGCCGGATCGGGCTTTCGATCACCAGTCGGGCGACATGAACCGGCCAGGCGCCGGGCCGCGATTCGATGGTGGAGGGGGCGGGATCGACCGTCAGCGCATAGTCGGACGTCCATTGCCCGGCCCAGGGCGCGGGGCGCAGGCGCAGGTTGAACCGGGCCAGCCGCATCGGCGCGGCATAGCGCAATATGGTCTGGTGGCGGACATGGTAGATCATGACAGCAGGTCCGCTCCATCGGCCTTTTCCGCCTTGCGCACTTGCAGGAAATAGCGCTGGCCGATGGCGTCGGACAGGGCCAGCAGGCGGTTTTCGACGTCGTCTATGTCACCGATGGTCAGCATGTCGCCGGTCAGCGGGCTGAGCCGGGCGACCAGTGCATCGGCCAGGCGTCTGGGTTCCTCCGGCATCCCGTCCGTGCGCAGCGTCGGCAGGGCGGCGACATGATCGGCCAGACGCTGCGCCTGATAGACGATGGCGCGCGGATTATACGGCTCCAGCGCGACAAGATCGCGTACCGGCGGCAGCGCGGGGCCGGTCAGATAGCGGGTGCGATAGCTGATCTGGCTGTCATTAAGGTCCAGCAGGACGGTCAGGTCGTCCGCGCTCGCGCTTTCGCCGCCGAACAGGCCAAGCAGGCGGCAGCCATTGATCGCCCGCTCCATCCGTCGGCCCATATCGTGAAAGCGCCAGCCCTCGCTCCGGCCCATATTTTCCGCCGCCAGCCCCGACAGCGCCGAAATCCGCTCGATCATGCGCGACGATGCGTCGAGCAGGGTTTCGGTCACCGCGCCGTCAAATGTCGGCAGCGGCAGGCGAACGAGCCGCCAGAAGTCGCTTGCCAGCCGGTCGCGCAGCCCTTCGCCGATATTGCCGACGCTCGCCATCAGCGCCCGGACGCTACCCGATTGGCGCGCATCGCCCAGCGCGGTCGCGCAGATCGGGCCGATGGGACCGCCGCCATCGCGGGCGATCGCGCCCCACAGCACCAGTTGCCCGACCAGCCGGTTCATCGTCGGCGATGCAACCGACGGGCCAAGATCCGCCTCTATCGATCCGCCGACGATGGCGCGGATCAGCCGCAGCGTCATTTCCGTCCGCTCGATATAGCGGCCCAGCCAATAGAGATTGTCCGCCGCCTTGGCCGGCAACATCCCGCCGATCCGCCGGATCGCGGGCGCGCCGCCGCCCAACAGGGTGTCGGGCGGCACAGCCACGCTATCGACCACGCACATGTCGGCGGACATGTCGCCCTTGCCCATCAGCGCGGCGCGGATGTCGCCATGGCCCGCCAGCCGCGCAAAGGCGCCGGGCATCACCCGCCACTGGCCCTGCGCGTCGCGCGCCACGAACACGCGCAGGGTGAAGGGCAGGGGGGTGAGGCGCCCGTCGACCACCGCCGGGGTGGTGGACAGCTTCACCAGTTCCTGTCCCACATAATCCATCGGCCGCCGCGCCATCGCTTCGGCCAGCATGGCGCGTTGCGGCGCGTCCAGCGCCGATCCGGGGGTAAAGCGCGCATCGGGCAGGCCCGCCACATCCTGATCGAAGGCCGATCCGACGACCAGTTGATCCAGCCGGTCGCGCACATAGGTGCGCTCCCCGCTCTGCCCGCACCACCAGGTCGCGATATTGGGCAGGATCAGGTCCGCGCCCAGCAGCGCCTTGCTCAGTTGCGGCAGGAAGGCGGCGAAGGCGCGCGATTCGATCACGCCGGCGCCCGGCCAGTTGCTCAGCACCAATCCGCCGCGCGCGCAGGCGTCGAACAGGTCGGGCACGCCGATGCGCGACTTGCTGTCGAAGGCCAGCGGGTCCATGAAGCGGCTGTCCATCCAGCGCCACAAACCGTCGATGCGCTTCAAACCCTGAATGGTGCGGACGAACAACTGCCCGTCAGTGACGATCAGATCGTCGCCCTCGACCAATAACAGGCCCAGATACCGGGCCAGATGCGCCTGTTCGGCATAGCTCTGGTTGAAACGACCGGGCGTCAGCAGGCCGATGCGCGGGTCCGATCGTTCGCAATCGGCGGCCAATCCCCGGCGCAGATCGTCGAAAAAGGGGGCCAGCCGCCGCGTGTTCATCGCGCCCAGCAGGTCGCCGGTCGCGCGCGACCAGGCCAGGCGGTTTTCCAGCGCATAGCCAACGCCCACCGGCGTCCGTACCCGGTCGGCCAGTACGCGCCATTCGCCCGCCGGGCCGCGCCCGATGTCGGCGGCATAGAAATGCAGATGATGGCCGCGCGGGGGCGGGGTGCTGTTCATCACCCGCCAATAATGCGGGCTGCCGGTGATCACGCTGGCGGGCAGCTTGCCATCGCGGACCAGCGACTGGCTCCCATAAATATCGCCGATCACCTGTTCCAGCAATTCGGCGCGCTGGGCCAGACCCCGCTCGATATGCGCCCACTCGGCCGCGTCGATCAGCATCGGGATCGGCCCCAATGGCCAGGATCGTTCCTGTTCGTCCCCGGTCAGGCGGAACGCCATGCCCAGGTCGATCGCCTGCCGCGCGACATTGTCCGCCAGCATGGCCGGGTCGCCCTGCGCCTGCGCCGACAGCCGGTCCAGCATCGTGCGCCAGCGTGTCTGCATGGCGGGCGATGCACCGGCGAACAGGTCGCCCGCCGGTGCATTGGCCAGATAGGCGTCGGCCCAGTTCGCATATATGGCGGTTTCCACCCGGTCGCCCTTACGCGCCCGGATGCCTGAAACGCAGGTCCAGCGTCATCGGAAATTCACCGGCCGGTTCGGCGGCGGGCATATCGACCGGGCCGGGGGTGTGGCCATGGTCCTGAAAACGCGCCTTGCGCCGCGCTTCGGCTTCATATCCGTTGATGGGCAGCGTGTCGTAATTGCGCCCGCCCGGATGCGCGACATGATAGACGCAGCCGCCCAGCGACCGCCCGCTCCAACTGTCGAGCACGTCAAAGGTCAGCGGCGCGTTGACGGGCAGGTTGGGGTGCATGCAATTGGCGGGCGCCCATGCCTTGTAGCGGACACCGCCAACCCCTTCTCCCGGCACCGACGTCGCCGTCATCGGCACCTGCCGTCCATTGCACGCAACGATATGCCGCCCGGCCACCAGACCCGTGGCGCGGACTTGCAACCGCTCGGTCGAACTGTCGACATAGCGCACCGTGCCGCCGATCGCCCCGGTTTCGCCCAGCACGTTCCACGGTTCGAGCGCATGGCTGATTTCCAGCCCCACGCCGCCCGCGTCGACACTGCCGTGGATGGGGAAGCGGAACTGCCGCTGCGCCTCGAACCAGTTGGGATCGAAATCATAGCCCGCGCCGCGCAGGTCGGACAGGATTTCCAGAAAATCGGCCCAGACGAAATGGGGCAGCATGAAGCGATCGTGCAGCGTCGTGCCCCAGCGCACCAGATTGCCCTGCTGCGGCTGCCGCCAGAACCACGCCGCCAGCGCCCGGATCAGCAATTGCTGCGCCAGGCTCATCCGCGCTTCGGGCGGCATTTCAAAACCGCGAAACTCCAGCAGCCCCAATCGCCCGGTCGGCCCATCGGGCGAGAACATCTTGTCGATGCAGATTTCGGTGCGGTGGGTGTTGCCCGTCACATCGACCAGCAGGTTGCGGAACAGCCGATCGACCAGCCATGGGGGCGGCGAAGCACCCTCGCCCGCGAACGGGTTGGGCACCTGCGCCAGCGCGATCTCCAGTTCATACAGGCCATCATGCCGCGCCTCGTCGATGCGCGGCGCCTGGCTCGTCGGCCCGATGCACAGGCCCGAAAACAGGTAGGAAAGCGAAGGGTGCCGCTGCCAGTAGAGGACGAAGCTCTTGAGCAGGTCGGGCCGCCGGATGAAGGGCGAATCGTTGAGCGTCGGGCCGCCCAGCACGATATGATTGCCCCCGCCGGTGCCGACCGACCGGCCATCGACCATGAACTTGTCGGCGGTCAGGTCGCATTCGCGGGCATAGGCGTATAGCTGTTCGGTGATCGCGACCGTTTCGTCCCAACTGGATGCGGGATGGACATTCACCTCGATCACGCCGGGGTCGGGCGTGGCTTTCAGCACCGCGATGCGCGGATCGGGCGGGGGCGAATAGCCCTCGATCCGCACCGGAATCTGCAACGCTTCGGCTGCCGCCTCGACCTCGGCGATCAGCTCCAGATAATCTTCCAGCGCCTGTACCGGCGGCAGGAATACCGACAGATAATGGCCGCGCGGCTCCACCGTCACGGCGGTACGGACCGCCCCTTCGATAATGACCTGTTCCACCCGATCCTGCGCGGCCATGCCGCCCTCCGGCCCGGCGACCCGCTGCGATTGCTGCGCGCGCACCTCCTCGACATCGGCCTGCTGCATCACCTGCGCCCGGAAATCGGGCAGCGGCTCGCGCGGCTCGCTGGTGTCGCGGGGGTGGATATAGGGATAGTCCGACGGCGGCACATAAGGCAGGGAGCCGAGCGGAAGGCGATACCCCAGCGCCGAATCCCCCGGCACCGCGAACAGCTTGCCGCGCCGCAATTGCCAGATTTCGCTCTGCCAGCGCGGCGTGCTCGCCTGCGACTGCCAGCGTTGCACCGGCAGGACATAGCCGACCGGCTGGTCCAGCCCACGCTCGAACGTCTTGACCATCCGCGCGCGCGCTTCGGGATCGCTGATCTTGGGGTCGTCGGTGGTGGCGTTGATCGGCAGTTCCGACTCCTTGATCGACCAGACCGCCGGATCTTCAAAGACCGCATGGGTATAGTCGTCGGAAAAGCCCATATGGGCCGCCATATGGCTCAGGAAAGCGCGGGCGTCGTCAGGCGTCACGCTGCGCGCGCCGTCGGGCGCATCATCGGGCGCGATCAGGCTTTCATCGTGCCAGATCGGCGTGCCGTCCGTCCGCCAATAGACGGCATAGGCCCAACGCGGCAGGCTTTCGCCGGGATACCATTTGCCCTGTCCATGATGCAGCAGGCCGCCCGGCGCGAACTGGCCCCGCAGCTTGCGGATCAGCCGGTCGGCATAGGCCGCCTTGGTCGGGCCGACCGCATCGCCATTCCATTCGCCCGCATCGCCGCCATCCACCGCCACGAAGGTCGGCTCGCCACCGATCGTCAGCCGCATGTCCTGCGCCTGCAAATCCGCGTCCACCTTCGCCCCCAGCGCCATCACCGCGTCCCATCGCTTGTCGGTGAAGGGCTTGGTGATCCGCACCGCCTCGGCAATGCGGCTGACGGTCATCGCGAAATCGAAATTGACCTCGGCAGGTTCGGCCATGCCGCTGATCGGCGCGGCGGACTTGTAGTGCGGCGTCGCGCAGAGCGGGATATGGCCTTCGCCCGCAAACATGCCGCTGGTCGCGTCCAGCGCCACCCAGCCCGCGCCCGGCACATAGGCCTCCGCCCAGGCGTGCAGGTCGACGACGTCCTGACTGACCCCCTTTGGCCCCTCGATCGGCTCGACGTCCGCGACCAGCTGGATCGAGTATCCCGACACGAAGCGCGCGGCAAAGCCCAGCCGCCGCAGCAATTGCACCAGCAGCCAGGCGGAATCGCGGCATGACCCGGTGCCGATCTCCAGCGTCTCCTCCGGCGTCTGGACGCCCGCTTCCATGCGGATGACATAGCCGACCTGCTGTTGCAGGCGGCGGTTCACCTCGACCAGGAAGTCGACGGTGCGGCTTTCATGCCCGGCATATTGGTCCACCATCTTTTCGAACAGCGGCCCTTGCGGCTCGACATCGAAATAGGCGGCCAGATCGGTTTTCAGCTGCTCGTCATAGGCGAACGGATAGTTTTCCGCGTACGGCTCCACGAAGAAATCGAACGGGTTGATGATGTCGAGATCGGCCAGCAGGTCGACCTCTATCGTGAAATGATCGACTGGCTCTGGAAAGACGATGCGCGCCAGCCAGTTGCCGTGCGGGTCTTGCTGCCAGTTCAGGAAATGCCCCGCCGGCTCGATTTTCAGCGCATAATTGGGCACTTTGGTCCGGCTGTGCGGCGCGGGGCGCAGGCGGATGACCTGCGGACCAAGCCGGATCGGGCGGCTGTAGCGATAGGCAGTGCGGTGGTGGAGCGCGGCTTTGAGCATGGCGGGATCAAACGCTACCCCCTGTTGCAATGCAATATGCAAATGGTTCGGGGGGCAAAGAATCTGCGCGGCTCCGGCCCGCTCCGGCGATGCCGCGACAAGTCACTGGACCCCGCCCGCCAAACCCATTACCCTTGCCGCCATCCCCGGGGGACCGTCCGCAGACGGTTGAGAGGCGGCTTTGTGGCCGCGACCCGCTGAACCTGATCCGGCTAACACCGGCGTAGGGAGGGTTAAGCGCGCACTCACACCGCCCGCATTCTCTCTCTTTCGCTGCAAGGAGAGTGACTTATGGCAGACGTCCCCGCCCGTACCGAGATGCCCGAAGCCGAAGGCTTCATCCGCCGGCAGGCGGCAATGAACGTTACCACTGGCGCGATCCGTGGATCGAAGAAAATCCATGTCGGCCCGCTCAAGGTCGCGATGCGCGAAATCACGCTGGAGCTGGGCAGCGGCGAGCCGCCGGTGCGAGTCTATGACACGTCCGGCCCCTATACCGATCCCAATGCGCAGATCGACATCATGGCGGGCCTGCCGCAATTGCGCCGCGACTGGATCATGGCGCGCGGCGATGTGGAGGATTATGACCCGCGCGCGGTAAAGCCCGAAGATAACGGCCTTAAAGGCCCGGATCGCTCCGGCGGCGTCGCCCAATTCCCCGGCCAGGATCGTCGCCCCCTGCGCGCGCGGCCCGGCATGAACGTCAGCCAGATGCACTATGCCCGACGCGGCATCATCACGCCGGAAATGGAATATGTCGCGGAACGCGAAAATCTGGGCCGCGCGCGCCTCGCCGAATATATCCGCGACGGGCAGGATTGGGGCGCGGCCATCCCCGATTATGTGACGCCCGAATTCGTCCGTGACGAAGTGGCGCGCGGCCGGGCGATCATCCCCAGCAATATCAACCACCCCGAATCCGAACCGATGGCGATCGGCCGCAATTTCCTGGTCAAGATCAACGCCAATATCGGCAACTCGGCCGTCGCCAGCGACGTCGCGTCCGAAGTCGACAAGCTGGTCTGGTCGATCCGCTGGGGCGCGGACACGGTGATGGACCTGTCCACGGGCCGCAACATCCATGACACGCGCGAATGGATCATCCGCAACTCGCCCGTGCCGATCGGCACCGTCCCCATCTATCAGGCGCTCGAAAAGGTCGGCGGCGTGGCCGAGGAACTGACTTGGGATATTTTCCGCGACACGCTGATCGAGCAGGCCGAACAGGGCGTCGACTATTTCACCATCCATGCGGGCGTCCGCCTCGCCTATATCCCGATGACGGCGAAGCGCGTCACCGGCATCGTCTCGCGCGGCGGCTCGATCATGGCGAAATGGTGCCTCAGCCATCACAAGGAAAGCTTCCTCTACGAGCATTTCGACGAGATCACCGAAATCTGCAAAGCCTATGACATCGCCTATTCGCTGGGCGACGGCCTGCGCCCCGGCTCGATCGCCGACGCCAATGACGAAGCGCAGTTTTCCGAACTCTACACGCTGGGCGAACTCACCAAGCGCGCCTGGGCGCAGGATGTGCAGGTGATGATCGAGGGGCCGGGCCATGTCCCCATGCACAAGATCAAGCAGAATATGGACAAGCAGCTCGAAGCCTGCGGCGAAGCCCCCTTCTACACGCTGGGGCCGCTCACCACCGACATCGCGCCGGGATACGATCATATCACCAGCGGCATCGGCGCGGCCATGATCGGCTGGTACGGCACGGCGATGCTCTGCTATGTGACGCCCAAGGAGCATCTGGGCCTGCCCGACCGCGACGATGTGAAGGTCGGCGTCGTCACCTACAAGCTGGCCGCCCACGCCGCCGACCTTGCCAAGGGCCATCCCGCCGCCAAGGTCCGCGACGACGCGCTAAGCCGCGCCCGCTTCGAATTCCGCTGGCGCGACCAGTTCAACTTGAGCCTCGATCCCGACACCGCCGAACAATATCACGACCAGACGCTCCCCGCCGAAGGCGCGAAGTCAGCCCATTTCTGCTCGATGTGCGGCCCCAAATTCTGCTCGATGAAAATCACGCAGGAGGTCCGCGATTTCGCCGCAAAGCAAAATCAGGACGCCGACACCTTCATCGCCGCCAATCCTCCCCGGCACGGGGAAGGGGACCGTCCGGCGCAGCCGAACGGTGGAGGGGGCGCACCGCTGGACGCCGCCACCGCCGAACAGGGTATGGCGGAAATGAGCCGGGTGTTCAGGGAAACCGGCAGCGAGCTATATATGGGCGCTGGGGACAGGGAACGGGATTGAGGGGTAGGATGATCCGGTATTGGCTGAACAGATTTTTGGGACGATCGGTCCGGCAACCGTTGGCTGTAGCTAATTACTCTCCGTTGCCGCCGCATCCAGCCAATGTGCCGGGCACATTCTATGTTGAGGATGGTTGCTGCATATCCTGTGGCGTTTGGGAAGATGTGGCCCCCGATCTGCTGGCTTGGGTACCCGATGGAGAAACGCCACATTGCTATGTTTCCCATCAACCAGAAACCGAGGATGAGTTTGGTCGGATGATGGACGCAATGCACGTTGGTGAAGTGGATTGTATCAGAGCGCGGAATTGCCGCCCCGATTGGGCGGAGCATTTAAGAAGGGCAGGACTGGGCGATCAGATCGATTCCGATTAAATTGGCAATCGCGACATATTGCGTTATAACCACCGTATGAACGCGCCCCTCAAAATCACCAAGATCGGCAACAGCGCCGGGGTCATCCTGCCCAAGGAGTTGCTGACCCATCTGCACGCCAGTGCCGGTGACAGCCTCTCGGTCGTCCTCACGCCGCGCGGGATCGAACTCTCCGCAGCCGAACCGGATTTTGATGCGCAGATGGCGGCGGCGCGCGATGTCATGGCGCGGCGCAAGCGGGCGCTGCGTGAACTCGCCAAATAATGGCGGGCCGGGACTGGGTGTGGGTGACGCCTGCCGTGGCGGAGGCAGCCCATGCCGAACAGATTGCCGAACATGGCGGCGGGGGCGACGGGCTGCGGGATCGCGGCCTGTTTGAAAGCGCCATGGCGCGCCCGCACAATCAGGTGCTCTATGGCGATCCTGACGCGGCGGCGCTGGCGGCGGCCTATGCCTATGGTCTCGCGCGCAATCATGCCTTTATCGACGGCAACAAGCGGATCGCGGCGGTGGTCAGCGAAACCTTCCTGCTGCTCAACGGCTATCGACTGACCGCGACCGACGCCGAACTGGTCGTCGCCTTCCTCGAACTGGCCGCCAGCAATCTCACCGAAACCGACCTGGCCGACTGGTTCCGCCAGCATATCGCCGCCGCCTGAAGCCCACACCTGTCCTACTGCGCCGGTTGCTGCTAACCTCCGCCCCGGCTCCTTCCCACCGTCTGCTTTCCCTGCCCCGACAGCGCGCCCTCGCGTTGCTCGCCCGCTGACTTTGCATGAAATTCCCATGCGCGACATGGGCGAAGTTTGCGAACTTCCGCGCCGATTACATCTTGCGACAATTCCCGCTGGCCATTGCCAATATTTTGCGACAACTGCCCGCTAGAGGAGAGGCAAGAGACATTGTCCGGGGGTAAATGCGTGCGCCGATCCACTTCGTTCGTCCTGTTTTCGCTGATGCTGGGGGCCGCGCCCGGCGCGCTGAGGGCGCAAGTCGCGCCGCAGGCCGATCCGCAAATGGACGATGGCGAGGAAATTATCGTCACCGGCCAGCCACAGCGCGGCGCGGTGCCGGGCAAGATCGAGCCGGAGCAACAGCTTAGCGGCGCGGATGTGCGGGCGCTGGGCGTGACCTCCATTTCCGAACTGCTCACCGAATTGTCGCCCCAGACTAACGGATCGCCCGTCATCCTGCTCAACGGCAAGCGGATTTCCAGCTTTTCGGAAATTTCCGACCTGCCCTCCGAAGCGGTCGCGCGGGTCGACATATTGCCTGAACAGGTCGCGCTCTCCTACGGCTATGCCGCGACGCAAAAGGTCGTCAACATCGTCCTGCGTCAGCGTTTTCGTGCCGAAACCGTCGATCTGCGCGGCGGCACCACCACCGATGGCGGGCGCGACAATGGCCAGGCGGAAGGCGGCTTCCTGCGTATCCGCGGCGATAATCGCTTCACCCTGAACGTCAAATATCGCCGCGCTGCGCAATTGCTGGAAAGCGAGCGCGACATTCTCAACACCGGCGCGTCCCGCCTCACCGCCACCACGCGCGGCGCGGAAATCGACCCGGCGCTCTCCGCACGGGCGGGCGCGATCGTCACCCAGACCGGCGTCCCCGCCAGCGCCGCGACGAACCTGCCGACGCTGGCCAGTTTCGTGCCGGGCGCAACGACAAGCGACGCGGTCGACCTCACCCCCTATCGCACGCTCAGCCCCGCGACCGAAAATTTCAGCGCCAATGCGACCCTGGCCCGCGCCCTGGGCGGCGTGTCGGCGACGATCAACGGGCGGCTGGAACTGTCCGACAGCGATTCGCTGCAAGGCCTGTCGCGGGCCGCGCTGACCCTGCCTGCGGGCAGCCCCTTCTCCCCCTTTGCCAATGACGTCGCGCTTTCCCGCTATCTGGTTCAACCCGGCGCATTGGGGCAGCAGGTGCGCGGCACGACGGCGCATGTCGGCGTCACGCTGAACGGGCGGCTGGCGGGTAGCTGGCAATGGTCCTTCACCGGCAATGGCGACCTGTCGATCACCCGTACCCGCACCGACAGGCTTGCTCTTACCCACAAGTGCCTGCTGGGGGCCTCGAGATTCGAGCTCCCTCAACGAGATCGGCGAGTCGCGTCATTCCTCTCCATATGACGGTCGTGCCGGGTGGTGGGTCAGACGCGCGGTCCAGGTAGCCTCCGAGCCTTGCGACGGCTCTGACATAGAATGCGAGGTTGCGGGATGGCGCGCGTCTCAACTTTGGCGTCGAGCTATCGAGAAGGTTGCGCTCCGTTTCGGTGAAGACGGCAGCAGGCGTGGCCTCTGGAGCCTCACGAGCCAGGATCGTCAGCCATGACACGCGCCAGGCAACGACGCAGCACAAGGCGATACAATTGGCCAAGCGGTTGATCGTAGTCAGGCGAAGTTCTTCGATCCGGCACCCGGTTTTCAGGGTCCGGAAGAATGTCTCGATCTTCCAGCGCTTGGAGTACCAGTCAAGCTTATGCACGGCATCGGCGTGGTTTTTGACAGGCAAATTAGTTATAAGCTTCCAGTGAATCCGTTCGCGATCTTCCGGCGGATTGAGTTCTTCGGCATGGATGATCTGAAGCTCTTGGTTTATGTATTTCTTCTGTTTTCCGATTGGAGGCCGGACCGTCATTGTTGCATATCGTATCGATAGCACTGCCCGCTGCTCCTTGCCTTTCGCATCGCGGAATTGGATCTCGTGGGTCCCGCTGCACGGCGTCCTTTCCATAACTTGGGCGATGGTCGTCTTGCCATCTTGAGCCAGGCGGTCGACGCAGCTGCGCACGAGGAATTTGGTACCGAGCTCTTCAGCCAAGCAATAAAGCTCGTAAATGTCGCTTTCGCGGTCTCCGATATGTACACATCGCCCCGGCTCTCCAGCCAATTCGGTAGACCGGCGCAAATTATCAAGCCAACGGATACTTTCCTTTTGATCGATGGGAATTCGGGTCAAATTGACCCTGCGCTTGAGCTCTGCAGTTCCCTTGAACTTGGAGCGTGACCAGAATTTCGCCGCCGTGAGACCCAACGGCAGTCCATCTGGCGTAATCGCAAGGCTGACATGCATCAGAAGGCCGCAGATCGTGAACTTCTGGAACCGGCCATCCTTCAACTTGCGACCAGTCGAGCTTTTCGTAAATCCGATCTTATCCGGATCCGCGCGCTTGAAATTGAATTCGGTGGTGTCCTGCAAGATGAGGATCGGACCTTCGGTTGCCTGAATGCGCAAGGCGGATGCTGCAAAATGCCCTTCCAGGATTTTGTCTTCGCTCACGTTCTCGTTCGAGAGGAACCGGTAGGCGGCCTTAGGCCGTAGACTCATAAACGCGCAGCCACAGGCGGATCGAGGCGAGTTTGACCATGGTAAGGAAGTTTTCGGCGAGCTTGTCGTAGCGGGTTGCGACACGGCGGAAGTGCTTCAGCTTGGAGAAGAACCGCTCGATCAGGTTGCGCTCGCGATAGAGCCGTTTGCTGAAGCAGGGCTTCCACTTTCGATTAGATTTGGCCGGTATGTTGGGCGTGGCTCCTTGCTCCTCGATCAGTGTGCGGATGCGATCCGCATCGTAGGCCTTGTCGGCAAGCACGACCATGTGCGGCCCGAGATGGTTGAGCAGTTCGTCGGCGACCTGCCCATCATGGGCTTGGCCAGCAGTCAGGCCGAGCCTGATCGGGAGGCCTTGCGCGTCGACGACGGCATGGATTTTCGTCGTGAGTCCACCGCGTGATCGACCGAGACAATGATCTCGACCCCCCTTTTTGCCGTCGCAGCCTGTTGGTGCGCCCGGATGGAAGTGCTGTCGATCATCTGGATGTCACCGTCATGGGCGGCGGTGATGGCATCCATCATTCGGTCCCACACCCCTGCCTTGCGCCAACGCACAAGGCGATTGTAGCAGGTGGTGCGCGGACCATAGCGCTCTGGCAAGTCACGCCAAGGTGCGCCCGAACGCAAGACCCAGAAGATGCCGTTCAGCACGCGGCGGTCATCAACGCGTGGGACGCCTCGGGGTTTGTTGGGCAAGAGCGGCTCGATCACGCGCCATTCAAAGTCTGTCAGATCATATCGGCTCATGCTGATCCTGAATCAGCTTTCGTGCATAAAGAAAAGCCACTGTAGGTGGCGCGACCGAAATACGATATTGTCTGCCTCATGTCAGACCCATTCAACGAGGACCTGATCGCTGCAAAGTCCGCGTTCGCTGCCATAGGTGCGGCGGCTGTTTTTGGGGCAATTCTGCTCTTCAATGCCGAAACCCAAACTATCTGGGGCGTAGCAAAGGGCATCGCAGGGATCGCTCTTTGTGTCGCCGCCATCTTCGGAGCGAGAGCCTTATACAAAGGGCTTTAGCCGCCGCCATTTATGGGTTCACGACCTAGTATTCGACCAGTCCTGAAAAGCCGTCGGCAGAGATTGCCCAGGGCGCTGTTCAAGTGCTTCAAGCATCGCTCCAAGTCGTCGGTTCAGCCGCGCATCACCCAAATTGGTCTCGGCCGTTTCCTTGTCCACCCAGCTATGTTCCATCCCGGCACCTCACTATCCAAAGGTGCCGGAGAATGAATCATGGGTGATTCCAGCCACGCAATGGGCGCGCGGCAGGCCGAATCACGCACGCGACCACTTGTGGGTAAGAGCAAGACCGACAGGGGCGTGGCGACCGGCGCGATCCAGGCGGCGCTCGATGCCGGCGACGCCAGCGTCAATCCCTATGGCAGCTTCGCGCCCGACCTTCTCGCCACCCGCCTGACCGACCGGGCCCGCGCCAAGTCGCAGGCGGTGCAGGGCGACCTGCTGATCAGCGGCGCGCTGTTCGACCTGCCGGCCGGGCAGGCGATGACGTCCGTGCGGATCGGCGCGTCCGCCAATGGCTTTGAAAGCCGCTCCACCCGCGCCGGGGTTGAAAGCCCGTCCGATTATAACCGTGAAATCGGCAGCGGGCAGGTCAGCCTCGACCTGCCGCTCACCAGCCGGTCGAAGGACGTGCTGGGCGCGGTCGGCGACATTGGCGTGAACCTCAACCTCGCCGCGCAGCAGCTTTCCGACTTCGGCACCCTTTCGACGCTCGGCTATGGTCTGCGCTGGCAACCGGTCAAGGCGGTGCAACTACTGATGTCCGCCAATCAGGATCGCGCCGCGCCGACCGGCACGCAGATCACCGACCCGCTGGTCGCCACGCCCAATGTCACCGTGTTCGACTATGCGACCGGACAGAGCGTGTTCGTCACCCAATTGTCGGGCGGCAATGCGAACCTGCGCGAAAGCGTGCGAGACCAGTTCCGCCTCAGCGCCAATATCAAGCCGTTCGCCAAGCCCAATCTGACGCTGACCGCCACCTATCTCAACAGCCGCACCAGCAACCCGATCGCCGCTTTTCCTTCACCCACCCCGGCGATCGAGGCGGCCTTCCCCCAGCGTTTCCTGCGTGACGCGGACGGCAATCTGCTTCAAATCGACACCCGCCCGACCAACTTCCTGGCGGCGCAAAGCGAGCAACTGCGTTGGGGTTTCGATCTGTCGATCCCGATCAAGTCGCATATCCAGAAGCTCGTCGAAGCCTGGCGCGCGGCAGGCGCCAAGCCGGAAGACCGCCCGCCCGAATTGCAGGCCCTGTTTGGCAATCGCCAACCCCGGCCCGAAGGCGGCGACCGTCCGCGCGGCGAGGGTGGCACGGGTGCTGGCGGTGGACGTTCCGGCGGCCGCGGCTCCGGTGGCTTTGGCGGTTCGCGTGGCCCCGGCGGCGGCAGCGGGCGGCTAAGCTTCAGCCTCTATCACACCTGGCATCTGACCGAGAGCATCACCATTGCGCCCGGCGTGCCGCAACTCAACCTGCTGGATGGCGACGCGACCGGATCGTCAGGCGGCCAGCCACGTCATGAACTGGAAGGGCGGATCGGCTATATGAATAACGGCATCGGCGCGCGGCTGGGCCTGGACTGGGAAAGCGGCACCCATGTCGATGGCGCGCTTGGCGGCAGTTCGCGGCTCGATTTCGGCAGTCTGGCGACGGTCAATCTGCGTCTGTTCGCCAATCTGGGCCAGATGCCGCAACTGGTGAAATCCGTGCCGTTCCTGCGCGGCGCGCGATTGTCGATCGGTATCGACAATATCTTCAACCAGCGTCGCGAGGTCACCGACGCGAGCGGAATGACGCCGCTGCGCTACCAGCCGGATTATCTCGACCCGCTGGGCCGCGCGGTTACGATCAGCTTCCGCAAGCTCTTCTTTCCCAATTTTGCCGCCAATAATGGGCCACGTAGTTAAATGGGTGTTAGCCACGTCTAAAGCATGTTCCGCCCCGGTCGTTATGATGCTCATAAACGGTTCGGGGAGACGGCAGATGAAGCCTATCAGAATTGTGGTGGTCGACGATTCGCTCACCATCCGCGCGATGATCGAAACGCTGCTCGAACGCGACCGCCGGGTAGAGGTGGTCGGCATCGCGCGCGACGGGGTGGAAGCGATAGAGATGATCCGGGCCGAAAAGCCCGATGTGGTGACGCTGGACATCGCCATGCCAGGCAAGGACGGCATGACGATATTGGACGAGATCATGGACATGGAACCATGCCCGGTGATCATGCTGTCCAGCCTGATGCGCGACGGCGCGCCGATCGTCGCCGAAGCGATGGACCGGGGCGCTGCGGCCTGCTTCAACAAGGCGATGATCGTGCGGGAAGCCACCCGCTTCGTGACCCTGATCAAGAGCGTGGCGCGTGGCCTGATCGAGGCGGAAGCGGAACCGGTCGCGATCGCCGCCTGACCAGATGTAGACAAGGAAAAGGGGGGCAGAAGCATATCGCTTCCGCCCCCCTTTTCCTGTGCCCATCAGTCTGGGCTGGATGAATTGGAACTGGCCAACGCCATTGCCTGCGCCGTCCCGCTGGCGGGTTTTATGGTCGTGTGATTGTTGGACAGAATATGGGCGCTCAGCGTCGCAATGCCCAAAAACAGCGCCGCGCCAATAACCGCCAGGCCGTTATGCCCGCTGCTGCTGGTCCGCTCCTGTCCATCATCACGATCATCCCTATAACGCATCGGCAGTCTCCATTGAGTTGGTGTGCCGATGATAATCTCCGCTCAGATGTGCAGTTCCAGCCTGATTTCGTGATATTTTATTGCTGAGACCGACAGTTGCGACGCCGTCAGGATGCCAATGCCTTGGGCGCGTTGCGCAGCGCTCCAATGTCCACCGCTCCGGCAAACTCTACGCCCATGCGGTCGTCCTTCGACCAGCGGGCGGTGGCGTTGACGAACTGGCCTTCGCTCAGTTCGATCGCGAACAATGTGCCCAGCGGCACGTTCCACAACCCTTCGATCAGGGCGCCGGTAGACGATATGTTGCGGACCCGTCCGGTATAGACATGGCCGTCATGATGCACGGCTATCGTGCGCAACATGGTCTTGCGCGCGGGACGACTGGACTGGAAGCCGTCCGCCGCCGCCGCCGAACCATTGACGCGCTGACTTGCCAGAACGTCGGCGGCGGGCATCGGGCGGCCATAGATATAGCCCTGAATATGGCTGCACCCCAATTGCCGGATCAACGCCAGTTCATCCTGCGTCTCCGCGCCTTCGGCCGTCGTATCCATGCCCAGCGCTTCGGCCAGGCTGACGATCGCCTTGATGATCGCGCTGTTGCGGCTGCCCTTGGTCGCAGCTCCGCGCACGAAGCTCTGGTCGATCTTGATCTTGTCGAAGGGCGCTTTTTTGAGATAGCCGAGCGAGGAGTAGCCGGTGCCAAAATCATCGAGCGCCAGCCGCACGCCCAGTGCCTTGAGCCGCGCAAACATGGCGTCAGTGCCATCATCGTCGTTCAGGAATACGCTTTCGGTAATCTCCAGCTCCAGCCGTTCCGGCGCCAATTGCGCGCTGGCCAGAGCATTCATGACGGTGGACGGAAAACCGGGATTGGCAAATTGTGTCGGCGACACATTCACCGCAACGCGGATGTCATCGAGCCACTGGACGGCGTCGCGGCAGGCGGTGCGCAGCACCCATTCGCCGATTTGCGCGATCAGGCCGGTATCCTCGGCGATCGGGATGAACAGGGCGGGGGAAATCGGCCCCCGCACCGGATGTTCCCAGCGCAGCAACGCTTCATAGCCGGCAATCTGCTCCGTCTTGGACGACACCACCGGCTGGTAGACCAGATGCAGCCCGTCGGCGGCCAGCGCGTGGCGCAGATCCTCCTCCAGCTGGCGGCGATCTTCGGCATCGGCATGCATGTCCGACGAATAGAAACGGTGGACGCCGCGGCCATTGCCCTTGGCCGCATAGAGAGCCAGGTCGGCGTTGCGGATCAGCGCGTCGGCTGTCACCCCGTCCTGCGGACAAGATGAAATGCCGATCGACACGCCGATGACGACCGCCGTTCCCTCGATCGAATAGGGTTGCGACACGGTGGCGATGATGTTCTGCGCCAGTTGCGCCAGTTGCGCCTGATCCTGGCGACCCGGCAGCAATATCTTGAATTCATCACCGCCCTGCCGCCCGACCAGTCCCCGATCGCCGACGACCCGCTGCAATCGCTGGCTCACCTGCCGCAGCAGCGCGTCACCTGCCGGATGGCCCAGCGTATCGTTGACGCTCTTGAACCGGTCCAGGTCCAGCATCATCAGCGTGCAATCGCCCGCCTTGCCATGCCGGTCAGCCACAGCCTGCTCCAACGAACGCAGCATCTGGATGCGGTTGGCGAGGCCGGTCAGCGAATCGAACTGGGCCAGCCGCGTGACTTCCGCCTGGCTGCGACGCATTTCGGTCAGGTCGGTGCCTGATCCGCGAAAACCGTGGAACTGGCCATATTCATTGAATACCGGCTGGCCGGAAATCGACCACCAGCGTTCCTCCTTCGCCATGGCGGCGCGGACGGAAATGTCGGAAAAGCCAGTGCGTGCCGACAGGTGAAAACCCAGCGTGCGCTCCCCATCGCCCTGCTGCTTGTCGCCGGGACGGATCATTTCAGTGATCGGCCGGCCGATCAGCCCCCCCTTGGGCGCGTCCAATGTGCGAACGAGCGTATCGGAAATATAGGTCAGGCAACCCTGCCGGTCGGTTTCCCAGAACCAGCCGCGCCCGGTGCGCTCATGCTCCTGCAAAAGCCGGTCAGATCGCTGCGCACGCAAATCCTGCCGCTGGCGTTCGATGGCCCGCTCGCGGTCCGCCGTCGCCTGTCGCAGCGTGGCGACTGCCATGATGATAACGCAACTGACCAGCAGGCCGATCTGCGCCGGGCCCGCCTTTGCCGCAACCGACACAAGCAGCGCACCCAGAAAATAGCTGATCCCCAACAAACGGCGGTCGCCCACGATGCACACCGCCAGCAGCGCTATTGCCAGTTCCGGCACGGCGGCCAGGAACAGCGAGTCCGACACCGTTTTCGGATCATGCTTTAACCACAGGCTGAAGCTGAGGCCGGACAGGAACAGCATTGGCAGCATCAGCCAATTCTGGATGTGGGGCATCCGCTCCTGAAACACGGGCCAGCGCGGCACCAGCATCAATGCGCCGTCCACCAGCAGCATCACGACCAGGACGCCGAATTGCTGCGCATCATCGGGACGGAAGAGTGGAATGCCCAGCAGGCTTATCACGCACAGCTTGGCCAGCAGGATCAGCGGCCATAGTCGGGCAATCTGGACAAAGGCGCCCGAAATCCACGATGCGGAAACTTCCGTCCCGCTCTCTGCCAGCCCCAGCGCGACCATGAGGGACATGGAGCGGGAGGGAGTATCGGACAGGGACGCGCGCAATCGAGACATGCGCGTTGTTTAACGTCCGTTCCTTTACATAGAATTACTTCAAATAAGGGGACTTTTGCATGTTTAACGACACTAAACGCGCTTTTTAGACATGGCTTTGGTCACACCCGCATCGGCATCAATACATAGAGCGCAGGGCTGCGGTCATTCTCGCGGATCAGCGTAGGCGCGGCGGCATCGGCCAGATGCAGTTCCACTGTTTCGCTGTCGATCTGTCCCAATATGTCGAGCAGGTAGCGCGCGTTGAAGCCGATGTCGAAACCCTCGCCCTGAAACACGCCGGACACTTCTTCGGCGGCGGTGCCATTTTCGGGGCTGGTGACCGACAGGGTGATCTTGTCGCGGTCCAGGCTCATCTTGACCGCGCGGGTCTTTTCGGTCGCGATGGTCGCAACGCGATCAACCCCTTCCTCGAAGCTGCGCGGGTCGATCTTGAGCAGCTTGTCGTTGGCGGTCGGGATGACGCGGCTATAGTCGGGGAAGGTGCCGTCGATCAGCTTGCTGGTCAGGATCGCGCTGCCCAGGCCAAAGCGGATCTTGCTGGCGGATAGCGAAATCTGCACCGACCCTTCGACCTCGTCGAGCAATTTGCGCAGTTCGCCGATACATTTGCGAGGGACGATGATGCCGGGCATCCCGTCCGCGCCATCGGGACGAGGCACGGTGACGCGCGCCAGGCGATGGCCATCGGTCGCCGCCGCTTTCAGCACTGGCTGGCCATCATCGGACACATGGAAATAGATGCCGTTCAGATAATAGCGCGTTTCTTCGGTCGAAATCGCAAAGCGCGTCTTGTCGATGATCTGCTTCAATGTTTCGGCGGGCAGTTCGAAGCTGGTCGGCAGGTCGCCCTCGGCGATCACCGGGAAATCGTCGCGGGGCAGGGTGGACAGGTTGAAGCGCGCGCGCCCGGCCTGAATCAGCATCTTGCCATCGGCCGCCGCCAGCGACACCTGGCTACCTTCGGGCAGCTTGCGCGCAATGTCGAACAAAGTGTGGGCGGATATGGTGGTCGCGCCAGCCTGCTCCACCTGCGCCGAAATACTTTCGACCACCTGCAGGTCCAGATCGGTCGCCATCAGCTTGATAGCGCCGTCCGCCGACGCTTCGATCAGCACGTTGGACAGGATCGGAATCGTGTTGCGCCGCTCGACCACCGACTGGACGTGGCTCAGGCTCTTCAACAGCGTCGCGCGTTCGATGGTGGCCTTCATGTCCCTGTTCTGTCCGTTTCTTTTTCTGCAAGTGCCCGGATGCAGTCGAATCCGGGTGACTATGATGGATGGTTCTTCATAACCGCTGTTGCGGCATGGGCAAGCACTCGCTCGCGCTTTCGCGCAGCAGCACCCTTGCAAAACGGGACAGGATGCGCTCTGCCTTGGCAGATGAGCCGCATCGCCGCCTGTCTGATGATCTTGCTGCTGGTCGCATCGCCTGCGTTCGCGCGTGATTCGCTGGGCATGTTCGAAACCTGGGGGGCGTTTCGGGATCCCGCCACGCCGCGCTGCTATGCCATCGCCCGCCCCGTCAAGCGTGCCGGGCGGGTCAGTCCGGGCTTCGCGGCGGTCGGCACCTGGCCACGGCAGAAGGTGCGCGGCCAGGTCCATTTCCGCCTGAGCCGCACCCGTGCGGACAAGGCGCCAGTGACGCTCACCGTCGGCGAACGCCGCTTCACCCTGGTCGCGGGGCGCAGCGACGCCTGGGCCGCCGACGCCCGCGGCGACGCGACGATCATCGCCGCCATGCGATCCGCCAGCAGCATGAGCATCCAGACCAGAGACGCGCAGGGCCGCGCCTTTGCCGATGCTTACGCCCTGCGCGGCGCGGCGACCGCGATCGACGCAGCCGCGCTGGGGTGCGCGCGGCTGCGGTAAAGCGGCAACGCTTTAATCGTCGGCGAAAATCGACTATGGGCGCGATCATGCAATCAGCCGCCAACCCCATCATGCCGATTCCCGGCCTTGTCGACCCTGTGCCCGTGCCGCGCGCCGTGACGCCGCGCGCCGATGGCCGCACCGACCTGCTCGGCCTGTCGCGCCCACAGATCAAGTCCGTGCTGGAGGAAGCGGGGTTGGACGCAAAAGCCGCCAAGCTGCGCTCCAAACAGCTGTTCCACTGGCTCTATCATCGCGGCGAGACGGACTTTGAAGCGATGACCGACCTTGCCAAGCCGATGCGCGGCTGGATGACGGAGCGCTTTGTCGTCGGCCGCCCGCAGGTGGTGGAGGCGCAGGTTTCGAACGATGGCACGCGCAAATGGCTGCTCCGGTCGGACGACGGGCAGGATTATGAAATGGTGTTCATCCCCGATGCCGATCGCGGCACGCTGTGCGTGTCGAGCCAGGTCGGCTGCACCCTCAACTGCCGCTTCTGCCACACCGGCACGATGCGACTGGTCCGCAACCTGACGCCCGGCGAAATCGTGGGTCAGGTCATGCTGGCGCGCGATGCGCTGGGCGAATGGCCCAAGGGGAATATGGGCAGCGCCGCCGCGGTGCCGGACGATGAGGATGAGGACGCCCCCCAATATTCGCCCGACGGGCGGATGCTGACCAATATCGTCATGATGGGCATGGGCGAACCACTTTATAATTTCGAGCATGTCCGCGATGCGCTGAAAGTCGTCATGGACGGCGATGGCCTTGCCCTCTCGCGCCGCCGCATCACCCTGTCGACCAGCGGCGTCATTCCGATGATGGCGCGCGCCAGCGAGGAAATTGGGGTCAATCTGGCCGTCTCGCTGCATGCCGTGACCAAGGAAGTGCGCGACGAACTGGTCCCGATCAACAGGAAATATGGGATAGAGGAACTGCTCCAGGCTTGCGCCGACTATCCCAAGGCCAGCAATGCGCGCCGCATCACCTTTGAATATGTGATGATCAAGGACAAGAATGACAGCGATGAGGATGCGCGGGAACTGGTCCGCCTGATCCGTAAGTATAAGTTGCCGGCCAAGGTCAACCTGATCCCGTTCAATCCCTGGCCCGGCACGGACTATGAATGTTCGACGCCCGACCGGATTCGCGCGTTCAGCAGCATTGTGTTCGAAGGCGGCATTTCGGCCCCGGTTCGCACCCCGCGCGGGCGCGACATCATGGCGGCCTGCGGACAACTCAAATCGGCCAGCGAAAAGAAAAGCCGCGCCGAACTCGACCGGCTGGCAGAAGAAAAGCAGGCGGCGCTCGGCTGATCGTCGCCCCACGGCGACAGGATGCAGCAAGCCCCGCCCGCAACGGCGGGGCTTTTCATTGTGGGGGACTGACGATGACCGATGAAGAGATTGAGCGGCTGGCGACAGGCTTTTGCGCCTGCACCCTGCCCAAGGCGGCCTGGACCCACGGCGCGCATTTTGCGACCGCCCTTTGGCTGATCCTCCAACGTCCCGACATCGTACCGGAACGCGATATGCCCGACATGATCCACCGCTATAATGAGAGTGTGGGCGGGGTGAACAGCGACATGGGCGGCTATCATGAAACCATCACCCAGGCATCGTTGCACATGACCCGCATGACGCTCGCCGCCCTGCCGCCGGACTCAACGCCCGCCAGCGCTTCGCTGCGCTGATGGCGTCGCCGCTGGGGAACAAGGACTGGCTTTTCGCTTACTGGTCGCGGGCGACGCTGATGTCGGTTGCGGCGCGCAGGGGCTGGGTCGCACCGGACCTCAAACCTCTGCCTGTATAGAAAAAGGGCGGCCCCACGGACCGCCCTTTCCCTTATTCCAAACTGATCGACAAGGATCAGAAACGGAAGCCGACGCCAACCATCGCGGCGTCACGACCGCCGATATTCTGCTCATATTCGGTGCGCTGATATTCAGCCGAAATATAAGTGTTGGGGGTCGCGGCAAATTCCAGACCGCCGCCGAAACGGACGCCCTCGAACGCCGCGCCAACGCCCAGCGTTTCGATGCGGGTGGTGGCATAGCCGACCTTGCCGAACGCTAGGACGCGCGGGGTGGCCGCGAAGCCGAGGCGCAGCGACGCGGCGAGATCACGGCTGATCTCCACGCCGGAATCGCCGACAGTGGTGTCGCCCAGGCTCACTTCGACGCCGCCGGTGATGCGCGGTGCGAGCGCCAGGTCATAGCCGGCGGTCACGCCATAGGCAAAGCCGTCCTCGTCACCGGCATTGTCATAGCCCAGCGTCACGCCCGCGCGCGGCCCGGTGAAGGGCGCAGCATCCTGAGCGAAAGCAGGGGCCGAAACACAGGCAGCAGCGATCGCTGCGAAAATCACAGTTTTCATAAAGTCCTCAATATATATTCATGGCCGAATGGCTAATTCATCCGGCGTTCAGGTTCGATGCAAAGAAATAACGATAAAAATAACATGGTTCCTCTTGCCCATATATCCACCTTATCTGTGGATTATATGGTTGCGATCGGCATCGGCGTCGCGCAATCGCCATCTAGGTTGGCTCTTTTCGTTTGCAAAGGGGCAAGGTCTTTATTTCAAATGATTTCAACTGTCTGTTGCAAAAGTGTAACAACATGATGGAATGGCAGGCGGCGCGCCATTGCGAACAGCCGTGGACTGGGCCGCGCGATCGGTTAGGATAGGGACCATGGACAGCCAGACCCCCAAGAAGGCAACCGGCACAGTCAAGCGGCACCGCCTGTCGACGCGGCTGTGGCACTGGCTGAACGCAGCCCTGCTCTACACGCTGTTCACCAGCGGGCTGGGCATCTTCAACGCCCATCCTCGTCTCTATTGGGGGCAGTATGGTGCGAATTTCGATGCCGCCTGGCTCGAACTGGATCGCTTCCCCGGATGGCTTACGCTGCCTGCGCTTTATAATCTGGCCATGTCGCGCCACTGGCACCTGACCGCCGCGCCGATCTTTGCCTTTGCGCTGCTCTTCTACATGCTCTGGAGCCTCGCCAACCGGCACATCGCCCGCGATCTCGCCTTCCGTCGCGATGATCTCGCCCCGCGTCACATCTGGCAGGACATCAAGGACCACGCGCGGCTGCGCTTTCCCACCGGCGACGCGGCGTTGCGCTACAATGTGCTGCAAAAAGCCAGCTATATCGGCGTCATCTTCATCCTGTTGCCGCTGATCATCCTGACCGGGCTGACGATGGCGCCTGGCATGAATGCGGCGTGGCCATGGCTGGTCGATCTGTTCGGCGGACGGCAATCGGCGCGCTCGCTCCACTTTATCGCCGCCTTCGCGCTGGTCGCCTTTTTCCTCGTCCATATTCTGATGGTGCTTCTTGCCGGGCCGGTGAACGAGGTGCGATCGATGATCACGGGCCGCTATCGCGTACCGGAGGAACGCCCATGATTCTCACCCGCCGCCATTTGCTGTTGGGCGCCACAGCGACGCTGGCGGGATGCGACCGGCTTGGCCGTAACGAGGCCGTGCGGGAAGCCCTCTTCTCGGCCGAAAATTTCCATCGCTGGGCGCAGCGCAGCCTGATGGCGCGCGACGCGCTGGCGCAGGAATTCCGCCCCGATCAGATCTCGCCTATCTTCCGCGCCAACGGTACGGCCAATCCCAATACGCCCGCCTATAAGGCATTGTGGCGCAGCGGCTTTGCCGATTGGCGACTGCCTGTGACCGGACTGGTGGCGCGCCCGCTGTCGCTGTCTTTGGCCCAGTTGCAGGCGATGCCCCACCGCACCCAGATCACCCGCCATGACTGCGTCGAAGGCTGGAGCGCGATCGGCAAATGGCGCGGCGTCCCGCTCAAACCGATATTGGAGGCCGCGGGACTGAGTGACCGCGCGCGTTATCTCGTCTTTCGCTGTGCCGACGATATGGGCGGGGGGCGGCCTTATTATGAAAGTATCGACCGGTTCGACGCTTTCCATCCCCAGACGATCCTTGCCTATGCGCTCAACGATCGCCCGCTGACTGTCGCCAACGGCGCCCCGCTCCGTCTGCGTGTCGAACGGCAATTGGGGTATAAGCAGGCCAAATATCTGATGGGGATCGAAGCCGTCGCGACCCTCGACGGCATCGGCAAGGGCAAGGGCGGCTTTTGGGAGGATTATGCCGGTTATGATTGGTATGCGGGGATTTGATCTGTGTTCCTGTGAGTGACAAGGTATCGTCATGACACTGTTCGAGCGAATATTGCGGCGGTTGGTCACCCGTGGCCAGTTGACCATTTTTACCCCAGATGGCGGGCATTTCACCGTCGGAAAAGCCGATCCGGCCTTTCCCGATCTGGCGTTGCGGTTGCAGGATAAAAGGGTCGCCTTCGACATTGTGCGCGATCCGCGACTGGGCATGGCCGAAGCCTATATCGACGGGCGGGTGACGATCGAAGGTGGCGGCATCATGGAGTTCCTCTCCATGATTCGCGCCAATAATCCATGGGAAAGCGGCCGTTCCATCGACGCGAAGAATGTGCTGGCGCGCGGTCTTGGCACCGTCCGGCAAAAATTGTGGCGCGCCAATCACAAGGCGCGGGCAAAGGCCAATGTCGCCCATCATTATGACCTGTCCGCCGCGCTCTACGCCCTCTTCCTCGACCGCGACCGCCAATATAGCTGCGCCTATTGGCCCGACGCGGACAATGAAGCGGGCATCAGCCTGGATCAGGCGCAGGAGGACAAGAAGGCCCATATCGCTGCCAAGCTGCTGCTCAAGCCGGGGATGCGGGTGCTGGATATCGGCTGCGGCTGGGGCGGCATGGCGCTCTACCTGCACCGCACCTGCGGCGTCGATGTGACGGGCATCACCCTGTCGGAAGAACAACTCAAGATCGCGCGGCAGCGGGCGGCCGACGCGGGGGTCTCAGACCATGTCCGCTTCGAACTGATCGACTATCGCGACATGACCGGCCCGTTCGACCGAATCGTGTCGGTCGGCATGTTCGAACATGTCGGCACGGCCCATTACCGCACCTTCTTCAACACATGCCATGATCTGCTGACACCGGACGGGGTGATGCTGGTCCACACGATCGGCCGCATGGGCGGGCCGGGCACCACCGACGCCTTCACCCAGAAATATATCTTCCCCGGCGGCTACATCCCGGCCCTGTCGGAAATGGTGGCCGGCAGCGAGGGTACGCGGCTGATGGTCACCGATGTGGAGGTTCTGCGCATCCATTATGGCCTGACCATCCGCCAATGGTACAAGCGGGCGATGGCCCACCGGGCGGATATCATCGCGCTGTACGACGAACGATTTTTTCGCCTCTGGACCTTCTATCTGGCGGGCGCGGCGACGGTGTTCGAACATGGCGGCATGGTCAATTACCAGGTTCAATATGCCCGTAACCGGCGCACCCTGCCGATCACCCGCGATTATATGCAGGAAACGGAAGCCGCGCTTCAGGGCCGCTGACTGGCTGAACCGCCGCTAAATGGCGTGTTCGCGGACGGTTCAGTCGGCTTGGGCCATTGTCCCCTCATGGTCCTGCCTCTGGAGCGGCGGGGCAGTGAGGAGAGCAGGATATGAACATCATCTGGAAAGGTGCCGCGGCGCTTGTCCTGACTGTGGCGGGGCTGAGCATGGCAGTCCCGGCGCAGGCACAATATCATGGCGGCTATCGTGATGGCTGGCGCGGCGACCGTGGCCACCACTGGAACAATGGCCGGTGGGACAATCGCCGCCACTGGCGCGGCCATCGGCGCGACTGGCGCGACAATCGCCGCTATTATCGTGGCTATCGCCAGCGCTGCTGGACCGAATGGCGCTACGACTATTATCGCCGCCGCGACGTGCGCGTGCGCATCTGCCGCTAATGGTATGACCAGCCTGCAACCCGCCGCCGACCGGAGGCGGGTTGCAGCATCGCGGGCAAACGGCTAGGCGCGGGCGCAACATTGCAGGAAGCATCTGACCATGAGCGACACGCCCCCCGATCATCTTTCCACCAACCCGCGCAGCCCGCATTTCGACATGGACGTCCTTCAGCGCGGGATCGGCATTCGCTTCAAGGGACGCGAACGCAATGATGTCGAGGAATATTCGATTTCCGAAGGCTGGATTCGCGTCGCCGCCGGCAAGACTCGCGACCGCCACGGCAATCCGCTCACGATCAAGCTGAGCGGGCCGGTCGAAGCCTGGTTCCAGAACCCAGCGGAACCGTCCGAAGAGAAATCCGCCGACGCCGAATGAGCGGCATCGGCGCATTGGCGTCGGTCAGTTCAGTCTCGTTTCCCGTTTTACATCGGCGATGATCGCGCTCAGCGTCCGTTGCGATGGGGTGCTGTCGGCATATTCGACGATGAAGGGGTCGGTCTCCAATTTCGGCGCGGCCTTGCGCGCCGTCGCCTTGGCCTGTGCCATTTTCGGTGCCGCTGGCTGACCGCGCGTATAAGTCGGCGTGCTGCGCGACGGCGTTAGTCCGGCGGGCAGCCGCACATCGTCCCACTGATCGCGATCGACACGGGCAAAGCGGACGCTGCTGCCCAGCGCCGGGTCGGGCGTAAATTCGTGCAGCTTCGCCTTGGCCGGGTAGATGAAGCCGAATGTCGGATTGGTGCGCGCACCCATTTGCGCGGTCGGACTATGCCACACCCGCACCTGGCTCCAGTCGCCCGCGTCCGATACGTCGATCGCCAGCACATCCTCCTCGATCGCGCCCGGCGCTGACCAGTTGGCGTGGCGGATCAGCACGCGCCGGTCGTCCAGCACGCGGCTGACCACGGCGACATGCCCCAATGTCATCGGCCCGACTGGACGGAAGGCCAGCACAGCACCCTTTTTCGGCTCATGCCCGCGCTGATATTGCGCCGCTGCCTGGTCCCACCAGGTCAGCGCGTCGCCGCGAATCTCCACCCCTGACACAATGCGCGCGTAAGGCACGCATTGCAGTGCGCTCGCACCCAACAGGGGTGCCGCGCTCAGACCAGACAGCAGGCACATTGCCGCCCAGCGTAACTGTCGAACCATATGCGATTCCGAAACCTAAAGAATCGCCCCACCGGGATCGATCCTAGATCGGACCCTTTATGAAGAGGTTAAGCCGTTCAGAAAGCCGAACGGGCAGCGCCGGTGACACTGGCGTCGGTGACGGCGTCAGCCATGGCGACCTGCACCGGCTGCTCGATGTCCTTGGGCTGGTCGGCATAGATGAAGCCGTTTGCCGGATTGGAGCGCAGCCCCAGATTGCCGATCGGGCCATACCATACGCGGACATCCGACCAGTCATTGTTGGCGGACACGTCCACGGCGCGGACATCGCGTTCGATACCGCCGCGATAGGACCAGTTGGCATGGGTCAGCAGCACTTCGCGCGGGCTGACCACCTTGCTCACCATCGCGACATGACCGACCGGCATGGCGCGGCTGGAGGCGAAGGACAGGACAGCGCCGACACGCGGTTCATGGCCGCGATCATAACGGCCCTCCGCCTGGTCCCACCAGGTATTGGCATTGCCGTGGAGCTGGATGCCCGACACCTGACGGGCAAACGGAACGCATTGCAGAACACCAGCGGTCGCAGGCGTAACGATCAGGAAAGAGAGCGCAAGCATAGCAGCGGCGATAAGCCGTTGAAAAATAACGATCATGCGAATGCGACCCCGACTTTGATTCAGGCTTTTGCCCCGTTGAGATGCTTTAGGGCAGAGCCAGGGCGCGTTGAAAAGTGCCGGGCGACGAGTCGTTGCGGTGGCGGGTTATATCGCGGAACGAAAAACATGACCCGCCGTTACAGTCAGCCGGGTTGCAGATGATAATTCGTTGAAAAGGCTCGATTCCGTGCCTGTCATCCATACCTGCCCGCCCGTATGTTCCAGCCGGTCGAACAAGGCGGCCCGTCGCGACGGGTCGAGATGCGCGGCCACTTCATCGAGCAACAGCACGGGTGGCTGGCCGCGATGTTCGGCGACCAGCGTGGCATGAGCCAGCAGGATCGACAGCAGCAAAGCCTTTTGCTCACCGGTCGAACACAGGGCGGCTGGCTGGCCCTTGGCGATGTGGAGCACCGACAGGTCGTGCCGGTGTGGCCCGGACAAGGTGCGCCCCGCCGCCGCATCGCGCCGTCTTTCCCGCGCCAGCCGTTCGGCCAGGGGCAGGTCGCTGCCATCCTCCTCGCTTTCTATCGCGATCTTCGGACGGGCAAAGGGTGCGTCGGGCTGCCCCGCCAGGGCCAGGTTCAGCCGCGCGACCAGATCGCTGCGCGCTGCCGCCAGCGCCGCGCCATGCTCGCCCATTTGCGCTTCTAGCGCGGCGAGCCAGGCTGGATCGGCCCGGCGCTGGTCGGCGAGCAGCCGGTTGCGCGCCCGCATCGCTGCATCATAACGCGCGCTGTGGGCGGCATGGGCTGGATGCAGCGCCAGCGTCAATCGGTCCAGAAAACGCCGCCGCCCGCCGGGGCTGTCCAGAAACAGCCGGTCCATCGCCGGGGTCAGCCAGACGATCGACAGATGGTCGGCCAGTGCATTGGCCGATGATGCTACGCCACCGATCCGCACCTGCCGCCGGTCGGGCGTCGCAGCGACCACGCCGGTGCCGAGCACGGCCCCATCCACCTCTGCCGCGATGCCAAATCCGCCCGGCCCGTCCTGCCGCGCCATTGCCCGCAACGCCGCGCCACGCAGCCCGCGTCCGGGCGCCAGCATCGACACCGCCTCCAATATATTGGTCTTTCCCGCGCCATTGTCGCCGGTCAGCAGGATGAAGCCATGATCGGGCACGATCAGCGCGTCCGCATGATTGCGGAAATCGCTCAGGGTCAGGCGGCCGATCATCGTCCGGCTGTAGCCCGGTCCATCGCCATGGGAAAGCGTTTAGCAGCGCTTGCGCGTCACCGCCGCTCCGTCATTGACGATCGTCAGCGTCGCACCGTCCGCCGCCGGTCGCAGCGTCAGCGTGCGGGTCCAGCTTTGTCCTTCGCCAGTGAATGCCGCCTTGACCGCGACTTCGCCTTTCGCGCCGGGCGTTACCGCTTCTACCGTGCCGACGCTTTCATGAAAAACCAGCTGGTCGGGCAGGATGTTCAGTTCCAGATCGGCCGCCCTGTCCCCGCACCGATTGCTCACCCCGGTCCAGCGACCCTGTAGATCGATCGGAATCTTCCCCGATGTCGCCTGGTCGGGCGATGGTGTTGGCGCCGTAACATTGGCTGGCGGCGGCGCTTCCGGCGCAGGCTCGATCGGAGCATTGATATTGGCGACGACGCCGGGTTGCGATGTCTGCTTGTCGGCAGGCTTGTCGCAGGCAGCAAGGGCGATCACCGGCAGCAGGGCAAGGGCAGGGCGCATCATGCAAGAACCGGCGAAACGCCCGGCGGTTCCTGTCTCCTGTCGTGACGGACCTTTGCGGCCATGCTATCCTCCGGCCCGATCATGAAGGAAGGAAAGCATGGCATGCCGGTGCTGGGAATGGGCGGACTATTTTTTCGCGCGCATGATCCGGATGCGCTCAACGCCTGGTATCGCACGCATCTGGGCGTGGGTGCGGGCTGCGTGTCCGATCCCGACGCCCAGCCTGACGAATGGACCTGGCGAACATTGGGCGGACCGATGGTGTTTGCCGCGTTCAAGGCCGACAGCGATTATTTTGCCGCTGACAAGGCGTTCATGATCAATCTGCGCGTGTCCGATCTCGATTCCCTTCTGACCGGCTTGCGGGATGCGGGTATTGCCGTCATCACCAATGCGGAATGGGATCATCCCGATGTCGGGCGTTTTGCCCGCATTCATGATCCCGAAGGCAATGCCATCGAATTGTGGGAGCCGCCCGCGCCCGCCGCCTGACCGTCCGTTTAAGGAGCCTGATGATGAAGCGTCTAACCCTGTTGCTTGCCGCCGCCGCGACCCTGCTGGGATCGAGCGGGGCCATGGCTGCCCTTGCCGTCGGGGCCAAGGCACCCGATTTCACCACGCGCGGTGCGCAGGCGGGCAAGACTTTCACCCTGACCCTGTCGCATCAGTTGAAGCGCGGCCCTGTCGTCCTCTATTTCTTCCCAAAGGCGTTCACGCCGGGCTGTTCGGCCGAAGCGCGCGAATTTGCCGAGAATATCGACAAGTTCAAGGCAGCTGGCGCGACCGTCATCGGCATGTCGGCAGACCCAGTCGATGATCTGGTGGCGTTTTCGACCAAGGAATGTGCGGGCAAGTTCGCGGTTGCTTCGGCCGGGCCGGGGATCGTGTCGGGCTATGACGTCGCGCTCAAGATGCGGCCGGGCATGACCGACCGTACCTCCTATGTCATCGCTCCGTCTGGCCGCATCGCCTTCGTCCATTCGGAAATGAACTATGCCGAACATGTCAAATCCACGCTGGCGGCGGTGCAGGCGATGAAGCAGAAATAGGCGGACCTGCTGACACCCGTTCGCGCGCCTGCCGAAAGACAGTCCTTTCCTTCGCGAAGGGGATAAGGCGTCGACCAGCGCAGGGCGAACGGGTGCCGGACTATCCGGCCAGAAAATCCCCACTCGCAATCCGCTCCAGCCCGGTCACGTCGCGCGTGTAAATATAGGTCCAGGCCTCGATAAGGCCATCGGGGGTCTGCACCGTCACCTTCTCCCGCCGATATTCATGCGGTTCGGGGAAATGCACGGTACATTGCTCATATTCGTCCAGTCGGGCGAGTAGCGCTGCCGTGTCGGGCAGGGCGAACAGATGACCCATCACCTCGCCTGCATCATCGGGCACGAAGCCCGGATAGGTTTCGACCCGATATAGCGAGCCGCGCGCCGTGGCCAAACCGACGGCGGGGGCCATGCTGCGCAGCCAGCGCGCCATCGGCCCGTCGAAGCCGGGGCGCAACGTGCCATAGACGAAAAGCAAGGGGCTGCTCATGCTGCTCCTGTGAAAATTATACCGATAAACGGGAAATTTTCCCAACTGATGGAAATGAACCCAGGCGAACTTGCCGATACAATGCCTGAAAATCGCGAATTTCCGGGGAAAAGTGAAACTGGCACGGCTCCTGCAATCCTGTTTGGCATCAAGGCCGGATCATCCGACCAGCCAAAAATCAGGGAGTTTCTACCATGTCCATCGCCAAGGTCCACAACGCAGCCGTCGCTCTTGTCGGCGCTTTCCTCGTCGCCAGCCTGTTCGTCAGCGCGGCCGTGCCGGTTCTGCCGATCGCCTGATCGACCCGCATTTTTTCAACTGCATTACCAGAAGGCCAGATTCATGAACAACAGCTTCACCCTCGACCGTCGCCACGGCAAGATCATGGGCGTGTGCGCGGGCTTGTCCAACCGCACGGGAATTGACGTCACGCTGATCCGCGTCGCCACTGTGTTGCTGACGCTCTGCGCACTCGGCCCGGTCGGCGTTGTGGCTTATCTGCTCGCTGGCTGGCTTGCTGAAGGCTGAGCCAACGCCAAGTTGGATCACAGTTGTTCCATAATAAAAGAGCCGCCCCGGCAATGGCCCTGGGCGGCTTTTTATCATCCCGATGATTGGGAATATAGAAGAGCGCGGATAGCGCTCAGGCGTAAAGCACCGAATAGAAGGTCAGCATCTGCACGCCAACCGCAACCACCAGCGCAGCGCCCTGAAAAGCCTGTCGCATATTTAACTCCAATATGATCGTTCATTGCCGCCCCATATGGGCGGACCGGGCCTATGCGCCCGTCATGCTTTTGTAACAATCGCAAAGCACGGCATTTCGATTGCAACAAATGCAACAGACTGTGACTATATGGCCGCACTCAGCGCCAGCGCCGCCGCGGGATTGCGCACCTTCGCGCCACTGATGAAGAAGGCAAAGGCATCGCCTGCCGCGGCCTGCGTCCGCAACCGTTCCGCCCAGTCCGTCAGCGCCGCCGCGCTATAGCCCGTGCTTTCGTCCTCCAATGTCTGCATCAGCCGCGTGTAGGAAAAGCCGACATCGGCACCCCGGATCGCCGGATAGGTCTCATGATCCGCCAGCACGATCGCCGCTCCCGCGTCCCGCGCCATTGCCAGAAAGGCCGGATCGTCGAAACTGGCGTGCCGCACTTCCAGCGCGTGGCGCAGCGGCACGCCATCGACGCTGGCGGGCAGCAGCTTCAGGAACGCGCCGAAATCGTCGGGATCGAACGCCTTGGTCGGCATGAACTGCCACAAGATCGGACCCAGCCGGTCGCCCAGTTCGGCGATGCCTTGCCCGACAAACTTCCCGACCGATTCGCCCGCTTCCGCCAGCACCCGCCTGTTGGTGCAATAGCGCGAAGCCTTGACCGCGAACTGGAAGGCGTCCGGGACCGCCTTCGCCCAACCCGCGAAAGTCGCCGGTTTCTGCGTGCTGTAATAGGTCGCATTAATCTCGGTCGCGGTCAGATGTTGCCCGACATAGGCCAGTTCATCCTTCTGCCGCAGCCCGGCGGGATAGAAAGTCCCGCGCCACGGCTCGAACACCCAGCCGCCAATGCCGATCCTGATCCGTCCCGCCATCCCGACCTCCCGCTCAAAATTGCGCTACCTATGTCTATCTCACTGTCGGCCTTTTCAACCCGATCAGCCACGGCTTGACCCGCGCGTCGGTTTCGGCTTCCCGTCGATCCGCCGCGCTCGCAGGATTTTGACGGGCTTTATGATCATCTGCCCCCGCATCGGTCCGGTTCCGCAACAGGTCGGCACCGCCAATATCTTTTTGACCACGTCCATCCCGCCGAGGACATGGCCGAACGCGGCATAGCCGATAGATCCTTCGCGCGCATCCATCGTTGGGGTCGCGCCGATGGTGATGAAGAAATTGCCCATCGCCGAATTGGTCCGATTGGGCCGCGCCATGGACAAGGTGGCGTCCAGGTGGCGAATCCCGGTCTGGCTGGTCGGCTCATGCACCACCGGCGGCAGCGATCGCCGCACGTCCATATCGATCCCGCCCTGGATCAGTCCTTGTTTCGGATCGCTCTTGCGCCGCGCCGCACGATAGAAGGTCACGCCATCGAACCGTCCGTCATCCACATAGGTCAGGAAGTTGGCCGACGTCCGCGGCGCGCGCCTCGTATCGAGCGCCACGGTGATCGTCCCAACCGACGTCTCGATCGCCACCCGGATATAGCCGGGTGTCGCTCGGTTTGTAGGCGCCGCACTAGCAAAGCTGGACGAAAGCAGGACCGACAGAATGGCAAGACAACGGGCAAACAGACGCATCGACAGACAAACACTCGCGGCAGGAGGGGGCAAACCCAAGGCTAAAGCCGCCGCATGGTCAGCGCAATCGCCCACTGCCATATTGGCTGCGGTTGGCGTGATGAAGATGAGGAAAAAATGGTGCCCGGAGACGGATTCGAACCGCCGACACAGCGATTTTCAATCGCTTGCTCTACCAACTGAGCTATCCAGGCACGGCCAACTGCGGATGGCTCCGCCCGATGGAAGCGTGCCTATAGTCGTCAATCTGCGTCGCTGTCTAGCCCATAATCGCTGCTTTTTTGCATCCCTTCGTCTGCCGCTGGCCCCGGCACGCGATAGCCTTCGCCCAGCCATTGCAGCAGGTCGCGGTCGCGGCAGGCGGGGCTGCAAAACGGGCGGGTTTCGGGCTTTACGGGCTGGCGGCAGACCGGGCAGGCGGCGGCTTTAGGCGGCATGGCCCGCTCCCAACGCCAGCGTCGCGTCCGCCGTCAGGGTGATCGCACCGCCGCGCCGCTTGGCCAATTGCTCGATCCAGTCACTCTTGCGATGGAGCAGGTCGATGATCGCCGGCGCCGCGGTCAGTGTCACCGCGCCGCCATTGCCGTGCCGCTCCGCCCGGCGCAGCAGCGCCAGTGCCGCCGTCTCGACCGGATCGGCGCGCAGCAGTTCGATAAGGTTGGCCCGCTCGCGCTTGCGGATGATCTGGAGGAAGCCAAATCCGTTAACCGCCGTGCGCTCGAACGGCAGCGGCAGATATTTGTCGATCTGCGCCGCGGCGATCATCCGCTCATCCTTGTTGTTCATGGTCGGCAGGTCGATGCCGATCGACCCGGAAAGTCCCATGCGGCGAATCGTCTGCGCCGCGATCTTCGCGCCCTTGGGACCAAGCTGCGCAGGTGGCAGCGACCCGTCAACGTCGATCAGCAGCATGGCCGGGGTCACATAGAGGCGCAGCGCGGCGGCTTCCGTGCCGACATCTCCACTGATCGCCTCTTCCATCAATTCGGTCCAGCCGACCGCTTCCAGCCGGTCCTCCTCATGCGCGGGGCAGGGGACGACGGGGACGCCGGTGGCGCGCAGCCGTTGCAGCAGGCTTGGCCCGGCATGCGGCTTGCTGCCTGGTTGGGCGATCCGGCCCTTGGCGCGCTTGGGGCGGCCTTCTTCAGGGATCGCCTCGCGCAATATTTCGACCAGCACCGTCGACCCTTCTGACGTGCGCGGCGGCATTGGTTCGATCAGCACCTCTTCCTGGCTTGTCAGCCGGACAATGCCGCGCTTCTTGGGGATGAGCGTCTGGGTCAGGCGCCCTTGCGCTACCGCGCCTGCGCGCACGCCACCAGTTTCCCGCTCGATCAGCGCCTCGGCCAGGCGACCATTCTCCACCAGCGCGGCACGGGATTCGCCAATGCCTTCTTCATAAAGCCATTCGGCCATGTCTATTCCTAATCGAGAGCATAGCCCGCCGCCTTCAACAGCGTACGGGTTTCGTAAAGCGGCAGGCCCATGATCGCGCTGTGGCTGCCCTGAATTGCGCGGATCAGGCCAGCAGCGCGACCCTGTATGGCATAGCCGCCCGCCTTGCCCCGCCATTCTTCGCTGGCAATATAGCGGTCGATCTCGCTGCGTTCCAGCGACTTGAAGGTAACGATATTGGTCGACAGGCGATGCCGTGCGTGCCCCGTTGTGTCGATCAGCGTGATCGAGCTCAGCACGCGATGTCGCCGCCCGGACAGCAAGGTGAGGCAGGCGCGCGCCTCCTCTGGCGTTTCCGCCTTGGGCAATATGCGCCGACCGGCGGCAACGACCGTGTCGCCTGACAGGATCAACGCGCCCGGATGCCGCGCCGCGACAATCGCTGCCTTGTCCGCGGCAACCCGCGCGGCATAGACGGACGGCAATTCCGCCTTGCGCGGCGTTTCGTCGCAATCGGCGGGGTCTACCTCATCGGGCGCAACGCCGATCTGCCCCAGCAGCGCCAGGCGCCGGGGGGAAGCGGAAGCAAGAATGAGCCGCATCGGGCCTGACACCCGTTGGCTTATTTGAAGCGGTAGGTGATCCGACCCTTGGTCAGGTCGTAGGGCGTGAGTTCGACCAGCACCTCGTCCCCCACGAGGACGCGGATGCGGTTCTTGCGCATTTTACCAGCGGTATGGCCGAGGATCTCATGATCATTCTCAAGCCGGACGCGGAACATGGCGTTGGGGAGAAGCTCCACAACCTGTCCGCGCATTTCAAGCAGTTCTTCTTTGGCCATAATATCCCGAATTCAAAAAATCGCGTCGCCATAGCGCCAATTCATGCAAAATGAAAGGCGGCTTCATGCGCTGAAATGATCGCCTGCTGCGACGAGTGCGGCAAAGATGCGTTCCAGCTGCTGTTCGTCGATACAATAGGGCGGCATCAGATAGATGGTGTTGCCCAATGGCCGCAGCAAGAGGCCATGTTGCAGGAAGAAGGCGCGAAGCCGCGGCGCGAGGTCGGACAGATAGCCAGCATCCGGTGTGACGATGTCGATCGCCGCGATCGTACCCAGCTGGCGCGGATTGGCGAAGGCGGGATGCTGCGCCAAGGAAGCGAGCCGCGTCGTGATGCCATCGGCCAGCGCAGCGAGTCGCCCACGCACATCCTCTTCGCGCCAGATGGCCAGATTCGCCACGGCAGCGGCGCAGGCGATGGCGTTGGCGGTGTAGCTGGACGAATGGTAGAAGAGCCGGGCGCGGTCGGTCGATCTGTGTGCCTCGAAAATGCGGGCTGTCGCCAGTGTCGCGGCGAGCGGGATCGCGCCGCCGGTTATGCCCTTCGCCACCGCCATAATGTCCGGCACTACTCCCGCCTGTTCGCAGGCGAACAGCGTGCCGGTGCGGCCCCAGCCGGTCATGACTTCGTCAGCGATGAACAGCACGTCATGGCGACGACAGATGGCGGCCATGTCGCGCAGCACATGCGGCGGATAGAGCAGCATTCCGCCCGCACCCAGGATCAGCGGCTCGACGATGAAGGCCGCTGGCTTGTCGCGGCAGGCCGCTTCGAGCGCGTCGAGGCTGGCCTGCTCCTTGCCAGGCGCAGGGAAGGGAATGGTGCCGACATCGAACAACAATGGCGTCCAGGCGGCATTATAGACGCCGCGTTCGCCCACCGACATCGTGCCGATCGTGTCGCCATGATAGCCATGTTCCAGCACCAGGATGCGGCTGCGCGCCTGCGCCTGTCCATCGAGCGCCAGATTGTGCCAATAGCCCAGCGCCATCTTGAGCGCGACTTCGACCGCCGTTGAGCCGCTGTCGGAAAAAAAGACGTAAGCCAGCGGGTCGCTATCGGGCGATCGTGGCGCAATCTCTATCAATTCGCGGGCGACTGTTTCGGCCGGTTCATGGGTGTAACCGGCAAAAATCAGCTGATCGAGTTGCCCGGCCTGCTGTGCGATGGCGGCGGCGATGCGCGGATGGCAATGGCCATGGGTCGTTACCCACCAGCTCGAAATCGCGTCGATCAGACTGCTGCCATCGGCCAGATGCAGCAACGCCCCTTCGGCCCGCACGACATGGGGGATCGGCTCGTTCAGGCCATGCTGGGTAAAGGGGTGCCAGACGGGGGAGGTCATATGGCGCGGCTTTAGGCCAAGCCCTTGCACATGACCATCCCCCGTGCGGCCCTTACCAGATCTTCACCCGATCTTCCGGCTTCAGGCTCAGTTTGCCGTCGGGTGCCGGCTTGAAGGCGTCATACCAGGCGTCGAAATTGCGCACGATGTCGGCGCGATACTGGGACGGGGCGTGGGGGTCGGTAACCAGTCGCTGGCGCAGGTTCGCCTCCCGATAGTTGCGCCGCCATACCTGCGCCCAGCCCAGAAAGAAGCGCTGGTCGCCGGTCATGCCGTCAATCACCGGGGCCGGCTTGCCGCCCAGCGAAGCATGATAGGCGTCGAGCGCGACCGCGAGGCCACCCAGATCGCCGATATTTTCGCCCAGCGTGAACGCGCCCTTCACATGCACGCCAGGGAAAGGCTCATAGGCGTCATATTGCTTGACCAGCTTGTCGGTCAGCCCCTTGAACTTGGCGACATCGGCTTCGGTCCACCACTGGTTGAGCTTGCCGGTCTCGTCATATTTCGCGCCCTGATCGTCGAAATGATGGCTCAATTCATGGCCGATCACCGCGCCGATGCCGCCATAATTGACTGCCGGGTCGGCATGGGGATCAAAGAAGGGCGGTTGCAGGATGGCGGCGGGGAAGACGATCTCGACCATGCCGAAATTGGCGTAGGCGTTGATCTCCATCGGGGTCATGCCCCATTCCCAGCGATAGATGGGCTTGCCCAGCTTGCCGATATTATAGTCGAAATCAAACTGGTTGGCGCGCATCGCATTGCCCAGCAGATCGTCACGCTGGATGGTCAGGCTCGTATAATCGCGCCACTTGTCGGGATAGCCGATCTTGGGGGTGAAGGCGGCCAGCTTCTTGTGCGCGCGCGCCTTGGCGGTGTCGCTCATCCATGGCAGGCCGTCGATGCGGCGGCCCATGGCGGCGAGCACATTTTTGACCAGGACGTCCATCGCCGCCTTGGTTTCCGGCGGGAAATATTGCGCGACATAGACTTTGCCGACTTCTTCGCCGAGCGAATCCTTGAGGAAATCGACGCCCCGCTTCCAGCGCGCCTCACGTTCCGGCGTGCCGGACAGGGTGGTGCCGTAAAAGGCGAAGTCGGCGTTGGCGATGCTGTCGGGCAGCTTGTCGGCATAGGCGTGCAGGCTGCGCAGCAGCAGCGCGTCCTTCAAAACGCCGATCGGCGCCTTGGCGATCAGCGCGGCCTCGCCAGTAATGGCGGACGGCTGGGCGACGAGCAGTTCGGTCGGGGTCAGGCCGTTGGCCTTGAAATAGGCGGCAAAGTCGAAGCCGGGCGCGGCCTTTTGCAGTGCGGCCAGCGTCAGCTTGTTATAGGTCTTGTCCGCGTCGCGGCTGTCGATCTGGGTCCAGTGAACCTTGGCGATCTCTGTTTCGAACGCCATCAGCGCGGCTGCGCGCGCCTTGGCGTCGCTTTCGCCCGCCAGTGTCAGCATATTCTCCAGATGCGCGACATAGGCGGCGCGGATCTTGGCCATTTCCGGCTTTTCATCCAGATAGAAATCGCGATCGGGCAGGCCGAGGCCGCCCTGGCTCATCGAGAGGATATAGGTTTCGGGGTCTTTATCGTCCTGCCCGACATAGAAGCGGAACGGGCCGCTGATCCCCGCGCGGGCGGCCTTGGCGGCGACAAGGGCGTAGCCGGCCTTGTCCTTCACGCCCTTGATTTCGCCCAGCCAGGGCTTGATCGGGGCCAGCCCCTTGGCCTCTACCGCGGCGGTGTCCAGATAGCTGGCATAGGCCGCGCCGATCTTGCTGTCGGGATCGTCCTTGGCCGTTTCCAGGATCGCGCGGGTGCGGGCACGCGACAGTTCGTCCAGCGTGTTGAACGCGCCATAGTTGGATTTGTCGGCGGGAATGGGGGTGTTCTTCGCCCATGTGCCGTTGGCGTGGAGGTAGAAATCATCGCCGGGCTTGACCGACGGGTCCATGCCTGCGGCGTCGAAGCCGTAGCTGCCATAAGTCGGCTTGGCGGTGGCGGTGGCGGTGGCGGGGGTCGCGGTCGAGGGGGCAGGCTGTTGCGCGTGCGCGATAGCGGCGGTCAGCGCCAGCGCGGAGGCGGCGGCGCGCAGGAAAAGGTGTTTCATCAAAGCATCCCTTGCTTGGCAGTAGGCGCAACGTAGCGCGCCCGGCATGACGGGACGTTGAACGCCTGTCCAACAGTCCTGTCCATGTCGTTGGTCGAATATTATCGGCCGTTGAAAGGATCGGAAAGGTGGATGTGGCTGGCGAGCGCGGCGGCCAGCGTGGCGGGGTTGAGCGGATCGAGCAAGGGCAGGCGGCCAAGGCTGCGGACATTGGCCAGTTGCGGGATGATCCGTTCATTTTCCTCATGCGGTTCGCCGATGAAGGCGATGCCCGCGATGGGCACGTTGCGGGCGCGAAGCGCTTCGATGCTGAGCAGGCTGTGGTTGATCGTGCCGAGCGCGGTGCGGGCGCACAGGATGACGGGCTGACCCCAATGGGCGAACAGATCGGCCATCAGCAGTTGTTCGTTGACCGGCACCAGCAGGCCACCTGCGCCCTCTATGACCAGCGGTCCATCGACCTGCGGCAGGGCGAGTCGGTCGAGCGAGATTTCCACCCCGTCGATCCGGGCGGCGAGATGGGGGGAGGCGGGGGTGTTGAGGCGATAGGCTTCGGGCAGGATATGGCTGGCGGGCAGGCCGGACAGGCGGGCAACCTCCTCCTTGTCGCCGTCGGGTTCCACGCCGGCCTGGATCGGTTTCCAGTAATGTGCGCCCAGCGCCGCCGCCAGGCCAGCGGCGAACACGGTCTTGCCAATGCCGGTGTCGGTGCCGGTGACGACATGGATGCTCATCGCACGATCCTTTGCAATTCGCGGCCCAGCGCGGCGATGTCGGCGCGGCTGACGTTGAGCGTCAGCGAGATACGCAGGCGGCTGGTGCCGGGCGGGACGGTGGGCGGGCGGATGCCGCGCACGTCGAAGCCGGCTTCCTGAAGGGCGGCGGCGGCGGCCATCGTGCGGGCGTCGTCGCCCAATATGACCGGCACGATCTGGCTGCGCGGGGTAGGCAGGCCGAGCGGGCCGCAGATCGATTCGGCTGCGTCCTGCCGCAACGTCGCCAGCCGGTCGCGCAGGTCGTCCGCTTCCTCGATCCGGTCCAATGCCGCGGACACGGCGACCGTCATCAGCGGCGATGGCGCGGTGGAGAAGATGAAGGCGCGAGCGCGGTTGATGAGATAGTCGATATGGATGCGCTGGCCGCAGATCAGCGCGCCCTCAACGCCCATCGCCTTGCCGCAGGTGTGCAGGGTGATGACGTTGTGCAGCCCGTCTAGCCCGGCAGACAGGCCGCGCCCGCCCGGACCGAATACGCCGGTGCCATGGGCTTCGTCCAGGATCAGCATGCCGTGATGCCTGGCCGCCAATTTGGCGAGATCGGCGAGCGGGGCGATGTCGCCATCCATGGAGTAGAGCGTTTCAACCGCGATCCAGATGCGCCCCTTGCCCCCTTCTGCGCGGAAGGCGGCGATCAGGTCGGCAAAGCTCTGCACGTCATTATGGCGGGCGAACACGGCGGTCGCCTTGCTCATGCGGATGCCGTCATGGGCGCTGGCGTGGATCAGTTCATCGGCAACGATCAGGTCGCCGCGCTGGGGCAGGGTGGCGAACAGGGTCAGATTGGCGACATAGCCATTGGCGACGAACAGGGTCGCCTGGGTGCGGAAGAAATCGGCGGCCTTCGCCTCCAGCCCTTCATGTTCGGGGGCATTGCCGCGCAGCAGTCGCGATCCGCCGGACCCGACCGGCACGCCGCGCCCGATCGCGTCGGCAACAGCGCCTGCAATGATCGGATCGCCCGACAGGCCGAGATAGTCGTTGGAAGCGAAATCGCGGCCCGTCCGGGGGATCAGACGGCGCAACCGGCCACGCGATTCGAGCGCGACCAGCTGTCTGGCAAAGGGTTCGGCGGTCATGGCCGGGGCTATAGGCGCGGGGGCGGAACTTCGCAAACTTCGCCCATATTCATATATGCAAATTTCAGGCGAAACCTTGCGCGGCCCCCGACGCGGCAGCGGGGGTGGGGCGGACGATGGGAAAGAGCGGGACGGGCGGAACTATAGCAGGAGGGGGTGGTGTAGGACAGGGCGACCCTTCAACGCCGATCGCCAAGGCAGATTGATGTCGCCGTGAAACGGAGGTTGGGCGTCTTGCCCAGGATCATCGCCTAGAAGCTGAACCCCAGCGACACAGACGCGACATGGTCATTGCTGTCGTCGGCCGACGGGCGGAAGCCGTGCTGGTGGAGATAGCCGATTTCCATATTCACATTTTTGGCGAGCGGCGTGGTGATGGCGATCAGGTTGCGCATCCGTTCTTCGCCCTGGACCCGCTGGAAATTGGTCTTGTTGAGATCGAAGAAGCTTTCATGGCTGAGCACCAGCGCGGTCTTTTTGCCGTCCTGAAACGGCAGCACGAACTTCACATAGGGACGCAGGCGATAGGCCGTTCCATCGACGCCGTCGCGCCAGCGCTCCTCCATCCGCATCCGTGCGCTGAGCGAGCCGCGACCGATTTTCAGGATATTGTCGGCGGTGATCTGCTGGCGGCCGCGATGCTCCATGACGGTGAAGTCGCCCCCTGCATATTGCGGATCATGGGTATAGCCCGCCCATAGCGTGACCTGCTTGCTGATCCTGTAACCGATCAGCGTATTGGATTCGACCTCGTACAGCCCCTTGCGGTCGTCACTGAAGCGCAGGACGACTTCCTGCGACAGCCGCCATTTGTCGCCCAGTTTCACCGTCGCATTGGCGGTGGTCCATAATTGTTCATCCTCGCTGGCGCGGGCGGCATTGGGCAGTGCCAGCGCGGCAAGCAGGGGCAGAAGGACAAGGGACAGGCGCATGGGTCATCATCTCCACCGCCCGACTGGCGGTGCGGCGCCTCTATGACCGTTACGTTACAATGTGGAGACTGAAAAATTGCGGTTTTGTGACACAGTGTTGCCAAGGCGAGGCTGTCACGCCGGGTTATGGGCTTTCAAAAAGGCGTCCATCTGTTCGAGAAACTCCAGCCGGTCCGCTTCGCGCGAGAAATGATGATCGGCAAGCGGTTGTTCGACATAGATATAGTCGCGTCCCTCGACCTTGCCTGCGGCCTTGAGCTTTTCGGCCATTTCGCGGGATTGGCTGACCTGAACGCGCCGGTCCTTCTTGCCGTGCATCAGCAGGATGGGCGTGCCGAACTGGCTGGCAAAATGGACTGGCGAGACTGACGCGAAATCGGGAGCCTGTTCCTTCAGCCAGTCCTGGCGCGTGCCATGGTTGAGAAAGCGACGGTCATAACGCATCATCGCCGCCAGGTCCGATACGCCGGCATAAGAGACGGCGCAGCGATATTTCGCCGGATCGCGCTGGGCCGCGCGCATGGCGGCATAGCCGCCATAGGAAGCGCCCACCATGCAGACGCGTTTGGGATCGGCAATGCCTTGCTTGACCGCCCAGTCGACCGCATCGTTCAGGTCGTCCTGCATGGCAAGACCCCATTGCCCTTCGCCCTTTTCCGCAAAGGCGGTGCCATAGCCCGATGACCCGCGATAATTGGGTTGCAGCACGGCATAGCCGCGCCAGGCGAGGAACTGCACCCACCAGTCCCAATCTTCGCTGTCACGGGCGAACGGGCCGCCATGGGGCATCAGGATGAGCGGCAGATCCTTCGCCGCCGATCCGACCGGCAGGGTCAGGACGGCGGCGATGTCCAGCCCGTCACGCGCCTTGTAGTGGATAGTCTTGACCGGGCCGAGATGGGTTTTCGTGCTGAACCGGCTGCTGACCTTGGACAACAGGCTCATCGCGCCTGCATTGGTATCATAATAATAATAGGCGCCCGGCTGATCGGCCGAGCCGACATGGACGATCATCCTTTGCCGGTCGCGGCTGAGCGATATGATGCGCGCGCGCCGATCGGGAACCGCCTTGTCCAGATCCGCCTGAATCTTGGCCAGAGTGGCGTCGAACCAATGGACCGACGGCCCGTTTGCGGTGTAGGCCACACCGGCCAGCGCCATTCCGCTGCTGTCGGTCGATATGCTGCCTATGTCGAAACCCGGAGCGGAAAAAATCTTCTTCCCCAACTCCAGCGTGGTCAGGTCCAGTTCGTAGAGGGCATCGGTGCCCTCGCGATCATCCTGCGCAATCGCCTTGTTCGGATCTGCGGTAAAAAGCAGTGGCGAGACAAGGGATTCGCCACGGCGCCGATCGGCGCGATCGATCGTTCGGAACGATGCTTTCCCGTCCGGTCGGTAGACAAGTTTCGCCGTTCGCGTCGCATCACTATAGCCCACGCCCATGCGAACCGTGCCGGCTGCGTCGGCAAACCAGCTGCGCACGAACGTTTTCGGGGCGACGACGCTGTGCATCCGTCCGGTGCTGACGTCAATTTCATCGACCCTTGGCCAGAAACCCGGCTCGTTGTAAAAAATGGATGTCTGGTAGGAGAGCATGATGCGCGGCGTGCCGTCGCGCGCCATCCAGATGACATCGTCGGCATTTTGCGCAGCGTCCTTTTTCGCCAGCAGGATCACCTTGCTGCCGTCACGTTTTATGCTGACGACGCGGCTGATATACCAGGGCGTCCCCTGCACATTGCTTTCAGCGCCCACGCCAGCAATCAGCCAGTCGTCATTGACCCATTGCCACCAGTTGAGGTCGTTGTCGCTCAACCCTATCGAGCGGATACGATCGGCCCCTTCATGAACGTCGGCGATGACGAGTCGCTGTTCGCCGTTAACCGCCACGCGGCTGGCGATATGCAGGCCGTTTGGAGAGAGGGCGGGCGCATCCATGAGCGGCAGCGCGGCGAAATCCTTGAGCGTGTAGGCAGGTGCGGCAGGCTGGGCCGGAGCAACGGTGGCGTCGGTTTGCGCCAGCGCGGCGAACGGCAGGGCGCTGCTCGCCAGCCATGTGAAAAACGCTTTCATTCCTATGCCCCCGAAACGATCAACCCCGCCCTGGGAAATAGGGCGGGGTTGGCGCTTCGTCACGATATTTTTGTCATCGTTTCAGTCCGTTGTGGGGACTACATGCCCCCATGCGCCAGCGCGGCCAGCAGCAGCAGCGCGACGATGTTGGTGATCTTGATCATCGGGTTGACGGCCGGGCCGGCCGTGTCCTTGTAGGGATCACCCACCGTGTCGCCGGTAACGGCGGCCTTATGGGCTTCGCTGCCCTTGCCGCCATGATGGCCATCCTCGATATATTTCTTCGCATTGTCCCATGCGCCGCCGCCACTGGTCATGGAGATGGCGACGAACAGGCCCGACACGATGACGCCCAGCAGCAGCGCGCCAAGGGCGGCAAAGCCGTTGGAGACGCCCGCGACGGCGGCGATGACGAAATAGACGATGATCGGCGCAAGGACGGGCAGGAGCGAGGGGACGATCATTTCCTTGATCGCCGCCTTCGTCACCAGATCGACCGTGCGGGCATAGTCGGGCTTGCTGGTGCCGTCCATGATGCCCTTGTTTTCCGCAAATTGCGCGCGGACGTCTTTTACCACGTCACCGGCGGCGCGGCCCACGGCGGTCATGCCCATCGCTCCGAACAGATAGGGGAGCAAAGCGCCCAGCAGCAGCCCGACGATGACATAGGGGTTGGAGAGGCTGAAATCGACCGGGGCGGTAAGGCCCAGCGCCGAATTGTAGAATTTCAGATCCTCCGTATAGGCGCCGAACAGCACCAGCGCGGCAAGGCCCGCAGAGCCGATGGCATAGCCCTTCGTCACCGCCTTGGTCGTGTTGCCAACGGCGTCGAGCGCGTCGGTCTTGACCCGGACGCTGTCATCGAGATGCGCCATTTCGGCAATGCCGCCGGCATTGTCGGTGACAGGGCCATAGGCGTCGAGCGCCACGACCATCCCGGCAAGCGCCAGCATGGCGGTTGCGGCAAAGGCGATGCCGATCAGGCCCGCCAGCTGATGGGCGACGATGATGCCCGCGACGATGACCAGCGTGGGCAAGGCGGTCGATTCCAGGCTGACGGCCAGCCCCTGAATGACGTTGGTGCCATGGCCGGTTTCGGACGCCTTGGCGATGGAGCGGACCGGGCGATAATTGGTGCCGGTATAATATTCGGTGATGACGACGAGCAGCCCGGTGACGGCCAGCCCGACCATCATCGACCAGAACAGGTCCATGCCGGTATAGCCGCCGACCCCGTCCAGATCCGCGCCGAACACCGCGTTCATGTCCCCCAGCGTGCGCCAGCTGACATAATAGATGGCCGGGATGGAAAGGATCGCGGTGACCCAGAAGCCCTTGTAGAGCGCCCCCATGATCGACTGGCTGGACCCCAGCCGCACGAAATAGGTGCCGATGATGGAGGTAATGATGCACACCCCGCCCACGATCAGCGGGAGCGACATCAGGCTCATCTTGAAGGCATTGTCGACGCCCGCGACCAGCAGCGCGATCAGCACCATGGTTGCGCCGACGGTGACGACATAGGTTTCGAACAGGTCGGCGGCCATGCCCGCGCAATCGCCGACATTGTCGCCGACATTGTCGGCGATGACGGCGGGGTTGCGTGGGTCGTCTTCCGGTATGCCGGCTTCGACCTTGCCCACCAGATCCGCGCCGACATCGGCGGCCTTGGTAAAGATGCCGCCGCCAAGGCGCGCGAAGATGGAGATGAGCGACGCGCCGAACGCCAGCGCGACGAGGCTGTCGATGACGAGGCGATCGTCGGGCGCATGGCCAGCAGGGCCGGTCAGATACCAGAAGAACAGGCTGATCGCGAGCAGGGCAAGGCCCGCCACGAGCATGCCGGTGATGGCCCCGGCGCGGAAGGCGACGGTGAGGCCGCTTTGCAGCGTGCCGCGACAGGCTTCAGCGGTGCGGACATTGGCGCGCACCGAAATATTCATGCCGATAAAACCCGCCGCACCCGACAGGATCGCGCCGATCAGGAAACCGACTGCCGAAGTCAGCCCCAGAAAATAGAATACCAGCAGCGCGACGACCGCGCCGACAATGGCGATGGTGGTATATTGGCGGCCCAGATAGGCTTTCGCCCCTTCCTGAATGGCGGCGGCGATCGATTGCATGGTGGCGTTGCCCGCAGGCGCATTGAGCACCTGCCGGCTGGTGAACAGGCCGTAGAGCACGGCCAGCAGGCCGCACCCTATGGCGATGATGACGATTGGCATAGACATTCCTCTCCCCCGTTTATGACTTTCATCGTCCGCTCCGCAGGGAATGACGGGCGAACGAAGGGCGCATAGGCGGGCGGCCGGACGGAGGGGGTCCGGCATCTGGCACCGCGTCAATCAGCAACAGGCACACGCACATAAGCGGTCCAACCGGGCTGAGAATAGGGTGAGATGAAGCTACAGACCCGGCAGCGCGCGTCAAGCGGGTTGGGGGACTATCCGTGTTCCCAGCCAAGTGTGGCCGGTAATGGCACGGTTGCGCCGTCGATCATGAGGGTCAGGCCCGCCCCGGCGCTGACATGGCCGATGCGGTTGGCGCGGACGGGGGGCGTTTCGCCGCGCGGCAGGGTGAAGAGCAGTTCATAGTCGTCCCCGGCCTGGGCCGCGGCGATCTGCACCGCGGTGCTGGCCCCGCGCACGCTCTCCAGCGCGGGGGACAAGGGGATATGGTCGATGGTGATGGCGACGCCGCTGGCCTGCGCCATCCGCTGCGCGTCGATCAGCAGGCCGTCCGACAGGTCCATCATCGCGCTAGCGAGCGGGGCGATCAGCGCGCCTTCGGACAGGCGGGGACGGGGGCGGCGATAGGCGTCGACCAGCGGGCCGGACGCGCCGGGATCGGCACGGGCAAGGGTGAGGCCGATGCCTGCGTCGCCGACCGGGCCAGTGACATAGAGCATGTCCCCCGGCTGCGCGCCGTCGCGGGTGGGGATGGGGCCGCCTGCCTCGCCGATCGCGGTCAGCGTGTAGCTGCGTGGCGCGCCATCGGGCATCTTGACCGTATCGCCGCCCAGCAGCGGCAGGCCATGGCGGTCAAGCGCCTCGCCCAGCCCGTCGAGAAAGGCGGCGTCCCACGCTTCGTCGCCCGACAGCGCATAGTTGAGCAGGCAGCCGACCGGCCGTGCGCCCTTGGCCGCGAGGTCGGACAGGTTCACGGCGGCGAGTTTCCAGCCAATGTCGGCGGGCGGATCGGTGGGGAGATAATGGACCCCCTCCACCATCGTGTCGCTGGTGAGGATGAGGTTTGTGTCGCCGACCGGCAGGATCGCGACGTCGTCCATCAACCCCTGCGCGGCGGGATGGTTGGCCAGCAGGCGCAGCAGGGCGAGGAAGCGGGATTCGGCGGACATCAATGCTTGCCTTGATAACGATATCGGTCGCTATTCAATTGCCAACCCGACGGTACCCCCATCATGATTCGGGCAGCGCCTTTGGAAAATATCGGACCCATTGGCACCATACTCATGCCCGCACTCGCCGCATTTCAAAACATAGATGAATTGCAGATGGTCATTTCCGGGAAGATCAGTTTTTCGGAGAACCTTTTGCCGATTTCGGTTTTCGTAACCTATTTCAGTTGTGCCCCTGCCTTCCCTCACAACTACCCCCGCGCGTCCTTGGCCACGGCATCCAGCAAGCCGTTGACGAAGCCGGATTCGCGCTTGTCGTAGAAGGCGTGGGCGACATCGACATATTCGCTGATGATCGTCGCGGTCGCGATGTCGGCGCGGGCCAGCAGTTCATAGGTGCCCGCACGCAGGATCTGGCGCATCGGCTTGTCGAGCCGGTCTAGGCTCCAGCCGCTCGACAGGCGGGCGACGATCAGCGCGTCGATCTCGTCCCGGCGCTTGTCCACGCCGGACACGATATCATCGAAGAACGGCTCCTCCGCCGGGGCGTAGGTGACATCCTCGATCGTGGCGCCCAGGCGATGGGCATGGAATTCGTGCAGCAGGACATGGACGGGCGTACCCTCCATTTCGAGCTGGTACAGCGCCTGGACCGCGGCAAGGCGCGCGGCGGAGCGGGATTTGGAGCGTGCGTTCATAATGTCTTCCTTAGCCGTTCGGGCTGAGCTTGTCGAAGCGGCTTCGCCTTCGGCTCTGCCCAGCCCTTCGACTTCGCTCAGGGCGAACGGAATTTATGTTAAACGGAGAGATACTGACGCCGCGTGCGCTGGCAGGCCTTCGGCTTCCGCCAGCGCCACAGCCGCCGGGCCGATCGCGCGGATCGCGGCATCGTCGAGGCTGAGGAAGCTGGTGCGTTTCATGAAGTCCAGTACCGACAGGCCCGACGAGAAGCGCGCGCGGCGGCCCGTGGGCAGGACGTGGTTCGGCCCGGCGACATAATCGCCGACCGCTTCGGGTGTCATGCGACCCAGGAAAACCGACCCGGCATGGCGTACCTTGGCGAACAGCGCGTCGGGATCGTCCACGGCAAGTTCGAGATGTTCGGCGGCGAGGCGGTTGACCAGCGGCATCGCCTCTTCAAAATCGCGCACGATGATGATCGCGCCATTGGCGGCCCAGCTGGCGCGGGCGACCTTTTCCGTGGCGAGCTGGCCAAGCTGCGCGTCGACCGCGCGATCGACTGCATCGGCAAAGGCCGCGTCATCGGTGAACAGGATCGACTGGCTGGTCGGGTCATGTTCGGACTGGCTGAGCAAGTCGGCGGCGATCCAGTCGGGATTATTCCTGCCGTCCGCGACGACGACGATTTCCGAAGGCCCGGCGACCATGTCGATGCCGACCACGCCGTAAAGCTGGCGCTTGGCTTCGGCGACCCAGGCATTGCCGGGGCCGGTGATGACGTCCACCGGCGCGATCCGGTCCGTGCCATAGGCCAGCGCGGCGATGGCCTGCGCCCCGCCGACGCGCCAGATTTCCTCTATCCCCGCAATCTGCGCGGCGGCCAGCACCAGCGGGTTGATCTCCCCATTGGGGGTGGGCGTGACCATCGCGATGCGCTGCACGCCCGCGACCTTGGCCGGGATGACGTTCATCAGCAGCGAACTGGGATAGGCGGCGCGCCCGCCCGGTACATAGAGGCCCGCTGCGTCGACCGCGCTCCAGCGCGCGCCCAGGCGCACGCCCGCGCTGTCCACGCCGTCGCTGTCCACCGGACGCTGCTTTTCATGATAGGCGGTGATGCGCGCGGCGGCGAGTTCGAGCGCGCCGCGCAGCGGGGACGAAAGCGTGTCGAGCGCGGCGCGGGTTTCCGCCGCCGTCACGGCCCATCCGGTGACGTTCAGGTCATGATGGTCGAAACGCTGCGTATAGTCGGCCAGCGCCGCGTCCCCGTTCGCGCGCACGGCTTTCAGGATCGCGGTGACATCGCGCGAGACATCTTCATCGGCTTCGCGGCGCGCGTCGACCAAGTCGGTGAAGGCGGCGGCGAAATCGGGCGCGGTGGTGGTGAGGCGCTGGGTCATGGACGTGATCCTAACGCCAGAAAACCGCGTGCTCCCGCGCAGGCTGGAGCCCAGTCGACAGGGCGGAGCTGGGCTCCCGCCTGCGCGGGAGCAGGGTAGTTCCAGTCACGCCGCATCCTTGACCCCCACGGCCTTGCGAAACGCCTCCACCATTGGCGCGAGTTCGGCCGAGCGCATCTTGAAGGCGGCGCGGTTGACGATCAGGCGGGCGGAAATGGGCATGATGATGTCGGTTTCGACAAGGCCATTGGCCTTGAGCGTCGCGCCCGACGAGACAAGATCGACGATACGACGCGACAGGCCGAGCGAGGGGGCCAGTTCCATCGCACCGTTCAGCTTGACGCATTCCGCCTGAAGCCCGCGCGCTTCATAATATTTGCGCGTCAGGTGCGGATATTTGGTGGCGACGCGGACATGGCTGATCGCGGCTTCATCCTCGTCGGCAAGGTCCGCGGGCTGCGCGACCGACAGGCGGCAATGGCCGATGTCGAGGTCTACGGGCGCGTAGAGTTCGGAATAGTCGAATTCCTCGACTACGTCCGATCCGACAATGCCGATCTGCGCCGCGCCATGGGCGACGAAGGTGGCGACGTCGAACGCGCGCACGCGGATGATCGAGACATTGGCGTGATTTGTCGCGAAGCGGAGCGCCCGGCTCTTCTTGTCATGAAATTCCGCCTCCGGCTCGATACCGGCTTTGGCGAGCAAGGGCAGCGCTTCATCGAGGATGCGGCCCTTGGGAATGGCGAAGGTGAGGGTGCGAGTCATGACGCGCGGGCCTTAGCGGGGCCGGGGGGGGAGGGCAAGGATTTGGGGGGGGATAGCTCTTGTCGGTACCTCACAAGTGAATATGCTTAGGATATGCGCTTTCCAACTCGACGTCTGCTATTGCCTTGGCTGCCTATGCTCCTTGGTTTCTTTCTCTCTGACGCAACATCGAAGGGCTGGAAGTACGCTTGGGCAAATCTGCCTGAACGCGCTTTGATTATGGCGATCTTGGCGCTTATCGTCACATTGATGTCTTGGTACTGGCAGGGACGCAAACGGCCCTTTCAATAGCAATCTGTCGTCATCCCGGCGGAAGCCGGGATCCCGCTTCTTCTGTGGCTCGCGAAGAAAAGCGGGATGCCGGGTCAAGCCCGGCATGACGAGGTGGTGGAGGTCAGGCCACTTCCGCCATCGCGCTCTGCGTGCTGGCGATCCAGCCGCCGCCCAGCACATGGTCGCCATCATAGAGCACCGCCGCCTGCCCCGGCGCGACGCCATATTCGGGGGTGTCGAACAGCAATTGTCCGTCCACCAGACGCGCGGGCACGGGTTTGGCCATAGACCGCACCTTGGCCGTCAGTGGCCCGGCAAAGTCGCGGCCCAGCCAGTTGATGTCGGTGAGGGTCGCGCCCGATACCGCCAGTGCGGCCTTTGGTCCCACGATCACGCGCTTGGCCGCTGCATCCAGGCGGATGACGTAGAGCGGATCGGGCTGGCCGCCGATTTCCAGCCCCTTGCGCTGGCCGACGGTGAAATGGATCATCCCCTTGTGCCGGCCCAGCACCCGGCCATCGACATGGACGATGTCGCCGCCTTCGTCCGCGTCGGGGCGCAGTTTACGCACGATCTTGGCATAATCGCCGTCGGGGACGAAGCAGATGTCCTGGCTGTCGGGCTTCAAGGCTACGGCCAGCCCCAGTTCGGCGGCGATTTCGCGCACCTGGGGCTTGGGCAGGGCGCCCAAGGGAAAGCGCAGATAATCAAGCTGCGCCTGGGTGGTGGCGAAGAGGAAATAGCTCTGGTCGCGGGCGGGATCGGCGGCGCGGTGTAACTCTGCGCCCTGCGGCCCCTCCACCCGGCGGACATAATGGCCGGTGGCGAGGCAATCGGCCCCAAGGTCGCGCGCGATCTGGAACAGGTCGGTGAATTTTACCCCCATATTGCATTTGACGCAGGGAATGGGGGTACGCCCAGCCATATATTCGTCGGCAAAGTCGGCAATCACGGATTCGCGAAAGCGGCTTTCATAATCGAACACATAATGGGCGATGCCGATGCGGTCCGCCACGGCGCGCGCGTCGCGTATGTCCTGCCCGGCGCAGCAGCTTCCCGTGCGGCCGACCGCCGCGCCATGATCGTAAAGCTGGAGCGTGACGCCGATCACTTCCGCGCCGGTTTTGGCGGCGAGCGCGGCGACGACGGAGGAATCGACCCCGCCGGACATGGCGACGACGATGCGCCGCGCGTCAAACGGACCTGCCAACTGGAATTGGGCTAGCTGAAACTCTGGCTGCATGGCTGTGCCTATAGGGATGATGGGCGTCGGGTGCCAGTGTTTCAGCTTTGCGACGAAGCGAGCGCGCATTTACCGACCCTTATCCATTGCCGCGTAGAAGCAGCGTCATGGATTTGAGTTTTCTTAGGACAGGCGGGCTTACCCCCGCCCATGCCAGACCCCTTGGCCGCGGACGCGTGCCGGTCTGGCCGTTCCTGCGCGCCGCCTGTGCGGCACAGCAGGCGGCCAGCCCGACGGCGCTGGCGGTTGCGGGCGTCCTGCGGGGGCAGGATGGAACGGAAGACTGGATTCAGGAACTGTCGGGAATTTTCGCGCCACGTTCCAGCGGCATGATCGAGGCCGTTCGGCTTGCAGGAAGCTTTAATCCGCTGATCGCGAACCGTTTAGCTGTGGGGAAAGGATGATGAAGGTGGCGTTTACCTTGGCGCTTTAGCCGTTCTTCAGGGCTGAACATATATCAAGGTTTCGCTGCTGGATTTGACAACGCCAGCGCCGCTTTTGAGGGTAGGAATGATTGAAAACCAGAAAATACGACCAGCCCAGGTCGTCGGGCCGCTCGGAGAACCGCTGACGCTGGACAGCCTGCCGCCACCGGACACGACCCGATGGGTCGTGCGGCGCAAGGCGGAAGTCGTGTCGGCCGTCAACGGCGGGTTGCTGACGGTGGATGAAGCGTGCGCGCGCTATAATCTGACGCTGGAAGAATTTGCCGGCTGGCAGCGGGCGGTCGACCGGTCGGGCATGCATGGCCTGCGCGTGACGCGCATCCAATATTATAAATCCCTCTATGAGCGGCAGCAGAAATATTAATCTGTCGCCCAGGCATCGCTGATGCAGCATGAAAAGGGGCCGCCGGACAGTATCCGGCGGCCCCTTTTGCGTGAGGGCCGGTCCTGAAACGTGCCCTTGCGCAGCCGCACCGATAGCGGCCGGGTGGCGCTGAAATGGTCGGCGGCGGCAAAACCGCCTGTAACGACGCGGGACGGGGATGGTTTCCCGCCCGGAATCATTTTTGGCTCATGGAACGCTCCGCCCCGTGCACCGTTAATCCCGCAGCACCCAACCCGCTGGGGGCGTGGTCAAGGAGAGTAACATGGGCATCATTATGTGGCTTATCGTCGGAGGCATTATCGGCTGGCTCGCCAGCATGATCATGCGGACCGATGCGCAGCAGGGCATCCTGCTCAATATCGTCGTTGGCGTCGTCGGTGCGTTCATCGGCGGCATGATTTTCAGCGGCGGTTCGATCAACAATGCCGGCCTGTCGCTGTACAGCTTCCTGGTGTCGCTGGTCGGCGCAGTCATCCTGCTGGCGATCGTCAATCTGGTCCGTCGCGGGTCGGTGCGCTAACCGCACCCCTGGAAAGACTGACCACCCAAAAGACCGCGCCCCAACCGGGCGCGGTCTTTTCATTATGTCCCGCCTATCGTCGCGCGGCGAACCAGCGATAGAGCGCCAGCACGGCGACCGATCCCAATATGGCGGCGATGAAACCTGCCCGCTCACCCGGCGCGTAGAAGCCCGCGAGTCGGCCGACGAAGCCCGCCAGCAGGGCACCGGCGATGCCCAGCAGGATCGTGACGATACAGCCGCCAGGATCGCGCCCCGGCATGATCAGCTTTGCGATTGCCCCCGCCAGCAGGCCGATGATGATCCAACCCAGCAAGTCCATGGCCCGCTCCTCCCTGTTGATCTTCGCGCCCACGCGCATAGCGCCATAATCGGGCGCTTTTGGCAAATGAATCCGCTGACGGGCGGAAATTGCAAATGATTGCGCTAACAATTCCGCCTGCTCTTTCCACCGTTCCGGTTTATACAATCGCGCAATATCGCTTTGCCCTCCCCCTTTGACCCATGATATTGGGGGTTGAGGCCGGTGCTATATTGATATAATACAGTTGCTGGATGGCGAAGCGCCGGAGAGACAGAATCGCATGAATTACGAAACCCAGGTCACGGCCGACTCAGCGGTCGTCATCGACGATGAGGATGCGCGTGCGCGCAAGCGGCGGCTGTTGCTGGTCGCGGCAGTGGTCATCGTGGCGCTGGTCGGCGGTGCGGTATGGATTTCGACCAGGGGTGGCGGCGCCGCTGCGCCTGCGGTCACGGCACAGGTGCCCGTCGTCACCGTCAACAGCCCCGGTCAGTCGACCGTCGCGCGCACGGTGACCGCCACCGGATCGCTTGCCGCGCGGATCGACATGCCGGTCGGCGTCGTGGGTGAAGGCGGCATGGTCACCCGCGTCTTGGTGCAGCCGGGCGACTGGGTTCGCGCCGGGCAGGTGCTGGCCGTGATCGAACGGTCGGTGCAGGCGCAGCAGGTCAATTCGCTCGCCGCGCAGGTCGATGTGGCCCGCGCCGACGCCAAGCTGGCGCAGGCGCAGCTGGATCGCGCCAAGGCGCTGGTCGGGCGTGGTTTCATCAGCGCAGCGGATATCGACCAGCGCACCGCGACGCGCGACGCGGCCGTGGCCCGCGTCAATGTCGCCGTCGCCCAGCTGGCCGAACAGCGCGCCCGCACCGGGCGACTGGATATTCGCGCGCCCGCCAACGGCCTGGTGCTGACCCGCGCGGTCGAGCCGGGGCAGATTGTGGGCTCTGGCAGCGGCGTGCTGTTCCGCATGGCCAAGGATGGCGAGATGGAATTGCTGGCGCAGGTGGCCGAGGGCGACCTGGCGACGCTGCGTGCGGGCAACAGCGCCATTGTGACCCCCGTGGGTAGCAAGGACCAGTTTGCCGGACGGGTATGGCAGGTTTCGCCTGTAGTCGATCCGCAGACGCGGCAGGGCATTGCCCGCATCGCGCTCCCCTATCAGCCCGCGATCCGGCCGGGCGGCTTTGCGTCCGTAACGATCACCAGCGGGTCGGGCAACGCGCCCTTGCTGCCGGAATCGGCGGTGCAGAGTGATCCCAAGGGTAATTATGTCTATATCGTCAATGCCAAGAATGAAGTCGAACGGCGCACCGTGACCGTGGGTCAGGTGTCGGAGGCTGGCGTTGCCGTGACGAGCGGCATCACGGGCAATGAAAAGATCGTGACGTCGGCCGGCGCCTTCCTGACGCCGGGACAGAAGGTCAAGCCGGAGCGCCTGAAGGCTTCGTAAGAATATTCGGCGGCCCGCATCGGGGCGGCTGTGCGACGGAATGAACGGACGGATTGCGTCCGGCGAAGGAAGCTGTAGCCCATGAATTTTCGTAATATATCGGCTTGGGCCATTCGCAATCCGGTGACGCCGCTCGTCATGTTCGCGGCGCTGTTGCTGGCTGGTCTGGTCAGCTTCAGCCGGATGGACATCAATAATAATCCCGATGTCAGCTTCCCGATGGTCAGCGTGGTCGTCAGCCAGCCCGGCGCGGCCCCGACCGAACTGGAAACCCAGGTGACCCAGCGGGTTGAAGCGGCGGTGCGCGGCATCAGCGGGGTCGATGAAATCACGTCCTTCGTGTCCGAAGGCCGATCGCTCAGCAACATCCAGTTCGCGATTGGCACGCCCGTCGACCGGGCGGTCAACGACGTCAAGAACGCTGTCGATCAGATCCGCAGCGACTTGCCCGACGGCATATTGGAACCGCAGGTTACCCGCGTCGACATCGACGGCGGGCCGATCGCCTATTTCAGCGCCGAAGCGACCGACATGACGCTGGAGGAACTGTCCTGGTATGTCGACAATACGGTCGCAAAACGGTTGCGGTCGGTCAGCGGCATGGCGGCGGTCAACCGCGGCGGCGGGGTGAGCCGCGAAATCCGGGTCATTCTGGACCCGGCCAAATTGCAGGCGTTCGGCATCACCGCGGCGCAGGTGAACCAGCAGCTCAATCAGGTCAATCTGAACGCAGCGGGTGGGCGCACCGAAATCGCAGGCGCCGAACAGTCGATCCGCGTGCTGGGCAACGCCGCCAATGCGCGCGACCTGGGCGCGACGCAGATCGCCATCAGCGGCGGACGCACGGTCAAGCTGGCCGACATCGCCGATGTGCGCGACATGTATGCCGAACAGCGCAGCCTGTCGCTGATGAACGGGCGCCAGGTCACCAGCTTCAGCCTGGAAAAGGCCAAGGGATCGTCCGACGTCACTGTCTATGACGATGCGATGAAGGAGCTGGAAAAGCTGAAAAAGGAAAACCCCAAGGTTACCTACAAGCAGCTTTATACGAGCGTCGATTATACCAGAGAGCAATATCATAGCGCGATGGCCGCGATGATCGAGGGCGCGGTGCTGGCCGTGGTCGTCGTGTTCCTGTTCCTGCGCGATTGGCGCGCAACGATGATTTCGGCCCTGGCCATCCCGTTGTCGGCCATCCCGACCTTCTGGTTCATGGACATGCTGGGCTTTACGCTGAACGGCATTTCCTTGCTGGCGCTCAGTCTTGTGGCCGGCGTGCTGGTCGACGATGCGATCGTGGAGATCGAGAATATCGTGCGGCATATGCGGATGGGCAAAAGCGCCTATCAGGCGTCCATCGATGCGGCTGACGAAATCGGCCTTGCCGTGCTGGCGACGACGATGGCGATCGTCGCGGTGTTCCTGCCCGTCGCGCTGATGCCGGGGATTTCCGGGCAGTTCTTCATCCAGTTCGGCATGACCGTGGTCGTATCGGTTCTCATGAGCCTGGCGGTCGCGCGCCTGATCACGCCGATGATCGCCGCCTATTTCCTCAAGGCCCATGGCGCGGCAAGTCATGGCGAGGGGTGGTTGATGGATCGCTATATGGCGGTGCTGCGCTGGTCGCTCGACGAACGCCGCGCCATCGCCCATCGCGCGCGCGGCGGCTGGCGTCGTTTCACCAGTGTTTTCCTGGACCACCGGATGTGGACGGTCGGCTTCGGCTTCCTGGCGTTCATCGCCACGATCGCCGCCTTCGCCACGCTGCCGATGACGTTCCAGCCGGTCATCAACACCGATTTCAGCCAGGTGAAGATCGAAACCGTGCCGGGCAGCACATTGGCGCAGACCACCGCCATCACGCGCAAGGTGGCCGATATGCTGGCCGCCGACAGCGATGTCGTGGAAGCTGCCTTTGCCGATATTGAAACCACCAGTGCCGACATATTCCTGACGTTGAAAAAGGATCGCCCCATCTCTTCGGTGGAATGGGAACGCAAGGTTGCGCCAAAATTCCAGACGATTGCGGACGCGCGGGTGAATTTCCAGTCGCAGTCGGGCGGCGGCTTTGGTCGCGACATCATCCTGATGTTCGGCTCTGACGATCCGGTAAAACTGGAGTCGGTGGCCAATCAACTGGTCGCGGAAATGTCCAAGATCCGCGAACTGCGCGCGCCGCGCGTGCAGGGCGACATGCAGCGCCCCGAAATCATCATCAAGCCGCGGCTGGACCTGGCCGCCAGCATGGGGGTGACCACTGCGGCGCTGAGCCAGACGATCCGTATCGCCACGATCGGTGAGATTGACCAGAACAGCGCGAAATTCTCTCTGTCGGACCGCCAGATTCCGATCCGCGTGTCGATCGCCGAGGATAGCCGCAAGGATTTCAGCACGATCGAAAATATGCCCGTACCCACCATCAATGGCGGATCGGTGCCGTTGAAGGTTGTCGCCGACATCAGCTTTGGCGCGGGACCGACGCAGATCCGTCGTTATAACCAGATCAGGCGCATCGTCGTGGGCGCCGATCTGGCGCCGGGCATCGTGACCAGCGAAGGCATGGCCAAGCTCAACGCTTTGCCGCTGATGAAGGCGATCAACGAAGGCCGCGTGCCGGGCGTGCAGAAGATCAATGCGGGTGATGCCAAGTGGCAGCTGGAAATGCTCCAGAATTTCGCCATCGCCGTGGTGTCGGGCATATTGCTGGTGCTCGCGGTGCTGGTGCTGCTCTACAAGCGGATCATGCCGCCCTTCGTCAATCTGGGGTCGCTGCTGCTTGCGCCCCTTGGCGGCGCGCTGGCGCTGCATGTCGCGGGGCAACCGCTGTCGATGCCGGTGTTCATCGGCCTGCTGATGCTGCTGGGGATCGTGGCCAAAAACTCCATTCTCGTCATCGACTTCGCGCTGGAGGAGATGGAGAAGGGCGTGCCCAAGTTCGAGGCGATCATGGATGCAGGTCACAAGCGCGCCCAGCCGATCGTCATGACCACGGTGGCGATGGTCGCGGGCATGGTGCCCACGGCTCTGTCGCTGTCGGGCGATGGCGCCTGGCGCGCGCCGATGGGCATTACCGTGATCGGCGGGCTGATCCTGTCCACCGTGCTGACGCTGGTGATCGTGCCGGCGACCTTCAGCCTGGCGATCGCGATCGAAAGCTGGGTCGGGCCGCGCCTGGGCCGGGGGCTGCTGACCTACAAGCCGGGCGACGACAAGGAGACGCCGGGGCACGTGCAACCGGCGGAATGACGCGCGCGGTGCCCTTCCCAAAAGAACGCTTTGCCTGAACGAAACGGCGGCGTAACCGTTGGGGAGCCATGAAGCTGCTCCGCGTCCCCCGGCCCATCGGCGAAAGCCAGCCCAATCCCGCGCGACGGATGCGGCTGCTGGCGACGGGCATGTTGCTGGCAATGGCGGCGTTGTTCATCGCCGCGCGCAGCACCGTGCATCTGCACCCGGCCATCGGCTTCGTGCAGGCCTTTGCCGAAGCGGCGATGGTCGGTGGCCTGGCCGACTGGTTCGCGGTCACGGCCCTGTTCCGCCATCCGCTGGGCCTGCCCATTCCGCATACCGCGATCATTCCGCGCAACAAGGACCGGATTGGCGATACGCTGGCCCTGTTCCTGCGCGACAATTTCCTGACCCCCGCCGTGGTCGCGCGGCGGATGCGTGGCATGGATGTCGCGGCGGCGGCGGGGCGGTTCCTGGCCAGCCCGTCGGCGGGCGACGGGCGGCTGCGCGAGGGCGCATCGCGCCTGATCGCCGACATGCTGGAGGCGCTGGACCAGGAACGGCTGGGCGGCATGGTCAAGGGCGCGATCGGCCAGCGGCTGCGCGGCATCAATGTCGGCCCGCTGGTGGGGCAGGCGATCGAGGCGGCGATGCGCGACGGTCGCCATGCGCCGGTGATGGACGGCATCATCCATTGGGCCGATCGTACGCTGGAAGCGAACGACCATCTGATCCGCCAGATGGTGCATGACAAGGCGGGCAAGCTGTTGCGATGGACGGGGCTGGACGAAAATCTGGCCAATGCGATCATCGACGGGCTGCGCAAGATGCTGGCGGAAATGGCGGCCGATCCGGGGCACAGCCTGCGCTTGAAGGCCGAGGAGGGGATGGCGAAGCTGGCTTTCGACTTGCAGTTCGACATCGAGATGCAGGCGAAGGCGGCGCAGATCCGCGACGAGATTCTCGACAATCCGGCGATGCAGCGCTGGATCGACGGATTGTGGGAACAGGCGCGCGGCGGCCTGCTGCGCGCGGTGCGCGATCCGGGCAAGGCGATGGCCGGGCGGCTGGGCGAGGCGCTGCGCCAATTGGGTGGTACGTTGCAGGAGGATGCGCGGCTGCGCCATGTCATCAACCGCTTCGTCCGGCGCGCGGCGGTGGGGGCGACCGCGACCTATGGCGACGCCATCGTCCGGCTGGTGAGCGACACGGTGCGTGGCTGGGACGCGGGCACCATCACCAACCGGCTGGAGGGCGCGGTGGGCCGCGACCTGCAATATATCCGCATCAACGGCACGCTGGTCGGCGGGCTGGTCGGCCTGGTGATCCACACTGTCGACACGCTGTTCTGAACGCGCTGATCCGGCGACTATGTATCGCTAAAAATCATGTTGCATCATATCATAGAAATATGATGTAACATGTCACGCACCGTTCAAAAGCGGACGGGCGGGAGAGGAGTCGGGCAATGCGTTTGAGCATCATGCAGGCAGCTATCGGACATAGGCATATAGCAGGCGGAGGCGACAAGCCGGCACCGTCGGGCTATCGCGGCGGCACCGGATCATCGGTTGGCATTGGCGGCGCGATCGCCGTTCACGCGCTGGTGATCGGGGCGTGGCTGCTGATCCCCAAAGAGGTGATCGATACGGTGATCACGCGCCCGTTCGAGACCTATGCCGTGCCGGAGGAGAAAGCGCCGCCGCCAGAGCCGGTCGAAGCGACGATCGAGCGGCCGATCAGGACTCGCCCGACCCAGCAGCAGCCGACAACTGCCGACCCGATCGTGACTGGGGCGCAGGGCGATCCGGTCGTGATCGGCAGCGCCGGGACAGGGGAGGGGATTGATCCTGGTCCCACCATCATCCTGCCGCCTGCCGATCCGCCCCGCGCGCCGGTGCTGGTCGACGCAGGTATCGATCCGCGCGCACTGCCTCAGTTCCAGCCCGATTATCCCGGCGCCATGATCCGGCAGGGGCTGGAAGGGTCGGTGACGGTGCGCGTGACGATCAATGCCGAAGGGCGCGTGACCGACATTGCGCGGGTTTCGGCAACGGATGAGAGCTTCTGGCTGGCGACCCAGCGCCATGCGCTGCGCAAATGGCGCTTCCGCCCCGCCACGCGGGACGGCGTGCCGGTGGCGACGACGAAGATAATGACGGTGCGGTTCACATTGACGGACCGATAGATTTTTTTGCGCCCCGCTCGCCAGCGGGAGGGGGTGGGGGAAGCGCGACGGCAATTGCCGTGCCTTCCCCCTTTTGCATCCGGGCGCGGCCTGCACTATATGGGCGATATGGCGATTTTTCCCCGTCCCGTTTCCCCCAAGAGCGCGCTAGGCGATCTGTGGGGCTATTTCCGGCAGCCGCGCCAGCATAAATGGCCGCTGCTGGGGGTTTCCATGGCGTTCACCTGGGTCATCGTGTGGGCTTTCATCACTGATGCCAACACCAACACCATGCCGACGCGCAACAAGATCATCTATTTTCAGAGCTGGGACGCGAATCGCAGCGATGCCGCGATCATCCTGCAACAGAAAATGGACCTGGCCCGGCGCGACGCCATCCTGCAGAAAAAGCAGGTGGAGATGCAGAAGATTGCCGATGCGTTCGGCATCGACTGGCGCGCTGACGAGGCCCGCAACACTGCGCGGCGCAAGGAAGCGGTCAAGCAGATCAACGCCATGCTCGACCAGCGGCTGGTGAAGGCAGAGGCGGAGGTCCAGCCAAAGCCTTCATCCGAACCGGAAGTCGCCAAGCCCTGAGTCAGACGTCGACGTCCGCCGCCGACCGGCGCTACATGGCCGCCGCCATCGCCTTGTCGGGGCGCGGGCGCGGCCTTTCCACCCCCAATCCCAATGTCGGTTGCCTGATCGTCCGGCACGATCGGGTCGTCGGGCGGGGCTGGACCCAGAAGGGTGGGCGACCCCATGCCGAGGCGCAGGCGCTGGCGCAGGCGATGGAGCAAGCCCATGGCGCGACCGCCTATGTGACGCTGGAGCCCTGTTTTCATCTGTCCCCGCGCGGGCCGCGCTGCTCCGACCTGCTGGCGCGCGCAGGCGTCGCGCGGGTGGTGATCGCGCTGCGCGATCCTGATCCGCGCACCGATGGGCAGGGTGCGGCCTGGCTGCGCGAGCGGGGTGTGACGGTCGAGATGGGGCTGATGGCGGAGCAAGCGGCGCGCGCGATGGCGGGCTTCGTTCTGCGCCAGACGCGGGGGCGGCCGCATGTGACGCTGAAACTGGGCCTGTCGCTCGATGGACGGATCGCGTTGGCGGATGGGTCCAGCCGCTGGATCACCGGGCCTGACGCGCGCGCCCACGCCCATGTCGAACGCGCCCGGCATGATGCGATCGTGGTCGGCGGCGGCACGTTGCGCGCCGATGCGCCGGGGCTGGACGTGCGGCTGGCGGGGCTGGAGGATCGCTCGCCGCGCCGGGTGCTGCTGAGCCGCAGCGACGCGCCTGTCGGTTGGGAGCGCATCGGCGCGCCCGAAGAGATAGCGGCGCTCGATCGGGTCGATCATCTGCTGGTGGAGGGGGGCGCGGAAACGGCGGCGGCCTTTTTGCGGGCGGGGCTGGTCGATCGGTTGCTGCTGTATCGCGCGCCGATCCTGATCGGTGCGGGGCTGGCGGGAATCGGCGACATCGGCCTTGCGGATCTGGCCCACGCGCATGGCCGCTGGCGACTGACCGACGAACGGCGGCTGGGCGTTGATCGTCTGGAGGTTTACGAGGCGGTGGCGAGCGCTTAGAGGAACGACCAACTCATCCCGTTCGCCCTGAGCGAAGGCTTCGACTTCGCTCAGGGCGAACGGACAATTGGATTTCTACCTATGTTCACCGGCATCATCACCGACATCGGCACCATCCGCGAGGCGGAACAGCGCGGCGACCTGCGGCTGGTGATCGGCAGCGCCTATGACATGGAGTCGGTGGCGATCGGCGCGTCGATCGCCTGTTCGGGTGCATGCCTGACCGTGGTGGAAAAGGGTGCGGACTGGTTCGCGGTCGACCTGTCGGCGGAAACCGTCGCGCGCACCGCGCCGGGCCTGTGGGTCGAGGGCGGTCGGCTGAACCTGGAACGTGCGCTCAAGGTCGGGGACGAACTGGGCGGGCATATCGTCACCGGGCATGTCGATGACGTGGGTCATCTGGTGTCAGCCACGTCCGAAGGCGATTCGACCCGGCTGGTCATTGCCGCGCCTTCCACGCTGGCCGCAGCGCTGGCGGCCAAGGGGTCGATCACGCTCGACGGCATTTCGCTGACGGTGAATAGTGTCGAGGATCAGGCGGATGGCAGCGTGCATTTCGGCCTGAACATCATTCCGCACACCGCCGCTGAAACGACGCTGGACGCGCTGCCGCAGGGGCGTGCGTTCAATCTGGAGATTGACGTGCTGGCCCGTTATCTCGACCGGATGATGAGCCTTCGCACGCGCGCAATGTGATTGCCTCTTGAAATAATCACATTGTAATGTGATATGCGGATCATCCCGGCGTTCGGGAAGGAGTCCGCTGTCATGTCCTCTACCCTGATTGATACCGTCCGCAGCCTCGTCACCGATGGTGGCATGTCGCGATCCGGCCTGGCCCGTGCGGCGGGGCTGCACGCCAATTCGCTGCGCAAGCTGGGCGAGGGGGACTGGAACCCGACCGCCGATACGCTGGGCAAGCTGGAAGCCTATCTGTTGAAGCGCGAGGGCGGGACCGCGCTCGCGTCGCCGGAAGAAATCATCAACGAAGCGCGCAATGGCCGCATGTTCATCCTGGTCGATGACGAGGATCGCGAAAATGAGGGCGATCTGGTGATCCCGGCGCAGATGGCGACGCCCGACGCGATCAATTTCATGGCCACCCACGGGCGCGGCCTGATCTGCCTGGCGCTGAGCAAGGCGCGGGTCGATGAGCTGGGCCTGAGCCTGATGAGCCGCAACAATGGGACCCGCCATGAAACGGCCTTCACGGTGTCGATCGAGGCGCGCGAGGGGGTGACGACCGGGATCAGCGCAGCCGACCGCGCCCGCACCATCTCCGTCGCGATCGACGGGTCGAAGGGTCGGGGCGACATCGTGACGCCGGGCCATGTCTTTCCGCTGGTGGCCAAGGATGGCGGCGTGCTGGTGCGTACGGGCCATACCGAAGCGGCGGTGGATGTCGCGCGGCTGGCGGGCCTGAACCCGTCCGGCGTCATTTGCGAGGTGATGAAGGACGATGGCACGATGGCGCGTCTGGACGACCTGATCCCCTTCGCCGCCAGGCACAAGATGAAGATCGGCACGATCCGTGACCTGATCGCCTATCGCCGCCGCCACGACCATATCGTCGAACGTCGCGCCGAAACCACGTTCCAGAGCCAGTGGGGCGGCGACTGGAAGGCGATAAGCTTTTACAACAAGGCGACGCGGACCGAGCAACTGGTTTTGCAGAAGGGCCATGTCGACCCGGACACGCCAACGCTGGTGCGGATGCACCAGTTCGCGCCGCTGACCGATACGTTTGGGAAGCAGGGTCCGCGCGCTGGCCTGTTGCAACGGTGCATGGAGATTATCAGCGCAGAGTGCGCGGGCATCATCGTCCTGCTGCGCGGCGACGAACCGGACATACTGACGCGTATCCTCCAGCAAAATGCCGGCATCGCCGTTGGCGATATGGACGAACTGCGCAACTATGGCGCGGGCGCGCAGATATTGGCCGAACTGGGCGTGCATGACATGGTCCTGCTGACCAACAGCCATCGCAGCCTGATCGCGCTTGACGGCTATGACCTGGCCGTGGTTGGGCAGCGTTCGATCGAGCTGTAAAGGATTTATCATGGCCAAGTTCCTGATCGTCGAAGCCCGCTTCTACGACCATCTCAACGACCTGCTGATCGAAGGCGCGAAGGCCGCGCTGGACGATGCAGGGCATAAATATGAGGTGGTTACGGTGCCGGGCGCGCTGGAAATCCCCGGCGCGATCGCGTTGGCGGCGGAAAGCGGCCGCTATGACGGCTTTATCGCCATCGGCGTCGTGATCCGCGGCGAAACCTATCATTTCGAGGTCGTGTCGAACGAAAGTGCGCGCGGCCTGATGGCGCTCAGCATGGATGCGATTGCGATCGGCAACGGCATATTGACGGTCGAGAATGAAGCGCAGGCGCTGACCCGCGCCAAGCGGACCGAAAAGGACAAGGGCGGCGAGGCGGCCAAGGCGGCCATCGCCATGCTGGCCCTGCGCGAGCGCTTCGGGGCCTAGGCTGTTTGCGCCCCCGCACGCGGGAGGCGCAATGACAGAGCAGATGGACCATGGCCCCGGAAGGCCGCGAAATACCCGTCGTCCCCCATGGGGCGACGGGTTCGTTTCGATCAGGCAGTGGCCCGTTGCTGCTCCAGCGCGGGATAGTTGGTATAGCCATCCTCGCCCGGACCATACCAGGTTTCCATCCCCTTGATCGGGTTCAGCGGCGCGTCGCTTTCCAGCCGCTCCACCAAATCGGGGTTGGCCATGAACGGGCGACCGAAGCTGATCGCGTCGGCAAGGCCGCTGTCCAGATCCGCTTGCGCCCGTGTCTTGTCATAATCGCTGTTCAGGATCAGCGGCCCCTTGAAATGCTGACGGATCAGCGGTGACTGGCGCGGTACGTCGGTTGCGCCGAACGTGCCTTTCTCCCCCGGTTCGCGCAGTTCGAGCGACGCGATGCCGATCGCGTTCAGGACTTCGGCGGCATGGGCGAAAAGCGGGCCGGGATTGCTGTCATTGACGCCCTGGCTGTCGCCATTGGGCGACAGGCGTACCGACACCTTGTCCGCGCCGATCGCGTCGACCACCGCCTGTGTGACTTCCGCCAGCAAGCGCACGCGGTTTTCGATGCTGCCGCCATATTGATCGGTGCGGAAATTGGCATTGTCGCGCAGGAACTGGTCGATCAGATAGCCGTTGGCGGCGTGGATCTGCACACCGTCGAAACCGGCGCGGATCGCGTTGCGCGCGGCGTTGACATAGGTGTCGATCAGGCCGGGAATTTCTTCAAGCGTCAATGTACGGGCCGTTTCGAACGGCGCTTTGCCCTCGTAGGTATGGGCCTCTCCCGCCGTAGCGGTGGCGCTGGACGACACCGGCTGTTCGCCCGTGACGCTGCTATGGACCTGCCGCCCCATATGCCACAACTGGACGATGATCCGCCCGCCCGCGTCATGCACCGCCTGCGTCACCGGCTGCCAGGCTGCGACCTGTTCGTCCGACCAGATGCCCGGCGCATAGGGCCAGCCCAGACCCTGGCGGGAAATGCCCGTCGCTTCGCTGATGATCAGCCCAGCGCCCGCGCGCTGGCGATAATAGTCAACCATGATAGGGGTGGGCACATGATCGCGAGTCGCGCGGCCACGCGTCAGCGGCGCCATGACGACGCGGTTGGGTGCGCCAATGGCGCCGATCTGGACGGACTCGAACAGCTTGGACATGAAAACTCCCTTTATAAAAGTTGCAAATTGCAACGGGACGTAAAGCTGAAAGCCAGCTAGGGAGCCGCGATGGTCAGTTCAACCCCCAATGCCCGTGCAGGCATGCCCAAATTTGCATTTCCAGCACTGATACTGGCCAATCTCATCCTGCCACTCGGCCCGGTGCTGGTGCGGATGGCCGATGTGGGGCCGGTAGCGGCGGCATTCTGGCGGTTGACGCTGGCCCTGCCATTTCTCCTGATCCTCGCCCTGCCGTGGTTGCGCCGCACGATGCCGACGATTCGCGAATGGTCGGCGCTGATCTGGTCGGGGCTTTTCTTCGCAGCGGATCTGGCGGCGTGGCATATCGGCATTCTCTACACCAAAGTCACCAACGCCACCATATTCGGCAATATGAGCGGTCTGATGCTGCCGATATGGGGAATGGTCGTGCTGCGCCAACGGCCCAGGGCCATGCAGGCGATTGCCCTCACTTTGGCGACGGCAGGTGCGGCGGTGATGATGGGGGGCAGCTATGAACTTTCGCCGCGCTACCTCCATGGCGATCTGCTCTGCCTGCTCGCCGGGGCGACCTATACCGGCTATCTGCTGATCGTGCAGCGGGCGCGGGTGCGGCTCGACAGTTGGTCGGTGCTGGCCATGTCGACCCTGTTCAGCATCCCGCCGCTGCTGCTGTGCGCGCTGTGGCTGGGCGAACGGATCATGCCGGGCGACTGGACCCCGCTGGTGGTGCTGGCGCTCAGCAGCCAGCTGGTCGGGCAGGGGCTGCTGACCTATGCGATCAGCTGGTTCACGCCGCTGGTGCTGGGCCTGAGCCTGCTTTTGCAACCGGCCGTGTCGGCGGTGCTGGGCTGGGTGCTGTTTGGCGAATGGCTGAGCATCACCGATATGGTGGGGACGATGGCGGTCGCTGCCGCGCTGGTGCTTGTGCGCTTGCCCTCGCGCGCCTAGATTGGTGGCATGAGCGACGATATTGCCGACATGACCCTCGATGAAATCCGCGTCCTGCTGGCGCCCGTACTGGCGCGCCATGCGGCCTTTGACGGGTGGCGCAGAAAAGCGGTCGCCATGGCTGCGGCGGAAAAGGGCGTGGACGCGGATATTGCCGCGCTGGCCTTTGCCGACGGCCCGGTCGACATGATCGACGCCTGGTTCGCCAGCATCGATGCGCGGATGCTGGACGCCTTGCCAGCCGACACGCTTGGCGCGCTGTCGATCCGGCACAGGATCATCGCGCTGGTGGAGGCGCGGCTGGACCTGCTGGCGCCCGACCGCGAAGCGTTGCGCCGCGCCATCGCCATCCTTGCCCTGCCCACCAATGCGGCGCGCGCGACCCGGCTGGGCTGGCGCGCGGCCGATGTCATGTGGCGCGCGGCGGGCGACACTGCCACGGACCTTGCCCATTATACCAAGCGGATGACATTGGCCGGGGTCTATGCCGCCACGTTGCTGGTGTTCGTGGACGACGAAAGCGAGGCCCATGCCGACAGCCGCGCTTTCCTGGCCCGGCGGATCGAAGGCGTGATGCGGTTCGAAAAGCTGAAGGCGCAGGTCAAGGGCGTGGGCGGCGGCGAGCGGCTCAGCCTGGCGCGCTTCATCGGGCGACTGCGCTACCCGGCGGTGTGATCTGTCGCGCTGGCGAACATTTCCTTCTGGCCTTTCCTAATCGGTATTGATAGTCACTCGCAGCAACTGACCTGTGAGTATCCATTCCGTGCGTCTGACCGAACTGCCCCTGCGCCAGCCCGCCTATGTTGACCTGATCGACTGGTCCGCGCTTTCCGCGTCGGAAGGCCAGCGTCTGCGCGAGTTTGGCCTGTGCGAAGGCGCGAGCGTGGAGGCGCTGCACCATGGCGGCCTGTGGGGCAAGGGGCCGATCGCCTGCAAGGTGGGCCGCATGACCATAGCCATGCGCCGCAATCACGCCGCCGCCGTCACCGTCCGCACCGGACCGGACGCTGCGCCATGAGCGTGCTGCCGCTCGTCGCGCTGGTCGGCAACCCCAATGCGGGCAAGAGCGCGCTGTTCAACGCCCTTACCGGCGCGCGGCAGAAGCTGGGCAATTATCCGGGCGTCACGGTGGAGCGCAAGGCGGGGCGGCTGGCGCAGGCCGATGGTCGCCCGGTCGAACTGGTCGACCTGCCCGGTACATACAGCCTGAACGCCGCCAGCCCGGACGAACAAGTCACGCGCGACGTCGTGATGGGGCGGCAGGCGGGGGAAAGGCAGCCGGACGCGCTGGTGATCGTGGTCGATGCGTCCAACCTCGACAATCATCTGCGTTTCGCGCTGGAACTGATCGCCCTTGGCCTGCCGACCATCGTCGCGCTCAACATGGTGGACCTTGCCACGCGCGACGGGCTGGAACTGGACGCTGCCGTCCTGTCGCGCGAACTGGGCGTGCCGGTGATCGCCACCGTGGCGGTGCGCAAGCGGGGGCTTGATCATCTGCGCGAGGAACTGGCTGGCTTGCTGGGCGGCGTCACGCCCGAAGCCAAAGCGCCGCTGCCGGAGCGCGATTTCGATGCGGTGCGCGATGAGGCAAGGCGGATTGCCCGCGCCGCCATCGTGCGCGAAACCCCCTCGCGCCGTCTGACCGCCGCGGTCGATCGGGTGGCGCTGCACCCGGTGTTCGGGCTGTTGCTGTTGCTCGGCCTGCTGTTCGTCATGTTCCAGGCGGTCTATGCCTGGTCCGAAGCGCCGATCGCCATGATCGAGGGGCTGGCGGAGGCCGCCGCCAACAGTGTGCGCGATGCGCTGCCTGACGGAATGCTGCGGTCTTTCCTGGTCGATGGCGTCATCAACGGCGTGGGATCGGTGGTGGTGTTCCTGCCGCAGATCCTGATCCTGTTCTTCTTCATCCTCATGCTGGAGGCGACCGGCTATATGGTCCGCGCCGCTTTCCTGATGGATGGGCTGATGGCCAGGGTCGGCCTGTCGGGGCGCGCGTTCATTCCTTTGCTCTCCTCCTTCGCCTGCGCCATTCCCGGCATCATGGCGACGCGGACGATCGCTGATCCCAAGGACCGCCTCACCACCATCCTGATCGCGCCGCTGATGACCTGTTCGGCACGGCTGCCGGTCTATGCCGTCATCATCGGCGCCTTCATCCCGGCGCGCGACGTGCTGCCGGGCGTGGGGCTTCAGGGGTTCGTCCTTTTCTGCCTCTATATCTCAGGCATTATCGGCGCGATGCTGGTGGCGCTGATCCTGCGCATGACCGTGACCAAGGGGGCGAGCGGCGGCTTCCTGATGGAAATGCCCAAATATCAATGGCCCCGGCCGCAGGACATCGTGCTGGGCCTGTGGCAGCGCGCGATCATCTTCCTGAAGCGCGCGGGCACGATCATTTTCACGTCCACCGTGATATTGTGGGTGCTGCTGTCCTACCCCAAGCCGCCCGAAGGCAGCGCGGTCAGCCAGGTCGATTATTCGATTGCCGGGCGGATCGCCGGCGGGCTCAATGTCATTTTGGAGCCGATCGGCTTCAACCGCGACATTTCCCTCGCCCTCATCCCGGCAATGGCCGCGCGCGAAGTCGCGGTGTCGGCGCTGGCCACCGTCTATTCGATCGATGCTGGCGATGACGAGGCGCTGCTGGAGCGCAGCCTTGGCGATCGGCTGAAGGACCAGTGGCCGCTCCCGACCGCGCTGGCCTTCCTGGCCTGGTTCATCTTCGCGCCGCAATGCATATCGACCATCGCCGTGACGAGGCGGGAAACAAACGGCTGGAAATGGCCGCTGTTCATGGTCGGATACCTGTTCGTGCTGGCTTATGTCGCCGCGGGCCTGACCTACTGGACCGCGACCGCAGCAGGACTATAAGGGCCGCTTTAAGGCTTTCGGAGGAATCATGGCAGGCTCGGTCAACAAGGTCATTCTGGTCGGCAATCTGGGCGCCGACCCGGAGGTCAAGAGCTTCCAGAATGGCGGCAAGATATGCAATTTGCGCATCGCTACGTCCGAAAACTGGAAGGATCGCAACACTGGCGAGCGCAAGGAGCGCACCGAATGGCACAGCGTCGTGATCGGCGGCGAAGGGCTGGTCGGCGTGGCCGAGCGGTTCCTGCGCAAAGGCTCCAAAATCTATATCGAAGGCCAGCTGCGCACCCGCAAATGGCAGGACCAGAACGGCAATGACCGCTATTCGACCGAAGTGATGGTGCAGGGGCCAGGGGCCGTGCTCACCATGCTGGATGGCGCGCCCGGTGGTGGCGGTCAGGGCGTCGGTGGCCGATCGCAGCAGGGGGTCAGCGATTGGGGCGCGTCGTCGGGCGGCTATGACGATTTTGGCGGCGGCAATAGTGGCGGCGGCTTTGGCGGTCGCTCGTCGAGTGGCGGTCGCGGCAGCGCAGGCAGCCCCAATTTCGACAATGATCTGGACGATGAAGTGCCGTTCTGATCGGAACGGGTGTTTCACGAAAAAGGGGGCGGTTGATACCGCCCCCTTTTTTGTCAGCCCTGCGCCAGTTCCTGCGTCGCAAACGCCCGGATATGGTCGCGCAGATCTTCGCGCTCCAGCGCCAGTGCAAGATTGGCCTCGACATAGCCGGCCTTTGACCCGCAATCGAAGCGGCGGCCGTCAAATGTCACGCCATGGAAAGGCTGCTTGCCGATCATCGCGGCCATCGCGTCGGTCAGCTGGATTTCCCCGCCAGCACCCTTTTCCTGCGTTTCCAATATCTTCATGACATCGGGTTGCAGGATATAGCGGCCCGGCAGGATCAGGTTGGACGGTGCGGTCCCGGCGGCGGGCTTTTCGACCAGCCCCTTCACCTCCGTCAGCACGCCATCGCGCGCGCCCGGATCGATCACACCATAGCTGGGCGTCTGCTCCATCGGGATTTCCAGCGCGCAGACCAGATTGCCGCCGACCTTTTCATAGGCGTCGACCATCTGCTTCATGCAACCATTGCCCGGCGCGCCCTTCATGAATTCGTCGGGCAGCAGGATGGCGAACGGTTCGTCACCGATAATGTCGCGCGCGCACCAGATGGCATGGCCAAGGCCCAGCGATTCCTGCTGGCGCAGGAACACCGCATTGCCCGGCGCGAGCCGCGTTCCTTCCAACGCGGACAGATCCTTGCCGCGTTCGCGCTGCAAGGTTTCGCATTCGAAGGCCATGTCGAAATAATCTTCGATCGCGCCCTTGCCGCGCCCGGTGACGAAGATCATCTGTTCGATCCCGGCCTCGCGCGCTTCATCCACGGCATATTGGAGCAGCGGTCGGTCGACCACCGGCAGCAATTCCTTGGGCACCGCCTTGGTCGCGGGCAAAAAGCGCGTGCCTAGTCCCGCGACAGGAAAAACAGCTTTGCGAATCGGCTTGTTCAAGTTGGACTCCCCTTAACCCCAAGGCCCCCACGGCCCGACATGATTTGCCGCACATGCGAAAAAGGTCAAGCACAGGGGCGGAATTTCCCGTGTGCGCTGCACCCTATACTGCCAGCAGCCGGTTAGCGATCGTTTCCAGATCGCTTATTTCGTGATCTAATTGCTCAAATGTGACGAATTGGTGGATATTGCGATGGTCGCGGCAAATAAAGCCGCCCGGCTCCGGCTGGTGAAAGCCCTGGATGATGAGCGCGCGGAACCGATCGATCCGCTGGATGTCGCGTTCGATGGCGGCGATTTCGGTCAGCGCGCTGGCGTTGCGCCGGTCGCGCATCGCCACCATCGTGCGCAATTCAGTCATCAGCTTGGCCATGGACGGGCGGGTGCGCGCGCCCACGGTGCGAACGTCGCCCATCTTTTCGCGCATCAGACCGATCTTGGTTTCCAGGCTTTGTTCCAGCATCGTCCAGGCGCATACCAGTCGCCCGACCGCGCATAGCAGCGCCGCATCCTCCGGCGCATAATCCGACACTGTTTTTCCACTCACGTCCGCAACCAAATGTACGCCCACGCCCCATTCTCCTTATTCATCTTTGTCCTGCGCAGACGGAGACGGATAGGCCAGAGCGGCAGGCGCCATCGCTCGTGGCGGTGGCACGGAACATCGGAAATTGTGCAATATTGGCGGCGAGCCGATTGGCCTATCGCTTAGAAATCAATCGCTAAGCCCTTGCGTTCCCAATCGCCGTAGCGAACCGGGCTCAACTCTTCCTGAGGCTGAGGCGGGCTGTCGATCGGGTCCGGCTGCGGCACGGGCGGGCTTTTGGACAGGTGGGCGGGCGGCTGCACATGCGCGGGGCGCTTGCCATTATAATGTCCCATGAAGCCGCCTTTCGATTGCGGAGCGCTACGGCAGCGCCCTGTGCCAGTGCCTTCATTTGGGCGACCCCCGATCCAAGCGCAAGGGCGGGGTGGCATGGCGAACCTATCTTATCCGTGCAAAATCGCCTAGGCGCTGCCCCATGGCTCAATCTTCCCGCCCCGCTGACGTCCCCGGCCTGCCTGCGCGTCGTTCCGCCCTCAAACTGCTCGATGCCGTGTTGCGGCGCGGCGACCCGCTGGAAATCGCGCTGCATGGCGCCTGTCAGGGGCTGGCCGACCGCGCGGACCGGGCGCTGGTCCACGCCATTGCTGCGGAAGTGCTGCGCCACCTGCCCGATCTGGACGCGCTGATCGACGGCGCGACACGCCTGCCGCTGCCCGATGATGCCAAGGCGCGCATGGTGCTACGCATCGCACTGGTGCAGGTGCTGGTGCTGGGCACCGCCCCGCACGCCGCGATCGCCACGGCGCTGCCGCTGGTCGATGGCGGGCCGCGCAAGCTGGTCCATGGCGTGTTCGGCACGGTGACGCGCAGCGCGCCGGTGCTGCCCGATCCGCCGACCCTGCCCGCCGCCGTCGCCGATCGCTGGGCCGCCCAATGGGGCAGCGCGATGGTGGAGGCAGCCGCGCGCGCCTATGCCATCCGTCCGCCTGTGGACGTGAGCCTGCGCGATCCTGCCGCCACCGCCGAATGGGCCGCGCAACTGGGCGGCGTCAGCCTGGCCCCCGGCCATGTCCGCCTGCCCGACGGGGCCAATATTCCCGATCTGCCTGGCTTTGCCGATGGCGCGTGGTGGGTGCAGGATGTTGCCGCATCCTGCCCGGCACGCCTGTTGGGTGCCGGGGAAGGGCGTCATGTGCTGGACCTGTGCGCAGCCCCCGGCGGCAAGACGATGCAACTGGCGGCGGCCGGATGGCGCGTGACCGCGATCGACCAGTCGAAAAAGCGGCTGGAGCGGCTGACCGAAAACCTGACCCGCACCGGCCTGTCCGCCGATGTCGTGCAGGCCGACCTGCGCCAGTGGCAGCCGGACCAGCCGGTCGACGCCATATTGCTCGACGCGCCCTGCACCGCGACCGGCATCTATCGCCGTCATCCTGACGTGCTGCACCGTATCGGCCCGCGCCAGATTGCCGAGCTGGCGGAGTTGCAGGGCGCGTTGCTCGCCCGCGCCGCCGACTGGCTGAAGCCTGGCGGCGTGCTGCTCTACGCCACCTGCTCGCTGGAACAGGCGGAAGGGGAGGAACAGATCACCCGATTGCTGGCCGCCCGCCCGGACTTTGCGCTTGTGCCGGCGCAGGCTGGCGAATTGCCCGACGGCATGACCCCCACGTCGCAAGGCTGGCTGCGCACGCTGCCCGACACATTGGCGACCCAGGGCGGCGCGGACGGATTTTTTATCGCGCGCCTTGCAAAAGCAACGAACTAAGCCTTAACCATGGAGCGCTTAGGATGACCATTCCCTGTCTGGAAGGTGCGCCGTGCGTCCGATCGAACCCTTGCCTTTGCACCATAGCTGGCCGCTCTACGATCTGCACGAACATCTCGCCCCGGTGATGCTGGACCCATCGCTGGCGCGCAACGATGCGGCGCTGGCGGAACGGGGGCTGGGCCTTTGGCATTGCGACCTGACCGATGACAGCCTGACCTGGACGGCCGGCGTCTATGATATTTTCGGGCTGGAGCGGCATATTCCCGTGCCACGCGCCCTGTCCGTATCGCTCTATGCCCCGGATTCGCGCGAGGCCATGGAGCGGCTGCGCACCTATGCCATTCGCCACAAGCGCGGCTTCACCCTGGATGTCGACATTCATCAGGCCGACGGGATGGGGGAGTGCGCCATGCGGTTGATCGCTGTGCCGGTACTGGACGATGCGCAGGAGGTGATCGGCCTGCACGGCGTCAAACAGATGCTGCCGCACGGGACCACCCCTTCGCACCGGCTAGATCCAACGATTTTCGTTATGTTATAGCGGCTTGGGCGCGTTCCTTGCGCCCCATCCAAATCACCCGTTGCCCTTGGACCGAGGCATAGCTAAGGCGAACGGTTAATGACACCATCGATCCTGATCTCGCCCTCCATCCTCTCTGCCGACTTCGCCCGTCTGGGCGAGGAAGTCCGCGCGATTGACGAAGCGGGCTGCGACTGGGTCCATATCGACGTGATGGATGGCCATTTCGTGCCGAACATCACGATCGGCCCGGCAGTGGTCAAGGCGTTGCGACCGCACACGAAAAAGACGTTCGACGTCCATCTGATGATCTCTCCGGTCGATCAGTATCTCGACGCTTTTGCGCAGGCGGGCGCGGACATATTGACCGTCCATCCCGAAGCGGGGCCGCATATCCACCGCTCGATCCAATATATCAAGTCGCTGGGCGTTCAGGCTGGCGTGGTGCTGAACCCCGGTACGCCCGCCAAGATGCTCGATTATCTGATCGATGATGTCGACCTGATCCTGGTCATGAGCGTCAATCCCGGTTTTGGCGGTCAGAGCTTCATCGAAAGCCAGCTGCGCAAGATCGAAGCCTGTCGCAAGATGATCGACAAGAGCGGGCGCGACATACGGTTGCAGGTCGATGGCGGCATTGATTTCACCACCGCGCCCAAGGCGATCGCCGCCGGGGCCGACGTGCTGGTCGCGGGCACCGCGACATTCCGCGGCGGGCCATCGGTCTATGCCGACAATATACGGAAGCTGCGGGGCGGGTGAACGAGGTCCGGCGCATGTCCGCCCGCAAGGTGCCCGAACCCGCCGCTCCGGAAAGCAGCGACGACGGCATCGAACAGGGCAAGCGTCTCATCCGCGTCGCGGATGACAAGGGGCTGTCGCTGGCGCAGAAGATCGCCAATCATTTCTATCTGCTCAGCTGGAAAACGCCGATCCACGGCCGCAAGCTGCGCGGCAAATATCCGCTCAAGCTGCTTGCGGTTCCCGATGACGAATTGCCCGGCGACACGCGCGCGGGGCAGGCGATCCGCGCGGGCTATTTCCTGTTTCGCGGCAAGAAGCAGATTATCGACACGCTCGATTTCGCACGGCTGGACCTTGATCCCGCCTTTGCCGATTATCTGCACAGTTTCCGCTGGCTGCGCGATCTGGCGAGCGTCGCCAGTCGCGAACAGGCCGCGCCGATCGCCGAAAATGTCATGCGCAAATGGCTGGCCGTGCATGCCGAAACGCCCAGCGAACAGGCCTGGCGCGCGGACAATGCGGGCTGGCGGCTCTTTTTCTGGACTGCCCATGCGCCGCTGATCCTGTCGTCTAGCGATCTGGTCTATCGTTCGCTGGTCCTCAACTGCATCGCCCGCACCGCGCGGCATCTGGACCGTATCGCCGACAAGGCGCCCATGGGCCTGCCGCGCATCGTCGGCTGGAGCGCGATCGTCGCCGCTTCCATGCTGATGCCTGGCGGCGCGGCGCGCAAATTGTTCGGCGAAGCGGGCCTGAAACGCGCGATCGACAGCGGATTCTACCCTGATGGCGGCATCGTTTCCCGATCACCGCTGGCGCAGGTAGAGGCGGTCATGGCGCTGTCCATGCTGCGTGCGGTCTATGACGTACGGCGCGAAACGGCTCCCGGTTTCCTCAATGACGGGCTGAACCGCATCGTCCCCGCCTTGCTGGGCCTGACCCATGGCGATGGCGGTCTTGGCAACTGGCAGGGCGCGGGCGCGATCGATCCTGCGATCGTCAATGCTGTCATCGCGGCCAGCCGGGTGCGCGCCCGGCCGCTGCGACAGGCGCGAGACTGGGGTTATCAGCGGATCGCGGCGGGCGCGAGCGTGGTCCAGATCGACGCCGCGCCGCCGCCGGTCGCGCGGCTGGCCGACGCAGGCTGCGCCTCGACCGGCGCGATCGAGATCAGCGATGGACCCCATCGCCTGATCGTCAATTGCGGCGGCGCGGGACTTGAGGGGGCATGGATACCCCGCGATCTGGCGCAGGGGCTGCGCACGACCGCCGCGCACAGCACGCTGGTGCTGGACGATTGCAACAGCACCGCGCTGATGCCTGACGGCACGCTGGGGCGCGGCGTTACCGAAGTGGAACTGAACCGGCAGGAACTGGACAATGGCAGCCGGGTCGACCTGTCCCATGACGGCTATGTCCGCCGCATCGGCTATGTCCACCGCCGCCTGCTGCTGGTCAGCGGCGATGGCAAGGAAATTCGCGGCGAGGATATGCTGACCCCGGCGCAGCGTCGTCGCAAACCCGCCAAACTCCCGGCCGTTTTGCGGTTTCACCTGGCGCCGGGCGTCGAACCGACGCTCACCGCCGACAATCAGGGCGCGCTGCTGCGCATCGATATGGGCGCGTTGTGGCAGTTCCGCACCGGCACCGGCATATTGACCGTCGAGGACAGCCTGTGGGTCGATGGCGATGGCAGGCCGCATCCGACCAAGCAGATGGTGGTGACCAGCGAGGCACTGCCCGGCGGGTCGAGCATCGGGTGGCTGTTCAAGCGGGTGGGGTGAGGATGGCCGTGCGTAACGGAAACGGCTCATTTGATCTGTTTCTCAAGCGGTATCTGATCGTCACTGGAACCCTCTCGGCCATCATACTGGTTGCACCATGGATTCTGATTTTCGGTTTCATGCTGATGGTCCTTCCCGGTGTTTTTCTAGTAGTCATGCCAACAGCGTTTCTGTGGGGCGCGATGTTGGCCGCCTTCTACTGGGCGGGCGGCCTCCTGTTGTCTCCATTGCGGGCGGCGATGCTGGCGATCGTGGTCACGGTCGGGCTTGTCTGGGCCATCCCGCAGCCCTCCATCAGCGCGGGCAGGCGACTAGCGGCGGACCATCAACTGACGAATGTGAAGCCGGCCGGACCGATAAAGCCCTTCGGCGATATCCGCATGGAATTCGGCATCCCCGATTTCGGTCGTGGTCCTTTCAGTTGCGACAGTCGCTGTGTCGCCCTCCTGTTCGAGGATTCAGTACATAGCGTCACTGTCAACAGTAGCAGCGGCCTGTCGTTCGAAGATATCCAGCGTGGCGCCGCCCCCTTGTCTCATCTTGCGCAGACCTATCGGCTCAAACCATTGAGTGAATGCCCGGCAAGCCCACCCGTCGATCGCAACTTGAGATCGCCATTTGGCGAAACAGAACAGGACAGATGGAAGCTGGGTCGCTTGCATGAGGAACATCTCGCAAACGACGTGTGTCTTGTCGCGGAACCGCCGCTGACTGATTATGATCTGCTTCTGCGGGAGGGCCGATGGGGGCGGGGAGAGGGAGCGGGGAAGCTTCCTTGGCTCCTATCCCGCAATCGCATTCATCTGGCCTATGTCGAAATCAGGGACCGTTCGCATCGCCCGCTGTTTCGGGTCGCAGATACGGCCGTGGAGATGCCTATCCCCGTGCTGACCATTCTGCCCAATATGGGGTATGGTTTTGATTATGACTGGGGATGGGGCCGGTATTGGATGCCCCGAGAGCTAATAAGCTGTCTCGACTGTCCCTTGGAGAAGATCGACGCGATGCTCCAAGTCCGGCGCAAGTAGGATTGACGGCAGGGCTGTATTTTTCCGCCATCTGCCCTTAAGGGACCGGCGCAAACTCGTCCCGCAACCAGAAAGCCTTTCCTCATGACCGACTATCCCATCAAGCGCGCCCTGTTGTCCGTGTCGGACAAGGCTGGCCTTATCGAATTGGGGCAGGCGCTGGGGAAGCATGGGGTGGAGCTGGTGTCGACCGGCGGCACGGCCAAGGCGCTGCGCGATGCGGGCCTGACCGTCATGGATATTTCCGACCTTACCGGCTTCCCCGAAATGATGGATGGCCGGGTCAAGACGCTGCATCCCAAGGTGCATGGCGGGCTGCTGGCCGTGCGGAACAACCCTGAGCATGTTGCGTCGATGGACGAGCATCAGATTGGTGCGATCGATCTGGTCGTGGTCAATCTCTATCCCTTCGCCGCGACCGTCGCCAAGGGGGCGGAGCGCGAGGAGATTATCGAGAATATCGATATTGGCGGGCCGTCCATGGTGCGCTCTGCGGCCAAGAATCATGAGAGCGTGGCGATCGTCACCGACCCGGCCGACTATGCCCGGCTGATCGCGGAAATGGATGAGAAGGGCGGCGCGACCAGCTACGACTTCCGCCGGATGCTGGCGGCCAAGGCCTATGCGGCGACCGCCGCCTATGATTCGATGATCGCCAGCTGGTTCGCCTTTGCCGATCAGGGCGTGACCTTCCCCGAAACGCTGGCCGTTGCCAGCACGCTTGGCACTACGCTGCGCTACGGCGAAAATCCGCATCAGTCCGCCGCCCTCTATCTGCCCACTGGTCCATCGGCCAACGGCATTGCCCAGGCGAAGCAGATTCAGGGCAAGGAACTGTCCTACAACAATTACAACGATGCTGACGCCGCGCTGGAGCTTGTCAGCGAATTTCGCGACGGCCCGCCGACCGTGGTCATCGTCAAGCATGCCAACCCGTGCGGCGTGGCGACCGGCGCGACCCTGATCGAGGCCTATGAGGCTGCGCTCGCCTGCGACAGCGTGTCGGCCTTTGGCGGCATCATCGCCGTCAACCGCCCGCTCGACGGCCCGACCGCCGAAGCGATCAGCGGCATCTTCACCGAAGTCGTCGCCGCGCCCGACGCCGATGACGCGGCGCGCGCCATCTTTGCCAAGAAGAAGAATCTGCGCCTGCTGCTGACCGGCGACCTGCCCGATCCCGCGCGCCCCGGCCTCCAGCTGAAGACGATCGCGGGCGGGGTGCTGGTACAGAGCCGCGACAATGGCCGGATCAGCCGCGACGCGCTGAAAGTCGTGACGAAGCGCGAACCGACCGAACAGGAACTGGCCGACTGCCTCTTCGCCTGGACCGTCGCCAAGCATGTGAAGTCCAACGCCATCGTCTATGCCAAGGGCGGCAGCACCGCGGGCGTAGGCGCAGGCCAGATGAACCGGCTGGAATCCGCGCGCATTGCTGCGTGGAAAGCCAAGGATGCGGCTGAAAAGGCAGGCTGGAGCGAACCGCGCACCATCGGATCGGCGGTCGCGTCCGACGCCTTCTTCCCCTTCGCTGATGGCCTGCTGGCTGCGGTCGAAGCGGGGGCCACTGCGGTAATCCAGCCGGGCGGATCGATCCGCGACGATGAAGTCATCGCCGCTGCCGATGAAGCGGGCCTTGCCATGGTCTTTACCGGGATGCGCCACTTCCGGCACTGATGCTTGTTCAGCCGTACCGGCGGCCAATGCGCAAATTGATCTGCGCGTGCGAAACAAATCCTTTCGCACGCGCAAAATAACGGTTTTCCGCCACTTTTTGCCAATTGGCCTCTTTTCATTTTATTCGGGCAGGCCTATTTAGGCGTGGACCCGGTGCCCAAGTCAGGTGTTGGGCAAAGAACAGAAAAAATGTTCGACAGGAGAAACAGGATGACTGCAAAGACGCTGGTGGCGCTGGCCGCCACGATGGCCCTTGCGCTGCCCGGCGTGGCGAGTGCGGGCAATGACAATATGGATGTGATCGTCGATGGCCGTGCGGGTACGGAAACACGCTCGATTGCCGTTTCGGTCGCTGACCTGAACCTCGCCAGCACCGCCGGTCTGCGCCGCGCCGACTATCGCGTCACCCGCGCCGCCAAGCAGGTTTGCGGTTTCGTCAACGGCTCGATCATCCCCGTGACCCAGGATTATCGCAATTGCTTTGGCGAGGCACTGACCGGCGCTCGCAGCGATCTTAACGCCATGGCCCAGCGCCAGGGCTGATCATCTGCCCGGTTCCCCTCACGAAGGGGACTGCAGGGGGCCGTTCCGCATCGCGGGGCGGCCCTTTCTGTTGTTGCCCGATGGCGCGTTTGCTGCCTGATCCTTACCGCGCATTAACCACTCCTTAGAATATTTCCTTCACTCCCAGCGTCACGAATGACCATCCGGGGGGAATTGCCTGTCATGCCGCGTATCGACCAAAGCGTGGACGTCGCCATCATCGGCGCAGGCCCGGCGGGCCTGACCGCGGCCTATCTGCTGACCAAGCAGGGTTATAGCGTCACGGTGATCGAAAAAGACCCGGTCTATGTCGGCGGCATCAGCCGGACAGTCGAACTGGACGGTTTCCGCTTCGATATTGGCGGCCATCGCTTTTTTTCGAAATCGCAGCAGGTCGTGGACCTGTGGAACGAGATATTGCCCGACGACTTCATCCAGCGCCCGCGGATGAGCCGCATCTATTATGAGGGCAAGTTCTACAGTTACCCGCTGCGCGCGTTCGAGGCGCTGTGGAATCTGGGCATCTGGCGCTCGACGCTGTGCATGGCGAGCTTTGCCAAGGCGAAGCTGCTGCCCAACCGCAATGTCCGCTCCTTTCAGGACTGGACCGTCAATGCGTTCGGGCACAAGCTTTTCTCGATCTTCTTCAAGACCTATACCGAGAAGGTGTGGGGGATGCCGTGCGATGAAATGTCGGCGGACTGGGCAGCGCAGCGGATCAAGGGCCTGTCGCTCTGGGGTGCGGTCACCGACGGGCTGAAACGCTCGCTCGGCCTCAACAAGAAGCCCAATGACGGCATGGCGACCAAGACGCTGCTGGAAACATTCCGCTATCCCCGCCTTGGCCCCGGCATGATGTGGGAAAAGGCGCGCGATCATGTGGTCGATGGCGGCAATCAGGTGTTGATGGCGCACAGCTTCAAAAGGCTGGAGCAGGACCAGGGCACCGATCGCTGGCGGCTGGTGGCGCAGGGGCCGGAGGGTGAGGTGATCATCAATGCCGCGCATCTCATTTCGTCCGCGCCCATGCGCGAACTGGCCGGGCGCATCCATCCGCTGCCCGCGACCCTGCCTGAGGCGATGGACCTTAAATATCGCGATTTCCTGACCGTGGCGCTGATGGTCAAGGGGGAAGATATTTTCCCCGACAACTGGATCTATATCCACGACAGCAAGGTGCAGGTCGGGCGTATCCAGAATTTCCGCAGCTGGTCGCCAGAGATGGTGCCGGACCCGACGCTCGCCTGTGTGGGCCTGGAATATTTCTGTTTTGAAGGGGACGGCCTGTGGGCTTCGTCCGACGCTGATCTGGTCGCGCTGGCGACGAAGGAGATGGCGCAACTGGGCCTGTGCAACCCCGACGATGTCGTGGGCGGCGCGGTGGTAAGGCAGGAAAAGGCCTATCCGGTCTATGACGACGCCTATGCCGCCAATGTGCAGGCGATGCGCACCGAACTGGAAGCGCGCTACCCCACGTTGCACATGGTCGGTCGCAACGGCATGCACCGCTATAATAATCAGGACCATGCGATGATGACGGCGATGCTGACCGTGCGCAACATTGTTGCGGGTGCGCGTGTCCATGACGTCTGGTCGGTGAATGAGGATGCCGAATATCATGAGGCTGGCGAAGAAGGTCAGGACGCCTACGCGCAGGCTGCGCTTGCCAGCACCCGCGCCGTCCCGTCGCGCCTGAAGGCTGCCTGATCCGGTGCGCATGTTGGTGGCGCTGGTTTCGCGTCTGATGTTTGCCCGCTATCTGCTGGCCAGCATCTGCGCGCTGTCGAGCGACATGACCCTTTTCCTGATGCTCGACCATGTCGGCGCTGCCCCCATGCTGGCGGCGTTTGGCGGTTATGCCGTCGGTCTGCTCGTCCACTGGACCATCAGCATCCGTTTCGTGTTCGACACCGGCACCGGCCCGACCCACGCGCAGCGCGCCGGGTTCGTGGCGAGCGCCCTGCTGGGGATGGGCATTACCCTTTCCATGGTCGGCGGGCTGAGCCTGATCGGCGTTGCGCCGACGATCGCTAAATTGCTGTCCGTGCCGGTCAGCTTCCTTACCGTTTATGCGATCCGCAAATATGGCATCTTCGCCCGCGCCTGACGGAAAGCGGGCGGCGCTGCTGGCGCTGCTTGCCTGGCTGCTGTGCAGCGCGGCTATGCTGTGGCTGTTCCGGGGCGATTTCGCCACGCTTGGCTTTCGCGATCCCGATGACGCCATGCGTCTGGCGCAGGTCCGCGACTGGATCGGCGGGCAGGCCTTCTGGGATGTCAGCCAGCATCGCGTGAACCCGCCCATAGGCGGGCCGATGCACTGGTCGCGGATCGTCGATATGCCAATCGCGGCGCTGATCCTGCTGCTGCGCCCGTTGCTGGGCATGGCCGTGGCGGAACTGGTCGCCTGCGCCGTCGTGCCGCTGCTGCTGCTGGGCGGGCTGACCGCAGCGCTGTTCGTCGCCACGCGCCGGATTGCCGGGACGATCGTGGCGTTGCTGGCCGTCATCCTGCTGCTGACCGCCCCGTCGATCCTGGTCCAGTTCACGCCGCTCAGGATCGACCATCATGGCTGGCAGATCATGGCAGCCGCGCTGGCACTGGGCGGCGCGATGGACTCGCGCCCGGTGCGCGGGGGCGTCGTTGCGGGGCTGGCACTGGCGCTCTGGCTTCAGATTTCGAGCGAAGGCCTGCCCTATGCAGCGCTGTTCGCTGCGCTGTTTGCCCTGCGCCACTGGATCGACAGGGCCGAAACGCCGCGCTTCGTCAGCTTCACTGTCGCACTGGGCGCAGGCGCGCTGATCCCGCTCATCTTATTGCGTGGGCCATCTGCCGTACTGGCGCGCCAGTGCGACGCGCTCTCCTTCGTCTATGTCTGGCCCTTGGTCGCGCTGGCGGTTGCGACGCCTGCCGCCGCAAGTTTGATCGGCCCGTCCACCGCGCTACGCCGCTGCCTGATCGGCGCGATCGGGGGCGGCGCGGCGCTGGCGACCTTCCTGCTGACCGGCGGGGCGTGCCTGTCGGGTGATCCCTTCGCGGCGTTGGGACCGCTGGCCTATAAACTCTGGTATTTGCAGGTCATGGAGGGGCGGCCGATCTGGGAACAGAGCCGGTTGATGGTGGGCGTCATCCTGCTTCCCTCGCTATTCGGCCTGATCGCCACGCTATTGGCGGCGCGCGCGGCCAGCGGCCCGGTGCGGATGCGCTGGCTGACAATGGCGCTGCTGCTGGCCGGGGCGATGCTGGTGGCGATCATGGTCATGCGGGCCGTGTCCGTGGCGCATCTATTCGCCTTGCCCGGCACCACTTGGCTGCTGTTCGCCCTGTTCCGCCGGGTGCAGGCGTCCGCCAACGCGATGGTGCGGATAGCCGGTTCGGTCGCACTCGTGCTGCTGACCCCGGCTGGTCTCTGCGCGCTGTGGGTCGCGTTGGCCGCGACGCCCGAACCGGCCCGAAATGCCAGCGCCAATTGCCGCGCGGCCACGGTGCTGGCCCCGTTGCACATCCTGGCGCCCACGACCCTGTTCGCGCCGATCGACCTTGGCCCCGACATTCTCGTCCAGACCCGCCATAGCGTCATCGGCACTGCCCACCACCGCAATGCAGCGGGGATTACGGCGGTGATCGAAGGCTTTGTCGATGTACCGGACCAGGCAAGAACAGTGATCGGCGCAACCAGCGCGCGCTATGTTGTGACCTGTGACGGGCTCAACGAATATCGCCTCTATGGCCAAGCCAATGGCAAGGGTCTGGCGGCTCAACTGGCGCGCGGTACGATACCGCAATGGCTGGAACCCCTGCCGACCAAAGGTCCGCTGAAAATCTACCGGATCAGGCCGCCACGAAGCTGAGCGCGACGCCGTTCATGCAATAGCGCAGACCCGTGGGCTTTGGCCCGTCGTCGAACACATGGCCCAGATGCCCGCCGCAGCGCGCGCAATGAACCTCGGTCCGGGGATAGCCCAGCGCGAAATCGCGGCTTGTCCCCACCGCCTTGGGCAGTGGGGCGTAGAAGCTGGGCCAGCCAGTGCCACTGTCGAACTTCGTCTTGGAGCTGAACAATTTTTGTCCGCATCCAGCGCAGGCGAAAATCCCTACGCGATGTTCCTTGTTGAGCGGGCTGGTGAAGGGATGCTCCGTCGCCTGCTTGCGCAGCACATTATAGGCGAGCGGCGACAGCCGCTTGCGCCATTCCGCATCGCTCAGGGCATAGGGATAGGCGGCCTCCGCCGTACCAAGGCCCAGCCGCCACCAGCCCAGCGCCATCGCGCCGGTCGCTATGCCGCCCAGGAAGAATCGCCGGTTCATGACGCCATTAAACATGGTTCAGCCTGTCGTATTCCTGAACAGGCGTTTCCACCAGCTGCCGCCCGATTGCATGACATGGCGGCGGAACAGCAGCACACCCACGCGGATGATCAACGCCACGAACGCCGCCTGCCACAGCAGCGCCAGCAGATGCGGCCACAGCGCATCGGATTGCGCCGCGCGCGCGATCATCGCGAAGGGTGAACTGAACGGAAAGATCGTCGCCGCGACCTCCGCGGGTGATCCCATATGGTCGACGGCGTAGCTGGCGAAAAAGAAGATCAGCATCTGTCCCATGGTCACCGGCATGTTCAGTGTCTGCACTTCGCGCACCGTAGCCGCCTGCGCGCCGATCCCCAGGAACAGCGATCCCAGCAGCGTATAGGCCATGGCGAAATAGAGGGTGGCAAGGATCAGGAATATCGGCCAGCCCACCGCGGGGGCTGGCAGGCTGGACCCGCCCCCATGCAGCGCCAGGAAGATCGCGAAGGCGGTGCCGCCCCAAAAGGCGATGCCGACAAAGCTCATCGCCAGCATCGCCATCAGCTTGCCCAGGAAAATCGCGTCTATCGGCACGGCAGCCGCCAATATCTCTATGATCTTGTTCGTCTTTTCCTCGACCAGATTGGACAGGATCATCCCCGCCAGCAGGATCGTCAGGAAAAACATCACCACCTGCGCCATGCGGCCGATCAGCAACCGCGCCTGCGCCTGCGCGCCAAGGCTCTTGGCGACCTCCTGCCGCTCCACCTGCACGAGCCGCAGCGTATGTTCCGCTTGCGCCGCGCTGGCGATCAGGCTCATATCGCCCTGCAACTTGTCGAGATCTTCCGCTTTGCCGGTCAGGATCGGGTGCGCGACCGATCCGGAAAGGATCGCCACCACCGCCGAATCAGGGCGCGCCAGCTGCTCGCGCGGTGCCGGGGTCAGCGGCACGCGCCGCAGCCTGACCAGCGCCTGATCCCCCATCCGTTCGGTCAGACGGGCATGGGCGCGCTCCAGCTTCGCGGCTTCCCCCGCTGGCATGGCGATGCCCACCAGCGGGCGCAGGTCTGTGCTGGCAATCTTCTCGCCCAGGCCGCCAAGGGCCATGCCGATCAGAATGGGCAGCAACGGGCCGAGCAGAAACAGGATGAAGGTGCGCGACAGCACGACGGCGGTGAAGTCCCGCCGGGCGATGACCAGCGCGGCGCGCAGCATCTCTCTCATGCGTCCTGTTCCCGTGCCTGCGTTTCTTCCATCTGGCGCGCGGTCGCGGCCCCGGCGATGGCGACGAAGGCGTCGTGCAGGCCCGGCCTTTCTATCGACAGGCTTTCAATCCCCGCCTGCCCATCCAGCAGTGCGCGCAACAGCGGCTCGATCCCGTCATCAGGCAGGGCGAAATGCCATGCGCCATCCTCCACCACCGTATCGGCGGGCAAAGCGCGCCGCCACGCCCCGTCGCTCGCCTTGGTACGCAGCCGCACCTGCGGGCGTAGCCGATCGCGCGCGTCGGCCACCGTCCCCTCGAACCGGATGCGTCCGCCCGCAACGATGGCGATCCGCTCACACAGCCGTTCGGCATGGGCGATGACATGGGTGGAAAAAAGGATGGTGACGCCCCGACGCGCCTGCTCACGGATCAGCGCCTCCAGCTTCTCCTGATTGATCGCATCCAGCCCGGAAAAAGGCTCGTCCAGCAGGATCAACCGGGGTTCGTGGATGATCGTCCCGAACAATTGCACCGTCTGCGCCATGCCCTTGGACAGTTGGCGGATCGGCTTGTCGATCGCGCCGCCCATGCCATGCCCCTCCAGCATCGCCCGCGCCCGTTCGCGGCCCTGCTTCAGCGGCAACCCGCGCAGCGCCCCCATGAAGGCGATCGCCTCAAACGCCTTCATCGACGGATAAAGCCCGCGCTCTTCCGGCAGATAGCCGACCTGCCGCGCCATCCGCAGCGGGGCGGGATCGCCCAGCAGCGACCGCGTGCCTTCGTCCGGGTCGATGATGCCCAGCAGGGTGCGCAGCAGCGTCGTCTTGCCCGCGCCATTTGGCCCCAGCACGCCATAGATGGACCCGGCAGGCACGGCGATGTCGACGCCGTCGACCGCGCGGAAACTGCCGAATGTCTTGACAAGGCCATGGCCTTCGAGCGCATAGCGGAGGGGCGGGGCCGGAGTGTCGCCGTTCATCCGCTCCTGATAGTGTCCCCCCATGCCAACGCAAATGGAAAGCTTGGAAACCCGTCTGAAGGTGCAGGCCGCGTCGCTGGGCTTTGCCGCTTGTGCCATCGCGCCTGCTGACGTGGCGCCGCAGGCCGGGAAGCGGCTGGGCGAATGGCTGGATGCGGGCCATCATGGCGACATGCTGTGGATGGAGGAGCGCGCGGGACAACGTGGATCGCCGCGCGGCCTGTGGCCGGACGTGCGCAGCGTCGTCATGCTGGGGATGAGCTATGCGCCGGGGCGCGATCCGCTGGCGCTGGCGGACGTGCCGGACCGCGCGCGCATATCCGTCTATGCGCAGGGCAAGGACTATCATGATGTCGTCAAGAAGGGTCTGAAAAGCCTGGCCCGCTGGCTGGTGGAGCAGCAACCCGGCGCGCTCAAGGTGTTCGTCGATACAGCGCCGGTCATGGAAAAGCCGCTGGCGCAGGGGGCGGGGCTGGGCTGGCAGGGCAAGCATAGCAATCTGGTGAGCCGCCAGCATGGCAGCTGGCTGTTTCTGGGGGCGATCTACACCGAAATCGCGCTGAAACCCGACGCGCCGGAGGTCGACCATTGCGGCAGTTGCACCGCCTGCCAGACGGCCTGCCCGACCGATGCCTTCCCATCCCCCTATGTCGTCGATGCCCGCCGCTGCATTTCCTATCTGACGATCGAACATAAGGGGCCGATCCCGCACGAACTGCGCGAAGGCATAGGCAACCGCATCTATGGTTGCGACGATTGCCTGGCGGTCTGCCCCTGGAACAAATTTGCCGATCAGGCGGCGGCCAACAAGGCGTTCGTGGGCCGCGCCGAACTCGCCGCGCCTGCCATTGCCGACCTGCTCGCGCTGGACGATGCCGCGTTTCGCGAAATCTTCTCCGGCTCCCCCATCAAGCGCATCGGCCGCAATCGCATGGTGCGTAATGCGGCGATTGCGGCGGGCAATAGCGGCGACGCGCGCTTGCTGGGCCGGTTGCAGGCGCTGTTAGGCGATGATGATCCGGTGGTGGCGGAAGCGGCGGCCTGGGCGATCGGGCGGTTGTCGGTTTAGCGCGCCCGCAACGCCGTTGCGCAGGCAGACGGATCGACATCCGTGCCAGCAGGCGAGCGCGCGTCCACATGGGTGACCACCGGCTCCTTGCCGCGTGCGGGGGCGTAGAGATAGGTGTCTAGGACGCAGCGGCCATTGGCAAATTGCAGCTTGCGCACCGTTGCCTCGCGAATGTCGAGCCGGGGCGTGCCGAACATCTGGGTCAGGGCGCGCGCGTCCGCGCCCATCAAGGGACCGGGCTTGCCAAAGGCGCTGGCCGGGGGACCGGCGGGCGGGGGTGATATTCCGGTCTGCGGCACCACGCTGCCAGCGCCGCAGGCGGCAAGCGGCAGCGACAGCAGCGCGATCAGGGTAAGGCGGGGGGCGTTCATACAGGCTTCCTTCTGACGCCGTGCAGCATGTGGACCGCCATAGCCGCGCTCCAGATCGGCGCAAGCAGGTTGACCAGCGGGACAAGGAACAGAAGCGCCGAAGCGAGCCCCAGAAGCCATCGGCTGCCGCGCGGGATCGGCGGATGGCCGGGATGGCGTGGTTCCACCATGTCGGCCAGATCGCGGCCCAGCAGATAGGCGTTGAGCGCCAGAAACAGCCCGATCGTCCCCACGCCTGTCACCAGCAATGCGATATAGGCAGGCAGCGCCAGCAGGTTCCAGCCGATCGTCCGCGCGACCGAGGCCAGCGCATAGCGGATGCTGCGCGCCGGTCCGACCGGGCGCGCATGGGCCGCAGCGTCCGGGTAACTGTCGCTCTCGACGGCGGCGACAATGTCGTCGGCGAACAGGCCCATCACCGCCATCGCGGTCGCGCGGAACAGCAGCCATCCTGCCGCAACGACGATCAGCGCGGTCGCCGCCGCCTCCGCCAGGCCGCCGCCGCCCCAGCCATAATGGAGGCGCAGCGCATGGAATCCTGCCCACAGCCCCACCGCCAGCAGGGCAAAGACCAGAAGCGTCAGCAACAATGTCTTGACCAGCAGCCGCCTGGCGGCGGCATGGAAGATCAGCGGGAAGGCGCGCAGCGCGGCGGTCAGGACCATCGCGTCCTTATCCTGCCTGTCGCGAGGCCCGTCAATCGCACGCTGTTGCATGGCGACACGCGCGCCGATAGAGACGGCACCCGGACATTCCCCGTACCATAAGGATATTGCGTGACCGCTTCCGCTTCAGTTTCGGCCCCGACGCTTGACGTCGTCGCCATCGGCAACGCCATTGTCGATGTTCTCGCACGCAGCGATGACGCCTTTCTGGCCGAACATGCGCTGACCAAGGGCGGGATGCAGCTGATCGACGCCGATATGGCCGAAGCGCTCTATGCCGACATGCCCCAGGCCAAGGAAATCAGCGGCGGATCAGCCGCCAACACGCTGGCGGGGCTTGCCGCGCTGGGCAAGACGTGCGGCTTTATCGGCCAGGTGAATGACGATCAGCTGGGCACGGTATTCGCCCATGACGTTCGCGCGCTCGGCATCCGGTTCGACACACCGGCGATGACTGGCGACGTGCCTACCGCCCGCTGCCTGATTCTGGTGACCCCCGACGCGCAGCGTACGATGAACACCTTTCTGGGCGCATCGCAATTTTTGCCCGAAGCCGCGCTTGACCTCGACATGATCCGGTCGGCGGGCATCCTCTATCTGGAAGGCTATTTGTGGGATCCGCAGCAGCCGCGCGCGGCGATGCGGGCGGCGATCGACGCGGCGCGCGGCGCGGGACGCAAGGTCGCCTTCACCCTGTCCGACAATTTCGTCATCGACCGGCATCGCGCCGATTTTCTGGACCTGATCGATCATGGCCAGATCGACATCCTTTTTTCCAATGAAGGCGAAATCCAGTCGCTCGCGCAGATCGACGATTTCGACAAGGCCGTGGCGACGATGGCGGCCAAGGTGCCAGTGCTGGTGTCGACCCGCAGCGAAAAGGGCGCGGTCGCGATCGTCGATGGCATGCGTTACGAGGCACCCGCTGCGCCGGTCGCGCAGATTATCGACACGACGGGCGCTGGCGATCTGTTCGCCGCCGGTTTCCTTGCCGCCCATATCGACGGGCGCAGCGTGGCTGATTGCCTGGCATTGGGTGCAGCGGCGGCGGCCGAGGTGATCTCCCACTGGGGCGCGCGGCCGGAGGATGATCTGGGCGTGATGCGCGACAGGCTGTTCGCCTGATCAGTCCGCCTTGCGCTTGCGGAACAGGGTGCGGTCATCGGGGCCAAAACCCCAGCGCCAGATGACCACGCCATAAGCGCCCAATATCGCCCAGACGCCGACGACCAGTTCGACCCATTCCAGGCGCGGCGGCAGGGCGACGAAGGCCGCGCCGACGATGCAGGCAACGCCTGCTGCGCTGAGCAATGGCCAGCGCCAGGCGTTGATCGGCGCATCGAGCAGTCGCGCGAGCAACCGCGCCTTGACGAAGGCGCCGACCGCCAGCGCAAGGCACAGCGCCAGCGCCGGGGCGGCGGCGACCGCCATGACCGGGAGGCCAAGTCGACGGGCGAGCAGGATCAGCGCGAAGCTGAAAACGGCCTGACAGCCTATCATGCCGAGCGAGATCATCAGATTGCGGTGGCGCGCGATATAGACCAGCGCTGATTCGCTGACGACTGCGGTGGCGGCGATCACTTCGGCCAGCAGCAGGAAGGCCAGCGCCCCGGTGCCGCTGACGAAATGCGGGCCAACCAGCCCCATCACCGCTTCGCCGGGGATGCCGAGCGCCAGCGCAATTCCGGCCTGCGCGGCGATGATCCAGAACCCGACCTGGCTGACCTGCCGCGCGATCCCGGCCAGATTGCCCTCCGCCAGATTGCGGGTGATGACCGGGCCCAATATCGGGTCGAAGCTGGTCTTGAGCTTCTGCGGCAGCGATGCGACCTGTTGCGCGACATAATAGATGCCGATGACCGCCGGGCTGACGAACAGGCCCAATATGGCCATGTCGAGCCGCCGCGATCCCCATTCGACCCCGTCGGCGGCCGCTAGCGGCAGGTTGCGCCGCGCCAGCCGCCACAGTCGGCCAGAATCAGGCCGCCAGCCCACAGGCAGGCCATAATGGCGCGCCATCGGAATGATGGAGGCGATGAAGGCGGCGATCATCGACACGGCGTAGGACAGGATCAGCCCGTCACGGGTCGAATAAAAGGCGAAGGCGAAGGCGCCGATGCTGATGGCCCAGGGTTCTATGATAGAGCGCGCCCGCACTGTCGCACCAACGTCGAATTTATAGGCGCAGGCGGCCAGCGCCACGTCCGACCCGGCGACAGCGATGACGACCAGCGCCAGCAGCCGGTCGAGGCCGTTGATGCCGCTATTGGGGAACATGGCCTGCGGAAAGGCGACCAGCAGGCCAGCGCCCGCCAGCGCGGCGATCATCGTCACCAGCATTGCGTCGGTGACGACATGGGCGTGGGGCCGTTCGGTCTGGCTGAGCGCCCCCGCCAGCCCGCGTTTCAGCCCCAGCGTCGCGAGTTGTGCGACAAATTCCACCACCAGCACGGCATAGGCAAATCGGCCCAGCGCTTCGGCGCCATAGACGCGACCGGCGATGAACAGGAAGGGCAGCCGCGCGGCCAGGCGAAGAAGGAAGCCGAACACATTGGTCCGCCCGCCCTTCGCCAGGGCGGCGATGTCATCCTCGTCCTTAGGCGCAGGATGCTGCCCGGCCAATCGAATCCCCTCTGTCGTCGCGTCTGTTGACCCAAATGTAGCCATGATGGTGCGGGCGCGCGATGGCTTATTCGGGCCGCAACGGACGCGCGAGCAGCGCGTCGATCACGGTGCCGAGCGGCGCAGCGTCGGCCAGCAGGGCGCAGACCGCTTCGACCACCGGCATTTCGACCCCCGCCGCGCGCGCGGCATCGCGCAGCACCGGGGCGGTAAACGCGCCTTCGGCCACGGTACGGCGGTTGGACAGGAGCTCAGCGGCGCTACGCCCTTCGCCCAGCCCCTTGCCCAGCGAGAAGTTGCGCGAATTGGTGGAGGAACAGGTCAGCACCAGATCGCCCAGCCCCGATAGTCCGGCCAGCGTCTCCGCCCGCGCCCCGCGCGCCAGGCCAAAGCGCGTCATTTCGGCAAAGCCCCGGCTGATCAGCGCCGCGCGGGCATTAAGGCCCAGGCCAGCGCCGTCCGCCACGCCACAGGCGATCGCCAGCACATTCTTGACCGCGCCCCCGATTTCCGCGCCGGTCACGTCGTCGGACAGATAGGGCCGGAACGCCGGGCGGGCGATCCGCGCCGCCAGTTGCGCGCCCAGCACGGCATCGTCGCACGCCAATGTGATCGCGGTCGGCAAGCCTTTGGCTACTTCATGGGCGAAGGTCGGGCCGGACAGGACGGCGATGGGCGATGTCGGCTGCACGGCGCGCGCCACCTCACCCATCAGCAGGCCGGAGCCGGCCTCGATCCCCTTGGAACACAGGACCAGCGGCACACCGGCTGGAGCCTGACGGACGACATTGCGCAGATGTTGCGCCGGGCTGACCACCAGCACCATGTCGCAATCGCCAAGGTCGGTCATCGCGCCGGTCGCCCGGATCGACGGGGCCAGCTTGATACCGGGCAGATAGAGCGGATTTTCGTGCCCGCCATTGATCGCGTCGACCACATCGGTCTCCAGCGCCCACAGCGTCACGGCCTGCCCGTCGGCGGCGAGCAGCTGCGCCAGCGCCGTGCCCCATGCGCCGGCTCCGATGACGCCCGCCTTCATGCCTTGCCCATTCATGCTTTCACTCCGGCGCCACGCGCCTTTTCCGCTGCGGGATCCAATGGCCAGCGCGGCCGGGCGGGAACGGTCAGATCGTCGATCAGTCCTGCGGCGAAGCGCTCCGCCCCGGCCCAGGCGATCATCGCTGCATTGTCGGTGCACAGCCATAAGGGCGGCGCGACGAAGGGCAGGCCATGGTCCGCCGCCAGCTGTTCGAGCGCCGCGCGGATCGCCTGATTGGCTGCGACGCCGCCCGCCACGACCAGCGCGGTCATGTCGTCTGCCTGCGTCAGCGCGCGGCGGGTGCGGTCGATCAGGCAGTCGATCACCGCCTGCTGGAAACTCGCCGCAATGTCCGGTTGCGAATATTGCCCGGACTGCACCGCACGCATGACCGCGCTTTTCAGGCCCGCGAAGGAGAAATGCGGTTCCGCCGTGCCGAGCAGCGGGCGGGGCAGGGGAACGGCTTTGGGATTGCCCTGCGCCGCCGCCATTTCCACCTGCGGGCCGCCGGGATAGCCAAGCCCCAGCAGCTTGGCGGTCTTGTCGAACGCTTCGCCCGCCGCATCGTCGATCGTGGTGGCCAGACGCGCATAGTCGCCAGGGCCGCGCACCAGCAAAATCTGGCAATGGCCGCCCGACACCAGCAAGAGCAGGTAGGGGAATTGCAGCGTCCGGTCGGACAGACGGGGCGAAAGGGCGTGGCCTTCCAGATGATTGACCGCGATCAACGGCTTGCCCGCCGCATGGGCCAGCGCCTTGGCCGTCACCAGCCCCACCATCACCCCGCCGATCAGGCCCGGCCCGGCGGTCGCGGCGATCACATCGACCTGATCGAGCGTCATATCCGCGTCCGTCAGCGCCGCTTCGATCAGGGGCGCCAAGGCCTCCACATGGGCGCGGGCGGCGATTTCCGGCACGACGCCGCCATAGGGGCGGTGCGCCTCTTCCTGCGTGGCCAGCCGATGCGCCAATATCCTGCCATCGGCCGTCACCAGTGCCGCTGCGGTTTCATCGCAGCTCGATTCCAGGCCAAGGATGATTGTCATTGCCGCTTCCATCTAATGCCCGCGCCCATTAGAGCAAGCCGCATATGATTTTGTTCGACCGACCGTTGCGCCTCGGCACCAGGGGTTCGCCCCTTGCGCTGGCCCAGGCCCGCATGACCGCCCGCGCTTTGTGCGATACCCATGGCTGGCCCGATAGCGCCGTGGCCATCGTCACCGTCCAGACCAGTGGCGACCGGATACAGGACCGCGCACTGGCGGAAATTGGCGGAAAGGCGTTATGGACCAAGGAATTGGACCGTGCGCTGGCGGAGGGTGACATCGATTTCGCCGTCCACAGCATGAAGGATGTGGAAACGCTGCGCCCCGCCGCGATGCGTATCGCCGCAATGCTGCCGCGGGCCGATGTGCGCGACAAGCTGGTCGGGGCAGACAGTTTCGACGCGCTGCCCGACAATCCGGTGGTCGGCACCAGTTCGCCGCGCCGAGCCGCGCAGGTGGCGCGGTTGCGACCGGACGCCACCATCACGCTGTTCCGGGGCAATGTCGCGACGCGGCTCGCCAAGCTGGCGGCGGGCGAAGTTCATGCGACGCTGCTGGCGGCGGCGGGGCTGGACCGGCTGGGGCAGGGGGATGTCGGCATCACGATTCCCGTCGACACGATGCTGCCCGCCCCGTCGCAGGGGGCGGTCGGGATAGAGACGCTGGCCGACAATGAAGCCGTGCTGGCGGCGCTGGCCGCGATCAGTGACGCCGATACGTTCGATTGCGTCATGGCCGAACGGAACGTGCTGATGGGTATGGGCGGCACCTGCCATTCGCCGATCGCCGCGCTGGCGCTGGTGGATGGCGACCGGCTGCACCTTCGCGCAGAGATCATCAGCCCCAACGGGCAGGAGACGGTACGCGATGAAGTGCGGATCGACCGGCACGACAGCGATGCCGCGCAGGCGGTGGGTCGATCGCTGCTGGACCGGGCCAGCCCGGCGCTGCGGTCCCTGTTCGAGGGATGAGGCGGGTTATTGTCCTGCGGCCCGAACCGGGGGCGGGCAGGACGGCGCAGGCCGTGGCGCGGCTGGGATGGGAGGCGGTCGTGCATCCGTTGTTCGCGCCCCAGGCGCTGGAATGGACGCCGCCGCCTGCCGGGGATTTCGACGCGCTTTTGATGACCAGCGCCCATGCGGCGCGGCTGGCGGGTCCGGCACTGGCGGCCTATCGCGGACTGCCCGCTTATGCGGTGGGCAGCGCGACGGCGGCGGCCATGCGGGCGCAGGGCTTTGACGGGGTGAGCGCAGGCGATGCCGACGCCAGCACGATCGCCGCGCGGATCGCAACCGAGGGCCATCGCACGGTGCTGCATGTGGCGGGCGCGACGGTTGCGCCCATGGCGACAGGATCGCTGCATGTCAGGCGGATCGCGGTCTATAGCATGACCAGTCTGCCGCCCGATCCTGCGCTGTTGGACGATGCGATGCCGGGATCGGTGCTGCTGGTCCATTCCCCGCGCGCGGGCGAGCGGCTGGCGGAGCAGGTCGCGCCGACTGCGCGTGCTGCGCTGCATATCGTGGCCATCAGCCCCAATGCGCTGGCGGCGTGCGGAAGCGGCTGGGCCAGCGGTCATGCGCCCGACCAGCCGGGGGATGACGACATGCTGGCTCTCTTGCGCGGTTTGTGCGAATGACGGATGTCATGACAGGCAAGAGGGGCAGCATGAGCGACGAGGATGGCCTTGGCAGCATGACCCCGACCCCACCTTCCGCCCGGCGACGGGGCATGGTGCCGCTGCTGGTTTTGATCCTTCTGGCCTTTGTGGTGGGGGTCGGCGTCACCATCTGGGCCTGGCCGCAAATCCAGAGCCGCATGGACGAACCGCAGCCACAGGCGGCCAGCATGGCCCCGCCACAGGCCAGCACTGTCCCACGGACCCTGACGCAGCGCTCCTTGTCCATTGACGCCGCGCAGATGCTCGACGCGCGCGTGGTGCAACTGGAGGAGCGGTTGACACGCATCACCGTGGAGGCGCAGGCGGCGTCGGGCAATGCTGCGCGAGCGGAGGGGCTGCTGGTCGCCTTTGCCGCGCGCCGGGCGCTCGATAGCGGGACGCCATTGGGCTATATCGAAGGGCAGTTGCGGCTCCGCTTCGGCCAGGCCCAGCCGCGCGCGGTCGCGACCATCATCAATGCCGCGCGGGAGCCGGTGACACTGGCCGACCTGCGCGGCGGGCTGATCGACATTGGCGAGCGGGCCACGACGCCGCCTGCCAATGCAAGCTGGTGGAGCGCGCTGGAACATGAAGCGCGCGAACTGGTCACGATCCGCCGGGCGTCGTCTCCTTCGCCCCGTCCGCAGGCCGGGTTCGACCGGGCAATCCACTATCTTGACGGCGGGCGGGTCAATGCCGCGCTGGCAGAGGTCGAGCGGCTGCCAGGCCGTGCGGCCGCTGATCGCTGGATCCAGCTTGCCCGCCGCTATCTGGAGGCGCGTCGCGCTCTTGACCTGATCGAAACGGCAGCCATATTGGAACCGCGCGTGTTGCGCAGTGCGGAGGGCGCGCCGGTCGCGCAGACGTCGCCGCTTGCCCCCTGATCCGATATTGCGATAAACAGTTTATCAGTTGCGACGAAACCGATGGACGCGGACGGCGTTTGTCACGACAGTGTCATCTTTGCCTTCAGGCCAAAGGGATTTTGTCGTCGTGCCTCCTTATGCTGCCGTTACCACTTTCTGGAAGGATCGCCTGGCGTCCGGCCCCCGTGCCGCCCGGCCTTCGATTCAGCATCTGGTCGGCAATATGGCGCTGCCCTTCGATCTGGCGCGGACGCGGGCGCAGGCCGATATATTGGCGCGGACGATCCAGGGCGATGGTCGCACGCTGCTGCTGATCCCTGGCCTGCTGGCATCGGATGCGCGAATGGAGCCGATGCGCGCGATCCTCAACAAGGCCGGATTTGATGCCCATCACTGGGGCATGGGGCGCAATTATGGCCCGAAGCCGGACAGCCTGGACGCGATCGACCGGCGGGTGGACGAAATAAGGCGGACGACCGGCGGGCGGGTGACGCTGGTCGGCTGGAGCCTTGGCGGCCTATATGCGCGAGAATATGCCAAGCTGGCGACGGCCAAGGTCGGCGGCGTGGTGACGCTGGGCACGCCTTTTTCCGGCGACCCGCGCGCCAATCATGCCTGGCGGCTCTATCAGCTGGTGTCGGGTACGCCGGTCGATCGCCCGCCCTTTCCCTGCATGCGGGAGGTCAAGCCGCCCGTTCCGACCGTGGCGCTCTGGTCGCGGCGCGACGGGGTAGTCCTGCCCGAATGCGCGAAGGGTCGCCGGGGGGAGCGGGATAGCGCCATCGAGGTGGATTGCACCCATATGGGTTTCGCGGCCGCCCCGGAAGGCATCGCCGCCGTGGGCAAGGCGCTGGCCTTGACGCGCGCCTGACGCGATCCAGGCCCGCGTAGAGCGGATCGGATCGCCTTTAGGTCCGCAGCCGGGCCAGGGCCTCGTCCCGCCCGATCAACGGCAGCAATTGTCCCATGTCCGGCCCGTGATCCAGTCCGGTCAGCGCACGACGCAGCGGCAGGAACAGCGCCTTCCCCTTGCGACCGCTTTCCTCCTTCAGCGCATGGGTCAGCGTGCGCCAGATGTCGGCGTCGAAGGGGGCGTCCGTCAGGATGGCGTGGGCGCGGGTCAGGAAGTCGCGGTCCTCCGCATCCGGCGCGGGTGCGTCCACGGGGCCGGTGACGATCCGCCACCAGTCGGCGGCACCCGCAACCGTCTCCAGATTGGGACGGATGGCGTCCCATGCCTGGCCATCCATGCCATCGGGCAGACGGGTGGCAACCGCGTCATAGGGCAACAGATGAACGATCTTCTGGTTGAGGGTGGCGAGTTCGCCTTCATCGAAGCGGGCGGGGGCGCGGCCAAAATGGGCAAAGTCGAAACTGTCGATCAGCGGCTGCATGTCCGCGAACGGCTCGATGGGTTGCGAACTGCCCAGTCGCGCCAGCAGCGAGGCGATGGCGGCAGGCTCCAGCCCGATTTCGCGGAAATGGGCGACGCCGAGCGAACCCAGCCGCTTGGACAGCTTGCCCTCGCTTCCCGTCAGCAACGCTTCATGGGCAAAGGCCGGGAGCGGCGCGCCCAAGGCCGTGAACATCTGGATCTGGGTCGCGGTGTTGGACACATGATCCTCCCCGCGCAGGACGTGGGTGACGCCCATGTCAATGTCGTCGATCACTGACGGGAGCATATAGAGCCAACTGCCATCGGCGCGGCGAATGACCGGATCGGACAATGTTTTGGGGTCGAAACGCTGCTCGCCGCGGATGAGGTCGGTCCAGACGATGGGCTGGCCATGGTCCAGCTTGAAACGCCAGTGAGGCGCGCGCCCTTCGGCTTCATAGGCGGCGATCTGATCCGGCGTCAGCGTCAGCGCGGCGCGATCATAGACCGGCGGCAGGCCGCGCCCCAGCAGGATTTTGCGCCGAAGCTCCAGTTCCTGTTGCGTCTCATAGGCGGGATAGACATGGCCCGACGCCCTGAGCGCCTCGAACCGCGCTTCATAGAGGGTGAAACGGTCGGACTGCTTCGCTTCGGCGTCCCAGCGGAGCCCCAGCCATTGCAAGTCGGCGCGGATGGCGTCGGCATATTCGGTGCGTGAGCGTTCGAGGTCGGTATCGTCGAGCCGCAGGAGAAATTGCCCGCCGCTTTTTTGCGCCCACAGCCAGTTATGCAGCGCGGCGCGGATATTGCCGACATGAAGGTGGCCGGTGGGCGAGGGGGCGAAGCGGGTGATGACGGTCATGTTTATCACTCATTCCCCGTTCGGTTCGAACGGAGGTTGTTAAAGGGTGCGAAATGCGTTGGTGATCGGATAGCGCCGGTCGCGGCCGAAATTGCGGCTGCCCAGTTTGACGCCGGGCGGGGACTGGCGGCGTTTATATTCCGCGACATAAAGCAACCGTTCGATCCTCGCGACCGTATCGCGATCGAAACCGCGCGCGACCAGTTGCTCCACCGACAATTCTTCCTCCACCAGGCCATAGAGGATCGGGTCCAGCACCTCATAGGGGGGCAGGCTGTCATCGTCGCGCTGGTCGGGGCGCAGTTCGGCGCTTGGCGGCTTGGTGATGACCCTTTCGGGCATGACCGGGCCGGCGGGGCCAAAGCCTTCGCCCAGCGTCGGGACATTGTCGTTGCGCCAGCGGCAGAGGTCGAACACCGTGGTCTTATAGGCGTCCTTCAACACCGAATAGCCGCCCGCCATGTCGCCATAAATGGTGGCGTAGCCGACCGACATCTCGCTCTTGTTGCCGGTGGTCAGCAGCATGTGGCCGAATTTGTTGGACAGCGCCATCAGCGTCACGCCCCGGATACGCGACTGGATATTTTCCTCTGTCAGGTCGCGCTGCCGACCAGCAAACACCTCGCCCAGCATCGTGTCGAACGCGCCGACTGCCGGTTCGATGGGAATGGTGTCGTAACGCACGCCCAGAAGCCGCGCGCATTCGACGGCATCGTCCAGGCTGTCCTGACTGGTGAAGCGCGACGGCATCATCACGCACCAGACGCGATCGGCCCCCAGCGCATCGACCGCGACCGCGGCGGAGAGCGCCGAATCGATCCCGCCCGACAGGCCCAGCACCACGCCGGGAAAGCGATTGCGGTTCACATAGTCGCGCAGGCCCAGCACCATCGCATTATAAATGTCGGCGGGACGCTCATCCAGAACATGGACCTCGCCGGGCAGGCAGACCCACTGGCCGTCCCATTTTTCCCAATGGGTCAGCACCAGCGCCTCTTCCCAGTCGGGCATTTGCTGGGCGATGCCGAAATCGGCGTTCATCACGAAGGACGCGCCGTCGAACACCAGTTCGTCCTGCCCGCCGACGCGGTTGAGATAGGCCAGCGGCAGGCCGGTTTCGCGCACCCGCGCGCCCGCCACCATGGTTTGGCGGCGGTCATCCTTGTCCACCTCATAGGGGCTGCCATTGGGGCTGATCAAAATCTCCGCCCCTTCCGCTTTCAGATGCGCGGTGACGAAGGGGAACCAGATATCCTCGCAGATCGGCACGCCGATCTTCACTCCGCGAAAGGCGATCGGCGCGGGCAGCGGGCCGGGGGCGAACAGGCGCTTTTCGTCGAACGTGCCATAATTGGGCAGTTCGCGCTTCTGCCGGATCTGCGTGACTGCGCCGCCTTCCAGCAACGCGACGACGTTGAACAGGACGCCCTGGGCGGCAACCACAGTGCCGACCAGCATCGCCGGGCCGCCATCCGCCGTCGCCTGCGCCAGCCGGTCCAGCTCCTGATTCGCGCGCTCGACCAAAGCGGGTTTCAGCACCAGATCTTCGGGCGGATAGCCGATCAGCTGCAATTCGGGATAGACGATCAGGTCCGCGCCCACGGCCCTGTCCCGCCACGCCAGCATCGCGTCGGCATTGGCGGCAAGGTCGCCCACCGATTGGGTCATCTGGGCAAGGGCGATCACGAGTTTGTCGGTCATGGACGGGCCGTTAGAGCATTTTGCCGCCACGCGCAAAAGCGCCTTTCCAGCAGGAACGGACGCGGCTAAAGGGGCGGCGTTTTCACGCAGCGTCATCAATTCGTCACGCCGCCAAATAGCAGGGGAACTTGGCCATGAAGCTCATGACCGGCAATTCCAACAAGCCGCTCGCGGCCGCCATCGCCGATTATATCGAAATTCCCCTGACCGACGCCAGCGTCCGCCGCTTCGCCGATGAGGAAGTGTTCGTGGAAATCCACGAAAATGTCCGGGGTGAGGATGTGTTCGTGATCCAGTCCACCAGCTATCCGACCAACGATAATCTGATGGAATTGCTGATCATGATCGATGCGCTCAAGCGCGCATCGGCCAAGCGTATCACCGCGGTCGTCCCCTATTTCGGCTATGCCCGGCAGGACCGCAAGCCCGGCCCGCGCACGCCCATCAGCGCCAAGCTGGTTGCCAACCTCATTACCAAGGCAGGTGCCGACCGCGTCCTGTCGGTCGATCTGCACGCGGGACAGATCCAGGGTTTCTTCGATATTCCGACCGATAACCTGTTCGGCGCGCCGGTCATGTCGGCGGACATTCAGGCGCGCTTTGGCGATCGCAACATCATGGTCGTGTCGCCCGACGTCGGCGGCGTGGTGCGCGCGCGGGCGCTGGCCAAGCGGCTCGACAACGCTCCGCTCGCCATCGTCGACAAGCGCCGCGAGCGCGCGGGCGAATCGGAAGTCATGAACATCATCGGCGATGTGTCGGGCCGTTTCTGCGTGCTGATCGACGACATCGTCGATTCGGCGGGGACGCTGTGCAACGCTGCGAGCGCATTGAAGGCCGCCGGGGCAGAGGAAGTCGTTGCCTATGTCAGCCATGGCGTGCTGTCGGGCGGCGCGGTCGCGCGGGTCGAGGCGTCGGACCTGCTGGAACTGGTGATCACCGATTCGATCCAGGGGACGGACGCGGTCAACAATGCCGCCCATATCCGCCACCTGCCGATCGCCCCGTTGCTGGGCGAGGCGATCAAGCGGATTGCGGATGAAAGTTCGGTGTCCAGCCTGTTCGATTGAGCGGTCTAACCCGCTGGCAGCAGCACCAGCGGCAAGGACAGGATCATGATCAGCGCGGCCACGACGCGCTGGCCGCGTGATATGCCGAGCGGCTTGCCCTGCCAGATCATGGGGCAAGCCAGCACTGCGAGCGCGATCAGCAGGTTGGACAGGGTGGCCGCGCCGCCGACCGGCATGTCCTGCCGCAGCGCAAGCCCTGCGAACAGGCCGACAAAACTCAAAAACCAGCCGATCAGCGCCATGCGCCCGCTCCCGTCATCCAGTCCCCAAGACTAGCGCGACGAGGTTGCCGAAGGCTTAAGCGGCCCAGGGATCGTAGCTGCCGAAGCTCCAGACATTGCCTTCCGGGTCGAGCGCGCTGTATCCGCGCCCCGGATAACCGTCATTATCGTGCGGCTCATCGACCACCACGGCGCCTTCGTTGCGGGCATGAAGGGAATGGGCATCGACATCGGGCACCACGACATAGACGCACCCCGTCACCCCGCCCAGGTCGCGCGCGGTGGACCATGTGTAGAGCGATTCGGCGGCCATGTCCTGCACACTGCCCAGCATCACCATGCCGTCATTCAGCACCAGTTGGGCATGGTGGATGATGCGGGGGTCGGCATCATCGGCATAGACGGCGTGGCGCACGAAACCGAAGGCTTCGCACAGAAAGTCGATAGCGGCGGGGGCATCGGCGTAGCGCAGGCATGGGATAACGGGCGAACCGGGCATTTTTCCCTCCTTCTCCATAGATCCGCAGTCTAGCGCAACGGCCGCGCAGCCGCTAGGCGAAGGGCATGACCACCCGTGATGATCTGGCCTTGGCCAACCACCTTGCCGACGCCGCCGGCGCGGCGATCCGCCCCTTTTTCCGCGCCCGCTACGACATGGAATATAAGGCGGACAAATCGCCGGTGACGCAGGCCGATCGCGCAGCAGAGGCGGCGATTCGAGCGATTTTGGAGAAGGAGCGTCCGGGCGACGGCATCATTGGCGAGGAATATGGATCGGTGCGGGAAGGCGCCGAGCGGGTGTGGATACTCGACCCCATCGACGGCACCCGCAGCTTCATCGCCGGGCGGCCGATCTTTGGCACGCTGATCGCGCTGACACAGGGCGGCTGGCCGACGATCGGCGTCATTGACCAGCCGATCGCCAAGGAACGCTGGGCCGGGATGGCGGGGCAGCCGACCACCTTCAATGGCCAGCCGGTTCGCACCCGCGTCTGCCGCGCACTGGAGGGAGCAGGCATTGCGACGACCAGCCCGCACCTCTTCGACGATGGCGATGTGCCCTATTATATGGCGCTGGTCGCGGCGGTTTCCGGTGGATCGCCGCGTCAGGGGCCGGTCTATGGCGGCGATTGTTATAATTACGGTCTGGTCGCGTCCGGCTTCCTCGACATCGTGATCGAATCGGGTCTGCAATCCTATGATTTTGCCGCGCTGGTGCCGGTGGTCGAGGGTGCGGGCGGGTTGATGTGCGACTGGAATGGCGAGCCGCTGACGGCGGACAGCGATGGGCGTGTTCTGGCGCTGGGCGATCCGGCCCGGCTGGAAGATGTGCTGGAAGCGATGGCTGGGGCGACAGACCACCATCATCATTGAAATTCCGCGAATCGCTTGCCTTTCCGCGCATACCCGCCTATGCGCGCCCTTCGCGATTCAGTGGGACCGCCCGGCTAACTAGGGCTGCCGGGGCTGTCTGCAATCGTCGCGCTACGCAAAGGAGACGAAAATGCCCAAGCTCAAGACCAAGAGCGGTGTGAAGAAGCGCTTCAAGTTCACCGCTTCCGGCAAGGTCAAGCACGGCGTCGCTGGCAAGCGTCACCGCCTGATCAGCCACAACGCCAAATATATTCGCCAGAACCGTGGTACTTCCGTGCTGTCCGATGCCGACGTGGCTCACGTCCGCCTCTGGGCACCCTACGGCCTGAAGTAAGGAGTAAGGGACAATGGCACGCGTAAAACGGGGTGTAACCACCCGCGCCAAGCACAAGCGGATTCTGGAACAGGCGAAGGGCTATTATGGCCGTCGCAAGAATACCATCCGCGTCGCCCGTCAGGCGGTCGAAAAGGCCGGCCAGTACGCCTACCGCGATCGCAAGGTCAAGAAGCGCAGCTTCCGTGGCCTGTGGATCCAGCGCATCAACGCGGGTGTCCGCGCTGAAGGCCTGACCTATTCGCAATTCATGCACGGCCTGAAGCTGGCCGGCGTGCAGCTGGACCGCAAGGTTCTGGCCGACATTGCGATGCACGAAGGCGAGGCGTTTAGCGCCATCATCGCCCAGGCCAAGGCTGCGCTGCCCGCAGCATAAGGCCGGTCGGTCGCAAGATCGTCAAAAGGGCGCCGGGGCAGATGCTTCCGGCGCCCTTTTTGTTTGTTGCCACTCACTACCTACCCGTTCGCCCTGAGCGAAGTCGAAGGGCACCACCGAACGGAGTGAGGTGCCTTCGCTACGCTCAGGCGGGGGCTTCGACAGGCTCAGCCCGAACGGATTTGGGGTTGGCCGGACATCAAAAGGACCAACCGATGTCGCTGCATCTCTGGTGGCTATATGTGACTGCCGTGTTCCTGATCTCCGCCACGCCGGGGCCGAACATGCTGCATGTGATGACGCAGAGCATCGCCCATGGCCCGCGCCGTGCGCTGGCGACCATGGCGGGTCTGATGAGTGCGGTGCTGCTGTGCCTGATCGCGTCAGCGCTGGGACTTGGGGCGTTGCTCAAGGCTTCGCCGCGCCTGTTCGACGTGCTGCGCTATGCCGGGGTCGCCTATCTGGTCTGGCTGGGGATCAAGGCATGGCGCGCGCCAGTCGGCCTTGCCGCCGCCGCCGCGCCCGCGCGGTCCCATCATGCGCTTTATGCGACCGGGCTTTTGACCGGATTGTCCAATCCCAAGCTGATCATCTTTGCGGCGGCCCTGTTTCCGCAGTTCATCGACACAGACCGTCCGTTCGGGGTGCAGCTGGCGATCCTGGTGGTCAGTTTCGTGGTGATCGAAAGCTTCTGGTACAGCATTTACGCGCTCGGCGGGGTCAAGCTGGCCCGCTGGCTGGAGCCGGTGAACCGCCAGCGCCTGTTCAACCGGGCGAGCGGCGTGATGTTCGTTGGCTTTGGCGGCGCATTGCTGGGCGCGCGGGCGTAAGCCCTTCTGTATCCAGCGTCATCCCCGCGAATGCGGGGACCCATCTCCGGCGGTGTGAATGAAGCGCGAGATCAGCCCATCGGTGTATATTCTGGCGAGCCGCAGGAACGGCACATTATATACCGGCGTGACGGTCGACCTTGTAAAGCGTCTCTATGAGCATCGAAACGGCTTGATCGACGGCTTCACCAAAGACTACGGCGTGAAACGTCTTGTTTGGTTCGAGCCGCATGACCGTTTGGAAAGTGCCATCCTACGTGAAAAGCGGATCAAGAAATGGAACAGGCAATGGAAGATCGGGCTGATAGAAGCGGAAAATCCCGATTGGGATGATCTGGCATTGGGCTTTGGCTTTGAGCCATTGCCCTCCCTACGCAGCGACTGACCGAAAGGTCGGGAGATGGGTTCCCGCTTTCGCGGGAATGACGAGATGGTGGTGACGAAGATTTATGACAGACATTAGCGCATTGAAAGCCGGGCTGATCGCCGACATTGATGCTGCAGACACGCTGGACGCGGTGGAAGCGCTCCGCGTCGGCGCGCTGGGCAAGAACGGGGTCGTTACTGGGCTGCTCAAGACGCTGGGGGCCATGTCGCCGGACGAGCGGCTGGAAAAGGGGCCGCCGATCCAGGATCTGCGCGAATCCGTGACCGCCGCGATCGTCGCGAAGAAGGCGGCGCTGGAGCAGGCGGCGCTGGATGCGCGTCTGGCGTCGGAAAAGATCGACATGACGCTGCCCGCCGATGTGGGGCCGCAAGGGTCGGTGCATCCGGTTTCGCAGGTGATGGACGAACTGGCGGAAATCTTCGCGGACCTGGGCTTTTCGGTCGCGACCGGGCCGGAGATCGAGGACGACTGGCATAATTTCACCGCGCTTAACATTCCTGAGACGCATCCGGCGCGTGCGATGCACGACACTTTCTACTTCCCCGACGAGGAAGGCCAGAAGCGGATGCTGCTGCGCACCCATACATCGCCGGTGCAGATTCGCACGATGATGACGCAGGAGCCGCCGATCCGCATCATCGCGCCCGGCCGCGTCTATCGCAGCGACAGCGATGCCACTCACACGCCGATGTTCCACCAGATCGAGGGGCTGGTGATCGACAAGGGGATTACGCTCGGCCATCTCAAATGGACGCTGGAGACCTTCCTGAAGGCCTTTTTCGAGCGCGAGGATATCGTGCTGCGGCTGCGCCCCAGCTATTTCCCCTTCACCGAACCCTCTGTCGAGGTCGATGTCGGCTATACGCTGGTGAACGGCCAGCGCGTGATTGGCGGCGACGGCGATGCAGCCGATGGCGGCTGGCTGGAGGTGCTGGGCAGCGGCATGGTGAACCGTCGCGTGATCGAGGCATGCGGACTGGACCCTGACGAGTGGCAGGGCTTTGCCTTTGGCACCGGGGTCGATCGCCTCGCCATGCTCAAATATGGGATGAACGACTTGCGTGCCTTCTTCGACGGCGACCTGCGCTGGCTCAAACATTATGGTTTTTCGGCGCTGGACGTACCCACGCTGAGCGGAGGAGTGGGCGCATGAAGTTCACGCTGAGCTGGCTCAAGACGCATCTCAAGACCGATGCCGACCTGGCCACCATTCTCAAGACGCTCAACGCCATCGGGCTGGAGGTCGACGGTGTCGAAAATCCGGCAGAAAAGCTGGGTGGCTTCAAGATCGCGAAGGTCTTGACTGCCGATCGTCACCCGCAGGCCGATAAATTGCAGGTTCTGACCGTCGATCATGGCGATGGCGCACCCCTTCAGGTCGTGTGCGGCGCGCCCAATGCGCGCGCGGGTCTTGTCGGCGTGTTCGGGATCGAGGGTGCTGTCGTTCCCGCCAATGGCATGGTGCTGAAAAAGACCGCGATCCGGGGCGTCGAATCCAACGGCATGATGTGTTCGACCCGCGAACTGGAGCTGGGTGACGATCATGACGGCATCATCGAACTGGATGCAGCCGCGCCGGTCGGGCAGCTCTATGCCGACTGGGCGGGCCTCAATGATCCGGTCATCGACGTGTCGATCACGCCCAACCGGCAGGATTGCATGGGCGTGCGCGGCATCGCGCGCGATCTGGCGGCGGCTGGGCTGGGTACGCTGAACGCCATCATCGTGCCGGATATTGCGGGCGTGGGGCCGGGTCCGGACGTGCGGACCGAGGATATGGAAGGCTGTCCGGCCTTTTTCGCGCGCACCGTTCGCGGCGTCACCAACGGCCAGTCGCCCGAATGGATGGCCAAGCGCCTGAAGGCGATCGGGCAGAAGCCGATCAGCACCCTGGTCGACATCACCAACTATATCATGATCGACCTGGGCCGACCGCTGCATGTCTATGATATGGCAAGCCTGAAAGGCGGCCTGGTCGCGCGCAAGGGCAAGGCGGGCGAACAGGTGCTGGCGCTCAACGGCAAGACCTACACCGTCGATGAGACGATGACCGTCATCGCAGACGATGAAGCTGTCCATGACATTGGCGGCATCATGGGCGGCGAACATTCGGGCGCGCAGGACGGCACGACCGACGTGCTGATCGAATGCGCCTATTTCACGCCCGAACGGATCGCGATGACGGGCCAGAAGCTCAGCCTGACATCGGACGCGCGCGGGCGGTTCGAGCGCGGCGTCGATCCGGCCTTTCTGGACGATGGCCTGTCGATCGCGACCAGCCTTGTGACGCATCTGTGCGGTGGTACGCCCAGCGAGGCGACTCATGCGGGCGCGCCGCCCGTGACGCCCAAGCTTGTGGATTACCGGCCCGACCAGTGCCTGACGCTGGCGGGCGTCTATGTGGCGGCGGACGAACAGAAGCGCATCCTCGAAAGCCTGGGCTTTGTCGTAAGCGGGCAGGACAATCGCACCGATTATGAGGATGGCGTGCCGGTGACCGTGCCGGGCATCTGGTCGATCACAGTGCCGAGCTGGCGCCGCGACATCGATGGCTGGCCCGACATTGTCGAGGAAGTAGTGCGGATCGTCGGGCTGGAGCATGTGCCATCCACCCCGTTGCCGCGCATGCCGGGCGTCGCCCGCCCGACCGCGACGGCGGAGCAGCTGGTCGAGCGCCGCGTACGCCGCACGGCGGCGGCGCGTGGCCTTGCCGAGGCGATCAACTGGTCCTTCCTGTCGGAAAAGGAAGCCGCTTCCGTGGGCGGGGGGCAGTGGACGCTGGCCAATCCGATCTCGGAAGATTTGAAGGTCATGCGCCCTTCGCTGCTGCCGGGCCTGCTGTCGGCCAGTCGCCGCAACATGGATCGCGGCGCGACGTCGGTGCGGTTGTTCGAGCTGGGACGGCGCTATTTCAAACAGGGTGAGCGCGCGACCGTTGGCTTCGTGCTGGCGGGCGAGAAGCAACCGAGCAGCTGGCAGGATGGCAAGGCCCAGCCCTTCACCGCCTATGACGCCAAGGCGGACGTCATGGCGCTGCTGGCTGCGGCGGGTGCGCCGGTCGCCAACCTCCAGAATTTCGGCGAGGCGTCTGCCGCCTATCATCCCGGTCAGTCAGGCACGCTGCGGCTTGGGCCCAAGGTGGTGCTGGCCGAATATGGCGTGTTGCATCCCGGCCTTGCCAAGCAATTCGGGTTGAGCGGCACGGTGGTCGCGGGTGAAATCTTCCTCGATGCGATACCGGGCAAGCGCAAGTCGGGCTTCATGCGCGCGCCCTATGCGCCACCCGCCTTGCAGGCGGTGAAGCGCGACTTCGCCTTTGTCGTGGCTGACTCGGTCGAGGCCGATGCGCTGGTTCGCGCCGTCAAGGGCGCGGACAAGAAGGCGATTGTCGACGCGCGCCTGTTCGACGTCTTTACCGGGCCGGGGGTCGACGAAGGCAGCAAGTCGCTCGCCATCGAAGTCACGCTCCAGCCGGGCGAGAAGAGCTTTACCCAGGAGGAGCTGGACGCGATCAGCGCGGCCATCGTCAAGGCGGCGCAGAAGCTGGGCGGAGTGCTGCGCGGATAGGATGGAGCGAGGGCGGGTTCAGCCCGCCTTCGCCCGCAGCGCGATCGCCATGCCAGCCACCGCCAGCATGGCGCCGCCAGCAGCCAGTCCCGTCCAGCGATAGCCCTCCAGCAGGGTGGAGATCAGCATCGCGATCACCGGGATGAGGACGCTTGTATATGCCGCGCGCCCCGCGCCCATGCGCTGGATCAGGCGGAAATAGAGCGGGAAGGTAATGACCGACCCGACCAGGCCCAGCCAGGCAACGCCCAGCCAATAGCCCGTACGCCATTCGGCCACCGGCGGGCCGACCGTGGCAAGCGCATAGGCGGCGTCCACCGCCGCGCCGATCAGCATTGCCCAGGCCAGCACCGCGATCATCGGCAGGCGGCGGGCAATATCCATCCCCTGCATGACATTGGCGGCAGAAGCGCTGAGCAACCCGGCGAGTGCAAAGCCGACCCCCGCCAGCACGTCGCCCGGCGCTATGTCGGCGGCGTGATATTCATGGGTCAGCATCAGGATGATGCCGGTCGTCGCCACCACCGACCCGGCAATGAAGGCGCGACTGACGGGCTGACGGAAAATCAGGAAGGCCAGGATGGAGTTGGGGATGAGCAGCATGGCGTAGATCACCGCGACGACGCCCGAAGTCAGGGTAAGTTCGGCGCGATAGACGAAGTTGAAATTGAGGACGAACTGCGCCGTGCCCAACAAAGCGGCAAAGGCCAGCCCCGCGCCGCCAATCCGCAAGGACACGCCGCGCATCCGGCAAAAAATGGCCATGGCGACCCCCGCCAGCGCGAAGCGGTAGCAGACCGACCAGCTGGGCGGCACGCTGCCAATCTGGTCGCGAATGACGATCCAGGTCGAACTCCAGATCAGCGTGACGAGCGCGAAGGGGACGAGTATGCCGCCTTTCGCAGTCGGTTCAGCCATGGTCGAGTGTCCGCAACGCGGCGGCGAGCGGCGCGACGCTGGCGGCGTCCTGCGACCAGTTGGTGACCAGCCGCGCGGCCCCTTCGCCCCAGTCGTAAAAGTCGAAACCCTGCGCCCGCAGCGCCGCTGCATCGGCGGCGGTGAGGCGGATGAACAGTTCATTCGCTTCGACGCGGTGGAGCAGGCGGGCGGGCACGGCCTGCGCCAGTGCCTGCGCCGCGGCATTGGCGGCACGGGCGTTGGCCAGCCACAGGTCGCCTTCGACCATCGCCAAAATCTGCGCGGCAAGATAGCGGCCCTTGGAGAATAGATGCCCCGACCGCTTGCGCCAGCGAGCGGCCTCGGCGGCGCGGGCATCTGCCTGCGGGCCGAAAAAGAGCAATGCCTCGCCGATCATCCCGCCATTCTTGACGCAGCCAAAGCTGAGCGCGTCGACGCCGGCGCGCCATGTCAGATCGGCGGGCGCGCAGCCCAGATGCGCCACCACATTGGCAAAACGCGCGCCATCCATATGGAAGCCCAGGCCGTGGGTGCGCGCGATGTCGCCCAGCGCTGCGACCTCGTCGGGCGTGTAGGCGCGGCCATATTCAGTGGCGTTGGTGATGCTGATCGCGCGGGCTGGCACCTGATGTACGTCCGGGCGGATCGCCGCCAGCCGCGCGCTGACCATGTCGGGATGAAGTTTCGCACCCTCGCCGGGCAACGTCATGAGGCTCGCGCCATGGGTGAAGAATCCGGGCGCGCCGCATTCGTCGACGACGATATGTGCTTCCTCATGGCAGATCACGCCGCCATAGGGCGGGCAGAGCGTCGCCAGCGCGATACTGTTGGCGGCCGTGCCGGTCGCGATCCACAGCGCCCGGACGCGCGTGTCGAACAGGGCCGAGAAAGCGTCATCCAGCCGGGCGCTCCACTGGTCGCCATCATAGCCATGATCGGCCAGATCGGCAGCGGCTATCGCCGCCATCACCTGCGGGCATAGCGGGGTCGCATTGTCGGAAAAAAAGTGCATGGCCAAGCGATAGCGGGCGGACAGGGGAGCGCCAAGAGGCCAGCATGGCAATACTGGCCTGATGGGTCAGTATAGTTGACGTTGTTTCGCGCGTCTATTTGTGACATAGGCTCGCCCTCCAACCCAAGGAGACAGACTATGGACGTCGAGCAGACATCCCGCTTCACCGTCACGCCAAGCCCCAGGGCTTTGTCGGCGGACGAGCGTGAGCAATTGCTGGCGGACCCCGGTTTCGGGCGTATTTTTACCGATCATATGGTGACGATCCGCTACACCGAAGGGCAGGGCTGGCACAGCCATGCCATCGGTCCGCGTGAGCCGTTCCAGATCGACCCGGCCTGTGCCGTGCTGCACTATGCGCAGGAAATCTTTGAAGGGATGAAGGCGTATCGGCTGGCGGATGGCAGCATCGCCATGTTCCGCCCGGAGGAAAACGCCCGTCGCTTTGCCGAATCGGCCGATCGCATGGCGATGCCTGCGTTGCCGCAGGAGGTTTTTCTCGAAGCGGTCGAGGCGCTGGTCAAGATCGACGCTGACTGGATTCCGGACGGCGAAGGCAGCCTCTATCTGCGCCCCTTCCTGTTCGCGAGCGAGAATTTCCTGGGCGTTCGCCCGTCCAACGACTATATTTTCTGTGTCATCGCATCGCCCGCCGGTGCCTATTTCAAGGGCGGCAAGAAGGCCGTGACCCTGTGGGTATCGGAACATTACACCCGCGCTGCGCGGGGCGGCACAGGCGCTGCCAAATGCGGCGGCAACTATGCCGCATCGCTGATCGCGCAGAAGGAAGCGATCGGCCATGGCTGCGATCAGGTCGTGTTCCTGGACGCAGCGGAACATAAGTGGGTCGAGGAACTGGGCGGCATGAACGTCTTTTTCGTCATGGATGACGGATCGATCGTCACGCCCCCGCTCGGTGGCACCATCCTGCCCGGCATCACCCGCAATTCGATCATCACCCTGGCCCGCGCCAAGGGGCATGACGTGCGCGAAGAACCCTACAGCTTTGCCCAGTGGCGCGCCGATGCGGCCAGCGGCAAGCTGCGCGAGGCTTTTGCCTGCGGCACGGCGGCGGTCGTCACGGCGATCGGCACGGTCAAGAGCGTGGATGGCGATTTCACCATCGGCAATGGCGATGGCGGCATCGTCACCGAAACCCTGCGGGCGGAACTGACCGGCATCCAGCGCGGAACGGTCGCCGATCCGGCGGGCTGGGTACGGATGGTTTGATATTTGGACGCATAGTGCTCCCGCGCTGGCGGGAGCGCTATGCTATTTGGTTCAGGTCGCTTCCCAATCGTCCCCCAAGCGCCTAGATAGCGGGTCATGGAACGCTTCGACGTCGTGATATTGGGAGGGGGCCTTGTCGGCCTGACCCTTGGCATCGCCCTTTCCGGCCATGGCGTGCGCTGTGCCGTGATCGACCCTGCCGATCCGGTGGACACGACCGCCAGCGGCTTTGACGGCCGCGTATCGGCAATCAGTTCCACCAGTTTTGCGATGCTGTCGGCGATCGGCGTCGCGCCGTTTCTGGAAGGGAAGGGTTGCCCGATCGACCGGATCTGGGTCAGCGACGGGCTGGAGCCGGGCGCGCTCGATTTCGTGCCGGATGCCGACGATGGCGTGATGGGGACGATGATCCCCAATCGCGACCTGCGCATTGCGCTGGCGCAGGCAGCGGCCGATGCCGTCCATCTCACCCGCTTCCAGCCCGACCGCGCCATCCATGTCGACCGCAACGCCAATGGCGTGACGCTGACGTTGGCGAGCGGGGCCATGATTCGGGGCGCGCTGCTGGTGGCGGCGGAGGGGCGCAACAGTCCGACGCGCGAGGCTGCGGGCATCCGCACCACGCGCTGGCAGTATAAACATACCGCCATGGTCACGGCGATCGACCATGAAGTGCCGCACGCCAACACGGCCTATGAGATTTTCTATGTCGGCGGCCCGTTCGCACTGCTGCCGATGCTGCCTGGCACGCGATCGGCGATCGTGTGGACCGTGCCCACGCAGCAGGCGCCCGCCATGCTCAAACTGTCCGAGCGCGCCTGGCTGGCCGAAGCGCAGAAGCGGATCGGCGGCTTTCTGGGCGAAATCCGTCTGGCAGGGCCGCGTTCCTCCTATCCTTTGGGCTTCCACCACGCCGCGCGCATTACCGATACGCGGTTGGCGCTGGTCGGCGACAGCGCGCACGCCATTCACCCGATTGCCGGGCAGGGGCTGAACCTGGGCTTCCGTGATGTCGCCGCGCTGGTGGAGGTGCTGGTGGAGGGCAAGAGGCTGGGGCTTGATCCGGGCGACGCGCAATTGCTGGCGCGCTACCAGCGCTGGCGGAGCCTGGATTCGCTGTCGGTCAGCGTGGCGATGGACGGGCTGGTGCGGCTGTTCGATGTGCCGGGGCGTTTGCCTGCCTTGGCGCGGCGCGCGGGACTGGCCGCGGTGCAGCGGACATCGCTGCTCAAGGGGCGCTTCATGGCAGAAGCGCGCGGTCAATCAGGCGCGCTGCCACGGTTGCTGACGGGCGAGATGGTCTAGTCGTTCGCTTTGTATGCCCTGCGCTGGTGGCAGGGCAGGATGATCAGGCCGTTCATCCAGTAATCGTAACCGTCATATCATCCGCCGCAGCACATTGTCCTTCAGCACGACATGATGGCGCAGCGCAGCGGCGACATGGACGATGATCAGCGCTGCCCAGGCAAAACCCATCACCTCATGCCCCTCACGGGACAGACCGACGATCGCGTCGCCCTTGGTCACCGCCAATTTCGGCACGTCGAACAGGAAGAACCAGTTGAGCGGCCGCGTACCCGCCGATGTCATGATCCAGCCTGTCAGCGGAACCAGGATCATGAAGGCGTAAAAGACGCCATGGGTGGCGTGCGCCGACGCCTTTTCCCAGACCGGCATCGCGCTGGGGAGCGATGGCGGGCGGTGGCCGACGCGCCAGGCCAGTCGCACCAGCGTGAGTGCCAGTACCGTGAGGCCGATCGACTTGTGAACCGGCATCACCGCCCAGTCCTTGGGCAGGGCGTCATGCCCGATGCCAAGGACCAGATTGACGATGATCAGGACCGCCAGGATCCAATGCAGGGCGCGGGCGACGGATGTATAGCGGTCCATGGCAGCTCCTTGGGCGGGCGCGTCAACCCTGCCGGTTTGCGACGAGATTGTCGACCACCGACGGATCAGCCAACGTGCTGGTATCGCCAAGCGCCTGCGCCGACACTTCGCCCTCTGCAATCTTGCGCAGGATGCGGCGCATGATCTTGCCCGACCGGGTTTTGGGCAGGCCCGGCGCGAACTGGATGGCATCCGGCGTGGCGATCGGGCCGATTTCGGAGCGGACCCATTTGATCAGCGTCTTGCGCAGATCGTCGCTTGGCTCGTCATGCGCGTTGAGCGTCACATAGGCGTAGATGCCCTGGCCCTTGATATCATGGGGGAAGCCGACGACGGCGGCTTCGGCAACGCTTTCATGCAGGACCAGCGCGCTTTCAACCTCTGCGGTGCCCATGCGGTGGCCCGATACGTTGATGACGTCGTCCACCCGGCCAGTGATCCAGTAATAGCCGTCCGCGTCCCGCCTCGCGCCATCGCCGGTCGTATATTTGCCGGGGAAGGTGGTGAAATAGGTCTGGAAAAAGCGATCATGATCGCCCCACACGGTGCGCATCTGACCCGGCCAGCTTTGCGCGATGACGAGATTGCCTTCGGTCGCGCCCTCCAGCACATGGCCTTCCGCATCGACAATCTGCGGCACCACGCCGGGCATCGGCAAGGTGGCGGAGCCGGGCTTCAGGTCGGTGGCGCCGGGCGTCGGCGCGATCATCGCCGCGCCCGTTTCCGTCTGCCACCATGTGTCGATGATCGGGCAGCGCCCTTCGCCGACAATGCTGTGATACCAGCGCCAGGCTTCCGGGTTGATCGGCTCGCCCACGGTGCCCAGCAGCCGGAGTGATTTGCGGCTGGTCGAATGGACGAATTCGTCGCCTTCCTTCATCAGCGCGCGCAGCGCCGTGGGGGCGGTGAAGATGGTCTGGACCTGATGCCGGTCGACCACTTCCCAGATGCGCGCTGGCGTCGGATAGTTGGGTACGCCTTCATATATGAGCGTGGTGGCGCCGTTAGCCAGCGGGCCATAGACGATATAGCTGTGGCCGGTGACCCAGCCGATGTCGGCCGCGCACCAGTAAATGTCGCCGGGCCGATAGTCGAAACAGAGTTCGTGCGTCAGGCTCGCCCAGAGCAGATAGCCGCCGGTCGTGTGCAGCACGCCCTTGGGCTTGCCGGTCGATCCCGACGTATAGAGGATGAACAGCGGGTCTTCGGCATTCATCGGTTCGGGCGGGCAATCGGGCGAGACGTTCGCGGCTTCCTCATGCAGCCAAAGGTCGCGACCGGGCGTCATTGTCACAGCGCCGCCGGTGGCCTGCACGACCACGACTTTCTTCACACTGGGGCAATCTTTCAGCGCGGCATCGACATTGGCCTTGAGCGGCACCGTCTTGCCCGCGCGACGACCCTCGTCAGCGGTCACGACCAGGGTGGAATCGCAATCGATGATGCGCCCGGCCAGCGCTTCGGGGGAAAAGCCGCCGAACACGACGCTGTGAACCGCGCCGATCCGGGCGCAGGCGAGCAGGGCGAAGGCGGCTTCGGGGATCATCGGCAGATAGAGGGTGATGCGGTCGCCCTTCCTGGCGCCAGCGGCTTTGAGCACATTGGCCAGGCGGCACACCTGTTCATGCACCTGTGCATAGCTGTAGCGGCGCGGCTCCGCATCGGGCGAATCGGGCTCCCAGACGATCGCGGTCTGATCGCCGCGCGTCGCCAGATGGCGGTCGATGCAGTTGGCGCTGACGTTCAGCACGCCGTCGGCGAACCATTTGACGCCAAAGTCGGCCTCGGCAAAGCTGCTTTCATTGGCGCGGGTCGGCGGCGTGATCCAGTCGAGCCGCTGCGCCCGTTCCAGCCAATAGGCGTCGGCATCGTCAATCGAGCGGGCATAATCGGCAGCGCGCGCAGCCTTGTCCATCAGCGCATTCTTGGCCCAATCTTCCGGCACCGGGAAAAAATCATCAGACATCGGGCACCCCTTCCGTAGCGAAACCGTTGTTTGGATGGCCTTCTATCGTCCTGACACGAGGATCGGAAGCGCTGTTCATGCCGTTTATCATCATCCTTTTGGTCGATATGACCGGAGCGCCAGATCGACCGTCTTTCATTTTGCCGCTTTCCCTGGCGCTCCGGCACGCCTAACAGGAATCGCCTATGTGGCTTCTCTATCAATTTCCGCTCTGCCCTTTCTCTCGCAAGGTCCGCCTGCTGCTGGGGGAGAAGGGTGTCGGCTATGATCTGGTACGCGAATCGCCCTGGGAGATGCGCGACGAATTTCTCGATCGGAACCCGGCCGGGACGACGCCGGTGCTGATTGACGAGGCCAAGGGCATCACTCTGATCGACAGCCAGGCGATCTGCGAATATTTCGAGGAAACGGTGGAGAAGTTCCCGCTCATCTCCGGCTCTGCTGCGGGCCGGGCGGAAGTGCGGCGGCTGACCGCCTTTTTCGACCAGAATTTCTATGGCGACGTGGTCGGCCCGCTGCTGCACGAGCGGATGAAGAAAAGGCTGATCGAGCGCGCCCCGCCCGACGCGCGCATCCTGCGGGAGGCCATGAAGCGGGCGAATGTCCATCTGGATTATATGGACTATCTGCTCGACCATCGCAGCTGGATGGGGGGCGGTACGCTGAGCCTGGCGGACATTGCGGCGGCGGCGCACCTGTCGGTCGCGGATTATCTGGGCGGCATCGACTGGCAGGGCCATGAGCCGGTGCGGCGCTGGTATGCAGGGTTCAAATCGCGCCCGTCCTTCCGGCCGCTTCTGTCCGAAAGGATGGAGGTGATTACGCCTCCGCCCCATTATGAAAAGCCGGATTTCTAAGGAACGCCCGACGCGCGCCCCTTTCAGTCCGTCTCCGCCGCCAGATAGACCCGGTTGCGGCCATGTTCCTTGGCCAGATAGAGCGCGCGGTCGGCGGCCTTCAGGGCGCTGCGCGGGTCTTCATAGGCCAGCACGTTGGCAACGCCGGCGGAAAAGCTGACACGTTCCATCCGTTCGCCATTGGTGCGGTTGACCAGGCTGCGGGTGGACAGATCCTCCCGCACGGCATCGACGGCCTCGCATGCTTCGGCAGCGGTCTTGCCGCGGAACAGCATGACGAACTCCTCGCCACCATGGCGGGCGACATGACAATGGTCGTTGGATACTTTGGCCAGCAGACCAGCGACGAATTTCAGCACCCGATCGCCCGTTTCATGGCCATGCGTGTCGTTGACATGCTTGAAATGATCGATGTCGCAAAAGGCGACGGAGAGCGTCTCGCCATTGTCCTGCGCCAGCTTCACTTCCTCCCGCAGCACGCCTTCAAAGGCGCGGCGGTTGGGCAGGCCGGTCAGATGATCATGTTCGGCGGCACGGCGGGCATTTTCCAGGCTGGATTTGAGCGCCTGCGTCTGCTTCTGATTTTCGCGCAGCTGGGTTTCGACCAGTCGCGTCTTTTCCACCATCGATCGGGTCAGCCCGACAAGGCGCGCAAGCACGGGTTCGGCATCACCGCCCTCGGCCAGACCCTTGGCCTGCTCCTGCAATGCGGCGCCATAATCCTTGGCCGAATTGCGCGATTCGTGCATCAGGCCGGTAAACTGGGTCAGATTTTCCTCGACCTTGTCCAGCATCGTGGCGAGCGAATCGGGTGTGACTTCATCCGGGTTCTGACTGGCCGCGACCGATTCGATCCAGCCATTGGTGATCTTGCCGCGCTCCATCAGCACTGCCTTGATCGCCTTTTCCACGCCGATATTCGCGCCGGTCAGATAATCGAGCGCCACACTGAAATTGATGGGCGTCAGGTCCAGGTCATGGGCGAACAGGAAGTCGCCAATCTCTTCATAAAGGCGGCGGCGGCGCGTCACTTCGCGGTTCGCGGCAGACCCCGCGCGGGGGCGCTGATCTTCCGCGCCACCCTCGTCGTCATCGGCCTTGCCCGACAGGCCTTTCGCCCATCGCGCCAAGCGGTCGGTCAGCCCATGTTGCGGGCTAGCGGAAGGTGAAGTTGCCCCGTTCATGAGGGCTATAACGGCGGTCGCGGATTAAGGTTAAGAGCCAGGACAGATAAAAATTTGCCCGGCTTCCCGTCAGATATCGGCGGCGATCAACCAGTCGCGGAAGATTCGCACGGCGCGGGTCTGGAGGGCGCGGGGGCGACAGACGAAATAATAGCGATAGGGGCTTTCGACGCGGATCGGAAACAGGCGGACCAGCCGGTTGTCGGCGGCTTCCTTGAAATGGCTGGCGTGCATGAAGGCGACGCCAAGCCCCTGTGCTGCCGCTTCCAGCATCAACTGTCCCGAATCATAATTGTCCGTCGCCAGCGGTTGCAGGTCGGGCAGGCCGACCGCTTCCTTCCAGGCATCGAACGCCAACGGCATGTCGCGGTGGAGCAGCACGGTATGCTGCGCCAGTTCCCCCGGCGACGTCAGCGCATGGGGCGATTCGAGCAGAGATCGCGCGCCGATGACATAGACTTCGTCATGGTCCAGTTCATGCGCATAGAGCGCTGCGTCGATATCCTTGGCCAGCACGATCGCCGCGTCCAGCCCTTCACCCAGCCGGGCGACGGCATGGGGCGTGGTTTCGATGTCGATGTGCAATTGCGGGTGCAGCGCGCGCAGCGCGCCCAGATGGGGAAACAGCCTTTGGGTTGCGAACAGGGGCATGACCGCCAGTCGCAGCCGCAACTGGTTGCCGCCGCTCTGGATATTTTCCAGCGCCTGCGCGAGGGAATCTAGGGCTGGCGCGATATCGTCCAGCAGCCTCTGCCCCTCGGCATTGATTTCCAGTGCCTGATGCTTGCGGTCGAACAGGGGGCGGCCGATGAAGCGCTCCAGCGCCTGAACGCGGCGGCTGAGCGCTGGAGTCGAGAGCGCGAGTTCTTCCGCCGCAGCCTTGACCGAGCCAAGGCGCGCAACCTGAACAAAGGCCTCCAGGGCCGTAAGGGGCGGCAATCTGCGCATCTGTCTTCACTAATCCGAAGCCGGTGCGCTGCGTCGCATCATGTCTTTTTGTCGATCGCAGCGACAGCCGGTTTCAAGCATCCTGTCCACACTCAGCAGGAAAATCTCCAAAATGGCAAGATGCATTTTCTGCAACTCCCCTTTTCTTTTCGCACTTGCAATAAATTCTGCCGCGGTGCACATAGGGGGTGCCTTTCAGGCATCCTCTCCTAAAACTTTCCGGGCTGGCCTTTGGGCCGGCCCTTTTTTTGTGCGCAGGGCTTCGCCGCCTGCCCCTTTTTCTTGGCCGCGTCGTTTCCTATTTCGTAATTGAGCGACAAGGAGGGGCCCGCAATGGCGGAAGATGACGTAACGGGTCGGCGGATTCAGGTTGCCAATGCGCGGCCCGAAGATGCCGGACGCGGGCTGGCGCGGCTGCCACTGGCGGTCATGGCGCAACTGAGCCTGGCTGAAGGCGATGTGATCGAGATCATTGGCAAGCGATCGACCGCTGCGCGGGTAGTGCGCCCCTATAAGGAAGATGAAGGGCTGGACGTGTTGCGCCTGGACGGGCTGCAACGGGCCAATGCCGGTGTCGGCTCCGGCGATTTCGTCCATATCGACAAGTTGGAGTCCCGCGTGGCCCAGCGTGTCGTGTTCGCGCCTGCACAAAATAATCTGCGGCTTCAGGGGCATCCCGAAGCGTTGAAGCGGGTTTTCTTTCAGCGTCCCCTGACCGCAGGCGATGTCGTCGCGACGGCGGGGCAGCAGCAGGTGCCACCCGGCGACATGCCGCCCCAGTTGCGGCAGATGCTGGCCGCGCCGGCTTACGCTCTGCAGGAAATCCGGCTCGTCGTCGTATCGACCATACCCAAGGGCATCGTTCATATCGACGCCGAGACCGAGGTTGAGCTGCGCCCGGAATATGAGGAACCCAAGGAAGCGCGCCGTGCTGACGTCACCTATGACGATGTGGGCGGCATGGCCGATACGATCGACCAGTTGCGCGAAATGGTCGAATTGCCGTTGCGCTATCCCGAACTGTTCCAGCGTCTGGGCGTCGATCCGCCGCGCGGGGTGATGCTCCATGGCCCGCCGGGTACGGGCAAGACCCGGCTGGCGCGCGCGGTCGCCAATGAATCGGAAGCCGAATTCTTCCTGATCAACGGGCCGGAAATCGTCGGGTCTGCCTATGGCGAATCGGAAAAGCAGCTGCGCGAGGTTTTCGAGGCGGCGTCCAAGGCTGCGCCGTCGATCCTGTTCATCGACGAGATTGATTCGATCGCGCCGAAACGGGGGCAAGTAACCGGCGAGACCGAAAAGCGGCTGGTCGCACAACTCCTGACGCTGATGGACGGGCTGGAGGCACGCACCAATCTGGTCGTGATCGCGGCGACCAATCGTCCCGAAGCGATTGACGAGGCGTTGCGGCGTCCCGGCCGGTTCGACCGGGAAATCGTCGTCGGCGTGCCCGACGAGCGTGGGCGGCGCGAGATATTGGGCATTCATACGCGCGGGATGCCGCTGGGCGACACGGTCGACCTGTCGGAACTGGCGCGCATGACCTACGGCTTCGTCGGTGCGGATCTGGCCGCGCTGACTCGCGAGGCGGCGATCGAGACGGTGCGACGGTTCATGCCGCGCCTCAATCTGGAGGACGGCACGATCCCGCCTGACGTGCTGGAGGAATTGTCGGTCACCCGCGACGATTTCATGGCTGCGATCAAGCGCGTCCAGCCATCGGCCATGCGCGAAGTGATGGTGCAGGCGCCCAATATCGGCTGGTCCGACATTGGTGGGCTGGATGACGCGCAGATGCGGCTGAAGGAAGGGGTGGAGCTGCCGCTGAAAGACCCCGATGCCTTCCGCCGCATCGGCATTCGTCCGGCCAAGGGCTTCCTTCTCTACGGCCCGCCCGGCACGGGCAAGACCCTGCTGGCCAAGGCTGTGGCGCGGGAAGCGCAGGCCAATTTCATCGCCACCAAATCGAGCGACCTTCTGTCCAAATGGTATGGCGAGAGCGAGCAGCAGATTGCCCGGCTGTTTGCCCGCGCTCGACAGGTGGCGCCGACCGTCATCTTCATTGACGAGCTGGATAGCCTGGTCCCCGCGCGCGGCAATGGCATGGGCGAACCGCAAGTGACCGAGCGGGTGGTCAATACCATCCTGGCCGAAATGGACGGGCTGGAAGAATTGCAGTCGGTGGTGGTCATCGGCGCGACCAACCGGCCCACGCTGGTCGATCCGGCGCTGCTGCGGCCGGGGCGGTTTGACGAACTCATCTATGTGCCGGTCCCCGATCGGGCGGGCCGTCAGCGCATCCTGTCGATCCATACCGGCAAGATGCCGCTGGGCGATGATGTCGATCTGGCTTCACTGGCGGCACGAACGGAACGTTTCACTGGCGCTGATCTGGAGGATCTGGCGCGACGGGCCGGCCTGTTCGCGCTGCGCCAGTCCCTGTCGGTCGACAAGGTGACGATGGCCCATTTCGAAGCGGCGCTGGAGGAGACACGCGCATCGGTGACGCCGGAAATGGAGCATGAATATGAAAAGATCCAGGCGACGCTGAAGCAGAAGGCGTTGCAGGTCGACCCGATCGGCTTCGTTTCTCCCGGCATGTTGCGAGGGGCGAGTTGAAGGGACAAGCAGGCGGCGAGGGAAACCATATGCCGCCTGCGCGTTCCTTGTCATGTAAATGCAAAGCGGCTTGCCAGTCGCACTGATATTTGCGACGCCCGACCACGATCATAGACAGACGGATAGTGATGGCCTCCATTCCCTTGAAAAAGAAAAATATTCCGGGCGGCAAACCAGGTGCTGGCCGGTTTCTCCAGCAATGGGGCATGTTTTTCCGCCAGTTCGTCAGGCATCCCGGCATGATCGGATCGATCATTCCTTCCTCTGCGACGCTGGTGGACCGGATACTGGATCAGGTCGATTGGCACAATACGCGGCTGTTCGTCGAATATGGGCCGGGGGTAGGCACCTTCACGCAGGCGATACTTGATCGGTTGCACCCCGACGCGACCCTGTTGGCGATTGACCTCAATCTGGATTTTGTCGCCTATCTGGAGGCGCAGTTCGACGATCCGAGGCTGAAGGTCGTGCATGGGTCGGCTGCCGACGTGCGGCGCTTTATCCGGCAAGCGGGGCATGTCCAGGCGGACTATATATTGTCCGGCATCCCCTTTTCGACATTGCCCGACACGGTGGGCGCGTCCATCTGCGCTGAAACACGCACCGCATTGCGGCCGGGCGGCGCTTTCCTGGTCTATCAATATTCACGCTATGTCCGCCGTCTGCTCGACCCGTTATTCGCGCATGTCCGCGAAGGACGGGAGTGGCGCAATATTCCGCCTTGCTGGATGTTTTGCGCCATGCGGGAAGAAGCATTGGCGCAAGCAGCTTGATCTGGGTTAATCCGGAACAGTAACGCCCAGAATCACTTGCCCCTTTTCCTTACGTTTATTTGACTTAAACCAAATATTGCGTATCGGATGCCTGCTTGACTGTGGGGGTTATGGGGGATGGCGTCACGCGCCACGAATGGGGATGAATGGGCAGACCTGTTTCTGTCCGCCGCGCTGGACCCGGAAAACTGGGACAGGGCGATCAGGGCGATGGCCGCCGCGACCGGGTCGCGTCATGGCCAACTGATCGGCTTTGGTCCCGGTGCCAGCAGTTTCAACTGGATCAGCGACATTGATGACAGCATCGTCGCCAAGACCGCGACGATCGACCAGTCCCGACCTGACCTGAATTATCGCGTCGCGGCTGACGCTTTGCGCGACAGTCCGACCATCGTTCACGAAGCGCAATATGATGTAGCGCGCCAGTCGCTGCGCGCGGACGACTATCTCGACCTTTGCGCCGATTTCGACATTTTCAATGGCTGCCAGACCCGCCTTCTGGCGGGACGGGAAGGGATGATCGGGCTGGCGTTGCTGCGCGACAGCAAGGATGGGCGCACAACCCAGGAGCAGCGCGACCTGTTCGGCGCGATTGCCCCGCACGTCCGTACGGCCGTGTTGCTTCAGCGCGCGATCGAGCAGCAGGGATTTGCGCTGTTGTCCGGCACGTTCGAGGCGATGGACCGCGCCTGCTGGCTGCTCGATGCGACCGGGCGGGTTGGGGGCATGACCCCGCGCGCCGACGCGCTGCTGGCGACCAGCCGCATTCGCGTCCGTGATGGCTGGCTGGCGAGCGAACGGCCCGATGAAAGCCGCGCCATCGCCCGCGCGGTTCGCGCCGTGATAGACCCGCCTGGCCGCGCTGCCGATCCGGTCGCGCTGCGCGATGATAGCGGGGGCGTGGGCATCATGCTGGAATGCTACCCCTTGCCCAGTCGACCCTGGGCACTGCCGTTCGCGCCGCGCGCCATCATGATCGCGCGGGTTGGCGCGCCGACGGACCGGCACGTCCAGCTGCTGATGCGGACATTCGGCCTGACCCCGGCCGAAGCCGACATCGCCATCCGGCTGGCGGCGGGCCAGTCCCGCGCCGACATCGCGGCGGCGCGCGGCGTATCGGCCGAGACGTTGAAGGTGCAACTGCGCAGCATCTACGACAAGACCGGATGCCGCCGGGAGTCGCAACTTGTGCGGATCGTCGGCCTGATCAGCCATTGATGGCATCCCTTTCGGCGCGCCTGCACTGTCCGAAGGGATGAGAACCTAAGTCTAATTTTCCTGTCGGTTCGGACCCGCCACTCTCCTGCTTCGGCCGGGGGGAAACCGGCGTCACGAACGGGAGGATGATATGAAAGGGACGTTGCGCCTGATGAGCGCGGCGGGAGCGCTGCTGCTCGCCGCCACCGCTGCACCGGCCATGGCCGGCACCACGGCCGATCTGCTCAAGCGCCTGCATGAAAAGGGCATCCTGACCGATGAGGAATATCAGGAGCTGCTGAAGGGCCAGAGCGCAGAGGCCGCGCAAGCACCACCAGTCACTCCGGATGCGTCGGGCGGCAAGCCGCTGGTCCGCATGGCCGACAGCGGTGTGGGGCTGCAAATGGGCGATGTCACGCTCAAATTCTCCGGTTCGGTCAATGGCTTTTACGTCCATGACAATGGCGAGGCACCCAATGCGACCAACACGGTCGTCGGCGGCGTGGCGACGGTGGGCGGCAACAGCTCGGCGATCCGCAATGGCCTGCTGCCCGGCTTCCTGAAGGTCGAGGCGATGACGACGCAGGGCGGCTGGGACGTCGGCGCGCATTTCGGCATGTATCCCGGCATCAATTCGGTCAATTATGCCGCGGGCGGCGGGGCCAACAGCCCCGGCAATCCCCGCGCGCTCCAGACCGCCGGGATCGACTTTCGCCAGACCTATCTGACCTTTGGCCGGGCCGGTTTTGGTGAAGTGAAGATCGGCCGCGACATCGGCCTGTTCGGGTCCGAAGCGATCCTGAACGACATCACCCTGCTGTCGTCGGGCACGCCGGCAGGCAATGTCGCCCCGTCCAACACGACGCTGGGACGGATCGGCACTGGCTATATCTACACCGATTTCCAGCCGCAGATCACCTATACCACGCCCAATTTCAACGGCTTCACCGCCAGCGTCGGCATTTTCGAGCCCTTGTCCTCGCTCACCGGCCCGGCGGAATCGAACAAGCAGCCGGGCTTCCAGGCGAAGTTCGTCTATGACGGCAAGCTGGGCGATGTTGCGACGCGGCTGTGGCTGTCGGGGATCAGCCAAAAGCATAATGTGATCGCTGGACCGGACTATACCGGCTGGGGCTGGGACGCGGGTGCCAAGGTCACGTTCGGGCCGGTCACGCTGGTCGGCACCTATTATGATGCGTCGGGCCTGGGCACGACCGCGCTCAACCTGTTCGACACCGATGGTTTTGGCAACCGGCGCGACAGCCATGGCTTCTATCTGCAGGGGTTGGCGACGTTCGGCAAAATCTCGGTTGGCGGCAGCTATGGTGAAAGCCATCTCGACTATGCCAATGCCGCCGATGCACTGGCCAATCCGCTGCTCGTGGACAAGAATGGCAGCTGGGTCGGGCAAGTGCGTTACGGCCTCAACAGCTGGGTGACGCTGCTGGGCGAATATGTTCACACGACGTCGAAAGCGCATAATGGCAATGAGGCCAGTTCCGACGCACTGGCGGCCGGGGCGATCCTGTTCTTCTGACCGGCTGATCGACCCAAGGAACAATGTCACGGGGCGGGGACTGCATCCTAGAAAGGGTGCGGTCCCTTTCCGTTTGCAAAAATGCTGAAAAATCAGGACAGGGGGCGTCGAGGGGATTGTCATGAAAACCACCATTCTGCCCGCCTTGCTCTTGTCCATTCCTACAGCCGCGCTGGCGCAGGCGCCGGACGATGCGGGGGATACGCCGTCGATCATCGTCACTGGCACGGGCCTGTCGCTGCCGCCCGGCACCCCGGCCTATGGGTCGGTGGTGATCGACCGCGCCCGGTTGCAGGACAGCGCGTCGGGCCGGATCGAAAGCGTGCTGGGCGATGTCGCTGGTTTCCAGCAGTTCCGTCGGTCCGACAGCCGGTCCGCTAACCCTTCGGCGCAAGGCGCTACCCTGCGTGCGCTGGGCGGCAATGCGTCCAGCCGGACGTTGCTGCTGCTGGACGGCGTGCCGATGGCCGATCCCTTCTTCGGCTATATTCCGTTCAACGCGCTGGTGCCTGATCGGCTGTCGGTCGTGCGGGTGACGCGCGGCGGGGGTATCGGCGCATTTGGTGCAGGGGCGGTCGCGGGCACGATCGAACTGGCCAGCGCCACGCGCGATCAACTGCCGACCTTCGCCGCGAGCGCCTTTTATGGCAGCCGCGATTCGACCGAATTGTCCGCCAGCCTGACGCCGGATCTTGGCAGCGGCTATGTGTCGCTATCCGGGCGGTGGGACTGGGGAGACGGGTTCCAGACGACACCCAAGGGACAGCGCGTCGCCGCGACCGTGCCCGCCGCCTATGACGGATGGTCCACCAACATCCGCGCGGTTGCGCCTGTCTCCGCGAACGCCGAACTGCAATTTCGCGCAACCCTGTTTGAAGATAAGCGCACGCTGCGTTTCGCCGGCGCGGACAGTATGAGCCAGGGGCAGGACGCCAGCATCCGCTATATCAATCGCGGGCCGTGGCAGGTCGATGCGCTGGCCTACATACAGGCGCGCAATTTTTCCAACATCGTCATGTCGTCCTCGACCTTCCGCAAGTCGCTAGACCAGCGCAACACGCCCTCGACCGGCCTTGGCGGGAAGATCGAACTGCGCCCGCCCGTCGGTGGCAACCATCTGCTGCGCGTCGGTGTCGACACCCGCTTCGCCACCGGCGACATGTTCGAGGACGCCTTCAACGCGAATATCGCCAGCAACCCCGCGACCTTCCGCCGCCATGCCGGAGGTAAGGAACTGACCAGCGGTATTTTTGTCGAGGATGACTGGACGATTGGCAAACTGGTCCTGACCGGCGGGGTACGGGCCGATCGCTGGTCGATCCGCAACGGTTTTTACCGGCAGGTCAGTGCGACGACCGGGGCAGTCACCAACAGCGCCTTTGCCGACCGGTCCGACTGGGAAGTGTCGGGCAGGGTCGGCGCGCTCTACCGGGTGACCGATGTGATCGCGTTGCGCGGCGCGGCCTATAGCGGCTTCCGCCTGCCGACGCTGAATGAACTCTACCGTCCGTTCGTGGTCTTTCCGATCACGACGCAAGCCAATGCCGCGCTGACCCCGGAAAAGCTGAAAGGGGCGGAAGCAGGCATCGACCTTACGCCCGCACCGGGCGTCACCCTGTCGGCCACCGCTTTCTATAACCGGCTGGACGACGCCATCGCCAATGTCACCATCAATGCGACCACCCGCCAGCGTCGCAATGTCGATCGCATCGTGGCGAAGGGGATCGAACTGACGGCGGCAGCGGCGCTGGGGGACATGCGCCTTTCCGCCTCCTACGCCTATAGCCATAGCAGCGTGCATGCGCCCGGTGAGCCATTTGACGGCCTGACCCCGGCGCAAAGCCCCCGCCATGCCGCCAGTGCGACCATTGCCTATAGTCCGGCGCAGGGGCCGACCCTGTCGACCACGCTGCGCTATGTCGCCAAACAATATGAGGATGACCTGCAAAGCGACGTGCTGCCTGACGCGCTGACGCTCGATGCCATCGCGCGGCTGCCGGTCGGCCATGGCGTGACGCTGGTGGCACGGGGCGAAAATCTGTTCGACGAGAAGGTCGTGACCCGCAATGCGGGCGGGTCCATGGACCTGGGCACGCCGCGCACGCTGTGGATCGGCATCAGTTTCGCCAACTGACAAGCCAGTCTTGCGGCAATCATGCCTGATCTTGCCTGCGTCGGCAGACCGGCTATGGCTGTGTCATGACAGAGCAGGGCAATTGGGCGATCGGGGCCGACGTCACGATCGCGGACGTGGCCGACCGGGCGCAGGTATCCATTCGCACGGTCTCCCGCGTGATCAACGGATCGCCCAAGGTCAATGCCGAAACCCGCGCGAAGATAGTGGACGCGATCGCGGCGCTGGGTTTCCGCCCCAGCGCGCGTGCGCGGGGACTGGCGACCGGACGCTCCTATCTGATCGGCATGATCCATAATGACGGGAATGTGCTGGTACTGGGCGACGTGCATCGCTGCGTCGCGAACGAAGCGACCGCACAAGGCTGTGAAGTCATTGCCCACGCAACCCTGACGGGTCAGGACGGTTCGGTCGAGGATGTGCTCGATTTCGTGCGGCGGTCCCGCGTCGATGGCGTTGTCATTCTGGCGCCGGTCTCCGGTGTGCCGGGCCTGGCTGACGCCCTTCGGACCCTGGGCATCCCGGCGGTGGCGCTTTCATCGGTCCGCCTTCCCGGCTTCGACGCCATGCTGGTATCGGGCGAACGCCATGCCGCCGTGCGCGTGGCCGAACATATCGTGGCGCTGGGCCATAGGCGCGTGGCGCATGTGTCGGGACCACCCGCAATGCTTTCGGCGCAAGAGCGTCGCGCGGGTTTCCTGTCCGCCTTGGCGGCTGCGGGCGTGGCGTTGGTGGGCGAGGAGGCAGGCGATTACAGCTTTGAGTCAGGCGTGGCGGCGGCGGAGCGGTTGCTGTCGATCGACCCGACGCCGACCGCGATCTTTGCCGCCAATGACATCATGGCCGCTGGCGTGATCAAGGTGGCCGCCTCGCGCCGTCTGGTGGTGCCGCGCGACCTGACCGTCATAGGATTTGATGGCAGCCTGTTGGCCAGGATGATCGTCCCGGCGCTGACGACGGTGCAGCGGCCTATGGGGGAGATGGCGCAGATGGCCGCCCGCTGCCTGTTCGATATCATCGCCAAACGGCCTGTCGACACGCTGATCGAGGTCGACCTGCCACTGCTGATCGCGGAATCGAGCGCGCCGCCGCCCGCCTGACGGCAAGTTCACGGTGATGTCCGGGGGAGAAATGGTGCTGCCGGTGAGGATTGAACTCACGACCTCAGCCTTACCAAGGATGCGCTCTACCACTGAGCTACGGCAGCACTATTTCATGTCCGCGGGCCTGTTCGGCCTGCGGAGCCGGGCCTATGGCTGTGCGCGCCGCCCTTGTCAAGGCGGGTTGCGGCGGATGCCACATTTTGCTTAAGGCCATGCCATGACGAGCGAACAGGATGACCGCAAGGCGCGGCTGGCGCAGGCGTTGCGCACCAATCTGCGTCGGCGCAAGGCGCAGGCGCGGGAAGTCCTGCCTTCGCCGCCCGCGCCCGATAGCCTCAAGGATTAAAGCGGCGCGCAGGCGCTCTCCAGCCACGCCTTCGCATCGCCATCCAGCTGCGGCCCGACGACCGACAGCACCTTGGCATGATAGGCATCGACCCATGCCCGCTCGTCGGGGCTGAGCAGATCGAGAGCGATCAGATGACGGTCGATCGGGGCGAAGGTCAGCGTTTCAAAGCCCAGCATCGGCTTTTCCGCGCCCGCAATGGCGCGGTCCTCCACCAGCACCAGATTTTCGATGCGGATGCCATATTCGCCCGTCTTGTAATAGCCAGGCTCGTTGGACAGGATCATGCCTGCCTGCAACGGCTCGTCGCCGCCGCCGAACGTCGCGATCCGCTGCGGTCCTTCATGCACCGACAGGAAGCTGCCGACACCATGGCCGGTGCCATGGGCATAATCCAGACCCTGCGCCCAGAGGAACTGCCGCGCCAATATGTCGAGCTGCCCGCCACGCGTCCCCACCGGGAACACCGCGCGCGCCAGGGCGACATGGCCTTTCAGCACCAGCGTGAAACGCTCCTGCATCTCGCGGCTAGGCGCGCCGATCGCCAGCGTACGGGTCACGTCGGTCGTGCCGTCGCGATATTGGCCGCCCGAATCGACCAGATAGAGCGTGCCCGTCTCGATCGGGCGGTTGGTCTTTTCCTCGACCCGGTAATGCACCACCGCGCCATTCGGGCCGGCCCCGCTGATCGTGTCGAAGGACAGATCCTCCAGCAGGCCGGTTTCCTTGCGGAACGCTTCCAGCCGGTCGGCAGCGGTCATTTCGGTCTGGCCGCCCTTGGGCGCTTCCACGGACACCCAGTGGAGGAAGCGGCTCAACGCTGCGCCGTCACGGGCCTGCGCCGATTTATGCCCGGCAATCTCGATCGGGTTCTTGATCGCCTTGGGCAGGATAGCAGGATCGCGCAGCGGCAATATGGTCGCGCCGCCGCTGTCGAGCGCCTCGAAGATCGCCGCCACCGCCCGTTCGGGGTCGGCCACCACGCTTTTGCCCGCAAAGCCCACCAGCGCATCGGCAAAAGCGGCGCGATCATGCACCCGCACCGCATTGCCCAGATGCTTGGCGACGGCTTCGTCCATCTTTTCGGGCGCGACATACAGGTCCGCGGTCGCGTCGGCATGGACGATGGCGTAGGCGAGCGCCACTGGCGTCCGGTCCACATCCTTGCCCCGGATGTTGAAGGTCCAGGCGATGGAATCCAGAGCGGAGAGCACTGCGGCATCCGCCTTTTTCCCGACCAGCCAGTCAGCCATCGCCTGCCGCTTTTCCGCCGCGCTCTGCCCGGCATAGCGATCGTCATGGACGACCAGCCGTGCGTCGCTGGGGGCAGGGCGGTCGGGCCACACCAGGTCGATCGGGTTGGTGTCCACCGCCACCAGCGTCGCGCCCTTGTCCGCCAGTGCCGCGCTCGCCTGCTCCACCCAGGCACGGGTATGGAGCCAGGGATCATAACCGATCCGCCCGCCCGCCGGGGCATGGGCCTTCAGCCAGTCCGCGATGGAGGTTTGCGGGACGCTCTCATATTGCCACAGCGCACCGTCAACCTGCTCGCGCACCTGCAACGTATAGCGGCCGTCGACGAAGATTGCGGCCTGTTCCGGCAGCACCACGGCGCTGCCCGCCGACCCCTGGAACCCGGTCAGCCAAGCGAGGCGCTGGGCGTAGGCGCCGACATATTCGCTCATATGCTCGTCGGTCAAAGGCACGACGAAGCCGTCCAGCCGGTCGCGCGCAAGCTGGTCGCGCAGGGCGTTGAGACGGTCTTGATAGGTGGACATTCATGCTTCCTTGCGTATCGGCCCTCTTGCGCAGGCCATAATGACAACAACATAAGCAGGCTGTGGCCTATATGCCAGCGCCCGCCTTGTTCTCGCAGATGGATAGTGAATGACCGTAAACACCATGTCGCCCGTTGCCGCTCCCGTCGCGCTAGCGCGGCCGCACAGCATCACCCATCATGGCATCACCGTCAGCGATGATTATGCCTGGCTGCGTGATCCGGGCTATCCCGATGTCAAGGACGCGGATGTGCTGGACTATCTGGCGCGGGAAAATGCCTGGTTCGAGGCGGCGATGGCCCCGCACAAGGGGCTGACCGACGCGCTGTTTGCCGAGATGAAGGGGCGCATCAAGGAAGATGACAGTTCCGTTCCGCAAAAGGATGGCGACTATATCTACTGGCGCGCATTCGAAACCGGCGCGCAATATCGCAAATGGTATCGCAGGCCCGTGGCCGCAAAAGACGATGGAAGCGCTGACCAACTGATACTGGACGAACCGGCGCTGGCGCAGGGCCATGACTATTTCCGGCTGGGCGCGATGTCGGTCAGCCCGGATGGCCGCTATCTGGCCTATGCGATCGACAATGACGGGTCGGAACGGTTCGAGGCGCGGATCAAGGATCTTTTTACCGGCGAGATTTTGCCGGAGTCGATCCCCGACACCTTGTCATCGCTGGTGTGGACGTCCGACAGTAAGGGGCTGCTCTACGGCCTCGCCAATGAAAACTGGCGGACCGACAATGCCCGGCTGCACTGGCTGGGGCAGAGCGTCGAGTCCGACGTCGAACTGTTCCACGAGGCCGATGAGGGGTTCCGCGTCTCGATCGGCCTTACCTCGTCGGAAAAATGGATCGTCATCGCGACGGGCGATCATGTGACGACCGAAGCCTGGCTGATTCCCGCCGACAATCCCACTGCGCCGCCCCTGCTCGTGTCCGCGCGGCAGGCGGGCCGGGAATATGATGTCGATGAACATGAAGGTACGCTCTACATCAGGACCAACGACACCCATCCCAATTTCCGACTGGTGACAGCCACGCTGGCAGCGCCCGGTCAATGGACGGAGGTGATCGCGCCCGATGCGCATTTCTATCTGACCGACTTCACCCTGTTCAAACGCTTCTACGTCACGGAAGGGCGGCTGGACGGCCTCGATCAGATCGAGCTGCGCGATTATGCGACGCACACGCCAAAGCGACTGCCATTCCCGGAGGCAAGCTATTCCGCGTCGCTGGATGACAATCCCGAATATGACGTGACGGTCCTGCGCATCGGCTATGAATCGATGGTCACGCCCGACACGATCTTCGACTATCATATCGCGCAAGAACGGTTCGAGCTGCTCAAGGTACAGGAAATTCCGTCAGGCTATGACGCCAGCCGCTACGCGACCGAGCGACTGATGATCCCGGCGCGCGACGGCACGCAGATTCCGGTGTCGATCGTCTATCCCGCCGGTCTGCCGCGAGATGGCAGCGCGCCGCTGCACCTCTATGGCTATGGCGCCTATGGCATGGCGATGGAGCCGGGTTTTTCGACCGGGCGGCTGTCGCTGCTGGATCGCGGCTTTGCCTTCGCCATCGCCCATATTCGCGGCGGCGATGATCTCGGCCAGCAATGGTATCTCGACGGTAAGCTCGACAAACGCAACAACACCTTCACCGACTTCGTCGATGTGGCCAGGGGGCTGATCGACCTTGGCTATAGCAGCAAGGGGCGGATCAGCATTTCGGGCGGCTCGGCGGGCGGCGAACTGATGGGCGCAGTCATCAACAGCGATCCCGATCTGTGGGGCGCGGTGGTGGCGCATGTGCCGTTCGTCGACGTGCTCAACACCATGCTGGACGAAACGCTGCCGCTGACGCCGGGCGAATGGCCTGAATGGGGCAATCCGATTGAGGACAAGGCAGCGTTCGAGACGATCCTGGCTTATGACCCCTACGCCAATGTGAAGGCGCAGGATTATCCGCCGCTAATGGTGACCGCAGGGTTGAACGACCCGCGCGTCACCTATTGGGAGCCGGCCAAATGGGTGGCCAAGCTGCGCGCGACCAAGACGGACGACAATGTCCTGCTGCTCAAGACCAATATGGGCGCGGGCCATGGCGGCAAATCCGGGCGGTTCGAGAGCCTGCACGAAAGCGCGGAGGAGTTTGCCTTCATCCTCTGGCAGATGGGGATGGCTGGGGCGTGATATTTTTCCAAATCCGTTCGGTTCGGGCAGCTTCGAACGAAGTCGAGAAGCGCCCGACAAGAACAAAGGTGTCGAGAATTGCTCTCGACAGGCTCGAACCGAACGGAGGATAGAGATGGCTTCTTCCTACACCACCCAGATCACCGCCCAGCCGGCCGACATCGACATACTCGGCCATGTCAACAATGCGGTCTGGGTCCAGTGGATGGAGCAGGTCGCTACCGAACATTGGACCCATGATGCCGACCCGGCGCATGTCGAAGCCTATGTCTGGGTCGTGACCCGTCACGAAATCGACTATCGCGGCAATGTGGCGGAGGGCGAGACGGTGACGGCCCGCACCTGGATTCCCGATGCCCCCCGCGGCGCACGTTTCGACCGGCTGATCGAATTCAGCGGCCCCGATGGCAAGGTGAAGGTCACGGCCAGATCCACCTGGGCGATCGTGGACAAAAGCACGGGCCGCATATTGCGCGTGCCGCCGGAGGTGGCGGCGAATTTTGTGGATTGATGGGCGGGGGACCACTGCCTCCGTTCGTTTCGAGCGAAGTCGAGAAACCTGTGTGCTCCGTTTCTCGACTTCGCTCGAAACGAACGTATAAAAGGTTTATTCCCGCACCACCTCAAACACATCCCCAACCCCCGGTTCGACCGGCATATCCTCCCGCTCGGCCGCCTGCCGGTTCCACATCACGGCATAGAGGCCGTCCGCCCGCACCAGATCAGCGTGGCGGCCGCGTTCGACGATGCGGCCCTGGTCCAGCACAATGATTTCGTCGGCGTCGACCACCGTGGACAGGCGGTGCGCGACGATCAGGGTCGTGCGTTTGCGGGCGATGTTGCGCAGCACATCCTGAATTTCATTCTCCGTCCGGCTGTCTAGCGCGCTGGTCGCTTCGTCCAGTACCAGCACTGGCGGGTCTTTCAGCAGCGTGCGGGCGATCGCCACCCGCTGCTTTTCCCCGCCCGACAGTTTGAGACCCCGTTCGCCCACGCGCGTATCATAGCCCATCGGCAGGCCGAGGATGAAGTCGTGGATCGACGCGGCCTTGGCTGCGGCCTCGATCTCCGCCTGGCTCGCGCCCTCGCGGCCATAGCCGATATTATATCCTACCGTGTCGTTGAACAGCACCATGTCCTGCGGCACGATGCCGATCGCCGCGCGCAGCGAAGCCTGCGTCACGCTGGCGATGTCCTGCCCGTCTATGCTGACCTGGCCCGATTGAATATCGTAGAAACGGAACAGGATGCGCGCGATGGTGGATTTGCCCGCGCCCGACGGCCCCACGATCGCCAGCGTCCGCCCGGCAGGCACGGTGAAGCTGACATCGTGCAATATCTCGCGTTCGGGATCATAGCCAAAGCGCACATGATCGAACCGCACTTCGCCGCCCGACGCGATCAGGGCAGGCGCGCCGTCCACGTCGGCAATCTCCTGCTGCGTGTCCATCAGCCTGTACATCGCTTCCATGTCGATCAGGCCCTGCCGGATCGTGCGATAGACCATGCCGAGCAGGTCCAATGGCCGGAACAGTTGCGCCAGCAGCGTATTGACCAGCACGACATCGCCGGTCGTGAACTGCCCCCGGCTCCACCCCCACACGGTATAGGCCATCGCGCCCGCCATCATCAGGTTGGTGATCAGCGACTGGCCAATATTGAGCCAGGCCAGGCTATTCTCGCTCTTGACCGCCGCCTGCGCATAACGGCGCATCGCCGTGCCGTAACGGCTGGCTTCGCGTTCTTCCGCGCCGAAATATTTGACCGTTTCGAAATTCAGCAGGCTGTCGACGGCATGGGCGACAGCGCTGGTGTCCATGTCGACCATGTCGCGGCGCAACTGGTTGCGCCATTCGGTCACGGTGCGGGTGAACCAGATGTAAAGCGCGACCATGGCCAGCGTCACGACGACCAGCCATGCACCGAACTTCACGAAGAAAATGACGCAGACCGCGATCAGCTCCAGCACGGTGGGCGCGATGTTGAACAGCAGGAAATAGAGCATCGTATCGATGCTCTTGGTCCCGCGCTCGACAATCTTCGTGACCGCGCCCGTGCGCCGGTCGAGATGGAAGCGCAGCGACAGGCGGTGCAGGTGGACGAACACATCGTCGGCCAGCCGCCGCCCGGCTTCCTGCCCGACCTTTTCGAACACCGCATTGCGCAGATTATCGAACAACACGCTGCCAAAACGCGCGCCCGCATAGACCGCGACCAGCGCGATCGCCAGGCTGGCGGCCGGTTCCATCCCCGGCACCATCCGGTCGATCGCGGCCTTGTAGGCAAAGGGCATGGCCAGGCTGATGACCTTGGCCGCCAGCACGCACAGCATGGCGACGACCACCCGCCGCCGCAACGCGGGCGCATCCGCCGGCCACAAATAGGGCAGGAACCGCCGGAGCGTCGCCCAGACGGGAGGCAATGGCGCGGATGTGGGCATGTCAGGCGGCATAGGCGCTATGTAGAGCGCGGCGCCAGATTATCCAGCGGTGGTTTAGAGGGTGCGATAACACACTCCTCCGTTCGTTTCGAGCGAAGTCGAGAAACCAATGCACAGCGTTTCTCGACTTTGCTCGAAACGAACGGCTAGTTTGGAAACGGCATACTCCTACCGCCCGAATTTCTTTTGGGTCTTGCCATAGCGCAACTTCCGCGTGCCCGGCTTGCCTTCGGTCGCGCGTCCCTTGGGCGCTGCCACCTGTTGATCGTGCGGCAGGCCCAATTCCTCCGCCTCCAGCTTGCGGATTTCGTCCCTGATCCGTCCCGCTTCCTCAAATTCCAGGTCAGCGGCGGCGGCGCGCATCTTCTTTTCCAGATCCTCGATATAGGCGCGCAGATTGTGGCCAACCATGTGGGGCCGGTCGGCATCGCCGGTTTCCACCAGCACGCTGTCCTTGTTGGCCACATGAGCGATGATGTCGCCGATGTTGCGCTTGATCGTCGTCGGCGTGATGCCATGTTCGCGGTTATAGGCTTCCTGCTTCTCACGCCGCCGCCCGGTTTCGTTCAGCGCGCGTTCCATGCTGCCGGTGATCCGGTCGGCATAGAGGATCACCCGCCCGTCCACGTTCCGCGCCGCGCGCCCGATGGTCTGGATCAGCGAGGTTTCGGAACGCAAAAAGCCTTCCTTGTCCGCGTCCAGAATGGCGACCAGACCACATTCGGGAATGTCCAGCCCTTCACGCAGCAGGTTGATGCCGATCAGCACGTCATAGACGCCAAGCCGCAGGTCACGGATCAGTTCGATCCGCTCCAGCGTCTCGACATCGCTATGCATGTACCGGACCTTGATTCCCGCCTCATGCATGAATTCGGTCAGATCCTCCGCCATCCGCTTGGTCAGCGTGGTGACCAGGGTGCGATAGCCATTGGCGGTGACCTTGCGGCATTCGTTGATCAGGTCGTCCACCTGATCCTCGACCGGCTTGATCTCGACTGGGGGGTCAATGAGGCCGGTGGGGCGGATCACCTGTTCGCTGAACACGCCGCCGGTCTGCTCCATTTCCCATTTGCCGGGCGTGGCGGAGACGCTGACTGTCTGGGGCCGCATGGCGTCCCATTCGTTGAAACGCAGCGGACGGTTGTCGATGCAGGACGGCAGGCGGAAGCCATATTCGGCCAGCGTGATCTTGCGCCGATGGTCGCCGCGCGCCATCGCGCCGATCTGCGGCACGGTCTGGTGGCTTTCATCCACGAACAGCAGCGCGTTTTCGGGGAGATATTCAAACAGGGTCGGCGGGGGTTCGCCGGGCAGACGGCCAGTCAGGAAGCGGCTGTAATTTTCGATTCCTGCGCATGATCCCGTCGCTGCGATCATCTCCAGGTCGAAATTGGTTCGCTGCTCCAGCCGCTGCGCCTCCAGCAACTTGCCCTCGCTCTCCAGCTCCTTGAGCCGTTCGGCCAGTTCGAAGCGGATCGCCTCCATCGCCTGCTTCAGCGTCGGGCCGGGGGTGACATGGTGACTGTTGGGAAAGACTTTCACATAATCGAGGCTGGCGACCTTCTTGCCGGTCAGCGGGTCGAACTCGACGATGGCCTCAATCTCGTTACCGAAAAAGGATATGCGCCAGGCTGTATCCTCATAATGGGACGGGAAGATTTCCAGATTGTCGCCCTTCACCCGGAAATTGCCGCGCGCAAAACCTGCGTCGTTGCGCTTATATTGGAGCGCGACCAGCTTGCGGATGATCTCGCGCTGATCCTCTATCCCGCCTTTCTTCATGGAAAAGGTCATGGCCGAATAGGTTTCGACCGAGCCGATACCATAGAGGCAGGAAACGGACGCGACGATGATGCAGTCGTCCCGTTCCAGCAGCGACCGCGTGGCCGAATGGCGCATCCGGTCGATGCTCTCGTTTACGCTGCTTTCCTTCTCGATATAAGTGTCCGACCGCGCCACATAGGCTTCAGGCTGGTAATAATCATAATAGCTGACGAAATATTCGACCGCATTGTCGGGAAAGAAGCTTTTGAACTCGCCATAAAGCTGCGCGGCGAGGATCTTGTTGGGAGCCAGGATCAGCGCCGGGCGCTGCAACGCCTCGATCACCTTGGCCATGGTGAAGGTCTTGCCGGAGCCCGTAACGCCCAGCAGCACCTGATCGCGCTCGCCTGCCAGTGCCTGTTCCACCAGTTCGGGGATTGCGGTGCATTGGTCGCCCGATGGCTCATAATCGCTCACCAGTTTGAACGGGCGCCCGCCCTCGCTCTTGTCCGGTCGCGCGGGGCGATGCGGCACGAAGCTGGTTTCGGTGTCGGGCTCGTCGAGCGTGGTGCGGATCTGGATGGCCATGGGGGCAATATGGGGTGTTTGCGTCAGGACGCAATTGACGTCAGGGCTTCAACTCGAACGCGTCTTTGGGCGGGGGTGGATAGATGACAGGCTTGTGACCGAAACGCGCGCGCAGGGCTTTGCGGCGGCGCTCTGGATCAATCTTGTCAACATTCACTTCTTCTGGATATTTCATGCTGACGTGAAATTTTTTGTCGACGATGGCATATTCCAGAACCGACCAGCGCATATTTGGCGCTTCCGGTTCGAGATACCAGGCCTTAAAGAGAAGGTCAGACAAATAGGCATCTTTGGGATCATACCAGCGCACCAGATCGCCTTCATCCTTGAAGATACTGGGTCTGACCCATCCGTCACCAATTTCCGCATAGAGGAATATGCCGTCAGGATCACCACCAACGATATGAGCAAGCTCGTGCCCAATGTCGTTCATAATTGGCCCGAGCAAATCCAATTTATCTTCCGGCATGTGCTTTGCCTTTCGCTTCGTTGTCGAAGTGTTGAATATTTGGCTCTCCGTCCACATACCATTTGACGGTAAGGCTATAGGGTCGTTTGGATGTTCCGTCATATAGCGGAACGATATTGACGGTGACTTTCTTTCCCGCCCGTAAATCTTTGGCCCAACCATCTTCCATGGCGCGATAGGCGCCAAGGTTGAAATTCCGGTCCTGGGCGAAATGGTTGACGCTGTCGCCGGGACCGTTGAAGCGGGCAGCGATAAAATGACCGCCATCATCGCCCGGACGGCGATCTGGCTGACCCGCCTGAGCCTGAGCACGCCGTGAGCGCGCGGCAATCGGGCCGTCTGTAAGCTCAGCGACGACTTCCCTCGGTCGCGCAATGACATCAATATGGAAATCATAGCCATTCTTCGTCTCCTTGCGCCAGTTGTTGTCGAGGATCTGGCTTTCCAGCGACGGTGGATCAGCGGGGTCTGGCGGTGATTTTCCGCCATGCGTATCCATATAATGCGCCAAGGCCAGAAACTTGTTCTTGGCGGCCCGTCCGGCGTCCAGATAGGCCTGATGGGGCAGTTTGATCCGCTGGCCGATGCTGAGCGGTCGGTCGAGCGGATGCTGGTTCAGCCATGCCAGATCGCGCGCTGTCAGCCCTTTGCGCCGCGCCGCAATGCGCGTGAGCGTATCGCCCGGCTGCACGATATGGGTCGAATGGTTGCCGGGATGATCGGCGCGCAGGTGGCGGCGATCCGGCACGCCATCGCTATTGGACCGACCCGGCCGCCGCACCTGTCCGCCCACTGCGGTTCCCATGGCCTGTGGGCGAGTATTATCGCCGCGAGGAAAGTAACGGCCTTGCCCGGCAAAGGTGAACCGCCCATCCTCTTCGTCGTGCCACGGGTTGAATTTCACTTCGACCTGCACGGGCGGGGGCAGGTCGGGTCGCCGACCCGTACGGAGATAGAGATTGAAGGCTGTCCGTTCTGGCTGTCGGCTCGACTCATTCCCCGGCATTTGCGCATCCCCCGATTTGCGAAAAATGACGTAGCAATATAACCAGAACAAAGCAAGAACAAATAGCTTAATCCAATCCATTTCGGGGAAAATTTTGCAATGTCGCACCGGCTTGATATGCTCGGCTATCCACGGCCCAGCCCATGCCGACGCGATGAGGGGATAAGCGATGATCAGAGCTGTATTTGCCGCCACCACCATGACCCTGTTGCTCGCTGCCTGCGGCGACAAGCCCGGCGACGCGCCAGCCAATGGCGGCGCGTCCATGACTAAGGAAGAGGTCAAGGCTGCGGTCGACAAGGTGCAGTTGAAGGCGGGCCAGTGGGAAGGGCGCTTCACCGTGCAGGATATCGACCTGTCGAACATGCCCGGCGCGCCCGCTGGCATGAAGGACCAGATGAAGAGCATGATGAACCAGACGTCGCTCAAATATTGCGTCACGCCTGAAGAAGCGGCCAATCCCAGTGGCGAGATGTTTTCCGGTCAGGAAAACAAGGATTGTACCTATCAGGGCTTTGCCGTCAGCGGTGGCAGCGTGAAGGGGCAGGTGTCGTGCAAGGCGGATGGCGGCACGATGCAGGCCAGCATGTTGGGCACCTATGGGCAAGAAGCCTATTCGATGGACATGGACATGAAGATGGCGGGTGGCCCCAATGGCGCGGCCATGGCGATGAAGGCGCGTTCCGAAGGCAAGTGGATCGGCCCTGACTGCACCAAGGCGGAATAAGTCTCCACGCATTTCCGCTTGCGCTTTGTGCGCGACGGGTAGAGCCTCTTGCCTGTTCCGACCAAGAGAACAGGGGAGAGGTTATGCGAAAGACCGTGCTGGCGGTGATGCCGCTTGCGATCATGCCGCTCGTAACGATGTTGGCCCTTGGTGGCTGTAGCGAACCGGCCCCGGCGCCGGAAGTCGAGGAAACGCCGATCCTGATGCAGGCGGGCGAGTGGGCGCTGACCCGCAAGACCACCGGCTACAACACGCCGACCGTCACGCCGGAGCAATATCAGGCGGCGCTCAAGCAGACGAGCGAGGATAAGGTCTGCCTTTCGGTCGATGCCGAAGGGTTGCCGGACGTTGCGGCGATGGCGGGCAAGGATGGCACGGACTGCACCTATAAGGACAAGATGGTGCGCAAGGGCCGCATGATCGCGACCCTGGCCTGTACGGCGGGCAAGGGCACGTCGGAAATTGCGCTGGAAGGCAATTATACCGCTGACACGCTGACGCTGGGCGAAACCATGACGCAGTCGGAAGGCGGCGGCGCGGTGCTGCGCGCGACCTATGACCTGTCGGGCAAGCGGGTAGGCGACTGCCCCAAGGGCTGACGCCGGGCAGGGCGCTATTCCAGCGCCCTGATCGCGCGCCAGTCGCACTGTCGCTTGCGCTTTGATCCCTTGTCCTGCGCCACGGCGGCGTAGGGCGGCACCAGCAGCGACTGGCCGATCCGCAGCGGGGCGAAGCGCTGGCGCTCTATGCCTTCGCACGCCAGGAACAGGTCCAGCATACGGGGCGGCGTATTCCATTGTTCGTAGGACAGGTGGAACGTCCCCCAATGGATCGGGATCGCGGTCGAAGCGCCCAGCCGTTTGAACACCTCCACCGCCTGTTGCGGGCCGATATGCGCGTCCGACGCCATCTGCCCTTTCCAGAAGCGGAACGCGCCGATGGGGATCAGGGCCAGCCGGATCGGGCCGAAGCGTGCGGCTTCATAGGGCCAGCCCATGTCGCCCGCGCCGGTGTCGCCTGCAAAGAAGATGTTGCCCGCGCGGGTCTCGATCAGAAAGCTGGACCAGAGCGCGCGGTTGCGATCCGTGCCCCAGCGGCTGCCCCAATGATGGTTGCGGGTCACATGGACGCGATAGTCGGGGCAATGTTCGTAATTGCCGCACTGGATCACTGCCTGCGGGGCAAGCCCGTTGAGCGCCGCACCGCTGACCGACTGGCCCCAGTCGAGCGCGGTCGACGGGATGCCGTGCGCCTTCAATATCGTGTCATTGCCCAGGCTGGTGACGATCCTGGGCCGGTCGCGCTCCCACAATCTCTTCAGCGTCGGCAGGTCCATATGATCATAATGATTGTGGCTCAGGACGATCAGGTCGATCCGGGGCAGATCATCGAAGCGGACGCCCGGCGGGGCGATCCTCTTGGGGCCGAAGGGGGGCAGGGGGCTGGCATGGTCCGACCAGATCGGATCGGTCAATATGTTGATGCCCGCCGCCTGCACCAGCACCGTGGCATGGCCCACCCATGTCGCCACCATCCCGCGCGGCGCGGCGAAGGGCGCGGGGCGGACAGGCTTGACGGCGATCGCGTCGGGCCATTGTGGCCGGTCGTCATGGCCCAGAAGCCAGCTGGCGATAAAGCCCCGTCGGCTCGTCCCCGGCGGGGCGGGCACGTCGATCACCCCATCGGGATTGAAGAAATGCGCGCCGTCATAGTGACGGCTCACCGGCCCTTCATAATAGATGCGGTCAAGGAAGGGCGGCACGATCGTAACGGCCAGGCACAGGGCGACCATTGCAAACAGCAATGTCACCCCGATGCCCTTTACGAATTTGGCAATCACTCCGCCGCGATGCCCGCCGCCTTGAACATGTCGGGATCGGTTGCTTCGTCCGCATTGGCGGGCGTTGCGCGGGTCTTGCGGCGGTCGAACGCGTCCCAGACCTCGTTCCACTGGCCGCGCGTCGCGCCCTTTGAATATTCGGTCGCGCGGGTTTCAAAGAAGTTGGCATGTTCGACGCCATTGAGCATCGGGGTCAGCCAGGGGAGCGGATGCTCGTCGATCATGTAGATGGGTTTCAGGCCCAGCTGGCCCAGCCGCCAGTCGGCGATATAGCGGACATATTTCTTGATGTCCTTGGGCGTCATGCCCGGCACCGGACCCATTTCGAACACCAGATCGACAAACGCATCCTCGATACGGACGGTTTTCTGGCACATGTCCATGATGTCGTCCTTGACCGAAGGGGTCAGGCACTGGCGTTCGGCGCAGAAGGCGTGGAACAGCTTGATGATGCCCTCGCAATGCAGCGTTTCGTCGCGGATCGACCAGGTGACGATCTGCCCCATGCCCTTCATCTTGTTGAAACGCGGGAAGTTCATCAGCATCGCGAAGCTGGCGAAGAGCTGCAACCCTTCGGTAAAGCCGCCGAACATGGCCAGCGTGCGGGCAATATCCTCGTCCGTGTCGACGCCGAACTGTTGCAGATAGTCGTGCTTGTCCTTCATCTCCTTATATTGGAGGAAGGCCGAATATTCGCTTTCGGGCATCCCGATCGTGTCGAGCAGATGCGAGTAGGCGGCGATATGGACGGTTTCCATGTTGCTGAACGCGGTCAGCATCATCTTGATCTCGGTCGGCTTGAACACGCGGCCATATTTTTCGTGGTAGCAATCCTGCACTTCCACGTCCGCCTGGGTGAAGAAGCGGAAAATCTGCGTCAAAAGGTTGCGCTCATGATCGGACAGCTTCTGCGCCCAATCACGGCAATCCTCGCCCAAAGGCACTTCTTCGGGCAGCCAGTGCAGCTGCTGCTGCCGCTTCCAGAACTCATAGGCCCATGGATATTCGAACGGCTTGTAGACTTTGGAGGCTTGGAGAAGGGACATGGGGGTTACTCCTGCGGCAATGACCGCAAACTAAAAAACAGCATGATCGACCGGAACGCGCCTGGGCGCATCAACCGGCCGATCACAATATGTCACTGGCAGGCCAAGCACTCGTCATAATCGGTGCTGCCGCCGGCCAGTTCGAACTTGGGTGCGTCGATCGTGTTGTCGGCTTCCACGCCGCCCGCGAAACCCGCGCGCTGCACGCTCTTGGACCGCAGATAGTAAAGCGACTTGATGCCCAGTTCCCACGCGCGGAAGTGGAGCATCAGCAGATCCCATTTCTCCACGTCAGCGGGGATGAACAGATTGAGCGATTGCGCCTGGTCGATATAGGGCGTGCGGTCGGCGGCCAGTTCGAGCAGCCAGCGCTGGTCGATTTCGAAGCTGGTTTTGAACGTGTCCTTTTCTTCCTGACTCAGGAAGTCGAGATGCTGGACCGAGCCGCCATGCTCCAGGATCGAGTTCCAGACATTGGTCGAATCCTTGGCCTTTTCGACCAGCAGCTTTTCGAGGTACGGATTCTTGATCGAGAAGCTGCCCGACAGCGTCTTGTGGGTATAAATGTTCGCCGGGATCGGTTCGATGCAGGCCGACGTGCCGCCGCAGATGATGGAGATGGACGCGGTCGGCGCGATCGCCATCTTGCAGGAGAAACGCTCCATCACGCCCTGATCGGCAGCATCGGGGCAGGGGCCGCGCTCGATCGCCAACTGCATCGAGGCTTCGTCCACCTGGCTCTTGATATGCTTGAACATGCGCAGGTTCCACGACTTGGCCATGGCCCCTTCGAACGGGATACCGCGCGCCTGCAGGAAGCTGTGAAAGCCCATGACGCCAAGCCCGACCGATCGTTCGCGCATCGCGCTATATTTGGCGCGCGCCATTTCCGGCGGCGCGCGGTCGATATAGTCCTGCAGCACATTGTCGAGGAAACGCATGATATCCTCGGCAAACAGCTTCTCATCCTTCCACTCGTCCCAGGTTTCCAGGTTCATCGAGGAAAGGCAGCACACGGCGGTGCGGTCATTGCCGAGATGGTCGCGACCCGTCGGCAGAGTGATTTCGGAACAGAGGTTCGATGTCGAGACTTTAAGGCCCAGATCGCGATGATGTTTGGGCATCATGCGGTTCACCGTGTCGTTGAACACGATATAGGGCTCGCCGGTGGCCAAGCGGGTTTCGACCAGCTTCTGGAACAGGGCGCGGGCGTTGACGGTGCCACGGATCGACTGGTCCTTGGGGCTGCGCAGGTTGAAATCGCTGCCGTCGCGCACCGCTTCCATGAATTCGTCGGTCAGCAGCACGCCATGATGCAGGTTCAGCGCCTTGCGGTTGAAGTCGCCGCTGGGCTTGCGAATTTCAAGGAACTCCTCGATTTCCGGGTGCGACACGTCAAGATAGCAGGCGGCGGAACCGCGACGCAGGCTGCCCTGGCTGATCGCCAGCGTCAGCGAATCCATGACGCGGACAAAGGGGATGATGCCGCTGGTCTTGCCGTTGAGGCCAACCGGCTCGCCAATGCCGCGCACGCTGCCCCAATAGGTGCCGATGCCGCCCCCGCGCGATGCCAGCCAGACATTCTCGTTCCAGGTGTTGACGATGCCTTCCAGGCTGTCGTCCACGCTGTTGAGATAGCAGCTGATCGGCAGGCCGCGTCCGGTGCCGCCGTTGGACAGGACCGGGGTGGCGGGCATGAACCAGAGACGGGAGATATAGTCATAGACGCGCTGGGCGTGCGCCTGATCATCGGCATAGGCCGCCGCCACGCGGGCGAACAGATCCTGATAGCTTTCGCCGGGCAGCAGATAGCGGTCGTTCAGCGTGTCCTTGCCAAACTCGGTCAGCAGCGCGTCGCGCGACGGATCGGTCACGACGTCGAAGCGTCGTTCCTGCACCGAGGAAGAGGACAAAGGTTCGGCCTTGGTCGGCGCGACAGGCTGTTCGCTCACCCGGTCCATCACATCATCCATCACAGTCGCCACGTCGTTTGTACCACCCTGTCCACTATCACGAAAATCCATGTACGCCCCCGAATGTTCCCGTTCCGTTCGATTCGGTCAAGCGGTGTTCGGCAGGTGCCAACACCCTAGCAGATACCGTATCGCAACGGGGTCGAAATGGGACCAACTGACGGGATTGCAGGGACAAAATCCCCCTTGCGCTGAAAACCGGTCCAGCGACGCAATCACTATCTGTTGGGTGACCCCCGTTTACCCGATACCACAGATAGTGCCATAGCCTGTTTTGCGCGCAAGAGGGTAAATGACGGTTTAGGGACTCAATTCGTCGCTGTTCCGATTCCGTTCATCGCTGTTTCTACCCGTTGCGACGCAGCGACGCGTGGACTTTCCTCGTTCCCCCGAAAGACAAGAGAGAAAAGCGGAATAAAAAATAATTTTGGCTTGCCACGCAAATGCGTGGGCGCACGCAAAAGGGGCTATGGTGTCGCCTCCGACTGACTGCCCCGTTCCCCCTACGCAGAGGCCGACCGATGATTCTCTATTATCACCCACTCTCTTCCTATTGCTGGAAAGTGCTGATCGCCTTTTACGAAAATGGCACGCCCTTCACGCCGCGCATGCTGGAAGGCGAGGGTGTGGCGCAGGAATGGCTGGCGCTGTGGCCGATCGGCAAATTTCCCCTATTGCGCGATTCGACCCGGGACATGACCGTCGCCGAAGCCAGCATCATCATCGAATATCTGGCGACGCATGAGCCGGGCACCTTCCGGCCGATACCGCTCAACCCCGACGCTGCGCTACAGGTGCGGATGATGGACCGGCTGTTTGACAATTATGTGATGACGCCGATGCAGGCGATCGTCGCCGACCGGCTGCGCCCGGCCGACTCGCGCGACCCTTATGGCGTGGAGCAAGCGCGCGCCCTGATCGCAAAAGCCTATGTCTTGCTGGAAACGCGCATCGGCGCGCAGGGATGGGCGGTGGGGGACAATTTCACCCTGGCCGATTGCGCGGCGGCCCCCGCGCTTTTCTATGCCGACAGGATCGCGCCGATCGGCCGCGATCATCCTCGCCTTGCGGCCTATCTCGCCCGGCTTGTCGCCCGGCCCAGCTTCGCGCGGGTGCTGATGGAGAAGGAACCATGGTGGCCGATGTTCCCCTTTGCGAACGGCTAGGCCTCCCCTCTCTGGACAGGCGGGCGATTCCTGATTAGCCGCTGCCCGAGCAGGAACCCGCCGTGCAGGGCCGGGCCGCAGACATAAGGGATTTGGGTAAGATGACGCTCATCAAGACCGCCGACCTGATCGAGAGCGTCGCCGACGCGCTTCAGTTCATCAGCTATTATCACCCGATGGATTATATCCGTGCGCTGGGCAAAGCCTATGAGGCCGAACAAAGCCCGGCGGCCAAGGACGCCATCGCCCAGATCCTGACCAACAGCCGCATGTGTGCGGAGGGGCATCGCCCGATCTGCCAGGACACCGGCATCGTCAACGTGTTCGTCAAATGGGGCATGGAATGCCGCCTGGACGAAAATAGCCGGTCAATGCAGGAGGTGATCGACGAAGGGGTGCGCCGCGCCTATCTCAACCCCGAAAACCGCCTGCGCGCCTCAATCCTGCGCGATCCCGCGTTCAGCCGCCAGAATACCAAGGATAATACGCCCTGCGTCCTGTCGGTCGAAATGGTGCCCGGCAACAAGGTGGTGATCGACGTCGCGGCCAAGGGCGGCGGCAGCGAAAACAAGACCAAGTTCAAGATGATGAACCCCAGCGATTCGATCGTCGACTGGGTGCTGGAGATGGTGCCGCAAATGGGTGCTGGCTGGTGCCCGCCCGGCATGCTGGGCATCGGCATTGGCGGCACCGCGGAAAAGGCGGTCGCGCTGGCCAAGGAAAGCCTGATGGACGCGATCGACATGGGCGAGCTCAAGGCGCGCGGACCGCAGACCGAGATCGAGAAGATGCGGGTCGAGATTTTCGACAAGGTCAATGCGCTGGGCATCGGCGCGCAGGGTCTGGGTGGCCTGTCCACCATACTGGACGTCAAGATTTACGACTATCCCTGCCATGCGGCGGGCAAGCCCGTGGCGATGATCCCCAATTGCGCCGCCACCCGCCACGCCCATTTCACGCTGGACGGCTCCGGCCCGGCCTATCTGGAAGCGCCCAAGCTGTCCGAATGGCCCGACGTCAACTGGACGCCGAGCAAGGAGGCGATCCGCGTCGATCTCAACACGCTGACGCCGGACATCGTCCAGGGCTGGAAGCATGGCGACCGGCTGCTGCTGAACGGCAAGATGCTGACCGGGCGCGACGCTGCGCACAAGCGGATCAAGGACATGCTGAGCCGCGGCGAGAGCCTGCCGGTCGATTTCAAGGGCCGCGTCATCTATTATGTCGGCCCGGTCGATCCGGTCGGCGACGAAGTGGTCGGCCCTGCCGGTCCCACCACCGCCACCCGCATGGACAGCTTCATGGACATGATGCTGGAGCAAGGCCTGCTGGGCTGCGTCGGCAAGGCCGAGCGCGGCGTGGCGGCGACCAAAGCCATCGCCAAGCATAAGAGCGCCTATCTGATGGCGGTCGGTGGTGCCGCCTATCTGGTCGCTCGCGCGATCAAGGGGGCCAAGGTCGTGGGCTTTGAGGATCTGGGCATGGAAGCGATCTACGAATTCGATGTGCAGGACATGCCCGTGACCGTTGCGGTCGATAGCGAAGGCCAGAATGTCCACCATCTCGCCCCGCTGGTCTGGCAGGAAAAGATCAAGCGCGAAGGGTTGCTCGAAAACGCCTGATGCAAGCCGCCCCCCCATGCCGTGCGTGGGGGGATCAGCTAATCGCACCAACCTGGATCAAGGGGCCGGAACCCCGGCCGCTACACGGCATTGTCTCCGCACCTTCATGCCGGAGCCAGTCCCATGTCCTTCAAGCAACTCGACCCACCCTTGCCCGTCCATGTGGAGGGCAAGGGGAAGGGCTATGCCTTTGCCGTCATCGATTATGGGCAGGAACATAATCTGATCTGGGTCACCGGCCTGTCCGACAGCGGCGAAATCTGGTGCGCGCCCAATCCGCTGGTGCGGCTGGAGGGGAACTGGACGATGGGGCGGAACCTGGCACACCATGTACCGCCAGGCGTCCAGCCCAGCTAAACGCAAACAACTGTCTGGCAAGCGCCATACACCGCTGTTATCCTGTCCCCCATGACGGGGGAAATCGACGCGGCGGGGGACGCCATCACCGGAGGCATGATCGCGCGCGCGGTCGAGCCGGGGCATGGCGAATCCGATCATGATGGCCATGGCAAATGCCTCAATTGTGGTGCGGAACTGACCGGCGCCTATTGCGCGCAATGCGGGCAGGCGGCGCATCTCCATCGCAGCTTCGGCGCGATCGGTCATGATCTGGCCCATGGCGTGCTGCATTTTGAAGGCAAGATATTCCGGACATTGCCCGAACTGGCGCTGCGTCCGGGTAAGCTGACGCGGCGCTATATCCATGGCGAGCGCGCGAAGTTCGTGTCGCCCTTCGCCCTGTTCCTGTTCAGCGCCTTCCTGATGTACGCCATCTTCTCGCTCACCAGCGGCCATGGCGCCAGCGCGGGCAAGATGGTGCAGATGGACGATGGTGCCATCGCGGAACTGCGCGCCGAAGAGGCCAGGGCCGACGCGCGGATTGCGAAGATCGAAACACGGTTGAAAGAGCCGGGCCTGACGCCGAAGCGGCGCGAGAAGCTGAACGAGGATTTGCGCGAGGCGCGCGAGGAGCGACAGGGCATGACGCTCGCCGCCAACATGACGCAAACCCTGCGTGGCGAGGGCATGAATGGCGGAGTCGCGGCCACGGTGGGAGAGGTCGTCAGCGCGGCGGCGAAAGACCCGGAACTGGCCTATTACAAGCTCAAGGCCAATGCCTATAAATTCTCCTGGGCGCTGATCCTGTTTTCCATGCCGTTCGTGTGGCTGCTCTTCCCGTTCAACCGCCGCTTCAAAATGTATGACCATGCGATCTACGTCACCTATTCGATCGCCTTCATGTCCCTCCTCTTTTCATTGTCGATGCTGTTGTCGGCGCTGCATGTCACCGCCGGTTTGGTGACGACGGCGCTGCTGCTCTACGCCGCCTGGCATATGTATCGGCAGATGAAGGACGCCTACAGCCTGTCGCGCTTTGGTGCGATGTGGCGGCTGCCCCTGCTCTATATGTTCGCCTGCGTAGCGCTGGCGCTGTTCTTCACCATGCTGGTGATGATGGGATGACGCCGGGCGTCCGGCGGCCATAGCAGCGCGATGATCACGTCCCCGATCTGGTTGCCCGCGACGCTGATGGCGGGCGGGATGCAGGCATGGCGCACCGCCGTCCAGCGGCGCGTCAGTCATAGCCTGTCGCTCAATGCGGCGGGGCTGGTGCGCTACCTTTACGGACTGCCGTTCGCGATGCTGTTGCTGGGCGGATATTGGCTGGCCAATCCAGCGCCTCTGCCTGCACTCGGGCCGTTGTTCCTGCTTTTCTGCATCGGCGGCGGGCTGGCGCAGATCGTTGCGACCAACCTGCTGATCCTGGCATTTGGATACCGCAATTTCGTCGTCGGCACCGCTTATTCCAAGACCGAGGCGGTCCAGGGCGCGCTACTGTCCTTCCTGCTGATGGGCGAGCGTCTCTCGCCGCTGGCCTGGGGCGGGATCGGCTGCGGCGTGGTGGGCGTGATGCTGCTGTCGACCGGGGGCAGGCGCATGGGGGCGATGGATTTCGTCCGCGCGCTGGGCCAGCCCGCCGCCCTGTGCGGCATAGCGTCGGGATTTTTCTTCGCCCTGACCGCGATCGGCATCCGCCGCGCAACGCAGCAGGTGGACACGGGCGACGCGATCCTGGCGGCGCTGATCGTGCTGGCCGTGACGGTCGCGCTTCAGACCCTGATGCAGGGCGGCTGGCTGTTGGCGCGCGAATCAGGCGAAATGCGGCGCGTGTTCGCCACCTGGCGGGTATCGGGACAGGTCGGGATGCTCTCGGCCCTTGGATCGGCCTGCTGGTTCACCGCCTTTGCAACGGCGCCGGTCGCGTTGGTGCGGATCGTCGGGCAGATCGAGGTCGCCTTCACCATGGGTTTTGCGCATTTTTACCTGAGGGAACAGATGCAGCGGAGCGAGGCCATCGGGCTGCTGCTGGTGGTGTCCGGCGTGGTGCTGGCGCTGGCCGGATCGCTCTGACGCATCGCTAATCTTTCCTTTACCATGTTGAGCTAGCCCTCGATCCGTGGGTAGCGAAGCGAAATCCGAAACCGTTGCAAGAGCGGTTATGAAGGTGGCCAAATTGTCGGGCGACCTGGGCATACGCACGCTCGATCTACAGGCCGACATCAGCGAACTGGCCGACCGCGTAACGCAGCAGGCGCGCACGATCGAGGCGATCAGCGGCGCAGCGACGCAATTGTCGCACGATGGCGAAAGCGTGGCCAATGCCGGGCAGGACGCCCGTGCCAAGGCGGTGGCGGCCCGTTCCATCATCGACGATTCCGGGCGGCAACTCTCCGCCGCCAACCATGTCTTTGTCGATCTGATCGATCAGGTCAGCTGTATTCATGAGCGGCTGGACGGCTTTGGCGAAGCGCTCAAGACCGTCGCCCATGTCACCAATGTGATCAGCGGCATCGCCCGGCAGACCAATTTGCTGGCGCTCAACGCCACGATAGAGGCGGCACGCGCGGGCGATGCCGGGCGCGGCTTTGCCGTCGTCGCCGCCGAAGTGAAGAAACTGGCGCAGGAAACCGGCGCGGCCACGCACACGATCGAACAATCGATCGCGGCGTTGACCAGCGAGGCGGGCGGGATGCTCGACAGCATCAACCGCGGCGCGCAGACCGCGCGCACCGCGCAATCGGACACGCGCAACATAGAGGCGCTGGTGGAGCGGCTTGGCTCGCTCATGGTTGACCTGTCGAGCAATACCGAGGGCGTGGCCGAACGGATCGCGTCGATCGTGGGATCGGCGGGGGAAATCCGCACTGGTCTGGCCGCGCTGGCCAGCACATCGGCGGACAATGCGGGCGGGTTGCAACGCCTGTCGGGCCGCGTATCGACCGCCAGCGACGATACCAACATGCTGCTGCAATATCTGGCCGAAAGCGGGGTCGCGATTCCCGATTCGCCCTATATCAGTTTCAGCCTGGAATCGGCCGAGATCGTCAGTCGCGCGATGGAGCAGGCGATCGACAGCGGGCGGATCAGCGAAGCCGCGTTGTTCGGCGATCTGCCAACCCCTATTCCCGGCACCAATCCGCAACAATATAGCCATCCCGTACAGGATGTGATGTTGCCCGCCGCGCGCGCGCAGCAGGAAAAGGCGCGCGCCTTCACTGGCCTGTTCGGCATGACCTTCACCGACCGCAATGCCTTTGGCGCGATTGCCATGCCCGAACGCGCCCATCCGCAGCGGCCGGGCGAGGATGTATGGAATGCGGAATATTCGCGGCAGGGCCTGATCTTCGATTTCGCCGATACGCGCGAACAATGCCGCACGACGCAGCCCTTCTGCATCAAGGCGTATCGCCGCCTGACCGCGGCGGGCGATGTCATCCTGCTCAAACAGGTGATCGCGTCGATCCATGTAAAGGGCCGACACTGGGGCATACTCCAGATGGCCTATCAGGATCAGGGCTGAGGCAGCGATTATCGGATCGCCGCTGCACGATCCCGTCATTCTTCCGATTGCACCATCGGTGCCCTGCTCCCCGCCTCATCCTGCTTCACGATGAACGGGTGGTTTTGTGTCGTTCATGCAACAAGCTCTATCGTCATGGGTTCTGACATTCACGAATATGCCCATGCAAAGGACTCTGCCATGACGTTCACTTTCAGACAGGCTATTGCTGCCCTGTCACTCGGCGCGATGACGCTGACCGGCCTGGCCGCAACGCCCGCTTTCGCCCAGCCGGGCCGCGATAATCGCGAACGGCGCGAGGATCGCCAGGACCGCAGGGCCGACCGTCGGGATGATCGCCAGGACCGACGCGCTGACCGGCGCGATGATCGCCGTGACTGGCGCCGGGACCGTCGGGACGACCGCCGTGTTGCCTATCGTCGGCCCGGTCGCGTCGTGTACCGCTATGACTGGAACCGTCCCGATCCGCGTTATGGCCGCAGCTACCGGCCCGACCGCTATTATCGCGCCGGCTATGCGCCGATCCGCGTCGATCGCCGCACCCGCATCTATCGTGGCTATGATGACCGCTATTATTGCCGCCGGTCGGACGGCACCACTGGCCTGATCGTCGGCGCGGCGTTGGGCGGCCTGCTCGGCAGCCAGATCGATCGCGGCCAATCCAATGTCGCGGGCATATTGATCGGCGGCGGCGCAGGTGCGCTGCTCGGCCGTGAAATCGACCGGGGTAGCCTGAACTGCCGCTAAGCGGGACGAAGGGGCGGGCGCTGCGCGTTCGCCCCGTTCAGCACCATCCGTGTCGCGCACCGTCCCATTCGCGTGCCAGCCCTTCGGCGACGAGCATCCCGCCGATCGATTCGCCGCCGCGTGTCACGACCCTCAGCGATCGACCATAGCGGTCCGTATCCCGGTCCCCGCTCTCCAGCGAGAACGCCCCCGCATTCATCAGGGCCTGCAACCGCTCCGTCGCCCGCGCGCCCAAAGCGCCCTCGGCGGCGCAGCGCGGCCCGTGGGTTTCGGGCGTGTCGATATCGGCGATCCGATATTTCTCGCCGCCAAACTAGAATGTGTCGCCATCGACGACGCAATTCACACCGCCCCCGCTATGGCAAAAGCCGAATTGCGCGGACAGCGCATCGGCGGCCATGCTTTGCCGGGGGCTCTCCAATGGCGGCCAGACACCGCGATCCATCCAGATCGGCCCGTACCAGCCAAGCAACAGGCCCAGACATAATGTGTAGATCAGCGCAGGGCCGCTGAAGCCCGCGTTGCGCCGTTGCGCGCGTCCATATCTCTGTCTCGCCATGCTGCGACGATAGGCGGCCATTGACAAAGGGGGCGTTAAAGCCAGTCCAACCTCTCGCCAATTCGGTGAGGATCGAGTTTGACGCGGATCAATGACGCGCGGTTCCAATGCGTCATGCTGGCCATTCCATCATCCGAAACGGAGCCAGTCGATGAACGCCGCCGCGCCGCCCAGCCCCTATGTCCGCATCGGCGGCGAACCGGTCGTCGCGGCGATCGTCAACCGCTTCTATGACCTGATCGAACAGGACAGCCTCTACGCTGACCTGCGCGCGGTTCACGCCGCCGATCTGGGGCCGGTGCGTTTGGGCCTGACGCGCTTCCTGTCGGGCTGGCTGGGCGGGCCGCGCGACTGGTTCGCGCGCGGTCAGTGCGTCATGTCGCTGCATCGCGCTTTCCCCATCACGCCCGCGCTTGCCGACGACTGGGCGCTGGCGATGACATGCGCGATTGCAGGTCAGCAGGATATGGATCCCGCGATCGGCGACGCAATGGCGCAGGCACTGGGTCACATGGCGCGCGGCATGATCAATTTTGCGCTCGACGGGAGCAGTGAGGCGGCCTGATCGACCCGATCAGTCCTCGCTGCTTTCCGCCCCGTCCTCATCATCCATTGCCGGTTCGCCGGCATAGGCGTCCATGTCGATCTGGCCGGATCGGTTCATGGCGTTCATCGTGTCGACAAGGTCCGGTACGTCGTCGGGGATGATCTGGGCCGGATTGCCATGTCCGCCATGCTCGCTCTCCTCGCTCAGGTCAGTCGTCCGCGTCCGCGCGGACTCCGCTACATCCTGCGCCTGCGTGCCGGCCTCATTCTGTTCGCTATTCTCATCAATGTCATTATCGGGGATCGGATCGGCCATGGACGCTCTCCTGTAGCTGGTTCAATCCCGTCCCAACGGTCCGCACGGCACGCCGTTCCGCGTCGCCCTCGCTGAATCCACTGGACAGCATCAGGCCAAGGGGGCAAGGGCGGGCGCGATCCTTTCGCACTGCAGCAGGAATCCATCATGTCCCGCCAGCTTATTTCGTCCGGCTCGCCCTTTGAGGCGCAGGTCGGCTATTCCCGTGCCGTCGTCCAGGGTGACTGGTGCTTCGTCGCCGGCACCACCGGCACCGATCCGGAAACCAAGACCATGCCCGACAGCGTGGCCGAACAGGCCGCCAACGCGCTCAAGGTCATCGGCGCGGCGCTGGAGGAGGCGGGCTTTGCCTTTTCGGACGTGGTGCGCGTCACTTATTACATCACCGACCCTGCCTATTGGGACGAACTGGGGCAGGCGACCGCTCCTATATTCGGCACCATCCGCCCCGCCGCCAGTTGCGTCGTCGCCGGACTGATCAAGCCGAACATGAAAATCGAAATCGAAGTCACCGCATTCAAAGGGTAAGCCGCCATGATCACGATGTACGGCATCAAAAATTGCGACACGATCAAGAAGGCCCGCAATTTTCTCGACAATGAGCGCGTCTCCTACAGCTTCCACGACTATAAGGTGTCGGGCGTGGACAAGGCCAAGCTGGAGGAATGGGTGATGGAACATGGCTGGGAAACCATCCTCAACCGTTCCGGCACCACCTTCAAGGCGCTGGATGCCGGGGACAAGGCGCATATCGACGCGGACAAGGCCATCCTGCTGATGATGACCAACCCGTCGATGATCAAGCGCCCGATTCTGGACACGGGCAAGCAAACCATCGTCGGTTTCAAGGCTACGACCTATGAGAACGCCCTGGCAGGTGCCATAGCATGACCGGGCGGCGCCTGATCCGCGCCTGCCTGACGCTCCTGTTGCTCCTGTTGCCGGTGGAGATGGCCATGGCCGAACCCTTGTTGATCGCCCATCGCGGGGCCAGCGGCGAGCGGCCGGAACATACGCTCGCCGCCTATGAGCGGGCGATTGACGAGGGCGCGGACTTTATCGAGCCGGATCTGGTGCTGACCAAGGACGGCATATTGGTCGCCCGCCACGAAAATGAGATCAGCGGCACGACCGATATTGCCGATCACCCCGAATTTGCCGATCGCAAGACGACCAAGACCATTGATGGCGCGGCGGTCACGGGCTGGTTCACCGAAGATTTTACCCTGGCCGAACTGCGTACCCTGCGCGCGCGCGAACGGCTGCCCATGCTGCGCCCGGCCAACACCCGCTTCAACGATCTCTATCTCATCCCGACATTCGAGGAGATATTGAAGCTGGTCCGCGCCAAGGAGGCGGAAGCGGGTCGCCGCATCGGCCTCTATCCCGAAACCAAGCATCCCAGCTATTTCGCCGGGATCGGACTGCCGCATCAGGCGCCGATGCTCGCGCTGCTGGAACAATATGGCTATCTGACGGAGGCCGACCCGGTCTTTATCCAGTCGTTCGAGGTCGGCAATCTTCAGGCCTTGCGCGCCGCCACCCGGCTGCGGCTGATCCAGTTGATCGATAGCACCGCTGGCCCGGCAGACCGGCCTGACCTGAGCTATGACGGCATGATGAGCGTCGAGGGGCTGCGCGCGATCGCCGACTATGCGGACGGCATCGGTCCTTCCACCAATCGCGTACTGGCCGACAGCGGCGCCACCGCGCTGGTGGGGCAGGCGCATGATGCCGGACTACAGGTCCATATCTGGACCTTGCGGATGGAAAATATCTTCCTGCCCGCCCAGTATCAGCGGACCGACGACCCGGAAGGACGGGGCGATTTTGCGGGCTATGTTCGCGCCGTGGCGGCGACCGGGGTGGACGCGGTCTTCACCGATTTCCCCGCCCAGGCGCGCGCCGCGCTGGAGAAAGCCGCGCCCTGACTTGTCAAACGCATCGGCTGAGCGAATAACGGAAATATGCTGTCCCAAAAGACCCGTTATGCCATCCGCGCGCTCCAGCATCTGGCCGACCGCTATCGTCAGGGACCGGTGCCGCTGAACGAGATTGCCACGCGCCAGAATATTCCGGGCAAATTCCTCACGGTGATCCTGTCGGAATTGTCGCGCGAAGGGCTGGTGGCGACGCAGCGGGGCAGGGACGGGGGCTATTGGCTTGCGCTCGCGCCGGTCGACATCAGCTATGGCGACATTGTCCGCCTGACCCGCGGGTCGCTCGCGCTCACCCCCTGCGCCAGCCGCTTTGCCCATGAAAGCTGCACCAACTGCCTGCCCGAATCGGAATGTCGCCTGCACCGGGTGATGCTTCGCGTGCGGGATGAAACCGCGCGGGTGCTGGACGGGATCAGCCTGGCCGAGCCGTTCGCGGCGCTGGGTGAGGCATAGGCCTTGCGCCGACCGCGTCGCTTCGCCACATCGGGCCTATGACGACATCCCCGCAAGCTACGTCCCAGCAGGACCGCCCGCTCAGGGCAACGCTGATCCCGGTCACCCCGCTCCAGCAGAACTGCACGCTTTTCTGGTGCACCGCCACCATGCGCGGTGCGTTCGTCGATCCGGGTGGCGACCTGCCGGTGTTGAAGCAGGCAGCGGCGCAGCATGGCGTGACGATTGAAAAGCTGCTCGTGACCCATGGCCATATCGATCATTGCGGGCAGGCGGGCGTGCTGGCCCGCGACCTTGGCGTACCTATTGAGGGGCCGCATGAGGATGACCGCTTCTGGATCGACAAGCTGGCGCAGGATGGCGCGCGCTGGGGCGTGCCGGGCGAAAGTTTCGAGCCGGACCGCTGGCTGGTAGATGGCGATCAGGTGACCGTGGGCGATCTGACCCTCGACGTCCTCCATTGCCCCGGCCATACGCCCGGCCATGTCGTGTTCCACCACGCCCCCAGCAAGCTCGCCATCGTCGGCGATGTGCTGTTTCAGGGGTCGATCGGTCGCACCGATTTCCCGCGCGGCAACCATCAGCAATTGATCGACGCCATCACCGGCAAGCTTTGGCCGTTGGGCGGGGATACAGCCTTCGTCCCGGGCCATGGCCAGATGAGCAATTTTGCCCATGAGCGCCGCACGAATCCCTTCGTCGCCGATTCGGTGCTGGGCTGATCCTCGCGGATATGGATGTGACGGGCGCCCGCAGTCAGGCGCCCCACCCTTTATACATGGGCGGATAGCGCGGGCGGCGCCGGCATCTCGCGCGTGGCGGTGTAGGCGATCGTCAGCGCCGTGATCGCCAGGCCGGCCGTCACCAGCCATGTCAGCAGCGCACCGCCAGCCCGCCAGGGGGTTGGGGCTTCGGCATCCATGCCAAACGCATGGGCCACGCGGGCCACGATATAGACCAGCGCACCGATCCACAGCCATAGCGAAGCGCCAACCGCCAGTTCGACCACCAGGAACAGGATCAGCACGATCGGGGTATATTCGACAAAATTGGCGTGCGCCCGCATCCGCCTGGCCAGCAGCGTATTGCCCGCATCGCCATGCAATATTTTGCCCGAAATACGAATCCGCGCGCATCGCGTCGCTATCCACAGATTGAGCAGCGCGCAGGCCGCGGCGAAGGTCAGCGTGATCGGCAGGAGCATCGATTTTCCCTTCATTTCTATGCCCTGCACCCTAGCCGCTGCGGCTTGGCAGGCAAGGAAGGACTTGCGCCCCGATCAAAAGGCGCTATAGGCGCAGGGCTTCGCGATCACCCAGGGCCGCATGGGTCTGCGGCGCCTGTGGCGTCAGCTTTCATGTTGGATCTGGCCGTTCGCACAACCTGATAGATTTACGGAACAAGGTGCCGATATGGCTGTCCCCAAAAGGAAAACGTCCCCCTCCAAGCGCGGTATGCGCCGTAGCCACGATTCGCTGCGCGTCGAAGCGTTCCAGGAATGCTCCAACTGCGGTGAACTCAAGCGTCCCCACAATATGTGCGGCGCCTGTGGCCATTATAACGGCCGCGAAATCGTCGCCGTCGGGGCGTAACGACTTTTCGATCTCCGCAAAGGGGTGATCTAGGGTGTCCAGCCAGCCGCGAATCGCCATTGACGCGATGGGCGGGGATGAAGGCGTGCGCGTGATGATGGCGGGTGTGGCGCTCGCCCGTCACCGCCATGACGGGCTGCGCTTCACCCTGTTCGGTGACGAAACCCGCATCAAGGCGGCGCTCGACAACCATCCCAATTTGCGCGCGGCGTCCGACGTCGTCCATGCCGATACCGTCGTCGATGGCGCTGACAAGCCGAGCGTTGCGATTCGCAAGAAGAGCAGCTCGATGAGCATGGCCATAGCGGCCGTGAAGTCGGGTGATGCCGGTGCAGCCGTGTCGGCGGGCAATACCGGTGCGCTGATGGCCATGGCCAAGCTGGCGCTGCGCACCATGCCTGGCATTGATCGGCCCGCACTGTCGGCCCTGTTGCCCACGCGTGGCGACAATGACGTCGTCATGCTCGATCTGGGCGCGAACACCGAATGCGACGCCCGCAATCTCGTCCAGTTCGCGGTGATGGGGGCAGCCTATGCCCGCATCGCATTCGATCTGGAGCGGCCGCGCGTGCGCCTGCTCAACATCGGTACCGAAGAGCTTAAGGGTACGGACGAAATCCGCGACGCTGCGGCCATCCTGCGCGCTGCGGACGTCCTGCCGATGAGTTTTGACGGCTTTACCGAAGGCGACAAGATCAGCCGGGGCGATACCGACGTCATCGTGTGCGACGGTTTTTCCGGCAATGTCGCGCTCAAGACGATCGAAGGCACGGCCCGCTTCGTCACCGACGTGCTGCGCAACGCCTTCACCAGTTCGATCCGTTCGAAGATCGGCTTCCTGATCTCGAAACCCGCGATGCACCTGCTCAAGCATCATCTTGATCCCAACAATCATAATGGCGCGGTATTTCTGGGCCTCAATGGCGTGGTCGTCAAAAGCCACGGGAGCGCGGACGCCAAGGGCATAGCGAATGCGGTTCATGTCGCCGCCCGCCTGCTGGAAGAAGACATCACCCGCCGCATCGCGGCCGACATGGCCGCCGTTCAGGCGCTTATTGCCTCGTCGAAGCTGGAGCAGCCCGTCAAGTGATCCGTCGCGCGATTCTCCTGGGGACCGGATCGGCGCTGCCGGCGCGTGCGGTCAGCAACGCGGAACTGGCACAGACCGTCGATACCAGCGACGAATGGATTGTCGAGCGCACCGGCATCCGCAATCGCTATATCGCGGGCGATGGTGAAACCACCGCCTCGCTGGCGGCTGACGCGGCGCAGGCCGCTCTCGATGCCGCGGGCGTTGCGGCGCAGGACATCGACCTCATCATTCTGGCGACCGCGACCCCGGACCAGACCTTCCCCGCCTCCGCTACCAGGGTGCAGGCCGCGCTGGGCATCGATGATTGCGTCGCCTTTGACGTCGCGGCCGTCTGCTCCGGCTTCCTCTACGCCATGACCGTTGCCGACAGCATGATCTGCTCCGGCGCGGCCCGGCGCGCGCTGGTGATCGGTGCGGAAACCTTCAGCCGTATTCTCGACTGGGAAGATCGCACCACCTGCGTCCTCTTTGGCGATGGCGCTGGCGCAGTCGTGCTGGGCGCGGAGGAAAGCGCGGATGGTACGCGCGGCATATTGGCCAGCAAGCTGCACGCCGATGGCCGCCACAACGGCCTGCTCTATGTCGATGGCGGACCGTCCACGACGCAGACCGTGGGCAAGCTGCGGATGAAGGGGCAGGAAGTGTTCCGCCACGCCGTGGTCAATCTCGCCTCGGTGCTGAACGAAGTCATGGCGACGGCGGGCCTGTCCAACAGCGATATCGACTGGCTGGTGCCGCATCAGGCCAACGCCCGCATCCTGGACGCTACCGCGCGCAAGCTCAAACTCTCGCCCGACCGGGTTGTCGTGACCGTCGATCGCCACGCCAATACCTCGGCTGCGTCGGTGCCGCTGGCGCTCGATTGCGCGGTGCGCGACGGCCGGATCAAGCCGGGCGACCTTATCGTGCTCGAAGCGATGGGCGGCGGCTTCACCTGGGGTGCCTGCGTCTTGCGGGTCTGATCCCGCAAAATCACGCAACCTTGCCAAAGCCCTGCGAATCCCGCACATTCCCGCAAAGGCCATCCGACTATGGTGGCCCAAGGGGTGGAAATGGGGAATCCGATGACCGGCACAGGCACATTAACGCGCGCAGACCTTGCTGAAAGCGTCAACCGCCACGTCGGCCTGTCGCGGGCCGAAGCGGCAGCGCTGATCGAATCGATCCTGGGCCATATGTCCGACGCGCTGGAGCGCGGCGAAAATGTGAAGATTTCGAGCTTTGGCACTTTCGTCCTGCGCGACAAGACCCAGCGCATGGGCCGCAATCCCAAGACCGGGGTGGAAGTGCCGATCGAACCGCGCCGCGTCCTGACCTTCCGCGCCAGCCAGACGATGCGGGATCGCGTCGCAGGCGACTGACGGGCACTAGAATCAAAAGATTGCTAGTGGGTGCGGAGTTTCGCGACGATGGCCCGCGCCGCGCGGGTTACATCGTCCCACGTCTGCGCAAAGCCTGCCTCGTCGCCATAATAGGGATCGGTCACGCCGCTCCCCTCCCGTCCCGGTACCATATCCATCAACAGCGCCAGCGTCGCGCTTCCGTCGGATGGCCGGATACGCCGCAGATTTTTGAGATTATCGCCATCCAGCGCGAAAATATGTGCGAAGCTGCGGAAATCGGCGGCGCGCACCTGACGCCCGCGATAGCCCGATATGTCGATGCCGTGGCGCTGCGCCTGCCGCACCGCGCGCGGGTCCGGCGGACAATCGACATGCCAGTCGCCCGTTCCCGCCGAATCAACGATGATGTCCAGCCCGGCCCGTTCCGCCTCCGCCCGCAACGCAGCCTCGGCCAGGGGCGACCGGCAGATATTGCCCAGGCACACGAAAAGGATGGATGACATGGTTGGGGCCGTCATCCCTCCGCCACCGCCGTCGACAGGCCCAATCCCGGCACGCCGATGGAGCGCTTGCCCGAAAAATCGGTGCGCGCGACGATGACGCCCAATTTCTCCATATAGTCGATCAACCGGCGCACTCGCCCCGGTGAACTGGTGCCATAGGCCCGCGCCAGCGCTGCATCGTCCGGGCAGGGTTGGCCCTGCATCGCGGCGCGCGCGATCAGCAGGAAGGGGGCCAGCATATCGTCCGGCAATGGGTCTGCCGCGCGCATCGCCGGTTCCCAGCGGACGTCGGCTGCGTCCATCATCCCCGCCTGCGCCATGGCAAAACGCTTGCGGAAGGCTGGCAGGTCCAGCGGCGGGGTACGCAGCCCCTTCATCCGGCAGCGGACGCCAAAATCCTGATACAGCGTCGCTATGCTGGGCGCTGCATCGCCCAGATCGGCGACGATTTCCTCCAGCACCGTCATCACCACCGGCTCATTCTGGCCGAAATCCAGTTCAGGCGCGGCGGGCCGGGCCTGTGGCGAATCGGCCAGCGCGCGGATGATGTCCTCGGCGGCGCGGGGCGGGGGGTCGGCACGGGGCGGCGCGACCGGCACGGCGTCCGCCGCTTCGGGGGCGAACAGCAATTCCTGAAAATCCTCGCCGCTGGTGACGGGGGGCGCCATCAGCTTGTGCGTGCCGCCGCGAGTGCTGGTCTTGACCGCGCCGATCTTTACCGCGACCGGACGGCGGCAGATCGCCGGACCCAGCGCCAGGAACCGTCCGCGCTCCAGATCGCGGATCTGCTCCGCCTGCCGCCGCTCCATCCCCAGCAGGTCGGCTGCGCGGGCCATGTCGATGTCCAGAAAGGTGCGCCCCATCAGAAAGTTGGAGGCTTCCGCCGCGACATTCTTGGCCAGTTTCGCCAGCCGCTGGGTTGCGATAACCCCAGCCAACCCGCGCTTGCGCCCCCGGCACATCAAATTGGTCATCGCCGCCAGCGATACCCGGCGCGCCTCGTCCGATACGTCCCCAGCGGCGGCGGGCGCGAACATCTGCGCCTCGTCGACCACCACCAGCGCAGGATACCAATGGTCGCGCGGCGCATCGAACAGGGCGTTGAGGAAGGATGCGGCGCATTTCATCTGCGCGTCGATTTCCAGCGCTTCCAGGCTCAGCACCACCGACGCGCGATGTTCGCGTATCCGGGTCGCCATCTTGACGATCTCGCGCTCATTATAATCGCCCGCGTCAATCACGACATGGCCGTAGCGGTCGGCCAGCGTGACGAAATCCCCTTCCGGGTCGATCACCACCTGCTGCACCAGCGGCGCGCTTTCTTCCAGCAGGCGGCGCAGAAGATGCGACTTGCCCGACCCCGAATTGCCCTGGACGAGCAGCCGGGTGGCAAGCAATTCCTCCACGTCGACCAGCACGTCCTTGCCGTGGCTGTCGGTTCCTATGCTGATGCTGGCGGTCACGCTCATCCTTTGGCCCAGCGGACCGGGTTGGCGCAAGAACTTGCTCACCAATTTTCAACCTGTGCCCATTAACCGGGGAGGATGGTTAAGAATCCCCTCCTCGTTCGTGTCCGCGACATGATGCGCAAACGTGCATTGCTGGCGGGCAACAACAATCTGGGGGATACGATGGTGCCGCTTGGCGGCGTCATAATGCTGGCCTTGATCGGCACGGCCATTCTCCTTGGCCTGCTCAGCGCCCAGATCGAACGCAATGCCGACGCCTATCTGCATCGCGTCGTCAATGGCGCGTTGCTGCGTGAGCGGGCCGCGGTGGGCGATGCTGTCATGGCGTCGGCGCGCTGGGACGATGCGGTAGGCCATGTCTATGGCGATTTCGACAGCGAATGGGCCGAAAGCAATCTGGCGACGGAAGTGGCCGATTCCTACGTGCTCGACGTCCGTGGACGGACGATCTGGTCGGCGGCGGGCAGTGAACTGCCCCGGCGCGCGCGCCGCCTGCCGCTGGACCAGGCGCTGGACTTGCCGGTACTGCATGAACTGATGACGGCGCTGCCGCAGAGCCATCGCGCCGCGCTGGACGAGCGCAAGGCCGTTGTCCGTTTCGTGCGGTTGCAGGGGCAGGCGGCGATCCTGGGCGTCCGCGCGATCACGCCATGGAAAGACGTCGCTCACTTGCCGTCCGGGGATGTGCGCTATCTGGTGCTGACCAAACCGATCGACGCCAAATTGCTGGCCGACATGAGCCGCACCAATCAATTGCCGCTGCGCTGGAATGTCGGCACTACCGGGGACACCGAAAACGGTATTCGGGTCAAGGATGTCACCGGGCGGGTGCTGGGGCAGGTGGAATGGCGCCGATCATCGTCGGGGGCGAAGGCGTTGCGCCAGATCATGCCCGCCGTCGCCATCATCGTCCTGACATTCCTGGCCATGTCGGGCTGGCTGGCATGGCGCCTGATGGCGGCGCATCGGGCCTTGCGCGAGCAGGTCCAGCTGTCGCGCGATGCGGAAAGTGAAGCGCGCTCCGCCGCCGAACAGGCCAGCAAGGCGCTGGTGCAGGCTGAAGCGGCCCGGCAGGCGTTGGCCGCCAGCGCCGATCAGGTCGCGGCGGAGGAACGGCGACATCAGGAAGAATTGCGGCGCAACGGGCGCGTGATAGCCGAAGCGCTGGAACGGTCCATGGCCCTGCTGGTGACGCAGCTGTTCGAAACGGCTGCCGCGCTGGAACATAGCGCCGACGATACGATGCGCACGATTGACGAGCAGCAGCGGCATGTCGATACCGTGACGGCGCGCGCGCGTGATACCGCCGGATCGGCCCAGGCCATCGCCGCGACCATTGACGATCTGACGGCATCGATCGGGGCTTTCACCGGCACTGCCTATGACATCCGCGAATCGGCGGCGAGCGCCAGCGGACAATCGGCCGCCGCCCACCACGCCAATGATAATCTGCGTCGCCATGTCGGCAGCGTCAACGAAGCGACGAAGCTGATCGCGGAGATTACCGGCCAGACCAACCTGCTGGCGCTCAACGCCACGATCGAGGCGGCCCGCGCCGGAGAGGCGGGGCGCGGCTTTGTGGTCGTCGCCAACGAAGTCAAGGCGCTGGCAGCCCAGACGGCCCAGACCACGCGCGAGATTCAGGCGCGCGCGGATGGGATCGAACAGGCGGCGGAACAGACGTTCGCGCTTGTTGGCTCGGTCGATACGGTCCTGGCCAGTCTGGTCGAGACGATCGGTGCGGCTGCCTCCTCCGCCCAGCAACAGCTTGCTTCGGTTGAGGATATTCAGCGCGTTTCCCGCTCGGTCGCGCTGGATGCGGGCGCCACCAATCAGGCGGTCGACGCGATTTCCCATGCCCTGCGGCATTCGGCGCAGGCCGCCGCTGCCACCCGTGCCCAGGGCGCGGCCGTACGACAGGGTGTGGAACAGGTGCAGGCAGAATTCGGCCGGCTGATCGAGGCGCTGAAGGCGGCTTGAATCGCGCAGCGCAAACGATGGGAAATGCTTGACCCTTTTACTGTTGCAATGCAGCATCGTTTCCATGGCGACTCTCTCCTCATCACCGTCCGCTCCTGCGATCACGCAGAACCCCGACATCCGCTATCTGGGGCGCCTGCTGGGCGATGTGATCCGCGCCTATGGCGGGGATAGCCTCTATCGCCAGACCGAATATATCCGCTCCGCCTCGGTCGATCGTGCGCGCGGCATACAGGGCGCGGACCTTGTCGATACCGGGCTGGACGCGCTCAGCCTCGACGACACGCTCAACTTCACCCGCGGCTTCATGCTGTTTTCGATGCTCGCCAATCTGGCCGAGGACCGGCAGGGGGTCGCGGCGGACCCAGGGGCCGATGTGGCGTCGGCGATCGCCCGGCTCGATTCGCATGGAATCGATCGTGACGCGGTGCTGGGGCTGCTGGCGCATTCGCTGATCGTCCCCGTTCTCACCGCCCACCCGACCGAGGTGCGGCGCAAGAGCATGATCGATCACAAGAATCGCATTGCCGATCTGATGCTGCTGAAGGATGCGGGTCGCCAGGAAACGGCTCACGGCGAAAATCTGGATGAGGCGATTTTTCGCCAGATCGCCCTGCTGTGGCAAACCCGTCCGCTGCGCCGTGAAAAACTGTTCGTCGCGGACGAGATCGACAATGTGCTCACCTATTTCCGCGACATATTCCTGCCTGTCCTGCCCGCCCTTTATACGCGGTGGGAGCGGGTGCTGGGCGCGCGCCCGCAAAGCTTCCTGCGGGTCGGCAGCTGGATCGGCGGCGACCGCGACGGCAATCCCTTCGTGCAGGCACCCCAACTGGAATTCGCGCTCAAGCGGGGAGCGCAGGCGGCGCTCGCTTATTATCTCGATGCGCTGCATGCGCTAGGCGCGGAACTCTCGCTATCGACCGAACTCGCCCATGTGCCGCAGGCGGTGCTGGATATTGCCGACGCCAGCGGCGACGCGTCGCCCAGTCGGCAGGACGAACCCTATCGCCGCGCCATTTCGGGCATCTACGCCCGGCTGGTCGCCACCTATGTGGCGTTGACCGGAGATCAGCCTCCGCGTCCCTCCGGCCTGAAAGGGCAGGCCTATGCCAGCCCCGCCGATTTCCGCCGCGATCTCGTCACCGTGGCCCAAGGGCTGGCGAGCGAGGGCAATGGCGCGTTGGCGACGGGGGGCGCGCTTGGCCGTCTGATCCGCGCGGTCGAAACCTTCGGCTTCCATCTTGCCACGCTCGACATGCGCCAGAATAGCGACGTGCATCAGCGCGTCGTTGCTGAACTGCTGAAGGTCGCGGGGGTCGAGCCGGACTATGCCGCGCTCGACGAATATGCCCGTATCGCGCTGCTGCGCCGGGAACTGGCCAATAACCGCCCGCTGGGATCGCGCTTTTCCGACTATTCGGAGGAAACCGCGTCTGAGCTCGCGATCGTCCATGCCGCCGCCGAAGCGCACCGCATCTATGGCCCCGCCTGCATCACCCATTATATCATTTCCAAGGCGGAAAGCGTGTCGGACCTGTTGGAGGTCAACATCCTGCTCAAGGAAGCCGGCCTGTGGCGCGCCGGCGTAGAAGGTTCGCCACCCCAGGCGTCGATCATGTCGATCCCGCTGTTTGAAACCATCGCCGATCTGGAAGCTGCGCCGCAGATCATGTCGGCCTATTTCGGCCTGCCCGAAATAGCTGGCGTCGTGAAGCAGCGCGGCCATCAGGAAGTGATGATCGGCTATTCGGACAGCAACAAGGATGGTGGCTACATCACATCGACCTGGAGCCTGTTCAAGGCAAGCAAGGCGCTGGAGCCGGTCTTTGCCGAAGCCGGCGCGGCAATGCAGCTGTTCCATGGGCGGGGCGGCGCGGTCGGGCGCGGCGGCGGTTCCGCCTTCGCCGCGATCCAGGCGCAGCCGCGCGGCACCGTGCAGGGGCGCATCCGCATCACCGAACAGGGGGAGATGATCGCCGCCAAATTCGGATCGCGCGACGTCGCCATGACCAATTTGGAGGCGATGACGAGCGCGACCCTGCTCGCCAGTCTGGAACCCGAAGGCATTTCGGACAAGGACGCGGCGCGTTTTGCAGGCGCCATGGACGAATTGTCGCAAAACGCCTTCAATGCCTATCGCGATCTGGTTTACGGGACGGACGGCTTCAAGGAATTCTTCCGGCAGCTAACCCCGATTCAGGAGATTGCGGGCCTCAAGATCGGCTCCCGCCCCGCCAGCCGCACCAAAAGCGACCGTATCGAGGATTTGCGCGCCATCCCTTGGGTGTTCAGTTGGGCGCAGGCGCGCGTGATGCTGCCGGGCTGGTATGGCGTTGGCCATGCGATCGCAGCGTTCGAGGACAAGGCGCTGCTCGCCGACATGGCGCAAAGCTGGTCTTTCCTGAAGTCGGCCATGGGCAATCTGGAAATGGTGCTGGCCAAATCGGACCTGGGCATCGCGGCGCGCTATCTGCCGCTGGTCGAAGACCAGGCGATGGCCGAAAGGCTGTTTGGCCGTATCCGTGAAGGATGGGCATTGACCCATGACGGGCTGATGGCCGCGACCGGGCAGAGCCGTTTGCTGGAAAAGAATCCGACGCTGGAAACGTCCATCCGGCTCCGCCTGCCTTATATCGAACCGCTCAACCTGCTTCAGGTCGAATTGTTGAAGCGCCACCGCGCGGGCGAGGATGATCCGCGGATCAAGGAAGGCATCGAATTGTCGATCAACGCCATCGCGACGGCCCTGCGCAACAGCGGATGAAATGGAAATCCGGAACGGCGGCAGTCCAATGCGCCGTTCCGGACCCAGTCCCTGATCAGGGCGAAGCCTGAGCGGGGATCGGCTGGTGGGGCGGGCCGTTACAGCCCGCCCGATCCTTTAGAATTTCGCGACGACACCCGCCATCGGACGGATCGACCGGAAATTGCCCAGCGTGTCTGCCTGCACCCGGAAACGGATGTTGCTGCTGGCGGCCGAACCGCCCATGTCAGCCGCCGACAGCTCGACGCCCGCGCCATAGGTGGTGCCATGGCAATCCGGGCTATCGGGGCCAAGCGCGTCGAAATTGACCCACTTGTAACCGACCTTGCCGAAAATCAGGCTGTCCTTGCCAGCCTTGACGCCGACCCGGCCAGCTGCGCCATATTCCCAGTCGATGTCGCCCGAAACGCCCTTGGACGCGGACCCTTCGACGCCGACGACCAGCGGGCCAGCGACATTATAGTTCACGCCAGCGACGCCTTCGACCATCCGGCCCTTATAGCCGACCGGAGGAATGCCTTCCTTGCCGGTTTCGCTATCGAAATTATGCACACCGCCCATCACGCCGACATAGGGCTCGATGCGGCTGGGGGAACCAGCCTGATCCTGCGCCATGGCGGCGGGAACGAAGGACGCGGCAGCAACTGCCGTCAAAAGCAGTGTCTTCATGGGTATGACCCTTTTCTGTTGTGGATTGGTGCGACGGTGTGGACCCGCCGGGTCGCACGAATGAGCGCTACAAGCGGCTCAGGCGACGCGGGATAAATGGCCGGCCTTGCCCGAAGGTTTCCTGAACGGATTATAAATATCGCGCAAAAAGCGATTATGTGGCGGAAAAAACACGCTTTCTGTCACCCCGATGAACGAAATGCCACTTATCTGAACCTGCGATAAACACGCGGTTGCCCTGCCAAATCCATTCACAACCAATTCAACCGCCGGGCGTTACGTCATCATCAGATGGGAAAGAGGAGAAAGACGATGACGGGCTTCCGACATCGGATTCTGGCCGTGATCGGACTGGCAGGCGCGCTGGCACTGGGTGGCTGCGCCTATGATGATGGCTATGGTTATGGCGGCGTGAGTGTCGGCACCGGCTATTATGGCGGTGGCGGCTATTATGGCGATGGCTATTATGGCCCGACTGGCTATTATCAGCCCGGCTTCTACAATGGATGGTATGACAATTTCTATTATCCCGGCACCGGCTATTATGTCTACGACCGCAATGGCCGCCGCCAGCGCTGGAACGACCGCCAGCGCCGCTACTGGGAAGGCCGCCGTGCCGAGCGGCGCGATGACCGGCGCGACGACCGACGCTATGGTCAGTGGCGTGGGCGGGATCGTGACGGGCGCGATGGCCGCTGGCAGGGCCGCGATGGCCAGCCGGGCACGCCGGGCACTGGTAACTGGACCAATCGTCCCCGCCCGTCGCAGGGCACGGACAGTCCGCGCGGTCGCGGTAACTGGCGCGGCAATGATGCTGTGCGCCCGACCCCGCAGCCGGGTCTGCGCCAGCCGCAGGGCCGCCCGCAAATGAACCAGCCTCGTCCGCAACGCAATTGGGGTACCCGTCCGGCGCCGTCAGAACGCGCCGTGCGCTCGCGCGCGCCCGGCGCCTCGCGGCAGGAACGTCCTGACTGATGCGGGGTTCGGTAAAGGCTATCATGCTGCTTCCCCTCCTGTTCGTCGCGGCCTGCGACGGGCGGGAGGAGAGTGCGATCGACAATCTCGCCAATGGCGCCAATGCGACCCAGGTGGAAAATAATGTCCGCGCTGAGGCGATGGCGGTCATGGAACCGCTCAACCCGCCAGCGCCGGGCACGCCGGGCGGCTTGCCCGACGACCGTACGCCGCTGGAAGAAGGGGCGATCGACCCCGGCAGTGGCCAGGGGGCGGCGCAGGTGGTGCAGGGCTATTTCGCGCTGCTGGAGGAGAAACGGTTCGAGGACGCACAGGATTTGTGGAACCCGACCGGTGCGATCGGCCAGCAGGACGACGCGCATTTCGTCGCGCGCTTCCGTGGCTTTAGCGAGATCCACGCCAATATCGGCGCGCCGACCGAGCCGGAGGGTGCGGCAGGATCGCTCTATGTCAGCGTGCCAGTGCAGATTTACGGCAGGCTCGCGGCCAATGGCAAACCCTGGTACGCGCTGCGGCAGGCCATATTGCGCCGGGTGAATGACGTCCCCGGATCAACCGCTGAACAGCGCCGCTGGCATATCGAAAGTTTCGGGCCGTATACGCCGCCAACTGTCGACGCAGCCGATAATGCGGCGCAGGCGACACAGTCCGTCTCCCCAACCGACGGGATGGCGGCGAAGCGCTGATTCATGCTCGCGCGAGCAGCTCGTTCCTCGACGGGGCGAAGCCTGTGATTGCGCTCATAAAAAAGCCCGCCTCCAAGGTCTGGAGGCGGGCTTTTCATTCAGCAAAGTCAGGCGACGCTTGCCTTGACGATTTTGCCGGGCGTGCGCGGCGGCTCGCCCTTGGGCAGCGCGTCGACATGCTCCATGCCCGACGTCACTTCGCCCCAGACGGTATATTGGCCGTCCAGGAAGGTCGCATCGTCGAAGCAGATGAAGAACTGGCTGTTGGCGCTGTTCGGGTTGGACGAACGCGCCATCGAGCAGACGCCGCGCAGATGTTTTTCGCGGCTGAATTCGGCCTTCAGGTCCGGCTTGTCGGGGTGGCCGCCCATGCCGGTGCCGGTCGGGTCGCCGCCCTGCGCCATGAAGCCGGGGATGACGCGGTGAAACACGACGCCGTCGTAAAAGCCTTCCTTGGCGTTTTCCACGATGCGGGCGACATGGCCGGGCGCCAGGTCGGGCCGCAGCTTGATGACGACGTCGCCGCCACTGTCGAGGCTAAGGGTCAGGGTATCGTCGGCCATGAAAAATCCTCTCTTTGGGGGATGGGGTAGTGCTGGCACCCATATAGAGGCTGTAAGTCACGATGGAAGCCCGTGTTTTGGGCTTCTGGCCCGTCTGCGCCATTGCAATTATATTGTGCATGGGCGAAAGGATCGGAATGCAACAGGAACCGGACAGTAGGGGGCGCCATGAGCGAGCGCGGCGACATAGCCCAGCCCCTGTTGGACGGGGATGATGCAGAGGATGCGATCGCCGCTGCGGCGGAATCGCGCCATGATGAGGATGATCGGCTAAAGCCCGAATTCGTCTCCGCCGTGCTGGACGCGGTGGAGGAAGGCGACGCCGAACGTGCGCGCGACCTCGTCTCGCCGCTCCACCCCGCCGACATTGCCGACCTTCTCGAACTCACCCCGGCTGACCGGCGCGGTGAGCTGGCGACGGCGCTGGGCGATCTGGTCGGCGCGGAAGTCCTGTCCGAACTCAATGACTATGTCCGCGACGACCTGATCGGTGATCTGGCGCCCGAACAGGTCGCCGAATTCGCCTCCGAACTCGATACCGACGACGCCGTCGCCATGATCGAGGATATGGAGGAGGCCGACCAGCAGGCCGTCCTTGAGGCGCTCGACCCGGAAGATCGCGCCGCGATCGAAAGCGCTTTGTCCTACCCGGAGGAGTCCGCCGGCCGCCTGATGCAGCGCGACCTAGTCGCGGTGCCCGAACATATGACCGTGGGTCAGGTGATCGACTATCTGCGCGACAATGGCGACCTGACGACCGATTTCTGGGAAATCTATGTCGTCGACGCCATGCACCGGCCGATCGGCTATTGCCAGCTCAGCTGGATTCTCACCTGCCCGCGCAGCGTCGCCATGGCCGACCTGATGAAGCGCGAACAGACGCTGATCCCGGTCGACATGGATCAGGAGGAAGTCGCGTTGCGCTTCCAGAAATATGCACTCATCTCCGCCGCCGTAGTCGATGGCAGCGGGCGGCTGGTCGGCATGATCACCGTCGATGACGTCGTCCACATCATTTCCGAAGAAGCGGGCGAGGATATTCTGCGCCTGTCGGGCGCGGGCGAGGGCGACATCAACGAACCGATATTGATGACCGTGCGCGCGCGCCTGATCTGGCTGGTCGTCAACCTTGGCACCGCCATGCTCGCCGCTTCGGTCGTCGGCCTGTTTGAAGGGACGATCGCGCGCTTCGCGATGCTGGCGGCGCTGATGGGCATCGTGTCGGGCATGGGCGGCAATGCGGGGACGCAGACGCTGGCCGTGGTCGTGCGCGCGCTTGCCACCAATCAGCTGACCAGTTCCAACACGGTGCGGATGATCGGCCGGGAATTCCGCATTGCCGCGACCAATGGCGCCGCGCTGGGGACGCTGATCGGCATCGGCTCCTACATCATCTATGGGCGGATCGACCTGTCGCTGGTGTTCGGCGCGGCGATCCTGACCAATAATCTGGTCGCCGGGCTGGCGGGTGTGCTGGTGCCGATCACGCTGGAACGCAATAATGTCGATCCCGCCGTGTCGTCCGCCGTGTTCGTGACGATGATGACCGATTCGCTGGGCTTTTTGAGCTTCCTGGGGCTGGCGACCCTGTTCCTGCGTTGAACCGCGACGCGCGCGTCCCCAGATCGCCGCCATGCCGTTGCACATGACCAAGATCGCATTCCAGAGTGAAAGCCCCGCCAGCCTGAAAGCCTGGCTGGAAAGCCATGCCGATGAAGCGCGGCTGACCACCCGCTATCTGCCCAAGCGGGTCGAGGAAATGGCGGGCGGATCGCTCTACTGGATTCACGGTCACCGCATCGTCGGCCGCAGCCCGATCCTTGGCTTCGCCGAAACCGGGCAGGGCCGCCACTGGATCCGCCTCGCGCCGACGCTGATCCCGGTCCATCCCATACCAAAGCGCGCCCATCAGGGCTGGCGCTATCTGGCGCAGGAGGACGCGCCGCGCGACCTGGGCGAAGGGGAGGAAGATGCTACTGCAGCGATGCCCGCCGCACTGCTGGGGGAACTGGCGAAACTGGGGTTGGTGTAGAGGCGCGTGCCCTTCTCCCCGCCGGGGAGAAGGATATGAAGCCTTACCGCACGCAGTGCGGTTAGGCGCAGTTGGAAGAGGGGGAGCGTCTGCTAACGGCCAATCGCGGGCACTCCGTCAGATGATCCACACCGCTGAAACCGGCCACTCATTCAGATGACAAGTCGAAGGCTGAATGACCAAATGTGGGTGGAAAGCGGACATTGAACCCGGTTCGACGTTCAAGCTCGAGACGTGCTCAACATCACGCGCGGAGGACCGACGCTCACCACATCCACGCAGTGATTTAGCGTGGTCAGCGACCAGTGCTCTAGTGGCCCCGGATATTCATCGTCGGCGAATGTGGTAGCGGAGACATACTGGAAGAATGCTGTGTCGAAGCGCCGCTCAAGCATCTTTCCTCTGGGCAACTCGTCATCCTCGCCCTTGCAGAAGCTCTCGTTTCTGACTGCGTATGCGACGTAGTTGTCCCAACGTAGCTCGAAAGACCGGCTCTCGTCGGTCACAAGGATCGGCCGACCTTCACCCAAGTCGACACCGTCGATGTCGATCTTAGTCGGCTCGCCGAGCAGGCCCTCCACTACTACGATCCGCAACTGGTTTTCGGACGGCTCTCCTATATCAGTGAGGTATAGGTTGAGCAGACCGTCGGGAAACTCCATCGGACACCTTCAAGCCATTTGTAAGCGAGCGTTGTTAGCTGGGTTTCCATAACGTCCGCAATTGGGCGATTTTTGCCGAGTGATTTTTTCCGCGCAAGGTCAGCTTTCGCCAATAATCTCCCCAAAAGCTGACTGACCGAAATCCACCCTGCCACGCCGTCCCCCAGCCGCGATTGATCCGCACCGTCAATCATTTGCCTGTCCGGAGTTGAGCAGCAAAGCTGATGGACCGCTAATGAGTATTTGTTGCCTTCCTTTAATCGTGTAGGCTCACGACATGGCAGAATGTTCCAAAAGGTATGTGCTGCTGCGCTGGGTAGGCGTAGGCGTTCTGGTGTCGCTCATCATCGCCGTAGTTACCATATGGTTATCGGAGGGAACGCCGCCAACTTCACTGGTGCTTCTGCTATCAACCAGCACATGCATCCTTGGATGGGCGTCTACGAAGATAAAGGTGGAAACTAACCGCTGAATCGTCGTTCGCGAAGGTCGCAATCGACTGTTCCGGCCTTAGGTGGCCGTCACTATGGCAAGCTACCAGCTACTTTTTCAGCGAAATATGGGCTTAGGTGCTCGCTCTCACTCAATATGCCGGATAGCCGCCATTCGGCCAAAGGTTCATCGTGGTCGCTCAAAGCCATCATATGACCGGCCAATCTATGAACCATGTCATTGATCTCCGCCTTCCGATTCTCGTCACTGTCCCGCGACATGATCGTGAAAGCGTGGATGCTATGCGCCAAAAACCGAAGAAGGGCGTCGCGGCTTGCGCACGATAATTGGTGTCGCAGATCAGTCATGTTCGCACGTCCCAATGTCCAGTTACGCCCTTTTGCTCCCTAAATCCGATTGTCCGCAATCCACCCTCACGCCAACGCCCGCACCCGCTCTCCCACGACGCGCAACTCCGCCACAAACCGCGCCCGCTCCTCCGCCGCTTTCGCCGCATCCGGTAGCCGCAGCAAATAGCTCGGATGCACCGTGATCCAGCCTTCCGCGCCGTCCGCCAGCGGGATCGCCGTGCCGCGTAGCTTGCCGATGGTCACCGCCTTGCCCAGCAGGGCGCGCGCCGCCGTCGCGCCCAGCGCCACGATCACGCGCGGGCGCACCAGCGCCAGTTCCTGCTCCAGCCACCATCGGCACGCCTGCACCTCGCCCGCCTGCGGGGTCTGATGGATGCGGCGTTTGCCACGCGGCTCGAACTTGAAATGCTTGACCGCATTGGTGACATAGGCCCGCGCCCGATCCACCCCGGCCTCCGCCAGCGCGGCGTCGAACAATTGCCCCGCCGGACCGACAAAGGGCCGCCCGGCCAGATCCTCCTGATCGCCCGGTTGCTCGCCAATGAAGAACAGGGGCGCATCGACCGGCCCTTCGCCAAACACCGTCTGGGTCGCGGGGCCATGGAGCGGGCAGCGGGTGCAGCCGCGCGCTTCCTCGCGCAGCGCGGTCCAGGCCGCCATGGCGTTGCCGGGCCGCTTTTCAGGCAAAGGGGCTGTTCCGATCATCGTCGCCTCGCGTGCCTGCGCGCCTGCCACCAGCGCCGGGATGAGCGCCGCTTCGGGCAGATTGCGCCAATATTTCTTCGGCATTTCGGACAGCATCGCCCCGATCTTCAACCGTGCCGGATTGAAGATGGCCGCATAATAGCCCTTCCATATATCCTCTACCGGGTCGTCCCCCGGCGCATCGCCGCGCGTTGCGCCCGGTCCCTCGGACAGCGTCTCGCCATCCCAGTGGATGCTCAATTCCGGCGTCAGGATCGACCAGCGCATCGTCGCGAAGCGCCGCACGAAGAAGCCCGCATTGGCGCGTACGATATGCTGTTCCGGCTCGAACCAAGCGACAAAGCGTGTGCCATCCGCATCCTCCAGCGCACGAAAGCGCACAAAGGCGCGCATCTTGTGGATGTCGCGCCGCACCGCCTTGGCCAGTCCCTCGATCCGGCGCAGCAGCGGATCGGCCTTGTCCTCCATCGTGCCAGGCCGGTCGCGCAACTGCATCAGCAGCGCGTACAGCAGGGCGAAGCGTTGGGGATCACGATGCAGGATCGCGCTCTGGGCCAGATCGACGAAGGCGCGTGGCACGCCGAAGGCGCCTTCAGCCGCAATGGGCGGCGGCGCATCGCTGGCGAACAAGTCGCCATCATCCCCGCCGACCTGCCAGACGATGTCGGCCGGATCGACTCCAGCCAGCGCGAAGCCGCGCGCCGTTGCCCGCCATCCGTCAAAATCATCCGGGGCGGCCAGCGACGCGCGGTACATGGGCGTTTTAGCTGTCGGCCTCTGCGCGCGCCAGTTCGGCGGGCTTGCGCTTGGCAAAGGTGGCGGCCAGCGATTTTTCCTCGTCAGCCGTCAAATCCTTGGCGGCGTTCGGGAACATCTCTTCTTCCTCCTCCTCGATATGGTGGAGGTAGCGTTCCTTCATCTTGGCGAATTTCTTGCGCCATGCTTCGCCGTCGAACTTCAGGTCGTCCAGCTCTTCCAGATAATCGTCGATTTCCTTATGCTCGGACACGCTGTGCTGCGCATCCTCGCGCAGGTCCGGGCGTGCCAGCATGGTCGCATAGAGCGTCTCTTCCTCCGCAGCCGCATGGGCGCTGACTTCTACCTTGAACTGATCGAACAGTTTTTTCAGCCGGTCGGAATCGTCTTTCGCGTCCGCCATCTTGGCGAAAAGCTGACGATGCGCGTCATGATCCTGTTTCAGGCGGTCGAAAATCGTGCGGTCGGCCATCACCTATCCTCCTCTTGGGTTCGGGAGGAGAACGGCGAAACCGGCAATAAGGTCCGCGTCAGCCGAACAGGAAGCGGAAGATGATCGCCACCGGTATCCACAGCATCGCGCCGACCAGACTGGCGGCCCAAAGCTGGAGCAGGTCGCGGCGGAACCGCAGCGCCAGCCCGTTGCGCGAAAGGTCGCTGCTCTCCAGCATCTGCCAGCGCCGTTCCAAACCGCGCGCTGCAACGGCAAAGCCCGCGATCGCGACGATGATGCCCAGGTGCAGCACCAGCGATCCGCCCATCTTGGCAACGATGAAGATCTGCAACAGGCAGAAGGTGACCAGCGCCGCAGCGAGATGCGTGCTGATCCGCTTTGCGTAACCGACCTTCCGGCTGGCGATGGCATGACCGTCGAACATTGTCGCCAAGACCCTGACCCCCTTGGATGACTGAGTGTCAAGAGTTTCATGATCCATTCCTGCGATCAACCGGAAAATGCGTCATTTTCATGAAAAAAGATCAAGTTGCGCGGGGGCAGGGGTCATCTGGCTGCGCAGGTCCGCTTGATCGGAAAGCTGCACCGGGCGCCAATCGCTGGCAATCAGAAACGGGCGCAGCTTCTTGATCGATGTCGTCAGTCGCGCCACATCGTCCAGCCGTAACCGGCGGTGACGCCGACTGGCGAGGATGCGGTTGACCGCCTTCACCCCCAGTCCGGGTATGCGCAGCAGCATTTCGCGCGGGGCGCGGTTGACATCGACGGGGAAAATGTCGCGATGGCGCAGCGCCCAGGCCAGCTTGGGGTCGATGTCGAGCGGCAGGCAGCCCGTCACCGGATCGGTCGCGCTCGCCACCTCCTCCGCGCCATAGCCGTAAAAGCGCATCATCCAGTCCGACTGGTAGAGCCGATGTTCGCGCAGCAGCGGCGGTCGCCTGAGCGGCAGCACGGCGCTGGGCGATGGGATCGGCGAAAAGGCGCTGTAATAGACCCGGCGCAACCTGTGCCGGTCATACAGGCTGCTGGCGCGCGTGATGATCGCGCTGTCGCTGGCATCGTCCGCCCCCACGATCATCTGGGTCGATTGCCCGGCGGGGGCAAAGCGCGGCGCATGACGATATTTACGCCGCGCCTCGCCCATATCCTCCATTGCATGGCGCATGCCCGCCATCGCGCCTTCGATCCGCACGCCATCCTTTTCCGGCGCCAGCCGCTCCAGCCCCGCCTGTGTCGGCAATTCGACATTGATCGACAATCGGTCGGCAAACAGCCCGGCCTGATGCGCCAGGTCGGGGTCTGCATCGGGTATGGTCTTGAGGTGGATATAGCCGCGGAAATAATGCTCTTCGCGCAGGCTGCGCGCCACCGCGACCATCTGCTCCATCGTATAGTCGGAAGAGGCGATGATCCCCGAAGACAGGAACAACCCCTCGATATAATTGCGCCGGTAGAAGCTGAGCGTCAGGTCGACCACCTCCTGCACCGTGAAGCGCGCCCGCCTGACGTCGCTCGACCGCCGGTTGATGCAATAGTGGCAATCGAAAATGCAGCTGTTGGTCAGCAATATCTTGAGCAGGGAGATACAGCGGCCATCGGGCGCATAGGCATGGCATATCCCCATGCCCTCGGTCGATCCGATCCCCTTGCCTCCGCGCGAATCCCGCTTCGCCGTGCCCGATGACGCGCAGGACACATCATATTTGGCCGCGTCGGCCAGGATTTCGAGCTTTTGACGGGTGGAAAGGGCGACCATATCGTTCCTGATATGTTCTAAATCGCCCCCTGTCCACAACCTCGATCAACCGGTGGGCGGATCAGACTTCGCCGTCGAGCACCTGCCGTACCTTGACCGCCAGCTGGTCCAGCGTGAACGGCTTGGCCAGGAAGGAAACGCCGGGGTCCAGCATCCCGTTATGGACGATCGCGTTGCGGGTATAGCCGGTGGTGTAGAGCACTTTCAGCCCCGGCCGTGCCTCGCGCGCCCGGTCGGCCAAGATGCGGCCGTTAATACCCGGCATGACGATGTCGGTAAAAAGCATGTCGATGCGCGGCTGGATCGTGAGCATCGCCAACGCCTGTTCGCCGTCCGACGCCTGCACCACGGTATAGCCCAGTTCGCGCAGCGAATCGACCGACATATGCCGCACCCGCTCTTCATCCTCGACCAGCAGGATGATTTCCTCGCCCTGTGCGCGGGGCAGGCTGTCGGACAGGGGGGCGACATAGCTGCCGGTCGCGTCCGGCCCATAATGGCGCGGCAGATAGATTTTGATGATCGTCCCCTGGCCCGGCTCGGAATAGATTTTCACATGACCGCGCGACTGTTTGACGAAGCCGAACACCTGGCTCAGCCCCAGCCCGGTGCCCTTGCCCACGCCCTTGGTCGTAAAGAAAGGGTCGAACGCGCGCGCAACCACGTCCGGCGGCATGCCGGTGCCGCTGTCGGTGACCGATACCATCACATATTGGCCCGGCGTCACCTCGTCATGGGTCGCGGCATAGGCATCGTCCAGATGCGCGTTGCCGGTCTCGATCGTCAGCTTGCCGCCGCCCGGCATCGCGTCGCGGGCATTGACGCACAGGTTGATGATGGCGTTTTCCAGCTGGTTGGCGTCGATGCTCGCGCGCCACAGGCCGCCTGCCAGCACGGATTCCACGCGCACATCCTCACCGATCGTCCGGCGCAGCAGTTCGGACATGCCACCGACCAGCTTGTTGACGTCGGTCGGTTGCGGGTCGAGCGGTTGCTGGCGCGAGAAAGCGAGCAGCCGCGCGGTCAGCTGCGCGGCGCGCTGCGCCCCTTCGGTCGCATTGTCGATGCCCTTGATGACGCGGGGGTCGCCATCGTCGCCCAGCCGCCGCCGCGCCATGTCGAGCGAACCGATGACGATAGCCAGCATATTGTTGAAATCATGGGCGATGCCGCCCGTCAGCTGGCCGATCGATTCCATCTTTTGCATCTGGCGCAACTGCGCTTCGGCGGCCTCGCGCTCCTGCGCCTCGGTGATCAGCCGTTCGTTGGCCTGTTCCAGTTCCCGCCCATGCGCGACCGCTTCGCCCATGCGCCGCTGCGCGGTGCGCAGCGCCATCAGGCCCAGCAGGATGGCCAGCGCAGCGCTGACCGCAAGGCCGCCGGACACCAAAATGCTCAGCCGGTCATTGTTCGCAGTGCGATCGCGCAACAACGCTTCCTCGCGCGCCTTCATCGTGGCGATCCGTGCCCGGATACCCGCCATCAATATCTGGCCGCGCGTAAAAATGCTGGGGTCGATGGGAAGCCCCGCCCGCTTGCGGGCTATCGCTCGTTCCAGATAGGCGCTGCGCCGCGCGATCAGATCATCCAGCCCGTCGACCGCTTGCGCCTGCACGGGATTGTCGCTCACATCCTGGCTTAGCGTCGCCAAATCCCTGCGCCACTGGCGATCGAATCCATTATAGCTGTCCAGAAATTCGGGCCGTCCGGTCAGCAAATAGCCGCGCTGGCTGCTTTCCGCCGCGTGGACCTGCACCATCATCGTCGATAGTCGGCTTTCGACCCGCAACGTATGTTCGACCCAACTGGCGCTTGCCTGCTGGCTGCGATACAGCCAGAATGTACCGGTCACCGCCATCATGACGACCAGCATTGCAAGCAATAACAGGATGATCGACCGTTCGGGGCGGATGGCAGGCATGGCGCCTTTCATGGTTAAATGCAGCGCGCAGGGCAAGCCCCAATGCAAAGCGTGCAATCCCAAAGCCTTGCCATCACGCCAGCATCGCGCCATCACCCGCGCCATGCACTGGCAATTCTGGATCGATCGCGGCGGTACTTTCACCGATGTGGTGGCGCGCGGCCCCGATGGGCGGCTGCACACCGCCAAACTGCTGTCCAGCGACCCGGAACGCTATGCCGACGCGGCGGTAGAGGCGGTGCGCCGACTGACGGGGGCAGGGGAAGGGCCGATCCCGCCCTGTCGCCTGCGGATCGGCACCACCATCGCCACCAACGCCCTGCTGGAGCGCAAGGGCGAGCCGACCCTGCTCGCCATCACGCGCGGTTTTCGCGACGCGCTGCGCATCGGCTATCAGGACCGGCCAGACCTGTTCGCGCGTCACATCATCCTGCCCGACCCGCTTCATGCGCAGGTGGCGGAGATGAACGAACGGGTCATGGCAGATGGCACGGTCCTGACCGCGCTGGACCGGGACGCCGCCCGCGCGGCGTTGCAATCGGCCTATGACGGCGGCCTGCGCGCGATCGCCATCGTGTTGATGCATGGCTATCGCTATCCCGCGCACGAACAGGCGATCGCAACGATCGCCGCCGAAATCGGATTTACCCAGATTTCGACCAGCCATGATGTCGCGCCGCTCATCAAGCTGATCGGGCGCGGCGACACCACATTGGCCGATGCCTATCTTTCGCCCGTGCTGCGCGCCTATGTCGACGGGCTGCGCGATGCGCTGGGCGATCGGGCCGACATGCTGTTCATGCAATCGAGCGGCGGCCTGATCGACGGTACGCTGTTCCGGGGCAAGGACGCGATCCTCTCCGGCCCGGCGGGCGGCATCGTCGGCCTGGCCCGGACCGCGGAACAGGCCGGTTTTCGCGAGGTGATCGGCTTCGACATGGGCGGCACCTCGACCGATGTGTCCCATTATGCCGGTGCCTATGAGCGCGACAATGAGGCACAGGTGGCCGGTGTGCGGCTGCGCGCGCCGATGATGCGTATCCACACCATCGCGGCGGGCGGCGGATCGATCTGCAGCTTCGTCGATGGCCGCTTCCGCGTCGGACCGGAATCGGCGGGCGCGGTGCCGGGACCGGCCTGCTACCGGCGCGGCGGACCGCTCACCGTCACCGACTGCAACCTGCTGCTCGGCAAGATCCAGCCCGATCATTTTCCCAGCTTGTTCGGCCCGAACGGCGACCAGCCGCTCGATGCCGACGCGGCGCAGGCGCGCATCGCCGCCATCTGCGCGCAGGTGCAGGCGGAAACCGGCCAAACCCTGAGCGTGCGCGACGCCGCTCAGGGTTTCATTGCCGTCGCCGTCGCCAGCATGGCCAATGCGATCAAGCGCATCTCGGTCGCGCGGGGCCATGACGTGACGCGCTACACGCTTGCCAGCTTTGGCGGGGCAGGGGGCCAGCATGCCTGTCTGGTCGCCGATGCGCTTGGCATGGACCGGGTGATGATCCATCCGCTGGGCGGGGTGCTGTCGGCCTATGGCATGGGCCTGGCCGATCGTCGCGCGGTGCGCGAACGCACGCTGGCGCTGCCGCTGGACGCGCAGACCATGGCGGACCTCGATGATGCACTGACGACCCTGGCCGCCGACGCCCGCGCCGACCTGCCCCAGGCCGACCGGATCGAAACGCTGCTGCGACTGCGCTATGACGGCACGGACAGCCTGTTCGACGTGCCCCTGGCGGACATAGACACCATGCGCGCGGATTTCCTGACCCAGCATAACGCCCGCTTCGGGTTCGCCGGGCAGGGGCGCATCCTCATCGACATGGCCCGTGTAGAGGCGATTGCCGGGGCGAGCGAAGCGATGACCGACATCGCCGCCATCGCCGCGCAACCAGCACCGCCGCTCGCCCATGTCGATTATGCGGGCGAAGCCGCGCCGGTCCACGACCGGGCGGGCCTGGCCGTTGCCAGCATCATCGACGGGCCCGCGCTCATCATCGACCCTGTATCCACCACCGCCGTCGAACCGGGCTGGCGCGCGCGGCTCGACGCCATCGGCAATCTCATCCTCGCCCGTCATGCCCCGCGCCCCGCGCCGCAGAGCGGGGACGCCAGCGCGGTCGATCCCGTCCGGCTTGAAGTCATGGGCGGCCTCTTCATGGCCATTGCGGAGGAAATGGGCGCGGCGCTCCAGAACAGCGCCTCTTCGGTCAATATCCGCGAACGGCTCGATTTCTCCTGCGCCCTGTTCGATGCGGCGGGCAGTCTCGTCGCCAACGCCCCGCATATGCCCGTCCATCTGGGCAGCATGGGCGACAGTATCCGTACGATCATGGCGCGGCGCGGCATTGGCCGGGACGGGATGCCGATCGACGGGCGCGGGATGCAGCCGGGCGACGTCTATGTTCTCAACGCCCCCTATGATGGCGGCACCCATCTGCCCGATGTCACCGTGGTCATGCCCGTATTCGTCGGCGGCGACGTCCCGGCCTATTATGTCGCGGCGCGCGGCCATCATGCCGACATTGGCGGCATCACCCCCGGATCGATGCCGCCCGGCAGTGTTTCGGTCGAGGAAGAAGGCGTCATCCTCGACAATGTGCTGCTGGTAGATCGCGGCACATTTTGCGAATCCGACATGCGCGCGCTGCTGGCGTCGGGGCCATGGCCTGCGCGCAATATCGACCAGAATATCGCCGATCTCACGGCCCAGATCGCTGCCTGCGCACGCGGCAGTCAGGAATTGTTACGGATAAGTAACGATTATGGCGTGGCCACTGTCGCCGCCTATATGGGCCATGTCCAGGATCAGGCCGAATCCGCGGTCCGCCGCCTTATCGGCCGCCTGTCCGACGGCCATTTCACCTATGCGATGGACAATGGTGCGATTGTTCAGGTCACTGTTCAGCTTGATCAGGGCAACGGATCGGCCACGGTCGATTTCACCGGATCGTCAGCCCAGCTTTCCGGCAATTTCAACGCCCCCGCTTCGGTCGTCCGCGCCGCCGTCCTCTACGTCGTGCGCACCCTGATCGACGAAGCGGTGCCGATGAATGACGGTTGCTTGAAGCCCATCACCATCATCGTCCCTGAAGGCTCGATGCTCCGTCCCCGCCATCCCGCCGCCGTGGTCGCGGGCAATGTCGAAACCAGCCAGGTCGTCACCGACGCGCTGTTTGGCGCTCTGGGTGTCATGGCGGGCGCACAGGGGACGATGAACAACCTCACTTTCGGCAATGCCCGGCACCAATATTATGAAACCATCGCCGGGGGTTCGGGCGCTGGCCCCGACTTTGATGGCGCGCCGGTGGTCCAGACCCATATGACCAACAGCCGCCTTACCGATCCCGAAATCCTCGAAACCCGCTTCCCGGTCTTGCTGGAGGAATTTTCGATCCGGCCCGGCTCCGGCGGGCAGGGCGTGCATCGCGGCGGCGACGGCGCGCTGCGCCGCATCCGCTTTCTGGAGAATATGACCGCAGGCATCCTGTCCAACCGCCGCACCGTCCCGCCCTTCGGCGTTGCGGGCGGCGCGCCGGGCAGTCCCGGCCGCAATGCGATCGAACGGGCGGACGGTGGCATCGAACCGCTCGGCCCGACCGCCACCGCGGCCATGCGGGCAGGCGACATATTCGTCATCCAAACCCCCGGTGGCGGCGGCTTCGGCGCTTCCGATCCCGCTTGACAACAGCCCCGCGCGGGGCTGTTGTCACAGGCAGGGGGAGGGGTGAATGACGCCGGACGCAGCAACGCAGATCAGATGGGGCGTCGGGGCCGCGATCCTTGCCGTGGCACTGGTCGCGATCCTCGCGCTGGTCCCCGATCCCTTCTTCCGCCAGCGGGTAATCGCCACGACGCTGGACGATGTGGAGGGCGTTGCCCCCGGCGTGCAGGTCTATTTTCGCGGCGCGCCGATCGGGCAGGTCCGCTCGGTCGAACTGGACGGCCCCAGCCGCACCTTCGCGGTCCATATGGGCGTGGCGAAGGACTGGCGGCCATCCCCCTGCGCCTTTGCCACCGTCGCCGCCGCCAATCCGCTGACGGCCCCGCGCATCGAACTGGTCGCGCTGGAAACCGCGACTGCCCAATGCGCCAACGCCCGCCGCGCCTATGGCTGTGATCCTGTCGCCGGACCACAGCGCGCAGACGCCATTGCCGGATGCCGCCGCCCCGCCGACCTGTTCGAAACCGCATCAGTCGCGATCGGCGAAGCTGCTGCCGTCGCCCGCACCGCCAACGCCATGGCGCAGCGGCTTTCCACGATGTTGCAGGGCGACGGATCGGGCAGCGCGGTCGATATGGCAAAGGTCGCCCGCAACGCGACGGAAACGCTGGCCGCGCTCAACTCGCTCAGCACCCAACTCGACCGCAGCTTCAGGCCGGGGCAGGGTGACATCGCGCTCACCCTCTCCCATGTCCGCAAGGCGACCGGGCGCGCATCCGAAATCGACGTCGCTGCGCTCAACGGCATATTGCGCGAAACCCAGGCGATGGTGGCGCAGAACCAGACCAGCATCGCCGGGTTGCTGGCCGAAGGGAAGGGCAGCGCCAGCGAAGCACGGATGATCCTCGAAGGGGCATCCGCCTCGCTGATCGCCACCAGCGCCAATCTGGAACGCACCAGCGCCAGCCTTGGAAATCTCAGCGAGCGGCTGGCGGGCGATCCGACCTTCGCGATCCGGGGCCAGCGCTACGCCGATCCGCCACCGCCGGGAGGAAAGAAATGATCCGCCTCGCCTCGATCCTCCTGCTCCTGACGCTCCCTGCCTGCGCTGCGCTGAAAGGCGGGGACGCCCCCGTCACCATGCGCCTCTCCCCGCGCTTTGCCGTCGGCCCGCTCCAGCCCGTGCCCACCATCGCCGTCGCGCCGGTGCAGGCGCGGGGATTGAGCGGCGGGGCGCGCTATGCCTATGTCGATGCCGCCACGCCCGGCGAAATCCGCCAGGCCGCGACCCTGTTCTGGGAAGAACCGCCCGCTACCATGCTTGCCCGCGCGCTGGTTGCCGGGCTGCGCACCCGCTTTGCCGCCGTCACCGGGCCGGACCTGTCGCTGGCTGCCGATCGCCGTATCGTCGCCACGCTCGACCGGTTCGAGGAAGTGACCGGCGCGGGCACAGCGCAAGCCGTCATCGCCTTCGACGTGACGCAAGTGGCGCAGGGCAAGGCGGTCTGGACCGGCCGCTACTGCGCGACCCAGCCGATCACCTCGGCGGCAGGCACGGCGCGCGCCGCCGCGTTTCAGGGCGCGATCGAACAGGCGGTCGCGGCCTTTGTCGAGGACGCCGTGTCGGGCAGGGTTACTACTGCTTCCTGTTGAACAACATTATGTGTTCCCGCGCAGGCGGGAACCCAGTCCCACCCTTTGAACTGGGTTCCCGCCTGCGCGGGAACACATAGTGCTTGGCTCATATCAACCGCCCCGCCTCCAGCCGATAGACCCGCTCGCACAACCGTTCCGCCAGCGCTGCATCCTGTGTCAGCAGCAGCAGCGCGCGACCATGCGGCACAGTCCGCCGCCGCACCTGTTCCTCCAGCGCCGCGCCGCGCGCATAGGCGCCCTCGAACGGCTCGTCCAAAATCACCAGATCCGGGTCGCGCATGAAGGCCCGTGCCAGTTCCGCCCGCCGCCGTTCGCCGATGGACAGCATGTCGGCGCGGATGTCCGCCGCCTGCTCCAGCCCATATTCCAGCAGCAGCCGGTCGATCCGCCGCCTTGCTCGCGCGTCGCGCCCGCCCATGCGCCCCAGTGCCAGCCGCATATTCTCCTCGACGGTCAGGTCGCCCAGCAACGACCCGCCCTGCATCGCCAACCCGCATCGGGCGCGCAGCAAGCGGCGCTGGTCGGTATCCGCCTCGTCCAGCGCTACTCCCATCAGCCGCACCATGCCGCTGCCCGGTTCCGCCAGCCCGACCGCCAGCCGCAACAGCCAGCCCTTGCCAGCGCCGCTCTCCCCCACGATGGCGACCCGCTCACCCGCGCCGATATGCAGGTCGATCCGGTCCAGCACCCGCGCGCCGCCCAGCACCAGGCTGACGCCCTCAAATGCCAGCATCTCGCTCATGCCAGGGCTGTCCACAGGACCGCTGCGGCAAAAATTCCCAGCAACCCGGCGGTAAAGGCCGTGGTCGCGCGACGGCCAATATCGGCGGGGGACCGCACGGGCCTTGCCCCCACCGCGCCGCCCACGCCAAAGGCGATCAGCGCATAGACCAGCACCTTGGCCATGCCGGTCAGCATCGCGGCCGCCGCCTCATGGGAAAAGGCGAAGCCTGCCCACTGCGCCCAGCCGATATTGGCTATCAACCGCAGTGGCAGCGCACAGCCGACCAGCGCCGCCAGACCGGCAAGCATCATATGGATCGGCACCGACAGCAATACCGCAACCAGCGCCGGACCCAGGGCATGGCCGACCGGATCGCGCCCCAGCGCCTCCAGCGCGTCAATCTCCCGGTTGAGCGACATTGCCCCCAGCCGCGATGACAGCGCCACCGACACGCTGCCCGACGCGAACAGCCCGACGAGCAGCGGCACGATGTCGCGCAGCAGCGTTTCGGCCAGCGCCGACTGGACCGGGATCTGCGCATTATACAATGCCAGCAGCCGCGCTGCGCCGATCCCGGCGATCATCCCCGCCAGCGCGGCGAGCGGCAGCAGGGTGCGCAAGGGGCGCCACACATGCAGCGGCAGGCTATCGGCCAGTTGTCGCTGCGCCAGCCGGTCGCCTGCCACCAGCCGCCGTGCCATGCCGCGCGCCGCGCGCCCGATCAGCCACAGTCCCGCGCCCACCGCGGCGACGATCTTGCGGCTGCCCCTCAACGTGCCCATGGTGCCCGAACGATCGTGCCGTCGCCGCCCAGTTGCACGGCGCGATCATCCTCGATCGGGCCGGGCGTCAGGACCAGTTGCGCATCGGGCATGTCCCCCGGATCGGTCGCCGCGTAAAGGCTGTCCGCCGCGCGCACCAGCGCTACCGCCATCCGCGCATGCGCACCGTCCAGCCTGTCGATGATCGCCTGAACATGGGCGTTCAGCAACAACTGGACCAAATGTCCCCGCTGATGCAGCGCACCCATCATCGTGCGCGCCCAGCCATCGGCCAGATCGCCCGCGAACAGCGGCACCCGGTCGGGATATTGGGCGCCCAGCGCCGCCAGCAGCGCGCCCGGATCGAGGCAGGCGCCATCGCCGCCGGGCAGGATGGCCACGCGCAGCACTCGCAAGGCCCGCCGCCCCGACGCGCCCAGCAACCGCGCCATGATCCGCACCTGCTCCCGGTCCAGATCCTTGATCGCCTCGCTCAACTCGTCATAGGGAATGATGTCGGGATGAAGGCGCCTGGCATCGTCGCGCACCGCCCCGAATGTCCAGCCTTGCACCAGCTTGGCCGCCATCCAGCGATCATGTTCGGCGCGTGACAATTCCTCCAGCTCGTCTGGCGTCAGCACCAGCGACGGACCGCTCCCTTCCACCAGCCGCGCGCCGATGTCGCGCAGCTTCAGGCTATAGCAGTCGGCGACCAGCCGGTTATCGTCGCGGAAGGATTCGGGCAGATCGTCCCACTCCTGCATCGACGCGCGCACGCCGATCCGCTCGCCTTCGGCAAAGCGTCCCTCCAGATAGAAATCATGGATCGACCGCGCCAGCACGTCATGCCGGTCCTGCAACAGCATGTCGGGATCGGCCAGATCGGCCAGCGCCCCGAACGGCAATATTCCTGCGCCCAGCCGCGCGTCATACCCGCTATCCATGCGCACATGGATCGGCGGCGCGACCAGCGCAGCGGTTCGATAGCGTGCATCGACCGCCAGCGCGATCGCCAGCGTCCGATCGTCGCCGCCCGCATCGATCAGGATCGCGACGGGCTCCCCATGCGCCCCGACATGCTGGTCGATTAGCGGGCCAATCCCCGCCGGGTCGGCGCGTGCCTCGACAAAGCGCAGCGGCGACAGTGTGTCTGCGCCCGGATTGCGCGCGCGGAAACCCGCTTCGGCCTTCGCCGCATCCGCCAGATGAATGACAAAGCCTGGCTTTCCGCCATCGCGATAATGGCCGCCCGCCAGCGTACGAAGCACATAACGTTCGATCAGCGGCGTGAAGCCGATGACCAGCACCCCGCGCCCCGCCTGTCCCGCGCGGGCAAAAGCGTCGATCGGGCGGGCCAGCGCCAGCTGTCGCGCGCCGATGTCCGGCAGCGCCGCCATCCGCACTCGCGCCGTCTTGCGGTCGCCCTGCTCGAATCGCTGCTCGACGCTGCGTCGCAGGTCCAGATCATCGACGCGCAGGATCACGTCCAGCGGATCACCGGCGGCGCGTACCCGCGCCGCCTCAGCCATCAGTATGGCGGCCAGCGCGATGTTGGTCCGCGCCTCGCGGCTCAGCAGCATCGCCGCCCGCGCCTTGTCCAGCGCCAGCGCCTGCACGCTTTCGTCCGTCGCCGCCTGCTCGACCTCCGCTGCCCCGGCTTCGATCGCGTCGGTGACCCAGCCGACGCGTCGATCGTGCGGCCACAGCAGCACCCGCCGCCCTTCGTTCAGCGCGCCGAGTGCCGCCCGCGCGGCCAGTTCGCTATCGGCGTCGCCGGAAATCACCAGATGGTCGCCGCGCGCCCGGATAAGCGCCAGCCGCCAGGGATTGCGTATCTGCGTCCACGCCAGCGCGGCCATGGACCAGACAGTCAGCAGCGGCAGCGCCCAGCGCGCGATATGCAGCGCGACGGGCAAATCGCGTCCCTCCAGCGCCTGCGGGAAATTGCCGACGATCAGCCGTAGTGACCGAAACCCATCCTGCGCCAGGGTGGAGGCAATCCCCGCCTGTTCACAGGCCTGGGAAAAACCCCAGATTCCCAGTAGAAAGGCGATCCCCATCACCCCGAACCGCACGATCGGCGCGACAGGCGGTCGCCTTGCTCCCTTGCGCCAGTGCATCGCCAGGATCAGTTGCTGGTATGCAGGCGGACGAAGGCGGCGGACACGCCGTCGCCGGACTGGCCGACCAGCTTGGCGCGCAACCGCGTCAAAAATTGCCGTTCGGTGCCATTGATCACTTCATCATCGCCAAACAGCGGCTTGTCGGACGCCAGCGCGACGATCATCTCCGGGCCGAAGGGCGGGGCGACCGCATAGCGCTGCGCGGTTTTGGACAGGCCGATCATCACCTGCCGCACCCCCTTGCCGTCGGGTTCGGGATGGCCGCGATGCAGTTCCACCGCACTGCCGTCGGCCTGGAGGTAGATGATGCTGATATAGGGCCGCGCCGCCGTGGTGGTGGCGCTGACGCCGAAAATCTCATTCTCCTTCATCGTGACCGGATCGCCGTCCCGCGGCGCGCCCGCCTCGGTCAGCGCCGCGATCCGGGTTCCCGCGCGGGCCAGCGGCGCCGCCAGAGTCAGCGCCGCCTCGCATTGCGGCCACGGCAGATGGCGCACCTCGAACTTCGCATTCGGGTCCGCCTTCGACGCCGCCTCGCGCAGCGCCGCAATGGCGTTCAGGTCGCCGGAAAAGCCCGATACCGCGCCGCCTTTCACGCTGACGCCGCCGCATGGCATGGCGGCGGCCTGTTCGCGCAGTATCTGCGCCGCGCTCTTGGGCGCTGGTGTCGGCGCACCGGGCGCGACCGGCACGACCGGCGCTTCGAGCGAATAGGCTTCGCCCGTCAGCAACCGGAAGGTTTCATAGTCGATCCAGGCATAGCCCTTGTCACCCCAGATCGGGCCCCAGCTGTTCATGATGCGCAGCGCCTGCCGCTCCTCATCATAGCCCACGATCGCCATGGCGTGATAACTGGCATGTTCGGGCTTTTCCGCGCGACTGTAGATGCCATCGCCGCGATGGGCCTTGAAATCGGCAGAAACCGGCATGGCGAATATCACCGGCGCGCCGCGCGCCAGCGCACCCTTTACATCGTCCAGGATGATCGGCGTGCGCCAGTCGTCCTTGACTTCACGATCGACCGCGCGCCAGTCGAGCAGGCGGTAATTGCCCGCCTTGGCCTTCAGCGCTTCGGGCGCGGGGATCGCGCATTTGGTCATGTCGTCGGGAAAGTCGGCCAGGCTGACCGTCCCCTCATTCTTGAGCAATGTCAGTGCCTGGACGATGCTGATCGTCCCCGCGCATGGCGATCCGGCCGGACGCAGCCTGTTATAGACATAGGCCGGACTCATCTGGTCGGCAGGGGTGGCCGGCTGCACAGCCTTGTCGCGGAAATTCAGGAAGGTGCGCGCGGCATAGGTGGTGGCCCATGCGACGCAATTGGGCTGCGGTCCCTGCGATCCGGGCGGAGGATAGGCATTGGACAGGTCCACCCGCTTGGGCAGATAGGCGCGGAACCGCCCCTGTTTGGGCAGCTTGGCATAATCTTCGGGAGAAACAGGTTCAGCGCCGGTCATGAACTGGCTGTCATTGCCCTGCTGCGCGGACGATCCCGCGGCACAGAGCGCCAGCAATGCCGGACCGCCCCATGTGACGAAACGACGTGTCATCACCCGTTCCTCCCGAAATTCTGGTTCTAGAAGCGATAGCCGATGGTCAGCGTCACCGCGTCATAATCGAAATCGTGCGAAAAGCTGCTGGTGCCATGGGTGTAGATCAGGCCGATGCGCAGTTGCTCCGCCTTGCTCTTCTGCTCGGCTTCGCGGGTACGTACGCCGATGCTCAGCGCCGCTTCATGCACATTTTCATAGGATTGCGGATCGTCGGTCAGCTTGGTCCAGGTATAGCTAGCGCGCAGCGATCCCTGTCGCCCGCCGAACATCCGTCCCTTGAATGGCAATTGATAGGCGAGCCCGTTGCGGAAGGTGAAGACATTTTCCTTCAGATAGAAGGCAGGATCGCGCCCCAGCCCCCAATCGGTGGTGGTCGACCAGCCGATCATATTGCCGATGGTCAGGTCGCCGCGTCCGACCTGTGCGATCTTGTAGCGGCTGCTGGCCGACAGGGTAATGAGGTCGCTGCTGGTCGATCCGAAAAAGGCGCCCGCGTCGGTCACGCCATAGGCGACACGCGGGGTGATCAGCCAGTTGGGCTGGACCGGTATCTCGATCCCGGTGGACAGCGTCCCCATCGTCGCGGTCGCGCCATTGTTGACGTGCAGGACGTTCAATACCGGGTCGATCAGCACGCGGGCGCGGCTGCCCTCGAATGGCCGCAGCGCCTTTTGATAGCGCAGCTCATAGCGCTGGCCTTCATTGCCATAGGCGCCCCAATAGGTGATCGCCGCGCCGATCGTGTCGGCATCCCCCTCCATGTCGAAACCCGGCGTGTCCGGATCGTCATCATAGTCCAGGTCATTCAGGTTCAGCGCCGTCGATACCGCGCTATGTTGCAGACTGTTGGGACTGCCCACCGTCGCCAGATAGGGCGCGGCCTGCGCCATCCCCGGCACAATCGCGATCAGCGCTGCCGTCGCCAGATATATTCTCATTCTCTTACCCCCTTTGCGGCACCGGTTTCCCCGTCCGGTGCCAAACCTACATGAAAAATTGTCAGGACGCGGCGAATATCTCGTCCGGGTCCAGATCCCGCACGACCCGCAGCCCTGCATCCTGCCGTCGCTTCGTCGGCGGCACGGTGAAACGGTTGGCCGATCGTAGCGCGTCGGGCGCGCTTTCGAACGATCCGCCCCGGATCACCCGCATCCGGCACGACTGGTCGGTGCAGCCCGATGTCCATTCCCACACATTGCCCTGCATCTGATTGAGGCCCAGGGCGTTGGCGGGATAGGCGTTCACGCTTTCGGGATAACCGCGATAGGGCGCGGTGTCCGATCCGCGATAGCGGGCGGTATGGTCATAATTGGCCTGGCTCGGCGCAATATCGTCGCCCCAGGGGAAAGCGGTCGGCGCGCCGCCCCGGCTGGCATATTCCCATTCCGCTTCCGTCGGCAGGCGATAGGTGCGGCCTGACTTGACGGTCAGCCATGCCAGGAACGCCTGCGCATCCTCATAACTGATGTCGGTCGCGGGGATCAGCGGGTTGGGATTTTCCTTCGCCCAATTGCCCAGCTTCGCGCAGGCATTGTCGCGCACGCAGCCATTCCATTCCGCGATCGTCACTTCATAGACGCCGATCGCAAAGGGCCGTTCGATCCGGACATCGGCCTGCACCGGCTCGTCGCTGCCGCGCCCCGGTTCCGACGCTGGCGACCCGAACGGCGTGGTGCCGGCGGGGATGGCGCGCATCCATGGGCAGTTGGCGCAATCATAGAATCGGTCATTCGCGGCCCGGTCGCACGAAATGAAGCAGGGCGGCGCGCCTTGCAGGCCATAGTCGAAGGTCGGCTTCTGGAAATTCTTGCCCGATGACAGCGCGACCCGATCGGACACGCGCTTCAGGGCGTCGGCGATATTCTGCTGCGGGCGGCGGATTTCCTCGGCCAGCACCTTGGAAAAGATACCGTCGTCGAACGCGAACTGGTCCGCGCTGGTGGAAAAGGCGACCAGATAACCCTGATCGGGCCGGATCGCGGCGGCGGGCGCGCGCACCATGCGGCGCAGACCTTTGCTCCCGGCCAGTTCACCCACGGCGCTCGTTTCGACCCCGGTCTGGTCGGCGATCATCTGCGCCAGTGACGGCGGCGGCGCGGCCAGGACGTTCCGGCACATGTCCAGTACGATCAGCATCGTTTTAGCGCCGGACCCCAGCAGATTGCGGGTCAGCGCCGCGCGGGTCAGCGTCGCCGTTTCCGCCGTCACGTCGCGCCCGGCATCCGCCGGCAGCAGCATGACGTCGCCATAGCTGCCCAGCGCCGCGCCATGGCCGGAAAAATAGAGCATGCCGAACGCCTTGGGTCCGGCAGCGGTCAGCTTCGCGCGGAAATCGGCAATCGCGGCCAGCATCGCTTCACGCGACAGGTCACGCCGCACCTGCACCGGCCCTTCGCCGCGCGCATCGACAAAGCCGGTCGCGCTGAGCGCGGTGGCGATCTTGTCGCCATCGGCATAGGTGGACGCCAGCTTGTCGAAGGACTGATACGCGCCATTGACGATCACGAGCGCCAGCCGGGGTTCGTCCGCCGCTTGCGCCGCGCCGCCACCAGCCAGCAGCGCGACGAACAGGCTCAGCGCTGCCATGGCGCGGAACAGGAGCGCGGTAAACAAAACGGGGCGTGGGGTCATTTGGATGCCTTGCGCGGCGCGAATTCTACTTGAGTGACGATCTGGTCGACCGAATCGACATGCAGCACCGCGTCGTAGGCGCGCGCGGCCTTATAGGGTTCAGCCGGGCCGCCGCCGAACAGCTTGACAAGGAAGCCCCCCAAACCCCGACCCTTTTGGCAATAGGGGCTGACGGTGACCATGCCGCCGCTCTTTTCGACCTCGTTCAGCCAGGCGCCCAGCGGCGCGGGCGCTTCATTGGCGACCGGATAGGGCGACTCGATATCGACCACCACCGTCTTGCCCCGCCGCAGCGCGCCTTTGAGCGCGCGGTCGAACCGGGCCGGGTTGGCAAAACGAAGGGTGGGTTTGGCAAAAGGACGGTCGCACGACTTTAGCACGGCAGGAACCGGAACCGGCGCGCGCGCCGGGACTGGTCCCGCGCCGGCCGGGGCGGTCGGGCGCTGCTTTGCCGGCGCGATGGCATTGGCCGCGGGAGGGGCGACCGGCTGTGACGCATTGGCAGGAGTAGCCTGTTGCCCATTCGTAACGATATTCGCGGGGGACGCTTCGGGTTGCAGGATGCGCACGCCGCGCCCGGCAGCGCCATCGGTCGCGTCGCCCGCCCCGCCTTGCGCCGGTGTCGCGGGCGGGTTGGCCTGCGCCAGCGCGGCGCAGGAAGATCCTAACAAAAACCCCGCCGCAGCAATGGTTAAGAAGCTTCTGACTATTATCATCGTCCCACCCCGTGTCATGATATAGTTATTGCTCCCCAAACCATTATGAGATTATGGGGTAATAACTGAACAGGCAACAAAAAATCGCGGGAGATCCCAAGTGGGGAAGGGGCTTCGTGGACTCTGGGCAACAGTATTAACCGCTTTTGTCACAATAATGGTATCTCCTTCGCTCGCTAAAGCCGAAACCCGCGCCCTATTGGTGGGCGCATGGCAGTTCCACTCGTCCCAGATCATGGATCTGGCTGGTCCTGAAAATGATCTTGCAGCGATGGAAACAGTGATTCGCGGCCAGGGCGCCAGCGATGTCACAATATTGCGCAATGAAGGTGTCAGTCGGACCACGGTCGAAACCGCGCTCCATGCTTTGGGGCTACGTTCCAAACCGGGCGACTGGATATTCCTTTACTATACCGGCCATGGCGCGTTGGCCGAAGCCAGCGTGAAGGGGACGCGAGACGGCGATACCGACCAGTTCCTGCCGCTTCCCGGTTTCGATCCTGACAGCAAGGACGCTGAACGCTTCATCGTCGACAAGGATTTCTACACCTGGCTGGCCCTCTACGTGCCGCGCGGCGTGCAGGTGCTGATGATGGCGGACACCTGCCATTCGGGCACGCTGCACCGATCGGTCGATCCGCGCGCGATGGGCATGACCCCGCGCCTGACGCTGGGTGGCCGCAACGTCGAACTGGGCTCTCGCCCCGCGCCGCGTTTCGCCAGCACCTTGGCTTCGGTCGAGGGTGCGGCGCTCACCGCCACGCGGGAGGATCTGCCCAACCTGTTCTATATCGGCGCTGCCCGCGACGATCAGATCGCATGGGAAAATGCCCTGCCGGTCGAAGGCGCGCCGACACGCGGTTTCCTCACATGGTCTTTCGAACAGGGGCTGACCACGCCCGGTGCCGATGGCAGGGGCATGGCGGCGGATCAGGATGGCGATGGCAAGCTGACCATCGGTGAACTGGGCACCTATCTCAATGTCCAGGTCCGCATGTTGAGCGGCCAGCGGCAGGAAAGCAGCATCATCATCCCGCCGGGCCGCGAAGGGCAGGGGCTGTTCGCCACCGTGCCGCCGCCGCCCGCGCCCCCGGTCGCGCCGCCGCTGCCCGGCCTCTACGTCGCTGATGTGAAGGCGCGGGCCAGCGTCGCCGGGGCTGACCATCCCTGGCGTGTCCTGATCGATGGCAAAGGCGCGGATTTCGTCTGGGACAATGTCCGCCACGTCATGCTCCGCCGCACGGGCGACATGGTCGCGCAAAATGTCAAAACCCTGCCGCAGCTGCGCGGCGTCATCGACAAATGGGCCGCGATCGAAGCGATGCGACCGCTCCTGTCCGAACAGCGCGCCCGGCTGGTCGTCGGTCCGCTCGACAATGGCGCGCGCTATCCGTCCGGCGCGCCGGTCACGCTGGCGCTACAGGCGGACGGCCAGCGTGTCGCCGCGCCACAATATGCCACTGTGTTCAACATAGCGTCGGACGGCACGGTCCAGCGCCTTTTCCCGGTCGCGCCGTCGGACGGCGACGGTCGCCTCGCCCCCGGCCAGTCGCTGCCGGTCCTCGAAAGTCAGGTCATCGCTCCCTATGGCGCGGACCATGTCGTGGCCCTGGTGACGCCCCAGCCGCCGGAAGCCTTCCGCGTCCTGCTGCGCACGGTCGAAAATCAGCGCGCCGCCAACTGGCTGGTCGCGCCGATCCGCGAATTGCTGGCCAAGTCACCGGGGCAGGCGAGCCTGTCGATCGGCGAGCTTTATACCGGCAACTGACGCGATGCCTGTCGCGCCCGTCCGGTCAATTGCTCAAAATCACCGTCCGGCTCTTGGCCGCGCTCTTGTTGCCGATGTCGATGCGATATTCTCCCGACGCGCGGGGCGTCACCGCGCAGACCGGCGCGTAATCGGCATTGTCGTCCAGGCACAATTGCTTGCCCGACGCATCGAGCAAGCGGATATACATGCTGGTGCCGATGTCGCCGATTGCGCCGATGCGCAGCGGCTCGCCACCCTTGGCGGTCACGGTGAAGCGATAGGCGTTGCGTGGATTGACGTCCTGTACCCGCCGCACCAGCCCCTTGCCGAACGCCGACGCCATCACCCCGCGCCCAGACGCGGACTGGGACAGGCGAATCTGCAACAGCAATGCCTGATCGTCACGGGCCAGCGCCTTGGCCTCGGCAAACAGCGCGTCGGGGGAAAAGGCCGCCTCGTCCCCCGCCGCCGCTTCGCTATCGCTCATCGGCACCTGCTTCAGCATCCGTGCGGCTGTCAGCATCGCATAGGGATCACCCTCGCGCCGGGCGAAGTCGGCCACTTGCCGCGCGGCAATCGCCTGCGCGAACGGATCGGCGGGCTTGACTGCGGCGGGCTGGGCGGCGGGCGCGGCCTGCTGCGCCATCGCGCCACTTTGTGCCAGCATCATCGCAGCGCTTGCGACTAGGATTTTACGCTTCATGTCCAACCCTTTCAGCAAGATAATCTCCATTCCCGTGGATACTGCCACGGCCGTTGGAAAGCCAGTGCTGAGCGGCGGCGCGGACTTGGCCAAACAATTGACCGCGCTGGTGGGCGGGGCGGGGGCGGGGCGCTATGCCGCCTTCATCAGTTACAGCCATGCCGACATGAAGGTCGCCCGCTGGCTCCACCGCGCGATCGAAAATTATCGCGTGCCAAAGGCGCTGGTCGGGTCGGAGGGCGATCGTGGCCCTATCCCCGCCCGGCTGCGACCGATTTTCCGCGATGAGGATGAACTGGCGGGCGCAGCCGAACTCGGCCCCAAATTGCTGGGCGCGCTTGCCCGATCCGACGCGCTGATCGTCATCTGCTCGCCCACTGCCGCCCGGTCGGTCTGGGTCGACAAGGAAATTCGCAGCTTCAAGACGATCAATCCGGACGCGCCGGTGTTCGCGCTGATTGCGGCGGGCAAGCCCGGTGATCCCGACACGGACTGTTTCCCCGCGCCCCTGCTGTTCGCGCTGGATGACAAGGGTGAACTGGATCGCACCCAACCGCTCGAACCGCTTGCGCCCGACCTTCAGAAAAACGACCGCAATATCGTCAAGCTCAAGCTGATCGCCGGGCTGCTCGGCACCCCCTATGCCAGCCTCTACCGCCGCGACCAGCGCCGCAGCCGCCGCATCGCCGTGGCGCTTGGCACCTTCGCCTTCCTGCTGATCCTGCTGCTGAGCGGCCTGTCGATCGCCGCCTTCACCTATGCCCGCATGGCGGTGCAGCAGCGCAACGAAGCGCAGGCCGCGCGCAAGCTGGCGGAGGAAAATGCCGACAAGGCCGAACGCCGCGCCTGGCTGGCCCAGGTCGCGGCGCAAGAGGTGCGACGGCTGGCGGATGAGGGGAACAACTGCCCGCCGCCGTGAAGCCCGTGGAGCAGGGGCTTAATCCCGCCAGCTCCCGTCCACCCGGTCGATCAGCCGCACCATCGCCTGGAAATCCGGCACGCCCGGCCCCACCGGCAGTTGCACCCCGGCCAGATCGCGTTGATGCACCGCGATCACCTCCGCGCTCAGTTCCACCGGCGTTCCCGCCGCGCCAGCCGCCACCTGAATCTCGCACGCGCGCTGGAGCAGCCAATGTTTCAGGAACGCCTCTGGCAGGCTCTGCGCCATCACCAGCGTGCCATGGTTGCGCAGCATCATCACCCGCTTGTCGCCCAGATTGGCGATCAACCGCTCGCCCTCCTCGCTGCGGATCGTGACGCCCTCAAAATCATGATAGGCGATTTGCCCGGCAAAGGCGGCGGCATAGAAGCTGATCGGGCGCAGTCCCTCGGCGGTGGCGCTCACCGCCATGCCCGCCGTCGTATGGGTGTGGATGATGCAATGGGCGTCGGGCAGATGGCGGTGGAACACGCTATGCTGGACAAATCCGGCGCGGTTGACCGGATAGGGGCTGCCATCCAGCACCGCGCCGTCAATGTCGATCTTGACCAGATTGGACGCGGTCACTTCATGATAGCCAAGGCCGAACGGGTTGATCAGGAAGGCGCTCTCCTCCCCGGGCACCCGCACGGTGATGTGGTTATAGATGAGCTCGGACCAGCCCATATGGTCGAATATGCGGTAGCAGGCGGCCAGTTGCTGGCGCGCCTCCCATTCGGCGGCAGACATATCGGGGCGTTTTGCGGCGCTGGCCATGGGCGATCCTCTCTTATATCATGGTCAGGACTATCCGCTTTCCGCGCCCGTTAGTCCATAGTGCGGGCTTTAGGGTTGAATTGCTGCGACTCTGCTGGTAGGGCGCGCCCCACACGGCGTAGGGTGACCTGCGACGACTCACAGGCTTTGCTATTGCGACGGGCTGTCGGGACGGATTGAAAAATCCCGGCAAAAGGCTCGTTTTCGATTGGAGATTGACGGACTTATGCAGATCATCGTTCGCGACAATAATGTCGACCAGGCCCTCCGCGCGCTCAAGAAGAAGCTGCAGCGTGAAGGCGTGTATCGCGAAATGAAGCTGCGTCGTCACTACGAAAAGCCGTCGGAAAAGCGCGCCCGTGAAAAGGCCGCCGCCGTGCGCCGCGCCCGCAAGATGGATCGCAAGCGCGCCGAGCGCGACGGCGCGAAGTAAGCGCCGCCGGGGCGGCCCGTGCCGTCCCGCTTTCCTGCTGCCTGCCTGCCCTTGAATTGCGAGAAGCGTCGCCATGTCCACAACGGCCGTTCCCCTTCGTCCTATCGCCAGGGGGTCTTTGACGCGCCTCTGGATTGGTGTCGCCGCGCTTGCGCTGGCGGCTGGTGGTCTGGCCTGGGCCGGGCAGCAGGGCGTCAAAGCCTCGCCCGCTACCTTCATGGCGCAGAATGCCGATGCTGAAGGCGTGATCACCACTCCGTCGGGTCTGCAATATAAGGTGCTGGCAGAAGGCACTGGTCCCAGCCCGACCACCGCCGACGTGGCGCTGGTGGGCTATAAGGGCACGCTGCTCGACGGCACCGTGTTCGACGAAAATCCGCAGGCGCCGATGCCGATCGACGGCGTCGTCCCCGGCTTCTCCGAAGGCCTGCAAAAGATGAAGAAGGGCGGCAAATACCGCCTCTGGATCCCGCCGCAGCTTGGCTATGGCGATCAGGCCGCAGGTCCGATTCCCGCCGGTTCGATCCTGGTCTTCGACGTCGAACTGCACGACTTCAAGTCGCGCGCCGAAATCATGCAGATGCAGCAGATGATGCAGCAACAGCAAGGCGCAGCAGGCGCCCAGCCGCCACGCTGATCACACGCAAAGCCGAAAGAGACAAAAGGGGCCGCCAAAACGGCCCCTTTTTTTGTGCGCCGGGTGGATGACGGCAGCGCGAAGCAAGGCTCCTTTCCCCCCTTGGGAGAGAGGGATACGAGGCCTTGGCGATGAAGTTGTCTCGGCGAAGTTGGATGAGGGGGATCGACGCTGGTGGCGCACGCCGCCTTGAGAGCGCGACACCCTCTCCCAGCTTCGACCAGGCAGCAAGCTGCCAAGTCTGCGCATCCCTCTCCCTCAAGGGAGAGGGATAAGAGGGGGGGATAACGACCATTTTGTGCTGTTCATCCCAGTGTTCCAGCATCCCATTTGCAGACGAAAGCTGCCTCTGGCACGATCTTACTATGAAGATATTTTTGCTTAGCTTGATGGCAGCAATCGCCATACACGGGGACGCGTTTGGAGCAGAGCCAATGCCATCACAAACCACCCCGTCAGCGCAAATTGAAGAACCGCCTAACCCCTCAAAACGTCAACTGATTAAGCGTTTTTTGCACGCTATTGGACTGCAAGACCAGCTTGATACGGGGAGTTTTCTTGGACGTTATGCGATGCCCGGCGGACCAATGTGGGAAGCTCGTTCGGGCGAGGTATTAACGGAGAGCGTCACCGGCGGGTTTGATGTCCGCTTCAAAGCACTCAAAGCTGCGTATGCGAAGCGGCAACCATTATACCAAAAGGCATACGAAGATCATCTCAATTGGGAATTTTCAGAAGCGGAATTGAGAGAAATTGTGACCTTTCTCGAAAAGCCCGTTGGCCAACATTACTTGGATGGCCGTTGGAGGATGGAAGCCTACACCAATACGAATACGGAGGATATGGAAGCAGAAATTGTGAAGGAGGCCGTCGCCAGCCTGTACTTGTACGAACCCGCTGGCGCGGGATGGGCGGCTGGATCAAAGTGACCTTGACGATCTGGCGTGGCGCCTTGGTTGAGGCCCGAGCGAGGTAGGCACAACATCGAGACTCCTTTCAACCAAGGAGTCGAACGATGATCAACGCTATTTCTGAAGTTCCTGTTGGATCGCTGCGCCAGCGCATGATCGACGATATGAACATGCGCCGATACGCACGCGAGACGCAGCGCAACTATGTCCGGGACGTCGCGCGCCTTGCCGCTTATCTCGGCCGCCCTCCCGATACCGCGACGGCGGAAGACCTCCGTCAGTTCCAGATCGATCAGAGAGAAGCGGGACTAGGCGTACCGACGATGAATAGCATCGTCGCTGCCCTGCGCTTCTTTTTCACGCATACGCTTGATCGGCCCGATCTTTCTCGCAAGCTCTATACCGTCAAGCATCCGCGCTCTTTACCCGTCGTCCTCAGTCCCGATGAAGTCGCGCGGCTACTGGAAGCAACCACCAGTCTCAAGCATCAGGCTGCGCTCTCGGTTGCCTATGGTGCCGGGCTGCGCGTGGCCGAGGTTGCGATGCTCAAGGTCCGCGACATTGATAGCGAGCGTATGCTGATCCGCGTCGAGCGCGGCAAAGGCGGGCGATATCGCAACGCGATCCTGCCGGCTGACCTGCTCGTCTTGTTGCGTGAGTGGTGGAAGGTCGGACGACAGCAGGGCGTGATGCACGCCGATGGCTGGCTGTTCCCCGGACAGCATGAGATGAAGCCGATCAGCACGCGCCATCTCTACCGGATCGTTGCCGAGGCCGCGCAGGCGGCTGGCATTGCGAAGAAGGTCGGCCCGCACACGTTGCGGCACAGTTTTGCCACGCACTTGCTGGAGGATGGCGTAGACATCCGCGTCATCCAGGCGTTGCTGGGGCACGCGAAGCTCGAGACCACGGCATTCTACACCAAGGTTGCAACCCGAACCGCGCGCGCTGTCATCAGCCCGCTCGACAAGCTGGCTATGCTCCCGGCTCCACAGGCGGCGCCAGACGGCTGAGCCGTTGCGCACCTCGCTCGAGGTCGCCGATATCTTCCGTGCCGCCGGACCGGCCTATCGTGCCGCCCATGCCGGACATCTGAGCCTCACCCAGCTCAAGGTGATGACGGCGATCGAGAACTGCCGCACCGCAGCCCTTGGCGGTCACGTCGAGGCTTGCGAGGACTGCGGGCATTGGCGGATCGCCTATAACAGCTGTCGCGACCGGCACTGTCCCAAGTGCCAGGGCGCGGCTGCGCGCACCTGGCTGGCGGAGCGGGAGGCCGATCTGTTGCCGGTTGGCTACTTCCACGTCGTCTTCACGCTACCGGCAGAGATCGCCAGCGTCGCGTTCCAGAACAAGGCGGTGGTCTATGACCTGCTGTTCAAGGCAGCGTCGGAGACGATGCTGACCATTGCTGCCGATCCCAAGCATCTGGGCGCCAGGATCGGGATCACCGCCGTGCTCCACACATGGGGCTCTGCGCTTACGCATCACCCTCATGTCCATATGGTCGTGCCAGGCGGTGGCATGGCGCTTGATGGAACGCGCTGGATATCGACGCGCCCCGCCTTCCTCTTGCCGGTCCGCGTCCTGGGCAAGCTGTTCCGCCGCCTGTTCCTCAACCGACTGATCCAGCTTTACGACGCCGGAAAGCTCGCCTTCTTTGGATCGTTGGCATCGCTCACCGAACGGCGTGCCTTCCTGCGTCATCTGGCTCCAGTTCGGAAGGTGCGATGGGTAGTCTATGCAAAAGCGCCGTTTGCCGGCCCGGAAGCAGTGCTCGCCTACCTGTCCCGCTATACCCACCGGGTTGCTATCTCGAACCGGCGGCTCATCGCCTTCGACAAGACCGGCGTCACGTTGCGTTACAAGGATTATCGTCGCGACGGACCCGAACGCCAGAGTATCATGACGCTTGCCACCGACGAGTTTATCCGCCGGTTCCTCGCGCACGTTCTTCCGCGCGGCTTTCACCGCATCCGCCACTATGGCCTGCTGGCCAGCTCGGGCCGCAAAGCTAACCTCGCTCGCGCACGATCCTTGCTGGAGGTTGCCGCGCCGCCTGACGAGCCTGTACCCGATGAACCCGCCGATCCGCGTCCTCCTTGCCCCTGCTGTGGCGGTCACATGATTATCATCGAGACCTTCGAGCGCTGGCAACAGCCGCGGGCACCGCCAAACATCCCGATCCGTATCCCGGAGTTCGCGCCATGATCCGGCATGGCCTGCCCTATATGCATCCTGCCCAAGCACCGTGGCTGGAAGCGGTAACGCTCGTGCCACGCATCGTCGATACCGCCATACATAACCGGAATGATGCGTGTCGGCACCGACCATACTGCCTGATCCGGGCAAATTGTCGTCCGCATGGTCCGCACGGATCGCCCAAAACCAGCGATGGTGCCATTGCGCGGACCGACACCGATCCGAAATCCCCATAGCCCAGCGCCTGAGGCCCCGCGGGTCGTACATGTAAGACTTTCGTACGCCTGCCGGCGCCCGAAACCCTTCGACAATAGAAACGTCTGCTTTCGGGCAATCTCATCCGAATTCCGCCATTCCGCTCCCCACTCCCTCTCGCTACCCCTCGTCCTCAATGCTTCCCCGGCTTCCCCGAAGTCCCAGGCGCCGTCGGGTTCAGCAGCGTCGCGCCGCCGGGCAGGCCGGTGCCGCCCATGTCCAGGCTCTGCGCCGCCTTTTTCGCCACGCGGGTCGGGTCGTCGCGTTCCTTGATCGCCGCCCTGGTTTCCGCGTCCATATCCGCATCGTCCGCATTGTTGCCGCCACGGGTCCAGCCCAGGATGATCGACATGCGCCGGTTGCGCGGGTCATAGGCGTCGTTCTTGATAAAGGGTTCGCGGTCGGCGACGCCTTCGATCCGGGCGAAGCGATTGTTGGGGATGCCGCTGTCGGCCAGCGCCTTGCGCGTCGATTCGGCGCGGGTCGATGACAGCAGCCAGTTGTTCATGGTCCGGCCCGAAGCATAGGGCAGGCCATCGGTATGGCCGCGCACGATCAGCGGGTTGGGCATGGTTTGCAGCACGGTCGCGACTTCGCTGATCAGCGCGCGGGCCTGCGGTACCAGCCGGTCGGTGCCCATCGCGAACATCGCGAAATCCGCTTCGTCGATCAGGTCGATGCGCAACCCTTCGCGGGTTTCGGTGAAGCGCACATTCTTGCGCAGCTTCGCCATGCCCTTCTGCCGCGCCATGCGCGCTTCCAGATCCTTCTTGATCGATTCGAACTTCTGCCGATCGGCGGCGCGCATCGCCTTGCCGCCCTGATCCTTGGTGCCGGTCGCGTCACGCGGGATGGTGATGGACAGGTTGCCCTGGCCGCCGGTGGTCGGGTAGTTTTCCTTGCCCGTGATGCTGTCGCCCCCCATCAGCCCGGTGGAGCCCGCCGAGGCCATTTTCAGCTCGACCAGCGTCGGGGTGAAATAGTCGGCCAGCGCCTTGCGCTGCTTTTCGGTGGTTGCGCCCAGCAGCCACATCAGCAGGAAGAACGCCATCATCGCGGTCACGAAATCGGCATAGGCGACTTTCCACGCGCCGCCATGATGGCCGCCATGTCCATCGACGATGATCTTCTTGACGATGATTGGCCGGGGTTCCGGCTCGTTCGCGCCGCGCTTTTTTTCCGCCATGGCTTATTTGCCCCGCATGCCGTCGAACACTTCGGCAAAGCCGGGCTGGTTGGCATGGGTCAGGCCGGACCGGGCCGCCTCGATCACCAGCGGCTGCGGATGGCCGTGCAGCGATGCGATGATGATCTGCTTGACGACATGGTAGATCGCCCCGTCCGCCTCGATCACGGACCGGCAGCGGTTGGCGAAGGGATTGACCATGCCATAGGCGAGCAGAATGCCAAGGAAGGTGCCGACCAGCGCCGATCCGATCATTGCGCCCAGAATGGCGGGCGGCTGGTCGATCGACCCCATGGTCTTGACCACGCCCAACACCGCCGCGACGATGCCGAGCGCGGGCAGCGCGTCGGCCAGCCCCTGAAGATTGTCGGCGGGTTTGATCGCTTCATGATGATGGGTCTTGAGGCTGTTATCCATCACCTCCTCCACCGCATGCGGATCGAGCGTGCCGGACGAGATGACGACCAGACGCAGCGTATCGCTGATCAGGTGGATCAGCGCCTTGTCCTTCATCAGCTTGGGATATTCGGTGAAGATGGTGGAGGTCGAAGGGTCTTCGATATGCGGCTCCAGCGCCACCGGTCCTTCGACCCGCAGCGTTTTCATGAGTTTGCTCACCAGAAAGATGCAGTCCAGAAAATCCTGCTTCTTGTACTTGGCGCCCTTGAACACCTTGCCCAGGCCACCGCCCAGCGCCTTGAGGTCCGATCCGCTGTTGCCGATGATGAGCGCGCCGACCGCCGCGCCGCCGATGATCAGCATTTCGTGCGGCAGCGCGTGAAGCACCGGGCCAAGATCGCCGCCGGTGAAGGCGAAGCCGCCAAACACCATGACAAGCAGGACGACCAGTCCGATGGCTGCGAACATGCGAAATTCCCCGATATAAACGATCCGGCGGCGTTTCGCCCCCGGCGGCGTCCCATGCGACGCCCTGTCATCTGGTTAATACGGACTGGTTAGCGTCCGGTTTAGGACGACGACTTAATTTCGTCGGATCAGCTGATCAGGTCGAACAATGTCCGCTGGTTGATCCGGGCGAAGGCCGATTGCGCGGCTTCCAGCTGCATCAGTTGCGCCTTCACATTGGAAATGACTTCGGTCAGGTCCGTCGATTCCAGCGCGGAGCGCCGTTCGGTCAGATCAAGGTCGATGTCGGTCAGCCGGTCGCCGACCACATCCAGCCGGTTGCTGCGCACGCCCTGCCGCGCCAGTTCCACCGTGATATGGTTTTGCCCGATCTTCATCGCGTCCAGGCTCGCCGCAACCGCATCGTCGTCCCCGCTTTGCAGGGCGGCGATGCTCTGGCCCAGCATGTCGTCGATCGACATCGGCGTGCCGTTGACGTCGATCCCTTCGGAAACTTCCTGTCTCGTCGCAACCACGGCCAGGTTGAGGCCGCGGCTGACCGGCACCAGCACGCTCTGCTGATCGTCGAAAACCGATACGCCCTGATAGTCCGTCTGGTTCAGCAGTTCGCTGATGGTCGCGCGGATGGTCGACATTTCCTCGTAGATCGCGACGCGGCTGGTATCGTTGACCGATCCGTTGCGGGATGACGACACCAGTTCCTGCGCGCGGGTCAACAGATTGTTGACCTCGTCCAGATTGGCTTCGGCATTGGCGGCGCGGGTCTTGCCATAGCTGATATTGGTCTGCCACGCGGACTGCTGCGCCTGCGCCCGGCCCACGTCGGACAGTTGCACCCAGGCGAGCGCGTCGTCCGACGGCTTGTTCAGCGTGACGCCGGTGGAAATGGCGGTCTGTCCGTCGACGATATTCTGCGACAATTGCTGCTGCCGGCGGATTTCGGCGAGCATGATCTTGTTGGTGATACCTACCATGGCTCAGCCCTTTCGCGGCTCAGAGAATCTGAAGGATGGAATCGATGGTTTCCTTGGCGACCTGCAAGATCTTGGCACTGGCCGAATAGGCCTGCTGGATGCGCAGAAGGTCGGCCGCTTCCATGTCCAGATCGACGCCGCTCACCGCTTCGCGCGCCGCGACCGCCTGGTCGCTGCGGCTTTGCGCCGTGGTGTTTTCCGACTTTGTCGCCGCCAGCAGATTGCCATGGGTGGCGATCAGCGCGGTCCAGGCCTGTTCGACGCTGCCATTGCCACGCAGGGTGGACGTGACGGTCAGCAGGTTGCCGTTCAACGTGCCGTTCGATGATCGGGTGGCCAGTTCCGCCGGATCGGTGATCAACGCCGCGACGCTGGCCGCGCTGCCGCCATAGGATAATAGCGCCGCGCCGGCATTGCCGGCATCGGTGACGCCCTGCGCGTGCCAGGCGTTCATGTCGGTGACGAATTGCCCGGCAATCGTGTCGAGGCTTGCGCGGCGGTTGGTGACGGTACTGGCGGCGGAAAACAGGCCGCCCAGCGCGCCATTGGCTGGCGTGGCGAGCGCCGTGCCGTCGGCCAGCGTCAGGGCCAGCGTGCCGTCGGCGTTGCTGTTCGCCACCAGGCTGGCGGCGACATTGCCCTGTACCAGCGTTTGCCCGCCATAGCTGATCTGCGCGCTGTCATGTGCGCCAAAGCTGATCGTGACGTTCAGATTTTCGGTCAGGTCCTGCAAGGCGGCGTCGCGGCTGTCGAGCAACTGCGAATAAGCAGATGTGCCCGGCTGCGCGCGCAACAGGCTGTTGTTGATGTCGGCCAGCGCTTCGAGCGAACGGTTGACCGTGCTGACCGACGCCTGCGCTTCGGTCGCAATGCCCTCTGACACGGCTTCCAGGTCCGCGGCGGTCTGGTTGAAGGCCTGCGCGACGCGGGAGATGCTGTCCAACGTGGTGACGCGCAGCGATGTGTCGGACGGGCTGGCGGCCAGCTTTTCCATATTCTGGAACATGCCGGTCATCAGCGCGCCGATACCGGTGCCCGTGTCATTGAGCGCATTTTCAGCGTCGCTCAGCCAGCGCAGCCGCGCGGTCGAACTGCCCAGCCCCATGCCGGTCAGCCGCACCGTGGCGTCCAGATAGGGGTCGGTGCCGCGATTGATGCTCGTCACCTGCGTGCCGCCGAAATTCGCCTTGGACACATACATGACCATGGTGGAGGTGGACGCGCCGGATTCGGCCGTCGTCACGGACCGGCGGGCATAGCCATCGGTGCTGGCATTGGCGATATTCTCGCCAATCGCCGCCATCGCGGTGCGATAGGCGCGGGTGCCCGAAGCGCCGATGATGAACAGGTCGCTCATGGCGCGGTCGTCCCGGCGGGTGCGTCAGGCGCAGGCTTGGCGCCGAACTGCTTGATCAGCAATTGCGCGATGCCCAGGCTGTTGCCGCTCGCCATGGCGTCGGCGGTGCGCGAATCGGCCATCGACTGAAACTGCTCGGTCGCGCTGGAATCGGAAATGCCCTCGGCCAGGCTGGCGGATCGCATCGCGCCGATCATCTGGCGCAGGAAAATCGCCTCGAACTGCTGCGCGGTCTTTTCCAGACTGGCCTTGTTCGCGGGCGTAGCGCCCGACGGGGCGGTTGCGGAGGATGTCGCGCTGATCTGCATCACAATACCACCAGTTCCGCTTTCATTGCGCCCGCCTGCTTGAGCGCTTCCAGGATCGCGACCATGTCGGCAGGAGATGCCCCGATGGCGTTGACCGCCTTGACTATATCGGCCAGCGACGCCCCGCCTTTAAAATTAACCATAGGTTTTTTCTGTTCGTCGATGCTGATGTTGCTCGACTCTTCCTGCGCTGTCTGGCCCCGGCTGAACGGCGCGGGCTGGACGATGCGCGGGCTTTCATTGACGCTGACGGTCAATTTGCCGTGCGCGACGGCGGCGGGATGAATACGCACTGCGCCATTGATGACGACCGTGCCGGTACGCGCGTTGACGATGACCTTGGCTGGTGCATCGGCGGGCGAAATCTCGATATTTTCGATCATGCCCATCATCAGGATGCGGTCCTCCGCCCCCGGAATGGCGTCGATCGTCACGGATACCGCGTCCATGGCGCGGGCGCGGCGATCGCCAAAGGCGCGGTTGATGCCGTCGGCTACGCGCAGCGCCGTGGTCAGGTCCGCTTCGGCAAGGTTGAAGGTCAGCGTGGGCGCGGTATCGAACCCGGTCGCCACTGCGCGCTCTACCGTCGCGCCGCCGGGGATGCGCCCGGCCGAGGGGATGTTGACCGATACCTGGCTGCCATCGGCGCCGGACACGCCCAGACCGCCGACGGCAAGGTTGCCCTGTGCCATGGCGTAGATTTCATTGTCCGCACCGCGAAGCGGCGTCAGGATCAGCGTGCCGCCGCGCAGCGACTTGGCCTTGCCCAGCGCCGACACGGTGATGTCCAGCCGCTGGCCGGGCTTGGAAAAAGCGGGCAGATCGGCGGTGACCAGCACGGCCGCCGCATTTTTGAGCGCGGGATTGATCCCCTGCGGCAGCGTCAGGCCAAAGCGCGAAACCACGCCCTTCATGCCCTCGGTCGCATATTGCAGGCTGTCGTCGCCCGTGCCAGCCAGCCCGACGACGATGCCATAGCCGGTCAGCTGGTTGGGGCGAACGCCCTGGAACGTGCCCAGATCCTTCACCCGTTCCGCCTGCGCGGGCACGGCGAAGGAGGCCAGCAGGAGGATCAGCGCGAGGAGAATGCGGCTATGCCATCCTCCCCTGGAAGGGGAGGGGGACCGCGCCCGCAGGGCGTGGTGGAGGGGTGTCCCGCCAACGATAGGGCGACACCCCTCCGTCTGGCCGTTGGCCAGCCACCTCCCCTTGAAGGGGAGGATGAAGGTCAGGCGCGAGGCTAGGATCACGAAACGCTCCATCAAAACGGGCTGATCTTTGAAAAGAAACTCTGCAGCCAGCCTTGCTTGCTGGCACGGGCGATCTCGCCCTTGCCGGTGTAGATGATCTTGGCATCGGCCACGCGGGTCGATGCGATGCGGTTGTCCGGGCCGATATCGGCCTGGCGGACGAGACCGCTGATCTGGATGAATTCGTCGCCGCGATTGAGCGTCAGCGCCTTTTCACCGCGCACCAGCATGGTGCCATTGGGATATGTCGCCGCGATCGTCACGGTAATCTCACCCGACAGCGCGTTGGACTGGGTTGCCCCGCCCTTGCCGTTAAAGCCGTTCTGGCCGCCCATGGCGACGTCGCTGGCCGAAAACAGCTTGGACAGCAGGCCGGTCGATGGCGGGGTCAGGCCCAGATTGCCGTCGCGGCTGGTGTCGGCGCTGTTGCTCTTGGTCGCCTGCGTCCGCTCGACCAGCACGATGGTGATGATGTCGCCCACCGCCGTCGCCCGCGCGCCGCTGGTCAGGGGGGTATAGCCCATGGATGCCTGAAAGATCGAACCATTGGATGGCGGCGCGACCGGCTGCGCCACCACGGTCGGCGCATAGAGTGCGCGCTCGGTATCGCGCTTCTTGCCCGCATGCGCAGGGGAGGCGGCTAGAGCGACCAGTGATGTGGCGGTGAAGGCGATGAGGAGGGTGCGCATCAGTCCGATCACATATTCTGGTTGACGTACTGGAGCATCTCGTCCGTCGCCTTGATCATCTTGCTGTTGACCTCATAGGCGCGCTGGGTCTCGATCATGTCGACCAGTTCCTCGACGACATTGACGTTCGACGTTTCCAGACTGCCCGACCGGATCGATCCGCGTCCTTCAAGGCCCGCGACGCCGACCTGCGGCGTACCGCTGGCGGCGCTTTCGACCAGCAGGTTGCCGCCGATCGCGGAAAGCCCCGCTGCGTTCATGAAGGTCGCCAGTTCGATCTGGCCAAGCTGGGTCGGCGTCGCTTCACCCTGGAGCGTCGCGGACACGGTGCCGTCATTGCCGACCGTCACTGACGTCGCGCCTTCCGGCACGGTGATTTGCGGGATCAGCGGCAGGCCGTCGCTGGTGACGACGGTGCCTTCGGCGGTGACGCTGAAATTGCCTGCGCGGGTATAGGCGATGGAGCCATCCGGGCGCTGGACCTGAAAGAAGCCGGACCCTTCGATCGCCATGTCGAGCGCATTGCCCGTTTCGGTCAGCGTGCCCTGCGTGTTGATCTTGCTCGTCCCCTGCAACGACACGCCGGAGCCAAGGTTGAGGCCGGTTGCGAACTTGTTTTCGCTGTCCGAATTGGCGCCCGCCGCAATCATCTGCTGATAGGCGAGCGTTTCGAAATCGGCGCGATCGCGCTTGAATCCGGTGGTGTTGACGTTCGCCAGGTTGTTGGCGATCACGCGCATCTTGGTGTTTTGCGCATCGAGGCCGGTGCGGGCGACATGAAGGGCGGCGTTGCTCATCGTCTCATCTCCATAAAGCGTCGCAGTGAAGGGACGCCTGATGCCTCAATAAAAGCAAGGTTCGTGCCAGATTAACTATCAAGCCGCATCAGCGATGCGCCGCCATCGTCCAGCTGCTTGGCGGTGTCGATCAGCTTGACCTGCGTTTCAAAGGCGCGGCTCGCCTCGATCATCTGAACCAGCGCGCTGGTCGGATTGACGTTCGATCCTTCGATCGATCCGCTGGTGACGGTGGCCAGCGGGTCTTGCGGCAATGCGCCGCCATTGACTTCGCGAAACAGGCCATCCGTGCCCTTGGCGATGCCGGAACCCGTCGCATTGACGAGCTTGAGCGCATCGATCCGCTGCGGATTGGCCGCGTCGCCACCCTGCGGCACGCCCCAGATACTGCCATCCTGCGCGATCGACACGCTGTCGAGCTGGGGCAAGGTGATGGGGCCGCCTTCACCCAGTACGGGCATGCCGTCGCCGGTGGTCAGCAGGCCGCTGTCACTGATCTTCAGGTCGCCGCGCCGCGTATAGGCTTCGCTGCCGTCGGCGCCCTGAACGGCGAGCAATGCATCACCGTTCAGGGCCACGTCGAGCGCATTGCCCGTCTGGGTGACCGCGCCTTGCGCCATGTCGGCGGCGATCACCTGTTCGGATGCCTGTGCGCGGGTGTCGAACGTATCGCCCTTGATCCAGCGCGTCTCGGCATTGGCGATTTCGGCGCGAAAGCCCACCGTATTGGCGTTCGCGAGATTGTTCGCGATCGACGCCTGCCGGGCCATTGCGCCGCGCATCGCGGTAAGTGCCGTGTTGACGAGCCGGTCCATGGAAAATTCCTACGTTCGCTGGAAAGTCGCGCCGGTCCCCACCCTGTAGGCAGAGACCGGCGTGGCTCGCTTATCAGGTGCGGATGTTGACGATGGTGGTGGTCAGCGTGTTGGCCGCCTCGATCGCCTTGCTGTTCGCCTGAAAGTTGCGCTGCGCCGCGATCAGCGACACCAGTTCGTCGGTGATGTCGACGTTGGATCGCTCCAGCGACCCGGTGTTGACCGCGCCGAACATGCCTTCATTGGCCAGACCCAGGATCGGGCTGCCGCTGGCGACGGTGGACGACCAGTGCGCATCGCCCTGCTGGCGCAGGCCTTCCAGGCTGTTGAAGGACGCCATGGCGACCTGACCCAGATAGACGGTGCTGCCATCGGCATAGATGGCCGATACCAGCCCGTCCTTGGCCACGCCAACGCTGGTCAATTGCGCGCCGTCGGGCAGACCCTGATAGGTGGTCGGCACCTGCAGATCGACCAGATCGGCAGGCGTGCTGGCAGCCGTGGGGGTCGTGGTCGGAACGCCCGTGTCGGGATCGACGGGGAAAACCTGCATGCGTGCGCCGGTGGTGTCGAGCGCGTAGCGATCGTCATCGACCGAGAAAGCGCCGTTGCGGGTGTAGCTGATCGTGCCGTCTTCGGCCTTGACCGTGAAGAAGCCTTCGCCGGTGATGGCCATGTCCAGCGTCTTGTCGGTGGTTTCGATCGTGCCTTGGGTGAATTGCTGGCTGATGCCCTGCACGCGCACACCCTGGCCAGCCACCTGATGCGTGGTCTGCATCGGCGCGGCGGCGAAAATGTCGCCGAACTGCGCCTTGCTCTTCTTGAACGCGGTCGAATTGACGTTGGCGACGTTGTTGGAAATGGCCGACAGATCGGCCTGCGCGCCCTTGAGGCCGGACAGGGAAACATAGAAGGTCATGGCGTAACTCCCTAGGTGAACAGAAAATGGGGGTGAAAATAAGCGTGAAAAGCGAGTGGATTAGCTCAGGCTGATGGCGTCCGACGGGCTGTAGGTGCCAAGCGCGGTGATGAGTTTGGATGCGGAGCCGTCCGCCGGAGACTGGACGGCGGCGATCGTCGCCCAGGTCGCGACCTTGCTGGGGGTCGCGCCCCTGACCTTGACCTGAAGCGCGGCGTTGCTGACGGTTGCGCCGGTGTCGTCCTTGCCATCCCAATAGAAGCTGACATCGCCTGCGGGCCGTGCGCCCAGATCGATCGACTTGACGACATTGCCATTGCCATCGACCAGATCGACCGATGCGCCATCGACTGCGGCGGGCAGGGTGATCTGGCCAGCATAGAGGCCATTTGCGTCCGGCGCGGCGATATTGCTCTGCACCAGCATGGATTTGCCGATCCAGCTCGCCGCATCGCCCAGGCGCGTGCCCGACAGCTGTTCCTTGATCGACGCCAGATTGGCGTTCATTTCGGCAATGCCGCTCGAATTGGTGATGGTCGCCATCTGCGACACCATTTCGGCGTTATTGACCGGCTCGAACGGGTCCTGCGTCTGCATCTGCGCGGTGAGCAGGCGCAGGAAATCCCCCTGACCCATTTCGGATTTGCCGGTGCCGACCTTGGCAGTCGGATTATAGACCGAAAGCCCGGCGCTGTCGGTGACGGTGGATGTCGTCATTTGCCGATCCTTATGGTTTCGAGCATCAGGGACTTGGCGGTGTTGAGCACCTGCACATTGTTCTGGTACATGCGCGCCGTCTCGATCATGTCGATCATCTCGGCATTGCTATCGACCGCCGCTTCCCACACATCGCCATTGGCATCGGCCAGCGGGTGATTGGGATCGTGCCGCTTGGTCGGCTGCGCGTCGGTCGTGACCACCTTGTCGACCTTGACCGTCGACACGCCTGGGCTGTCGGTGACTGACTGGAACACCGGCTTGATCGCGCGATAGGCTTCGGCGGCGCTGCCGGTGACATTGCCCGCGTTCGCCATGTTGGAAGCCGTCGCGTTCAGACGCACCAGCTGCGCGCTCATGGCGCGACCGGCAATGTCAAAAACATTCATGGGGCCAGAGCCGCTCATGCTCATTCTCCCTTCAGTGCGCGGTTGATGGTGTTGATGCGGCCCTCAAGGAAGGAGAGGGTCGTGCGATATTTGACGGCATTTTCCGCAAACAGCGTCTGTTCGGTGCTCAGTTCCACCGTATTGCCATCCAGGCTGGGTTGCAGCGGGACGCGATAGCCCATGGCGTCGTCGACGGCCTTGGACACGTCAGCCGCGCCGCCGCTTGCCTGCGTCGTCGCCTGCTTCAGCGCGGCGTCGAAATCGATGTCGCGCGCCTTGTAGCCGGGGGTGGAGGCATTGGCGATGTTGGACGCGAGCAGGGACAGACGCTGCGAACGAAGCGCCAGCGCCTTTCCATGGATCCCGAACAGACTTTCTTCCACCGACATGCCTATTGCCCTTTGCCAGGCCTAAAAGTTGGTCGACTGCTGCCGTTCTTATGCCTGATGGCGTTCGAAACGGGCGATCCAGCCTGATATTCGCAAGAGCCGTGCCAATTTGCGTGGGTGACGCAGGGGTAGGCGAAAATCCCCGGAATACGGGGCTTTGGCGGATAGGGGCGGCAAGGGCGGCAAGAAATTGCCGGTCGGCGGCACCGCCTTGCCGCTGTCCGGTGACGGCCAAAATGGGGACGAATTTGCATGATCGCGATGATGGGCCATCTGTTCGACCCGCTGACATTATTGGCCATGGTCGCGGGCATAATATTGGTCGCGCTGTTCCAGAACGGGGTCGCGGCGCTTGGCCGGGCGATCGCGGCGCTCGTGCCGCTGGTCACTGCCGATCCGACGCGGGATCGTGATGCGGCGCGCGCCGCCATGCTCAAGATCGATCAGGTGGCGCAGCTGCGCGGCCTGTCCTGCACTGACCGGGTCAAGACCGCCAATCCCTTCCTGACCGAAGCCGCCCGCAGGCTCGCCAACAGCGATCGCGCCGACCTGTTCGAACTATGGGCGGCGCAAGCGCTGGCCGACCGGGCGCAGCGCCATGCCGGCGCGCGCAATGTATGGCTGTCGATTGCTGATGCCGCGCCCGCGCTGGGCATGGCCGGGACGATCATCGGCCTTATTGGCATGTTCGCGGCGATGGATGATCCCGCCGCTCTCGGTCCCGCCATGGCGCTGGCGCTGCTCACCACCTTTTATGGCGTCGTCATCGCCAATATGATCGCAGCGCCCATTGCCGCGCGCCTGGCCGACCTGTCCGAACGCGAACTGGCCTGGCAGCAGGAGGTCGTCGCCCGGATGCTGGGCATCGCGCGGCGCGAAAATGCCCCGCTGCGCCGGGCGTCGATCCGCGAAGTCGCATGAGCGCGTCCACCACCGTCGCCGCGCGGCGCAACCGCTGGGCGGTCAGCTTCGCCGATCTTTTGCTTCTGCTCCTGGCCTTCTTCGTCCTGTTGCAGGCCAGCGGATCGCGCCGCGACGCCATGCTGGGGCAGGTCGCGCAGCAATTTGGCGGCCGCGTCATGCGGCCGGGCGTGGAGATTCGCGCAGTCGAACTGTTCGTGCCGGGTGAAGCCATGCTCACCGATCAGGGCCGCGCCTGCCTGTCCGTCATTGCCCGCCAATATGCCGGGCAAGCCGGTGGCGTGGAAATTCGCAGCCATGGCAGCGACCGCGCGCGCCAGCGTTTCGACGACTGGGATCTTGCGGCCGCCCGTCTTGGCTCAGTCGCCCGCGCGCTCAAGCTGGACGGCATATCGCAGGATCGGCTGCGGATTCGCGGCCTCGATCAGGCCGATGGCAGGGGCGGGCAGGGGCAGGTGATCCGCATCGCGCCGGGCGCCAAGACCGAATAACAGCCCAAACTGGCACGGATATTGCTGAATTACCCGGAAAGACCCTCCGTCTTTTCAGGAGACAGAATGTGTTTCGAGCCAAGCCAATCCTTCTTGCCGCCATTGCCCTTGTGGCCGCGCAACCCGCGCTGGCGCAGCAGAAGTTCGAGAATCTGGACCGGATCGACAGTCTGGTCGCGATGACCGTAGGCGCCAATCTGGGTGAACCGGGCGGCCCCGTCGCACCGGTCGATCGCCGCCTGAAGCTTGCCGCTTGCCCAACCACCCCCGCGGTCGATGGCCCCATGTTCGGCGCTGCGATCGTCAAATGCGATGCGCTGGGCTGGCGCATTCGCGTGCCGCTGGTTGCGGGATCATCCGCCGCCACGTCGGGCGCTGTACCGCGCACCGCTGCCGCCAACCGTTTCACCCCCGCTGCCCGCCCGGCCCCGGCGGAACATGTCGTCAAGCGCGGCGATCCGGTGCAGTTGATGGCCGGCAACGCCGCCTTCAGCGTCTCTCGCGTGATGATCGCGGATGAAGATGGCGCGGTCGGCGAAACCATCCGGGTGCGCGAGGACAAGAAGTCCGCACCGATTTTTGCGCAAGTCGTGGAAATGGGACTTGTGCGTATTCCTGGATTTAAGGATTTCTGAACCTGTCCGTTATAGGTGTAAGGGACGAGTGAAGGATTAGACCCATGATTAAGTCCGTCGGCCAAAGCATCAGCGCCGCCATAGAGGCGAACCGCCTGCGTGAAGGGGGCAAGACGCGCGCGTCGTCGGCCACCGGCTCGACCACCGCTTCGTCGTCGGCATCGTCGGCCAGCCCAGCTTCGCGCATGGCGGCGGAAGGCGCGCCGATCGACATGGATCGTGTCGCTGCCATCAAGGCCGCGATCGCGTCGGGCAACTACCCCGTCAACCCATCGGCCATTGCCGAGCGCATGGTCGCGCTCGATCTGCCGGTCGCTGGTTAAGGAACCGGGGCAGATGTCGCTTGGCCTTGCTGCGCTGGACGATCTGTTCGAAGCGTTCGAGGATCTGCGCGACGTGCTGGACGGCAACGATGCCGCGGCGATCGAGATTGCCAGCAACCGGGTAAGCCACAGCGCCGCCGCCATCCGCGCCATCGGCGCATGGCGTTCCGAACCCCAGACCGTTGCGCGGCTTAGCGCGATGCTCCCTTTGATCGACAGCGCGCGGATACGGGTCAATCTGCTTGCCGATTATGCGAATCAGCGGCTGGCGATGCTCGCCGCCCATGGCGCCCGCAACGCGCCGCTGACCTACAGCCGCTAAAAAGGGCGACCAAACGCCAAGAGGAAATAACGGCGCCCATCGGCGCCGTTTTTCGTTTTTGGCGTTTGGTCGCGCCATCAAAATCTTCCCCTGCAAGGGGGAGGGTACCGGCGCAGCCGGTGGAGGGGTGTCGCCCTATCGATGCCGCGCACCTGCTCCGTCTGCATAACCACAATCGCAGAAAAGCAAATAGTTGCGCCGACATTAACCAAATCTTGGCATAAGCCTTGCTCTAATGCTCCCCAGAACCAAGTGGGGAACATGTGCCGATGTCGGCTTTTGCAGACATTACAGCGACGGGGACATCGACAGGCAATCGCGTCACGAACGCGATCGCCATGGCGAGCCGCCGTACGGGCGTGGATTTCGCCTATCTGCTGGGTCAGGCCAAAATCGAATCCAGCATGAACCCCACCGCGCGCGCGACGACATCGTCCGCAACGGGCCTTTACCAGTTCATCGACCAGAGCTGGCTGGCGGTCATCGACCAGCATGGCAGCCAATATGGCCTCGGCTGGGCGGCCGACGCGATCAGCCAGGGCAGCAATGGCCGCTATTATGTGTCGAACCCGGAATTGCGCCAGCAGATACTCGACCTGCGCAAGCATCCCGAAACCGCGTCGGTGATGGCGGCGGAACATGCCGCCGACAACAAGGCCTTTCTGGAAAAGCGCCTTGGCCGCGAGGCCGAGCCGGTCGATCTCTATCTTGCCCATTTCCTGGGGGTAGGCGGCGCGAGCAAATTCCTGTCGGTCCATGACCGCGCGCCCGATGCCACGGCAGCCTCGCTCTTCCCGTCGGCGGCGCGCGCCAACCGTTCGATCTTCTACGATCGCGCCGGCCATCCTCGCAGCTTCGCCGACATTCGCGATCGCTTCGCCTCCAAATTGCAGAAGGGCGTCGATAGCCTGGGCGGTCCCGTCCAATATGCCGACGCTTCGCTCCCCGACGGCGCAAAGACGGTGCAGACCGCCGACTATGTGCGGATCGAAACCCAGCGCCTTGAACAGCAAATCGATGTCGGCATCCGGCCCCAGCCGCAAACCGCACGTCTCGCCTATCTCATGCTTGCCACCCTCGGAAGGTAACGGCTCCTCATGTCTCCCAACCAAATCAAAGCGAAGATCTGGATGAGCGCCGCCAAGGGGGCGGTGCTGCCCTTCGCGACGCTGATGGTCGTGCTGTTCATGATGGTGCCGGTCCCGGCGATCATGCTCGACATCGGGTTCATCACCAACATCATGATCTCGCTCGCCGTGCTGATGGTGGCGCTCAATGCCGCCAAGCCGCTCGATTTTTCCGCCTTCCCGACCGTGCTGCTGTTCGCGACGCTGCTGCGCCTCGCGCTCAACGTCGCATCCACCCGCGTCGTGCTGGTGCAGGGGCATGAAGGGTCCGATTCGGCGGGACAGGTGATCGAGGCGTTCGGCCATTTCCTGATCGGCGGCGACTATGTCGTCGGCATCTTCGTGTTCGCCATCCTGATGATCATCAACCTGGTGGTCATCACCAAGGGCGCGGGCCGCGTGTCGGAAGTCAGCGCCCGCTTCACCCTGGACGCCTTGCCCGGCAAGCAGATGGCGATCGACGCCGATCTGAACGCGGGCCTCATGACCCCCGAAGAAGCCAAGCTGCGCCGCGCCGAAGTCGCGACCGAAGCGGATTTCTACGGCTCGATGGACGGTGCCAGCAAGTTCGTGAAGGGTGACGCGGTCGCGGGCATCCTGATCCTGGTGATCAACATTATCGGCGGCATCATATTGGGTGTCGTCAGCCACGGCCTGACTATGGGGCAGGCGGCGGAAACCTATATTCTTCTGGCCATCGGCGATGCGCTGGTCGCGCAGATCCCCGCCTTGCTGCTGTCGATCGCGGCGGCCTCCATCGTCACCCGCGTCAAGAGCGAGGACGACCTGTCCGGCCAGATCGCCAACCAGTTCGGCTCCGGCCGCGCCTGGGTGCCGGTCGCGGCGATCCTGACATTCCTGGGCATGCTGCCCGGCATGCCGCACATGATCATCCTGCCGGCCGCCGCCGTTTCCTGGCTGATCGCGTGGAACCTGCGCAAGGCCAGCCAGAAAAAGGCGGCCGAACCCGAACCTGCGCCGCCGCCCGCCAACCCAGCGCTGATCGAATGGGGCGATGTGTCGGACGGCGCGCTGCTCGGCCTGGAAATCGGCTATGGGCTCATCAGTCTGGTCGACGAACGCAAGGGCGCGCCGCTGATGGCACGGATCACCGGCATTCGTCGCCAATTGTCCAAGGAATTGGGCTTTGTCGTGCCGATGGTCCGGGTGAAGGACAATCTGGCGCTCGAACCCAATCAATATCGCATCACCATCGCTGGTGTCGTCGTGGGCGAGGACGAAATCTGGCCGGACGACCTGCTGGCGCTGGACAGCGGCGCGCTGGAAGGCACGGTCGCAGGGCGCGCGGCGAAAGACCCGACCTTCGGCCTCGACGCGGTCTGGATTCCGCAGGCCAAGCGCAGCGAGGCGGTAGTCGCGGGCTATACGGTGGTCGATCCGCCGACGGTCGTGGCGACGCATCTCAACCAGTTGATCGGCATGAACGCGGCGGAAATGTTCGGCCTCGATGAAGCGCGCAAGCTGCTCGACAATCTGAAGGATGTGGCGCCCCAGCTGGTCGATGGCCTGACGCCCGCGACGCTCAGCCTTACGCAGATCAGCGCGCTCTGCCGCGCCCTCCTGTCCGAAGGCATTGCGCTCAAGGATTTCCGCCGCATCTGCGAAGCGATGGTCGACGCCGCCCGCCCGGACATGAGCCACGAGCAACTGGTCGAAGCGGTCCGCCAGCGCATCGGCGCGCTGATCATCCAGGGGCTTGTCCCGGTCAAGATGCCGCTGCCGGTCATCACGCTCGACGGCGACCTCGAAGCCTTGCTGGCACAGGCCATGCGCGTGGCGGGCGATGCGCGCCACCCGATCGAACCCGCGCTCGCCAACCGGATCGTCGAAGCCGTGGTGCAGGCCGCGCGGCCCCTGCTGGGGCAGGCACGCAATTTCGCCATCGTCACCTCGCCGGTCGCGCGCCGGGCGATGGCGCGGCTGTTCAAGCCGCACCTGCCCGAAACGCCGGTCCTGTCCTTTCTGGAAATACCGGATGGCAAGGGTGTGGAGGTGGCCGCCGTCGTCGGTGGCGAACAACGTCCAACGCCGCGCCACGATCCAGCGCCCCGTCATGATCCCATGATGCAGCGCGAACGGGTCGCTTGAGGAGAGGCTGACCGATGTACATGAACAAGATCACGTCCGGCGCCCACACTTATGGCAGGCCGGGGGACAACAGCCCGGAACGGCTGGCGCGCCAATATATGCCGCTGGTGCGCAAGATCGCCTGGCACGTCCATGGCCGCGTTTCTACCGCGATAGAGGTGGAGGATCTGCTCCAGATCGGCATGGTCGCGCTGGTTGAGGCCGCCAATGGTTTTGAGGATCGCGGGCTGGGCTTTGCCGCCTATGCGCAACTGCGCGTGCGTGGCGCGATGATCGACCATTTGCGGCGGCAGGCGACGATCTGCCGGTCCGCCATGGCCAAGCGCAAGGATCTGGCCAAGGTGCGCAATCGGCTGGAACAGAAGCTGGGGCGCCTGCCGACCGAAGCGGAAATGTCCGCCGACATGGGGCTGGAACCGGCCGCCTATCGCGAAATCGCCGACAGCGTGGAAATGGTCCAGCACACAAGCATGGACGAAGTCTATTCCGACCAGTCGATGTGGTTCGCCGATGTGGAGGATCGCGCCGACGACATATTGGAACGCGAATCGCTCAAGGCTGCGATCGCCCGCGGCATCGGCGAATTGCCGGAGCGCGAGGCGCTGGTGCTGCAACTCTATTTTGTCGAGGAACTCAATCTGGAGGAGATCGGCCACACGCTCGACATTGGCGCGGCGCGGGTCTGCCAGATCAAGAAAGCCGCGCTCGACCGCCTGCGCGAGAAACTGCGCGACTGGGACTGAGCACAGACAATCTCCGTTCGCCCTGAGCGAAGTCGAAGGGTTGTCCTTCTTGCGAAGAAGAACAAGGCTTCGACAAGCTCAGCCAGAACGGTTTTGGCCGTAGCCTGCCTCACTCGTCATTCGCGGCAAACGGCCCCATCCGCCGCTCGTCGCCGCTTGGCCAGCGAAAGCGCAGCGGGCGATAGCTTTGCGTGCGCCACCATGGATCGGCGACCACGAACAGGCCGCCTTGCTCGGCCCGCCGCCCCAGATCCTTGCGCGCGGTCAGCGCCGCCAGCACGGGGGCCAGCAGCAATCCCGCCACCACCGGGCTGATCCAGCCCAGCCCACCGGCCTGCACGGCCATGGCAGTCAGCCCGATCCCCAGCAGAATATGCCATTTGAACAACCAGATCGCATCGAGCGCGCCCATGCCGTCACGGTCGCGGGTCTGCCCGTTCCAGCTGCTCTTGCGCCCCATCAATATGCCGAAAAGATTGATCGTCTGCGTGAGCATGGCCACCGGCGCCATCAGGATGGACAGCACAATATCGGCCATCACTCCGCGCGTCATCCGTGCCGCGCCGCCAAAGCCGATCCGCCGCGCCGGGTCGATCATCGCCCAGATCATCGCCAGCAGCTTGGGTCCAAACAGCAATGTCGCCGTCACTGCCAGCAGCCCGCCAGACGGCAGCACGGCGCTCGGCGGCCACACCCCCGCCAGCGCGCCGCCCAGCACCACCAGCATCAGCGCCAGCCACAGCGGCGATGTACAATAGGCCGACGCGCCGACCAGCAGCTGGAATCGGCTGACCGGATGCAGCCCGGCAATTTTCATGAACAGCGGCACATGCTGGATATTGCCCTGGCACCAGCGCCGGTCGCGCGTGAACAGGTCGGGCATGGCGGGCGGAAATTCTTCGAAACTATCGTCCGCGTTCACCATATGCACGTCCCAGCCGCGCCGCCGCAGCAGCGCCGCCTCGATCATGTCGTGGCTCATGATATGCCCGCCAAAGGGCGCGCGGCCCGGCAGTTCCGGCAGGCCACAGCTTTGCGCGAACGCCTTGACCCGCACGATGGCGTTATGGCCCCAGAACATGCCTTCGGACCCGGCCCACCAGATCATGCCCGCCGCTGAAATCGGCCCGAACAGCCGACTGGCAAATTGCTGCCAGCGCGCAAACAGCGTCGCGGCGCCCACGACGGTGGGGACAGTCTGGATCAGCCCGACCTGCGGATGCCGTTCCATGTCGGCGGCCAGCCGCGCCATCGTCTGACCGCTCATGACGCTGTCCGCGTCCAGCACGACCATATAGTCATAGCCGCCGCCAAAACGCTCGACCCACTCGGCGATATTGCCCGGCTTGCGCCCGATATTCAGCGCCCGGCGGCGATAATGGACGGGGCGGGAAAAGGATTCGCGCAATTCCAGATAGGCGCGACGCTCGACCTCGCCATTTTCGGGGTTGGAATCGGACAGGATGAAAAATTCGAACCGTTCGCCCCCCATCACCTGCGCCAGTGATCGCTCCATGATCGACAGGCGACCCAGCACCCCTAGAAAATCCTCGTTACAGACCGGCAGCAGTATCGCGGTCTTTCCGGCCAGCGCGGTGGCGGATGTCAGTGCATGCGGCGTCACGGCGCGCCCCTTGCCAACGGTCAGCAGCAGGAAGCCGATTGACGCGGTGGCGAAACCGAAAGCGATCCAGGCGAAGAGCGGGATGAACAGCGCCAGATAGACGCCTTCCCAGGCCGAAATCCCGTCCAGCCCGATCGACCGGCGCATTTCATGCGCAGCCATGGCGGCGGGCAGCAATGCCAGCAGAACGACCAGCAGGCGGCGCGCCCACAAGTCGATATTGAACCGTCGCCGCGCGATCATCGGCGGACGACCGGCAAAATCCTGCACCGGCATGGCGATGGGCGTTTCCGCCGGCACCTGCTCAAATGCCCTTGGCATGGGCTTTTCTCCGGTGACGGCATCCGCCGTCAGCACGCCTCCCGTCACTTGCGTTCCAGACCTGATTAGCTTTGACCCAGAGGACAGAACCGCTCGTTACGCTGGCGGTTCCCTTCATCCTGTAATTGGATAATGCACATATTCGCTCAAAACGCGACCTGCACTCCGCAATTGCAGCCGGACTTCCGACTGGACGCCGGCATTGGCCGCCAGATCGATGACCGCGCGGTACAGGCCCGGCTGCCACAGCACGGGATACCCCGCCGCCTTGATCAGCCTGCCCCCGGTCACGTCCGTCCACACATCCGGCCGCACGCCATCCGGCACATCGGCAAAATCGACCACCAGTCGCTGCGCGTCGGGCTGGTCGCCACGCCCGCGCCAGACATTGGCGACTCTTGCCAGGTCGGTTCCGGCCGGATTTTGCGCCGCCGACCAGTCCAGCCGGTAGGACAGGTCAATCCGCCGTCCTGGCACCGGCGCCGCATCGGGCGTCCAATAGGCCGCGACATTATCGGTATATTCGCTGTCCGTCGGAAAGGTGTAGAGCCGCACCTGTCCCGCGCCCAGCGGCCGGGCAGGGGTCGCCCAAAGCGAGGGGCGACGGTCGTAAAAGACGCCATCATCCTGATAATGGGCAAAATCGCGGTCCCGCTGGAGCAGGCCAAAGCCCTTCGGATCGCGCTCGGCAAAGGCGCTGATCTGCGGCATGGCGGGATTGACCAGCGGCCGGGCATGGACGCTGCCATCGCCACTGGCGATCGACAGCATGTCGCTGTCATGGATTTCCGGTCGCCAGTCGGTCCCCTGCCTGCGGTTGGCCTGATCATACCAGAACATGCTGGTCATCGGCATCAGCCCCAGTTCGGGGATCGCGCGACGGGGGAACAGCGCGGCGGTCACATCCTGCCGCACGCCGTCCTTGCCCAGGCTGCTGACGAACCGGAACGCGCCGGTGATCGACGCGCCATCCAGCAGCGCGTGGATGGTGACGCTGCTGTCGCCCGTCCGCTCCAGCCAGAAATGGGTGAAGCGCGGAAATTCCTCCTTTCCCTGCAGGCTGGTATTGATCGCGATCGCGCGGGCGGACAGGCCGAACTGCTTTTGCGGGCTGGGCGCGCGGAAATAGCTGGCCCCCAGAAAGGACAGCCAGTCGCCGTCGCGCGCGGCGTTCATGATGCGGAACCCGGCAAAGCCCGCGTCGGGGGGCAGTTTCTTGACCGGATTGCTGTCCGGCGCATCGAACATGGCCGGATCATAGCGCAGCGGCGTCGCGCGCCCCTTGTCGACCAGCGCGATCTGCACCGGCTGCGCCGCCGTCCGGCTGAGCGGGAACAGGCGGACGCCGGTATCGCCCGGCAAATCGCCCCAGATGGTGCGATCCTCGGCAAAACGCGCCTGATGCAGCGCGTCATAGTCGATCGCCTGCGCACCGGGATGGAGCGGCGTTTCGGCAAATGGCGCACGGGCCAGCCGCTGCGCCCGCGCAATCAGCCGGTCCCAGGAAAATGGCTCGCTGGCGGCCTGCGCCATCAGCCTGTGGGGAAGGATCAGCGCAGCGCTGGTGGCGGCGATCATCGCGCGCCGGTTGATATGGGTCATGCCGCCATCATGGGTGGCGCGACGCGCAATGCCAAGGGCTCTATCCCGGCAAACGCGACGAAACCCCCGCCCGGGGGGACGAGGGTTTCGCATATGCTGGTCGTTAGATCGAAGTTGTGACCCCCGGCACGGTGGGGACTGTTGATGTGCCGGGGGCTACTTGGCGCGGCTGTCCGGTGACCAGGACCTCAGCCGACCAATTCGGTTGGCCTGACTTAGCCGATCAGCTTCAGCACGCCCTGCTGGCTCTGGTTGGCCTGTGCCAGCATCGCGGTCGACGCCTGGCTCAGGATCTGCGACTTGGCGAGAGCGGTCGTTTCGGCCGAGAAGTCGGCGTCCTCGATGCGGCTGCGGGCGTCGGTCAGGTTGGTGACGTTGGCGGTCAGGTTGTTGACCGTCGATTCCAGGCGGTTCTGCGCGGCACCCAGCTTGGCCTGGGCGGTCGATACAGCCGACAGGGCCGTGTCATAGAGCGCCAGGGTCGCCGTGGTGGCGGTGGCGGCGTCGACCGTGGCGGCCGATGCGCCGACGACCGGCGAAAGGTCGATGCCACCGAGCGAAAGCGAGACAGTGTCGTTCGCGGTCGCACCGGCCTGGATCGAAACCGTCGCAGCCGTGGTCGGGAACAGCGAGATGCCGTTGAACTTGGAATTGGTCATCGTGGTGCTGATCTGGGTGGACAGCTGATCGAGTTCCGACGTGATGTTCGCCTTGGCGTTGGTGTCGTTGGTGCCGTTCAGCGCCTGAACGGTCAGTTCACGCATACGCTGCAGCATGTTGGTGACTTCGCCGAGCGAACCTTCAGCGGTCTGGGCCAGGCTGATGCCGTCATTGGCGTTGCGGATGCCCTGGGTCATGCCGCGGATCTGCGAGGTCATGGTCGAAGCGATCGCCAGGCCAGCGGCGTCGTCCTTCGCGCTGTTGATGCGCTTGCCGGTCGACAGGCGTTCCATCGCGGTGCTCAGGCCCTTGCTGGCCATCGAGGAAGCGTTGGCGGAGCGCAGAGCGGCGGTGTTGGTTCCGATAACAGTCATGGTGTTTCCCTTTCCGTGTCAATCAGGTCGCTGCCATCCGTTAGAGCGCTTGCGGCCTCGAAAGGGGATAACGGCGGGGTGCGGCGGGCTTTTAGGGGCGCTGTCGAATTTTCTGCATTTTTCGTGTTTTGCCCGTCGCTTACCGGCCCTCTACGCGCGCGCGGTATATATTAAGTGGGTTTGGGCCGTTGCCGTGGCGGAAAATAATTGCCGCTAAGCGGCAAGTCCTGCCGGCAATTAACCAATTACTAACCACGGTAGCGCACATTGGGACCATCGAAGAAGGCCAGGGCGTACGGGGGTACAAGCTGGCCAGCCATTTGGGGACCAACTATGTCATCGCTCGATATGAGCCGAGGCGTCTGTGCGCTCGTTCCAGGGTTGCAGCACTGGCTGGAAAATGCCCTGTTCGCCGTCCGGGTCGTCGATGCCGCCGCACCGCGCGAACGCGACAGCCGCCGCGTGTTGCTGGCGACCGAAATCGGCCACGCGACGCACCGCGATATATTGATCTCGCTTGTCGACGGCGCGCCTTCGCTGGTCGCCGCCGCCAACGGCCTGCCCGCCCGCGTCGCCTTCGGGCTGGAAGATATGGGCTTTGCCTTCGCCCTGATCGCCGAACTGGCCCGTCCCGCGGCTATTCCTGCGGTGGGCGACAGCGCCAGCGCGCGCCTCATGACGCTTGCCGGTCGGGTCGCACGCAGCGAAGCCACCGTTCTCATTCAGGGCGACACCGGCACCGGCAAGGAAGGCATGGCGCGCTTCCTCCACGCCCAGTCGGGCCGCACGTCGGGCGATTTCATCGCCGTCAATTGCGCCGCGCTGCCGGAAACCATGATGGAAGCGATGCTGTTTGGCCATCGCAAGGGCAGCTTCACCGGCGCGGCCAATGCGTCCGAAGGGTTGTTCCTGGCGGCGGACGGCGGCACGCTGTTCCTCGACGAAATCGCCGAACTGCCGATCGCACTTCAGGCCAAGCTGCTGCGCGCCTTGCAGGAAGGCGAAGTCCTGCCCGTCGGCGCGACCCACGCCGTCCCGGTCAATGTCCGCGTCATCGCCGCCTGCAACCGCGATCTGGCCGCCGAATGCGCCGCCGGACGGTTCCGCGAAGATCTCTACTGGCGCTTGAATGTCATGCCGCTCGACTTGCGCCCGCTGGCCGAACGCCCCGGCGACATCGCTGCGATTGCCGCCGCCATGCTGCTGCGCTTTTCGGATATGGCCAAGGACGGCTTTGTCTGGCCGACCGCCGCGGCGCTCGACAAGCTGGCCGCCCATGCCTGGCCGGGCAATGCCCGCGAACTGGGCAACGTCCTTCAGCGCGCCCTGGTGCTGCGCGATGGCGATCGGATCGACGCGCACGACCTGCATCTGGCGAGCGCGCCCCGGCCCCAGGGCCTGCATATCGTCTCGCCCGAACCGGCCGAACCCGTCCGCCTGCGCGACGTTGCCCATCACAGCAAGCTGGAAGCGGTCCGCACCGCGCTGCGCGAAACCGACGGCCACCGCGCCGCCGCCGCGCGCAAGCTCGGCATATCCGAACGCACGCTGCGCTATCGGCTTGCCGAAATGCGCGATCTGGCTGCGGCTTGAAGGGAGGATAGGGCATGACCGGCATTTCTCCGACAGACAATGTGATGGCGATCCGCAACGCCATCCTGCAAAAAAACGCCGCGCTGCGCGACGTCGCCTCGACCGGGTCGGTCGGCGGCGCGAACGCCCCAAACGGTACTGCGCCCGGCACCGCGCCCGGCGGCTTTACCGAAGCGCTCAACAGCGCGCTGCAACAGGTCAACGGCCTGCAAGGCAAGGCCGGTGAGGCCGCCGCCGCGTTCGAGCGGGGCGAAACCACCGACATCGCCGCCGTCATGCTGGCCAAGCAGCAGGCGTCGGTCAGCTTCGAAGCGACCCTTCAAGTCCGCAACAAACTTCTGTCCGCTTACAAGGACATCATGAGCATGCCGGTCTAAATCATGAGCGAGAACGCACTCACCATCGATGGCGGCGCTGCCGCCCGGCCCGCCCTCCCGGCGACCGCTTCGTCCGGCTTCGGCTCGGCCAAGGGGGTCGACGCGCTGCGCGCGCGGATCACCGGCTTCATGAAACAGCCAGCGGTAGCCAAGAGCCTGCCGCTGCTTGGCCTGCTCGGCGTCCTTGCCGTCGCTGGCCTCGCCTGGATGGCGCTGCGCGAACCGCCGCAGCGTGACCTGTTTCGCGGCCTGCCCGACGGTGACAAGTCCGCCGTGGCGCAGGTTCTTGACCAAAACGGCATTCCCTACGACTTCGACAATAGCGGCGCGATGACCGTGGGCGAGGGCGATTATTTCAAGGCGAAGATGATGCTCGCCGCGCAGGGCCTGCCCAAGAGCGCGCCCGACGGCAACAGCATGATCGACAGCCTGCCCATGGGCGCCAGCCGCGCGGTCGAGGGCGAAAAGCTCCGTTCGGCCCGCGAAATGGATCTGGCCCGCACCATCGAGGCGATCGACAGCGTCGAAAGCGCCAAGGTCCACCTTGCCGTCGAACCGCCCAGCGTATTCCTGCGCGACCGGGCCAAGCCGTCCGCCTCGGTCATGCTGCGCCTTGCCAATGGCCGCACGCTCACCGATGCGCAGGTCAGCGCGATCGTTCACCTCGTGGCATCGTCCATTCCCGAACTTTCGCCCGACCAGATTTCGCTGGTCGACCAGAATGGCCGCCTGCTCAGCAAGAATGACAGCGACTCCGGCGACGATCGCCAGCTCGCGATCCAGAGCCGGATCGAGGACCGCTATCGCCAGTCGGTCGTCGCGCTGCTCACCCCGATCCTGGGGGCCAATAATTTCTCGACCGAAGTCCATGCCGAACTCAATTTCGCCGAGCGGCAGGCGACCCGCGAAACCTATCCGCAGGACGAAGCCCGGCTGCGCACCGAACAGGGCACCTGGGCCTCCGACCCGCGTGGTCAGGGCACGGGCGAGGCATCGGGCATCCCCGGCGCGCTCAGCAATCAGGCGCCCGTCAACCCGACCGTGACCCAGACCAATCCCAATGGTCAGGCCGTGCAGCAGGGGCAGACCGCGGCGCAGACGCCCGGCACTCCGCCCAACCCGCTGATGAAGACCGAGGAAACCTTCAACCGCAGCTTTGAACTGGGCCGTGAAGTGTCCGTTACCAAGGATGCGGTCGGCACCGTCAAGCGCCTGTCGGTCGCCGTGGCGCTCGACAATGCACCCGATGGCAAGGCGCGCACGCCGCAGGAAATCGCTGCCCTCGAAGCCTTGGTGAAGGGTGCGATCGGCTTCGACCAGGCCCGTGGCGACGTGGTCGCGCTCTCCTCGCGCAGCTTCCTCAAGACGCCGGAAGAACAGCCCCTCTGGTATGAGGCGGATTGGGTCTCGCCCCTCATCCGCAACGTCTCGGCCCTGCTGGTCGCGCTGCTCGTCATCTTCGGCATCGGCCGCCCGCTGCTCAAGCGCCGCGCCGCGGCACAGGAAGCGATCGCCGCCGACACGGCCCAGAATGGCCAGCGCATTGGCCGCGAAATTTCCGGCGAGCTGACCCGGCAGGCGGTCGAGGCGCCCGATCCGGCCCGTCCGATCACGCTCGACATGATTTCCTCCACCTATGACTATGCCCAGCGCGCCGACCTCATTCGCAACTTTGTGAAGCAGGACCCCGACCGTGCCGCCCTGGTCGTCCGCGACCTCCTGAAGGAGGGGAAGAAGGAAAATGCCTGAGATCGTTCCCGGTCGGCCAGAGGCGCTCAAGGGCAGCGCCGCCGCCGCCGTCCTGCTGATGCTGTTCGACGAGGATGAGGCCGCGCAGATCCTTGCGCGCCTGGAGCCTGAAGAAGTACGCCAGCTGGGCTATGCCATGTATGACGTCGCCGATGTCGATCCTGAAGAGGTGAACGAGGCGCTCGATCATTTCGTGACCAAGGCGAAGAAGCGCACCACCATCGGCTATGGCGCGACCCGCCATATTCGCGGCGCGATGACCAAGGCACTGGGCGAGGAGCGGGCCGAAACCATCCTCGCGCGCATCACCCCGCCGACCCGCTCCACCCAGCTTGAAATGCTCAAATGGATGGACGCCAAGGAAATCGCCGCGCTCATTGAGGCGGAGCATCCGCAGATCATGGCGATCGTGCTGGCCCATCTCGAAGCGCCGATTGCCGCCGACGTGCTGCAATTGCTGCCGGTCGAATATCAGGAAGAGATTGTCTACCGCATCGCCACGCTCGGCCCGGTGTCGAACGAGGCGCTGGACGATCTGGAGCAGTTGCTGCTGCGCGGCCCGGCCAAGAAGCAGGGCGCGGCATCGCAGCGCGGCGGCACGATCGAGGCGGCTGCGATCATGAACAATGTCCGCAAGGACAATGAGCAGCGGATCATGAAGGCGGTGGCCAAGCGCGACAAGATGATCGCCCAGACCATCGAGGAAGAGATGTTCGTGTTCGATAACCTTATCGACATGGACGACAAGAATCTCGGCACGCTGATGCGCACCGTCGACAGCGCTGTGCTGGTTGTGGCGCTCAAGGGCGTCAACGACCTGCTCAAGGCCAAGATCTTTGGCTGCATGTCGGCCCGCGCGGCGCAATCGATCGCCGACGAGATCGAGGAACGTGGCCCGATCCGCCTTGCCGAAGTGATCGACGCGCAAAAACTCATCATCGCCACCGCGCGCCGCATGGCGGACGCGGGCACCATCATGCTGGGTGGCAAGGGGAATGACTTTGTCTGAAGCATTTTCAAGTCGACCCTTTGCCGACGGCTCGGAAAATGCGGCAACCAGGACTCTGGAGCCGCGCCGCGCCAGCGGAAGCGGCTCCAGAATCTGGGGCGCAGAGGCAGTGCAGGATGTCGCGCCGGTCTCGATGACGGGCGTGCGCCAGGTCGAAAGCGGCGGCTTTCGCAGCCTCTATACCTCGATCCCCGGTCAGCATACCGCCATGATGCGCCATGGCGTCATCGAAATGGAGCCGGAGGCCGATCCGCTGGAGGAGGCCCGGCTGGAAGCCTTCACCATGGGTTTCGACGAAGGCTGTCGCGTCACCGCCCAGACCCATGCCGATGCGTCTGAGGCGCATGAACGGCTGACGCAGGCGCTCGAAATGCTTAGCCCCGCGCCCAGCGGCATGTTGTCCACCATGCTCTCGGCCACTGTCGTGCGGCTGGTCGAACAGATTGTCGGCGAAGTGGAGATCGACATCGAACGGCTGGTGCAGCGCTGCGACACCGTTGCCGCCTTTATCGAAGATAATCAGGGCAAGAGCGCCCTTCATCTCCATCCCGACGACATCGCCCTGCTCGAAGGCGAATCGATCGGCGTGTCGCTGGTTCCCGACAAGGCGTTGCACCGCGGCTGCGTCCGGCTCGAAACCGCCGACGGCTGGGTGGAGGATGGCCCGGACGTTCGCCTGTCCCGCCTGCGCGCGCTGATGGACGATATGGAAGGCAAGTCATGATCCGCGCCGCGCTGGCGCAGGCCGAAACCCTGTTCGATCATCTTCAGGTCCAGAATCGCACGCCCCGCCGCGTGGGCCGTCTGGTCAGCCATGACGCGGGCATGCTCGAAGTCACCGGCTTTCGCCGTCCGATCGGCTCCGGCGCGCGCGTCATGGCCAGCGACGGGTCCATCTGCCGCGCCGAAGTCGTCGGCTTTCGCGGCGATCGCACATTGCTGGTGCCGCTCGACGCCGACGCGCCGCTGGAAAATGGCATCCGGGTCGAACCCGATAGCCAGGCCAATATGGTGCAGGTCGGGGAAGGGCTGATCGGCCGCGTGGTCGACGCCATGGGCCAGCCGCTCGACCGCAAGGGGCCGATCATTGCGGGCGGCGTCTGGCCGCTGAACGGGGTCAAGGGCAATGTTCTGGATCGTGGCCGCGTCACTGAACCGTTCGACCTTGGCGTCCGCGCCGTCAATGCCCTGCTGACCGCCGGGCGCGGCCAGCGCATCGCCATCATCGCCGGGTCGGGCGTCGGCAAATCGGTGCTGATGGGCCAGATGATCGCCGGGGCCGAAGCCGATGTGGTCGTTGTCGGTCTGATCGGCGAACGGGGCCGCGAAGTCAGCGATTTTCTCGAAACCAAATTGAAGCACATGATGCACAAGAGCATCGTCGTTGCTGTTCCTGCCGATCATCCCCCGGTGCTGCGCCTGCGCGCCGCTGCGCGCGCCACTGCCATCGCCGAATATTTCCGCGCCCGTGGCAAGAAGGTGCTGCTGCTGATCGACAGCCTGACCCGCTGCGCCCACGCCCAGCGCGAAATCGGCCTTGCCCTTGGCGAACCCCCCGCGATGAAGGGCTATCCGCCCTCCGCGCTTGCGCTCATCCCCCGTCTGGTCGAACGGGCAGGGGTGGATTCCCGCACCGGCGGGTCGATCACCGCGCTCTACACCGTGCTGGCCGATGGCGATGATACCGACGATCCGATCGTCGACGCCGCTCGCGCCATTGTGGACGGCCATTTCGTCCTGTCGCGCCATCTGTCCGAACAGGCGATCTTCCCGGCCATCGACATTGGCAAGTCCCTGTCGCGCGTCATGGCCGACGTGGTGCCTGACGACCATCGCATGGCCGCCGCCAATTATCGCCGCCTGTGGGCCGCTTATGAGGAAAATCGCGATCTCATCCTGATGGGCGCCTATCGCCCCGGCAATGATCCGGTGATCGACGAAGCGGTCCAGCGCCGTCAGGAAATTCTCGACTTCATCCGGCAGGACCAGAAGAGCCGTATCGATCTCGATACCAGCGCCAACGCGCTCGTCGCGAGCTTTAGCGCATGAAGGGGCTTGTTTCCCGCCGCCAGCGCGTGCTGCGCGTACGCCACGTCCAGCATGCCATGGCCGTCGCGGAAACCGCCCGCGCGCGTGACGAAGCGGACGGGCTCGCCCGCAATATCGAGCGCCTCAACAAGGTGCGCGGCGAATTGTTCGAGACCGAAGGGGCGGCGACCGGCGCGTCCTTCGCCGCGATGCAGGAACTCGCCACCCGGCTGGAACAGGCCGGGCGACAGCTGGACGGCGCCCTTTATGACGCCCGGCGCAAGGTGGAGGCCAAGGAAGGCATGACTCTTGCAGCGAACCGCGAGAAGGAAATCGCCACCCGCCTCAAGGACCGCGCCCGCGCGACCCTGGAGGAATGGCGCGAAAACAAGCTGGCGGCACTGCCGAGCTATCGTCGGATGCAGCGAAACGGGGAAGTCTGACATGAATATGATCGCCAGCCTCAAGGCGCTACTCTTCGCCAGCACGCCCGTTGGCGCGACCGGCAAGGCCGATACCTCAGCGGTGCCGGACGGCACGGCCGACTTTGCCGCGATGATCGACGCCGCCAGGCTCGCGCCAAACGGATCGCCAGCCGCCGCCAGTGATCCGCAAGGCCATGGCGCGCAGCCTTTGGCGATGCCCCAGGCCAGCATGCCCGACCCTGGCGACAATGCGCCTCTGCCCGATGCCCCCGCCGTAAACACGCCGGTTCCGACAGATGGCGACGCCTTGCCGCTTCCAGCCGCCGCCCCGGCGGTGCCGCCCAGCCCCAGCGCGCCGATCGCCGCCGCGCCAAAGCCGCACGCGCCAGGCCCGCTGCCCATCTCCCAGCAATTCGACGATCCCCATACGGTCCCGGCTGCACCGGCTGCGCCCATGCAGTCGGTGGCGCAGCTGCTGGTCGCGGCGCACGTCGCGCCTACCGAGGCGGCCGTTATCGCCCCCCAGCAAACGCCCGCGCCCGCCATCGCGCCGTCCGACGCAATGCCGGTGACAGACACGGACGCGGAGCCATCCGACATCGACGCGGCGCGTCCGGAACAGCCCGATGCCCCGCCGCAACCGCCCGCCATGGCGACGATGCCGCCGCCTGCGCCGCCGCTGCCCGCTACGCCCGTGTCGGATACGCCCGCCAAACCGGCCCCCAAGGCCGAGCATCACGCGATCCCGGAACAAGGCGTGCCAATGCCTGCGCCCGCGCCCGCCATCGCGCCGTCCGACGCAACGCCGGTGACAGACGCGGACGCGGAGCCATCCGACATCGAAACGGAGCGTCCGGAACAGCCCGACGCCCCGCCGCAACCGTCCACCATGGTGATGATGCCGCCGCCTGCTGCGCCGCTACCCGCTACGCCCCCGCAACAATCCCCTGACGCGCCGTCGGCTTCCTCTCCCGCCACGGTCCAGCCCGCCGTCGCGCCAGCCGTAACAATCCAGCCTGTCGGCGATCAACCGCAATCGATTGCTGATTTGATCGCGGAGCAGCCGGTTGCCCCCATCGCGGCAGCGACGCCGACCGGAAATGGCGCTAATCCTGCTGCCGTGCCACCTGCGATCGCGCCAGTGCCGGGACAGGCCGCTCCGCTCGCGATCCTGCCCAGGCCGCTTGACGCCACAGCGACCGGAACGGTGACCGTGCCCAGCCCCATTCTTGCGCCCGATCCTGCGCCGACGCTTCCCGAACCCGCTTCGGACGCAGCACCCATCATAAACGCCGCCAATATGTCCAGCTCACCGTCGGCCAGGGCAGAAGCCCTGTCGCTGCTCCAGCTTGCGCGTCAGCATATGGCCCGTCAGTCCGCACCATCGCCTGCTGCCGGGGGTGATACGGCACCCGCTGATGCACCCGTCGCCGCGATAACGGACGCGATGCCCGGAGCCATTGACCCCGCCGTCCCCGCGCCCGCCGCGCCGCCGCTGACGATCCCGACCGTCGCCCCCGCGCTTCCCGCGGTCGATCTCTCCGCCACGCTTGGCGCGCAGGTCGTCGACATGGGCGTGTCGGGCCAGTGGATCGATTCGCTGGCGCGCGACATTGCGGGCCTGTCCGCCAATGGCGCGCAGGGCCGGTTCCAGATCAGCAGCGACCAGCTCGGCCCGATCGATGTCAGCATCCGCCAGGGCATTGACGGCGCAGCGGTCAGCCTGACCGTCTCCAGCGACATCGCCGAAGCCGCCCTGCGACAGGACAGCGACCGGCTGCGCCTGGACGCGGGTCTGTCTGCCGTGCGCATCAGCGAGGTGAAGATCGAACGCGCGCCGCATGTCGGCGATGCGGCGCGATCCGACCCGTCGTCGCAGCAGCAACCCTCGCAACAGCAACAGGGCCAGCACAACGGCCCGTCCGCCAACTGGCAGGGCGCCGGACAGGGCATGGGCCAGTCGCAGCAGCAGGGCCGCTGGCAACAGCGTGAAAATATCGCACTCGCCCATAAAGCGGGCGGCGATCCGGCCGTTCTTAACCATGAGCAGACTGGTGATACCGCCAGCCAAGCCATTCGCGCGCGCTATGCGTGACCAGCGCTATCCTGGGGGATATGAACGATGAGCGACGATCCTAAGGCCAAGAAGAAGAAAAAGGGCGGGGGCATGAAAATGATCCTGCTGATCGTCGTCGCCATGGTGGTCGGCGGCGCCGGGGCGGCCGGTGGTCTTTACGCCGCCGGTTTCTTCAGCCCCAAGGAAGAAGGGCCCAAGGAAGATCCCAACAAGCCCGTGCTGGTGCTGGCCGGCGAAAGCGCCGAGGAGATCGCCAAGGCCCATGCCGCGCCGCATGGTGAAGCCGCAGCGGCGGCCCATGGCGCGCATGGCAAGGGCATTGACCTGCCCGCGCCTGCCAACCCGGCCGCCTATCAGGCGACCTATTTCCAGCTTCAGACCCCCTTCACCTCCAACATGTCCGATACGGACGCCTTCGCCCAGATTTCGGTCGCGGTATCCACCTATTACGACCTGCGCGTGATCGACGCGATCAAGACGCACGAAATGGCGATCCGCAGCCAGGTGCTCATGATGCTTGCGCAGCAGCCGGAGGAGATGTTGTCCACCCCCGAAGGCAAGCGGGCGCTCCAGGGGAAGATCAAGGGCATTATCAACGATATATTGAAGCAAAAAACGGGTTATGGCGGCGTTGATAACGTTTATTTTACCAATTTCGTTATTCAATAGGCCTGTCTGAAAGGTCGGGAAATCCCCTGACCCGAAGGGCAGGGGACCAAGATGGACGACGTTCAAACCTACGCCTTCGGGCGCGGGGAATCGCAGGCACCAATGATGCTGTCGGGGCTGGACCGGCTGGGCGAAAAGCTCGGCCGGCGCATCCGTGCGCTGGTGGAACCGATCTGCGGCGTGCGCCCGCAAGTGGAGGCGCAGGACGCGCAACTGCTCGATTTTTCCGCCTGGTCCGCCCAGGTGCCCGCCTTTACCAGCATTTCCATCTACCGTGTGGCCCCGCTCAAGGGGCAGGTGCTGTTGCGCATGGACGCAGCGATGATTTCCACCCTGGTTGACTGTTTCTATGGCGGTATCGGCAATCGTCCCTTGCCCCCGCGCGGCGAATTCACGCCGACAGAGGACCGGCTGATCGCCCGGCTGTCTGAAGCCCTTCTTTCCCGCCTGGTCGAGACATGGTCCGACATCCTGCCGCTGGAACCGGCGCTGATCGTGCGCGAAACGGGCGTTGGTTTTGCTGCCTCCGCCCAGCCGGGCGACCAGATGGTTGTCCAGCGCTTCATGATCGGCATCACCCGCGATCAGCTCTGGCCGGTCGATCTCGTCTTTCCGCTGGCCGCCCTGCGTGCCGTCGAACCGCTGATGGGCACCAGATTGCCCGCCGACGATGATCAGAAGGATCCCGTCTGGCAGGCGCGCATTGCCCGCCGCATGCGCGACATCCGCCTTCCCGCCCGGACCGTGCTGGCCCGTCCCAACCTGTCGCTCGCCGAACTGATGCAGCTCAAGGTCGGGGACGTCATTCCCGTCACCATCAGCCGCAGCCTGCCGCTGATCGTGGGTAACCGCATCGTCGCGCGCGGCAGCATCGGCGAACAGGATGGCCGCGCCGCCTTCCAGATTGAAAAGATTGTACAAGGACCCGACCAATGAGTGACATGAGCGAAGCCCCCCGCATGGAGCGTGGAGATGATCCGGTCGGGCGGATGAGCAATAACCATCAGTTCAAACTGCTGGCCGACATTCCCGTGCGCATGTCGGTGGAGGTCGGCTCCACCTCGCTGCGCCTTGCCGAAGTCATGGATCTGGCCGAAGGCTCGATTGTCGAACTGGACCGGCAGGCCGACGATCTGCTCGACATCATGGTCAACGGCGCGCTGATCGCCAAGGGTGAGGTGGTGACGGTCAATGGCCGTTATGGCATCCGCATCATCGACATTGCCGCGACCGAAAACCGGCTGGCCGGCATCGAACGGCGCGGTTGATCGCACGCGTCGGATTTTACGCTTGCCTTGACGGCCGAAACTGCGGAACGCAGGGCATTAACCATAATCTGCGGGCGGCTTCATGATGGTCTGGTATTTCGTCAAATTGCTGATCCTCCTGCCGCTGGTCGGCGGCATGGCTTTTGGCGCGCTGTGGCTGTGGCGCAAATATCAGCCGGGCATGATCGGCGCGCAGGGCGACCGTTCGCTCAAATTGCTCGAAGCCCTGCCGATGGGGGCGTTCGGCAAGCTTGCCGTCGTGGAGTTTGAGGGCAAGAAAATCCTCCTCTCGGTCACCCGCGGCCGCATCGAAAAAATCGCGGAAGGCGATCATGTCCGTGTTCGCTGACTTGCTCCTGCTACCTGACAATCGTCACCCCGGCGAAGGTCAGGGTTCAGGGCGTTGGCGCGCAGCTTATGCCACCCCGGATTCCGGCCTGCGCCGGAATGACGGGATCAGAATTGCGCTGGCGCTGACGGCCGCCATTCTTGTGATCCTGCTCCTTTCCACCCCCGCCTTCGCCCAGGCTGCACCCGCTGCGCCGGTCGACAATGGCGGCGCATTGAGCCGCGCCATGGGTCAGATTTCGGGCGACGGCCGCTCGCTCTCGCTCAGCCTGCAAATCCTGATCCTCATGAGCCTGCTGACGGTGCTGCCGTCGCTGATCCTCATGATGACCAGCTTCACCCGCATCATCATCGTCCTGTCGCTGCTGCGGCAGGCGCTGGGCCTGCAACAGACCCCGCCCAACCAGGTGCTGCTTGGCCTGTCCCTGTTCCTGTCCCTGTTCGTCATGCGGCCCGCCATCGACCAGATCAACCAGCTGGCGTTCGACCCCTATGGCAAGGGGCAGATCAGCATAGAGGAAGCGGTCGGTCGGTCGGGCAAGGTGCTGCACGGTTTCATGGCCAAGCAGACGCGCGAAAGCGACCTCAAGCTGTTTGCCGGTCTGGCCGAAGCCCCGCCCTTCCGCACGTCCGCCGACATCCCCTTCACCATCCTGCTGCCCGCTTTCGTCACCAGCGAACTCAAGACCGCCTTTCAGATCGGCTTCATGATCTTTCTGCCCTTCCTCATCATCGACCTTGTCGTCGCCTCCACGCTGATGGCGCTGGGCATGATGATGCTGTCCCCAACCATCATCTCCATGCCCTTCAAGCTGCTCTTGTTCGTGCTGGTCGATGGCTGGGCGCTGACCATGGGCAGCTTGGCGGGGTCGTTCGCGACATGATTGGCGTGCTTACTCCCCTTCCGTTCGTTTCGAGCGAAGTCGAGAAACCTGCGCACAACCGTTTCTCGACTTCGCTCGAAACGAACGGCGTTGGGTTGCCCGGCTGATGGAAAATGCCGATTTCTTCATGGGCCTGGCCCAGCAGGCGCTCTGGATCACGGCGCTGGCTGCCGCCCCCATCCTGCTGCCCGCGCTGGTCGCCGGACTTGTCATCGGCATGGTGCAGGCCGCGACCTCGATCAACGAACAGACGTTGAGCTTCATTCCCAAGATCATCGTCGTCGGCGGCATGCTGGCTTTGTTCGGCGGTTCGATCATGGTGCTGATCGCTGACTTCACCCGCGAGATTTTCGAGCGGATACCGGACCTGCTGCAATGATCGCACCGGGCTTCGCTGGCGTGGAGGCCCAGTTGTGGGTCTGGCTGATCGCCATGATCCGCCCCGGCGCGGCCTTCATCGCGGCCCCGGTATTCGGCGCGCCCGCCGTGCCGCTGCAATTGCGCCTGATCCTCAGCCTCGCGCTCGGCCTTGCCGCGCTCAACACCGTCACCATCGTCCTGCCGCCCGATGGCATCGCCAGTTTTGAAGGCGTGATGATGGTCGCGGGCGAAGTGCTGGCTGGTCTCGCCATGGGGTTTGCGGTCCAGATCGGCTATGCCGCCGCTTTCGTCGCGGGGGAAACGATCGGCAACGCCATGGGCCTCAATTTCGCGGCGATGGTCGATCCGTCGTCAGGGCAGGGGACGCAGGTGGTGGGGCAGTTCCTCTCCATCCTGGCCACCTTCCTGCTGCTCGGCATGGACGGGCATCTGCTGCTCGCGGCCTTTGTCGTCAAAAGCTATCAGGCGCTGCCCCCCGGCGCGGCGATGCTGTCCAACGATGCGGTCTGGCATCTGGTCGAATTTGGCGGCGCGTTGCTGGGCGCTGGCGTCACCGTCGCGCTGCCGGTTGGCTTCGCGCTGGTGCTGGTGCAGATCGTCATGGGCATGCTGGCGCGCGCCGCGCCCTCGCTCAACCTGTTCGCGGTCGGCATGCCGATGGCGATGATGGCGGGCCTTGTCCTGCTGGCGATTGCCGCGCCGATCATGGGCGAAGGGCTGACGGTCGCGCTCAAGGCAGGGCTGGATCATGCCCAGTCGATCGCGGAAGGGCGCTAGACCATGGCGGACAGTCCCGGCGGCGGCGAAAAGACCGAAAAACCGACACCCAAAAAATTGCAGGACGCCGCCAAGAAGGGCGACATTCTCCAGTCGCGCGAACTGGGCACGGCGCTGGTGGTGATGGCGGGTATCGGCTGGCTGGCGGTGACCGGCCCCTCGATGATCGACGCCTTGTCGGACATGCTGACACAGGCGCTGCGCTTCAGGCGGGACGATATTGTCGATTTTTCGCCCGCCGAGCGCGGGCTGGACCTGCTGACCGGCATCGCCCTGCCGGTGGCTGGCGTCATGCTGGCAACCTTCCTCGCCGCCATCGCCGCGCCCGCCTTGCTGGGGTCGCTTGGGTTCCGCCCCGGCGCCTTCGCGCCCAAGGCGTCGAAATTGAATCCCGGCGCTGGCCTCAAGCGAATCTTCGGCACTCAGGGGCTTATCGAACTGCTCAAGTCCATCGCCAAGGTCGGGCTGCTCGGCAGCATCGGCGTGTGGATGATCTGGGACCGGCTGACCGCGATCATCGGTCTTGGCAAGCAGGGTATCGCACCCGCCATGGCCGACCTTGGCAATATGTTCATCCTGACCTGCCTGGTGATGGCGGGCGGTCTGTTCCTGATCGCGGGCATCGACGTGCCGGCGCAGATCATGCAGCGGGCCAAGCGGCTCGGCATGTCCAAGCAGGAAATCAAGGATGAGCATAAGGAAAGCGAAGGTTCGCCTGAACTCAAGGGCCAGATCCGCCGCCGCCAGTATGAAACGCTCAATGGCTCCACCCGGCAGGCCGTGGCCGAAGCCAGCGTCATCATCACCAACCCGACCCATTTCGCCGTCGCGCTGCGCTACAAGCCCGGCGTCGACGCCGCCCCGGTCGTGGTCGCGCGCGGCAGCGACGCGATCGCCGCGGCCATCCGTGAACTGGCCGACCAGAATGGCGTGACCGTCCTCCAATATCCCGAACTCGCCCGCGCCATCTATTTCACCTCGCGCACCGGGCAGATCGTCAATGAAGGCCTCTACATGGCGGTCGCGACCGTGCTGGCGTTCGTATTCCGGGTCGAAAACCGCATGGCGAGCGAGATGGACCGGCCGTTCATCACGGTTCCTGAAGACCTGCGCTTCGACGCCGACGGCAAGAAGCATTAACGCCTCCATGGACAGGCTCCGCCTGCTATGGATCGGCGCGGGCCTTACGCTGCTGATATTCGTTCCGGCCTATTGCCTGACCCTGTCCTTGGGTCCAGCCATCCCCCGCGATGGCACATCGCTGGTCGTCGGGCGCGATTTCCTCAACATCTGGATGTATGGCCGCGCCGCGTGGCAGGCCGACCCGGCCCGCTATTATGACATGCCGACCTATCTTGCCGCGCTCGGCCCCGTGGTCGGCGCGGGCTATCCCGGCCAGCTCTGGTCCTATCCGCCCGTTGCCCTGCTGATCGCTGCCCCTTTCGGCTTGCTTCCCTATCTCCCCGCCCTGTTGCTGTGGACGGCGTGCGGCATTGTCGGCTTCACTGTCGCCCTGCGCCTATGGACCCGCGACTGGCGCATCATCGCGCTGCTTCTGGCCGCGCCCGCCGCGCTGATCGGCCTCATGTCGGGCCAGTTCGCGCTGCTGGCCGCCGCCATCCTGCTGGCCGTGCTGCGCTGGCGCGAAAGCCGCCCCTGGCTGGCTGGTGCGCTGGTCGGCCTGCTGCTGGTAAAGCCCCAGCTTGCCCTGTTGATCCCCCTGCTGTTCGTCGCGACCGGCAACTGGCGCGCCTTTGTCGCCGCTGCCCTGTCCAGCGTCACGCTGGCGGGCGTCGTCGCGCTGATCTGGGGCATCGACATCTGGCACATCTATATCGCCACCGGCATCGCCAACCAGTCGCTGGTGCTCAGTGATCCCGATCATCTCGCCGGGCCGTTCATGCCCACCCTGTTCATGAACCTGCGCGTCATCGGCGTGCCCGTCCCGGCCGCGAGCGCGCTCCAGACGGCGCTGGCGCTGCTCGCCGCTATTCTGGTCTGGCTGCGTTTCCGGCAGCGCCCTGCGCCTGACGACCTGCGTGCCAACCTCCTGTTCCTTGCCTGCGCCGTTTCGGCCACGCCCTATATGCTCTCCTACGACACGCTGGCGCTGGCTGCCGTGGCGGTGCTGGCTCTGGCGGCGGGGGAGGGGCGAATCGCGCCATCGCTCGCCTTCTTCCTCCCCCTGCTTCAGATCGTCGCTGGCATGGCCGGGCTGCCGGGGCCGGGCCTCATCCCCATCCTTCTCGCCCTCCATCTGTCGGGCCAGCAAAAAAACATCGTGGTGAATTAAAGTTTAGCCGCACTCGTCCGTAATCTCTTCACGGGGACGCATTATGATGGTGCGTCATGAACGACTATGGTTCACGCAGCGAAGTATCGCCGATAGACAGGGCCGCAACGCGCGCGCTGTCCCCGGTGCAGGCCGTCCCGCCTGCGTCGCTCGGCCGGTCGGGTCGCGCAGCGCCCGGCGCGCGTGGCGCCGCGTCGCAGGTCGACCTTGCCTCGATTGACGAGGATGTCGCCAGCGTTGCCGAATATGCCAAGGTTCATGTCGAAATTGCCGACATATTGGCCGACCTGCGATCAGCGACCAACCCGCCCAGCGTCGAAGCGGCTGCGGGCGCGATCCAGGCGCTGATGCCGGTGCCGATCATTCTTGTGCCGTTGCCGCCCGCCAGCAAGGAAGCGGTCGAACACGCCACCGTCATCGCCCGGCGCATGGTGGAACAGGCCGCCTATGCCAAGGCTGCCCAGGGCGCGATCAGCCGCGCCACGGTCGATCAGGTGCTGGCGTCCGCCAACGGATAATCCGCGCGGGGCATCGCGCGAAAATCATTCCTAAAGGTCTTGCCGCTAGCGCCGTTCTTTCCTCTGAAAGGACGGCGCAATGGCATCGGTCACCTCCAATATCACCACCGCACTCGGCATTGGATCGGGTATCGACACCAGGTCGCTCGTATCGAGCCTGGTCGCCGCCACGCGCGATCCGAAGGAAAAGGTGATCACCGATCGCCAGAGCCTCAACAGCGCACGGATTTCCGCACTGGCGTCCGCCTCCAGTTCGCTGGACACTTTTGCCGACGCGCTGACCACCTTGTTGTCGGGCACTGGCTATGCGGGCGTGCCCGCATCCAACGACACCAGCATTGCCTCGGTCAGCCCGCTGCCGGGGGGCGTGCCCAAGGGATTGCCCGCCCAGCTGGAAGTGCAGCAACTTGCTTCGGGCCGCACTTTGGCGTCGATCCCGGTATCGGGCGCGACCGCTGCCAGCGCGGTCGGCGAAGGGGAACTGACGCTGACGGTCGGCGGCTCTTCCGCTGCCATCACGATCGACGCCAGCAACAACAGCTATACCGGCCTTGCCGCCGCCATCAACGCGTCGGGACTGGGCGTCACCGCATCGGTCGTGACCGACGTGCAGGGCACGCGGCTGGTGATGAAGGGCGCGACCGGCGCGGCCAATGATTTTTCGCTGACATCGGTCAGCGGCGATGATCTGGCTGCCTTCGCCTGGAATGGCGCCGACAGCCTGACTATGGAGTCCAAGGCCAGCCCGCAAAATGCCATCATCAAGCTCGACGGGGTGGAGCAGCATTACGCCACCAACACCATCGACACCGCGATCGCCAATCTGCGCATCGACCTGAACAAGGCCGCGCCCGGCACCACCGTCACGCTGGCGACGACCGAGCCGACCACGTCGATGCGCGACCTGATGGTCGAATTTGTCGATGCCTATAATACGCTGGTCAAGGCGCTGAACACAGCCACGGCAACCGGCGCGGACTCATCGTCCGCAGGGGTGCTGAACGGCGAAGCCTCGATCCGCGACATGCGCCGCCAACTGTCGGCGATGACCTCCACGCCCTTGTCCGACACGGGCACCTACAGGACGCTGTCGGACATTGGCGTCGCCACCAATCGCGATGGCACGCTCAAACTTGATACCGACACGCTGGACAAAGCCATCGCGGCCGATCCTTCCGCGATCACGCAATTGCTCAACCCCGCAGTCGCGTCGGCGACCAATCCGGGGCTGGCTGGGCTGATGGACAGCGTACGGGACAAGATCCAGTTGAAGGACGGCTCCTTCGCGCAATCCCAGGCCAAATATAAGACCCTGGGCGAAACGCTGACCAAGCAGCTGGAAAAGCTCGACACACAGATGGCCAGCTACGAAGCGCAACTCACCAGCGTCTATTCCAAGATGGAAACGCGACTGACCGCGCTTAAGGCGACGCAGAGCTATCTCGATCAGCAGATTGAAATCTGGAACAACAGCAAGAATTAATCGGGGACGGCAGGACGATGTTCTACAATCAGGGTTATGCAGGCAATATGGCGGCGCGGCGCTATGCAGCGGTCCATTCGGGCAGCCGGACGGAAGGCGCGACCCCTCATGCGCTGGTCAAGATCTTGTTCGACGAACTGCTGATCGCGATGGAAGCGGCGGCGCTGGCGGAGCGCCAGGGCGACCGGATGAAAGTATCCGACAAGCAGGCGCGGGCGATGTCGATCCTGTTCGCGCTCGAATCGAGCCTGGACTTCGACAAGGGCGGCGACATTTCCGTCGGGCTGGCGCAAATCTATCGCGAAGCGCGCCGCCTGCTGCTCGTCGGCGCCAAGGAAAGGTCGGCGGAGCCGGTCGATCAGGCGCGTGAACTGATTGCGGAAATCGCCGACGCCTGGAATCAGATCGGATAAGATGCGGCCTATGACATGCGCGCTTTCGCGCATTTTCAAGAATGCCAGCATGGTCTGACTGGCCCGTGTTGCGGGGTTGCACCCCAAACATGGCGTCTGTATAGGCGATGCTCGCAAAGGGCGGCCCGGCGGGGGCCGCCTTTTTGCGTTGTACCACCAGTCCTTCGTGCAAGGACGCGCATCAAGCCCAGAAAGGGAAGGCTCATGTCGATTACGCCGCTCATGCCCGTTTACCCCCGGTGCGATGTTCGTCCGGTGCGAGGCGAAGGTTGCTATCTGATCGGTGAGCGCGGTGAGCGCTATCTCGACTTTGCCAGCGGCATTGCGGTGAACCTGCTGGGGCATGGCCATCCCAGGCTGGTGAAGGCCATTGCCGATCAGGCCGCGACGCTGATGCATGTGTCCAACCTCTATGGCATGCCGCTGGGGGAAAAATTCGCGCAGAAGCTGGTCGATACGACCTTTGCCGATACCGTGTTCTTCACCAATTCGGGCGCGGAAGCGGTCGAATGCGCGATCAAGACCGCGCGCCGCTATCATTATGTCAATGGCCAGCCGAACCGGCACAAGATCATCAGCTTCGACAACGCGTTTCACGGGCGGACGCTGGGGACAATCTCGGCCACCAGCCAGCCCAAGATGCGCGACGGGTTCGAACCGTTGCTGCCCGGCTTTGCCGTGGTGCCGTTCAACGATCTGGACGCCGCGCTGGCGCAGATCGACGACAATACCGCCGGTTTCCTGCTGGAGCCGGTGCAGGGCGAAGGCGGCGTGACGCCAGCGACGCACGAATTCCTGACCGGCCTGCGCAAGGCATGCGACGAACATGGCCTGCTGCTCATCCTGGATGAGGTCCAGTGCGGCTATGCCCGGACCGGCACCTTCTTCGCGCATGAACAATATGGCATTACGCCCGACATCATGTCGGTGGCCAAGGGCATCGGCGCAGGCTTCCCGCTGGGCGCCTGCCTGGCGACGGAGGAAGCCGCCAAAGGCATGGTATTTGGCACTCATGGCACCACCTATGGCGGCAATCCCCTCGCCATGGCGGCGGGGCTGGCCGTGCTGGAAGAGGTCATGGCCGACGGTTTCATGGATCATGTGAAAGCGATCGGCGCGCGCCTGCGCGCTGCGCTGGAACAGCTTATCCCCAATCATGACGGTCTGTTCCAGGACGTGCGCGGCATGGGGCTGATGCTGGGCGTGAAGCTCAACGACAGTGTCGAAGCGCGCGGCTTTGTCGCCCATCTGCGCGACAATCATGGTCTGCTGACCGTGTCGGCGGGGCAGAATGTTGTCCGAATCCTGCCGCCGCTGGTGATTGACGAAAGCCATATCGCCGAATGTGTCGAAAAGCTGTCCGCGGGCGCGCGCAGCTATGCGGAGGCCCAGGCGGCCTGATTTTACCTTCGTTCGCGCTGAGCGAAGTCGAAGGGTCGTCTTTCTTCCGCAAGAAAGGAAGCGGCTTCGACTTCGCTCAGCCCGAACGGTCGAGGGGGTTGTTACCAATGACCAGACATTTTCTGAACCTGTCCGACGCAGGCGGCGATGCCATTGCCGCGATGATTGCCGATGCCATCGACCGCAAGGCCGCGCGGGCCAGCTGGCCCAAGGGCCGCGCCGATGCTGACGCGCCGCTGACGGGCCACACGCTGGCGATGATCTTCGAAAAAAACTCGACCCGCACGCGCGTTTCGTTCGACATGGCGATCCGCCAGTTGGGCGGCACGTCGCTGATCCTCGACGGCGCGACCAGCCAGCTCGGCCGCGGCGAGACGGTGGCGGACACCGCCCGCGTGCTCAGCCGCATGTGCGACGCGATCATGATCCGCACCGATGATCATGCCAAGATCGAGGAAATGGCCCATTACGCCACCGTCCCGGTCATCAACGGCCTGACCGACCTGTCGCATCCGTGCCAGATCGTAGCGGACCTGCTGACCGTGGTGGAACATGGGCTGGCGCTTCCGGGCAGCCAGTGGGCCTGGCTGGGCGACGGCAATAACGTCCTCCATTCGATTATCGAGGCGGCGGGCCTGCTGAAGTTCGACGTCCGCATCGGCGTGCCGCATGGCTATGATCCCGATCCCGCTTTTGCGGCAGCGGCGCAGGCGCTGGGGGCCAGCATCACCCTGACCCGCGATCCCGTGGCGGCGGTGGCCGGCGCGGACGTGGTCGTGACCGACACCTGGATTTCGATGGGCCAGTCCCATGCGGAAGAAAAGCTGGCGGCGATGATGCCCTATCAGGTTACGCCCGCGCTGATGGCTGGGGCGAAGCCGCAGGCCCGCTTTCTCCACTGCCTGCCCGCCCATCGCGGCGAGGAAGTCGTCGCAGACGTGATCGACGGCCCCCAGTCGCTGATCTGGGACGAAGCGGAAAACCGCATCCATGGCCAGAAGTCGGTCCTGCTCTGGGCGCTTGGAAAGCTTTAGAGCCGCCCTATATTCGGGTGAATGCATTGCCGCCCGATCCCGCAACCGGAGTCGGGCGGATCACAAGGAATCGTCATTCTGCCTCCTCATATCGACCATGCCATCGGCTTCACCATTCCGTCGCGTCATGCGCGCGGGCGAATCGTGCGGCTGGGGCCGGTGCTGGATCAGGTTCTGGCCGCCCACGCCTATCCCCCGCCGATCGAGCGGCTGCTGGCGTCGGCGCTGGTGCTTGCCGCGTTGCTGGGCAGCACGCTCAAGCAGGCGGGCGGGCAGCTGACGCTACAGGCGCAGACCGAAACCGGCGTCGTCCGGCTGCTGGTCGCTGACTATAAGAATGGCGAACTGCGCGGCTATGCCAAGTTCGACGCCGACCGGCTGGCCGAGCTTGGCCCGGACCCGACGCTGTTCGGCCTGTTCGGCAAGGGGTATCTCGCCATCACGTTCGATCAGGCGCTCACCGGCGAACGCTATCAGGGCATCGTCCCCCTCGACGGCGAAACGCTGGCCGATGCGGCGGAGCAATATTTCTTCCAGTCCGAACAGATCCCCAGCATCATTCGCATGGGCACCCGCCACGACGCGGGGCAGGGCTGCATCGCCGGGGGCATGCTGATCCAGCATCTGCCCGAAGGCGAAGTGGGGCGGGAACGGCTGCATGTCCGTCACGATCACCCGGAATGGGAGCATGTCCAGGCATTGGGCATCACGTTGGGCCAGGCGGAACTGACCGACGAGACGCTGCCGCTGACCGACATCGTCTGGCGCCTGTTCCATGAGGAGCCCGAAGTGCGGGTCATGGAGCCGTCGCCGCTGGCCAAGGGTTGTCGCTGCGACATCGCCCATATCCGTGACGTGATCGGCCGCTTTCCGGCGGAAGAGCGGGTTGAAATGGCTGGCAGCGATGGCATTATCGGGGTCGATTGCGCTTTTTGCTCGCGCATTTTCCCGCTCGCGCTCGACAGTTTCACGGCGCATTGAGCGGATCGTTACGCTAACGACATTTGTAATTTGGGCAAACTCGCCCGCGCGCGCTATCAAAATGCCGCAATTGGGCTTCATCTGTCGGTTAGGCGGATTGCGGCCCATCGGGCGCGTAATCCATGGCGGGACATAGGTAATATCATGGCAAGGAACGGACTGCGGACGCTGGCCGTCGCGGCGGCGATGATGACGGGGAGTTGGGCCGGGGCTGCCCAGCGCCCGTCGCTCGCGGCGCTGCGTCCGTTGCAGCCTGGCCAATGGGAATTGCACGAACGCGGGGAGGGCAGCGAAGACGGCCAGACCCGCAAGCTGTGCATCACCGATCTGCGCCAGTTGCTTCAGGTCCGCCATGGCCGCACGCTGTGCCGCAGCTTCGTGGTCAGCGACGCCCCGACCATGGCGACCATCACCTATGATTGCGCCGCTGCGGGCAATGGCCGCACCGACCTGCGCGTCGAAACGCCCCGGCTGGTCCAGATCAATTCGCAGGGGATTGCCGATGGCGCACCCTTCGCCTTTGCAATGGAAGCCCGGCGCATCGGCGACTGCCAATAATCGGACCATGATTGCGCCGCTTGCACTGGCGCGTCACGGGCGGTAGCGCGGGGCCATGGGTTCCAATGAACGAAAATTCGCCGTCGTCCTGCTATCGGGCGGCCTTGATTCGATGGTCGCGGGCGGCCTGGCGCGGGAAGCCGGCTATCATCTGCTGGCCCTGTCGATCGACTATAACCAGCGCCATCGCGTCGAACTGCGCGCAGCCGGACGGGTCGCGCAGGCGCTCAACGCCATGCGCCACATCGTCCTCCCGCTCGATCTGACGGCGTTTGGCGGGTCGGCGCTGACGGCCGACATCGCTGTGCCAAAGGGCGGGGTGGGTGACGATATTCCCGTTACTTACGTACCCGCCCGCAACACCATCTTCCTGTCGCTGACGCTGGGGCTGGCCGAAGTGGCCGGGGCCAGCGACATTTTCATCGGCGTCAACGCGCTCGACTATTCGGGCTATCCCGATTGCCGCCCCGAATTTATCGACGCCTTCCAGACCATGGCGGCCCTCGCGACCAAGGCGGGGGTGGAGGGCCATCCGATTCGCATCAACGCGCCGCTGCAACATATGAGCAAGGCGGACATCGTGCGTGAAGCGCATCGTCTGGGACTGGATGCCGGGGTCAGCTGGTCCTGCTATGATCCCACCCCGGACGGCAAGCATTGCGGCCTGTGCGACAGTTGCCGTCTGCGGTCCAAGGGGTTTGAGGAAGCCGGCCTGCCCGATCCCACCATCTACGCCGCCCGGCCCTGAACGGCGGCGGACGATGAGCTATGCCGTCAAGGAAATGTTCCTGACCCTGCAGGGGGAAGGGGTGCAGGCCGGTCGGCGTGCGGTATTCCTGCGCTTTGCCGGCTGCAACCTGTGGAGCGGGCGCGAACAGGATCGCGCGCAGGCGATCTGCCGCTTTTGCGACACCGATTTCGTCGGGACCGACGGCGATGGTGGCGGCAAATTCGCCGATGCTGATGCACTGGCTGATGCGGCCCTGGCTTTCTGGGGTGCGGGCGATGCTGGCCGCTATATCGTCCTGACCGGTGGCGAGCCGATGTTGCAGGTCGATGATGCGCTGGTCGACGCGCTCCACGCCCGCGGCTTCGCCATCGCGATCGAAAGCAACGGCACGCTGGCCGTCCATCCCGGCATCGACTGGATCTGCATCAGTCCCAAGGCTGGCAGCGATGTCGTTCAGCGCGAAGGCCATGAATTGAAGCTGGTCTGGCCCCAGCCCGGTGGCGGACACAGCATTGCCGATGTGGCGGCGATGGAGCAATGGGCCTTCGCCCATCATCTGCTTCAGCCGCTCGATGATCCCCATGCACAGGATAATGCCCGCGCTGCGATCGCGGTGGTCATGGATCGCCCACGCTGGCGGCTGACGGTGCAGGCCCATAAATATCTGGGCCTGCGGTAACGCCGGTCAGGGCTGCGCCTCGCCCTTCTGCGCATTCCATTGCTGCTGGCACTCGGGCTGCAAAACGCCCTTCTTCCAGCAATTGGCGGCCAGGGAGGGCATGGCGACCCTATAGTCGTAGCCGGGCGATCCATAATATTGCTCGCCCGCGACCACGAGCGACTTCTTGATCGAGGCCAGCCCATTGCGCGCCACTTCATGCAGAGTGCCGCGATCGGCGAAGATCGCCTGCCGCCCGACCACAGTGGCTGCCTGGCAAAAGCCCTTTTGCGCCTGCACCGTCGAATAGCCCGAATAGATGCGCGTGCCATATTGGTCCGACGCGGCCTGTCCGGGCCGTCCCTTGCCCACGGTCCGCTGGAAATAGCCCAATAGTACCGACTGCGCCGAATCGAGTTCCGCATCATGATGGGCGATCATCGCGTTATAATTGCTGATCGCCAGCAGCGTCGGCTCGAACTGGCATTGCAATGCGGCGATGTTGAGCGCCGCGCGCAGGTTCCACACCAGCCCGGCCTTGATCTCCGCCGCCGTTGCGCCGGGCAGGCCCATCGCGGTCGCGGCGGCCGCATCGGTCAGCGGCGGGGCCGACAGGTCGGGGGGCGACCAGAAAAACTGCGCGGCGGCAGGCTGCGCCATCATCGGCGCGGCGGCCAGCACGAAACCCGCAAGGATAGGGCGCAACGAGGAACGGAAGCTCATGAAACGATATTCTCCAACGGGACGTCCTGCGTCCCCCACCTATTCTCTCGACAAACTATATCAGGGCTGAACCGTCACTGATCGGCCAGAACCTCCGCATCTTCGGCCTGCGCCTTTTGCTCGGCTGGCTTGGGACGAGCGGCCGCCGCATTGTCGGCTGCATTGCTATTCGGCATCGCGACCGCCGTGCCTTCGCTCTGCACCCCGTCCAGATCGGTCATGGCATCGGTCGCGGTGCCGTCCACCACTTCCATATCCTTCATCTCGACCTTGTTGCCGCCCTTGTCGGCACTGCCACAGGCGGCAAGCGCAAACAGCATGGCGAAAGCTACGGTCATTGCGTTACGGCGCATCCGGGTCTCCTTCAGGCCCGGCAGCCTCGCCCGGCGAAAGGCCAGACCCTAGCGGTCCGTTCCGCATTGCTCAACCCCCGTGCCGCATCGGCCCAAGCGATTGAGAAAAGCAGGGAAATGCGCCCGTAAAGCATCGTCCAGCGCGGCCATGGAGGCGTTGCCGCCTAGCGCCGCAATGCTGGTGACGGGATATTCGCTGATCCCGCATGGCACGATGCCGGTAAAATGGGTCAGGTCTGGATCGACATTGATCGAAAAGCCGTGGAGCGTCACCCAGCGCCGCACCCGAATGCCCAGCGCGCCGATCTTCGCTTCCCGCCCGTCGCGGTCGTCGGTCCAGATGCCGATCCGCCCTTCCGCCCGCCGCGCAGCAATGCCCTGATCGCTCAATGCCGCGATCATCCAGCCTTCGAGATGATGGACGAAATTGCGGACATCCTTGCCGCGTTTGCCAAGGTCGATGTTGAGATAGCCGATCCGCTGCCCCGGCCCATGATAGGTATAACGCCCGCCGCGCCCGGCATCATGGACCGGAAAGCGCGGGTCGATCAGTTCCGCCTGATCGGCGCTCGTCCCGGCGGTGTAGAGCGGCGGATGCTCGATCAGCCAGACCCGCTCGCCCGCTTCGCCCGCATGGATCGCAGCGGCGCGCGCCTCCATGTCCGCCAGCGCTTGCGGGTAAGCGACAGGTGATCTGTCCACGCGCCATTCGACGTCAGGGGGAAAGGGCAAAATTTGGCTCATGACCCTTCCTTGACTTGGGCCGGGCGAGCGATCAAGTCTCGACCCGGTTTTACGCAGCGATCAGGCAGGCAGTTCAAGATATGGCAACGATGTCCATTGGCAAGGCATGGGAGGAGGCCGTGGCCTTCGTCGCGCGCGAAGCCACGCTGCTTTTCCCCGTCGCGCTGCTGTTCGTGGCGCTGCCGGGCCTGATCCTGCAGGAAATGACCCCGCCGGAACTCGCCGCCTGGTCGCTCTCGCCCACCGCATCGACCATGCCTGCGGTTCCCCTCAGCTACTGGCTGGGACTGATAGTGGCGGTCCTTCTGGTCTGGTTCGGATCGCTCACCCTGTTCGCGCTGGCCCTGCGTCCCGGTATCAGCGTCGGCGAAGCGCTGCGCCTGGGCCTCAATCGCCTGCCCGTATTGATCGGTACGGCCCTGGTGGTGATCGGGGCGCTGATGGCGGCTGCGATGGTGCTGGTCACCGTCATGATCCTGCTGTCACTGGTGTCGAAGCCGCTGGCAGCGGGCGGCGGGGTTCTGTTGGGATTCGGGCTGGTCGGGCTGGCGCTCTTCGCCAGTATCCGGCTGATGCTGCTCAATCCGGTCGTGATTGACGGCAGCGCTGGCGTCATGCCCTCGCTGCGTCAGTCATGGTCACTCACGCGCGGCCATTTCTGGCGGCTGCTGGCCTTCATCCTCATCACCCTGATTGTATCGGCGATCGCCAGCACGGCGGCGCAGGCGATCTTCGGTCTGATCGGCGGCCTCATCGGCGGCGCGGAAGCGGCGCGGCTGATCGGCGGAGTCGCTGGCGCTGTCATTTCGACAGCCATCCAGGTCTATATGCTGGTCATGATCGCCCGCCTCTATCGTCAGGCGTTGGCGGACTGATCCAGCAACGGCACATGCGGCGCACAGTCGCGCGGTAAAATACCGGCGAGGCGCGGGTCGGCGAATGTCTCGATCTCGCGCCTGGTCGGCACGAACCCGGCCTTCATATAGAATCCCAGCGCTGCGGGACTATCGAGCGTGCAGGTGTGGACCCAGAATCGCTCCACCCCCTTGCGCCATGCCAGCGCCCTGGCCTGCGCCATCAGCCATTTGCCATGGCCCTTGCCGTTCAGTTGCGGCACCAGCCCGAAAAAGGCCAGTTCGCAATCGGGCATCGCGCGGAAGTCCAGCTCCAGCAATCCGACCTCGATCCCGCGTGGATCAGCAACGGCGTAAATCTCGACCATCGGATCATGGATGATCGCAGCGAGCGATTCGTCGCTCATCACCAGCCGTGAAAACCACAGCCATGGCTCGCCCACCCGACGAAACAGGGCGCGATAGGTGTCGATCTTCGGCGCCTTCCATCGCACCAGTTGCAGCGGGGCGGGTGGAATCGGCGCGGGGCGGGGGCGCGCCCGCATTTCCAGATGAGTGACGACCGCCGCCACCATCCCGGGCTCGACCGGGATAGACCCCATCGCGCCTTAGCTCCAGCTGGCCATGGGCGGCAGGCTCATCAGGATCGCCTCGATATTGCCCCCGGTCTTGAGGCCGAACAGCGTCCCCCGGTCATGCACCAGATTGAATTCGGCATAGCGGCCGCGCCATTCCAGCATTTGGGCATAGTCCGCCTCGCTCCATTCGTCGCTCATGCGCCGCCTTACGATCGGCGGATACGCCTCCAGAAAAGCCTCGCCGATCGCGCGGGTAAAGGCGAAGTTGGCGTCGAACCCGGCATCGTCGGCACATTCCAGATGATCGTAGAAAATCCCGCCGACCCCGCGATGCACGCTGCGATGGGGAATGTAGAAATACTCGTCGGCCCACGCCTTGAAGCGGGGATAATAGTCCCCGTCATGCGCATCGCAGGCGCGTTTCAGCACATCGTGGAAATGGGCCGTATCCTCCTCGCGCGGCAAGGGCGGGTTCAGGTCCGCGCCGCCGCCGAACCAGCTTTTGGTCGTCACCAGATAGCGCGTGTTCATATGCACGGCGGGAACGTGGGGATTGGCCATATGCGCGACCAGGCTGATGCCGGTGGCGAAGAAGGCGGGGTTTTCGGCCGCGCCATGGATCGTCTGCGCGAATCCGGGGGCGAATTCCCCGCCGACGGTGGAGACGTTGACGCCGACCTTCTCGAAAATCTTGCCCTTCATCACCCCGCGCACGCCGCCGCCGCCTTCGCCGGGCGCCTGCCCTTCGGCTTCGCGGTCCCAATGGGTGTAGGCAAAGCGGGCGTCGCTGCCGGCCTCCCGCTCGATCGCCTCGAACGCGGCGCAGATTCGGTCGCGCAGCGATTCGAACCAGGCGCGCGCGGCCTGCTGCCGGGAATCGAGGGCAAAGGGAACAGTGGGCACAGGGGCTGGGGTTATCGGGGCAGGGGTCATTGCGGGAACTTTCCGGTCTGGCGCAGGGCTTCGGCGACGGCGATGCCCGTGGAAACGGCGATGTTCAAGGATCGAAACCCCGCCGCCATCGGAATGCGGATGCGGATGTCGGCCATATCGCGCACCGTCTCCGGTACGCCGGCGCTTTCCGATCCCATCAGCAACACGTCGTCGGCGTGGAAGGCAACGTCGGGCAGCCGCTCCGACGCATGGGCGCTCATCAGCAGCAGGCGGCGGCCCTGCGCGCGGCGTTCGGCGTCGAAGGCCGCGAAATTGGCATGGCGTGTGACATCGGCCGACGCGCCATAGTCCATGGCCGCGCGCTTCAGCCGCGCGTCGGAAAAGGCGAATCCGGTTGGCATGATGATGTCCACCGGCACGGCGAAACAGGCGGCCAGGCGCAGGATCGCGCCGACATTGCCCGCTATTTCGGGTTGATAAAGGGCTGTACGCATGACCCGCGCCATAATGCAGCGGGGCAAATTGTCATAGGGTCAGTGACTTTGCTGTTGGCAAAGAGCGCGCACTGAGGTTATCAGGCCCGCGAACCACGCCGGGGGGAAGGCGGGGCCGTTTCGCATGGCCATCCGAATTCCTTGACATAATGGCGCCGGAAACGGCGCTCCGGCGGGATCAGGGACGTTCTTGCAAGGGTTAAGGTGCATGGCGATCGTTGAACATACAGACAGCACGGGTCTATCCGGCGATGATGGGGTGCGTCGTCGCGATTTCATCAACATCGCTGCGGTGAGTTTCGCGGGGGTCGGCGCTGTTGCCGTCGTCCTGCCGTTGATCGACCAGATGAACCCCAGCGCCGACGTGCTGGCGCTTGCATCGACCGAAGTTGATCTTTCGGCCATCCAGCCGGGTCAGGCGATCAAGACCACCTTCCGCAGCCAGCCGCTTTTCGTGCGCCAGCTGACGGAAAAGGAAATCGCCGAAGCCGACAAGGTGGACCCTTCCACGCTGCGCGATCCGCAGACGCTGGAAGAGCGCACCGTGGATGGCAAGAAGCAGTGGCTGGTGACCATGGGTGTCTGCACCCATCTGGGCTGCGTGCCGCTGGGCGCGGGCGAAGGTGAAAATCGGGGTGAATATGGCGGCTATTTCTGCCCATGCCATGGTTCGTCCTACGATACCGCCGCGCGCATCCGCAAAGGCCCCGCGCCCAAGAACCTGGAAGTGCCGAAGTTCGCCTTCACTTCCGACACCGCCATTCTCGTAGGCTGAGGTAAGAAACGATGAGCTTTCCCTGGGCTGAGCAATATACGCCGAAAAATCCGGTCATGGTGTGGATCGACGAGAAGCTGCCGCTTCCGCGTCTCGCCTATAACGCCGTTGGCGCGGGCTATCCCGTGCCGCGCAACCTCAACTATTTCTGGAACTTCGGTGTTCTCGCCGGTCTTGCGCTGGTGATCCAGATCGTCACCGGCGTGATCATGGCGATGCATTACGGCGCCAATGATCTCGTCGCGTTCAGCACCGTCGAACAGACGATGCGTGACGTGAACGCGGGCTGGCTGATGCGCTATGCTCACGCCAACGGGGCAAGCTTCTTCTTCATCGTCGTCTATCTCCACATTTTCCGCGGCCTCTATTTCGGTTCCTACAAGGCGCCGCGCGAAATGGTGTGGCTGCTCGGCCTCGTCATCTTTCTGCTGATGATGGCGACCGCTTTCATGGGCTACGTCCTCCCCTGGGGCCAGATGTCCTACTGGGGCGCAAAGGTGATCACCGGCCTGTTCGGCGCGATCCCGGTCGTGGGCGAACCGATCCAGACCTGGCTGCTGGGCGGCTTTGCCCCTGGTAACGCTTCGCTCAACCGCTTCTTCTCGCTCCACTTCCTGCTGCCCTTCGTGATTGCCGGTGTCATCATCCTGCACATCTGGGCGCTGCATATTCCCGGTTCCTCGAACCCGACCGGCGTGGAAGTGAAGGGGCCGCAGGACACTGTGCCGTTCCACCCCTATTATACCGCAAAGGATGGCTTCGGCGCGGGAGTGTTCCTCATCGCCTTCTGCGCGCTGCTGTTCTTCGCCCCCAACTTCCTGGGCCACCCGGATAACTATATCGAGGCGAACCCGCTCTCGACCCCCGCGCACATCGTGCCGGAATGGTATTTCTGGCCCTTCTACGCCATCCTGCGCGCGTTCACCGTGGACTTCTTCTTCGTGCCCGCAAAGCTGCTGGGCGTGCTGGCGATGTTCGCGTCGATCCTGCTGCTCTTCTTCCTGCCCTGGCTTGACACCTCGCCGGTGCGGTCGGGCAAGTATCGGCCGACCTTCAACAAGTTCTTCTGGATCCTGTGCCTCGACGTGCTGATCCTGGGCTGGTTGGGCGGCGCGCCGGCCGAAGAACCCTATGTCATGATGAGCCAGTTGGCGGGTGCCTATTATTTCGCCCACTTCCTGATCATCCTTCCGCTGATCTCGCGTTTTGAAAAGCCGCTCCCGCTGCCCGGCTCGATTACCGAGGCTGTGCTGGCCAAATATGGCAAGACCGACGGCGAAACCGTCGCGGTTCCGGCCGAATAAGGGGTAGATAAGACCATGGTTCGCATTGGCGCATTCCTCGTCGGCCTCTTTTTTGCAGGCTGGCTGTTCATCTCCTTCCTGGTTGGTGCGGTGGCTTATGTCTCCGAACCGCCGCAGCCGACCGTGGAGCATGAATTCCACAAGCCGGTAAAGCATGTGTCCTTCTCGTTTGACGGGCCGCTTGGCAAATATGACCAGGCGCAGCTGCAACGCGGCTTCCAGGTGTTCAAGGAAGTCTGCTCGGCTTGCCACAGCCTGAAATTCGTCGCTTTCCGCGATCTTCAGGCGCTCGGCTATAACGAAGCCGAAGTGAAGGCGATCGCCAAGCAGTGGGCGATCAAGACCCCGTCGGTCGACCCGGCCACTGGTGAGGCGTCGAGCCGCGATCCCGTGCCCGCGGATCATTTCCCCCTGCCTTTCGCGAACAATGTCGCGGCGGCGGCGGCGAACAACAATGCGATCCCGCCAGACCTGTCGCTGATGACCAAGGCCCGCCACCATGGCAGCGCCTATGTCTATTCGCTGCTGACGGGCTTCCAGGCGCAGCCGGCTGAACTGCTCAAGGAGTTCCCGGACGCCAAGACGCCGGAAGGGCTGCACTACAACCCCTATTTCCCGAACCTCAACCTTGCCATGGCGCCGCCGCTGACGGCTGATGGCCAGGTGACCTATGGTCCCGGCCAGCCCAAGCCGACCGTCGACCAGATGGCGCAGGACGTTTCGGCCTTCCTGACCTGGACCGCCGAACCCAAGCTGGAAAACCGTCGGCGCGCGGGTCTGGCGACGCTGATCTTCCTGCTGATCGCGACGGGCCTGGCTTATATGTCCTATCAGAATATCTGGGCTGACAAGAAAAAGGCGGCCTGACCGTCCGGTCCGACAGGACAAGCATAGCAAAGGGCGCGGTTTCTTGAGGAAGCCGCGCCCTTTCTCTATAGGGGCGCGATGACCAGCGACCTGACCGACCTCATTCGCACCATTCCCGACTTTCCCAAGCCGGGCATCCAGTTTCGCGACATCACGACGCTGCTGGCCGATGGGGAAGGGCTGCGCGACCTGACCGCGCGCCTGGCCGACATTGCCCGTCCGCTGGACCCGGACCTGATCGTGGGTGTCGAGGCGCGGGGCTTCATCCTGGGCGCGGCGCTGGCGTTCACGCTCGGCAAGGGCTTCGTGCCGGTGCGCAAGAAGGGCAAGCTCCCCGGCAAGACCGTGGGCATCGATTATGTTCTGGAATATGGCACCGACCGGCTGGAACTGCATGAAGGCCAGGTGCCCAAGGGCGCGCGCGTGGTGCTGGTCGATGATCTGATTGCCACTGGCGGGACGGCTGTGGCTGCGGCGCAATTGCTGCGCGAACAGGGGGCAAGCGTGCTGATGGCCCTGTTCGCGATCGACCTGCCCGATCTCGGCGGCATGGCGGCGCTCGCCGCCGAAGGCGTCGCCGCGCGGGCCATCATGGCATTTGCGGGCGAGTAGCCGACCCTCGCACGTCGCTATTTTGCCAGCGCGGCCGCCAACCCGTCGACCGCCAGTGCCAGCCGCTCGTCCAGCAGGCCCAGCAACGCCGTCCAGCCATGGATATGGGCCAGTTCGCCCGGCCCGTCGGAAATGCCGCGCAGCCCCATCAGCGGGACGCCAAAACGGGCGCAGGCGCGCGCCACTGCGAATGTCTCCATGTCCACCATGTCGGCGTCGATCGCCGCATAGTCATCGCCGCCCACGATATTGGCGCCGGTCGACAGCCGCGCGCTCGGCAAAGCGAGGGGCGTGACCAGCGGCAGATCGACCGGATGATCGGCGAACGGCGTCACCCCCTTTACGAACCCCAGCCGCGACGCATCCATGTCGCGCCACGATACGCTGGCCACCTGCACCACTTCGCCCAGCCCGCAGATCCGCGATCCGGCCGATCCCAGGCAGACGACCAGATCGGGCAGGGCGTTTGCGCGCGCCATGTCGTGCAGGGCAATGCCGGTCGCCAATGCCGCCTCGATCGGGCCAACCCCGGTCATCAACGGCGCGAATCGGGCACGCAGTTGCGGCCCATATTCCGCGTCGGCCGCCATCACGAACAACAGGCGCTGCCCCGAAATCGTCTCGCAAACCGGGATCATATCATCCTCCGCCTGTAGCAAAAGAGAAAGCCCGCCACCTGAAACCAGGCGACGGGCTTTGTCATGGTGGGCGTAGCAAGGATTGAACTTGCGACCCCTGCGATGTCAACACAGTGCTCTACCACTGAGCTATACGCCCACGGGAGTTGGGCCAATAGCCGGGGGACCGGACCTGCGCAAGCGGGAAATTGCAGGGGTGCGACATTCTTCTGGACAGGGCAGGGACGGCCCATATGCTGCGGTGCAAACAGGGGGACGCCAGACCTATGCTGCCATCGCCATCTTCGCCGATCCAGACGACGCCGCGTCTGCCATGGTATCGCCAACTCTATGTTCAGGTACTGATCGCGATCGCGCTGGGCGTCAGCATCGGCCATTTCTTTCCCGACATGGGCGTGCAGCTGAAGCCGCTGGGGGACGCATTCATCAAACTGGTGAAGATGATCATCGCCCCCGTCATTTTCCTCACCATCGTCACCGGCATTGCCGGAATGAAGGAATTGGGCGCGATCGGCCGGGTCGCGGCCAAGGCTTTTGCCTATTTCCTGACCTTTTCGACGCTCGCGCTCATTGTCGGGCTGATTGTCGCCAATCTGGTCCAGCCGGGTGCTGGCCTGAATATCGATCCGGCCAGCCTCGACGCGGGCAAGGTCGCGGACTTCGCGCACAAGGCGCATGAAACCACGCTGACGGGCTTTCTGATGAGCATCATCCCGTCGACCATGGTGTCGGCGGTCGCGGACGGCAACATCCTGCAAGTCCTGTTCGTCGCCATCCTGTTCGGCATCGCGTTGACCATGATCGGCGACAAGGCGGCGCCGTTGATGGCGGTCCTCGAATCGGCCAGCCATGCCGTATTCAAACTGGTCGCCTTCCTGATGAAGGCGGCGCCGGTCGGGGCGTTCGGGGCGATGGCCTTCACCATCGGCGAATATGGCGTGGGCACGCTTGCCAATCTGGTCGGTCTGGTCGCGACCTTCTACCTGACCTCGCTGCTATTCGTGCTGGTGGTGCTGGGCACGGTCGCGCGGCTGGCCGGCTTCAACATCCTGCACCTCATCCGTTACCTGAAGGCGGAACTGCTGCTCGTGCTGGGAACATCCTCGTCCGAAGCCGCGCTGCCCAGCCTGATCGAGAAGATGGAGCGGGCGGGCTGCCGCAAGTCGGTGGTCGGGCTGGTCGTGCCGACCGGCTACAGCTTCAACCTCGACGGCACGAACATCTACATGACGCTGGCGGCGCTGTTCATCGCGCAGGCATGCAATGTCGACCTGACCCTGCAACAGCAGGTGTTGCTGCTGCTCGTCGCGATGATTTCGTCCAAGGGCGCGGCGGGCGTGACGGGCGCGGGGTTCATCACGCTGGCGGCGACGCTGTCGATCGTGCCGTCGGTGCCCGTCGCGGGCATGGCGCTGATTTTGGGGGTCGACCGCTTCATGAGCGAGGTTCGGGCACTCACCAACTTTGTCGGCAACGCCGTCGCCACCATCGTCGTATCGGCGTGGGAAAAGGGGCTGGACCGCGAAAGGCTCACCGCCGCAATGGCCGGCATCCCGCTCAACCCCACGGCCGATATGGAAGAAGTGATCGAGGATTGACGGGCGGGGTCAGTTCAGCCCGGTCAGGCTTTCGCTGCCGAACATCCGTTCAACCTCCAGCACCAGGTCGCGCAGGTGGAAGGGCTTGGACAATACCTTGGCCTGCGGCACTGCCTTCCCGGCCTTCAGCGTCACCGCGGCAAAGCCGGTAATGAACATGATCCGCATGTCCGGGGCCACGGACGCCGCGTGCTGCGCCAGTTCGATCCCGTCCATTTCGGGCATCACGATATCGGTCAGCAACAGGTCGAATCGGTCGGACGCGATATGGGGCAGGGCTTCGGTGCCGGTCGCGACGGCCACGACCTCATAGCCGGACCGTTCCAGCGCACGGGCCAGATAGACCCGCATACTCTCGTCATCTTCCGCCAATAATATGCGAACCATTGCGCCAGCTACTCTCATTGCCGTTTCCGGCCTGTCCCCCATGCCCCCGTCAGGGTGGCGTCCCTGTCCGATATATGCGACAAGGTGTAAACATTATCCAGCCAAGTAACCATTTTTGGTGCGGCCACTCATATGGCCGGTGAAAGGAGCCTTATTGGATCGTCCCGCGCCATGTCCTCCCGCCCGGACCGAGGCGGGTTTCGACCAATTCGGCCCCGTCAATCCCGACCGGCCCATCATCCTTTCCGTACCCCATGCCGGGCGCGATTATCCGCCCGAACTGCTGGCGCAAGCGCGGGTACGGCGGCAACAATTGCAACGGCTGGAAGATCGCTGGGCCGACCTGCTGGTCCATCCGCTCATCGCGCGCGGCTTCACCGTCATCCTTGCCCGCGCGCCGCGCGCGCTGATCGACCTCAACCGTCACGAGCGCGAAATCGACCCTGCCATGCTCGTCGGCGCGCCGCGCGACGCCGCGCTTCAGAGCAGCGTCAAGCTGCGCGGCGGGCTGGGCCTTTTCCCCCGCCGCATGGTCGGCGCGCATGAATTATGGCACAAGCCTGTGGCGTGGAGCGAGGCGCAGCGCCGGATCGAAACGATTCACCGGCCCTATCATGCCGAACTGACCCGCCTGATGAGGGCAGCGCGCGACGCCTTTGGCCATGCGATCCTGATCGACCTTCATTCCATGCCGCCGCTGCCGCCGCCCGCCGCCGGGCAGGAAGCGCCCAAAATCGTGCTGGGCGATCGGTTCGGGCGCAGCGCCTCCACCCGGCTGATGACGCTCGCGGCCGATGTCGCCGCGGGCCATGGCATCGTCGCGGCGCAAAACCATCCCTATGCCGGCGATCATCTGATCGAACGCCATGGTCGTCCCGAAAGCGGCATGCACGCGATCCAGATAGAGGTGGATCGCAGCCTCTATCTGGATGACGTGCTGGATCAGCCGGGGCCGGGCCTCGCCCGGATACAGGGGATCATCATGGCCATCGCCCAGGCGTTGGCGAATGAATTGCCGCGCGCCGATTATGCGCTGGCGGCCGAATAGGCGTCAGCCGCCGCGCGCGATGACCAACCGCGCGCCCGTTACGCTCAGATGGTGCGAATCGAAATAGAGCGGCTTGCCGTCCTGCTCGATCGCGCAGTGCCGGGCATCGCACAGCGCGACTGCCGGATCGATCAGCCTGACGCCCCGTGCCTGCCATCGCGCAAATAGCGCGCGCAAATGGACAGTCCGCGCATCCAGCCAGGACCGCGCGACGCCTTGCGCCTCTGCCAGTCGCCCGGCGCGTGCGAGGTGGGCAAGGCGGCGCGGCACGTCAAAGGGTTGCGGAGGCACCGCGCCGATCAGCACGACCTCCCGCCCTTCTGCCCGGATCGCGGTGATGCTGCGGTCCAGCTTCGCCACGAATGCCGGATCGTCAAACGCGCCATTGGCCCAGAAGGCGGCCAGATAGACGCGGCGGATGGCGGGGTTTGCGCGCAATGCGGCAAAGGCGGCGCGATTGGCCGCCGCGCACCGCGCATCCCTGGGCGCATCATAGCCCAGCACCGGCGGGCAACTCGATGTCGTGCGCTGCACCAGCGCCCATCCTTGCGCCCTGGCCTCCAGCGCCAGCGCATAGGCCAGTTCGACCCCATGACTGTCACCCCATAGCATCGCATCGGGCGGGACCGCCGCGCCCAGCACGCATGGCGTCGCGCCACGGGCGAATATGTCGTGGCAGCGCTTGCGTTCGGGGCTGATGTCGTCGCGCCCGGCGGCCTGCGCCAACACCGTCGGCGCGAAACGCGATGGCCATGGACCCGCCGCCATCAAGGCCAGCGACAGGCTGCACAGCAGCGCCATGGTCGCGCCGGTGAAGCGGAAGATGGTGCGCGCGGGCATCGCCTGCGAATCGCGGAAAGGGCGCTCGACAAAGCGCCAGGACAGGATCGCTGCGACAAATGATCCGGCAATGACCGCGATTCGCGTCCAGCCCGTAACGGCCATATCGGTCGCATATTCGGTGAACACGATCAGCGGCCAGTGCCACAGATAGAGCGAGTAGGAGACAAGACCCACGCCCACCAGTGGCGCCCAGCCAAGCAACCGTCCCGCGCTCGTCCCCGGCGCGCTGTGGATCAGCGCTGCCGCGCCCAGCACCGGGGCGAGGGCGGCGATGCCGGGGAACAGCGTGTCGCGATCATAACAGCCGACCGCGAACGCGATTCCGGCGATCCCGCCCCATGCTACCAGCTCGCGCAACCAGCGCGCCTTTAGCGCGGGCACGACGCCCAGCGCCAATGACGCCCCCGCCAGCAATTCCCAGGCGCGCGTCGGCAACAGATAGAAGGCGAAACCACTGGTATCGCGCTGCATCGCGATCGACAGCAGCAGCGATCCTGGCGCAATCGCCATCACCACCGCCGTTCGCCAGCGCGGAGCGAAGCGGGCGATCAGCATCAGCAGGATGGGGAAGCCGATATAATATTGTTCCTCCACCGCCAGCGACCATGTGTGGAGCAGCGGCTTGACGTCCGCGCCCCCCGCGAAATAGCCGGTGTCGGTAAAGAACCACAGGTTCGATGCAAACAGCGTGGCGGCCAGCGCGGACCGTGGCACCCCCTCCAGGTCTCCGGGCAGATAGAGCCAGGCGCTCAGCCCCAGCACCACCAATATCATCAGCCCCAGCGCCGGGACGATCCGCCGGAATCGCCGCTCGTAAAAGCGCGCGAGTGAGAAGCGGCCATCATCGACTTCGCGGGCGATGATGCCGGTGATCAGATAGCCTGAAATGACGAAGAATATATCGACGCCGACATAGCCGCCATCAAATCCCGGCACATGGGCGTGGAACAGCAGCACCGGCAGAATCGCCAGGGCGCGCAGTCCGTCGATATCGCGGCGATAATGCATCGGCCCCGCTTAGGGGCAAAGCCCTGACATTTGCTTTACCGGCGACTCGAACGGACGTGGGGATGGTTAAAATTGCAGCAAGCGATTGCGTTTGGCGCAACCGCGCTTTCATCCTTCGCATTTGCGAAAATTCTGCCCCGGCGGCAAAAGAACTGTGCCTTTCAGGCATCCTCTCCTAAACTTTTTGGGCTGGTCTGCGGATCGGCCCTTTTTTTGGCTCCGGCTTGGTCTAGGCGAATTGCGCTACAGCCGCGCCATATAAAATGTTTCTGGAGAGGGGCCGCCGGTAAGACCGGCAAGGCGAGGCCATAGCAAGGGGGATTGAGCGGCGCTCCGCTCTCCCCCACTTTTCCTATCTCTGACTATCGCGGAACAGGAACGCCGCCGATCGGCTATTCCCGTCCATAGGCCGTGACCATTTCCACTTCCGCCTTGTCACCCAGAATCACGCCGACGCGCTGGTGCAGGCTGGTGGCGTCGACATCCATGATCGGGATGAAGCCGTCGGTGGCCGCGCCGCCGGCCTGCTCGATCAGATAGCTCATCGGATTGGCTTCATACATCAGGCGCAGCTTGGCCTTTCCGGGCGTACGATGGTCGGCGGGATACATGAAGATGCCGCCGCGCTTCAGGATCCGGTGGACGTCCGCGACCATGGAAGCGGTCCAGCGCATATTGTAATCCACCCCGCACGGCCCCTGCGCGCCCATCACCCGTTCTTCGATATAGCGGGCGATGCCGGGCGACCATTGGCGGCGATTGGACATGTTGATGGCGAATTCGCACTTGCCCTGCGGCATCTTCATGTCGGGATCGGTCATGACCCAGCTGCCGACTTCGCGGTCCAGCGTGAATTCATATACGCCGGTCCCGACGCTCAGCACCAGCAGCGTCTGCGGGCCATAAATGGCATAGCCCGCTGCGACCTGCGCCCGGCCATTCTGAAGGAAATCCTCTTCCGTCACTTCGCGACCGGCACATTCGTCGGGCGCTTTCAGCACCGAAAAGATCGTCCCGACCGACAGGTCGACGTCGATATTGCTGGACCCGTCGATCGGATCGAACAGCAGCAGATATTCACCCTTGGGGTAGCGGTTGGGGATGCGGTGGATCGTTTCCATCTCTTCCGACGCCATCGCCGCCAGATGTCCGCCCCATTCATTGGCGTCGAGCAGCAGTTCGTTGGCGATCACGTCCAGCTTCTTCTGCACTTCGCCCTGCACATTTTCACTGTCCAGGCTGCCCAGCACTTCGCCCAGCGCACCCTTGCTCACCGAATGGCTGATCGTCTTGCACGCGCGCGCCACGGTTTCGATCAACAGGCGCAATTCGGCGGGCAGCGCATTGGCCAGCCGCTGTTGTTCGATCAGGAAACGGGTGAGGGTGGTTCTGGCCATGGGCTGCCTTTCGCTTGGGACTGGTGCGCCGCAGCCGGGGGCTGCCGCTTGAAAAGGAGAACGCGCCTTCGCTATGCGACTGGTCTCGTCCAGTCCAGTCGCTTGGACCGCGCTTTTGCCGATGATAGCGCACCCATGTGACAAAGTGTGTCAGTTGGAACCCGCGGGCCTTCCTGTCGTTGCGCTGGCGTGCCGAAAGACCGGACGGAAGGATCATGATGGACAGCCTGCTTACCGCCTTTACCGATCCCGCCGCCCTGGCCGCGCTCGTCGCGCTGGTGGTGATGGAAGTGGTGCTGGGCATCGACAATCTGGTGTTCATTTCGATCCTGACCAACAAGCTGCCCGAACATCAGCGGCAAAAGGCGCGCCGTATCGGCATTGGCCTGGCGCTGGGGATGCGGCTGGTGCTGCTGTCGATGATCGCCTGGATCGTCGGCCTGACCGCGCCCGTGTTCGACCTGGGGATCATCGGCCCGCCCAATCAATATGGCGCGCCGACCTTTGAAACCGAATTTTCCTGGCGTGACCTGATCCTGATCGCGGGCGGGCTGTTCCTGATCTGGAAGGCGACCAAGGAAATCCATCATAATGTCGATCCCGCACGCGGCGACGATATGCTGGACAAGAAGAGCGTGGCGACGCTGACCTTCGGCAGCGCGATCGTGCAGATCATCCTGCTCGACATGATCTTCTCGCTCGATTCGATCCTGACTGCCGTGGGCATGACCGATAATCTTGCGGTCATGGTCATTGCCGTGCTGGTCGCCGTGGGCGCGATGGTGCTGGCCGCCGATCCGCTCGCCAATTTCATCGCCAGGAACCCGACCGTTGTGATGCTGGCGCTGGGCTTTTTGCTGATGATCGGCGCGGTGCTGATCGCCGATGGCTTCGGCGTGCATGTGCCAAAGGGGTATATCTACGCGGCGATGGCCTTCTCGACGCTGGTGGAGTGCCTCAACATCTTTGCCCGCCGGGCGCAACAGCGCAAAGGGGCATGATCAGGGGAGGGCGGGTTGATGGCGTGACCGGAAGCCGACGCCATGCCTCGCCCCTATTGCGGGCGGCCAACAGGCAATTCGCGCTCCATGCCGGTCAGGCTAGGGTCAGGAAAATCTCCGCCTCGATCATCCACGCGCCGCCCCTGTTTCGCCATTTGGCGCTATAGGTGCCTGACGCCAGCGTCTCGCCGCTGCCGATCGCCACGCCCTGCCAATGGCCCTGCTCCATGGCGATCGGTTCTACCGGGGAAACAAGGATCGTGTCGGGCGTGCGGGTGTAGATCAGTCGCTCGGCTGCCGCGAATTCGCGTTTCCAGGCAATCAGTTGCGCCTTGCGCCCGGTGATGAGCGCGCTGTCGGTGCCCGTGACCAGCACGGCGTCGGGCGCGAGCAGCGGGCCGATCGCGGCCAGATTCGCGTCGGCCAGCGCGCGATTGAAGGTCGCGCGGGCCATGCGGATGGCGATGTCTGCGGTGGCGCTCATGGCAGGGCTTTCAATGTCATCACGGTGTGCTCCCGCGCAGGCGGGAGCCCAGTTCAGGCGGTGGGACTGGATTCCCGCCTGCGCGGGAACAGGGATGGGTTCAACCGCAACGCGCCGAGGTAATCGTCATCGCTTCGTCATAGCTGACGGTCAGCCGGTCGGGGCGAAAGTCCATCGTCATCGCCATGCCGGGGCCGCCCCAGCGCAGCGTTCTGGCCCCCGATGCAGCCAGCAGCGCCGCGCCGGTTTCCGCGCTCGCCTTTTGCCCGGTAAAACCTGCAAGGGCGTCATGATTGCACGGGCCAGCCGCCACTGGCGGCGGCGCGGTAGTGGCGCAGGCGGTCAGCGCAAGCGCGCCGGTCAGGGACAGGATGCGGTGCATGGGGTTATTCTCCTTACCCAAATTCCATTCTTCGCTCAGCCTGACCCTTCGACAGGCTCAGCTCGAACAAGAGTAGGAAATCACTCCGTCCGCGTCATCTTCAGCCGACCGCCCTTGACCGCAAAGGCCAGCCGCCCCTCGACCAGATCGACCGCGTCGCGGCCATATTGTTCGTAACGCCACCCCTCCAGGATCGACAGGTCGTTCCGCACGCCCGCCGCCAGCGCTTCAATGTCATCGCTGCGCGCCAGCAGGCGCGATGCGACATTGATGTCGCGCGACCGGATCTTGAGCAGCAGCTTGAGCAGGTCCGCGACGAGCGCGCCATCCTTGCCCAGCCCCGGACGCCGCGGCTCCCGGTCGGGCATTTCATCCTTGCTGAGCGGCTGCTGCTTGCCCAGCGCCGCCATCAACCGCGCGCCGATGTCATTGGTGCGCCAGGTCGCGGACAGGCCCCGCACCTTGCCCAGATCATCCTGCGTGCGCGGCGGATGGCTGGCAATGTCGGCCAGCGTCTCATCCTTGACGATGCGGCCGCGCGGCAGATTCTTGTCCTGCGCCTCGATCTCGCGCCACGCCGCCAGCGCTTTCAGGCGACCCAGCACATCGGCTTTCTTGCTGGCGATGCGAACGCGCTTCCACGCATCTTCGGGCAGCGTTTCATAATGGCTGGGATCGCTGATCCGCTCCATTTCCTGGTCCAGCCAGTCGCCACGCCCGGTCTTGCGCAATTCTTCCAGCATCTTGGGGAAAATCTGGATCAGATAGGTGACGTCGCCGATGGCATAGTCGATCTGGCGCTTGTCGAGCGGGCGGCGCGCCCAGTCGGTAAAGCGCGCGCCCTTGTCCAGCTGTACGCCAAGCCACGCCTCGACCAGATTGCCATAGCCGATCTGCTCGCCAAGGCCCAATGCCATCGCCGCGATCTGGGTATCGAACATCGGGTGCGGGGTCTTGCCGGTCAGATTATAGACAATCTCTATGTCCTGTCCGCCGGCATGAAAGATTTTCAGCACATCCTCATTGTCGACCATCAGGTCGAGCAGGGGCTTCAGGTCGATGCCCGGCGCCTTGGGGTCGATGGCGGCAGCTTCGTCCGCGTCGGCCACCTGGATCAGGCAGAGTTCGGGCCAATAGCTGTTTTCGCGCATGAATTCCGTGTCGATGGCGACATAGGGGGATTTGGCGATGCGGGCGCAGAAATCGGAAAGTGTCTTGCTGTCGGTAATCAGCGGATGGATTTGCATATGGTCATCGATCTTATTATGGGCAGGCCCGCTCCCTGGCGGGCTGGTCGTAGTGACCTTATGCCCATAGCCTGCCGTCAGGGCTTTGTCATTTCCGTAAAACGAAGCTGAAAGACCAAAACGCCATGCACGCCTATCGCACCCATACTTGCGGCGCCCTTCGTGAAGCCGATGTCGGCACGGCCGTGCGCCTGTCCGGCTGGGTGCATCGCAAGCGCGACCATGGCGGCGTGCTGTTCGTCGACCTGCGCGACCATTATGGCATCACCCAGATGGTGGCGAAGGCGGATAGCGAAGCGCTGCGCGTGCTGGAGGGGCTGCGTCTCGAATCGGTGGTGACGATCGACGGCACGGTCGTGGCGCGCGGTCCCGAAGCGACCAATCCCAAGATGGAAACCGGCACGATCGAAGTGGTGGCCGATGCCGTCACCGTCCTGTCGACTGCCGCGGAACTGCCGCTGCCGGTGGCGGGCGAGCAGGACTATCCCGAAGACATCCGGCTGCGCTACCGCTTCCTCGACCTGCGGCGCGAAACGCTGCACGCCAATATCGTCAAGCGCACGAAGATCATTTCGGACATGCGCCGCCGGATGGAAGGCGCGGGCTTCACCGAATATTCGACGCCGATCCTGACTGCGTCCAGCCCGGAAGGCGCGCGCGACTTTCTGGTGCCCAGCCGTATCCATCCCGGCAAATTCTACGCCCTGCCGCAGGCGCCCCAGCAATATAAGCAGCTGCTGATGGTCGCAGGCTTCGACCGCTATTTCCAGATCGCCCCCTGCTTCCGTGACGAAGACCCGCGCGCCGACCGGCTGCCGGGCGAATTCTACCAGCTCGACCTGGAAATGAGCTTCGTGACCCAGGAAGAAGTGTGGGACACGATGGAGCCGGTGATCGCCCAGGTGTTCGAACAATTTGCCGACGGCAAGCCCGTCACCCCGGCCGGCAGCTTCCCGCGCATTCCGCATGCCGAAGCGCTGCTGAAATATGGCAGCGACAAGCCAGACCTGCGCAACCCTATCGAAATCGTCGATGTGACCGACCATTTCGTCGGCTCCGGCTTTGGCATCTTCGCGTCGCTGGTCGAAAGCGGCGCCCGGATTCGCGCGATCCCGGCACCCGGTGCTGGCGCGGGCAGCCGCAAATTCTTCGACGAAATGAACAATTGGGCGCGGGGCGAGGGCTATTCGGGCCTTGGCTATATCAACATCAAGGATGGCGTGCCCGGCGGCCCGATCGCCAAAAATCATGGCGAGGAAGCGACCGCAAAGCTGATCGCGGCGCTGGGTCTTGGCGACAATGACGGCGTGTTCTTCGCCGCTGGCAAGGAAGCGCAGGCCGCCAAGCTGGCTGGCCTTGCCCGCACCCGCGTGGGCGAAACGCTCGACCTCATCGACAAGGATCGGTTCGCCCTGTGCTGGATCGTCGACTTCCCCTTCTACGAATATGATGAGGACACAAAGTCGGTCGATTTCGCGCACAACCCCTTCTCCATGCCGCAGGGCGGTCTGGAGGCGCTGAACACGCAAGACCCGCTGACGATCAACGCCTATCAATATGACATGGTCTGCAACGGGTTCGAAATTGCGTCGGGGTCGATCCGCAACCAGTCGCCCGAACTGATGGTCAAGGCGTTCGAACTGGTCGGCCTGTCCCAGCAGGATGTAGAGGATCGCTTTGGCGGCCTCTATCGCGCCTTCCAATATGGCGCGCCGCCCCATGGCGGCATGGCCGCGGGCGTCGATCGCATCGTGATGCTGCTGTGCGGGGCGCAGAATTTGCGCGAAATCACGCTCTTCCCGATGAACCAGAAGGCGGAAGACCTGCTGATGGGCGCACCCAGCGCCGCCGAATTCAAGCAGCTGCGCGAATTGCATGTGCGCGTCGTGGAGCCACAGGCGAAGGGTTGAGTTTTCCTTTTTCGTCATGCTGAACTTGCTTCAGCATCCAGGGTGTCGGACACTGTCCCTGTCGCCCTGGATGCTGGATCAGGTCCGGCATGACGATTGAGGATAGCTGCCCATGACCATCGACCTCGCGACTTACGAAGATGCGCCGAAATATGACGGCGATTATGATGCGGCGCTGGCTGCGCTTCAGCAACGCCTCGCCAAGATTCAGGTCGCCCATATCCTGCACAAGCGCCGCAGCGTCATCCTGCTGGAGGGCTGGGACGCAGCGGGCAAGGGCGGCATCATCAAGCGGATGTCGGCCGACTGGGATCCACGCTACTATCATGTCCATCCCATCGCTGCCCCCAATGAAGTAGAGCGCGACCATCATTTCCTCTGGCGCTTCTGGACGCGCCTGCCGGCCAGCGGCAACATCGCGGTCTTTGACCGTAGCTGGTATGGCCGGGTGCTGGTGGAGCGGGTCGAGGGATTTTGCAGCAAGGCCGACTGGAAGCGCGGCTATGACGAAATCAACGCGTTCGAAAAGCAGCAGATCGACGCTGGCATGAACATCGTCAAACTCTTCGTCCACATCACTCAGGAAACGCAGGACAAGCAGTTGGCCGAGCGGCTGGACGTCCCGTGGAAGCGCTGGAAAACCGGCGCGGACGACTATCGCAACCGGGCCAGGCGCGCGGACTATCTGGATGCGATGCACGCCATGTTCAAAAAGACCGACACGAAACATGCGCCCTGGCATGTCATTGACAATAATCACCGCAAGAGCGGTCGCATCGCTGCGCTGACCTATGTGGCGGAACGACTGGAAGCACTCGTCCCGATGGATTTCCCGGCGGCGGACCCGGCGGTCGTCAAGCTCGCGCAGGACGCCTTTGGCTATAGCCCCGCCAAATCCGCATAAAATTCAGTGAAAACAGTCACTTGTAACAAAATTGTCATGAAATTCTAACGGCTCGTTTACCATTGGGCGGCTAAGGCTCTGGCCATGTTTCATGCCCCCATAATCCCGCCGGACGCGCCCGGCTTGGTCAGCCTGCCCCTAGCGCAGGACAAGCCGGTTATCTGGTTGGGGCGTCCGCTCAGTGAGGCGGTCGATTGCTTCCAGCGGGATTCCACCCTGCGCCTGCTGCCGGTGCTGGACGCGCGCGACCGGCCCGTCGGCGCGATCTATGAGCGCGACATGCGCCGCATCCTGTTCAACCCCTTCGGCCATGCCTTGCTGCGCAACCCCAGTTTCGGCGGGCGGCTGGACGATCATGTCCGCCCCTGTGCCCTTGTGGACCGGGGTGCGGGGCTCGATCGGCTGGTCGATCTCTATGCCGCGCAGGGGACCGGGTGCGAAGGGCTGATCGTCACGGACGAGGGGCGCTATGCAGGCGTACTGGACGGCACCCTGCTACTGCGCCTCACGGCGCAGCGCGACGCGCAGGTGGCGCTGGCGCGATCGGAACGGGTCGAGCAGATACGGCGCGAAAGTGCTGGCTTTCAGGGCGATGTCGCGCTGCTGATCGCGGACATGGTGGCCATGGCCGACCAGTTGTCGGCGCTCGCAACGCAGGCGGCGGAGCGCGCAGCGGGCGATGGCGCGGACAGTGCGGCGATGGCGGTCGCCGCGGCGCAGACGGCCGATCGGCTGGCGAGCATCGCGGCGGGCGGCGTCGAACTGGGTCAGATTTTCCAGGCGATGGAGAGCGAGGCGCGCGATGCGGGTGCAGCGATGCGTGATGCCGCCGCGCGCAGCCGCGCAGGCATGGCGCAGGGCGAGGCGCTGCGGAGCGAGACGGAAAATATCGGCGAAGTCGTCGCCCTGATCGACAGCATCGCGGGCGCGACGGCGATGCTGGCGCTCAATGCCAGTATAGAGGCAGCGCGGGCGGGTGATGCGGGCAAGGGCTTTGCCGTGGTCGCGCGCGAGGTAAAGTCGCTGGCCCAACAGACGCGCGATGCCGCGGCGGGCATAGCCGGGCGGATCGCACATGTCCGCGCGACGGTCGCTGATGTGGCGGCGGGTCATATGCATATGGATGCGGCCATGGCCCGCGCCGACCGTCTGTCGGCTTCGCTGTTCGACGCGGTCGCCCGCCAGGCCGCTTTCAGCCGCGCCATCGCCGAAAGTGTGGCGGAGGCAGGGTCGTCGAGCGACCATATCCGCTCCGGCGCGCAGGCGATCAGCGGCAATGCGGACGCGACCGTGCTGGGTGCGCGCGCGATGCAGTCGGTGGCGCAAAGACTGGCCGGGGAGGCTCATCGGCTGGAAGCGCGCGCGGGCGGCTTCATCATGGCGATCGGCGCGACCTGACGATCCGTAGAAATCCCTCTGGCGTCGCGCGCAAATGGCGATAGGCTGTGCGTCCATAAAAAGGAGAGGAAGCCATGCTCGTCATGTTCGTGGGCACTGACCGCACTGAAACCGCCGTCAACGCGTCGCAAGTCACCTTCGTCTCGTCGGTCAATGACGGCACGCGCATCCGCTTTGGCGAAGGCCGCAGCGTGACCGTGACCGAACCAATCGCTGAAGTGCTCGAAAGCCTCAACCGCTCGCTGCGCCCGCACGACTAGACGCCGTCTCGCTTCTGTTCGCCATGACCGGGCGGCGCGGCATCCTGTCGTGACGCCCGCCATGGGTGGCTTGCTATCGGGCAGCGGGCGCGCGCCTTGCACCGCGCAAGCGCGGCTCAGTCCGGATAGCGGATCGCCATCACCTCATATTCCTTCTCGCCCGAAGGCAGCATCACGCGGCGCAAGTCGCCGATGGCCGCGCCGCGCAGGGCGCGGGCGATGGGGGAGGACCAGCCGATCCGGCCAGCCTCGATGTCGGTTTCGTCATTGCCGACCAGCGTGACGATGCGGTGATTGTCATCCTCATCGGCGATGGTGACGGTCGCGCCGAAATAGACGCGGCTCTTGTCGCCCTGCTGCCGCGCGTCGACGACCTTGGCGTCCTTCATCTTCTTGGACAGGCGCTTCAGCTGAAAGTCGATCTCGCGCATCCGCTTGCGACCATAGAGATAGTCGCCATTTTCGCTGCGGTCGCCATTGCCCGCCGCCCAGCTCACGACTTCGACGATGGCGGGGCGCTCGACTCCCAGCAAATGGTCATATTCCGCGCGCAATTTGGCAAAGCCTTCGGGCGAGATATAATTGGGATAGGGGGTCGTCATCCCTCGATCCCATAACCGTTCGGGCGGACCTTGTCGAAGCCTTGCGCTTCGCTCAGGGCGAAGGGGGCGGCGATAGGGCTATTACCCCGGCGTCTGTTTCCCCAGATAGCGGCTCAGCACCGCGCTGGTCCCGCGGAATTTCGCCCGTTCCGGGTTCATTGCTTCATAGACGACCGCATTTTCCAGCACGCGCTGCACATAGTTGCGGGTCTCGAAGATAGGGATCTGCTCGATCCAGCGAAGCATGTCCGCGCCGGGCAGGCGCGGGTCGCCATTGGCGGCGATCCATTTGTTCACATTGCCCGGCCCGGCATTATAGGCCGCGACGGCCAGCGGATAGCTGCCGCCATAATAGTCCAGCATCCGCTGGAAATAGCCCGAACCCAGCATGATGTTGTAGCTGGGATCGTTGAGCGAGGCGGGGTTGTAGCCAAGCCCCAGCTTGCCTGCCTGTTCGCGCGCGGTGCCGGGCATCAGCTGCATCAGCCCGCGCGCGCCTGCATGGCTGACGATCTGCTTGTCGAACTGGCTTTCCTGCCGGGCGATGGCATGCACCATGGTCCAGTTATATTGCGCCGTGGGCGGCACGGGCACGCGCGGGAAGGCGCTTTCGCCATAGCCGGTCAGGCCGCTGGAAACGGCGCGACGGCCGACCATGACGCTCATGTCGGTGCGGCCGATCTTTTCGGCCAGTTCCGCCGCGAGATAATGATCGGTGTCGCTGTCGGCATTGTTGGCGATGGCGCGGGCGAATTTGCCCTGATCCTGCCAATAGCCCATCTGCCCCAGCGCCTTGACCGCGCGCACGACGGATCGCTGGTCGAACGCGGCGCGTTCGGCGGCGGAAATCGGCACCGGGCGCTCGACCGTGGCGGGTGCGGGGATCGGGCGGCCCAGCCGTTCGAGCGCCAGTTGACCGTAAAACTGGTCGGGATAGACGCCCGCCTGTGTGAAATAGCCGTTGGCGCTGGCGGCGTCGCCCGCCTGAAGCGCGGCGCGACCGGCCCAATAATAGCCTTTCGACCTGGTCTGGGGCGATTTGGCCGCATCGGCATAGCGGCGGAACATCGCCACCGCGTCGGTCGGACGATTGAGATTGTAAAAGGCGGTCGTCCCGGCCAGCCAGGCCAGGCTGGTATAATCGTCCCGTACCCCGATCGGCTGGTCGGACAGGTCGACGCCCGGCGGCACGGCATCGTCAATCTTGCTGGCGATGCCCCAGGCAAAGCTCCACTGGCTGTCATTGGCCGCGGCGCGCGCCTGTCCCAGCAATATTTCGTAGAATTTCTCGACGTTGGTCGGGCGATAGCTGAGCGGGCCGCGATTGGCGAGATATTGGCGTGCCGCGACCCAGTTGCCGCTGTCGCGCAGCCACAATGCCTTGTCGGCGACAAAGCCTGCATCGCTTGCGCCGACCGGTTCGGCGGCCTGCATCAGCATCGCAGCGTCGGCCGACTTGCGGCGGAAGGCGATGCGCGCCTGATAGACAGCGCGCCTGCCCGGCGAGACATAGGCCAGCATGCGCGTCGCCCCGACCGTGTCGTTGGCCCACAGCAGCATGTCGGCGCGCAGGTCGTGATCGGCAGGCGTCAGGCCGGCCCCGAAGAGGGACAGCAATCGCGCTTCGTCCGCAGCGCTCAGGCTGCCGCCGATCCAGGCATTGCGCGCGGCGACCCGCGCTTCGTCCATCCGCCCCATCTGCATCAGCGCGGTGGCGTTGCGGGCGTGGCCGGTCGCGGTGCGCGGCGGGAAACGGGCGAAGAAGGCCGTGACCTGCCGGGGATCGTAGCTGTCGGGATTGATGCCGGTTTCGGCCAGCCGCCGCATCCTGTCCTCACCCGGCCAGCCCGGATTGGCGGTGATGAAGCTTGCATAGGTGGAAAAGCCCAGCCCGTCGCTTTGCTGCAGCGCGCGCCACTGGTCGATCGTCGCGCCGATCGTGCCGTCGCTGGCCATGCCGACGCGGGACGCCACCCTGTTCCATTGCGCGCCCGGCGTATCCTGCGCGGGCAGCGGCTGGACCACGGCACCGGGCGGGTCGGCGGGCGCTGACGCGGGGGCTGGGCCTTCGGTCTGGGCGCTTGCGCCGGCGGTAAACAGCAACAGTGCAACAAGGGGCATACGGATAATGTAACTTTCAATCATTCGGGGCGTCGCCATGCTGGACATTATCGCAAATGCATCCTTATCAGCGCCTGAATGACGCGCTATAGCGCGCCGCTTGACTGATCATGCCCCGGCCGGCCGGAGAATTGAAGGAGTTTAATCATGTTTTCCGGCTCGATTCCGGCTCTGGTGACCCCGTTTCGCGACGGATCGGTGGATGAGGCGGCGTTTCGCGCGCTGGTCGACTGGCAGATCGCCGAAGGATCAAGCGCGCTCGTCCCCTGCGGCACCACCGGCGAAAGCGCGACCATGACGGTCGAGGAGCATAATCGCGTCATCGCCATCTGCGTCGATCAGGCTGCCGGGCGCGTGCCCGTGATCGCGGGCTGCGGCTCCAACGACACGCGGATCGCGCTCGATCATATGTATGCCGCGCAAGGGGCCGGGGCGGATGCCGCACTGGTGGTCGCGCCCTATTACAACAAGCCCAATCAGGACGGCGTCTATCAGCATTTCGCCTATCTCGCCGAACGCTGCTCGCTGCCGATCGTCCTCTACAACGTCCCCAGCCGCACCATCACCGACATCGGCGTGCCGGTGATCCACCGCCTGTCGGAAGAATTTCAGACGATCGTGGGGATCAAGGACGCCACCGGGAATCTGGGGCGGGTCAGCGCACAGCGTCTCGCCTGCCGCCCGGATTTCTGCCAGCTTTCCGGCAATGACGAAACCGCATTGGGATTCAACGCCATGGGTGGCAAGGGGTGCATCTCCGTCACCGCCAATGTCGCGCCGCGTCTTACCGCCGATTTCCAGGCGGCCTGCGCCGCGCATGACTGGGATGGTGCCTTGGCGTTGCAGGATCGTCTTTACCCCTTGCATGATGCCCTGTTCAGCGATTCTTCACCCGGGCCTGTTAAATATGCCCTTACGCGCGTGCGGCCCGACATGCCCGGCGACGTCCGCCTGCCAATCACCTGGCCGTCGGAATCCAGCCGGGCCGCGGTCGACCGCGCGCTGGAAATTGCGGGGCTGGTATAGAAGGCCCATCTCCGTTCGGTTCGAGCTTGTCGAGAACTGCGCGGGAAGGCTTCTCGCCCTTCGACAGGCTCAGGATTCTCGAACCGAACGGATGAAAAAGTAGATTAATGGCCCGCCCCCGTCCCGTTACCTTCGACAAGAAAAAGATCGTCGCCGAAAACCGGCGCGCGCGCTTTGACTATTTCATCGAAGATGTGTTCGAAGCGGGCATCGCCCTGCAGGGGACAGAGGTGAAGGCGCTGCGCGGCGGCGAAGGGTCGATCGCCGAAAGCTATGCCGAGGTGAAGGGCAATCAGGTGTTTCTGGTGAACAGCAACATCCCTGAATACAGCCACGGCAATCGCCAGAATCACGAACCCAAACGCCCCCGCAAGCTGTTGCTGCACGAGCGGGAGATCCACAAGATGCACAGCGCCGTGTCGCGGCAGGGCATGACGCTGGTGCCGCTGATGGTCTATTTCAACAGCCAGGGCCGCGCAAAGATCGAGCTGGCGCTGGCCAAGGGCAAGCAGAACCACGACAAGCGCGAAACGATCAAGGACCGCGACTGGAAGCGCGACCAGCAGCGCATCATGCGGGACAAGGGCTGAGCCATGGACAACCGCCTCAGCCGCTGGTGGCACGACAATGCGCCGACGCGCGAAAGCCTGGAGCATAACAGGTTCCTCGCGCCCGTCGCGCACCGCGTGCTGGAACCCTCGCTGTGGCGCTTCACGCGCCGCTCGGTGCCCCGCGGCGTGGCACTGGGACTGCTGGTCGGCATCTTCCTGCTGATCCCTGGCGTGCAGATTGCAGGCGCGGCGCTGCTGGCGCTGCCCTTCCGCGCCAATATTCCTGTCGCGGCGGCCATGACCTTCCTGTCCAATCCCGCGACCACGCCGCTGATCCTGTGGCTGTCGGTCTATATCGGCAACTGGATGCTGGGCCGCAGCGCGGACGCATCGGGCTTCATGACGCTGGTGGATCATCATGCCACGATTGGCCAATGGGCCGCCTGGCTGGTGTCCGAAGCAGCGCCCGCCTTGCTGCTGGGTCTCTCGATCATCTCGATCGTTGCGGCCGCCATCGGCTATGTCATCGCCGACTGGGTCTGGCGTCATCGCATGGGCCGCAAATGGAAGGCGCGCAAATTGAGGATTGGCAAGGCCCATAAAAGCAGCGCATTGGAGAAACCAGCTCCTGTCCTCTAGGATGGGCAAGCGGGTTTGACAGTGTCGATGCAAGGGAAGGGCCGCCCATGGCCGCGCGGGTGAACAGCAATGGGGATGCGTGGCTGACCCAGTCGCGATCGGGTTTTGCCCTGCCGCTGTTGCTGCTGGCGGCGGCGCTTTCGGCCGGGCTGATTTTCTATGCGATCGACAATTGGCTGCTGGCCGGCGGATTTGCGGCCACCGTCCTCACCATCGCGGCGCTCATGGCCTGGTATCGCCGCCTTTATCCGCCGCAACTTTCCGACAAGGAAGCGATCCCCGACTGGACGGTCGCCCGCGCCGCCGCTGACGCATCCAGCATGGCGATCGCCGTTACCGATCGCGCCGGGCGGCTGGTTTGCGCCAGCGACCTGTTTGGCGAATGGTTCGCCGGTTATCCCACCCCGCCCGGCATCACCGGCGATCCGGCGCTCACCGAAAGCCTGTCGGTCGCTGCCCGTGCCGCCTGGCGCGATGGGGAGGCGAAGGTCGGCGGGATCGCGCAAGGCGCGCTGCGGCTGGATGCGGAGGTGGTGCGTACCGGCCGGGCCGAGGATTATCTGCTCTGGCGCTTTGCCCCGGTGCGCCAGCCCAGCGCGCTGGACGACGTCAACCGCTTCCTGACCGGCGAAGCGGGCCGCCAGCTGGGCGAGGCAGGCGTGATGGCCGTGATGATCGGTGGCGAAGGCCGCATCCGCGCCGCCAATGGTGCCTTCCTGCTGCGCGCCGCCGGGCGGATCGACGCCAATATCACCGGGCGCGATTTCGCCGGCCATATGCGCGTGGATGACAAGGGGCGGCTGTTCCTGGCGCGCGAAGAGCAGGGCGGCCTGCCGCTGCGCCTGCTACAGGTGCCGTTGAAGCGGGTGACGCAGGGCAACGGCATGTCGGCGCAGGTCAGCGCGCAGGACGGGCCGATGCTGCTGCTGTTGATCGACGAACCGGCGGGCGGCGGTGGCACGTCGGCGCTTTCCTACATCGAAACCCTGCTGTCGCTGCTGCCCTTTGGCCTGGCCATGGCCGACCGCGACGGGCGGGTGCTGTTCCTCAACAATGCCTTTGCGCGGGTCGCGGGCCTTAAACCCGGCGACAAGCCCAGCTATCCCGGCGATCTGGTGGTGCGCGAGGATCAGGCGGCGGTGGCCGACGCGGTGCGGCGCTTTGCCGTGGGGCCGCAAATGTCGGGCGACATAGCCGTGCGTATGCGGGACCAGCCTGACGAGCCGATCGCATTGAGCCTGGCTGGCGTGCGCGGGCTGGGCGAGGCGGCGGTGCTCCTCTCGCTCAAGGATAATAGCGAGGAATCCAAGCTCAAGCGGCAGGTGGCGCAGGCGACCAAGATGCAGGCGATCGGCCAGTTGGCGGGCGGCGTCGCGCATGATTTCAACAACATCCTGACCGCGATCATCGGCCATTGCGACCTGATGCTGATGCGCCACACGCCCGGCGACAGCGACTATGACGATATTCAGCAGATCAAGTCGAACAGCAATCGCGCCGCTGGCCTGACCCGGCAATTGCTCGCCTTTTCGCGCCAGCAGACGCTGCGGCCCCAGATCCTGCAACTGCCTGACATCGTGGCGGACGTCTCCAATCTTTTGAAGCGCCTGCTGGGCGAAAATGTGAAGCTGGACGTCAGCCATGGGCGCAATCTGGGCGCGGTGCGCGCCGATCCCGGCCAGCTGGAACAGGTGATCGTCAATCTGGCGGTCAATGCCCGCGATGCCATGCCCGAAGGCGGCACGCTCAATATCCAGACCTATGCCGTGCCCGCGATCAAGGTGCGCGAAATGCGCCAGCAAATCCTGCCGGCGGGGGACTATACCGCGCTGCGCGTATCGGACACCGGGCTTGGCATCCCGCCCGACATATTGGCCAAGATTTTCGAGCCGTTCTTCACCACCAAGGAACTGGGCAAGGGGACCGGCCTTGGCCTGTCCACCGTCTATGGCATCGTCAAGCAGTCGGGCGGCTACATCTTTGCCGAATCCGAACTGGGGCGCGGCGCCAGCTTCGTCATCTACCTGCCTGTCTATGCCGGCTCCGATGCGAATGACGTCGCGCCGGTCAAGCCGCCGGTCAGACGCAGCGAGACATGGGGCACCGGCACCATCCTGCTGGTGGAGGATGAGGACATGGTCCGTGCCGTCGCGGAACGGGCATTGGTGCGGCAGGGCTATACCGTGCTGACCGCCAGCGACGGCGAACAGGGGCTGGAAGTGTTGGCGGGCGATGTCGCGATCGACCTTTTGATCTCCGACGTGGTGATGCCCAATATGGACGGCCCCGCCATGGTGGCGCAGGCGCGTCGCGCTTTCCCCGACCTGCCGGTATTGTTCATGTCGGGCTATGCCGAGGAGCAATTGCGCAAGTCGATCGACATCGCCAACGTCGCTTTCCTCCCCAAGCCCTTCTCGGTCAATCAACTGGCCGAAGCGGCGCGGGACGCACTGGCGACGCGACCCGTGGCGGAATGACCCTCGAATAAGTTGTGCTTGATCAAGGTAATTATCCTGTCCATTCCCGCACCGATGGGTTAGCGCATGCGCGTATCAACAGGGGATCGCCACGGCATGTCGGACGGCAAGAGCATTTTGATCGTCGAGGATGAAGCGATGATCGGCATGATGCTGGAAGATTATCTCGACGCGCTGGGTTATCGCTTGCATGCGGTCGCCGCTTCGGTCGACGAAGCCTGCGCCCATGCGCGCGACGGCGGCTTTGACGCGGCTTTGCTCGACTGCAATTTGCAGGGTGAGAAAAGCTGGCCCGTCGCTGACATATTGGTCCAGAAAGGCGTGCCTTTCGTCTTTGCGACGGGCGGCATGGCCGACGATCTGCCGACCCATCATGCCGACCGCCCCACGCTTGCCAAGCCCTTCACCATCGGCGCGGTCGAGCGGGCGTTGGGAAAAATATTGGGCGAATAGGAAATTTCCGTTCCCCTCTTGTTCTATTAGAACAAACAGGATACATCATCGCCAGGCGCCGAGAGAATCGACGCAGTCCGCTTGACAGGGATTAGGCCGATGTCCGCTATGCTCACACTCATCGATTCCAAGAAGAACGGGACTATGGACAGACAAAAAGCATTGGACGCCGCGCTTGCCCAGATCGACCGGGCCTTTGGCAAAGGCTCTGCGATGAAGCTGGGCAGCCGGGAAAAGATCGAGATTGAAGCCATCTCGACCGGCTCGCTCGGCCTCGACATCGCTCTTGGCATTGGCGGCCTGCCCAAGGGGCGAATTATCGAGATTTACGGCCCGGAAAGTTCGGGCAAGACCACGCTGGCGCTGCACGCCATCGCCGAAGCGCAGAAGAATGGCGGTACCGCCGCCTTTGTGGATGCGGAACATGCACTCGATCCGGGCTATGCCAAGAAACTGGGCGTCGACATTGACGAACTGATCGTGTCGCAGCCTGACACGGGCGAACAGGCGCTGGAAATCGTCGATACGCTGGTGCGCTCCAACGCCATCGACGTGCTGGTGGTCGACTCGGTCGCCGCGCTGGTGCCGCGGGCGGAAATCGAAGGCGAAATGGGCGACAGCCATGTCGGCCTTCAGGCGCGCCTCATGAGCCAGGCGCTGCGCAAGCTGACCGGCTCGATCTCGCGCTCCAAATGCATGGTGATCTTCATCAACCAGGTGCGGATGAAGATCGGCGTGATGTACGGCAATCCGGAAACCACGACTGGCGGCAATGCGCTCAAATTCTACGCCTCGGTCCGCCTCGACATTCGCCGCACCGGCCAGATCAAGGATCGCGAAGATATTGTCGGCAATGCGACCCGCGTGAAAGTGGTCAAGAACAAGGTCGCCCCGCCGTTCAAGCAGGTCGAATTCGACATCATGTATGGCGAAGGCATCTCCAAGATCGGCGAGATCCTCGATCTGGGCGTCAAGGCCGGGATCGTGGAGAAATCGGGCGCCTGGTTCTCCTACGACTCTGTCCGCATCGGCCAGGGTCGTGAAAACGCCAAGACATTTCTGAAAACGCATCCTGAGATGGCGGATCGTCTGGAAAAGGCGATCCGGGGCAAGACCGAAGAGGTTGCCGAAGCGTTGATGGCCGGACCCGAAGCGGAGGATGATGACGAATAAGCGCAGATGCTCGTCCGGCCCGATCAGCCGGAACGATCTCTGGCGCAACTCGTCCGCCCCTCGCTTCACGCACTGAAAAGGCCCGCCGCGCACCCCCTGCGCAGCGGGCCTTTTACCGTCCGGCTCCATCAACGCCGACTTTCCGATAGGATCGGGCCAGCGCAAGATAATGTCCGATTTGCCGGGAAATATGCGAAGTTAAGCGGTTCAGCGGATCTGGCACTTGCGCCCTGCCTGCGCCCTCGCAATGCTCTGCACCCTAATGGCGGCTGGCGCGTTACCGCGTCTCCTTCCCGCTTTTGAAAGGCTCCCATCATGCGCGTCGCGATCGAGGCGATACTGGATTATGACTTCGCCGAACCGACCGATGTGCTGCTGGCGGTGGAAGCCGCCGCGCTGCCGGATCAGCGCATCGTCAGCCAGTCCCACATCATCAACAATGCCGGGCCATTGACCAACAAGGTGGGCGGCAGCGGCGTTGGCCGGCGCACCTGGACCCGCACCGGCACCGGACGGATGCTCAGCACCTACCGTGCCACTGTCGATGTCGACCGCCCCGCGATCGACCTTGCCAGCCTCGCCAAAAGCCCGCTGCCCAGCCTGCCGGAGGATGTGCTGCCCTTCATCTGGCCCAGCCGCTATTGCGAGGCTGACCGCTTCGTCAGCTTCGTCTGCGGCCATTTCCCCGATCTGGAGGGCGGCGCGCTGGTCACGGCGCTGCGCGACTGGGTGCACGACAATCTCATCTATGTGCCCGGCAGTTCCGACGGCACGACCACCGCCGCCGATACCTTCGTTGCCCAGCAGGGTGTCTGCCGCGACTATGCCCATCTGACCGCCGCGTTGATCCGCTCCCGCGATATTCCGGCCCGGCTCGTCTCGGTCTATGCCCTCGACCTTGATCCGCCGGATTTCCATGCCGTTGTCGAAGTCTGGCTCGACGGCGCGTGGCACATCGTCGATTCGACCGGCCTCGCCCCGGTCGAAACCATGGTCCGCATCGCCGTCGGCCGCGACGCCACCGACATCGCCTTCATGACCGCCTTTGGCAACGCCATGATGAACGCCCAGTCGATCCTCGTCTCGCGCGTGGACGAGGGATAGGCAGCCCATCCCCGTTCGCCCTGCGCCTGTCGAAGCGTCGTCCTGCTTGATGTAAGGACAGGGCCTCGACAGGTTCGGCCCGAACCGACAATCTCAAGAGCGCGATGCCCGCGCTCCGCTCAATAATCCTTGGAATAGCGCAGGTTCGCCGACGATCCGGCATTGGTCCCGGTCTTCGACAACAGGCTCAGCGTCCTGGACAGCGCAATCTCCAGCTGGGTGGCGGTAAAGCCCTTGGAATCGGTGATCACCTCCACATAGACATTGTTGGAGATATGCTGCCCCACCGCCAGGCTCGTGCCGCGCCCGGTCGTTTCATCGCCGCCGACAATGCCGATGCGGTCGATTCCCGACGCGCCCTGCAACTTGCCCATCGGGTTCAACCCGCCGCTGCCGCCGCGCAAGCCGTTGAGCGCCGCCGCCAGCTGCACCGCCTGCATCGCCGACAGGTTGGCGACATTATCGCCGAACAATATGCGCGACAGGATTTCGTCCTGCGGCAGGGTGGGATTGGAAATGAACGCGATGTCGGGCTGCTGCGCCGATCCGGTCACCTGTATGCCCGCCGTCACCGTGTCGATTCGCGTCTGCGCCTTGATCGCCAGCACCGGGTTCAGCATCGGTCCGTTAAAGGTGATGACGCCCTGTTCCAGGTCGAACTGCTTGCCCGAAAAACTATAGCGTCCGCGCAGCACTTCCAGCTTGCCGACCACACGCGGATTGGCGGTGGTGCCGGTCACCCGCATCGCTGTCTTCCATTCCGAATCCAGCCCCATGCCGGTGACATAGATTTCATTGTCGGCCCGCACCCGGATGTCGAGCTTCCAGTCAGCGGGCTTTGCCGCCGCCTGACGCGCGGCCTGGCGCTGGTCCAGAATGTCCGCGCCTTCGCCCTTGCGCCGCACGCCCTGCAATTGGCGAATCTCGGTGCCACCCTGCCAGGCGACCCTGTAGCGGGTTTCGGGCAGGCTCAGGTCGCCCTTGATCAGGCCGCCATTGGCCGCGCTGTTGGTGATGGCCAGCGTCCCGCTGACGACGCTGGTGATTGCTTCGCTTCGGGCCAGCCGGGCGCGGTCGAGTTTGATGGCGATATTCATCGGGAACCCGCTGTCGGCGGCAAGGCCCACCGTGCCGGACGCCTGGACCGTGCCGTCGCCGGCCCGGCCGGAAAAGTCGCGCAACTCCAGCCGATCGTTGGTGAAGCGGCCATCGAGCTTCATCTGGGTGACCCGCGTGCCGAACGTCTCATTTTCATAGGTCAGCGCATTGGCGCGGGCGACGCCGTTGATACGCGGATCGGCCAGTCGCCCGCTGAAATCGGCTGCTACCGCCAGCCCGCCGGTCAGTTGCTGGTCGGCAAGACCCGCGAAGGAAAAGAGAATGTCGGCCGGTCCGGCATAGCGGATGCCACCGCCCAAGGGCGCCGCCTGCAACTGCTCGCTCCAGCTGTTGCCGGGGCCGGGCGGGGCGAGCGTCGCCACGAATCGTCCCAGCGTCGACGAACCGCGCCGGATCAGCCCGCGCAGGTCGCCGCCCGCGCTGGACAGCTTGCCCTCCATGCTCATCGACACGGGATCGGACACGGCGGTCAGGCTGGAGCGCCGGAAATCGGCGATGGCGAGCCGCGTGGTCGCGGTCGGGAAAGCATTGCCGGTCTGCACATAGTCGATCGTCCCGGTCGCCTTGCCGCCAATACCCAGTCCTGGCGAGGCCATGTTGATGATCGCCAGGTCAAAATCCTTGAACCGCATCTGCATGGCCGTGCTGTCGCCAGACCGCCCGGCCAGATCGACCTTGCCCTGCGGCAGGATCAGCGTGGCCGGCTCCAGTCGATAGCCCCCTAGTTCCGTGCGGATGATCGCGGGGTTGGCGAGGCGGAAGGGAATATTGCCCGCCTTGCCCTGCAACGCCACGGCATAAAGATCGGGGCGCAGCGCGGCATTGGCCGCGATCGAGAAGGGGACGCCGCTGGAGCCATCGGCCACCAGCTGCGCCTTGCCACGCCCGCCCTGATAATCGACCTTGGCGCGCGCCGTGCGCACCACATAGTCGCCATAGGCGGCGTTGGCGATCTGCACGTCGGCCAGGATTCGGGGCTGATCGGTCAGCACCATGGAAGCGTTGACGATGGCGCGGCCGATGATCACGTCCGCGTCGCCCGGCAGCTTGGCGTTATTGGCGGTGGCGTTCACATCCACGCCCTGCGCCTTGCCGACCGCCGCCAGCCGCACCGCGCCTGTAATGCCCGACCCGTTCAGGCTCAGCTGACCGGCAAAGGGACCGGCCGCGCTCTGTCGCAGCGTGCCTGCCATATCGACCCCGGCAAAGCGGGCCTTGGCGATGTCGATCGTCAACGGGCCAGCGGCGGTGCGGATCAGCACATTGGCGAAGAAGGGGCCATAGGGCGATCCGCCGGTCGCTTCGAGCCGATAGCCTGCGGCCTCTCCGTTCAGCTTCGCGATCACATCATTCAGCTGCACGCCGACATTGGGCCGTGCCGCGCGCAACACCGCTTGCGGTCGCTCCATCGTCCCGCGGACGGTCAGCGCCAGCGGCCCATATTGGCGCGAGGCGGCGGTGGCGTCGAACGCGATATGGCCGTTGGTGTCGTAGCTGCCCGAACCCGACTGGATGGTGAAATTGGGCGCCGCGCCCTTCAGCCCGGCGAGCGTGAACTTGCCCTCCGGCGTCATGCCGATCCGCCCGGTGGCGATGGCGTTGCCGCCCAGGAAATCGCGTACCGACGCATTGTCCCAGCGCGCTGTTCGCACACCAAAGCGGCCCGACAGGCCAAAGCCGCCCTTGGGTCCGGGGACCAGCTCTATATCGGTGTTGAGATTGACGATGCCGACGCCGTCGATCCGGTAATCATTGACCCGTCCTTTCAGCGCCCCGCGATAAAGGGCGTTGTCCAGATCAGCGAGGACTATTGCGGTCGCGTCGATCTTGTCGCTGTCGATCTTGAGGTTGTCGCTGATCAACCTGCCACTGGCATAGGCGAAATCGCCCTTCACCCGCAGATTGTTCATCAATCCGCCAGCCGCGGCGTTAAGGCCGGTCACCCGGCTCGCGGTGGCGTTGACCGGAATGCGGATGCGGTCGGCGTCGATCACCGCGCGGCCGGTGGCTTTCAGATTTTCGATGCCGGTGGCGTCGAACGCCAGATATTTGGCGCTGATGTCATAATCGATGAACGGCGTGGCCATCGGCCCGTCCAGAACGATGGCGGCGCGCACGTCGCGACCCTTGACCTCCTCCATGATCGCGCCGGGGGTCAGCAGCGCCGCATTGATCTTCAGCGCGCTGAACCGGCTCGTGCCCAGATCGACCAGGCCCTGCGCATCGGCGGACAGGGCAGGGGACCGCAGTGTCGCCTTCAGGTTGACGCGCCGTTCGTTCAGGCCTGCAAACAGGTCGACGTCCAGCTGCGGCGCGGTCAGGCGATCGACCGTGCCGGCCATGACCAGGCCGGGGCGCAGCGGACCCTTCGCGGTAAATGCGCCATCACGCGCAGCGACGGCGATGTTGGCGATCTCGCCCTTGGGACTGGTCGCAACGATCCGCCCGTTCCAGGCCTGCCATGTCCCCTTGCCATCCAGCGTCGCGGTCATCCCGTCGGTCAGGCCCGACATGGCGGCAATGACACCGCCCCTGGGCGCGGTCAGCGTGCCGCTCATGGCCAGCCGATTTTGCGCCGGAACCGCGTCCAGCTTCGCCTGCAACCGGTCGCCGCTGTCGACGATCGCGTCGGCGGACAGGATCGCGCGGCCGTCGGCGATATGGGTCACGCCGTCGATCGCGATTTCGCGCTTCTGGCCGATGACGGGCTTCGCCAGCACGAATTTGCCGATCTTCAGCCGGTCGACGTCAATGTCCAGATCCGGCAGGATAGGGGCATTGGGATCGGTCGGGGTGGCGTTGAACTGCGGGCTGCGCGCCAGCACCACCAGCGGGGTTTCCAGCAGGCTGACCGAAATATGGTTGTTCACATAACGAAACGGCTTCCACACGACATGCACGCGCGGGGACACCGCGAACACGCCCTTGGGATCGCGCAGCACAAGATCGTGAATCACCATGTCGCTATAGATCGACCCGTCGATCCGTCCGACTTCGATGGCCATGCCCGATTCGAGTTTCAGCGCCGCGATCTGCTGGATCAGGAATCGCTTGCCCGGCTGGGTGTTCAGGCCCAGCAGCAGGCCCGCCACCAGCACGACCAGCGCCACGACAAGGCCGACGACCCCGATCGCGATCTTCTGCCACAAGGGGCGAGCTTCGCGCACGATCACGGCCTCGCTAGGGACGGTCTGGGCGGGGGTGTCATCCTGAGTCATTAGAAGGCCTGCCCAATACCGATATAGACGGCGAATTTGGATTCGCCCGGCTGCCGGTTGATCGGCATTGCAATGTCGGCGCGGAAGGGACCGAAATTGGTGTAGAAGCGCCCGCCAATGCCGACGCCATAGCGCATGTCGGAAAATTTCGGGATTGCGCTGTTATAGACCTGACCTGCATCGACAAAGGCCACCGCGCCATAATTGCCAAAACGATACCGGCCCTCGACCGCAAATTCATTGACCGATCGGCCCCCGATGGGATCGTTGTTTACATCTTTCGGCCCCAGTTCCTGATAGCCATAGCCACGCACTGATCCGCCGCCGCCCGCATAGATGCGCCGCGATGGCGCGACATCGTCGCGCGACACGCCGCTGATCGCGCCAAGCCGGGTGCGCGCCGCGATGACCAGCGAATCCGACACGGGATAATAGCCGGTCAGGTCGAACGTGCCGCGCACATAGGGCGAAACATTGCCCTGCAACGACGCTTCGGGCGACACGCGCACACTGGCGCGGAACCCCTTGGTCGGGTTGAGCAGATCGTCGGACCGGTCATAGCCGACCTGCACCGGCAGCGCGCCGATGAAATAGGTCAGCCGCTTGTTCTGGCCGGTTGCCGGATCGATCGTCGTCTGTTCGTTCGACAGCAGGATTTCCGCGCCATAGGTGTAGGTCCAGCGCTTCTGGAAGATCGGCGTCGATTGCCGCGCCCAACTGATGTTCAGCCCGGCGGTGAAGGCTTCATAGGCGTCATATTTCTGATGGTTGATCAGCGCGCCGGCCTGAAACGTCTTGTCGCGCTTGCCCGCGTTGGACCGGCGGAACGTGCCCGACACGCCCTGTTCCTGCGTGCCCGCGACCACGCCAGCGATCAGCGCGCCTTCGGGCGGGAACAGGTTGCGGTGGGTCCATGTCCCTTCGGCGCGGAAACCCTGACCGGTGCCATATCCCACCTCGCCCGCCAGCGTGCGCGGCGGCCCGGCAGCCTGTTCGACGTGCAGGTCGACATACTCGGTCCCGTCCGGTCCTGCCTCGTTGGTGCGAACGGGATCGACCGCGACGCTGGAAAACAGGCCGGTCGCGACCAGCGCCTTGCGCAAATCATCGACCTTGCGGCTGTCATAGATCTCGCCCGGCTTGTAGCGGCGGATCACCTCGATATGATCGGCCCCGAACGCCTGCTTGTCGCCACTGGTGGTAATCTTGCGGAACGTACCGCGCGGCCCGGTGTCGACGGGCAGGGTATAGGCGCCCGTCACCGTCGCGGGGTCGAGCAATATGTCGCGCTCCCCCACCTTGGCGAAAGCATAGCCTTGTTCGGGCAGCCGCAGCGCGACATTGGCCTCCGCACCTTCGACCGTCGTCGCGACGATATAGTCCCCGGTCTTGAGCGGCAGACTGTCGCGCACCAGCCCCGGCGGCACGGTCGGCCCGGCCTGCACGATGATGTCGCCCAGCTTGTAGCGCTTGCCCGGCGTCACGGAAATCACGGCGGTCAACGTGCCATCGCCGGTCTGGTCGAGGCTGGCGAGGGCGGTCGCGTCATAATAGCCTTCGGAATAGAAAAGCCGTACCGCCAGCTTCTCATCCTCCTGCGCCCGTGCCTGCACCATTGCGGCGGTCTCTGCCTTGCCATCGCCGTCGATCAGCGCGGATGCATCCCGAAATTCGTCTTCAAGGCCCGTCTTGCCAAAACCCTCAATCCGGGTGGCATAACGGACGTCGGGCAGCTTTGCGTTCGGGTCGCTGTCGGCCGCAACGTTGGCGGGCACGGTTACGCTGTCCAGCGGGGGCAGCGGTTGCGCCAGTTCCTGCTCCTCAGCCGGCTCAATGGCAGGCGGCAGTTCCGCCGCTGCGCCGGTCGAGGGCATTTGCTGGTCGATCCAGCTGTCGATCGACGGCAGCGGCTTGGCGGGGTCGCTTCCCTCCATCTGCGGCAGGCGCGCCTCGAACTGGTCGTCCGGCAGGATCGGCTCTTCAGCCCGCGTCGCATCATAGGGCAAGGACGGCGTGGTGGCGGGCGGCGGCGTCTGCGCCAGCAGCGGCAGGGGGGATGCGGTAGCGATAAGAAGGCCCAACATGTGCCGGACATGATGAGCCTGTCTTATTATCATATGTCCGTCACGCCCCTCTGGTCGCCAGCCATGAAGGCGGCCACAAAGCAGCAATACGCTCAAGCAGTTGCCGCGGTTCCGTCCGGCGGGCAATTCGCCGCGACGGCCCGCGCTTCCATCCCTGCATGCAAGCGACTAGAGCGGCGGCATGACATTTGCGCTCAACATCTCCCGCTCCATCACTGGCCAGCCCTGGAAATGGCGGGGAGAGGGGGCGGATGCGCGCGAACCGGGCTATGCGCCCGACGATCTGGTGACGCAATTGCTGCTGGCGCGCGGCTGTCAGCGCGACGCGCTGGAGGCGCACCGCAACCCCACGATCCGCGCCTTCATGCCCGACCCCAGCCTGTTCCGCGACATGGATGCCGCCGCGGAACGGCTGGCCGACGCGGTGCAGCGGGGCGAGGATGTGCGTATCTTTGGCGATTATGACGTCGATGGCGCCACCAGTGCGGCCCTGCTCATCCGCCTGCTGCGCGACCTGGGACTGACGGCGAAACCCTATATCCCCGACCGGCTGATGGAAGGCTATGGCCCGTCCGGTGAGGCGCTGGTGCGGCTGGCGGGCGAGGGCGCGACCCTGATCGTCACCGTCGATTGCGGCGCGCAGGCATTCGAGGCGCTGGCCATGGCACGCGACACCGGAGTCGATGTCGTCGTGGTCGATCATCATAAATGCAGCGCGGCGCTGCCCATGGCGCTGGCCCTGGTCAATCCCAACCGGCTGGATGAAGGGGACGAGGCCGCAACCCATGGTCATCTCGCGGCGGTCGGCGTCGCCTTTCTTCTGAGCGCGGCGCTGGTGCGGGTGCTGCGCGCCCGCAGCTGGTTCGCAACGCGGGCCGAACCGGCGCTGATGGAGTTGCTGGACATCGTCGCGCTGGGCACGGTGGCCGATGTCGCGCAATTGAAAGGCCTCAACCGCGCCTTCGTGGCGCAGGGGCTCAAGGTGATGGCCCGGCGGCGCAATATTGGCCTGGCCGCGTTGATCGACGCCAGCCGCCTGACCCGCGCCCCCCTATGCCACGACCTGGGTTTTGCGCTGGGACCGCGAATCAATGCGGGCGGACGTGTCGGGCAGGCCGATCTGGGGGTACGCCTGCTGACGACGCAGGATCCTGCCGAAGCCGCGCGGATCGCCGAACAATTGAACCAGTATAATGAAGAAAGGCGCGCGATCGAGGCGGCGGTGCAGGAACAGGCCGAGGCATTGCTGACGGCCCAGGACAATCGCGCCATAGCGGTGATCGCCGGGCAGGGCTGGCACCCCGGCGTCATTGGCATCGTCGCCGGGCGAATCAAGGAAAAGGCAGGCCGCCCGGCCATCGTCATCGCGCTGGACGAAGATGGCGTGGGCAAGGGATCGGGCCGATCGATCAGCGGGGTCGATCTGGGCGCGGCGGTGATGGCGGCCAAGGATAGCGGCCTGCTGGTCGCGGGCGGCGGTCATGCGATGGCGGCGGGGTTGACCGTGGCGGCGGACCGGGTCGATGCGCTGGCCGATTTCCTTGACGATCGGTTGTCAGGAGCCGTCGCCCGCGCCCGCGACGACCGGGCGCTGCTGATCGACGCCGTGCTGGCCCCCGCCGGGGTCAATCCCGATTTTATCGCCGCGATCGAGGCGGGCGGGCCCTATGGCGCGGGCTGGCCAGCCCCGCGCATCGCTGCCGGGCCGATGCGCGTGATCAAGGCCGATGTCGTGGGTAACGGCCATTTGCGCGCGATCATGGGCGGGGAGGATGGCCGCTCGTTCAAGACCATCGCCTTCCGGCAGGCCGAGACCGATCTGGGGCAAGCGATACTGGGTGCGCCGCGCGACCGGCGGCTATGGGTCGCGGGTCGGGCGAAGATCGACGACTGGGGTAGCCGCCCGGCCGCCGAACTCCATCTGGAGGACGCGGCCTGGGCTGATTGAGGGTGGAGAAATCCGACACAGGAAAAAGGGGGGTTGACCCCTGCGCCGTCTCCTCCTAATGCCCGCCTCGCTTCGCAGCGCCATCCGGTGGCGCCGCCAACGGCCCCTTCGTCTAGCGGTTAGGACGCGGCCCTTTCACGGCTGAAACACGGGTTCGATTCCCGTAGGGGTCACCAAAATACTCTCCCAGAGAGTATCAGAAGATGCCGGGAACGGCGGATTTCTGCGGTTTTTCATGGCATAGGTATCCCATACGGAGCGGTCTTGGACCACCGGATACCAGCAACTTGATGGTATGTCTGATGGTAGCGCGACCCTCCTCGAAAAGGAGATACCATCATGGCGCTCACCGCCGCTGCGATCAAAAACGCCAAGGGCAAAGCCAAGCCCTATAAACTCACCGATAGCGATGGCCTTTTCCTCTATGTGGCACCCAATGGTGGGCGCTACTGGCGGATGAACTATCGCCACCTTGGCAAACAAAAGACGTTGGCCTTCGGGATTTATCCCGACATCGGCCTTGCCGACGCCCGCGAGCAGCGCGACGCCGCCCGCAAGGTGCTGGCGAAGGGGAACGATCCCGCCGAAAAGATCAGATTAGATCGGATTGCCGCGACCGTGGCCGCATCCAACAGCTTCAAGGCGGTTGCCGACGAATGGCTGGTGAAAGTCGAGCGTGAAGGCCGCTCCTCCGTCACGATGAAGAAGCTGCGCTGGCTGCTGGCATTTATCAATGCGTCGCTGGGCAAGCGGCCTGTCGCCGCCATCACCGCGCAGGAAGTGTTGACCATGCTGCGTAAAATGGAGGGCAAAGGCCGCTACGAGACGGCCAAGCGCCTGCGCAGTACATGCAGCCAGATATTCCGCTACGCCATCGCCACGGCGCGCGCAGAGCGTGACGTGGCAGCGGACCTGCGCGGGGCGCTGATTGCTCCTAAGCCCGTCCATAGGGCTGCCATCACCAGCGCGGATAATGTGGGCGGCTTGATGAGGGCCATTGAGGCGTTCGAGGGCTTTGCAAACACCAAGGCGGCGCTGCAACTGCTGCCCCATGTGTTTGTCCGTCCCGGCGAGCTCCGCCACGCCGAATGGGCCGACTTCGATTTCGACAAGGCGCTGTGGACCATCCCCGCGCACAAGACCAAAATGCGCCGCGCCCATACCATCCCCCTCTCCCGGCAGGCATTGGCGATCCTTGGCACCATCGAACATGATGCCGACTATAGCCGCTACCTGTTCCCGTCGCTCCGCTCGGTGGACCGGCCCATGTCGGAGAACACCATCAACGCCGCCTTGCGGCGCATGGGCTTCGCACAGGATGAAATGACCGGCCATGGCTTCCGGGCAATGGCGGCGACCCTGCTCAATGAAATGGGACTATGGCATCCCGACGCGATCGAGCGGCAGCTTGCCCATTGCGACAACAACGCGGTGCGTCGCGCTTACACGCGGGGCGAATATTGGGACGAACGGGTCCGCATGATGCAGCACTGGTCCGACCATCTCGACTTGCTGCGCGACGGGCAGAAGGTCGTTACCGGCAAGTTCGGTAAGGCGAAGAGCCAAGCTGCCTGATCGGAAGCCGCCGATGTTGCCGTGCCCATGCCTGCAAAAGGTGGAGCACGGCAACAGGATCAAACGCCCAACTCCTCCCGGTAGCTTACCGGATCGGCAATCCAGCGGTTGATGGCGGACTCCCGCCAGCCAGCGCCGTGGACGCTGATCTTCACCTGGCGTGGGAAAGTGCCTTCGCCCATCTTGCGATAAAGCGTCGTGCGGGAAAGCCCTGTGCGGGCGAGGACGGTTTTCAGGCGAATGATACGATCACTGTTGTTCATGGGGCAGTCTCTTTAAATCAGGATGTTGCACGCGCCCCCGGCCACGAGCATTGGATGCCTTGCCGTCCCGGACAAGAGTGTTCCGGGCGCGCAGGCAGCTACGCTTTCATGGGTCGGTGAACGCTGGCGGCAATTGGCGGTCAGCGGCGGAAGACGGCGGAATTTGGCGTAGGCTTCTCTCTGATGACAATCAGCGAAGATTTTTTCCCAGCCTGTACCAAAAACTTCATGCCAAGCCTTCGCATCCGCCCCGTTTCGGCGGAAATCCGCAAGGCGTCAGGCCGAGTCGAACATTTGACGCTCCTTTCCAAGGATCGCCGTCGCGGAGTGATGAAGCAGGATCATGCTCACCTGCAGTCTATGCTCTGTCAAGAAGGCCCTGCCGCGTCGTTCCTCCCCATCCAAGTTGAAATATAACGCTAAGTGTTATATGCAGCTACAGAAGCAGGAAAACCGCCATCGCGCGCATCTTCAAAAATGGCTGGTTCGAGCGCTTCGCGCGAAAGGAGCGGATTACCGATGCCTCGCTTCGTGAAGCCGTGGAGCGCGCCGAAAGCGGTCTGGTGGATGCCGATCTTGGCGGTGGCGTCATCAAGCAGCGCGTCGCGCGCACCGGGCAAGGCAAGTCGGGCGGCTATCGCACGCTGATCCTGTTCCGGCAGGGTGACAGGGCGATATTTGCTTTTGGGTTCGCCAAGAGTGCGCAGGCGAACATATCAAAGGCGGACCTGGCCCTGCTTCGCGACGCGGCAAGCGAGGCGCTGGAATGGAGCGCCAGGGAACTGGACCGACTGGTGGCGTCGGGAACACTGGTGGAGATAGACGATGGGAACCGTGATGAAGGATAAGGGCTATCGCAGCGAGATTGCGGGCGCGATCCATGAAATGATGAGCAACGCCCATGACGCGGGCGTGGTGTCGCGCGCGACGCTGCGTACATTCGATGAAACGTGCCTTGCCCCCGCCCCTACGCTGGCAGGCGATGAAATCCGGGCGATCCGCGAACGCGAGCATGTCTCGCAGCCTGTGTTCGCCGCCTATCTCAACGTCTCGCGCAATCTGGTGTCGGATTGGGAACGCGGCGTTAAGCGTCCCGGTGGCCCAGCCCTGCGCCTTCTGTCGATCATCCAGCGAAAGGGATTACAGGCGGTCGCGTAGTTGTCCCCGTTCGAAATACCTATTTGTCGCAAACTGGCCGATTTCGGAATGTCGCCTTACCGGCGGGTAGGAAGGGATAGCCGCCAGTCCTCTTTAGGGTAGACGACACGATCGTGGGCGGAAACATCTGCCTGTCGCCCATCGACCATTTGCCGACGCTAAGCAACTTCGCAATTCGGCTCAAAACCGGACGCTCGAAAGCATTGCTGTTCATCACAGCCCTCCGCATAATAAGCTCATGAAAAACATCCAGATCATTGACGGTGCGCTCAATGCGACCTTCAGCCTGTTTCAAGCCACTGACGATGAATTTGGTGCGATTTTTGTCGGGAATAGTGACATGGCAATCATTGAGGACGTGTTTGCGCGTCTTGGGGACGCCGAAGCGGGCCGCGTTATTTCGCCTCTGTGGGATCGCCCCATTCTGAAGAGCGAAGCGCAGGGGATACATGGAACGCTATTCTACGACTATGATGACCGGCGAGAAATCTTCCCGCCATCAATGCGTGAGGTTGATTGGGATGAGCTTTCTATCAATCAGGGGCAAAGAGAACTGTTTCGCGCAAAGCGGTAAGGCTGCTTCCACCTGAAACTGCGAGCGAAGCCGCCAGTCCGCTAACCACCCGTCTGCGCCGCTCTCGCGTTCGATTTCATGCGGATATAGACCGGACCGGCGGCACCAGCGCGACTCGCCACGTCTTTGACCAGGCCAAATCGCCGGGATGGGTGGATGGCGGTCATTGCATCGACCGCCCAATTCAGTAGTTTGTGGCCGTGGAATTCGACGAACTACGCAGCCGCTTGGCGGCGATTTTGGCCGTTGAGGAACGACAGCCTCCCGATTGGCCTGAAGTGGAACGGCTAGCGAGCCAGTTACAACGGGAACTGCCAATCGACGCCACGCCAGAGGCGGTGCATCGCTACCTTGATGACGCCGACATTCGATCCCGCGACGACGCATACGGGGTGAGGCAGCGACGAGATGTGCGCCGATATGTTGATCTTGGAGAATACGACGACGGCACCCCCATTCCATGGTGGGGGTGCGCTCTGGTCCTTCTTGCTGGCGCAGGCGTAATTAAGTGGCTGCTGCTCTAATTCCGTGAATGTCCGCAAATTCGTCGACGACCGACCGGCAGCTTTTTGTCACCAGATGGGCAGCGGAAACCTGAACGAATGACTGCTTCCTGGAGTCGGAAGCGAGGTGCCGGACGGCGAAAAGTGGCGCAAAACGGCCGGACGGCTTTGTGCCTCAATTTCGATCGTTTAGCCGACATCAGTAACGTCCCGAAAGCGGTCGCTCGTGTAACCGCTCATACGGCTAGCCGTCAGATATTCGAAGATATATGCGGTATGGCAGTATCGTTCCGGTGAGGGCCGCCTTGCGGTGATTGGCTGATATTTCGAGATGGCACCGGTGCAAGCGCCGGTGTTTGCACCGATACTAAGGACGGTGCGATGAGTCAGATCACGGTAATTTCGGGGCCGGAGCGGCGGCGGGTATGGAGCGACCAGCAAAAGCGCGAACTGGTCGCGGCGGTTTCGGCGCCGGTGCGAACGTGGCGGAGATTGCCCGCCGTGCCGATCTGCGGCCGAACCAGATCTACAGATGGCTGCGGCAGATGGGGCAGGCAGTTAGAGGTGGCCTGGCAAAACTGCACATCGGGATAAGTGGATTTTCTGCCTGACGGCGGCCAGGATGGCCGCGTGACAGGAGTAGAGATGAGCAAACGACCACGCCGGAATCACAGCCCGGCATTCAAAGCGAAGGTGGCATTGGCCGCCGTGAAGGGCGAGAAGACGCTGGCGGAGTTGGCGCAGCAGTTTGACGTGCATCCGAACCAGATCACGCAATGGCGCGGGCAGCTTCTGGAAGGGGCTGCCGGTGTATTTGGCAGCGAGACGCGGAGCGAGGCTGCGGCGCCGGCGATCGACGTAAAGACGCTGCACGCCAAGATCGGTGAACTGACGCTGGTGAACGATTTTTTGTCAGGGGCGCTCGGGAAGGCGGGACTGTTGCCGAGCGCAAAACGATGATCGACCGTTCGCACGCACTGCCGTTGGCGCGGCAAGCCCGGGAGCTGGGGATCAGCCGGGGCAGCATTTATTATCTGCCCAGACCGGTGCCGCCTGCCGATCTCGCCATCATGCGGCGGATCGACGAGTTGCACCTGGAATTTCCGTTCGCGGGTAGTCGGATGCTGCGTGATCTTCTGCGGCAGGAAGGCATCGAGATCGGCCGCCAGCATGTCGCCACGCTGATGAAGAAGATGGCGATCGAGGCAATCTACCGTCGCCCGAACACATCGAAGCCGACCCCCGGGCACAAGATCTACCCTTATTTGTTGCGCAAACTGCCGATCGTGCGGCCCAATCAGGTCTGGGCAACGGACATCAGCTACATCCCGATGGCGAGGGGGTTCGTCTATCTCGTGGCCATCGTCGACTGGTTCAGCCGCAAGGTCCTGGCTTGGCGGGTGTCGATCACGATGGAGGCCGACTTCTGCGTCGAAGCGCTGGAGGAAGCGCTGACGCGCTTCGGGAAACCGGAGATATTCAACACCGATCAGGGCAGCCAGTTCACCAGTCACGCCTTCACCAGCGTGCTGCTGCGCGAGGAAATCGCCATCAGCATGGATGGCCGGGGCGCCTGGCGCGACAATGTGATGGTCGAGCGCCTGTGGCGCTCGGTGAAATATGAGGAGGTTTACCTCCGCGCCTACGGCGGGGTCAGCGAAGCCCGCGCGTCGATCGGTCGTTATCTGAGCTTCTATAATGGAAGGAGGCCACATTCGAGCCTCGCCGCCAGGACGCCGGATCAGGCGTATTTTGACAACCTGCCGGTAATGATGGCAGCATGAATTTGGCAACCAATACGGGGCGTCACTCCGGTCGGGCTATGCCCTCCCTGCATGACGCCCCATATTGGCAAGGCAAGGAACCCGGCAGACGATCCACTTAACCGTTGCCGATCCCTGTTCAGACAAACCCGGCCACCTCTACCGCGCTCGTCCGATACGCCAAGCAGAAACCCAGCACGGTCGATCCGCGCTTCGTCGCATTGCTCGCCAGAAAGCCCGCGCGTGTCGCCTCGGTCGCCATCGCCAACAAGATGGCGCGGATCGCATGGGCGGTCATGGCGCGCGGCGGCGTCTTCGAACGCGGGCATGCGCCGATGCTGGCGGCAGCATAGATCAAGAGTTTAGCTGAGGAGATCAGCTTCACGAGGTTGTGAGAGCGAAGGATGTGATGGCAAAACCGGTCGGACCGGGAACAAGGACAACCCAAGGAATGTCATAGGCGTAATAGCCTGCAAACCCGATCGGACCTTGTTCGCGGACCCCATCAGGGCCAGCAGTCTGCATCGACTGCATCAACAGGCCGGACAGACGACTGCACCCGACGGAACGTCAGATCATCACTTTATGCTTGCAACGCGGGAGCCATCCACAGATGGCATTCTGGACGACCAAGAACGTCATAGCCATATTGCACTACCTGATATGTGGAAGGTGCTACTGGTGGCACTGAGGCCGTCAACACGTCCTTCGTCTTGCGCGCTGTCGCAGCGTCATAAGTAGAGGTCAACTGCCGATAGCTGGCGAAATTGGCCCAGTCAGGATCGGACTGACTGTTAACCGTGCCGATTTCCATAACCGTGAGTTGGCTATTGCCATTATAGGTAAAACGTTGGGCGCGATGCTTTAATGATCCGGCTCCATCTGGATCGGGGCCGACGACACCGATGACGCGGCGTAAGGCGTCATAGCGCGTGCGCGTCGTGTCTGCCGCCCCCGCGAGTGGGCCGTCAACTGTCAGTTGGTTGCCGATATTATCATAGGTATAGCTCGTGGTCGCGGTAAGTGATCCGTCCCCCGATCCTTCCGAAATTGTGGTACGCAAGACATTGCTCGTACCATAGCTAAACACTGATTTTGTTTCGTCTGAGCTATTGAGACAGCTTGCGGTTGTTTGGCAGCTTGAAACGTTGGTCAAGCGGGTAAGAGGGGTTGCGAAATTAACGATTGTCCCGCTGCCATTCTTAAATTGTGCATAGTAGCTGGAGGTGTAAGTGTAACGCGTCTCAGGACATACAACGCCCGCCGATGGACAATATATGGAGCCGCTTGGTGGAGGAAGGGTGATTTTCGTGATGCCACCGTGGGCACCGTCATAGGCATATTGCGTTATCTGACCATTGGGATCCTTTTTGGTCAGCGGCTTGTTGCATCGCGCCGCACCTACGCCAGACGGGCAATGCCAGTCCTGCCCGGATTGCGCGGCGGGATAGGTTGCTTCCGTAACGATTTTATTGGCGGTGCTCGGAAAGGCGCAGGTTTGCCCCGCCGGTGCTGTCTTGGAGACAAGCATGGTGCAGGTAATGTTTCCGCGCGGATCATAGATATATTCGGCGTAGTTGCCCTCCGGCGCGATGATCTTTTTTAGCAGGCGGGTATCGGTATAATACTCAAACTTCGTCTCTTTCCCCAACTCGTCCTTATCTGAAATTATCTGCGCATAGGCGCTATCGATCGTGACAATGCGGTTGCCTGGGACGCTATCGCTGATCGTGACAATCTTAGTGTAAATATCGCCGGACGATGTGTAATATGTGACAACGCCATTCTTAGTGACTGATGTTACGGCCGCGCCGATCCGCGACGAGCTTCTTCACGTCGTCACGATCCTGTTCGAGGCATTCGAGGAAACGACCAAAGGCCGATGTTCCGAACATTTCAGGGCGGGCCGCATCCTCACCCTGATCCTGTACGGCCCCCATACCGAAAAAGAATGGGAGGACATCGCGCCGGGGGAAGCGTTCCGCCTGCTGGCCATCGTCAACTATCCCCGCCTTGCCCGCAGCGAACGCGATTGGCGGCTGGTGCGTGATCGACTCCGCCGCGCATGGGAACATGGCGAAATTACCCGCCCGGTGCGGCTGGCGGTGGAAAGCCTTGAGCGGATCAACGGTGCTCTTGTCGAAGGCGTCCCGCATTTCGTCACCATCGCCGAGCAGGGAATCGCGCTTTACCAGATGGAGGGCTTGCGGCTGAAAGAGCCGCGCCGCCTTCCAGTGCGGGAACGGGCGATCCGGGGCGTGGCGGAGTTCATTCGGTGGCATGAGCGCGGAACTGGATTTTTGGCGGGCGCGGCTTTCTATCGGAACCGGGGCGACATGCCGATGGCAGCGTTGATGCTGCATCAGGCGTGCGAGCATTTCTATCTGTGCGTATTGCGGTCGATCAGCCTCCACGCCCCGCGCACCCATGCGCTCGATGAACTGCGCGAGGCGGCGGAAGCGCTGGACCCGCACCTATGTTCGGCATGGCCGCGAGACAGCCGCTTCGAGCGTCGCGCATTCGGCTGTATCCGCCGCGCCTATGTCGAAGCCCGCTATGGGCAATCTTACCGCATTTCGGACGAGGAACTGGCATGGGCTTTCGCGCGGGTGAAGATATTGCAGGTACGGGCAGCGTTCGCCTGCGCGGATCATCAGGCTTCGCTTGCCGAAAGCTGGCCTGCGCCGATGCTTCCGCCGCCCGCAGAGCCGACGACAGCGATAGCCCTTTCCCAGCCTGCTCGCCGCGCCAATATGCTGCAACGGACATGGCGGATCGTGCGACGTATCGCCCCGCCACAGGGCCGATGGAATCCGCTCGTTCCCGTTCGCCGGTTCTGGCGCTCCGACAGGTTCATGGACTGGGTTGACCATCTGCCCTTGGCCATTGTCTGCCTGTGCTTCTTCATGGCGGGTGCCGAGGCAACGCTATGGCGGGTAAAGTCCGCGCAAACCGTCCGTTCCAAACCCGCCGACATGTCCGCCGTGCTGGACTTCGACGTGCGCGCGGACACGGTGCTGGGCGCGGTCATGGACGTTGCGCGGAGGGCGGGCTACCGGGTCAAGGCGAATGACGACATTTGGACTGTGCGATGGACCGGGGCCTATCGCGCCCAGGCGACAACCTTCGACGCGCTGGCGGACATTCTCTATGGCTCCGGCCTGTGCCCTGCGATCCGAGAAGACTTCATCACCGTGCGCTACTGCGACAAGAGCAGTCCACCCATGGCAGCAATGGTCGAGTATCAGGCACAACCGGACAGCAATGTGCGCTTATCGGTTTCGCGCTAACCGACGTCCTGTTCCGCCTCAAACGCCCGCTTGCCCTTGCGCTTCCAAACGGCAAGTGCGTTGGTGCGTTCCTCGCCGCGCAGCCGGTCAGCAACGGTGAGGAATGAGCCGTAGAGCGTGGCCCGATCATCATCGGTCAGATCGACCAGCCGCGCTTTGACGACGAGGCCGCCCAGTTCGATCAGATGCCGCGTTCTCTCCCTTCGCTTGACCTGCCAATCCCGCATGTCGGTTCGCGCCTTTCGTGCCTCAAGCCGATGCCGCGCCGCCGTCGAGCGGGAGAGTGCCGCTTTGCTGGCCAGAAGGTCCGCCCGCAGGTTTGCCGCCCTTGCCGAGAAAGAAGGCCGAGCCCGCCTTGCGCCATCCCTCCTTTGTCGGCGCGTCTTTCACCGTGACGGCATGAAGCAGCGCCCCGGCCAGTATATCGGTGTCAAGCGCATCGGCCCCGGTCGCCGACACCAGTTCGCCAAGCTGGCGTACGCGCCGTTCCTTGAGCACCTTTGCCTTGTCGGCCAAGGCTTTGAGTTCCGAATCAAAGTTACGGGGCTTACGCATCGCAAAGTCTCCATTGAGTGACGATGGCGCTATGATAAGATGAACCCGCCCTCCGCGCAGTAGAGTCGCCGGGACAGCCTGACACCGCCTAGTCCCGTCCGAGAAATTTTCGAGAAGGGCGCGCTTATACGTCGTTCCGACGTGCGCTTGAGCGTAGTAGATGGACGATCGTCATGGCGATCTTCCATTTCTCCGTTCAGGTCATCAGTCGCGCGACGGGCCGCTCCGCCGTCTCCGCCGCCGCCTATCGCGCGGGCGAGCGGCTGCACGACGAGCGCCTTGACCGGCCCCATGATTTCCGCGCCCGCTCCGGCGTCGAGCATAGCGAAATCATGTTGCCCGAAGGCGCGCCCGAACAATGGCGCGACCGCGAGCGCCTCTGGAACGATGTCGAGGCATTCGAGAAGCGCAAGGACGCCCAGCTTGCCCGTGAGGTCGAGTTCGCCATTCCGCGCGAAATGACCAAGGCGCAGGGCATAGAACTGGCGCGCGATTTCGTGTCCACCGAGTTCGTGGATCGCGGCATGATCGCCGACCTCAATGTGCATTGGGACGTTGGTGCCGACGGTCAGCCCAAGCCACACGCCCATGTCATGCTCACGATGCGGGAGGTTGTGCAGCGTGAGGACGGCACCGCTGGCTTCGGGTCGAAGGTGCGCGAGTGGAACGATCATGAGAATGTCGAGCGCTGGCGCGAACGCTGGGAGAGTGACGTCAACACGCGCCTTGCCGAACTCGATATAGACGCCCGCATCGATCACCGCAGCCTTGCCGATCAGGGCATCGACCTCGAACCGCAAAGCAAGATCGGCGGCCCCGCGCATAGGATGGATGCCCAAGGGCTGGAAGCCGACCGCGCCGAGATACACCGCGAGATTGCGCGGGCGAATGGCGAACGCATCATCGCCGATCCCGGTATCGCCCTTAACGCCATCACCCACCAACAGGCGACATTCACTAACCGCGATATGGCCATGTTCATCCACCGGCATAGCGACGGACAGGAGCAGTTTAATTCCGCCATGCGCGCAGTGCGCGGATCGCCGGACCTGATCGCCCTGGGCAAGGACGGGCGCGGCGATGATCGGTTCACCTCTCGCGAGATGATCGAAACCGAGCAGCGGATGAGCCATGCGGCGGACAGGCTTGCGATGGACCAGAGCAATGGTCTCTCGGCGGCGACGACCTACGCCAGCCGCGCCGCCGAGAGTGGTGGCCTTGCCTTGGGAGCAGAGCAAGAAACCGCGCTGCGCCATATAACGGGCGAGCGCGGATTGTCACTGGTGTTGGGTTATGCCGGGACCGGCAAAAGCGCCATGCTGGGCGTGGCGCGCGACGTGTGGGAAAGCGCAGGCCTCAACGTGCGCGGCGCTGCGCTTGCGGGCATCGCCGCAGAGGGGCTGGAGAATGGCTCCGGCATCGCGTCGCGCACCATCGCCAGTATGGAACATGGCTGGGCGCAGGGCCGCGACTTGCTCAATGCCCGCGACGTGCTGGTGATCGACGAAGCGGGCATGGTCGGCACGCGCCAGATGGAGCGCGTCCTGTCCCATGCCGCCGAGGTTGGCGCGAAGGTCGTTCTTGTCGGCGATCCACAGCAATTGCAGTCGATCGAGGCGGGCGCGGCGTTCCGCGCGATCCATGAGCGCCATGGTGGCGTCGAGATCACGCAGGTTCGCCGCCAGCATGAAGGATGGCAGCAGCACGCTACCCGGCATCTTGCCACCGGCAGAACCGGCGAGGCCATTGCCGCCTATGCCGACAAGGCCATGGTGCATCAGGCCGAGACACGCGGGGATGCACGGCGCGATCTTGTCGAGCGCTGGGATCGCGAACGGCAGGCTGATCCCGACGTCAGCCGTATCATCCTGACCCACACCAATGTGGAGGTGCGCGACCTCAACGAGGCTGCGCGCGTGGCGATGCGCGATGCGGGTGAATTAGGCGACGAGCGACAGGTGAAGACCGAGCGCGGCGACCGGCTATTCGCATCTGGCGACCGCATCATGTTTCTGCGCAACGAACGCAGTCTGGAGGTGAAGAACGGCACGCTGGGAACCATCGAGAAGATAAGCGAGGGCCATATGTCCGTCCGCACCGATGACGGGCGTGCCGTTTCGTTCGACACAAAGGATTATCGTGACCTCGACCACGGCTATGCCGCCACCATCCACAAGGCGCAGGGCATGACTGTGGACAAGGCGCATGTGCTGGCGACGCCGGGGATGGATCGGCACGGGGCTTATGTCGCTATGTCCCGCCACCGCGACGGCATGGCCCTTCATTATGGCCGCGACGATTTTCGCGATCAGTCCCGGCTTGTTCGGACGCTCTCGCGCGAGCGCGGCAAGGACATGGCGACTGATTACAGACAAGCCGATCCAGCAAGGGAGTATGCCGAGCGACGCGGCATTAGCTTTGGCGAGCGGGTCGCGGAAATCGTCAGGCCCATTGTCGAGAAAGCGCGCGGTATCTTCGACAGCTTCCGGCCCAATATCTCGCCGCAGCAGGAACGTGACATATTTGCGGGCTTTCAGCCCAAGGCCGAGCCGCCCTCACAGGAGCAGGCCGTTCGGCACCAGCCCGACCACGACACGCAGCCGCTTCGGGCAGGCGGCGTGCGCGGTGCGGTGGAGCGCTACGCCAGGGCATGGCAAGTGATCCAGCAGACCCGCGCGCAGGGATTGGACGCCATGCCCCACCAGCGCGAGGCGTTCGACAGGGCGCGGGATGCTCTGGACGCTATCCGGCCCGAAGGTTCGTCCGACTTGAACAGCGCGTTCCGCAGTAGTCCGGAGCTTGTCCGCGAGGCCGCCGACGGGCGCGGCCAGGCCGCCGTGCGCGCGATGCAGTTGGAAACCGAAATCCGCATGGACCCCTACAGCCGAGCCGACCGGTTCGTGGAAGGGTGGCAGCAATTGCAGCGTCATCATGCCGAGCTTTTGCGCGACGGCAATTTCCGGGGCGCGAAAAGTGCGGCGCAGCAGATGGCGGGCATGGCGAAGAGCCTCGAACGCGACGCCCAGCTTGAATCGGTGTTGGGCCTGCGCAGTCGCGAACTGGGGCTTGAGATCGGCCAGCAGGCGGGCCGCAGCCTGTCTCATGATCTCGCATCCTCCATTCCCTTCGATCACGGACGCGACATCGGTCGCGGCATGAGCCGCTAACCCCAAGGAGACCACGATATGGACGACGAGCAGAGCCTTTTGAATGAACCGGAGCCGGAACCCCGGCCCAATGCCGCCGCCGAGGCGTTCACGCACCTCTCGGAGCGCGTCGCCGCTATGGAAGAACGGTTAGACGGGCGCATGGCGGTAATGGCCCGCGCGCTTGAGCATATCGCCATAGAGAAGCAGAGCCTCGAATTCCCCGACTACGGCCCGACGCTTGCCAAGATGAACGGCTATCTCGCGACGCTGGCAGGATATACGCAGAAGATCATGGACGCGCCCGCCATGCAGTTGACGCCGGAGAGCATGGCGGAGCGGATTGACGTGGCGGCGGATGCCGCACGAGCGACGGATAAGGCAACCATCAAGAAGTCGCTGGAATTGCATCATCAAGCCCAGGCAGACCAGATGCGCGCGATCGGCACCATTCGGACCAAAGAGGGGCAGCGCTGGCACACGCTCTATTGCGGCGGCGGCGCGGCACTGGCCATTTCGCTTCTGTGGCTGATGTATCCCGGCTGGGCGGCCAGCATCGGTCCGCAAAGCTGGCTCTGGCCGGAACGAGTGGCCCGTCGCACGCTAGGCGAGCCTACGCTATGGGATGCCGGTATCCGCCTCATGCGCGCGGGCAATCCAGAAGGCTGGCGGGCAATTGTTGACGCGGTACGCCTGACCCGCGAGAACCGCGGTGCCTTTGCCGCATGTCAGAAGGCAGCCGCTAAGACCAAAGGACAGGTAAGTTGCACGATCACGGTGAGGATGTGAAGCGCCCTGTGGGACACGACGACCAGTGATGATGGCATCATGAAACTGGCAGCGGATACTTAGCCTTACTCGGATCGGCTACGCGATCCCGGCATGATGGCCAGTATCGTCGATCCGAGGAAATCGACAGATGATCCACTTAATTGTTGCTGCAACCTATTCAGATCAACCCGGCCACCTCTTACAAACTGTGCCAACTTTCACCGCGCAACCATTAACCACACCATCGCTTTTAAGTGCTACTGGAGGCGCGGGTAAAGAATTTTGATTTTAACAAAACGCCCACGAGGGATGCATCAAATGGACAAGAGGAAGGGATCTCCGGGGGAACAGGCCGCTGCTAATTTGCGGGTAGACTACTTCCGTCAAACGCTCGGACCGTTTGTCGTCGCGGCGGAAACGACCCGGATGGCAATGATTTTCACAGATGCGCTCATCGAAGGGCATCCGATTGTCTTTGCCAACGACAGTTTTCTTGCGCTCACCGGATTTGATCGGGCCACGCTTTTAGGAAAAGGCATCGGATTTGTTCTGCAGCAGCTAGCTGATCATAATACCCTTTCGTCAATCAAGCACGCGCTTAATTCAGGAACGGACGGAACTTGGGAAGCAAAGTGCCACTGCGCAGATGGAAACGAATATCTCGCGACTGTCTTCCTCAGTCCGGTTCGAGGCAACCAAGGCGCTATTATTCAGCACTTTTGGTCATTCGTCGAGGTGAGCGGACGCATTGACAGACTTCTTCGGCAGCGTGGTCTGTTCGACAAAATCTATGAGCAAGCGCCTGGGTTCATAGCGACGTCGGAAGGCAAGGATCACCGATTCACCTTTGCCAATGAATCATACAGGCATCTGGTCGGGCGCGATGAGCTCGTCGGATATACCGTCGCCGAGGCCCTGCCCGAGCTTGCGGATCAGGGGATCGTCGAACTATTGGACAAGGTGTTCGCGACAGGAGAGCCATTCATTGCCCGCAACATGCCTATGCGCTTGATGGGCGATAGCTGCTTGAAAGTTCATTTCCTCAACTTCATCTATCAGCCGATACGCGACGAGCGCGGCGCGATTACCGGTGTATTTTGTGAAGGGTATGACGTTACTGCAGAGCGCGAGGCCGCGGAAAAATTATCGCTGCTGCAGGATGAGGTAGCTCATCTTTCTCGTGTCAACGCCATGGGCATGATGGCTGCTACATTAGCGCATGAACTTAACCAACCTCTGACCGCGATCTCCAACTATGTCGCGGGCGGTATTCGTTTGGTGGACCCGGATTCCCGAAACGCCGAGGCGCTCATAGGCGCGTTGGAAGCGACGCAGGAGGCAGCGCAGCGCGCTGGCGAGATAATTCGCAATGTCAGAGAATTAACCCGCCGAGGCGAAACGACCAAAATGTCGTTCGACTTAGGGGCCGCAATCGCCGAATGCGTCCGCCTGGTCCGTGCGGGAGGCTGCCCCGATGTGCCGATTGATGATCAAACCGCAGCAGGATTATCCCTCTTTGGTGATCGTATTCAAATTCAGCAAGTCATCATCAACCTGCTTCGCAACGGCTGCGAAGCGGCACGCGACTCGGTTAAGCCCTGTGTCGTTATCAGTGCGTCATCGAAAGACGATATGGTAGTCGTGAGCGTTACCGATACCGGCGAAGGACTTTCGCTTGAGGCGGCGCAGAACATCTTTACCTGGACAGACACGTCGAAGAGTGCCGGGATGGGGCTTGGCCTATCGATTTCGCGTACCATCGTCGAGGCGCATCGTGGCCGCATCTGGCTGGAAAAGAGCGGTGCTTCAGGTACGCAGTTCTGCTTCTCGATCCCGAATGGAGTTTCTCATGGTTGAGGCAGTGATCGAAGACAAATCTGTCGTCGTGCGTACAGCATCAGCTACTCCCGCTCCTGCCACGGCAACACAGAACCCTGAAGCGGTTCGACGGGTCTACATAGTGGACGACGACAGCATGGTTCGACGTTCATTATCCTTTACTCTCACCACGGCCGGATTTGTAACTCGCGCGTTTATGTCGGGAAGGGACTTCCTCGATGAGATCGGCAGCCTTTCGACAGGCTGCGTGCTGCTAGACGTGCGGATGCCGGACATGGATGGCATTGCGGTTCTTGAAGAACTCGGGCGAACAAGCCTGCTCTTTCCGGCCGTTATCATGACAGGTCATGGCGACATACCAACTGCCGTTAGGGCTATGAAGCAAGGCGCGGATGATTTCATCGAGAAGCCCTTCACCGACGCGGCTCTTCTGGAGATGCTGGAGGCATTGTTCGCAAACCTGCCAGCACGGTTGGAAGCGCAAGTCGAGCGGATGAAGGCGCAAGCCAGCGTGACGAAGCTTACGGCGCGGGAGAAAGAACTCCTACAAGGCCTTGTCGCCGGTCTCTCCAACAAGGAAGTAGCGATACGGTTGAACATCAGCGTGCGCACGGTTGAGATGCACCGCTCCAACCTGATGAACCGTTTGGGCGTGCATACTTTCGCTGAGCTCGTCGGCATCGCACTTATGGCGCAAGTCAAGCCGCTTCAGCCTTGATCAGATCCTCAATTCCGCAGGCTCATCAAAATATATTTGTCTTTGCTTCAACGGTTTGAAGTTGACTCAGTTGTCATCGCTCGTGAGGTGAATGCTGGCTACCCCTGACTTGGACCACCGCAACACACCCCGCCGCTCAAGTCCTTCGCCAAGGACGACTTTCACCGGCAGACCTTCTACAAAACCGGGGGTATGGGCATTTCCGGCATCAGGATCAAAAGCTCCCATTTCGACCAGAGGAATTTTGCCTTCCCCTTGGACGGCATCCGCATCCGCCGTCGTCCCCCCAACGCGCTTTATGACACCCCCGCAGCTTCCCTTGGCCCATTGCGGGGGCAGCCCACCCTTCTCGATTGGCAGGGAGAGGCGCACACCACAGGCATCCCTGCTTGTCCAGACTACAGTCCCTTCAACGCTATCAGCGTTGGCGATCTGCATCGTGATCACATCCTCAAGACAGATGGGGAGCCTATGGCGCAGCATCATCCCGTCGTCAGAGATATTTTGCAGTCGGGCCAATCCTTCATGATGTTCGGACTGGACCATGACCATGTGTAATGACGCAGGCGTTCGACCAGACCGACGTTCTTCCCAGTCACACAAGCGTCGACCGCCCGTTCCTCCGTCCCATACCAGCGCTGGTTTGCTATGGATCATGATATTTAGCTCCTCTCGGGAGCCAAAGTGGGCCGTGATCTCGTTGAGCGATAGATCGGATGATTACCGGCGCCGCCGTTAACGATTCAATAACCGATGCGCGGAAGTAGCTCGTGGGCAGAGGTTACGCCTTCGTGAACATGCTGCGCGTATTTACCACGGATTGTCATCACCTACTGGAATGACCATACATAAATTCATAAGCATTGCCGAGGAAGACCTGCGACAAAAGGAGCGAGCCATTTGCACCAGAGCGAGGATTATAAGCGTTTTGTGGTGCCAGCTGCCACCTCGGCTGAGCATAAGTTGTCTGGACTCGGCTTATTCGGTTTGAGGGAGTAAGCAGATGAAGCATGTGTCTTTCGTAAATACACCTGCGGTCCCGCTATCTCCTCCTCACGGTCTCACAAGCCTTGCGACCACTTTGCCTTTTCCCACTGAAATGGAGGGGGTGGCCAACGCGTTTGTCCAGCAGACTGCCGACCCTATACTACTGGTCAACGCACAGGGCGGCGTAGTTTGGGCAAATGCAAGCGCACTGACGCAGTTCGATGCGCTACTGGACGCGGAAAGCGGATGCCGGTGGGGGCAGGTCTGGGCAACGGAACACCGCGCGAACGCGTTGGCGGCGTTCGATCAAGCTTTGGCCCAAGGACGTGCCCGGTTCACAGCAACGACAATAGCAAGTGACCAAGCGCTGCTGGAATGGGATGTCACTCTCACGCAAATACGTGGCTTTACGCCCGGAAGCTCGAATATCATCGCCATGGCACGGGAAGCGCAATCTCCAGGTGCCGGTCCAAGCCATCTCCGCCGAGGAGATTTGCGCGACGCCCTCACGGGCTTACCCAACAGGATGGGGCTTCAACAGGAACTCCATAGGAGGACATTGCGACGTGTCGCCGACAGCGGCCAATTTGCACTGGCGGTTTTAGATATAGACCGATTCAAACTATTAAACAGCCGCCTCGGGCACAAGGCTTGCGACGCCATGCTCACTGAATTTGCAAACTGTATGGCACAAGCAGCAAATGACCATGCATTTGTTGCCAGAGTGGGAGGCGATGAGTTCGCCCTCATTGTCGATGGTCAGGTAGAAACCGATAAGATTGTCACCATGATTGAGCGCTTGATTCAACAATGCGCTGATCGGATCCTCAACAGCACAGATACTGCAGGCTTTTCCGTAAGCGCGGGGGTAGCGACATTCCCGCTCGATGGTGAAGCGGACCAGGAGCTGCTTCGCAACGCGCGCACGGCTCTGGAACATGCCAGGAGAGCAGGCCCAGGCAAAACTGTCCTTTTCAACGGTAGTATGCGCCAGCAGCTCCAACGCCACTTATCTATGATGGAAGTGGCCAAAGTTACGATCGCCAGCGACTGGATAAAGCCTTTTTACCAGCCAAAAGTGGATTTGCAGTCTGGGTGCGTCGTGGGCCTGGAAGCGCTGCTGCGATGGCAGAAGCCTGGGGCAGCAGTTGAACTACCCGCCAGCATTCTGGCCGCCTTCGACGATCCCGAGCTTGCCACATGCATCAGTGAGACGATGCAGAATAAAGTTTTGACTGATATCGCAGCCTGGAGGCGGGCGGGATCGGCCCTGCCCGTGGCGATAAACGCGTCGGCAGCTGACTTCCGCGATCCGGACTTCGCGGGCAAATTTTTGAAGAAACTTTATGAGGTCGATATTCCAACTCACCTCCTCGAGCTTGAAGTCACCGAGGGCGTGTTTCTCGGGCTTGGAGCGGCGGATGTTGGAGAAGCCCTGCGGGAACTCCATACGGCGGGCGTACGTATATCTCTAGATGACTTTGGCACAGGCTTTGCGTCGCTTTCGCACCTCAAAGTGTATCCGGTCGATGTTCTCAAAATCGATCGAAGCTTTGTCAATAATTTGCCGGACAGTTCGGAAGACCGCGCGATCGTAAGCGCGATGATAGGCCTTGGGCATAACCTTGCCATCGAAGTGGTGGCCGAGGGCATAGAAGCTATGCAACAGGCTACTCTATTGCGCGATATGGGATGCCACACCGGCCAAGGCTTTTTATTCAGCCGGGCAGTTCCGAGCGCGGTGGTGCCTCACCTTTCTCGTCAACATATAATGGCTGGCAGCCAACCACAGGCACTGCCGCGCCGCGTGTCATAGAGGCGAAATGCATATGTACAGTTTATTATATGCGAGCCGCAGCACCCTACCGCCTAGCGAAGCCGATGCCGAGGTCGAAGCGATCGTGAGCGCTGGTCGATCGCGTAATGAACAGGCCCATGTGACGGGCTGCCTGATTTTCGGCGCGGGAAGATTTGCTCAGATACTGGAAGGAGAGCAATCTGCTGTGGAGGACATCATGCGCAGCATTCTGCGCGACACCCGCCATACTGATGTTACCATCCTTCAACAGGGCGAGGTGGCAAGCCGCCGGTTTGCCGATTGGGGGCTTGGCTATGCCGGGCCCTCCTTGTTCGTTCAGCGCTTGATCGCCCGGCCCGTGTCGGAGGCTCTTCGCGGGTCAAGTCGGGGTATGTCCGACCTCATCGATGTTATGATTGAATTCTACGCGCAGCAAACGTTGCACTCCGCACCACGAAGGTCTGATTAGCTTAAATACTATTGCCAGCGGGACTCCCGCGAAGATGAACTTTTTTAGGATTTTGCGGATATGCTCGTGCGGGGTCAACTATTGGAGCAGGAGCAAAGGCCTTGAAACATCGTCAACTTCCCGATGAAGAAGGCAGACTTTCGGCTCTTGGGCGATATCAAATTCTCGATACCGCAAGCGAAACGGCGTTCGACAAGATCACAGGCTTGGTACGCGACATTCTCGATGTGCCAATATGCGCCGTATCCCTGGTCGATGGGGAACGCCAGTGGTTCAAGTCCATCCAGGGTCTGGACGCCACTGAGACGTCCAGGAGTGTCGCGTTCTGTGCACATACGATTTTGAAGCGTACTCCAATGGTTGACGCAGAGCTCGACCCGCGGTTCGCCTCGAACCCCCTTGTGACAGGTAATCCACGTATCAGAAGTTATGCAGGCGTGCCGCTGCAATCGCCCGATGGTTATAATCTGGGCTCGCTCTGCGTTATCGATGTGCAGCCTCGAAACTTCAGTGAGGGACAAATCAGCATTCTTGATAAGTTTGCCGAACTTATTATCAATGAATTAGAGCTTCGCACACTTGCTCATCGTGACTCCCTCATAGACGCAGTTACGCGGCGTTCTTTTATCGAGGCTGTTGAAAAAGCCATATCCCGACTCGAACAAGACAGCTGGCCATGCGCCCTCATTCTATTTGATCTAGATCATTTTAAGAAAATCAACGGTGGTTATGGCCACCCGGCAGGTGATGAGGTCCTCATCGCTATCGCGAATTGTTGTCGGACAACAATCAGGCCCGCCGATATCCTCGGACGGCTGGGAGGCGAAGAATTTGGCGTCTTACTTAATGAAACGAGTTTCAAGGACGCCGTCCTAGTGGCTGAGCGTCTCCGCAACCAATTTTCGCGTTTGGCGTTCGACTGGGCACCTCATCTGAAAATTACTGCGAGCTTTGGCGTATCCGAAATCGCCCCAGGGCAGTCGCTTGATCATTGGATTGGCGTAACGGACGCCGCTTTGTTCAAAGCCAAGCACGGCGGACGCAACAGGACCATTGGCAGCAGCAAGCTGGTGAGCTGCGCGGTCGCCGCTTAATACAACTGATGGTGGCAATTGACCACGAGAGTGACTGCGGGAAATACGGTAAGGGGCGCTTACCGCGCTTTAAAACCATTCACGTAAATAGGCACTGGCAAGTTGGCGTAACGTCCCCACCCGCCGAATGCACTTCGATCCTCCCGGCGCTCACCCCCGTGAGCGTCGGGAAATTCGCCAGTAACAATCAAGATTATGGTCCTGCTGGTCGCGCGCAGAATCTCGCCGCGTCGGAATGATCATGAGGTGATTTTCGGATCCATCGACGTACTACATGTCTATCGTATGAGGGGAGCGATCCAGTGCTTAAGTCCCTACAGATCGGATACAAGCAGCGCGAGACGCGATATCCTGTACTGATTCCAGCCCGGATGCGCGCGGCACCCTCATGGACGGACGTGGTCATTCATAACCTTTCGGCCCATGGCGCGCTTATTGCATGCAACAATCCGCCGGACCGCGGTGCCTATGTTGAAATCTGGCGAGGCCGACAAACTGTTGTGGGGCGGGTAGTTTGGAAAAAGGATCGGTTCTTTGGCATTCGGGCACAGGGGACGATCGACATAGCTGCAATCACTAACGAACCCCGCCTTGCGCGCCGTCCGGAGATTGTGAACGGCCTTGGCGCGACGTTCGACCGCCGCGCCCAGAATCGAATAAACCAGGATGCTGACATAGCGCGACAATTGGAGAAAAGCCGTCGCTGGTCGTCGGCATTCCAGTCCAGCATTCTCATTGCCGCAGTGCTCTTTGCTGCCGCTTGCGCTGCCACCGAAGTATATGACGCTCTAGCAACGCCTTTTTCGGCGCTAGAAAATCAACTATAGTCAGCTGTGTCTGGTAGAATGCGGCTGAATTAGGAACAGAGGTGGCCGGGGTAGTCTGAACACGGATCGGCATTCGATAAGTGGATCATCTGCCGGTTTCATCATCGAACTGCCGATATGGGGCGTCATGCAGGGAGGGCGAAGCCCGACCGGAGTGACGCCCCATATCGGCGGCCAAACTCATGCTGCCATCGCCATTGGCAGGTTGTCAAAATATGCCTGGTCCGGGGTCCGGGCGCCAAGGCTCGAATGCGGCCTCCTTGCGTTGTAAAAGTTCAGATAACGACCGATCGATATCCGGGCTTCGCGGACCGCGGCGTAGGCGCGGAGGTAAACTTCCTCATATTTCACCGAGCGCCACAGGCGCTCGACCACCACATTGTCGCGCCAGGCGCCTCGGCCGTCCATGCTGATGGCGATTTCCTCCCTGTGCAGCACGCTGGTGAAGGCGTGACTGGTGAATTGACTGTCTTGATCCGTATTGAAAATCTCGGGCTTGCCGTAGCGCGCCAGGGCTTCCTCCAGCGCCTCGACGCAGAAGTCGGCCTCCATCGTGATCGACACACGCCAGGCCAGGACCTTGCGGCTGAACCAATCCACGATGGCCACGAGATAGACGAACCCCCTCGCCATCGGGATGTAGCTGATGTCAGTCGCCCAGACCTGGTTGGGCCGCACGATCGGCAGTTTGCGCAGCAGATAGGGGTAAACCTTGTGCCCTGGCGTCGGCTTCGATGTGTTCGGGCGACGGTAAATCGCCTCGATCGCCATCTTCTTCATCAGCGTGGCCACATGCTGGCGGCCGATCTCGATCCCTTCCTGCCGCAGCAGATCGCGCAGCATTCGACTGCCCGCGAACGGATTCCAGGTGCAGTTCGTCGATGCGCCGCATGATCGCCAGATCAGCCACCGAAACCGGCCTGAGCAGATAATAGACGCTGCCCCGGCTGATCCCCAGTTCCCGCACCTGCCGCGACAGCGGCAGACTGTGCGAACGATCGATCATCGCTTTGCGCTCGGCAACAGACCGGCCTTCCCGAGCGCGCCGGCCAAAAAATCATTCGCCAGCGTCAACTCACCGATCTTGGCATGTAGTGTCTTCACGTCAACCGGCGGCTCGCCCGTTTCCGATGCCTTGTCCGAACCAAACACACCGGCTGCGCCCTCCAGCAACTGGCTACGCCACGTCGTGATCTGGTTCGGATGCACGTCAAACTGCTGCGCCAACTCGGCCAGCGTCTTCTCGCCCTTCACGGCAGCCAGTGCCACCTTCGCCTTAAATGCCGGACTGTGGTTCCGGCCGGGTCGTTTGCTCATCTCTGCTCCTGTCTCGCAGCCATACTGGCCACCGTCAGGTAGAAAATCCACTTATCTCAATGTTTAGTTTTGCCAGGCCACCTCTGAACAGCAGGTTCGGTACCGCTCCGGGAAGTTGGAGTGGCCGGACTTGACGCGAAGAGCCGGACGCATTTCGCACCTCGACGCATAATATCGGCTAAAGATTTCACTGAACAAATTGCTACAGCTTCCATAATTAGGGCTGTCACGTGTCTATCATCTCGCTGATCTTGTTTGCTAATTCTGTCATCACGAAAGGCTTTGTGATGACCTCCATCCCTGGTTCGAGATGGCCGTTGCCTACTGCTGCATTTTCGGCAAATCCTGTGACAAAGAGTATCTTCAGAGCAGGCCGTTGAACTCTTGCGGCATCGGCGACCTGACGGCCATTCATGCCGCCCGGCAACCCAACATCGGTTATCAAGAGGTCGATACGTACGTCGCTTTGAAGGATGTTAAGGCCTGACGGACCGTCTTCTGCTTCCAGAGCCTTATACCCTGCTTCTTCGAGCACATCGACGATAAGCATGCGCACTGTGGGTTCATCATCAATGACGAGGACGGTCTCTCCCGAACCTACCTCTTCGATCGCAACGTCACCGTGGACCGGTTCATGATCCAGAGACCCCAAATAGCGCGGCAGGTAGACGCACATCGTAGTGCCATGGTCATCTTCCGAGTAGACCCGCACCTGTCCCCCCGACTGACGCACAAAGCCGTGGATCATCGACAGGCCAAGGCCAGTGCCCTGCCCAATAGGCTTGGTCGTGAAAAAGGGATCGAAAATGCGATCACGGATGTCATCAGGGATGCCTGTACCCGTATCAGTCACACACACCGACAAATACTGACCCGGCGGCAGGTCACGCTCGCGCGCCGCCCGATTATCCAGCCACTTGTTCGCTGTCTCAATTGTTAATCGCCCGCCGTCCGGCATAGCGTCGCGCGCATTGATCGCCAGATTGAGGAGAGCGCTCTCCAACTGCGCCGCATCAACCTTCGCTAACCACAGGCCACCCGCACCAACCACTTCTACGGCAATTTGCGGACCCACGGTCCGCCGGATAAGGTCTTCCATGCCGAACACCAGGCGGTTGACGTCTGTTGGTTTAGGATCAAGCGTCTGACGGCGCGAAAAAGCGAGCAGCCGCTGAGTCAGAGCCGCTGCGCGTTGCGCCGAGGTTTGCGCCCCGGTGATGAACTTCTCGATACCATCAGTGCGTCCTTGTGCCAGCCTTCGCTCGATGACTTCGAGACCTCCGGAAATCCCTGCAAGAAGATTATTGAAGTCATGCGCGATGCCCCCCGTCAATTGGCCCACTGCTTCCATCTTCTGCGCCTGCCGCAACGCCTCTTCAGCCTGCGCCGGCTCAGCGACGGCTTCTTGGACGCGGCGTTCCAAGGATTCGTTCAAATGTTTGAGTTCATCATAAAGCCGAGCATTATCAACCCCGATCGCCGCATGCGCTGCTATCCCGACCATAAGCTCTTCATGATGCTTCTTGAACATTGCTGGGCTGGAATGGCCAAAGAACAATCCGCCAATCACCTCACCTGATCGAGACTGGACCGGCACCGCTAGATAACTGCGGACAGGCAAATGCCCTTTGGGCATGCCATGGTGCGGCTCATTCTTACCGTATCGCTCATCGATCAGAATGTCGTCGGACCGAATGACCCCGCCGCCCGTGAAGGTCGGCGCGAACACAGCTGTCGCGCGCGGCATACCGAAATTCTCAAACTGCGAACGTTCCGCACCCGAGAGCGTATAGAGTAGATATTTCTCGCTCCCCTCGCCAACGACGTTATAGAAGAATGCTCCGAATTGCGCGCCGGTCAGCGAGACGCCCGCGTCAGTGACCATCTGGACGATGCGCTCGAGATCGACCTCAGCTGCGAGCGCTTGCCCCGTCTGGTTGAGCAGCGCGAGAGTTTCTCGTTGTTCCATTTCTTCGGCAATCGGCCTTACTTCGATGATCGTTCCAATAGGAACGCCAGCGTCGTCGCCGATCGGACTTGCGGTGAACGCAACCGGAAAAAAGCTACCGTCCTTGTGAACGAAAATCTCTTCCCCCTGCATCTGGGCGCGCTCAGGGAATGCCTGATCAATCGGGCATTCCTCCAGGGGATAATGGCGTCCATCAGGATATTTATTGTGGATGACATCGTGCAGCGGCTGCCCTTGCAGCTCGCTAAAGCTATAGCCAGTAAGATGCTCTGCCGCCCGGTTTGCAAAGATGCAGTGCTGACGATCGTCCATGACAAAGATCGCCATTGTCGTATTGTTCACAATGGCTTCTAGCCGACGCGTCGGGTCCGCCAACAGCGCCAAGATTTCTGAACTCATTTACTGCCCCTCTACAGCAGGGTGTGCCTGCCCCACCCACACGCCAGTACCGCGTCGCGGCTAAACCGTTCGCGAAGAAAGTCGTTCCTTTGAATCGAATAGTAAGTTTAGCGCCCCGCGCCCCCACTTCCTCGCGGCGAGGCGCGCGTAATGAGACTCGGCCCTTGTGCCGATACATCCCGTAACTCAAAGTGCCTGTGTTAGAACCGGAACCAACAGCCTAATGCGTCTCGAGGCTGCTTCTATCACAGCAGCGGTCGGAGGGCGAACAGCCCAAATTCGGTCTTCAAGCGACCGAACCGACGCAAAATTCTACGGTACGAGTATGGCGCTCATCTAAGCAGCATTCCGCATTGCAACTGACCCTCGATCAGGGTAACGTTTATGTCAAGTCGGGCCTTTGCCGGGTCGACAAAGTCTTTGGAACGGTGTCTTAGACATGTTCCTTATGCAGTCAGAGATGGCATCGGCGACGATCGGCGAACTGTTCGCTTTGGCGCAGCGCGAGTTAGATCGTCGCGACGCTTCTAATTCAAGCGCGCTGCGCTATCGTCACAATGCGATGGCGTTGTTCTTTCTCAACGAAGGATGGCGTCGGCTGCATGGCGGAGACGCACTTGGTCCAATCTGCCACTGAGGCGGCTCGCACCTGTCCGTTGCTCTCGTCCATACCAATGGCAACATAACCATCTGGCACGAGATGTTGGACCACGATGCCGATCAGTCGCCTGGCAGCGCTCGCGAGCTCCGACGGGCGCAACTGAGGTCTGGTGATAGGTCGCAAAGTCGGGACGATGAGGTCGGCCCTTTCACATTCACGCAAGAGCTAATGCTCCGTTTGCCGGTGGCCAGCAGGCTGCCCATCACAATAACGAGTACATGCTCCCAACGGAGGGCAGTAAGGCGGGAATGCCATACCTGCAGCCATCGGCGCAGGGTCTGAGAGACGGGATCGCCGACATTCGAATCCTAAGCCTGGCACATTGCTACGCTTGACGATATATTGCTGATTGGCGATCCAGGCAGCAGGCCGTTACACAATGCAAGGCTGTCGCTCCGCCTGTGCCAGCAGTAATATGCCGACATCGGATTTCGGCCGACCATCGTCGAGCCGCGTTCATTTCTGCAGCAAATGGCTGAGAATGAGAAGCCGAGTAGGCTATCTCCACCGTGAATAGTAATTTCTGTCTGGCGTACAGAGATGGCGCCGGCACACTTTGTGTATTATAATCAGCGACTTGCGCCAGGACTGCCTACCCCATCGCAGCCGCCGAAACTAAGACAGGTAGTTGTCAACAATACACGATGGCTAACCCACATCAGCGCCGAGATAGAGCGATCCGTCTCGGCAAACCGGTATATTCTATATAAACTTGTTAACGCCGACCTTCCTGTCCATAGTAGGCATATGGTGGATGCATCGCATACAGGAGATACAGAACAGCGACGCATGGCGGCGGTGCGACGTTACGACATCTTGGACACGCCGCCTGACGGCGCGTTCGATCGTATCACGGCGCTCGCAGCACGACGTTTCGGAGTGCCGATCTCGATCATCAGTATCGTCGACGAAGACCGTATCTGGTTCAAATCTCACCACGGGGTATCCATTGCTGAGATAGGTCGAGATCCCGGCCTGTGCGCGTCGGCAATCCTATCACATGACCCATACATACTTACCAATGCCAGCGTCGATCCGCGTTCGCTAACCAACCCGTTGGTAGCGGGCGATTTTGGGCTGCGTTTTTATGCAGGGGTGCCATTGGAGACGGGCGATGGCCACAACCTTGGCACTCTTTGCGTTATCGACAAGCACCCTCGCCCCATAGCCGAGGAGCAAATCGAGGATTTGAAAGATCTTGCCTCGTTGGTCATGGATCAACTGGAACTTCAATTGTCTGCACGAAACGCGGTTTCGCAGGCCGAACTGATGGCAAAGGAGATTGACCATCGGGTAATGAACAGCCTGCAATTCGTATCGGCATTGCTAAACATGCAAGCACACTCTCCCAATATTGGAGATGCAGGCCCCCACTTACAACTCGCCGCCAACCGTGTGGCCGCCGTAGCGCAAGTGCACCGCCACTTTTATTCAGAAGCTACCGAAAAGACGTCGTGCATCGCTTTCCTCAAGCGACTGGGTGAGGAGTTAGAGACGATTTTGGAACGACCGATCCACGTTGAGGGCGCAGCGGACGAGGTGCCAAACTGGTGGATTCAGCCGATCGGATTAATCGTCAACGAGTTGGTGACTAATGCGGCCAAGCATGGATCAGGTCAAATCGACGTGTTTTATACAGTCGAAAATGAACAACACTCACTTACCGTATGCGACGAAGGTCGTAATCTTCCACATGATTTTGATCCTGCCGCCGCGAACATAAGCTTGGGCATGCGGGTGGTGTGTTCGCTTGCAAAGCAGCTGGGGGGGGGGCTTACCGCCGGTCGCCATGCGAACGGTAGCACCTGTTTCAAGGTTTTATTCTCTGGTAGCCGACATTAAGCCCTACTTTCGATCGGATGGACTATAGTAAGTTGTTGTGCCTTATAGCGGCGAGCCATCGTCGAGCTAACCTAAATAACGACATGAAACTTATATAGCAAAAGGCTCTCCATTAGAACATGGAGAGCCTTTCTACTTGCTAGGGGACGAGGTTACTTTTCGCCGTTGTCTTCCACACCGACTACGGGAACGTCAATTTCCTTCTTCTCGGTACCGACAACAATCTCCTTGCTGTCTACGTCTACCGCTGGAAGTTTTCCGCCGTCGACGGACACCTCAGGCATCGCGCCTTCTTCGACATCGGCAGACCAAAACCCGGTGGCAAAGAGGAGGCCAACAATCACTGCTGCCGCCAATGCAACCCAAACCCAAACACTCACGCCAGACTTGCGGGTCATTACGCGATCATCGCGATAAGGATCAGCCATCTTTCCCTCCTTTGTTTATAACGGGGCTGAAATGTCCAAGGAGGTGCTTTGGTTCCAGTCAAAATTTATCGCATTTCACAATATTGCCATCCAAGCCCCCGCTAGCTCAATGGACAGTTGGCACTTATGATGGTATTACTTACACGTCGAACGCGAGAACCGACGTTAAGTCAATACCTTGCCATGACTGTTTGGTGCCCGTAGGGGTCACCATCTTGCAGGCGGGCGTTCGGTCGCTGGGCCTCGATGCTGTGCAGTTGCATGTTTTCCGCGCTAACCCGTAGTTTACCGTGATTGACCTTGATGGGTCTTAGGGTGCAACATTGCTGTCATGAAAAAGGCAGAGGGTGCATTGCTGACCATCAGTGAACTGGCTGATGAATTGGGCCTGCCCCAGCATATATTGCGCTATTGGGAAACGCGTTTCCCGCAACTGCGCCCGCTCCAGCGCTCCGGCAATCGCCGCTACTACCGTCCCGCCGACGTGGCGCTGGCCCGTCGCATCCATGATCTGCTCAACATCGAAGGCTTCACTGTGAAGGGCGCGCAGAAGATGCTGGTCGATGGCAATGGGACCGTATCGCCGGATGTGCCGGAGCCAAGGACGCACGATGATGTGCTGGCGCGGCTGGAGGGCATACGCGACCAGCTGGCCCGCGCCATTCGGCTATAGCGGCCGCGCGTAGATCAGGTCGCGGAACGGCACGTCGCCAACCATGAAGGTCAGCGATCCGACCTCAACAAAATCATGCCGCGCATAGAAGCGCCGCGCCCGGTCATTTTGGGGATAGACGGCCAGTAGCAGGCGGCTGGCTCCGCGCCGCCGGGCTTCCTGCGCAACCAGGTCCATGATCGTATCGCCATGCCCGCCACCCTGCCAGCCCGACAGCAGATAGAGCCGCTTCAACTCCCGGTCGCAGGCCGGATCGGTCGCGATCGGCAGGTCAGGCGGCGTGACCATCGCATAGCCCACCGGCGCGCCAACTGGTGTCTCGCCAATCAGGACGGTCTGCTCAGGATCGGCCAGCGCGGCCTCATAATAAGGGATGCCATGGGCGGTGCGGATATGACGGACCAGCGCCGCGCCGGGATGGTCGTGGGCGAAGCTGGACAGGAAGGTCGCCCCGCCAAGGATGGAAAGTGCAGCGGCATCATCGGCCCGCGCGACGCGCCAGATTATGGGCGTCATGGCCGCCAGCCCCGTCAGCGCGTCCCCGGACCCAGCGCCGGGTCCAGATCGCGCGGGCGGGTGAAGCTGACCAGCGTGGCGATATTCTCCCGCGCCTCGCTCCAGCGGTCGACTTTGAGGTCCAGCACGGCGATGCTGGCGGTCGGGAACTTGACCTCCACATCCTCGCGCAGCGGGTTGGCGCCATCGTCGGGGACGAGATCGAGGATCAACTCCTCCAGCCCCGGATTATGCCCGGCCAGCAGGGCGCTGTCGGTGCTTTCGGGCAGGTCGCGGATGACATCGAACAATGTGGGGGAGGAGGCGAGATAGATGCGCCTGTCCCAACGCGCGTCGAGCGATTCGCCAAGGCCGGTGAAAAACGTCTCCAGCGTCTGCACCACCCGCACGGCGGGCGACGCCACCAGCATATCGAACTGCATCTGCCGCTGGGCGGCAAACTGGCCCATCAACAGCGCCGCCTTCTCGCCCCGATGATTCAAGGGCCGGTCGAAGTCGCGGGCCACCGGATCGTCCCAGTCGGACTTGGCGTGGCGCAACAGGGTCAGCCGCTTCATTCTCTCTCCAGATGGCTGTGGCCGGATTCGTGTCCCTGATGCCCTAAGGACGCAGTTTCGCCAAGGGTTTCGCGTCGCGAAGCGACACTGACCGCTATGATTGCTTCGTCCAGCGTCACCCGGCGGATCGGCGTGCCGGGCGGAAAGGCGCTGAGCAAGCGACTGGGCATGGCGGCCGACAGGATGACGAAACAGCCCTTGTCCTCGGCCCGGCGGATCAGGCGGCCGAACGCCTGCGCCAGCCGCGCACGAATCAGCCGGTCGTCATAGGCGTTGCCGCCATTGGCCAGTCGCCGCGCGGCGTGCAGCACGGTCGGCTTCGACCATGGCACCCCCTCCATCACCACCAGGCGCAGCGAGTGGCCGGGCACGTCCACGCCGTCGCGCAGCGCGTCCGTGCCCAGCAGCGAAGCGCGCGGATCGTCGCGGAAGATGTCGACCAGCGTGCCCGTGTCGATCGGATCGACATGCTGGGCATAGAGCGGCAGCCCCGCGCGCGCCAGCCGGTCGGCGATGCGGGCATGGACGGCGCGCAATCGCCGGATCGCGGTGAACAGCCCCAGCGTGCCACCGCCCGCTGCCTCGATCAGGCGGCCATAGGCGCCCGACAAGGCGGCGAGATCGCCCCGCTTGATGTCGGTGACGATCAGCACTTGCGCGCGCGCGGCATAATCGAACGGGCTGCCAGCCTCGAACCGTCCGGCGCCGTGGGGCAGGTGGACAGCGCCGCTGCGGCTTTCCGCATCGCCCCAGTCGCCTCCGCCTTTCAGCGTCGCGGAGGTGACGATCACGCCCTGCGCGGGTTTCAATACGGTTTCGGCAAGCGGTCTGCTGGGGTCCAGCCAGTGGCGGTGGATGCCAATGTCATATTCCCGCCCCTCGACCCGGTCGACCGTCATCCAGTCGACATAGTCGGGGTCGGCCGGGCCGCCGATCCGCGCCAGCAGCGCCAGCCATGCACTGATCAGGTCGCGCCGCCAGCCGAGCGAGGCCACCGCCCCCTCGATTCGCGCCCGCGCCGCGCCGTCCAGCCAGTCGGGCGCATCCTCGATCACTGCCTCCAGCCGTCGCGACAGGTGCGTCAACGGGCGCAGCAAAGCATCGAGCGCCAGCGCGGCCTCCTGCGCCGCCTCCACCAGCGGACCATCCGGGGCGGCCAGTTCGGTCTCCAGTCCATAGCCCGCATCCGCCTCGCCCGTGTCCGCGGCACGCGCAAAGACAGTGCCGCGCACGGCCGTAAAGAGGGCTTCAAGCGGTCCGAACGGCTCATCGGCCACGACGCGCTTCAGCCATTCGTCGGCGGGCAGGGCCAGCGCTGCATCGGCGGCGGCGCGGATCGCCTCTCCGCCCTCCACGTCATAGCTGGCGAGGTCGGACAGACGCGCCGACAGGCCGCGCCGTCGCCCGCGCGATCCACCCTCCGGCCCCATGATCCAGCGGCGCAGCTCGATTGCCTCCTGTCCCGACAAGGCGACGGAAAAGGTCGAATCGGCAGCGTCAAACAGATGATGGCCTTCGTCAAAGACGATCCGCTGGGGCCGCTGGCCGGTTTCGCGGCCGCGCGCCGCGTTGATCATCACCAGCGCATGATTGGCGATGACGATGTCGGCATCGGCGGACGCGCGGGCCGACCGCTCGATGAAGCATTTGCGATAGTGCGGGCAGCCGGCATAGATGCACTCGCCGCGCCGGTCGGTCAGCGCGATGGAGCCGTTGCGGCGGAACAGGGTGGGCAACCAGCCGGGCAGGTCGCCGCCGACCATATCCCCATCCTTGCTGAAAGCCGCCCAGCGCGCGACCAGTTGCGCCAATATCGCGGCCCGGCCGCTAAAGCCCCCCTGCAACGCATCTTCCAGATTGAGCAGGCAGAGATAATTTTCCCGCCCCTTGCGCACCACCACCCGCCGGGCCGCGACCGCCGCGTCGGGAAACAGCCGCAGTGATTCGCGGTCAAGCTGGCGTTGCAGTGCCTTGGTATAGGTGGATACCCACACCGTCCCCTGCGCTTGCGCCGCCCAGAGGGAGGCGGGCGCAAGATACCCCAATGTCTTGCCAATGCCGGTGCCCGCTTCCGCCAGCAGCATGTTGGGCTGGTCGCGGTGCGCGCGCGGGCGGAACGGGCCGATCGCGGCGGTGGCATAGGCGCGCTGGCCCGGACGCGCCTCCGCCCCCGCGCCTGTCAGCGTGTCGAGCCGGTCCAGCACCTGCGCCTCGTCCAGCATCACGGTGCGCGGGGCAGGGCGGGGCTGAGCCTCCTCCCATTCGGGCAATTTGGAAAAGAGCCAGCGCTCGGCCTCACGCGGCTTGGCGATGCGCGGCGCGACCAGCGGCGACCAGGGCCAGCGCAGCCGGTGCAGCGTCTGCGCCGACGTCCAAGCGCCTTCCCGCTCACGCCAGTCCGGCGATTCGAGCCGATCGAGCAGGGCCTGCGTCGCATTCTGGAGCAAGGCGGGAATGTCCGCTTCCGCGCCCGGTACCGGCAGGCCAAGCGCTTGCGCCAGCCCCTTGGGCGTGGGGACAAGGAAGCTGGCAGGGTGGAGAAATGCCCAAAGTTCCAGCAGGTCCAGGCCGTTGAGATCGGGATAGCCCAGACGCTGGCCGGTCAGCGGCGCATTGAGCAGCAGCACCGGCGTTTCTGCCGCGCGACCGATCGCCTGCCCCTTGGCCAGCCCTTGCGTCCGACCGCCTTCGCGCAACCAGATGCCGCCATGACTGGCGTGGAGGGCTGGCAGGGATGCTGGATCGATCACCCGCCCCGTTTAAGCGAGCGGGAACAAAAGGAAAACCTGTTTCAGCTGGTCCGGCGGCCAAAACCGCCACCGCCGGTGGCCGCGGCCATAATGCGGGCGCGCGGCTGGAAGGCGACGGGCGTGCGCCGCGCCGCGCGGGCCAGTTCCAGCTGGTCGTACAGCGGACCTTCGTTCAACTCATAGGGGAAGCGAATGCCCATGCGGTCTTCTTCGGACCAGCGCACCGTGCCAAAGGTGATGTGGCCATCCAGATCGATCTGGCACGATGAACCGGCAGGCAGGGTGCAGCCGACCACTTGCGCGCCGCCTTCGCTCAGGTCGACGATCGTGCCTTCCAGGCTGTCGAGTACGGTCGTGACGACGATGGCGATGTCGACCACGATGCGTTCGCGGGTGCGCAAGATCTGCATGATGCCTCCAGAAGCCTGATTATCCCTCGATAGGGTTAATGAAGCTCTAATGTGCGAACGGTTCTTAACGCAGATTTGCCCGCAAAGAGCGTTTCTTTTCGGCCTGTCCGGAGCTAGGGGCATGTCATGACCGCGACCGATCTATTCCGCACCGCCGCCCTGGCGGCCAAGGCCTGGCCCTATGAAGAAGCGCGCAAGCTGCTCAAGCGCTATCCTGATGGCGCGCCGGACAAAGGCCATATCCTGTTTGAAACCGGCTATGGACCATCGGGCCTGCCGCATATCGGCACGTTCAACGAAGTGCTGCGCACGACGATGGTGCGCAACGCCTATCACGCTCTGTCGGATATTCCCACGCGCCTGGTGGCGTTCAGCGACGATATGGACGGGCTGCGCAAGGTGCCTGACAATGTGCCCAATCAGGCGATGCTGACGCAGCATCTGGGCAAGCCGCTGACGCAGGTGCCCGATCCGTTCGAAAGGTTCGAAAGCTTCGCCCATCACAACAATGCGATGCTGCGCGAATTTCTCGACCGCTTCGGCTTCGACTATGAATTCGTCTCCGCGACCGAACGCTATCGGGCCGGGGCGTTTGACGAGGCGCTCAAGCAGGTGCTGCGGCGGTATCAGGCGATCATGGACATCATGCTGCCCACACTGCGCAAGGAACGGCAGGCGACCTATTCCCCGGTCCTGCCCATTTCGCCCAAGAGCGGTATCGTCCTTCAGGTGCCGGTGGAAGTCGTCGACGCAGAAGCCGGGATCGTCCGTTTCGAGGATGAAGGCGAAATGGTCGAACAGTCGATCCTGTCGGGCGGCGCAAAGCTGCAATGGAAGGTCGACTGGGCGATGCGCTGGTACGCGCTGGGCGTCGACTATGAAATGGCGGGCAAGGATCTGATCGATTCGGTCACGCAATCGTCGAAGATTTGCCGCGCGCTTGGCGCCCGGCCGCCCGAGGGCTTCAATTACGAGATGTTCCTCGACGAAAAGGGCGAGAAAATCTCCAAGTCCAAGGGCAATGGCCTGAGCCTTGAGCAATGGCTTACCTATGGCCCGCAAGAGAGCCTGGCCTTCTACGCCTATCGCGAACCCAAAAAGGCCAAGCAGTTGCACATGGGCGTCATCCCGCGCGCGGTGGACGAATATTGGCAGTTCCGGGGCAATTATCCGGGCCAGCCGGTCGAACAGCAATTGGGTAATCCGGTCCACCATGTTCATGACGGCAAGCTGCCCGAAGGCCGGTTGCCGGTGACCTTTGGCCTGTTGCTCAATCTGGTCGGCGTCATGGGCGATGCCAGCCGCGATCAAGTGTGGGGTTATCTCACCAATTATGTCGCGGATGCCTCGCCGGAAACCTATCCTGATCTTGACGCGCTGATTGGCCATGCGCTGGCCTATCATCGCGATTTCGTCGCCCCCACCCTCCAGCGCCGCGCGCCCGGCGCCAATGAGGCTGCGGCCTTGCGCAGGCTGGACGCGGAACTCGCTGCTTTGCCTGCCGACGCATCAGCGGAGGACATCCAGAATATCGTCTATGCCATCGGCAAGGATGAGGCGTTCGGCTTTGCCGAATTGCGGGACTGGTTCAAGGCGCTGTACCAGACGCTGTTGGGCGCGGACCAAGGGCCGCGCATGGGCAGTTTCATCGCGCTTTATGGTATCGATAACAGTCGTAAGCTGATTGGGCAGGCGCTGGCAGCCTGAATCGGCGGATTTTACCGGAAAAGCGGAACTTTTCGGGCAGGCGCGCGTTTTGCGCAACGGTCCACCCCCCTTTCGGACTGATGGTGCGTTCTGCGTGCCATCGGCCGCGCTTGTCTGGCAACGGGCGGCGCGGCCAAGTTGGGCGGAAATGCAATGAAAACGGCCCCGGACATCGCTGTCCGGGGCCGTTTCCCTATGGGCTGGCCTCTTACCAGAAGAAGCCGCGATGCACCTGGATCACGCGCCCGTTGCGGACATTGACCAGCAGCACATCATTATAATGGCGGACCCAGCGCTGGTTCACGCCCGGACGGGGCAGGCGATAGCGATAGGGGTCGGCGATATAATAGCGCGAGTTGTAATAGGCCGGGCGTAGACGGACGCCGACATTCCACTGGTTGTAACGGAACGGCGCGCGCCAGTTGCCGCCGCGATATACGTCGCGGTGCGAGCGGCGATAGTCGCGCCAATCCTCACGAACCTCCTGGCGGGCCTGACGGACATCGCGGCGTTCATCGCGCACGTCACGGCGATCGCCATAACGCTGGGCCTGGCGCAATTCCTGCTTTTCTTCACGCAGATTGCGTTCGCTGCGGCGCACTTCGCCATAGGACTGTGCGGACGCGACACTAGGCGCGACCGTGGCGGCCAACAGGCCCAGGATGATCAGTTTACGCATAGCATATCTCCTATTTCCTTGGCGGCTGAACCCTGTCCGGCTGGACCGGGTTCCCTGTCGCCAACACAGGGAGATATGGCGCAGCGCGCCTGAACGGCCTGAAAATGAAGCGGTCAGTTTTCAGTCATTTATGTCGCAAAGTGTATCGCCAAGGATGTTCGACAATGCGTGGCAGGGCGCATTTCGACGTCGCACCGGCCCTTTCCCGCGCGCATGGGCGAAGGCCCATTCTCAAACAGATCTCGGCGTCCAGGGCCGTTCGCGAAACCATTTGGTGACGACATATTTGGTGCCCTGTTCGACTGGCCGGGCGGCGTGCAGGCTGAAATTATTGGGCGCGCCGTCAGCATCCATATTGTTCCAGATCAGGATCATCCCCTCGACCGGCGGCACCATGAATTCGCAATGGGGAAAATGCGTCTCGCCCCCCGCCTCGACCGGGGAAAGATAGATCATGGTCGTCCAGCTGCGCTGCCCGCCGGTGACGCGCATCGCCGGCCAATAGTTGGCGGTGACCGGAAAATAATCGCAATGCAGCCGATATTCCTGGCCGCTGGTATAGCGCTGTCCCTGCAATGTTTCTCCGTGATCCGCAGGCAGGCCGGTGAGCGCGCATATACGGTCGCTGATCGCCTTGATCAGCGGATCGAAGGGATCGAGATTGCAACTGTGGCTGGTCCGGTAATCGGCGTTCGCGCTGCCCGAAAACAGGGTCGAAGGCTGCGCGCCCGCATCGATAATGGCGCGCAGATCGGCGCATTCTTCGGGGCTGAGGAAATCCTGCCGCCCATAGATGGCGAGATGGGGCGACTCGATCCGGCTGACCATCGGGTTGCGCTCCAGCCGGGCCTGCACCTGCGCCCCGATCGCCGCGCGGGCGGAGGAGGCGATGCCGCCATCATCGTCACTGTCTGTCATTCCGTCACCTTGCCACAGCGGCCGGTGCCATGAAAAGACCCCGGCGCGTCACCGCACCGGGGCCAGTATTCCTGAAGGCCACTTCAGGGAGCGCGATTACCAGAAAAAGTCATGGATCACGTCGACGACATAGCCGTCCCGAATGTCGACCAGCAGCGCATCGTCATAATAGCGGATCCAGCGCAGCGTACCGTAAGCGGGCGGCAGGCGATAGGCATAGGGATCATTCAGCCAATAGCTGTTGGAATAGAGCAGGCTGCTCAGCACGATACCCACAGAGAAACGGCGATAGCCATAGTCCCAGCCACGCGGCGCGTAGTAGCGACCCAGACGGTACTGGTTGCCGTAGCGGTTGCGATAGCTGTTCCAGTCATAGCGCCTGTCCTGCCGCCAGCCCTGATTCCAGCGCTGCTGGTTGCTCCAGCGGGTGCGATCGTCATAACGGCGGCCATTGTTCCAGTTGCCCACCACGCCCCGATTGTCGTTCCAGCGCCGGTCATCGCGCCGATCCTGGCGATAATCCCGCCGGTCGTCGCGGCGATCGTTGCGCCAGTCCTGGCGATCGGCGCGTTGGCCCTGGCGATAACCCTGCCAGTCATTGCGGCGATCGCCACGCCGGTCCTGCCGCGCATCCTGTCGATCAGGCGCGGATACTACCGCCGAGCTGCCGGGATTCCGCCACGGGCGGTCGGCGCGGGGCTGCTGTACGGGGGCCTGGAGCGCCGGTGTCTGCGCAACCGCGCGGTTCTGTCGCTGTTGCCAGCGTTGCGCCTGCTGCCCTTCGCCGCCCATCGGGCGCTGCCCATTGCCGCGCCATTGATAGGCCTGACGGTCACCGCCGCCACGCTCTGCACGATCGCCGCGATTGCCACGACCATTCTCATTGCTCTGGGCATAAGCAGGGGCGACACCGCTGAGCAGCGTTGCGGCCATGAGTCCCGTCAGCATCATCTTCCTGAACATCATCGTGACTTTCTTTGCGCGGGAACCTCCTGTCCCCTCATGCCGCCTTTCTAGAGCGCGCGCGATGTCGCAAGTCTGAACCTGTCCGTCAGCCATTTGAAAGAATCGCGGGACGTAATGAACCCAAATCCCGCCTCGCGCGTTATTTCGTTTTCGTATCGGTCCGTCCGCTAAAAACGGCCGGACCCGGATCAAATGCTGATCCAGATCAGTGCAGGGTGCTTGCCCCCTCTATAGGACTGCCGAGTGAATAAATCTCCCCATGTCAGCGGCGTCCGTCAGGCCCTGCGCGAAGCTACCAGCGACAGTCATAGCCATGTTGATGGCCTATTTTCAGCCTACCGGCTTGATTCAGAAAGCGATTATGCTGCGTTCCTGACGGCCCATGCCCGCGCGCTGGGCGCGCTTGAATCGGTTGCGCGCCCCGAATCGCCACGCCTGCCCATGATCGCGGCGGATCTTGCGGCGATGGATATGGCCATGCCTGCGCCCCTTTCGCTCGCCGATCCCGATCGCGATGGCTATCGCTGGGGGCTGCTTTATGCGCTGGAAGGGTCGCGGCTGGGTGGCGCGATGCTCGCGCGCCGGGTCGCACCCGGCCTGCCACATGCCTATCTGTCCGCCGTCCATGGCAAGGGCGGTTGGGTCGCGTTTCAGCAGGCGCTCGATCGGGCAGCCGCTGACGGGGGCGAAGACTGGCTGGACGACGCCGTGCAGGGCGCGCAGGCCGCCTTCGCCCTTTTTGCTGCCGCAACCCGCGCTGAACTGGCCACTGCCCATGGCTGATGGCGGCGGTACAGGCGCGGACTTCGCCGTCAATCTGACCAATTGCGATCGGGAACCGATCCATGTGCTGGGCACGGTTCAACCTTTCGGTTTCCTGATCGCGCTGACCGCCGACTGGCTCGTGTCGCGCGTATCGGCCAACAGCGCTGCCTTCATTGGCCTGTCCCCGGACGACATGCTGGGCAAGCCGGTCAGCGACCTGCTGGATGCCGATGCCATCCATGCGCTGCGCAACCGCATCACCCTGCTGCGCGGCGCCGACTCGGTGGAACGCATCTTCTCCCTGCCGTTGATGTCCGGCGGCGCGCCGTTCGATGTCGCCGTCCATTTTTCCGGTCCGCTGGTAGTGATAGAGGCCGAACCCGCCAGCGCCGACGAGATGGAAGCGAGCAGCACCGTTCGCTCCATGGTCGCGCGACTGGCGCAGGCCGATGGCATGACGGCTTTCCTGCGAGATGGCGCGCGACAGGTGCGGGCGCTGACCGGCTTTGACCGGGTGATGGTCTATCGCTTCGCCGATGGCGGCGATGGCGAAGTCGTGGCCGAAGCACTGCGGCCCGGCATCGACAGTTTCTTTGGCCTGCATTACCCCGCCTCCGACATTCCGGTGCAGGCGCGCGCGCTCTATCTGCGCAACATTTTCCGCGTGATCGCCGATGTTCATGCGCAGCCCGTGCCGATCGTCCCAACGCTTGATCCGACCGGCGCGGCGCTCGACATGTCGCTCTGCCTCACACGCGCGGTATCACCCATCCATATCGAATATCTGCGCAACATGGGGGTGGGGGCGTCGCTCTCCATCTCCATCATCGTCGAAGGGCGGCTATGGGGGCTGTTCGCCTGCCACCACTATGCCCCGCGCCTGCCGACCTTTGCCCAGCGCAGCGCGGCGGAACTGTTCGGCCAGATATTCTCGATGATGCTGGAAAGCCGCGAACGCGCGGAGACAGCCGACTATGAGGGCAAGGCGAGACAGGTTGCCGACCGGCTCATGTCGGCCGTGGCGCAGGATCATGACCTGCTGTCCAACGCGCGCTGGCTGGGCGACATCATCTTCGACACGATTCCGGCCGATGGCGTTGGTGTCTATATTGACGGGCAGATCAGCCTGTCGGGGCTGACCCCTGACACGGCGGCGTTTGCCGGCATCGTCTCGATGCTCAACCGCGTCGCCGCCAGTCAGGTCTATACGACCGATGCGCTCGGCCGCGTCCTGCCCGAAGCGGCTGCCTATGCCGATCGTGCCTCCGGACTGCTCGCCATTCCGCTGTCGCGCCGACCGCGTGACTATGTGGTGTTGTTCCGTGCCGAACAGCTGCGCGCGGTGCGCTGGGCGGGCAATCAGGACAAGCATATCGAATATGGCCCCAATGGCCCGCGGCTCACTCCGCGCAAAAGTTTCGAGGAATGGTCGGAACTGGTGAAGGGAACGGCACTGCCTTTCGCCCCCGCGCAATTGCGCGTCGCCGAAGCCTTGCGCACAGCCCTGCTCGAAGTCGTGCTCCGCCTGTCCGATTCAGCGGATGCGGAACGGCAGCGCGCGCATGAAAAGCAGGAATTGCTGATCGCGGAACTCAATCACCGGGTCCGCAACATATTGGCGCTGATTCGCGGGCTTTTGTCGCAGACGCGCAGCAGCGCCGTGTCAGTCGAGGATTTCATCGGCACGCTGGAAAGCCGCATCCACGCGCTGGCCCGCGCCCACGACCAGATCACTGCCGACCGCTGGAGTCCCGCACGCCTCTACGACTTGATAGAGGTTGAGGCGGGCGTGTATCTGGGTGAACGGCGCGACCGGGTCCGGCTGTCTGGCCCCAATGTGCTGCTGACGCCTGGCTGCTTCACGGTCATGGCGTTGGTGATCCACGAAATGCTGACCAATGCCGCCAAATATGGCGCGCTGTCGGACAACGGCACAGTGACGATCGACTGGCGCGTGGATCAGGATGGCAGCCTGCTGATCGACTGGCGCGAAAGTGGCGGTCCGGTGGTGGTCGCGCCCACGCGGCGGGGATTTGGATCGACCGTGATCGAGCGATCCATTCCCTATGATCTGGATGGCCGCGCCGAAATCCACTACCGGTTGGCCGGGCTGGAGGCGCATTTCTGCATCCCTTCCACTCATGTTGTGTCGGTGCTGCCCGACGTCGTCGGCACGGATCGTTCGCGCCCCGTCATTGCCGTGACGCCTGCATTGCTCAAGGGGCGTCACGTCCTGCTGGTGGAAGATAATATGATCATCGCCATGGACGGGGAGGACGCCCTGCGCGATCTGGGCGCGGATGTGACGACCGCCGCCACCATCGCCCGTGCGCGCGAAGCCCTTCAGCAGCATCCGGTCGATCTGGCCGTGCTCGATTTCAATCTGGGCGCGGAAACCAGCATGCCGGTGGCCGATCTGCTGGCGGAGCAGGGCATCCCCTTCCTGTTTGCGACCGGCTATGGTGACGGACTGGAACTGCCGGATCGCTTCGCCGATGTCACGCTGGTCAAGAAGCCCTATTCGGGCGCGACGCTGGCGCAGGCGATGACGCCGCTGATCGGGGAAGCAGCCTAGTCGGGCAGCGCTATCGCTTGGGCGCAGGCGCTGGCCGACCAAGTGCCGGGATCGTGCGGGCCGCCTCCTCCGGGGTGATGCCCGGCGGCGGCGCGGCGGATCCCTGATCGCCTGTGCCTGTATCTTCGCCCCGCATGATCCGCCCGGCCCGGCGGATCGCGCCGCGCAGCCGGGGATAGATGCCGCACCGGCAGATATTGGTGATCGCCGCGTCAATTTCCGCGTCGCTTGGATCATTGGTCCGGCGCAGCAGCACCGACGCCGCCATGATCATGCCGGGGATGCAATAGCCGCATTGCGACACATTGTCGGCGGCGAACGCCTGTTGCAGGGGATGACCGCGATCGGGCGACAGCGCCTCGATCGTGGTGACGAAACGCCCTTCGGTCTTGCCGATCGTCACCTGGCAGGAGCGTACCGCTTCCCCGTCTATATCCACCGTGCAGGCGCCACAGTCGCCCGTGCCGCAGCCATATTTGGTGCCGGTCAGGTTCGATGCGTCGCGCAGCGCCCATAGCAGCGGCGTGTCCGGGTCCATGCGATACTGGACTGGCCGGTCATTGACGGTGAAGCGCGTCATTCGGCGTCCGGCTCTTCCATCTCGGCCTTATGATACAGGACTTCGTTGCGGACATGGATGATCTTCGATCCCAGCCGGATCTCCTGAATGAAGGTCGCAAAGCCGCCCGCCTGCAACAGCATCGCCAGGCTGAACAATATGGCGATCGGCGTCCCCAGATGGGCGTCGAACAAATTGCCCGCAAACAGCAGGATGACGACCAGACAGACGGCGCAGGCGGACGCAACCGACAGAAAGATCGCCATATTGACGACGCTCATCCGCTGGTCGAGGACGCGGATTTCATGCACCAGCCGGTCATGCTCGCGCCCGCGCGTGGTCAGGATCGCCGCCTCCACCGTCCGCGCCCGGTCGATGATCCGCGCCAGCCGGCTGACGGAGACATTCAGGAACGCGCCGATCCCGGCGAGCAGGAACACCGGGGCAAGCGCCAGCTGGATCGTCTGAGAGACCAGCGAAACCTGGGGAAGGGGGATCATGGCGCGACCGTGATCGTCAAGCCGCGCCCTTGGCTGGCGTATTGACGCCCATCGACTGAAGATATTTCTTCACGTTGCGGGCCGCTTGCCGCAGCCGCTGTTCATTTTCCACCATGGCGATGCGGACATAGCCTTCGCCATCCTCGCCATAGCCGACGCCCGGCGCAACAGCGACCTTGGCATGGGTCAGCAATTGCTTGGAAAATTCCAGGCTGCCCATATCCTTGAGCGCAGGCGGCAACGGTGCCCAGGCGAACATGGACGCGGGTGGGGCGGGGATGTCCCATCCGGCGCGGCCAAAGCTTTCGACCAGCACGTCGCGGCGCTTGTGGTACAGTTCGCGATTCTTCTGCACGATATCCTGCGGCCCGTTGAGCGCGGCGCAGGCCGCCGCCTGGATCGGCGTGAACGCGCCATAGTCGAGATAGGATTTCACCCGGCTCATCGCCGCGATCAGTTGCTTGTTGCCGACCGCAAAGCCGATCCGCCAGCCCGCCATCGAATAGGTCTTGCTGAGCGAGGTGAACTCGATCGCAATGTCCTTCGCGCCCGGCACCTGCAGGATGGATGGCGTCGGGTTGCCGTCATAATATAGCTCGGAATAGGCAAGGTCGGACAAGACCCACACCTTATTCTCCTTCGCCCAGGCGACCAGTCGCTCGTAAAAGGCCAGGTCCACCGTCTCGGCGGTCGGGTTGGACGGATAATTGACCACCAGGATCGACGGGCGCGGCACGGTGAAGGCCATGGCGCGGTCGAGCGAGCGGAAATAATTGTCGTCCGGCGTCGTCGGCACCGACCGGATGGTCGCGCCCGCCAGGATGAAGCCGAACATATGAATCGGATAGCTGGGGTTGGGGGCCAGCACGACATCGCCCGGCGCCGTGATCGCGGTGGCCAGGCTTGCCAGGCCCTCCTTCGATCCCATGGTCACGACCACTTCGCTTTCCGGGTCGACATCCACGCCGAAGCGGCGGCCATAATAGTTGGCCTGCGCCTTGCGGAGGCCCGGAATCCCCTTCGACTGGGAATAGCCATGGGCGTCGGGCTTGCGCGCTACCTCGACCAGCTTGTCGATGACATGGGACGGCGGCGGCAGATCGGGATTGCCCATGCCCAGGTCGATAATATCCTCTCCCGCCGCGCGCGCGGCCGCCCGCATCGCGTTCACTTCGGCGATGACATAGGGGGGCAGGCGTTTCATGCGGTAGAATTCTTCGGACATTTTGGGGGCTTTCCTGAAAGCGCTCGGTAGGGAATAGTGCGTGTCGCGCCGTTGCCGCGTCACAATCTGGCTATAACCGGCCAGCTTGCGCCGCGCCAGAAAAAGCGATGCGATGAAACGATGCCAGGAACAGGAGAGTGGCCATGGATAAAGCCGACATCATGGAGCCGCATCTGCCTACGCTGGAACAGATGCAGCAATGGACCCACGCGATTGGTCAGGCCCAGCAACTGATGCTGGAACAGGCGGCGGGCGCTGCGGGCCAGACGCTCCCTTTTTCGCCCGAAACGGTGGCGCGTATCCAGACGAGTTTCGCTGACGAAGGGCTGGCGATGTGGCAGCGCTTCATCGATTCAGGCGGCATGTTCCGCGAAAAGCCCGAACCCGTGCCCGCCGACAGCCCGGCCGCGCGCAAGGACCGCCGCTTTGCCGATCCCGCCTGGACCCAGCACCCCTTTTACGACCTGATCCGGCAAAGCTATCTGCTCGTGTCGGACTATATGCTGCAACTGGCCGATGCCGTCGACGGTGTCGATCCCAAGCAGAAGGCGAAGCTGCGCTTTGCGACCAGCGGCATGCTCGATGCGCTTTCGCCCTCCAATTTCCCGCTGACCAACCCGACCGTGGTGGAAAAGACGATCGAGAGCGGTGGCGAAAATCTGGTCAAGGGCTTGCAGCATATGCTGGCCGATCTGGAAAAGGGCCAACTGACCCATACCGACGGCACCCAGTTTGAACTGGGCGTCAATATCGCCGCGACGCCTGGCAAGGTCATCCACGAAACCCCGCTCTACCAACTTATCCATTATGCGCCTTCCACGCCGGATGTGCTGGCGACGCCGCTCATCATCTTCCCGCCATGGATCAACCGCTTCTATATCCTCGACCTCAGCCCGCAGAAAAGCTTTGTCAAATGGGCGGTGGATCAGGGGATCAGCGTGTTTCTGGTCTCCTGGAAATCCGCCGACGCATCGATGAAGGATCTGATCTGGGACGATTATATCCTGCGTGGCCAGATCGACGCGATCGATACGGTGCGCGATCTGCTGGGCGTGCCGAGCGTCCATACGATCGGCTATTGCGTCGCGGGCACCACGCTGGCGGCAACGCTGGCGCTGCTGGCCGCGCGCGGGGAGGGGGGCAAGGTGGCGAGCGCGACCTTCTTCACCGCCCAGGTCGATTTCAGCCGGGCGGGCGACCTGACCCTGTTCATCGATGATGAACAGATGAAGCTGGTCGACCAATTGTCATCGCAGGGGTTTCTGGACGGGCGCTATATGGCGCTCACCTTCAACCTGCTGCGCGGTCGCGACCTGATCTGGAACTATGTCGTCAACAATTATCTGTTGGGGCAGGATTATCCGCCGTTCGACCTGCTCTACTGGAATGGCGACACGACCAATCTGCCCGCCCGCTGGCACCGGGATTATCTGACCCAGCTCTATCGCGACAATCTGCTGGTGGTGCCCGGCGCCATCACGGTAGACGGCACGCCGATCGATCTCACGAAAGTCACGACGCCTGCTTATGTGCAGGCGGGGAAAGAGGATCATATCGCGCCGCTGGAAAGCGTGTGGAAGCTGACCGAAAATCTGTCCGGGCCGGTCCGCTTCCTGCTGGCAGGGTCGGGGCATATCGCCGGGGTCATCAATCCTCCGGCGGCGCAGAAATATCAATATTGGGCGTGCGAGGATAGCCGGCCGACGCTCGAGGCCTTCTTGACCGCGGCGCAGGAAACCAAGGGCAGCTGGTGGCCCGACTGGCGCGCCTGGATCGAACGACTCGATCCGCAGACCGTCCCGGTCAAAGGGGCGCGTGTGCCGGGCAAGGGCCGGCTGAAGGCGGTGGAAGATGCGCCCGGACGCTATGTAAAAGCGCGGTAATCGCTCTTTTTCCAGACCTTGGAACGCCTCCTCCACCCTGCTGCGTGACGCTTTTGTTGCAGCGCACAATAAGTCTTGCAATCACATCGCAAAGCGACTATTGTGCACTGCAACAAATGGAGGAAAGTCCATGGCCGTAACACCCAAGACCGGACGCAGCGCCCCGCGCGCTAAAAGCGCATCGACGACCTTGTCGGCCAGCGAAGCGCTCAAGGCTGCCGAAGCGGCGATTGCCCCCGCACCCAAGAAAGCGCCCCCGCGTAAGGCGGCGGCGTCCAGCGTGAAAGCAATCGACGCCAATCCCGCTGCCGTTGTTGCAGCGACGACCGCCGTCGACGCGCCGCCGCTTCCGGAACCGGTTGCCGAACCAGAGGCGCAGGCGCCCGTAGACGCCACGCCGCCTGAGGCTCCGGCCGAACCCGAAATGACCAAGAGCTTGCCCGAGCAGGCCGAACCGTTCGCACTCAAGACGCTGTCCGCCATAGAAGGAACCAAAACGATGAACGACGTAATCGAAACCGGCAAGAAGTTCGCTGAAGACGCCAAGGCGAAGCTGGAAACCGTTTATGCCGACATGAACGAAAAGGCGAAGGCCAGCGTCGAAAAGTCGACCAAGGCTATCGAAGAATTCAGCGACATCGCCAAGGGCAATGTCGAAGCGATGGTCGAATCCGGCAAGATCGCAGCCAAGGGCATGGAAACCCTGGGCCAGGAAGCTGTCGACTACAGCCGCAAGAGCTTCGAAAAGGCGACCGCCTCTTTCAAGTCCTTCGCGACCGTCAAGACCCCGACCGAATTCTTCCAGCTGCAAAGCCAGATGTTTTCGAGCAGCTTTGACGATTTCACCAAGGAAGCCGCCAAGAGCAGCGAAGCGATGATGAAGCTGGCCAGCGACGTTGCCAGCCCGCTGACCGCCCGCGTGACCGTGGTGACCGACAAGGTGAAGTCGCTCGCTGCCTAAGCGATCGGACGAACAGCATCAGGGCGCGCTCTCCATATCGGGGGGTGCGCCCTTTTTGCCGTCTGCAAAATTGATGGTTACCATCGCATCCAGCCATGGCGGCCCCTTGCCATGGGCCGGCAAATTGCCATATCCTCGACCATCATGACCAGCATTTTGACAGCATCTATGATCCCCGCGACGATGACGGGGGAGGATCGGGACGATCCGGGCGATGGCACCGGTCCCAGCGTCGGCATCGCCACGCGCACCCGGACCCGCACGAAAAAGCCGTCTCTCTACAAAGTGCTCATGCTCAACGACGATTACACGCCGATGGAATTCGTCGTGCACGTCCTCCAGCAATTTTTCCGCATGGATATGGAGCAGGCGACTCGCGTGATGCTGCATGTTCACCAGCGCGGCGTGGGCGTGTGCGGGATTTTCAGCTATGAAGTGGCCGAAACCAAGGTCAATCAGGTGATGGATTTCGCCCGGCAAAATCAGCATCCGCTGCAATGCACGCTGGAAAAGGCCTGATCGCCGACCTGCGCCTGATTTACCGTAAAATTCGATCAGTCAGCATGTTTTAATCAATTTCTCTGGAACCTGAGCGCCGCTTATCCTTTCATCATTCGCAATATGAGGATGATGACCATGGCCGATAAGCCCCTAATGACGACCAGCGGCGGCGCGCCGATCGCTGATAATCAGAACAGCCTGAGCGCTGGCCCGCGCGGCCCCCTGCTGTTGCAGGACTATCAGTTGCTGGAAAAGCTGGCCCACCAGAATCGCGAACGCATCCCCGAACGCGTCGTCCACGCCAAGGGCTGGGGCGCACATGGCACGCTGACCATCACCGGCGACATCAGCAAATATACCAAGGCGAAGGTGCTGCAACCGGGCGCGCAAACGCCCATGATCCTGCGCTTTTCGACTGTCGCTGGCGAAGCGGGCGCGGCCGATGCCGAGCGCGACGTGCGTGGCTTTGCGATGAAATTCTACACGCCCGAAGGCAATTGGGATCTTGTCGGCAACAACACGCCGGTCTTCTTCGTGCGCGATCCGCTGAAATTCCCCGATTTCATCCACACGCAAAAGCGCCACCCGCGCACCAATCTGCGTTCGCCCACGGCGATGTGGGATTTCTGGTCGCTCAGCCCGGAATCGCTGCATCAGGTGACGATCCTGATGTCCGATCGCGGTCTGCCGACGGACGTGCGCCACATCAACGGCTATGGCAGCCACACCTTCAGCCTGATCAACGACGCCAATGAGCGTTTCTGGGTCAAATTCCACTTCAAGACGATGCAGGGCCACAAGCATTGGACCAATGAGGAAGCGGCGCAGGTCGTGGGTCGCACCCGTGAATCGACGCAGGAGGATTTGTTCGAGGCGATCGAGCGCGGAGAGTTTCCGAAGTGGAAGGTCCAGGTGCAGATCATGCCCGAACTGGATGCCGACAAGACGCCCTACAATCCGTTCGACCTGACCAAGGTGTGGCCGCATGCGGACTATCCGCCGATCGACATTGGCGTGATGGAGCTGAACCGCAACGCGGACAATTATTTCGCGGAAATCGAGCAACTGGCGATGTCGCCGTCGAACATCGTGCCGGGCATCGGCTTTTCGCCCGACAAGATGCTTCAGGCGCGAATCTTCAGCTATGCCGACGCCCATCGCCACCGCATCGGCACCCATTATGAGGCATTGCCGGTCAATGCCCCCAAATGCCCGGTGCATCATTATCACAAGGATGGGGCGATGCGCTTCACCCCCAATAATCCTAATCCGGCAGCCTATTATGAGCCGAACAGCTTTGGCGGACCGGTCGAGGACAATAAGTTTCTGGAGCCGCCGCTGCGGATTTCGGGTGATGCAGACCGTTGGAACCACAGGGAGGGCAATGACGATTTCAGCCAGCCCCGCGCCTTGTTCGAACTGTTCGATGCGGGCGAGAAGGACCGGCTGTTCGCCAATATCGCCGCTGCCATGGGCGACATTCCCGACTTTATCGAGGAACGCCAGTGCAAGCTGTTTGACGCCGTCCATCCCGATTATGGGGCCGGCGTGCGGGCTGCGCGCGCGAAGATCAAGGATCGCAATCCGTCCATCTCGGCGCCAACCGATGAATTACTGTCCGACGCATCGGCCTGACGGCGCGGCCAGATTTGCATGACGATCAACCCCGGCGCCTGACACGCGCCGGGGTTTTGCGTCGCTATTACAGGGGCTTTCCCCGATCGCGGGCATTCATGGTGAGCAAATATTAAGGATGCGGCGCTAGCCTCCCCGCCAATATGCAACGGTCCGCTCTTCGTCACTCCTCCTCGATCTTCGCGCCTGTTGTCACTGGCAGCGTCTATTTCATCGTGGCGACAATGGCGTTGCTGATCTCTCGTTTTGAAGGCGGCCTTGCCTTCATCTGGGGTGCCAATGCCTTTTTGATGGCGGAGTTGCTGACGTCGCGCACCCGCTACTGGCCGCGCGCGATCATGGCCTGCGCCATTGCCAGCACCTTGGCGACTGCGTTGTTCGGCATGGGTCCATTGGCCGCGATCCCCATGGCGGCGATCAACGTCGTCGAATCGCTGATCGTGGCGATCATCTGTCGCCGTTTCGTGCCGGATCGCCGGATCATCGGCGCGATTCGTCCCCTCGTGGTGTTCATCATCGCCCTATGCGGCGTCGCTAATGTCGTCGCCGGGGTTATGGCGGCGACGGTCGCCTCCTTCGTCACGTCCGTGCCGTTCGGTGCATCCTGGCTGCAATGGTATAGCGGGCATGTGCTGGGCGGGCTGACATTCGCGCCGATCCTGATCCTGCTGTTGCAGGGCGAATGCGGGCGCTGGCTGCGGGATACGCCGAAGCGGGTCAAGGTCGAGGCCATCGTGCTGCTCGCGCTGTTCACGCTGGCCATCGTCCATGTGTTTTTCTGGGCCCGCTATCCGCTGCTGTTCGCGCCACTCCTGCCGCTGGTCCTGATTGCCTTTCGCACCGGGCAGGTGGGTGCGGCGGCCTCCATCATCATCCTGGCGGTGGTTGGGGGAGCGGCGACCGTGCAAGGGCTCGGTCCGCTGAACCTCGTTCCCGGAACGGTCGGCGCGCGGGTGCAATATTTCCAATTCTACATCGCGCTCAGTTTTCTGCTCAGCATGCTGATCACGGCCGAACTCAACAGCCGTCGCCGCCTGTTCCTGATGTTGCACGACAGCGAGGCGCGGTATCGCGCCATTGCCGAACATAGCGGCGATGTGGTGCTCAACATCGGCGTGGACGGTATCATCCGTTACGCCTCGCCATCGGCCGCTGAACAAATTGGCTGCGCGCCGGACCTGTTGATCGGCCAGTCCGCCGCCCATCTGGTCGATCCAAAGGACCGGAGGATCGTCATCGCCACGCATCGCCGCGCGCTGGCCAATCCCGGCGTCAGCCACACCGTCGAATTCCGGTCCCTGCTGTCCGGCGGCGATCCGCAGTGGTGCGAAATGGTGAGCCGCGCCGTCGTTGACGAACGGGGCGTCGCCAGTGGCGTCGTAAGCATGATCCGCGACATGTCCCGGCACAAGGCCCGCCAACAGGCGCTGCAAGACGTCGCATCGCATGATTCGCTAACCGGAGCGGATAGTCGCGGCGCCTTCCTCGAAAAGCTGGAAGCGGAAATCCTGCGCGCACGCCACGGCGCGCGGTCCTGCCTGTTGTTGATCGACATAGACCATTTCAAGGCGGTCAATGACCGCTATGGCCATGGCGCAGGCGATCGGGTGTTGAGCGCGTTTGTCGAACGGCTGCGGCCGGGATTGCGGGGTATCGACAGCATCGGACGTCTGGGTGGCGAGGAATTTGCGATTTTGCTCGTCGATAGCGACATTGATCGGGCCAGCATGATCTGTGAACGGCTGCGCGCTCGCATGGTCGCCCCGATTCCCGTGGGGGAGGCGGGGAGCGAGGCCATCTCCGTGACCTTCAGCGCGGGACTGGTCCGACTGGACGGTGGGTCAACGCGATCGGCGATGCTGGAGGCCGCTGACAAGGCGCTCTATCGCGCCAAACATAGCGGCCGGAACTGCCTGCGCCTGGCGGCTTAGCTGCTTTTGGGGCCATCGCGCATAAATCATGATGATATGTTGTAACTTATAACGGTTTGGCCTATGTAGCCACCAGCATGTCGCAGACCATTCGCCACTTTCTGATGTCCGGCCGCCTCGATCGCTTTGCGATCGCGCTGTCGGGCCTGTGTCTGGCGCATTGCTTCATCACGGCTGTCGTGCTGGGCCTGCTGGCGACGGCGGGCGGTATTTTTGAAAGCCCGATCTTTCACGAAGCGGGACTGGTGCTGGCCATCTTGATGGGCGCGATCGCGCTCGGCCATGGCGCGCTGGTCCATCGGTTCATGATGCCCGCGGCGATCGGAGCGCTGGGGCTTGGGGTGATGGCGGGCGCGCTGACCATGGACCATGGCTGGCAGGAAAGCGTCTATACGCTGATCGGCGTCGGCATCCTGGCACTAGGGCACGATCTCAACCACCGCGCCGGGCGCTAGGCCCACAAAAAAGGGAGCCATCCGGCTCCCTTTCCCTATGTTCGGCTCGCTGTCGGTCAAACCGGCTTGTGGTTCAGCCGATGTTCGCCCTTCACCCAACGTACCGTGCCGGTGCTGGCGCGCATCACCACGCTCTCGGTCGTCAGCTTGCCACCCGGCAGCCGCTTGACCCCGTCGAGCAAAGACCCGTCAGTAACCCCGGTGGCGGCAAAGATGCAGTCGCCCTTGGCCAGTTCCTTCAGGTCATAAATCTTGTCGAGATCGGTGATGCCCCATTTGCGGGCGCGCTGCTTTTCATCCTCGTTACGGAACAGCAGCCGTCCTTTGAACTGTCCGCCGACACAGCGCAGCGCGGCGCAGGCCAGCACGCCTTCGGGCGCGCCGCCCGATCCCATATAGATGTCGATCGTGGTTTCAGGATCGGTCGTGGCGATCACACCCGCCACATCGCCATCGGGAATCAGCATGATGCCGCAGCCGATCGCGCGCAGTTCCGCAATCAGTTTTTCATGGCGCGGCCGGTCCAGCACGCACACGATGATGTCGGACGGTTCCACGCCCTTGGCAGTGGCGACCGCCTCGACATTCTCCTTGGCTGACCGGCTCAGGTCGATCACGCCGTCGGGATAGCCCGGCCCTACCGCCAGCTTGTCCATATAGACGTCGGGCGCGTTGAGCAGGCCGCCCTCTTCGGAAATCGCCAGTACCGCCAGCGCGTTCGGACCGGCCTTGGCAGTGATGGTCGTGCCTTCCAGCGGGTCGAGCGCGATGTCGATTTTCGGCCCGGTGCCGATCGCATTGCCGACCTTCTCGCCAATATAGAGCATCGGTGCTTCGTCGCGCTCGCCTTCGCCGATGACGACGGTGCCGTCCATATACAGGTCGTTGAAGGCCAGGCGCATGGCTTCTACGGCGGCAGCATCGGCTGCCTTTTCATCGCCCCGGCCGATCAGCTTGGAAGCGGCAATGGCCGCCGCTTCGGTGACGCGGACCATTTCCAGCACCAGAACGCGATCCAGCGTCGAACTTGCCTGTACCATCTTCATCCCTCTGCCTATTCTTATGGCCAGAGCGGATAGGCCGTTGCCCCGTCCTTGTCGAGCGACGAAGGAGGCCGGTCATCATGTGGCCATGATTGCATGATGAACAGGCAGGGCGATGAAAGCTCTGGCCAGCATCCTCATTCTCGCCGCACCGGTAACCGCCCATGCGGCGGATGAAGAATTGATGGCCGCGTATCGCAGCAAGACCCAAGTGATAAAACCCTGTGACCGCAGCGGCGATGCGATCGTCGTGTGCGGCAACCGGGCCGAGCGTAATGCCCGCGAACGCCTGCCCTTGCCGCGCGAGCCGGCGCAAAATGGCGGCATCGTGCGGGGGGATGCGCCGCGGGCTTCGGCGGCGGCCGTGCGGCAGGGCAGTTGCGGCGTGGTCGGCGGGCAGGGGACAGGGTGCGTCGGCGGCCTGTCGGTGTTCAAGGTGGCGGATGTCATGGCCAGGACTGGCACCGCCATCATCGATCCCGACGCGGATCTCGCGCCGCCACCGCCGCTGCCCGATCGCTTTGAGGGCGCCGGGCAGCATTAGCGTCGTTCAATCCAGAATATGCATCACCATCGGCGTGCCGATCAGGCTGTCCGATCCGGCCAGGCGATCGAGCGTGTCGCGGATGCAGCGTTCCTCGCCCGCATGGGTGACGATGGCGACCAGCACGCCGTCATCCTGATGCGCGCCGCGCTGGATCATGCTTTCGATAGACACGCCTGCGTCGCGGGTGGCGGCTGCGATTTCCGCCAGCACGCCGGGACGGTCCTGCACCATGAAGCGCAAATAGGTGCGTCCCACCCGTGCGCCTGCATCGGCGGTATTTTGCGGCGTCAGTGCGGCGACGGGCATGGCGAAGGCATCGCCATATTCGTCGCGCGCGACATCGATGAGGTCAGCGACCACGGCTGATGCCGTCGGCCCATCGCCCGCGCCACGGCCCTGGAAGAAGAGGCGACCGACAAAATTGCCCTCCGCCACCACCGCGTTCAACGATCCATCGACATGGGCCAGCGGATGGTCGAGCGGCACGAGCATCGGGTGGACTCGCTGGAACAGCCCGTCCGCGCCGTTTTGGGCCATGCCGACCAGCCGGATGCGGAAACCCAGCGCAGCGGCCTCGGCAATGTCGGCGGCGATGACATGACGAATGCCGGTCGTGGCGACGGCGGCGAAATCCAGTTCGGTGCCAAAGGCCAGGCTGGCGAGGATGGTCAGCTTGTGCGCGGCATCCACGCCATCAATGTCGAAACTGGGGTCGGCCTCGGCATAGCCCAGTTCCTGCGCTTCCTTCAGTACCTCGTCAAAGCCCCGGCCTTCCTTTTCCATCGTGGTCAGGATGTAATTGCAGGTGCCGTTGAGAATGCCGTAGACGCGCGATATTTCGTTCGCGGCAGCGCCTTCGCGCATGCCCTTGATCACCGGGATGCCGCCAGCAACCGCAGCTTCATATTTGAGCGCAATGCCACCCTTTTCGGCCAGCCGGGCAAGGTCCAGCCCATGATGGGCCAGCATCGCCTTGTTCGCGGTGACGAACGGCTTGCCCGCATTCAGGCAGTGGCGCGCCAGCGTCAGCGCCGGACCATCCGACCCGCCGATCAGTTCGACCACGACGTCAATATCGTCGCGCGTCGCCAGGCTGTTCATATCGTCCACCCATTCATAGGGGGACAGATCGACACCGCGATCCTTGTTCCGGTCACGCGCCGAAATCGCGACGACCTGAACCGGGCAACCCGCGCGCCGGGCAATCAGAGCCGCATTGGTGTTGAGCAGCCGGATGACGCCTCCGCCCACCGTGCCTAGGCCGACGAGCGCAACGCGCAGCGGGGCATGGCGGTGCAGATTGGTCATAGGGGCGTCTTTCTCTATAATCAGCGCGGATGATGAAGCCCGCGCTGATAGCGACAGGTGCGCGTGGGTCCAAGCAAAAGCTGTATCAGGCGGGCGTCCGCGTCCGTCCGCACGGGCCCAGTGCATCGATCACCACGCGATAGTCTGCGCGGGCCGCTTCGGCGTCCTGCACGGACAGGGTCCGCACCGCGCGGGCGGGCAGGGCAGGGGGCAGCGTGCAGGCCAGGCGATACCAGAGCAGGCTGCCCGGCGCCGGCGCCTTCGCCGCTTCATCGACAATCTCGCCCAGCGCCACTGCCCAGCGGGGCTGCTCGCCGGGCCGACGGAGGATCGAGAGCGAGACGGGGTCGCCATTTTCGGTACGCAGGAAAATCTGGGTCTCGCCCTCGCCAGCCACCGTGCCGGCAACATGGAAAGCATCACCCAATCCCAGGATGCGGGGCGGCGCATCGCGTGCGACCAGCGCGGACAATATGGTTTTCACCCGCTCGATTTCTGCGGGCGTAGCCGGGATCTGCGCGTCGCGGGCAACCAACTGGATCTGGCCGGGCCGCCCGCCGGGCCGCGCGAACAGGATGACCTGCGCCTTTTTCAGTTTCGGCAATTTGCCGCGGGCGTCGACAGGCGCATCGTAGAGCCAGCTTACAAGGGGGGCGATTCCCGCCTCGCCGCGAATCAAACCCATGACGTCGCCTTCCACAAACAGCCGTTTATGGCCCGCGGGGACGTCCCCGGCCTGTTCGGGCTTCAACGGAATGATGTTGCGGATTCGCACATGGGCCACTAGCGGCGCGGTGTCCGCCAGGTCGACAATGTCGGCGTAGGACAAGCCGGTGGCGGCGGGCGCTGAGCGCGTTGTCATCGGAAGATGTTGCGCTAAAACAGGGAAAACCGGGAGATTTACGGCTGAAATGAGGCATGGCAGCGCGAGCCGGTAAAGCAGGGTGGAGGATTTCATGATCAGCTTCGTCCTATATTTTTGGCTCGTGGCAAGGATATCACAGGCAAGTCATTCCGCTATGAAATGGTAACCGCAAATGAACATATCGATAAAGCGTTTGCGTGCCACGATGTGCCGCGATAGGAGTTTGTGCGGTAGCAATTGGACGGACAGGGGCCGAAGGTGGCCGGGATAGCCCGGTCGGCTTGGGTCGTTTTTGGCTGATTTGTATAAACCACTGGTAAGATGAGTTAAGGAGTGTCGTTGCCGAATGGCCTATGCTGACCACTCGCAAGGATCGAGTCGGACCGTCTCGATCATCATCGTCGCCCTGATTCACGCTGTTCTTGGCTATGCCTTCGTCACCGGTCTTGGCATGAAATATGTCAAAAAGGCGGCAGAACAGCTGAACGTGATCGACGTGAAGGAAGAGCCGCCACCACCGGACGAGGAGCCGCCACCGCCGCCGCCAGACCAGCCGGTCGAGCCGCCGCCGGTCGTGGCCCCGCCGCCGATCGTGCAGACCCCGGCGCCTGCGCCGACCATGACTGTAGTTAGGACGCCGCCTCCGGTGTTCAACCCCGTCCCGGTCGCAGCCCCGCCCCCGCCGCCGGCCCCACCGCCGCCGCCTGTCGCCGCAACCCGCGCAACGCCGCGCAGTTCGCCCGGCAGCTGGCTCAGCGATGCGGACTATCCGAGCCGCGCCCAGCGCGAAGAACGCTCGGGTACGGCCGGGTTCCGCCTGCAAATCGGTGCGGACGGTCGGGTAACCGACTGCACCATCACCTCCTCGACCGGTCACCCGGATCTCGATGAGGCGACCTGCCGCCTGCTGCCGCGTCGTGCGCGGTTCAAGCCGGCCAAGGGGTCTGATGGTGCGGAAATGCCCGATACGTACAATGGCCGTATCACCTGGCGTCTGCCGGAATAATCCAAACGGGCAAGGCGTGCGCCCGGCGCCGCCTCGCTCTAGCTTGATCTCATTGAGAGGGAAGTCTTGAACATGTTGATGTATCTCGCAGCTGCGGCGCCGAAGCCGGAAAACCCCTATGGCCTGATGGAAGCTCTGGAACAGGGCGGTACCATCGCCTGGACCGTGTTCATCATTCTGTGCGGCATGTCGGTCGGCACTTTCTACATTCTGTTCACCAAGCTGATCGAACAGCAGAAGGTGATCAACCAGGGCAAGAAGGTCCGCGCGACCTTCTGGCGCGCCGCCAACATCAAGGAAGGTTCGGCCAAGCTGGAAAAGAACTCTGCCTACAAGCAGATCGTCGATGACGGCATCAAGGCGCAGGAAGAACATACCAAGCTGACCGATCCGGTCGAAGCCCATGACTGGCTGCACGGTTCGCTCGGTCGTTCGGAAGCCGCGATCAACTCGTCGCTGGGCGGCGGTCTCGCCTTCCTCGCAACCGTTGGTTCGACCTCGCCGTTCATCGGTCTGTTCGGTACGGTTATCGGCATCTATCGCGCGCTGATCAAGATCGGTGCAGCCGGTCAGGCGTCGATCGACGCGGTCGCCGGTCCCGTCGGTGAAGCGCTCATCATGACCGCCCTGGGTCTGGCCGTGGCCGTTCCTGCGGTGCTCGCCTACAACTTCCTGCAGCGCCGCAACAAGTCGATCGCCGAACAGCTGAACGGCTTCACGGTCGATCTGCTGGCCTATCTGGTGTCGAACGGCGCGGTTAAGCCCAGCGTTGCTCCGGCTCCCGCCGCACCTGCTGCCAAGCCGGTTGCTGCGCCGACCAAGGCCTGATTGTCTTGAGATGCCGGCGTGGGAACCGGGTGGCCGCTGCGACTACCCGGTTCCCCGCCGACCATGGCCCTCGCGATGGTGAGGCGCCATCGACACCAATGTTAGGATATTATCAATGGCAATGAGTGTTGGCCCCGGCGGCGGTGACGACAAACCGTTGTCCGACATCAACACGACGCCGCTCGTCGACGTCATGCTGGTGTTGCTCATCATCTTTCTTATCGCGGTTCCGGTCGTCGTTCAGACGGTCGAACTGCAACTTCCCAAGGTGGCGTTCGAGCCGACCACGACGAAGCCGGAAAATGTCTCCCTCTCGGTCACGACCGGTTCGGACGGCAGCTGCGCAGTTTATTGGAATTTGACCAAGGTTGATTCCAGCGATCTGCTCAACCGCGCGGTGGCGAAGCTCGAAGCGGACATCAAGAAGGCAGGCGGCGTCGAAAATATGACGCCCGAAGACATGCCCGAAGTGCATATCCGTGGCGACATCAACACCCCCTACCGGTGCATCGGCGGTACGATCTATACGATGCAGCGCGCCGGTTTCCCCAAGGTGGGCTTCATCTCCGAGCCGGAACCCGGCACGACGACGACCCGCCTCTGACCGGCTGATTAAGGAGATTTCGCTATGGCCATGAGCATGGGTTCCGATGAAGGCGAACCGATGATGGAAATGAACACGACGCCGTTGATCGACGTCATGCTCGTTCTCCTCATCATGTTCATCATCACGATTCCGATCCAGACCCACGCAGTCAAGATCGACCTGCCGCAGAACGCACCGCCGACGAACACCCCGATCGATCCGGTAAAGAACAAGGTCGCCATCGATTCTGCCGGGGTCATCACCTGGAACGGTTCGGCGATCGATCTGCTGACCCTGCGTCAATATCTGCAGCAGTCGCTGCGCCTGCCGGTCGAGCCGGAACTTCAGTTCCAGCCGAACGCGCAGACCCGCTATGTCACCGTTGATGAGGTGCTGGCGGAGATCAAGCGTGCGGGCGTGACGAAGCTGGGCTTTGTCGGCAACGAACAATATGGCAACTTCTAAACGCTGATTGCCTGCGTCTGTCAGCCTGCACTAAGACTTCCCGTTTTTCCGGGCGGGCAGGGCGGCATCCGGGTTTTGATATTGCCGATGTTTCAGGGGTCGCCTTCGGGTGGCCCCTTTTTTATGCGCTCGGCCCCGCCCGGCCGACCCGCGAGCACGCCCGCTTCAGGGCAGACTTATTAACGCTTTGCTTACGCCGATCGTCGATAATGGCGGTGGAAGGGCAGGCGATAGCGAACAATGAGCGCCGACAGACAGACTGATGTGGACCGAAAGGCACGGCTGGCAGAGCGCAGCTATGTGCAGATCGGTGTGCGTATTCGTCGTCCTGGCGAAACCTGGTTCAGCAGCCGCATAGCCGACGTATCCGTCATTGGCTTTCGCCTTCAAAGCTTCATGAAACTCACCTGTGGCAGTGAATTATGGGTCATGTTGCCGGGCTTCGAAGGTCGTCGTGCCCGCGTCTTGTGGACGCGCGGCCATGAAGCGGGTTGCGCCTTCGAACGCCCGCTGCATCCCGCAATCCTTGATCATATCGTCAAGCTGAGCAGCGGTTCCGCCCTCGCCTGAGCAGGGCGCCCCGGATCAGGCCGAGGGCGCATCCTGAAACTGCAAGCTCGCCAGACGCGCATATAGGCCGCCCTGCGCCACCAGCGCGGCATGATCGCCCTGTTCCACGATCCGTCCTTCGTCCAGTACGATGATCCGGTCGGCGGCGCGCACGGTCGCCAGCCGATGGGCGATAACGATAGTCGTGCGCCCCTCCATCAACCGACCGAGCGCATCCTGCACCAACCGTTCCGATTCGGCGTCCAGCGCAGACGTGGCTTCGTCCAGCAGCAGGATCGGCGCGTCGCGCAGCAGCGCACGCGCGATCGACAGTCGTTGCCGCTGCCCGCCCGACAGGCGCGTACCCGCTTCCCCCATCGGACTGTCCAGTCCCTGTGGCAGCGCGCGCAGGAATCCCTCTGCATTGGCGGCGCGCGCCGCGTCCCAGATCTGATCGTCGGTCGCGTCCCACCGCCCGTAACGCAGATTGTCGCGGGCCGATGCCGCAAAAATCACGCTGTCTTGCGGCACCATCGCCATCATCGCGCGCAATGCAGCCGGGTCGGCCTGCGGCAAGGGGACATCGTTCAGCCGGACAGTACCGGACGTGGGATCGTAGAATCGCAAAGCCAGCTGGATCAGCGTCGATTTGCCGGCGCCAGAAGGCCCGACCACCGCTACCGTCTCGCCGGGCGCAACATCGATCGACACGCCATTCAGTGCCGCCTGATCGGGCCGGGTGGGGTAATGGAAACGCACATCATCAAATGTCAGCCGCGCGCCGGACACGGCGGCCGGAATGATCGTCGGGCTTTCGGGCGGCAATATGTCGGGCGTCGCCGTCATCAGCTCATGCAAGCGGCTGGCCGCGCCAGCACCCCGCAGCAGATCGCCCCAGCTTTCCGACAAGGAGCCGAACGCACCCGCCACCAGCCCGCCAGTCAGGACGAACGCAGCGATGCTGCCCCCCGATAGCTTGCCCGCCGCGACATCCAGCGCGCCCTGCCACATGACCGCCGTGATCGATCCGAACACCAGCGATATCACCACCGCCGTCATGATCGCCCGCAACCGGATGCGCCGGCGCGCAGTGTCGAACCCCTTTTCGACCGTCGCGTCGAACCGCGCCGCCTCGCGCTTTTCCTGCCCGAATGCCTGGACGATTTTCATCGCCGCCAGCACTTCATTGGTCACGCTGCCGACGTCGGCGAGCCGGTCCTGGCTGGCGCGGGACAAAGCCCGCACCTTGCGGCCCAGGCTCAGCAGCACCAGCAGGATGACGGGGATGCCCAGCAGCAGCATCGCCGCCAGCTTGGGCGCAAGCGCGAACAGATAGATAAGGCCGCCAACGCCGGTGACCATGTTGCGCAGCGCGATCGACACGGTCGATCCGACCACCTGTTCGACGACAGCCGTATCGGCGGTCATGCGCGATGCGATTTCGGAAGGGCGGTTTTCCTCGAAGAAGCGCGGCGCCTGTCGCAGCAGATTGGCCTGTGTCGCGCTGCGAATATCCGCGACCACCCGCTCGCCCAGCCAGGACACGAAGTAAAAGCGCAGCGCGCTCGCCACCGCCAATATGATGACGATCAGCAGCAGATATTCAAACCAGCGGCTGATGTCGCCGCCCCCCATGAAGCCCCGGTCGATCACCAGCCGGAAGCCGCTGGGGATGCCCAGCGTCGCCGCCGACGACACGATCAGCGCGATCAACGCGCCTGCAATACGCCCCGGATAGCGCTTCGCGAAACCCCACAGCATTGTCAGGCTGCCGAGCGCGGGACGGGCGCTGGTGCGCGGCGACGGGGTGGGTGTGTCCTCCATGCGCGGCGCTTAGCAGGCTGCCCGCAATGCCTCAATGGGGCGGGGCTGGTGGCGCGCGCGACTTTCGCGCATAGGCGGGCGATCCGTTCACGCATTGGAGCCGCCAATGATCCACCTATTGTCCGCGACCGTCGAACGCTGGCCGGTCGCAGGCGCGTTCATCATCAGCCGCGGGGCCAAGACCGATGTGGACGTGGTCGTCTGCACCGTTGGCGATGGCACCTATGTCGGCCGGGGCGAAGGAACGGCAATCTATTATGAGGGCGAAACGGCGGAAGGGTGTGCGGCGGCGATCCGCGCCTATGCCGGGCCGCTCGACCGGCAGGCGTTGCTGAAGCATATGCCACGCGGGGCGGCGCGCAACGCGCTCGATTGCGCGCTATGGGATCTGGAGGCAAAGCGTGCGGGTGCGCCGGTCTGGCAACTTGCCGGCCTTTGCCAGCCCGCGCCGCTGCCGACCGCTTTCACCATCAGCCTGGGCGATCCGGCAACGATGGAGGCTGCCGCCAGGACGGCGGCCGGGCGCGGTTTTGCCCTGCTCAAATGCAAGCTGACGGGCGAGGGCGACCGGGCGCGCATCGCCGCCGTGCGGGCGGGCGCACCGGACGCGCGACTGATCGTCGATGCCAATGAAAGCTGGCATGATCTGGATATTGCGGCAGAGGCGCAGGCGCTGGCCGACCTTGGCGTCGAAATGGTCGAACAGCCCGTGATCCATGGTCAAGAGGTGGCGCTGGCCGGGGTCCGTGCGCCCTTGCCGCTGTGCGCGGATGAAAGCTGCCATACCAGCGCGGACCTTGAGCGGCTTGGCGACTTTGACGCGGTGAACATCAAGCTGGACAAGGCCGGTGGCCTGACCGAAGCGCTGGCGCTGCGTCAGGCGGCGCGGGACCGGGGGTTTCGCGTCATGGTAGGCTGTATGCTTGGCACCTCGCTTGGCATCGCGCCCGCCGCGCTGGTGGCGCAGGGGGCGGACTGGATCGACCTTGATGGCGCGCTGCTTCTGGCGCGGGATCGCGACGGGGCGCTGACGCTGGCCGATGGCCTGCTTCAGCCCGGCAGCCTGTGGGGCGCGGGCTGACGCCGCAGTTCAGACACCACGTACCGGCTGCACCTCCGCATAGGGCATGATCATCTGCCCGTCCGGCGCGGCGGTGAAGGTCGTCTGGGTCGGATAGGCAAATTCCAGCCCGGCGTCGTTGAACCGCTGCAATATGGCGAGGCCGACCTTGTGCCGCACCTGATAGATCGAATCCCAGTCCGGCAGATACACATCGAAATCTACTTCGAAATCCAGGCTGGATGCGCCGAAATTGACAAAGCCGGATCGGACGAAATTGCCACCATGGGCTTCGATGATCTCCTTGAGAATGTCGGGGATCTGCGCGGCGAGTTGAGGCGGGGTCTGGTAGATGACGCCGATGGCAAATTTGATGCGGCGGTGATCCAGCGTGAAATAGCTGGTGATTTCCTTCTGCAACAGATTGGCGTTGGACATCACTTTCTTTTCGCCCGTGATGGCGCGCATCCGCGTGGATTTCAGGCCGATCTTTTCGACCGTTGCGGTTGTGGTGTCATAGGTGATGGTCTCGCCCCGGCGGAACGGCTTGTCGAAAATGATCGACAGTGCGGCGAACAGGTCGGAAAAAATCCCCTGCGCGGCCAGACCAATGGCGATGCCGCCAATGCCAAGGCCCGCGACCAGGCCGGTCACATTGACACCCAGATTGTCCAGCACGACGATGGTGGCGATCGCGAACAGGGCGAATGTCACCAGAACGCGGATCAGGCCCATCGCATTGGCCAGCGTTTCGCCCTGACCATCCTCCGCCAGCGTCTTGCGCTCGATCAGCCCCAATATGATTTCCCGCGCCCAGATCGCGCCCTGCAACACGGCCGCGATGGTGAACAGGAAGGCGATGGTCTTGAACAGCGCGGCGGGCGGATCGGCATAGCCAGCGACCAGCTTGGCCGCGACCATCAGCATGAAGAAATGGGTGGTGCGCGCCACAGCACGGCCCAGCACATTGGTATAGCCAAGCGGGTCGCCAAGGTCGCCGCGCCACCTTTTGCCGAACTGGCGCAGGGCGGTCAGCGCGAGATAGATGAGAATGCCTGCGCCAATGGCGATGGCGATCTGGACATAATGGACCGACAGCCATTCGCTGGTCGATCGCCACATCTCGACAAGATCGGGGGTATGCACTTTTACGGCGGCGGGTTCAGTCGTGTTGGCCATGTCGGTCCTGTTAGCCTTTATCCGGCAAGCGTGTCGAGAAATGCGATGAGTCCGCGCTCTTCGCGAGACAGATAGCGTGTACGGCGCGGCAGGCGAAGCCCGGCGCGCCATTCATCCTGTCCATCCTTGCACAATTCCAGCAGCGCAGGGTGGACATAGCTTTTGCGGCTGATCGCTGGCGTATTGCCGAGCGCGGCGGCCACTGGCTCCAACAGGGCCTTCATCGACACCGGCCCAGCGGCCAAAGTGGCAAAGGCAATGGTCGATGCCCCCCAGGTGCGGAAATGCTTGGCGGTGAAGGCACCGCCCATGGCCTGCGCAATATAGGCGTTCACATCGCTCGACGTGATCGGGCGGGCATCGCCATCCTCATCCAGATATTGGAAGAGATGCTGGCCGGGCAAATCATGCACATTCCGCACGAAGCGCACCAGCCGCCTGTCGGTCAGCGTCACCAGATGCTGCTTGCCCGACTTGGCGCGATAGCGCAGCGTCAGCGCCTTGCCGGTCAGGTCGACATGACGGCGGCGCAGCGTCGTCGCGCCGAAACTCTTGTTAGTAGTGGCATAATATTCATTACCCACGCGCAACCGGCCCAGATCCAGCAGCCGCACGACCGCGGCGATGGTCCGCTCCTTGCGCAATCCGCGCCGCGACAGGTCCGCCTCCATTTGCGCCCGCAGTTTGGGCAGGGCGCGACCGAACGCGGCGCAGCCTTCATATTTTTGTGCGTCCCGACCGGCGCGGAATTCCGGGTGATAGCGATATTGCTTGCGGCCTCGTTCGTCATGTCCCGTCGCCAATATATGGCCATGGGGCATCGGGCAGAACCAGCAGTCGCGATAGGCGGGGGGCAGGGCGATGGCATTCAGCCGATCAATCTCTTCGCGATCGGCAATGCGGCATCCGTCGGGCTGATAATAGCCCCAGCCATTTTTGAGAGCGCGTCGCGAAATGCCGGGGATGCTGTCATCCACATGGATGAGGGGTTGGCTGGCCATATTTTCCTTCTCATGGCCAAAAACCCACCTTTCATCGCTTCGTTCCGCAACGTGTGGGGTCGTGGTCCGTTTGCCTGTTTCCATACAGGTGCAAGGAGAAGCCCCATGCCCGCCATTAATAACAGCCGCATCCTCATCATCGCGACCGACGGGTTCGAGCAGTCCGAATTGTTCGACCCCCGCGACGCCCTGATCGAGGCGGGAGCCAGCGTGACCCTCGCTTCGCCCGGTCTCGATCCGATCCAGGGCATGAAGCATGATGAAAAGGGCGACACCATAACCCCCGACATCCGCCTCGATGCCGTCAGGATGGAGGAATATGACGCTCTGCTACTGCCCGGCGGCGTCGCCAATCCCGACACGCTGCGCACCAATGCGACGGCGGTGTCGGCGGTGCGCGCCTTCGTGACCGCGGGAAAGCCGGTCGCGGCCATCTGTCACGGCCCATGGCTGCTCGTGGAGGCTGACGTCGTCAACGGACGGACGGTCACGTCCTGGCCGTCGGTACGTACGGACCTGCGCAACGCGGGTGCCGAGGTCGTCGATCATGCGGTCGTGGTGGACGGCAATATCATCACCAGCCGTAAGCCCGACGACATTCCCGCCTTTGTTGAAGCCTTGATCAAGGCCGTTGTCGAAACCGAAGCCGTTACGGCCTGACCCGCAAGCCGCCGCCCACCCGCCACGGGATCGGGCGGCGGCGCAGCGTTGAAATGTGCGCCAGCGCCAGCGTCGCGCAGACGATGGCGGCGGGCAAGGCTACCGGCATAGCGGCAGGTAACATGACAGCCGTGACAGCCGCTGCGACCAGTCCGGTCAGTGCCAGTCCCAACGCATGCGCCTCCCCATCGGGACCGCGCAACCAGAATAGACACGCGCTGATGCCGGTCATGAAGCCGATCATGTAACGGATCGCCTCCCCCGCAGCGCCAAGGCCGACCATCACCAGCAGCACAAGCACCGCGCCAGCCGAGCGCCGCGACAGCCCCGCCAATATGTGGGTGCAGACCGGATATATCAGCAATTCGCACAGCGATGCGGCGATCAGGATCGCCTGCGCCCGCGTGCCATCGCCTGCGATCAGAGCCACCGTCGCCGCCGCTGCCCATGGGATCAGCCGCGCCGGCGCCATGCGGATATGGCTTATCCAGTTGCTCCAGCCGTTGCGCATGGACCATCGCCGGTCTGCCAGCCTCAGCTGAAAACCGCCGATGATGAACAGGGCTTCGACCCCCCATGGCATAAGGCTGGGGGCAATCAGTGGCGACGCCAGCAGCAGGCCCAGCAACAACCCATGGACCAGCCCCAATGCGCGCAGCTCGCCGCTCATGCCAGCGCCCCGCGCGGCCGGTTCATCGCCGCGTTCAGGTCCGCTCGCGCTGCGGCCTTGCGCCTCCGGCTCAGATAGGTGTCGAGGCCGATCTGGAGCGCCAGCATCATGAAGATGAAGGGTTGATAGGCGATGCCCACGAACAGCGATCCGACCATGTAGACGATATGCCCTTGTTGCAGCGCCAGCGCGAACGGCGCGATCCAGGCTTCGTCCGGTCCCGTCCGTTTGCGATACAAACGGCGGATCATTTCGGTGCGGATGAAACAGATGCCGTGGATCAACGCCCAGAGCAGGAAGCCGAAATAGCCCTGCTCGCCCAGCATCTCGAAATAGGCGCTGTGATAGGCGCGGCCCTTGTCGGTCACCAATCGCCGCTCGATCCGCTTCGTATCGCCGTCACCCACTTCGCTCTGGGCGAAATAGGTAAAGCTGTTCTGCAGATAATTGTCGAAGCCGCCGCCGCCCGGATGGGTTTTCACATAGTCGAGCGTCCACATCCACACCGCCACGCGGGTCGATGCGCTCTCGTCGCCCTGATGATTCTCGATCGTCTGCATCCGCTGGGTGAAACTGGCGGGCAGGAAGGGGATGGATATGAGCGCCGCCAGCAGCATCAGCGGCCCATAGACGAAGCGGCGCGGCGAACGCACCAGCATCAATCCCGCCAGGATGACGATGCAGACCAGGCCCGTACGCGCTTCGGTGCCGATCGGCATCAGCATGCAGGCCAGGCACAGGCAGTAGCAAAAGGCTTTCACCCGCCAGTCGTCCGGCGCGAATATGGTGCCATGCCTGGACAGCCACAGGATCAACGGGATCAGCGAAATGGCGACGCAGCTGATGATCGATCCTTCATACAGACCGCTGTTATTCTCGACCATCAGGTTCAGCACGCCATAGCCACCGCCCGACAGCGCGGTTTTCATGCCGCCATTGATGATGATGGTGCTGGCGCACAGGATCATGAAAACGGTCATCGCCTCGATTCGCAGGCGCGTGCGCAGCGTGAGCGGCAGAAAAACCCCCGCAATGATCGCCTTCCACACCCAATTCCATTTGGTCATCGCCTCGACCGGGAAATCGGCGGTTGCGGTGGTATAACCGCACCAGAGCAGCAGGATCAGCAGCAGCGCCTGCCGCGCGGAAAAGCGGCAATCCTTCTTGTCGTCGACGACCAGCCAGGCGCCCACCATCGCGGCGAAGGCAATGGCGGAGATCGGGATCGAATTGAGCAGGAAATAGGACAGGCGCTGGGGCGAGACGATGTCGATATAGGCGTAGACGGCGACCAGCAGAAACGGGCGCTTCAGCCCCATCAGGAAAAAGACGCCCAGAAAGGCGACGAAGAACAGGTCACGCATCGCGCCCGCCTTCCTCTGCTGGCGGATCGCGATCCAGATCCGCGCGCGTCAACAGCCGCCACGCGGCGAGCAGGATCACGCCATGGCTGATCAGCAGGGACAGGGTGTCGATCATTGGGTCTTGGTGGTTCCACTGGCTACCGCTCCTCCCTAACGCGACACAGTTGACGGGCCGTTAAACCTTTTGCGCCTAAGTATATGGGCTATGACCCATATTCTTCATGTGCTGGATCACAGCCTGCCGCTGCACAGTGGCTACACCTTCCGCACGCGCGCCATCCTGCGCGCGCAGATGGCCAGGGGTTGGGAGGTGCGCGGCATAACCGGGCATCGCCACAGCGCATCGGGTCCGCTGGAGGAACTGGTCGACGGCCTTCACTTCCACCGCACCCCCGGCAAGCCCGCCACAGGCAATCCGGTGCTGCGCGAGTGGCGCGACATTGCCGCCCATGCCGACGCGATCGAGGCGCTGGTGCAGCAGTGGCGGCCGGACATCATCCACGCCCATTCGCCGGTGCTCAACGCCATCGCCGCGCAGCGCGTGGCCAAGCGCCACGCCATTCCCTTGGTCTATGAAATCCGGGCTTTCTGGGAAGACGCAGCGGTCGGCAACGGCACCGGGACGGAGGGCAGTCCGCGTTACTGGCTCACCCGCCAGCTCGAAACCCACGCCGTGCGCAATGCCGATGCGGTCGCGGTCATCTGCGAAGGTCTGCGCGCCGATCTGGCCACGCGCGGCATCGACCCGGCCAAGATCATCGTGTCGCCCAATGGCGTCGATATGGACCAGTTCGGTACACCCGTGCCACGCGACCCCGCTCTCACGGCGCAACTCGGTCTTGAAGGGGCCGATGTCGTCGGCTTTATCGGCAGCTTCTACGATTATGAAGGGCTGGACGATCTGATCGCAGCCATGCCGCGACTCGTCCGCGCCCGGCCCAGGGCCAAGCTGCTGCTGGTCGGCGGCGGCCCGCGCGAACAGGCGCTGCGCGATCAGGCGCTCGCCTCGCCCTTTGCCGACCATATCGTCTTTGTGGGCCGAGTGCCGCACGATCAGGTCGAACATTATTACGCTCAGATCGACATATTGGCCTATCCGCGCAAGGCGATGCGGCTGACGGATCTTGTAACGCCATTGAAGCCGCTCGAAGCCATGGCGCAAGGTCAACTGGTCGCCGCCTCCAGCGTTGGCGGCCATCGTGAACTGATAGAGGATGGCGTCACCGGAACCTTGTTCCCGCCCGACGATCCGGCAGGCATGGCCGCCGCGCTGGCGGGCCTGTTTGCCGATCGCGGCATCTGGGAAGAACGGCGCGCGGTTGCCCGCGCCTTTGTCGAGCGTGAGCGTAACTGGTCGTCAAACATTTTGCGTTACGAACCTGTTTACCAGCGGCTGCTGGCGCGTCCCGCCCGGACGCGCGCGGCCGCCTGAGGCAAGGTTGGACAATCGAAGTGGCCATCAGGGCAGCACGGACAAGAGGGATCGCCATCATGGCGCTGGTCGGCTTGGCCGCAGCGCTGCTGGTGTTGTGGATTCCGGTCGGGCTGATCGAAATGATCGTGGCGTCGAGCGGCCTGTCGGAAAGCTTGCCCGCTGCCGCCCCGCCGCTGGGGCTCAAAGCCCGGCTGCTGCTGGCCGGTTTTACCGCGCTGATGGCCGTGGGCTTTGTGGGAATGATGCGTCGGCAGGACCGGCAGGCTGAACAGGAAGGACGCATGGTGCGCGTCCAGGGAGCAAGAAAAATGGGTTTCGCTTTTTCAAAACTGACCGCGCTGGCGCGGGGACGTATTGCCCCTGTCGATGACGCCACGCCATCGCTGCGTCGCGCCGATGCCCATCCCGATGCACCCGCCCGCGCGCCCATTTTTGCGAGTCGCGATTTCAACGGCCTCGACATTTTCGGCCGTACCGATGCATTGCGCAGGCCGTTGGCGACGCGCGCCGAACCTGAACAGGATGCTGTCGTCCCGTCCGAGGGTCTGGTCATGCCCAGCGCGCCCTTGCCGATGGCCGATGAAGACCTGCCCCAGCCGACCTTTCAGCGCCTGGCCGCCCCTGCCGTCGAGCAGGATGTCGCCAAGGATGCATCGCAGGATACCGCGCCGGTCATGCCCGCGCGGCTTGATCCCATCCCGACCCAGGGCTTGTCGATCACCGAATTGACCCAGCGGCTGGAGCGCGGCCTTGCCCTGCGCAGCCGCGCGCCGACGGCGGATGCAGGCACGGTGCGGGTTATCGCCGACATGCCGGTTGCGCCCGCCGTGCCGGTGCGGGACGTGGTTGCGCAGGATGCCGACGATGCCCTGCGCGCGGCCCTGGGCGCGTTGCGCAGCATGGCTGGCCAGGGGCGTTAAGCCCTACCAGTCCTCGATCGTCAGCGCCGACAGTTCCACCCACCATTCATCGGCTTCCTGTCGCGAATCGTCGATTATGATGTCGGCGACGAAATGGCCCGGTACTTGCCATTCCGCGCTCTCTATCCCCTCGGCAAAGGCGCGGAAGCGCGTCGCCGCTCTGGCGCCGGACAGGCGTAGAGTGACGATGTGGCGGCGTCCTTCGAACAGAGCGCTCGCCCAGGGGCGACTCACCGCACGCTCGATCATCGTCGGCACGCCCGCCCGCTGGAGCAGCTGCTCCAGCAGCCGGGGCAGGGGATCGCGATGGGATTTTCCTATCGGTTTGTTTTGGACCAGATTCTTGATGCCAAATCCATGATGCACGCTTGTCATTGGCTGATGCTCCTGCGATATGTGTTCATGAAATGTTCTACTCGTCTCCTTACGCGGTCGCCCGGCTCGCGCCCATGGCGCAGGTCGAAAACCAGCCGTGGATCGCGCGTGCTGGCGCGGCCAAAGGTGGTTGGCGGCATGTCATGTTGGCGAAGGAATCGTTCGATCGCGTGCAACAGCATCGGCTTCTTTCTCCTCTTTCGGTCCGACTCACCCGCTGCAAGTCGATAGGTATATTCCTATCTCTAAGCCATTTTCCTACTTGTCTAGGAAAATTCCTATCTTTATGGATTGGATATGGATGAATCGCAGAACGCCCGGATTGCGCTGGATCGGCTGATTGCCGAACGGGGGGAAAATTATGCCGATCTGTCCCGGCTGATCGGTCGCAACCCCGCCTATATCCAGCAGTTCATCAAACGTGGCACGCCGCGTAAACTGGATGAAGCGGACCGGCATGTGCTGGCCCGCTATTTCGGCGTCGCTGAACAGATGTTGGGTGGCAACGCCGCGCCGGTGCCGGTCCCCGCCCGCACGCGCGGCATGCCCGCCGTCGTGGCCGTGCCGCGCCTGGCGCTGGGCGCGTCGGCAGGCGTCGGCACGCTGGACGAAGATGAGCGCACAGCCGGTGTGATGGCGTTCGACGCGCATTGGCTGCGTCATCTGGGGGTGCGGCCGCAGCGCGTTTCGATCATCCGGGTCGATGGCGAATCGATGGCGCCCACGCTTAGCGATGGCGATGACATCATGGTCGATCATGACGATGACGCCACCCGGTTGCGCGATGGCGTCTATGTCTTGCGGCTCGACGGCGTGCTGATGGTCAAACGGATCGCGATGGGGCCGTTGCGTGGCCGCTTCAGCGTGGTCAGCGACAATCTCCATTATCCCGACTGGACTGACATTGATCCGGCGCTGGTGGACATTGTCGGTCGCGTCGTCTGGACTGGCAGGCGTCTGGTCTAGCGCGGGCAGCCTACCTATCTTGGCGCCAAAGGAGTCCCGATTTGAACGACAATGGCGCGGTGATCCGCAAGGGCGTCGAATGGCGCGGTGCAAAGCTGGCGCTGGCGACGGTGGTATCGACCTGGGGGTCCGCGCCGCGCCCGCGCGGCAGCCACATGATCGTGCATCAGGATGGCCGCTTTGAAGGCAGCATTTCCGGCGGCTGCGTCGAAAGCGATGTGCTGCACCGCGCTGCCGAAGTGATTGCCGGGCGCGCCGCCCATGTCGCCACCTATGGCGTGGCCGATGGCGATGCCTGGGACGTCGGATTGCCCTGCGGCGGCGAAATCGCTGTCCTGATCCAGCCGGTGGGCGCAGACGGTTTTGCGCCCGACCTGTTCGACCGGATCGAGGCCGCCAGCGCGCGGGGCCGGGCGCTGACTTTGGCGACCGACCTTGCGACCGGGGTCACCCGCGAACAGGCAAGCGAGGGCGATTTCCTCAACCGCTATGACCCGCCCCGCCGCCTGCTGATCGTCGGCGCAGTCCAGATCGCCCAGTCGCTGGTCCCGCTGGCGCAGGCGATCGGTGTGACGCCGGTGGTGATCGACCCGCGCGGGCGGTTCCTGACGGCCGAGCGTTTCCCCGGCGTCGAACTGGACGATCGCTGGCCCGACGAAGCCATCACCGCGCGCTTCCCCGGCGAATCGACTGCCGTTGTGACACTCAGCCACGACATCAAGATTGACGATCCGGCGCTGGAAGCGGCGCTCCGCGCACCGACCGGCTATGTCGCGGCGCTCGGATCGCGCAAGAGCCACGCCGCGCGGCTGGAACGGTTGGCGGCGCAGGGGTTTGATGCAGGCGATCTGGCGCGCATTGACGGTCCGGCGGGGCTGGATATCGGTGCCGTCGGCGCGGCGGAAATCGCGCTGTCGATTACCGCTGGCATGGTCGCGGGCTTCAACGCGCGCCGCTGAAACAGAATGCCCCCTGCCGCAAGGGATGGGGCAGGGGGCATATCCCTCAAGCTGTCGGGCACAAAGGACGTCGCGCCCTAGCAAGCTGACCGTACAGATCAATCATAATATATAATCAATCGGTAACTTTATGTCCCATATTGAAATTTTACAATAGTATTATTACTCGCCCTAGCAGCATTTTCCGCCATTTTTGCCGCCATATCGCGCTTCCTGCCGATCGCGAAAAAACTGCGTCCGGTCCATCACCGGCTGGTCGGGATGGTGGGTCAGCATATGGCGCAGATAGGCGTCATAGTCGGGCATGCCGACCATCAGCCGCGCGGTCTGCCGCAACAGGCTCAGAAACCCGCTCATTCCGCAGGCACCAGTTGCGCCGGAATTTCGCGCGCCGTCGGCGCCGCGATTCGCCGCGCGGCGATGCAGGTGCGAATGGTGAAGAACAGCAGCGCCAGCACCACCGCCAGGAACAGCGCGACCAGCGCCGCATCGACCCGGTCATTGAAGATGATTCGCTGCATTTCCGGCATCGATTTGGCCGGGGCCAGCACTTCGCCCGCCTGCGCCGCTGCGCTGAACTTGGCGGCATGGGCCAGAAAGCCGACCTTGGCGTCAGCGGAAAATAGCTTCAGCCATCCCGCCGACAGGGTGCAGACCAGCAGCCAGGCGGTCGGGATCATCGTGACCCAGGCGAACCGGTCGCGCTTCATGCGGAACAGCACCACCGTCCCCAGCATCAGCGCGATGGCGGCCAGCATCTGATTGGAAATGCCGAACACCGGCCAGAGCGTATTCACCCCGCCCAGCGGATCGGTGACCCCCTGATACAGGAAGAAGCCCCAGGCAGCGACCGTCAGCGCGGTGGCGACGATCCCGGGGACCATGCTCTTGCTTTCCTTGAAGCTCGGCGCAGCCAGCGCGATCAGATCCTGCAACATGAAGCGCCCGGCGCGGGTGCCTGCGTCCACGGCGGTCAGGATGAACAGCGCCTCGAACAATATCGCGAAATGATACCAAAAGGCCTTCATCGCCGGACCGCCGACGACATGGCTGAATATCTCCGCCATGGCGACGGCCAGCGTCGGCGCGCCGCCCGCGCGGCTGATGATGCTATGTTCGCCGACATCCTTTGCCGTCTGGGTGATCAGGTCGGGCGAGATCGGAAAACCCATCGCTGTCACGGCGGCGGACGCGCTGGCGGCGTCGGTGCCGATCAGCGCTGCCGGGCTGTTCATCGTGAAATAGATGCCGGGGTCCAGGATCGACGCGCCCACCAGCGCCATGATCGCCACAAAGGCTTCCATCAGCATCGCGCCATAGCCGATCATCGGCGCATGCCCTTCGCTGGCGATCAGCTTGGGCGTCGTGCCACTGGAAATCAGCGCATGGAAACCCGATACCGCGCCGCAGGCGATGGTGATGAACAGGAAGGGGAAAAGGCCGCCTGACCAGACCGGCCCGCCGCCCTCCACAAACTGCGTCAGCGCCGGCATCTTGAGCGGTGGCGCCATGATGACGATGCCGACCGCCAGCGCCGCGATCGCGCCGATCTTGAGGAAGGTCGAAAGATAGTCGCGCGGCGCCAGCAACAGCCACACCGGCAATATGGAAGCGACCGCGCCATAGCCGATCAATATCCAGCAGAGCGCGAGCGGCGTGAAGGTAAAGATCGGCCCCCAGAAGGGCGACGCCGCCACCGACTGGCCATAGACGATCGCCGCCAGCAGCCCGACCAGCCCCAGCAGCGACACTTCACCGATCCGCCCCGGCCTGATCCAGCGCGTATAGGCGCCCATCATCATGGCCAGCGGCACGGTCGCCGCGACCGTGAACATGCCCCAGGGACTTTCCGCCAGCGCCTTGACCACGATCAGCGCCAGCACCGCCAGGATGATGACCATGATCATGAACGCGCCGAACAGCGCGATCGTCCCGGCCCATTGCCCCATTTCCATGCGGATCAATTCGCCCAGCGATTTGCCGTCGCGGCGCATCGACACGAACAGGATCATGAAATCCTGCACAGCCCCTGCCAGCACGACGCCGACGATGATCCATAATGTGCCGGGCAGATAGCCCATCTGCGCCGCGAGCACTGGCCCGACCAGCGGTCCCGCGCCCGCAATCGCTGCGAAATGATGACCGAACAGGACCGTGCGATCCGTCGCGACATAGTCCAGCCCGTCGGCGCGGCGCAGCGCCGGGGTAGGGCGCGAAGGATCGAGCCGCATCACCTTGCTGGCGATGAACAGCGCATAATAGCGATAGGCGACCAGAAAGCAGCTGACCGCCGCGACGACGATCCACAGCGCATTGACGGCTTCGCCCCGCGACACCGCGACGACGCTCAGCGCCACCGCGCCGATCACGGCCATCGCTATCCAGGGAAGATGCCGGGTCATCATGCTCTCTCACGCTCGTCTGCAGGAAAAGAGGACAGTAGGGCGCTGGACCGGAAAGACAATCTTTCGCTAATGCCGCCGGGCAAAGGGCCAGTCGATGACATGGGCCGCCCACAGCGCCCACCAGATGATGACCGGCTGCAACGCCAGGCGCGGGCCATGATAGGCCCAGCCCAGATGCACGCCGCCAATGGCTATATCATGGACGGCATGGTTGATATTGGCAGGCCAGACGCACAGCGCATAGAGCGCCAGGCCGATCCCCGCCGCCTTGCGCAACGCCGGCACCATCAATCCGGCGGCTCCTGCCAGTTCAGCCAGTCCCGTCAGGAAAATCACCGTGGCGGGGAAGGGCACCCAGCTTGGCGTGATCGCTATGAAGCCGCCGGGCGACCGCAGATGCGCGATCCCCGCGACCAGATAGGCCAGCGCCAGCACCCATCGCGCGATCCGCCGGGGGCGGCTTTCACTCACCGCTTGCGGACAAATTCGGCGCGCAGCACCAGGCCCTTGATCCCGTCAAACTTGCAGTCGATTTCCTGCGCATCGCCCGTCAGCCGGATCGACTTGATCAGCGTGCCGCGCTTCAGCGTCTGGCCAGCGCCCTTGACCGTCAGATCCTTGATCAGCGTCACCTGATCGCCGTCGGCCAGCAGATTGCCGACCGAATCGCGCACTTCGACACTGTTCGGCTCACTGTCGGCCTGCTTCACATTGGCGGCGCTGATCCATTCGCCGGTCGCCTCGTCATAGACATATTCATCGTCGGCCATGGTCATGCGCTCCTGTTCGTTGCGCCGTCCATAGGCGCTCGCGCCATCAAGCGCCAGCGATCAGCCGATCGTCACGGCTTCCAGCACCGCCGCGCGCAGTTCGGGAATGCCCATGCCCTTCTCGCTGGACGTAGCGATGATGTCGGGATGGGCGGCGGGACGCTTGCGGATCGCTTGCGCGGTCTGCTCGGTCACGGCGGCCAGTTCGCTCGCCTTGATCTTGTCCGCCTTGGTCAGGATGATGCGATAGCTCACCGCTGCGCCGTCCAGCATGTCCAGCATGTCGGTATCGACCTCCTTGATGCCATGGCGGCTGTCGATCAGCACCAGCGCGCGCTTGAGCGCGGCCCGCCCGCGCAGATAGTCGTTCACCAGGAACTTCCATTTGCGCACCACATCCTTGGGTGCCTTCGCATAGCCATAGCCGGGCATGTCGACCAGGCGGAAGCGCAGCGGATCGCCCACGTCAAAGAAGTTCAGTTCCTGCGTCCGCCCCGGCGTATTGGATGTCCGCGCCAGATTGTTGCGGTTAGTGAGGGCGTTGAGCAGCGATGACTTGCCGACATTGGACCGACCGGCAAAGGCGACCTCATTGACCGTCATATCGGGCAGAAATTCCAGCGTCGGCGCGGACTTCAGGAAGGTGATCGGCCCGGAAAAGACCTTGCGCGCTTCTTCGATCAGTTCGGCCCGTTCCGTTTCGTCAATCACATCACATCCGTTCGGTTCGAGCTTGTCGCGAACTCAGGAACGCCGTTCTCGACAAGCTCGAACCGAACGGGCGTGGAATATCGTGCCTTACTTCGCGACTGCCGTGCTCAGCACGGGGTGGCGGCGGTACAGCCACCATTGCTGGGCCATCGACAGGCAGTTGTTGGTGATCCAGTACACCAGCAGGCCAGCCGCGAACGGGGCCATGATGAACATCATCATCCACGGCATGATCGAAAAGATCTGCTGCTGCATCGGGTCCATCTGCGCGGGGTTCAGCTTGAACTGGAAATACATGCTGATGCCCAGCAGCAGCGCCAGCACGCCGATCCCCAGGAAGGATGGCGGGGTGAAGGGCAGCAGGCCGAACAGGTTCAGGATATGCAGCGGATCGGGCGCGGACAAATCCTTGATCCACAGCACGAACGGCTGATGCCGCATTTCGATTGTCAGCATCAACACCTTGTAGAGCGCGAAGAAGATCGGAATCTGGATGAAGATGGGCAGGCACCCGGCCAGCGGGTTGACCTTCTCCGTCTTGTACAGCGCCATCATCTCCTGCTGGAGACGCGGCTTGTCGTCCTTATACTTCTCCTGCAGCGCCTTCATCTTGGGCTGCACCGCGCGCATCGCCGCCATGCTGGCGAACTGGCGCTGGGCGACCGGGAACATCAGGCCGCGGACCACGAAGGTCAGGCAGATGATCGCCACGCCGAAATTGCCCAGCGTCTCGAACAGCCAGTGCAGCAGGGCAAAAATCGGCTGCTCGAACCAATAGAACCAGCCCCAGTCGATCGCGCGGTCGAACAGCTTGACGCCACCACGCTCATAGGCCTGTAGCGTCTTGACCTCCTTGGCCCCGACGAACAGGCGCAGCGTCTGCGTGACCGACTTGCCGGGCACCAGCATGGTCGAATCAAGCGCGACGTCGGCCTGATATTGGGTGCCAGCACCCTTGCGGAACTGGGCGGCGACATCGGCATCCTTGCCAGGCACCAGCGCAGACAGCCAATATTTGTCGGTAAAGCCGATCCAGCCGCCCTTGGACTGGAAATCGCGGGTGGACGGACCTTTGTCGAGATCCTTGTAATTCACGTCATAATTGGCCGCGTCGTTGAACACGCCCATCGGGCCGATATGGATGGTCCAGGTATCGGGGTCCTTGGGGATGCTGCTGCGGCTGATATAGCCATAGGGCTTTACGCCGACCGTACCGGCGCCGCTGTTCGACACTTTCTGCGCGGCGGTGATCATGTAATTTTCATCGACGCTCAGGCGGATCTCGAACGTCTGGCCGACGCCATTATTCCAGGTCAGGGTAACGGGACTGGTCGGGGTCAGTTCGCTGCCCTGCGCGGTCCAGACCGTATCCTTGTTCGGCGTTTTCAGCCCTTCGCCCTGCCATCCGAAACCGGCGAAATAGGCGTCCTGCGTACCGGCGGGCGAATAGAGGCGGACGTCGGGCGAATCCTTGGCGATGGTTTCCTTGTAGGTCGGCAGCACGATGTCATCGATGCGCACACCTTTCAGGTTGATCGACCCGTCCAGCTTGGGCGTGCGGATGGGGATGCGCGGGCTTTCCTTCAGCACCACGGCGCGATCGCGAATCGCCGCGACGCTGTCGGCGGCGGGGTCGGCCGCAGGGTTGGCGACCGGCGTCGTCTTGCCACCTTCGATCTTCGTCGCGGGTGGATTGGCCGCTGGAAAGAAATAGGTGGACACATAAGGCCAGCCGAACAGGATCGCAGCGGTCAGCAGCACCGCCAGAATGATATTCTTCTTGTCGTCCACGTTGTTCGGCTCCGCCGTCTTATATCTGTGTCAGGGGACCGGGTCGTAGCCCGAACCGCCCCATGGGTGGCATCGCATTAGCCGCTTCCCTGCCAGCCAGCTACCCTTGATCGCGCCATATTTGCGCACGGCCTGGATCGCATATTCCGAACAGGAAGGGGCATAGCGGCAGGAAGGGGGCAGGATGCGCGAAGGGCCGATCTGCCAGAAGCGCGCGATCAGGATGAGCAGGCGGGCCATCATGCGCCGACCTTGCCTTTCCCCCGGCCATGACCGGCCCGCGCGCCATGGCGCGGCGGCGCATCACCGGCCTGCGGCGCGCGCGCAATCTTGCGCAGCGCCTTTTCCAGCTCGGTGCGCAGCAAGGCGAAATCGCGTTCCTTGCCACCATCGCGGCCAATCAGCACATGGTCGGCACCGGCATAGCCATGCAGCGGCAGCAATTCCCGTGCGAGAACGCGAAAGCGGCGCTTCATCCGGTTACGGATGACGGCGCCGCCAATCTTTTTCGTGACCGTGATGCCGAATCGCATCGCCGGATCGCCATCGTCGCGGTCACGCACCAGCAGGACGAATCCCGGCATGGGTGCGCGCTTGCCGCGATTGGCCGCCAGGAAATCGGCCCGCTTGCCCATGATGGCAGGCGCAGCCGAAGGCGGCCCTTCGATCAGGCGCTCAGGCTCTTGCGGCCGCGCGCACGACGGGCACGGATGATGTTGCGGCCGCCGGGGGTCGCCATGCGGGCGCGATAACCGTGACGGCGCTTCCGAACCAGATTGCTCGGCTGAAAAGTGCGCTTCATCGTTCATTCCTCAAAAAACAACTAGAGAATCGGGCGTGACAAAAAACGGCCGCCAAAGCAGCGGCCGCATGGTCAGGGGGCGTCCGATAGGCAAATGGGGGTGGGAAGTCAATGGCAGGATGCGCCTGCATCATGCACTTCGTGCTCCTGCGAAGGCAGGAGCCCAGTCCGGCCTTGCCGCATGACCGCGAGGGCGGAACTGGGTTCCTGCCTTCGCAGGAACATTATGCTTTCTACTTCCCCCGCGCTGCCGCCACGCCGCTCTTCAGCGCGTCGAAACCGACCGCGCCATTCAACACCTGATCGCCGATGACGAAGGTCGGCGTGCCGCTCGCCTGCAATTTCTGCGCGAGCGCGATGTTGGACTGGATTTCGGCGTCATATTTGCTCGACGCCATCGCTGCTTCCGCGTCCGCCTTGCTGATGCCGGCCTTCGCCGCCGCCGCGACGATCGTGTCGCGCGTCACTTTGCCAGCGCCATAGAGCGCCTTGTGATAGGCCATATATTGGCCGCGCTCGGCCGCCAGAAGCGATACTTTGGCCGCGTCGCTGCTTTCTTCCGACAGGATCGGCAGTTCGCGATAGACGATCTTCACCTTGGCGTCCGACCCCACCAGCTTGGCAAGATCCGGCAGCGATGCGCGGCAATAGCCGCAGGCATAGTCGAAAAATTCGACCACGGTGACATCGGCATTGGCCGCGCCTTCCCACGCCCCGGCATAGGGTTTTTCCAGCGCCATGCGATTGTCCGCAATCGTGCTGGACATGCGTTTCGCCTGCAATCTTTCGATTGCCTGCGGGATGATTTCGGGATGCTCCAATATATAGTCATGAACGATCTTTTCGATCGCGCTCTTGTCCGTGGCGGTAACGGCGGCGGGGGCCTGCACGGCCAGAGCGGTCCCGGCGGCTGCCGCGATAAAGGCGAAAGCGCCAAGGGTCATCTGGATCATCCTGTTGGAAAGGGCCGTGCGGAATGTCGGCCGGTTGTGCTGCGTCATTTTATCGTTTCTTCCGCTGCTGCTCGATCGCGGCGCGCGATACCATCGCGATATCCTGCGCCCGCAGATAGTCAACCGTGCCCGGCTTCAACCCCTGCATCGCCGCATCCGCACTGCGCAGCGCCATCGGATGCTGGCCCATCATCGCGTATCGCTCCGCCGTCGCCAGCGCCGCGCGTGGCGTATCGCCCCGCCGTTCATAGACGACGCCCAATTGATACCAGGCGAAGGGATTTTCCCGGTCGCGCGCCACTGCCAGGCGCAAAACCTGCTCGGCCTCGGCAAAATTCGCCTCATCCTCGGTCGCGATCAGCGCATGGGCCAGCAGCACGGAAATCAGCGGCTGGTTGGTCAGCCGCACCGCTTCGCGCAGCGGTGCAATCGCGTCCTTGGGGCGGCCGCTTTCCAGCAATATCTGGCCTTTGAGCTCCAGAAAATAGGGATCGTCCGGCATCGCCGCCAGCAATGCGTCGGCTTCATGGAGCGCGCGTTGCGGATAGGCGCTTTTGTGCCAGGCATAGGCCCTGGCATAATGCGCCGGGATCGACTGGTCGCTTTCGGGATATTTGATCAGGGTCTGGGTGGGTTCCGACACGAAGCCAACCAGCTTGGCCTTGATCCGCTCGAACCGCGCCTCCAGCGCCTTGTCGACCGGCTTGTCCCACGCCGGATCGACCGTATAGACCTCGCGCAGCACATTGATGCGTTCCCCCGACAGGGGATGGGTGCGGCCATAGCTGTTGTCCTGCGGTATCGCGAGGCGATATTCCTGATTTTGCAGCTTCTTGAAGAATTCCAGGCTTCCCCGGCCGCTGATGCCCGCCGTGCTCAGATAGCGCGCGCCCGCCAGATCGGCGGAGCTTTCCTGACCGCGCGAAAAAGCCAGGAATTTGGACATCGCCGCCTGCTGGCCGAGGCCCATAATCCCCATGCCCGCTTCCGCGCCGCCCGCTGCGATGGCGGCGGCCCCCAGCACCAGGCTGAGCAACGTCACGCCGGTCGCTTCGCGAATCCCTTCGCCAAAGCGGACGATATGGCCGCCCTCTATATGGCCCAGTTCATGCGCCACCACGCCCTGCAACTGGTTCACATTGTCGGCCTGCGCGATCAGCCCGCTATGCACCCACACATATTGGCCACCAGCGACGAAGGCGTTGATTTCGGGATCGTTGATGACCAGCACCTCGACATTGCGCGGGGCCATGCCCGCCGCCTTGACGAGCGGCGCGGACATATCGGCCATGAACGCCTCGGTCTCGGCATCGCGCAAGATGCTCTGCGCCAGCGCCGGGCGTGCCATCAGCATGAACACGCCCAGCAGAAGGGCAAGCCATCGGATCAATCGGACCATCACGCGCCGCCCATGCCATGCAGGCCATGAACCCCCGGTGAAGCGGCGCGCCAAACGAAAAACGCCGCTGCCGACCGGGCATGACCGGATAAGCAGCGGCGCTTGTTCATGGGCGAGCGATCCGGCTTTTATTGGCCGAACGTACGCTGCCACCAGCCGCGACGCGGCGTGCCATCGTCATTGACGCCTTCGGATTCGCTCTCCGCCGCGACAGGCTCGGCGGCAGGCGCTTCCTCGGCCGGAGCGGGTGCTTCGACGGCAGGCGCAGCCGTTTCGGCTTCCGCTGCGACATCGGCCTTCTTGCGACGGGTGCGCTTGGGCTTGGCAGGGGCTTCTTCGGCAACCGGCGCCTGGGCCGCGGCCGCTTCCGCCGCAGCGGCATCAGCCTCGATCTGCGCCTTGGTGCGACGACCACGGCGGGGCTTGGCTGGCGCCTTTTCGGCAACGACCTCTACCGGGGCTTCGGCTGCAACCTCGGCGGGCGCGTCCTCGTCGACGGCTTCGGTTGCGGGCGCGCTGTCGGCCTTGGGCTTGCGGGCGCGGGGGCGACGACGGGTCTTGGGCGCTTCCTCGGCGGGCGCTTCCTCGACCGCAGCCTCTTGGGCCACGGCGTCTTCGGCGACAGGTGCGTCCTCGGTCACCGCCTCGGCGGTTTCCGCGTTCGCATCGGTTGCCGCTTCACCGCCTTCACGACGACGGCGACCGCCACGGCGACCACGGCGGCCACGACGACGGGCAGCGCCTTCTTCCTCGGCTTCGACGGGAGTGACGGTGGCTTCCGCCTCGCCATCACTGTCCTCGTCCGCTTCATCGGCGCCCGCTTCCTGTGCCTCACCGGCGTCATCCGCAGCTTCGCCCTCGACGCGATTTTCATCGCGCTGGCCGCCACGACGGCGACGGCGGCGACGGCGACGGCGGTTGCCATCGCGATCCTCGCCCCGGTCGCCCCGTTCGGAACGGTCGCGCTCAGAGGCGGCCTCTTCCTCTTCCTCGGGTTGCGGCTCTTCTTCTTCCTCTTCTTCCTCGATCAGGTCGAGTTCGTCGTCATCCTGATCCATCGGTGCATAGGTCACGACGCGTTCGGGGCGCGGGCCGCTCGGCTCGACCGACATGCGTGCGCCCTCCACCTCGCCATCGGGCAGGACGATGATGCTGACGCCGTAGCGCTGCTCGATCTCGTCCAGTTCGCGACGCTTGTTATTGAGGACGTAGAAGGCCGCTTCCTGGCTGGCGCGCAGCGTGATGATGCTGCCGCGACCCCGCGCCGCTTCCTCTTCCAGCATGCGCAGCGCGGACAGGCCTGCCGACGATGCGGTGCGGACCAGGCCGGTGCCTTCGCAATGCGGGCACTGGCGGGTCGATGCTTCCAGCACGCCGGTGCGCAGGCGCTGGCGGCTCATTTCCATTAGGCCAAAGCCCGAAATCCGGCCGACCTGAATGCGCGCGCGATCGTCCTTCAGCGCTTCCTTCATCGCCTTCTCGACCTTGCGGATGTTGGAGTTCACCTCCATGTCGATGAAGTCGATGACGACCAGACCCGCCATGTCGCGCAGGCGCAACTGACGCGCAATCTCGCGCGCCGCTTCCAGATTGGTCGCAACGGCGGTCTGCTCGATGCCATGCTCGCGGGTCGACCGGCCGGAGTTGATGTCGATCGACACCAGAGCCTCGGTCGGATTGATGACCAGATAGCCGCCCGATTTCAGCTGCACCACCGGGTTGTACATGGCGGCCAGCTGATCCTCGACACCGGCGCGCTGGAACAGCGATACCGGGTCGGCATAGCCCTTCACCTTGCGCGCATGGCTGGGCATCAGCAAGCGCATGAAGTCCTTGGCGGCCTTGTAACCATGCTCGCCCTCGACAATGACTTCCTCAATATCCTTGTTGTAGATATCGCGGATCGCCCGCTTGATCAGGTCGCTGTCATTGTGGATCAGCGCCGGAGCGGCCGACTTCATCGTATTTTCGCGAATTTCGTCCCACAGCCGGGCGAGATAGTCGAAGTCGCGCTTGATCTCGACCTTGGTGCGCTGAAGGCCGGCAGTCCGCACGATGCAGCCCATCGACGAAGGCAGCGCCATGTCGGCGATGATCGACTTCAACCGCTTGCGGTCCGCTGCATTGCTGATCTTGCGCGAAATGCCGCCGCCGTGCGACGTGTTGGGCATCAGCACGCAGTAACGACCGGCCAGCGACAAATAGCTGGTCAGCGCCGCGCCCTTGTTGCCGCGCTCTTCCTTGACGACCTGGACCAGCAGCACCTGGCGGCGCTTGATGACGTCCTGAATCTTGTAGCGGCGGCGCAGCGCCATTCGCTTGCGGCGCAGTTCGTCGGCGGCATCGTCGCCACCCCGGCTACGGCCACGCCCGCGACCATTGCCGCGCCCGCCTTCGGCCTGTTCGCCGCTCTCCTGCTCGTCATGCGCATCGTCATCATCATGATGATGGGTCGCCTCGACGGTTTCGACGCTGCCGCCTTCGCCGTCCTCGTCATCCTCATCGTCCAGATCGGCGCGCAGCGCAGCCTCTTCCTCGGCATGGGCGCGTTCTTCGCGCAACAGCGCTTCGCGATCCTCACGCGGAATCTGATAATAGTCGGGATGAATTTCGCTGAAAGCGAGGAAGCCGTGGCGGTTGCCGCCATAATCGACGAAGGCGGCCTGCAACGAAGGCTCGACCCGCGTTACCTTGGCCAGATAGATATTGCCCTTGAGCTGCTTGTGCTCAGCGGACTCGAAGTCGAATTCCTCGATCCGGTTACCCTTGACGACCGCGACACGGGTTTCTTCCCGGTGGCGCGCATCGATCAGCATACGCATTGTCATGTAATAGTCTCCGGCGTGGACGGGCTGCGGCACTTGGCCGCGCCGCCACGCGATAGTGAAGGGACGGCCGCGTGCGCGCCGAAAGGGGCGCAGGTTGCGACATCGTCCAGGTTTGAAGGAAATATTGCGCGTCTGCTGCGTCGGCAGGGCCGGACAATTCGCCGGGCCGGACCATCCACGCCGCATCGCCCGTTACCGGGGCAAGCGTGGAATGGAATTCATGCCTCATGCAGCGTCAACCTGTTACTGGCATCCTGTGGCGCGCAGGGTGCGCGCCGATGCCGCTCTTGTTTCCCCGCATCGCCACCGTGAAACAGGCTAGTCTTGCGGGAATATGAATGGGTAGCAGTCAAAGACCCACGGGGCAACGGCTGCCTGAAATATTATGTCGTGTTCGCGTCCGTTCAAAAATGGGCGGAGCAAAGCCCGTTCCAAACCAGCACCCGTATCGCCGCTCGTGCTGAAAATCTCGTTAACCCTCTCATTTTACGGAGCCACAACAGGCTTTGCTTAATCCGGTGTTTAGCGTGGGGACGCTGAACGGATAAGCGCATGACATTTGGCTGGACGGCCCGCATCCATGCGATGCACAAGCGGCGCATGTTACAAAGCCTTGCCCTTGCAAGCACTCTGACGATGGCGGCGCCCGGCAGCGCCGGCGGCATCTATGCCGTCGATGTACGCGACGATCGCGTCATTGTCCGCTTCGACGATCGGGTCGATGGCGCGTCTGCCTTTTTGCTTGATACGCCGCGCCGTATCGCGCTCGACATCAGCGGCGCGCAGATCAGTCGCGGCCAGTTCGCGCCTGGCAATGGCACGATCGCCGCAGTGCGTCAGGGCCAGTTGAGCGAAAGCACTGCCCGCGTCGTTCTCGATCTCGCCAGCCCGGCGACGCTGGGCGATGCGCAGATCGCGCCCGACGGCAAATCGCTCAGCTTCTCGCTCAAAGGCGCGACCGACAGCGTCTTTCGCACGGCGGTGGGCAGGGGCCGCACCAATTTCGACGCGCCCGCCAATATGAGCGCCCGACCGCGAAAGCGACTCCATTCGATCACCGTGCCGATCCCGTCCATGGCGCGCGGCGTCGCGCTGCCGCCGATCGAGGGCGCGCGTGACGGCACCCGTCCCCTGATCGTGATTGATGCGGGCCATGGCGGCCATGATCCGGGCGCGATCAACAAGGACAATGGCAAGCGGGAAAAGGATGTGACGCTTGCCATCGCCCAGGCGATCCGCGACCAGTTGGTCAAGTCGGGCCGCGTGCGCGTGGCGCTGACGCGCGACGATGACAAATATCTCGTTCTTCAGGAACGCTATGGCATTGCCCGCAAGCTGGGGGCGGACCTGTTCATTTCGATCCATGCCGACGCAGCGGAAAATGCCGACGCGCATGGGGCGACCGTCTATACATTGTCCGAAACCGCTTCCGATCGCGAAGCGGCGCGTCTGGCGGCGCGGGAGAATAAGGCGGACATCATCAATGGCGTGAATCTTGGCGGCCAGTCGGGCGACGTCTCCTCGATCCTCATCGACCTGACCCAGCGCGAATCGATGAACATCTCGGCCAATTTCGCGCGCCTGCTCCAGCGCGAAGCGTCGCCTTATGTGCCCTTCCGCAGCGCCTATCACCGCTTTGCTTCCTTAATGGTGCTAAAAGCGCCCGATACGCCATCGGTCCTGTTTGAAACCGGCTATATCAGCAATGCCGAGGACGCGGCCTTTCTCGCCTCGCGCGAGGGGCAGCAGAAAATCGCCCGCGGCGTCGCCCGCGCGATCGAGGTTCACTTCGCCCGCAAGCTTGCGATGCACGGCGGCGCAGCGGGGGGCTGATCGCGCCAAAACGCGTCGCTGGCGGGGAAGGGGGGCAGGTTCGACGATCTGCGCTGGCCTTGGCGGCAATTTGACCTTAGAGCCTGATCCGTCATGGAAGAGGCCCGTTCCAATCCGCCCGCATCGTCCTTTGCCTATCGCCTGCGTCGCGACGCAGGGGGCGTGCTGGATCGTCTGCGCCCGCTCTGGCAGCGCCGCCTGTTTCGCTGGAGCGCGATCCTGCTGGGTGGCTTCCTGCTCTTTTGCGCGCTGTTCTGGCTGATCTTCGCGCGCGGCTTGCCCGACGCGGCGACGCTGCTGGAATATGAGCCGCCGCTGCCTACCATCGTGCGCGACATTAATGGCCAGCCGGTTCACAGCTATGCCCGCGAACGGCGCGTCCAGTTGCAATTCAGCGATTATCCCCCGCAACTGATCCACGCCTATCTGGCGGCGGAGGATAAGACATTCTTTGACCATCATGGCGTCGACTTCCCCGGTTTCGCTGGGGCCGTGCTTGATTATGCCAGCAAATTGGGGTCCGGCCAGCGCGCTCGCGGCGGATCGACCATTACGCAGCAGGTGGCCAAGAATCTGCTGATCGGCGACGAATATTCGCCCAGGCGCAAGGTGAAGGAGATGATCCTGGCGTGGCGCATGGAAAATGTGCTGACCAAGCAGCAAATCCTCGAACTCTATCTCAACCAGATATTTCTGGGTCGAAACGCCTATGGCGTACAGGCTGCCGCGCGCGCCTATTTCGACAAGGACGTCGCCGACCTCAAGCTCCACGAAATGGCCTATCTGTCGATCCTGCCCAAGGGGCCGGCCAATTACCGCCCCGAAAGCCCGACCGGCCATGCCCGCGCGATCGAACGGCGCAACTGGGCGCTGGGCGAAATGGTGAAGAATAATTGGATCACCCCTGCACAGCGCGACGCGGCGGTGGCCCAGCCGCTCGGCACCGTTGCCGCGCACGGCTCCGGCTTCGACGCGCGGGCAGGCGGCTATTATATGGAAGAAGTGCGCCGCCGCCTGATCAGTCTGTTCGGCGAAAAGGCGAGCGATGGTCCCAACAGCGTCTATGCCGGTGGCCTGTGGGTGCGTAGCCCCTATGATCCGGTGGTGCAGGAAAGCACCAAGAATGCGCTGCGCGGCGGGCTGTTGCGTTTCGACGCCGGGCGCGGCTGGTCCGGCCCGGTCGGTCATATCAAGATAGACAATGGCTGGGAGCGGGAACTGGCCGCCAGCTATATCGACGTCGATTATGCCGATTGGCGCGTCGCCGTCATCGTCAGCCGCACATCGACCGACGCGCAGCTTGGCTTTGCCGACGGCAGCACGGGCACTCTCCCCGCCAGCGCCGCGCAGAGCCCCTATCGCAAGACAGGTGGTCCGGCATTCTCTGCAATGAAGCCCGGCGACCTGATCGTTGTTGCGCGCAATGGATCGAACTGGGCGCTGCGTTCCATTCCCGAAGTGTCGGGCGGCATGATGGTGGAGGAGGTTCATTCGGGCCGCATCCGCGCGATGCAGGGCGGCTTTGATTCGCGCCTGTCCTCCTACAACCGTGCCACCCAGGCGCTGCGCCAGCCCGGTTCGACCATCAAGCCTTTCGTCTATGCCGCCGCGCTCGACAGCGGCATGACCCCGGCCTCGATCATCGTCGATGGGCCGCTGTGCGTCTATCAGGGCGCTGGCCTTGGCCAGAAATGCTTTCGCAACTTCTCCGGCGGCAGCGCTGGACCGCAGACGATGCGCTGGGGCGTCGAACAGTCGCGCAACCTGATGACCGTGCGGGCCGCCAGCCAGACGGGCATGGAGCGGGTCGTCCGCACCATCAAGGGCATGGGGATTGGCGACTATCAGCCCTATCTGTCCTTCGCGCTGGGCGCGGGTGAAACCACGGTCGAACGCATGGTCAATGCTTATGCGGCGCTCGCCAATCAGGGGCGGCAATTCCCCTCGCGCGTGATGGATTATGTGCAGGACCGACGTGGCAAGGTCATCTGGCCCGAACGCTGGCGCGCCTGCGATGGCTGCAACATGGCCAATTGGGACGGCAAGCCGATGCCGCGCTTCGGTTTTGAGGGCAAGCAGGTGATGAACCCGATGACCGCCTATCAGGTCGTCCACATCGCCGAAGGCGTGGTCCAGCGCGGTACCGCCACCGTACTGGCCGACCTTAAGCGTCCGCTCTTCGGCAAGACCGGCACCACCAACGGCCCGACCAATGTCTGGTTCGTCGGCGGATCGCCCGATCTCGTCGCTGGCGTCTATATCGGCTATGATCAGCCGCGCAGCCTTGGCGGCTGGGCGCAGGGTGGCCGCATCGCCGCGCCGATCTGGAAGGCGGCGATGGCCCCGATCCTGGAAACCATGCCCAAAACGCCCTTCATCGCCCCCGCTGGCATCCGCATGGTCGCGATCGACCGGCGGTCGGGCAAGCGCGTGTACGGCGCCTGGCCGACCAGCGAACCCAAGGCGGCGGTCATCTGGGAAGCCTTCAAACCCGAATCCGAACCCCGTCGCACGATCCGCAAGGAAGAGGCCGAAGAGCAAGCCAAGGTCGCCGCCACCCGCGCCGCCAGCCGCACCAGAGCGCGCACCGACAGCGAATTCCTGTCCGATCAGGGCGGGATTTATTGAGGTTTGACAGGCCGACTTTCTGCTGAACTAACTGATACCAAAGTCGGATATTTTTGCGATGGCCGCATGATGTGGCTTCGGGACTATCTGTGAAATTCCTCCCCTGGCAGGGGAGGTGGCTGGTCGCAGGCCAGACGGAGGGGTAGGGTGCGGCCATGCTCCACGGCCCGAAAGACACGCAACGCCGCGCCCGAACGCTTCGCCATACCATGACCTTGCCCGAAGTCTTGCTCTGGCAGGTACTGCGCGCGCGCCCGGCTAATCTTCGCTTCCGCCGTCAGCATCCCGCAGGCATTTACGTTTTGGACTTCTTCTGCCCACGACACCGGTTTGCGATTGAGGTCGATGGCGAGATTCATGGGCGCGGCGACCAGCCCAAACGTGACGCCGTGCGCGATGCTTGGTTGGTGGGCGAGGGGATCAAGGTGGTCCGCATCCCCGCCGCCGATGTCCTGCGTGATCTGGAGGCGGTTGTGCTCCACATCATCGCCCAGGCGCGGGGAGAGCTACCCCTCCGACGGACCTTGGGTCCGCCACCTCCCCCGTCAGGGGAGGATTGATCTTCCCAAATTGGCAGGCCTCGGATAGGGGCAGGCGTTTAAGGCGTTCCTCAGTCGACGCATCTGCATATCTGGAGACCACCCATGCGCGCCGAAGCGCTGCAATATATTGACCGCATCGACGCCGCGCTTGCCCTGCTGCGCCAGTCGCTCGACTGGGACCGCGCGCTGCGCCGCCTTGACGAGCTGAACGCGCGCGTCGAGGATCCGACCTTGTGGGATAATGCCAAGCTGGCGCAGGAGGTCATGCGGGAGCGGACCAGGCTGGACAGCGCCATTGGCGCGACCCGTGCCATTGCATCGGAAAAGTCCGACACTGCCGAACTCATTGAAATGGCGGAAGCCGAAGGTGACGAGGACATGGTGTCCGAAGCCATCGCGGCGCTGAAGGCGCTGGCCGACCGCGCGGACGAGGACAAGATCAAGGCGCTGCTGTCTGGCGAGGCCGATGGCAGCGACACCTATCTGGAAATCCATGCCGGTGCTGGCGGTACCGAAAGCCAGGATTGGGCCGAAATTCTCAGCCGCATGTATCGCCGCTGGGCCGAACGGCGCGGTTACAAGGTCGAACTGGTCGATTATCAGGCGGGCGATCAGGCGGGCATCAAGTCCGCGACCTTCCTGATCAAGGGCGAGAATGCCTATGGCTATGCCAAGACCGAAAGCGGCGTCCATCGCCTGGTCCGCATCAGCCCCTATGACAGCGCCGCGCGCCGCCATACCAGCTTCTCGTCGGTCTGGGTCTATCCCGTGATCGACGATGATATCGACATTGAAGTCAAGGAATCCGACCTCAAGATCGACACCTATCGCGCGTCGGGCGCGGGCGGGCAGCATGTTAACACGACCGATTCGGCCGTCCGCATCACCCATATTCCGTCCGGCATCATCGTCGCGTCGCAGAATGACCGTTCGCAGCACAAGAACCGCGCAACCGCGATGAACATGCTCAAGGCGCGTCTCTACGAAGCGGAACTGGCCAAGCGCGAAGCCGTGACGGCTGGCGAATATGCCGCCAAGACGGAGATCGGCTGGGGCCACCAGATCCGTTCCTATGTGCTGCAACCCTATCAGCTGGTGAAGGATCTGCGCACCGGGGTCACCTCGACCGCGCCCGACGACGTATTGGACGGCGCGCTTGATCCCTTCATGGCCGCAGCGCTCAGCCAGAAGGTGACCGGCGAAAAGGTCGATGTCGAGGATGTCGACTGACATGAGCATGCGGGCGGTTCTGGCGGGCGTGCTTGCCTTGCTCGCCGCCTGCGACCGCCTGTCGCCCGGTAACGAAACGGAGCGTTCCCCCGCTGCCGCGCCTTTCCCGCTGGCGGACCGCCCGGTGGCCCCGATCGTGTCGACCCGCTGGTCGAGCGAGGAGGCCCGCGACCGGGTGAATGAGGCGGAGGATATCATGGACCGCGCCGGGATCCGTCCCGGCATGACCGTCGCGGATATTGGCGCGGGCGAGGGCTATTATACCGTGCGGCTGTCCGCCCGCGTCGGCAAGAGCGGACGGGTGCTGGCGGAGGATATCATGCCGGAAGTGATCGAGGCGCTGTCGCGCCGCATCACGCGCGAAAAGCTGGACAATGTCAGCGTGAAGCTGGGCGCGCCCGAAGATCCCCGCCTGCCGGTCAACAGCTTTGACCGCATCTTGATGGTGCATATGTATCATGAGATTGCCGAACCTTATGCCTTTCTCTGGCACCTCAGCCCCGCGCTGAAAAAGGATGGCGAACTGATCGTCGTCGATTCCAACAGGCCGACCGAACAGCATGGCACGCCGCCGCGCCTGCTTGCCTGCGAACTGACGGCAATGGGCTTTCGGCTGGAAGAGGTCATCCCCAAGCCGAGCGCAGGGGGCTATTTCGCCCGTTTCCGCCGCATCGCGGCTCGGCCCGACCCGTCCAGTATCGTCACATGCGCCTATCGCAGCGAAAATTAGGGTTAACGCCGCCCTGATCCTTTCTGGTGATTGGCTGTTGCTCGCAACTGCAATATGACGGTGTCGGGGAGATTCCAATCATGACCGACCATGCATCGCTCGCCCCCTCCGGGACCAAACCCCGCATCGCCGCGCGGCACAAGATGTTCGAGCCGGTGGTGCTGCACCTGCGCGGTATGCCGCTGCGCGCACATATATTGGATATCTCGACAACCGGCGCGCTTGCCCATTGCGATCGTCCGCCATCTACGGGCGATCGCGTCATGATAGAGACGAAAGGGATCATGGTCGTTGCCCATGTCGTCTGGGTCCGCGCCAAGCGTTTCGGCGTGCATTTCGACATCGCCTTGTCCGACGCCATGGTGGCCGGCCTTGTAAACGGCCTTTAGTCCCTGCGCCGCCAGCGCCGGAATAGCGAAACCCCCAATATCCCGCTGCCCACCACCGCCGCGATGGCACCCCCTGCGGACGCCAGCGCCCATGCGCCTGCCGCCAGCAACCCGGTCAGGAAATCGACGATGATAAGGGTGAGATGGATCATTCGGGGAAGGATCGGGCTATTGCCCCAATTCCTTCGCCTCCTGATATTTCAGCTCCAGAAAGCGGTTCTGCGTCGCCAGCTTGTCCAGATCACCGCTGGCCAGGCTCTCGCTCATCCGCCCGATCTCCGCGTCGATCACCGCCAGCCCCTCGACCAACTGCTTTTCGGGCACCCGGCCATTGCGTTCCTCCCGCCGCAACGGCTGCGGGATCGACTGATAGCCTGTCACCAGTTCGGGCAGATGATCCGCCAGCAGCCTGCGCACTTCCAGGGCAGCGGGGTCTTGCGGTCCCAGCTTTTCCAGTTGTGGCGCCAATATCTCCAGCTTCGTGCCGATGCTGTCGACCAGTGTCACTGCCGGAGCCGGCAGCGCCTTGCGCTGATTTTCCAGCCAGATCTCGGTCTGGAGCGGCAGGGCGGTGAGCGGCGTTTCCGCCAGTGCCTCGGTCCGCACGCGGGTTTCCGTCGGCAGCAGGCCGATCAGCAACAATGCAGCGATCACCACCCCCAGCGCAATCATCACGCCGGTCGTCCCCAGTGGCACGACAAAGCCCGCGACCGCGCTGCCCAATATCACCGCCAGCACGGCCCAGAAGGCATATTTGACCTTGCGGATCAGCCCCGCATTGCGCCGCTGCCGCGCCCGTGCGGTCAGGCTCTGCCCGCGCTCGCTATGACGCCGCAGCACCGCTTCGGCATCGGCCAGCACACGATCGGACCGGCTCATTGCGCAGCGACTCCCACATCCGTTCGGTTCGAGCTTGTCGAGAACTCCGACGCAACAGTTCTCGACAAGCTCGAACCGAACGGGGGAGGGGGCGTCATACGCATCCTCATCCCTCGATCGCACTCAGCAGGGGATTGTCGGACCGCGCTTCCTTCGACGCCTGCGCCTGACCCTCGGCCCTTGCGATATAGCCCTTGGACTTCTCGACCTCGTTCGACAGCGTCGTCACCGTCGTTTTCATATTCTCCAGCGCCTTGAGCTTGAACGTGTCGATATTGTCCATCGTGTCGTAGATATTCTGGAAGGCGCGCTGCAACGTCTCGATCGGGATCGTGCTCGATGCGGCCTGCTCGTGAATCTGGGCGGTCTGACTCTTGAGCAATTCGCCGGTCGAATCGATCATGTTCGCAGTCGTCGTGTTGAGCGCGCTGATCTGCTCCAGCACCAGCCGCTGACCCACCAGCGCCTGTGCCACCGTCACTGCGGTGCGCAGCGCCGCGACCGTCGTGGTGGACGCGCGGTCGACGCCCTTGACCAGCTCGACATTATTCTTCTTCACCAGATCGAGCGCCAGATAGCCTTGCACCGTCACGGCCATCTGGGTCAGCAGATCCTGCGTGCGCTGGCGAATGTAGAACAGCGCGCTCTCGCGGATCGCCTTCGCCTTGGTCGGGTCGGTCGAATCCAGTTCCAGCGCCTTGGCTTCCAGCCGCGCGTCCATCGTCTTGCTGATATGGATCATCTGTTCCAGACGGCCCATCGTCGCCCACATATTCTGCCGCTCCACATCGATCGCGGCATTGTCCTTGATCAGCGTGTCCTTGCCGCTGGCCAGCGATCCCAGGATGGAATTGATGTGGCTCTGCGCGCTTTTATAACTATCGAAATAGTCGCGCATCTTGTTGCCGAACGGGATGATGCCGAACAGCTTTTTGCGGCTGGTCAGGCTGCCGCGCTTGCCGGGGTCCAGATCCTCGACCGTGCGGCGCAGTTCGGCCAGGTCCGCGCCGACCTTGCTGTCGCTGTCCATCGCCCGCACCGGCCGGTCGAGGAAGCGGTTGCTATGCCCCGCGGCCTCGGCAATTTCCTTGCGCCCCATATTGGTCAACTGGTCGACCCGCGCGCCGAACGCGGGCGAATTGGAATCCTGCGCCACAAGATCGTCGATGAAGGCGTCAACCTTCTCGTCCAGCTTGGATTTCTTCTCCGCATCGATCGGCACCAGCCCCGCCGCCCGTTCGGCGCTCACGACAGGCACTGGATCGGGCGGCGTCAGGTTGAACGGATCGCTGGAGGATGTCGTTGTCGCAGTAGCGGTCGTGGCCATGATATCTCCCTTGGTGTCATATTGATATAGAACACCCGCGCTTCAAGGCGCAATCGACAGGATAAACATAGGGGCCGTGCCGTCCAGTGGGAAGCGCGCCATATGTCGCGCCTGCCACGCGCCCTTGCCGCAACGCATCATTTCCTGTAGGGGCGCGCCCGAAGCCTCTGTGTGACCTTGTGTCGGCCAGGGGAGCCCATATCCCAAAGGCAAGACATGTCCCTGCGTAATATCGCGATCATCGCGCACGTCGATCACGGCAAGACCACCCTCGTCGATCAGCTTTTCCGCCAGTCCGGCACGTTCCGCGACAATCAGCGCGTTGAAGAGCGGGCGATGGACAGCAACGATCTCGAAAAGGAGCGCGGCATCACCATCCTGGCCAAGCCGACCTCGGTCGAATGGGAAGGCACCCGCATCAACATCGTCGACACGCCCGGCCACGCCGACTTTGGCGGCGAAGTCGAACGCATCCTCTCGATGGTCGATGGCGTTGTCCTGCTGGTCGATTCGTCGGAAGGCGCGATGCCGCAGACCAAGTTCGTCACCGGCAAGGCGCTGGCGCTGGGCCTGAAGCCGATCGTCGTCGTCAACAAGGTCGATCGCCCCGACGAACGGATTCAGGAAGTGCTGGACGAAGTGTTCGATCTGTTCGTGTCGCTCGACGCGACCGATGAACAGCTTGATTTCCCCGTCCTCTATGCGTCGGGCCGCAACGGCTACGCCAACGAAGATGCGTCGATGCGTTCAGGTACGCTGATCCCGCTGTTCCAGAAGATCGTCGACCATGTGCCGCCGCCAGCGCTCGACGTCGATGCACCCTTCACCTTCCTGGTGACCCTGCTCGATCGCGACAATTTTCTTGGCCGCGTGCTGACCGGCCGCGTCACCAGCGGCAAGGTGCGCGCCAACCAGGCGATCCACGCGCTCGACATGGACGGCAAGATCATCGAAACCGGTCGCGCGTCCAAGATCATGGCGTTTCGCGGCCTCGACCGCGTGCCTGTCGAAGAAGCGCAGGCCGGTGACATTATCAGCCTTGCCGGGCTGGCGGTCGCAACCGTGGCGAACACGATTGCCGACGTTTCCGTGACCGAACCGATCCAGGCCCAGCCGATCGATCCGCCGACCCTGTCGATGCGCTTCGCCGTCAATGATTCGCCCATGGCCGGCCGCGAAGGCTCCAAGGTGACGAGCCGCATGATCCGCGATCGTCTGGAGCGCGAAGCCGAATCCAACGTCGCAATCAAGGTGACGGAATCGGAAGACAAGGACAGTTTCGAAGTGGCTGGCCGCGGCGAACTTCAGCTTGGCGTCCTGATCGAAACGATGCGCCGCGAAGGGTTTGAACTGTCGATCAGCCGCCCACGCGTGCTGTTCGACACGGACGAGGACGGCAACAGGACCGAGCCTTATGAAACCGTCATGATCGACGTGGACGATGAATTTTCCGGCACGGTTGTCGAGAAGATGAATCTGCGCAAGGCGGAGATGACCGACATGCGCCCGTCGGGTGGCGGCAAGACCCGCATCACCTTCTCCGCCCCGTCGCGCGGTCTGATCGGCTATCATGGCGAATTTCTGTCGGACACGCGCGGCACCGGCATCATGAACCGGCTCTTCGAAAAATATGGTCCGCACAAGGGACCGATCGAAGGCCGCAAGAATGGCGTCTTGATCTCCAACGGATCGGGCGAGGCCAATGCCTACGCCCTGGGCCCGCTCGAAGAACGCGGCATTCTGATGGTGGGCGTTGGCGAAGCGCTGTATGAAGGCATGATCATCGGCCAGAACGCCAAGACCGAAGATCTGGAAGTCAATCCGATGAAGTCGAAGGCGCTCACCAATTTCCGCGCCAGCGGCAAGGATGACGCGGTCCGCCTGACGCCGCCCTGGAAGATGACGCTGGAACAGGCCATCGCCTATATCGACGACGATGAACTGGTCGAAGTCACGCCCAAGACCATTCGCCTGCGCAAGCGCTACCTCGATCCGAACGAGCGCAAGCGCATGAGCCGGTCCAAGGCAGCCTGATCAAGCCTCCCCCTTTGCGGGGGACCGACCGGCCAGACCGGCACGGGGGCGGGCGGCAACGCTCCGCCCCCATATTTTTGAAGGAGCCGGAACATGGCCGACCTCTATCTTAAAGCCCTGACGTCCGAGCGCCGCGCTCTATGGGCCGAATGTCGCCTCAAGGGATTGGCCAAGGACACGCCCCAACGTCAGCGAATCGTCGAGATCGATGCGCTGCTCGCCGCGCACAAGGCGAAACAGGACGGCAAACCGCGCGCCTGATCGTCGGGACCACGTACCTACGTACGTAACTAGATTGCATATCACTACCCTCTCATGTCACTTTAGCCACTAGCGCAAACCGAATCGCAACCTTGCGGGTGTGATATGCTTTGGCTGGACCTTGTGATGCCTGTAGCTTGTTGACGGGCAAAAGCGTCCACGCAGGAGGAACGAAGGAGTGGCCGAAACCCTGCCAGCCTTGAGCGAGGGTGAAAAGCAGTGCCTGCGGCTGGTGTCGCAGGGCTTCAATTCCAAGGAAATCGCGCGACAGCTGCATGTGTCGGAACATACGGTGGATCAGCGCGTCCGCACCAGTTTGCGCAAGTTCGGCGTCCCTTCCCGCAAGGAAGCAGCACGCCTGTTTGTTTCGATTGAGCAACCACAGCCCCAAACTGGCACATATCAGCCTTTGATACATCAATCGCAGCGGCTTGCTTCCGATGCATCTCCTGCGTCATCCATCGCTCAGCCGGACAGGCCGGATGAGCAGACGGAACGAAAAGGGTTCCTGCGACGCATCCTCGCCTTCGGCCCACCGCTAGGGGGATCGATCAATGAACTGAGTATCGATGGCCGCATATTGGCGATGATCCGCGCCGCCGTACTGACCGGTGTTGGTGTCGTCACTTTGCTGCTGCTCATTGCCGGGGCCTTCAAGGCACTGGCCTGATCCTTCCTGTATCGCCACGCTGAAAACGCACCGCCTCGCATGGCGCCGTGCGAAGGAGATGACTTGTGCTCAATCTTGATCCCGCAAAGACCCAGGCCGTCGCCGATCAGACCAAGCAGGCTTTTGCCTCGCTGGACGGCGCGCTGGTCGATACCGCGCACCTCACGACCGCTTTTCTCGCTGCCGCTCAGGATTCCGGCCTTACTGCCGCGGAAAGCCAGCGCATCATCCTGCGCATCCATGAAAGCGCGACCAAGATTATCGAAGGGCGCAGCGACATGATCCGCGCGACGGCCCTGCTGACCCGTTGCATCGAACAAAGCCAGCATGCAGTCACCGCCTTCGGATGCCCGTTGGGAATGGACGCGCCCGCTCAGGACGATGTGCAGCGCCACCTGACCCTGGTCGCTTGACCAGGTGGAGCCGTCGGCATTGGATACACGTTTGATTTCTCCCCCCTCTCAACGGTGATCAAATGCTGGCGGCTTCTTTTTGGCTTTTGATGCTTTTAACCTGCGCTTTCGCACTGGCCTTTGGGGGTCGGGACGGGCGGCGCTTCGTTGTCATCTCGGCGACGGCGGTGGTGCTCACCATTCCCGCCCAGCTCGCCGGGTCGTGGCAGGCGACGCAATATTGGCTGATGACGGTCGACCTCTTCGCCTTTGTCGCATTGCTCTGGTTGATGCTGCAAAGCCAGCGCTACTGGCCGGTATGGGTCTCCGCCTGTCAATTGATGACGGTGCTGTCCCATGTCGCGACCCTGCTGCTGCAAAGTTTTTCAGACCGCATCTATGAAGGGCTGAGTACGGTCTGGATCATTCCCCTCATGCTGTTTGCCATCATCGGCATCGAACTTGATCGAAAGTCGCTCCATGACCGCGCATATTCCGCCTGAGAGCATCGTCCCCAGCCAGGAGGCGGCCGACCTGATCGTCGCGCTGCAACGCTGTCTCTCCAATGTGCATGCCCGGCAGGAGGATGCAGCGGTTCTGGATGGCACTGGGGAGGGCCATCTGGCCGCGCTTTCGCGCTATATCGAAGCACGGCGCGCGCGTGCCACGCTGCTGGGTCCGAACCTCTTCAGCGATCCCGCCTGGGACATACTGCTCCTCCTCTATCAGTCCGGGCTGAACGGGCGCGCGCTGACACTGGAGCAACTGAGCGAACAATCGCGCCTGTCGATGAGCGTCATCGTCGGGCAAGTCGGCGTTCTGGAAAGGCGCGGCCTTCTGGACGAACATCAAACCTCGCCCAACAGCCGCCGACGCCGCGCCGTGCGTCTTTCGCCGCTGGCGGTAGATGCCATGTCCTCCTGGTCGTCGCTCGCTTTCGACGCAAACGGCTGACGCGCCCACCGGCGCCATTCGCCCGACATCGCGAGGATGTTCGCTGCCACCGGGGCGATCGGGACGAACAGCTATCCCTCAACTCAGGCTGGCCATGCCCGCGCTCCGCTCATATAGTCGCGCGCAACATCCTTCCCGCGAAAGCCTTTCATGCATCTTCTCATCGGTCTTGCGGGCATACTGCTCATCCTTGCCATCGCCATTGCCCTGTCGTCCGACCGTCGCGCCATCCGGCTCCGCGTCGTCGGCGCGGCCTTTCTGTTGCAGGCGGGCATCGCCCTGATGGTTCTCTATGTTCCTGCCGGGCGCGCGGTCATTGCGGGCATGTCGAAGGGGGTGTCCAATCTTCTTGGCTATGCGCAGGCGGGCACCAATTTCATCTTCGGCCCGCTTGCCAGTCCCGAAATCGGCGGGGCCAGCTTCGCCATCGCTGCGCTGCCCGTCATCATCTTCTTCGCCAGCCTCGTGTCGATCCTCTATTATCTGGGGGTCATGCAGTTCATCGTCCGCTGGGTCGGCGGCGCGATCGAGGCGGTGACCGGCGTGTCGAAGGTGGAAAGCCTGTGCGCCGCCGCCAATATCTTCGTGGGGCAAAGCGAAAGCCCGCTCGTCATCCGCCCCTATCTGGCGGGCCTCACCCCGCCGCAATTGTTCACGGTGATGACCAGCGGCATGGCAGGCGTTGCCGGCACGATCCTCGCCGCTTACGCTTCCATGGGGATCAAGATCGACTATCTCCTCGCCGCCAGCTTCATGGCCGCGCCCGGCGGGCTGCTGATGGCCAAGATCATGATGCCGGACGTGCGACTGCCCGTGCAGGGCGAATTGCCGTTGGGTGACGATCCCGACATTCATCTGCCCGAAACCCGGATCAGCGGGGCAGGGCCTGCCGCCTTGCTGCCCGAAGGAACGCCGGGCGAACCCATGCCGGTTGCCAGCCATGACGAGGAAAAGCCCGCAAACATCATCATGGCCGCCGCGCAAGGGGCGCAGACCGGCGTGAAACTCGCCGTCGCGGTCGGCGCGATGGTGCTGGCCTTCGTCGCGCTGGTGGCGCTGGCCAACGGCATATTGGGCGGCATTGGCAGCATGTTCGGCTACCCGACGCTCAGCTTCCAGCAACTGCTGGGCTATGTCTTTTCGCCGGTCATGTATCTGCTCAATATCCCTTGGGAGGAAGCGCAGGTCGCAGGCGGCCTGTTCGGCACGAAGGTCGTGCTCAACGAATTCGTCGCCTATATCAATCTGGGCCAGGTGCAGGGCGCGCTGTCCCCGGCCAGCATCGCCATCGTCACCTTCGCCCTGTGCGGCTTTGCCAATTTCAGCTCGATCGCGATCCAGATGGCGGTGACCGGCAACCTCGCCCCCAACCAGCGCCCCATGATCGCCAAGCTTGGCCTCAAGGCGCTGGTCGCGGGCAGCCTCGCCAACCTGATGAGCGCCGCGCTGGCGGGACTGATGCTCAGCCTGCGCTGATCGGTCATTATCTACCCGCAACGTTTGACTCTATCGCTGCCCGCATAAATCCATTATGGTTAACCCCATGGGGGCAAAGACAGTTTTCGCGGCCGCGCTGGCGGTTTCGCTCGGATCGCCAATGGCGTTGGCGCAGGCGCCAAAGCCGGGCCGGTTGGAAACCTATAAGGACTGGACGATCGGCTGCGACAATCGCAACCGATGCGAAGCGGTCTCGCTGTTGCCCGAAGGCAGCGATCTGCCCGACATACCGTTGATGATCGGTATCGTCCGCGCCGCCGGACCCGATGCCCAGACCGAAGTCTGGATCAGCCGGGAGGGCAAGGGCCAGGCCGACGTCACCCTGTCCGTCGATGGCCGCAAGATCGCCAGCGCCATTGCCCGCGACGGCGAAGGCACGATCCGCGGGCCGCAGGCATCTGCGCTCGCCATCGCCATGGCGCGGGGCACGAGCATGGAGGTGCGCGCGGGCGCCAGGCTGCTTGGCCGTCCCTCGCTCGCCGGATCAGGCGCGGCGCTGCGCTATATGGACGCGCGACAGGGCCGGGCAGGGACCACGACCGCGTTGGTCGCGACCGGCACGCTTGGCCCGACGGCTGTAAAGCCCGCGCCCGTAGCACCCGCCATTCGCCGCGCGCTCGTCCCGGCCGGCCCAGCGCCCGCCGCCCTGTGGCGTGAGGAACTGACCGCGCTCGGCAAATATACCGGCTGCACCGATGACATGCGCAGCGATCAGACCCCGGACCTGCAACGCCTCTCCAAGACCGAAACCCTCATCCTCGTCCCCTGCGGATCGGGCGCCTATAATTTCTCGTCCGTGCCGGTCATCGCCACTGGCGTTCCGGGCCGCCGATCCTTTCGCTTTGCCGCTTTCGATTTCAAGCCGGGCTGGAGCGAGGAGGCGGGCCATCCCATGCTGGTTAATGTCGGCTGGAGCCCGGAAAAGTCCCGGCTGGACAGTTTCGCCAAGGGCCGTGGCCTGGGCGATTGTGGCGGCAGCGAAGCCTATGTCTGGGACGGCCAGCGCTTCCGCCTGATCGAGGCGACCAGCATGGGCGAATGTCGCGGCGCCTGGCACTGGATCACGACCTGGACCGCGCGCGTCGTCGAATAGACGGCGTCACACCATCTGCACGACCGGCCCCGCGCGACAGATGCGGTCGCGCCCGGACTGTTTGGCGTCATAGAGCGCCGTGTCCGCCGCGCTCAATGCGCCGTCCACCGCATCCCCGGCCCAGCGGGACAGACCGGCGGAAAAGCTGATCGGGCGGCCATGAATGCGGCCGATCGGGTCCAGCCGCATCTGGTTGGCGATACGCGCCAGCGACCAGCAGGCTTCATCCTCTGCCGCGCCATGAAAGAAAACCACAAATTCCTCGCCACCCCAGCGCGCGACCCGATCGACGCGGCGCAACTGCGCGGACAGGCGGTCGGCAAAGGCGGCCAGCACCCGGTCGCCCTCATCATGGCCCAGCTGGTCGTTGACCTGCTTGAAATGATCGATGTCGATGATCGCGACACAGCCGCGGCGCTGGTCGTGGGGCAGGGCGTCGAGCTGCGCCAGAAAGCCGCGCCGGTTGGCAACCCCCGTCAGCGGGTCTTCATGCGCGGCTACATGCAGGTCGTCGATCTGAGCCCGTGTCGTGCTGGCGGCGCGATGGACCCCGGCATAGAGCGTCTGGATCACGTCGCCGACTTCCGGCAGCGCGGTATCGGCCTTGCCATTGAACGTCTCCGCCAGCGCATGAATGGGGTTGAGCAACGCCCCGATGCCAATCAGCGCGATCGCTGTGCCAAACAGCGTCATCAGCGTCAGCACGGCAAATTCGGTCAGCGCGATCCGTCCGGTCGCCAGTCCCCAGCCACAATAGCCCAGTAGCGGCAAATGGGTGGCGATGAAACAGAGGGTGAAGAGACGCAGGCGCAGCGAGCGCGGAAAAATGAATGACGTCGCGAGATAGAAATGCATGAAAGGCCCCGTAATTGCGAATGGTGCGCAAAGTCAGGGGGGCGACTGAATGCTTTCCCAACAAACAGGGTTAATTTGGCCAGGTGGGACGAGCCGTGCAGTAGCTGAGTCAGACGGGGGCGATTGTCAGCGCGATCCGCCCGGCACCCATTTGATATCGGTAGCGCCATTATCATTCACGCGGCGCGCCAGCACGAACAGCAGGTCCGACAGTCGGTTGAGATAGGCCAGCGCCTGCGGGTTCAAGGCCACGTCCGTCGCGGCTGCGGTTGCGCTGCGCTCGGCCCGGCGCGTGATCGCACGGGCCAGGTGGATGGCGGCGGCGGCAGGCGATCCGCCGGGCAGGATGAAACTGTCGAGCGGGGCCAGATCGGCATTCATCGCGTCGATATGGTTTTCCAGCCGCTCGACCTGGTTGGCAATGATCCGCAATGCCCATGGTTCGTCTGCACCGTCGGGGACAGGCGTCGCGAAATCCGCGCCCAGATCGAACAGGTCGTTCTGGATCGTCGTCAGCCAGGCCGCTTCCGGCCTGTCGCCCATCGCAATGATTGCCAGCCCGATCGCGCTGTTGGCCTCATCGACATCGCCCACCGCCTGCATGCGCGGCGCATGCTTGGGCAGTCGCGATCCATCGACAAGCCCGGTGGTCCCCGCATCGCCGGTACGGGTGTAGATCTTGTTCAGCTTGACCATGGAATCGGCTAATTGCCCTTGGACAAGAGCAGGATCGCGACGATGATGATCGCCGCCGCCTGAAACAGCACGCGGTTCAACATCATCTTATTCTGTTTGAGCCGCGACGGGCTTGGCCCGCTGCCTTCGGGCGCGTTCAATTCCTCCTTGGTGACCTGAAGGAAGGAGATGATGCCGCGGATCAGCGCAAACAGCGTTGCGCCCATGGCCAGGATGAGGGCGATGACAAGGACGGTGTTCATGGCCTGTAACCTAGGCGCTTGCAGGCCCGATGCCAACCGGAAAGCGTCCACCCCTAAGGTCAGCTACCAGTGCCGCCGCGTCCATGCCCTGAGCGCGCAGGTCCGCCAGCGCAATCGACCCGCTTCGCTTGGCCAGGCGCCTGCCATCGGCATCCACGAGCAAAGGATGATGGATATAGGCTGGAGAGGGCAGGGCAAGCAGCGCCTGCAACAGGCGATGCACGTCCGTCGCCCCCAGCAGGTCGTCGCCGCGCAGCACATGGCTGATCCCCATCGCGGCATCGTCCAGCGTACAGGACAGATGATAGCTTGCCGGCGCGTCCTTGCGCGCCAGCACCACGTCGCCATGGATGAGGGGCGCGGCCTGGTGCAACGCCTGTGCCTTCATCTGCGGGCATGACAGCGGAGAAAAGGACATCGCGTGCCATGTCACTGTGCCTGCCCGCGCTACGGCTTCCTGCATATCGATCCGCCACGCATGCGCCTCCCCCGCGCCAATCCGTCGCGCCCGCTCCTCCTCGCTCAATCCCCGGCACGTCCCCGGATAAACCGGCCCTTCCGGCCCATGCGGCGCGCTCGTGCTGGCGGCAATGTCCGCCCGCGTACAGAAACAGGGATAGAGCAGCCCCATGTCGCGCAACTGTTCCAGCGCCGCGTCATAACTTGGCAGCCGCCGCGACTGGAAAACCACCTCGCCATCCCAGCCTATTCCCAGCCAGGTCAGATCCTCGATGATCCCCGCGACATGCTCCGCCCGGCTGCGCGTGCCATCAATATCCTCGATCCGCAGGCGGAACGTGCCGCCCGCCGCTCGTGCCATGTCATGCGCCAGCAGCGCCGACCAGGCATGGCCGACATGCAACCGCCCGGTGGGGCTTGGCGCGAAGCGGGTAACAACATGCTGTGGTGCGACGGATGATGTCATACAGGCTCTTGACGGGCGATATTGGTTAATGCTGTCATGCGGGTGTCATGTTGCTGGTGGATCAGCAGCGTCGGCAAGGGGGTAGAGGCTTTCTATGTACCATCCCGACCTTATACGGCATCCGGAAAACTGTCCGGCATTGGTTTTGAACGCAGATTACACGCCGCTCAGCTATTATCCGCTGAGCCTGTGGCCGTGGCAGACCGCGATCAAGGCGGTCTTTCTCGACCGGGTCGACATCATCGCCTCCTACGCGCGGCAGGTGCACAGCCCCAGTCTGGACATGAAAATCCCGTCGGTCATCGCGCTCAAACATTATGTGAAGCCGTCCGAGCATCCCGCCTTCACCCGCTTCAACCTGTTCCTGCGCGACAAGTTCGCCTGCCAATATTGCGGCAGCACCAGCGATCTGACCTTCGATCATGTCGTGCCGCGCCGCGCCGGTGGACGCACCACATGGGAAAATGTCGCGACCGCCTGTTCGCCCTGCAACCTCAAAAAGGGCGGGCGCACACCCAAAGAGGCGGGGATGCAGCTCCACGTCCAGCCGATCCGCCCGACCAGCTGGCATTTGCAGGAGCATGGCCGCGCCTTCCCGCCCGGCTATCTGCACGAAAGCTGGCACGACTGGCTCTATTGGGATGTCGAACTGCTGGCGTAACGGCACGGCATTTGCCGCGCTGCCTGCTTTTATCCGACCGGCAACCAGTCCAGGTCCATATCCTTGTGCCGGTTGGTATAATGGCCGATTTCCTCCAGCCGCCCCATCTGGTGCAGCGTGATGCGACCGTTGGAGCGGCTGATCAGCCCTTCCTGTTCCATCTGGCGGATCATGCGGTTCACATGCACCGATGTCAGGCCGATCGAATCGCCAATCTCCTCCTGCGTCAGCTTCAGGTCGAAACTGTCGCTGACGCTGTCGTCGGTCACCCGCAGCCGGTCGAACATGTCGAGCAGGAAGGAGGCGACCCGCGCCTTGGCCGATGTGCGGCCCAGTGACGCCAGCCGATCGGTCATCGCCACCCGCTCCGCATTGGACAGCAGGAACAACAGCGCGGCAACCCGCGGATATTCCTCCAGCAACCGGCGCAGCGCATGCTTGTCGAACGGGCACACCACCACGTCGGTCAGCGCGACCAGCGATTCGGGGGCCTTGCTGTAAATGGTGCTGGCCGACCCGATGAAATCGCCGGGGAAATAGACGCGCAATATCTGGCGGCTGCCGTCGGGCAGGATGACAAAACTCATCACCCGTCCTTCGCGCAGCACGAACAATTCGGTAACCGTATCATTGACACGCTGGATCATGCCGCCTCGCTTCATTTTGCGAGGATTTTCCTCCAGCCGGGCCAGGGCCGCCTTTTCCGCGTCGGACAGCGGCACATGCTTGGCCAGCCTTTCTGCGAAACAACTCGTTACCACCAATAAACCTCTTAAAAATTCTCGTTACGATGGCAAAACGCCCGAAGCGCCTTTTGGCTGCATTTTGGTTAACCGCACTAAACTCGATCAAGGTCTGATTAATTGTTTCCGGTTTACGGCAGGGCCCCATAATTCGGCGCCGGGTTACCTTGCACGGCGCGCGTTTGCCGCTATTAACCCTGACCTAATGGACCGCATCATCATCCGCGGCGGCAAAGTGCTCAACGGCCGCCTTCCCATCTCCGGCGCGAAAAACGCAGCGTTGACATTGCTGCCTTGCGCCTTGCTGACTGACGAGCCGGTAACGCTGCGCAACCTGCCGCGCCTCGCCGACGTTGACAGCTTTGGTCATCTGCTCAACCAGTTGGGCGTTTCGACCATGATCGAAGGGGCAAGGCCGGAAGATTTCGGCCGGGTCATGACCATGCGGGCCGGGCGCGTTACATCGACCGAAGCGCCCTATGACATTGTGCGCAAGATGCGCGCCTCGATCCTGGTGCTTGGCCCCCTGCTGGCGCGCGCGGGCGAAGCGCGGGTATCGCTGCCCGGCGGCTGCGCGATCGGCAACCGGCCTATCGACCTGCATCTCAAGGCTTTGGAAGCCTTTGGCGCGATTATCGAGATTGCGGCGGGCTATGTCCGCGCCAGCCTGCCCGACGGCGGCCTGCCCGGCGGCATCTACACCTTCCCGGTGGTCTCGGTCGGTGCGACCGAAAACGCCCTGATGGCCGCAGTTTTGGCCAAGGGCACCTGCATTCTGGAAAATGCGGCGCGAGAGCCTGAAATCGTCGATCTGTGCCGCCTGTTGCTGGCCATGGGCGCGGATATAGAAGGCGTCGGCACCGACAAGCTCGTCATCCATGGTCGTGAGCGGCTCCATGGCGCGACCTACCGCGTCATGCCCGACCGGATCGAGGCGGGCAGCTATGCCTGCGCCGCAGCGATCACCGGCGGGTCGCTCGACCTGATCGGCGCCAATGGCGAGGATATGCACGCGATCATCGCCGCGCTGCGCGACGCAGGCGTGCAGGTGGACGTCCACAAGGATGGCATTCGCGTATCGTCCGACGGCAAGCTCAAGCCGCTGACCCTGTCGACCGCGCCGTTCCCGGCCTTCCCCACGGATATGCAGGCGCAGTTCATGGCGATGCTGACCATGGCGGATGGCGCATCGGTGCTGACCGAAACCATCTTTGAAAATCGTTACATGCATGTGCCTGAACTGGCGCGCATGGGTGCGGACATCGCGGTCAACGGGCGCACGGCGGTCGTGCGTGGTGTCGACAGGCTCGTCGGCGCGCCGGTGATGGCAACCGACCTGCGCGCGTCGATGAGCCTCATCCTGGCCGGCCTTGCGGCGGAAGGCGAAACCCAGGTCAATCGCGTCTATCATCTCGATCGCGGTTATGAGCGGCTGGAGGAAAAGCTCTCCGCCGTCGGCGCCGATATCGAACGCGCCAGCGATGGCTGACCATAGCGGTCTGGGCACCGATCGTGGGGCGCTCCTGGCGCTCTATGATCTGGATGCCGGCGGGTTTCGTCATCTGGACGAGATTACCGCCTTCGCCTCGACGCTTTGCGATGCGCCCATCGCTCTGGTCAGCATCGTGGAGGAAGCGCGCCAGCGCTTTCTGGCGCGCACCGGCCTCGACGCGGAAGAAACGCCGCGCGACGTGTCCTTCTGTGCGCTGGCCATGCTCGGCGACGATATTTTCGTCGTGCCCGATGCGTGCGAGGATCCGCGTTTTGCGGACAATGCCCTGGTTACCGGCCCACCGCATATCCGCTTTTACGCTGGTGCGCCGCTGATCGACAGCGCTGGCGTGCCGTTGGGCGCCCTGTGCGTCATCGATACGCAGCCCCGCGCTGATCTGACCCCGATCCAGCGGCAGGGGCTGACCCTGCTGGCGCGGCAGGTGATGGTCGAACTGGAGGGGCGTCGTCGCGACCGCGATGTCATAGCGCGCCAACGCCAGGACGCAGCGGCCATTGCCGACAGCGATCGCATGTTCCGTACCTTGGCGGACACCATGCCGCAGATGGTCTGGTCGACCCTGCCCGACGGCTATCACGATTATTATAATGCCCGCTGGTATGAATATACCGGCGTCTTGGCCGGATCGACCGATGGCGAAGGGTGGAATGACATGTTCCATCCTGACGATCAGGAACGCGCCTGGGGCCGCTGGCGCAAATCGCTGGAAACCGGCGAGCCTTATGAAATCGAATATCGGCTGCGCCATCATAGCGGCGACTATCGCTGGACGCTGGGCCGCGCCCTGCCGATCCGCGACGGGGCCGGCACTATATTGCGCTGGATCGGCACCTGCACCGACATCCACGAACAGAAGTTGATGATGGAAGAGCGCGAGATGATCGCGCATGAGCTATCCCATCGGATCAAGAATATCTTTTCGGTGATCGCCGGGCTGATTGGCCTGTCGGCGCGCCAGCACCCGGAAATCGGCGCCGTTGCCGAAGATTTGCGCGATCGCATTCTCGCGCTCGGCCGCGCCCATGATTTCGTCCGCCCGCACAGCGCCGAATCCGCGCCGCAGGTCGGGCAGGGGCAAGGGCTGCTCTGGGGCATATTGGACCAGATTTTCGCGCCCTATAATTCGCGGGATCGCTCGCGCATCGCGCTGTCGGGCGACAATGTGCCGATTGATGATCGCTCGGCAACGCCTCTGGCGCTGCTGTTCCACGAACTGGCGACCAATGCCGCCAAATATGGCGCGCTTTCGGTGCCGGATGGCCGGATAGCCCTGCATATCGCGCGTGAAGGGGCGGATGTGCGTATCGACTGGCAGGAATTGGGCGGGCCAGCGGTTCAGTCGATGCAGCCGGACGGTTTTGGCAGCCGCCTCATCACCTTGAGCGTGGAGCGGCAGCTGGGCGGGCGGATTGCGCGGGACTGGTCTGCTGACGGGCTGAAACTCAGCCTCTGGATACCAACCCGCTCGATGAGCCGCTCTGTAGGAACGGAATAAAGCCTGCAATCTCTGCGGCGTGCAATTCGGGCTCTTCCGCCGCGGCCAGTTGCAGCGCGGCGGAAATGCTTTGCGAACGAAACGGCTTTGTGATCACGCCGAGCGCCGCGACCGACGCCTCGCCGATTTGCGACGGATTGGCGGTCACATAGATAACACGAATGCCATAGCGGCTCGCCAGCTCCATGCCGATGATCGGCCCGGTCGGCCCATCGCGCAGGTTCAGGTCGACCAAAGCTATGTCGCAGGATTCCGCGCAGGCCAGCGCAGCCGGACGATCGGCAGCAATCGCGCTGACATCGAATCCCGTCTCCTCGACAATCTGTTCAATCTCTAAAGCGACGAAAATCTCGTCCTCAACTATCAAAACTCTCTTGCTCATTCCTGGGGCCTGTATGATTTAGGACAAGAAATGCTCCGCTGCCCGCGCGGTTCCCCCCAGGCGACAAGAATCCCTTGGCGATGGGCCGACAGGCAGCATCACCCCTGCACACTGCTCCAGATGGTCTCGAAATTGGTGGCGTCCTTCATCAGCAGGACCGAGGCAGGATAGCCGCCCTCGCTGGCCTTGCGCGCGGTATCCGTCGCACTGTCCACCGCCGCTGCCTGCGTGTCGAACGGGCCATAATAGGTGTTGTTCAGGTTGATTTTCCAAACGCCCTCATGGGTCAGGACGATGTAGCGGGCATGGGGCAGGGTGGGGGACATGGATTACAAAACCTCTGTATTATAATGATGCCACGCCATGATGGCGGCGGCGCCGCGATGCGGACGCCAGGCTTCGGCAAGCTGGCGGGTCGCCTTTTCGCTTGGTCGTTCGGGCAGGCCCAATATCCGGCCCACCTCTATCTGTACTGCCAGATCACCCGCAGGCCAGATGTCGGGCCGTCCTTCGGCAAAGAGCAGATAGATTTCCGCCGACCAGCGGCCAATCCCCTTGATCTGGATAAGCTGCGCAATCGCTTCCTCATCGTCGGCGGGCAGGGCGTTCAGATCCAGCGCCCCGCTCAGCACCATTTCCGCCAGACTGCGGGCATAGCCCTGCTTCTGGCGCGACAGGCCGCAGGCGCGCAGCGCGTCATGATCGCGCGCCAGAAGCGCATCGGGCGCGCAGCCTGCGCCAAGGTCCGCCTCCAGCTTGCGCCACACCGCCGCTGCCGCCGCCACGCTGACCTGCTGACCGACGATCGTGCGCAGCAGCGTCTCATAGCCCGGCTCCCGCAGGCGCGGCTCAGGATAGCCAACCCGCGCCAGCGCCGCGACAAATCCCGGTTCGATCGCGGCGATGGCGTCCAGACTGCCGCGCAACGTCTCTGCTGTCGTAACCATCTGTTGTTTCCTTCCACCCTTGATTTCCCGACGTCTGTCCGTCAGAGCGGCGAAGAAAATTCTTGGGGACTGGATAGATGCCGAAACTGATTGTGGTCAACCGTGCGGGCGAAGAACAGGCTGTCGATGGCGACAATGGCCTGTCGGTGATGGAAGTCATCCGCGACAACGGCTTTGATGAACTGCTGGCCCTGTGCGGTGGCTGCTGCTCCTGCGCGACCTGCCATGTCTATGTCGACCCCGCCTTTGCCGATTCGCTTCCCGCGATGAGCGAGGATGAAAATGATCTGCTCGACAGTTCGGACCATCGCAACGACACCAGCCGTCTGTCCTGCCAGGTCGTTCTGACCGACGCACTGGACGGCCTGCGCGTCACCATCGCGCCGGAAGATTGATTTTAGACCGCACCGGCCCACGCCTCCACCCGGCCTCCCGCTCAGTATATATTGCGGTAGGTCGGGCAGACGTGCGGGCCGGTGCGGCTCCGTTCCGTAAAATTTACCGTTGCAGCCGCAGCGTGGCGGCGGGCGCCTCGCTGGTCAGCGGGGTAACCCGCCAGACGATACGCTTGCCATTGGCCACCGTCTGCGCGCCATCCTCCTGATTCTGGCTGATAATCTCCGCATCGCTGGTCAGCGTGAAGCTGCCGTTCAGCGCCTTGGCCGCTGCTTCGCCCGGCCCGCCAGCGCCCAGCGATGGACCCTGGCTCTTGTCAAATCCGTTGGCAAAGCCCGGCGCCTTCACCCGCACCCGATCATCCCCGCGCAATTCCACCGCCACGAAGGGCAGCACGATCTGCGCGTCGATGTTGAAGGGAAACAGGAAGGCATGGGTCAGCCGACCGCTGATCGCATAATCGATGTCAAATATGCGATTTCCCATATAAAGTACTGATTTAAAACCTTTTTCTTTCGTCAGTGCGTCGGCGATCGCGCGCATTTGCGCATCGTCACTATTGTCGGCTTCACTGTCGAACTTCTCCGCCGCAATTTGCAACAGCTGCGCTGGCGCGGCCTCTTCATCCTCGCTCGCCGGCTCAGGGATGCCCATCGCCCCCTTGCCGCTGTCAGACGCGATGATCTCGCCCTTATAGGCAAAGCTGAAACTGCGGTCGGCCCGAATATCGAGCGAGGAATCGAACTTGCCCGGCGTCACCAGACACGCCGAAAGCGCCATCACCCCCGGCAATGCCAGCATCCAACGCAACAGACGATTCATGGCGACGTCCCCCCAGACTTGGCCGCCCGGTCGGCTGCCTACCGGCTGGCGGCGGCGTACAGGGCGATGGCCGCGGCGTTGGATACGTTCAGGCTCTCCATCCGCGGACTGATCGGCAGTTTAGCCAAAATGTCGCAATGCGCCATGCTGTTGTGGCGCAGCCCTTCGCCTTCGGCGCCCAGCATCAGCGCCACCCGCGATTCGCCGATCGCGTCGCCCAGATTGGTATCGGCCTCGCCATCCAGCCCGATCCGCCAGTAGCCCGCCTCCGCAATTTCATCCAAAGCGCGCGCCAGGTTGACCACCCGCACCCATGGCATGATTTCCAGCGCGCCGGACGCCGCCCGCGCCAGCACCCCCGATTCGGGCGGTGCGTGCCGGTCCTGCGTGACGATGCACAGCGCATCGAACGCAGCGGCGGAGCGCAGGATGGCGCCGACATTATGCGGGTCGGTCACCTGATCCAGCACCAATATGGGCCGCGTGTCATCGCGCCCTTCGTCCAGCACGTCGCCCAGCCAGACATCGTCCAGCGGCTCGACTTCCGCGACGATGCCCTGATGGGGGGCGTCGGACGGGACCATGCGGCCCATATCGGCCACATCGGCATAGACGATTGGCAGCACCGGGGGCAGATCCAGCGCGCTCAGCGCTTCGCGGGTGCCCCATATCTTGCGCACGACGCGGTTGGGATTGGCCAGCGCCGCGGTGACGGCGTGACGACCATAGAAGCGCGGGAACGCGCCCTTGGGCTTGGCGGAACGATGACCTCTTTTCATGGAAGCGCTCTTTTCACATCCGACCATTGACAGGCAAGCCTCCTTTCGCCATTGAGCCGCCTCCAGCGCGGGAAAGAAGCTTTTTCCTGATCGCGACGGGTATGGACAGGTGGCCGAGTGGTTAAAGGCAGCAGACTGTAAATCTGCCGGGCTACGCCCTACGTTGGTTCGAACCCAACCCTGTCCACCACCCTTTTCATCGGGTGGCGCGGATCAAGCCTCTCCCTGCAACAGCTTTATCTTTGGTGCCGCACGGTCAACAGATAGTTGATCGCCTTGTTCTCTGACAAAGTGAAGCCGCGCGCCGGATCGAAGCTCAGGCCGCTACTGTCGATCACCTCCAGCCCGGCCTGCTCCAGCAACGCGGTCAGTTCGTCCGGCGTGATGAACTTGCCCCAGTCATGCGTTCCCTTGGGAATGCCGCCGATGCTCTCGCCGATCGTGATCATGGCCAGGCGGGACAGGGGGGTACGGTTGGGCGTGGACAGGATCATGAGGCCATCGGGCGCCAGCTTGTCCGCCAGTGCGCGAACGAACGCGGCGGGATCGGCGACATGCTCGATCACCTCCATCGACGTCACCAGATCAAATCCCCCGTCCACCACAGCTTCTACTGGCGTCGCACGATAATCGATCGCCAGACCCTGCGGCGCGGCATGGGCGCGCGCTGCCGCGATATTCTCCGGCGCGGCGTCCAGCCCGGTCACGCTTGCCCCCAGACGCGCCAGCGGTTCGGCCAGCAGCCCCGCACCGCACCCCACATCCAGCGCGCGCTTGCCGGCAAGCGGCTCGAAATCATGCGTTTTGCCGGGCCAATGCGCATCGATCGCGGCGCGAATATAGGCCAGCCGCACCGGGTTCAGCTTGTGCAGCATCGCACTGCTGCCCTGCGGGTCCCACCACTCGGCCGCCATCGTGCCGAAATGGGCGGCCTCTTTGGGGTCGATGGTCGATGTCGCGTTGCTTGCCATATCCGTATCCGCTGCTAAAGAAGCGCCGTTTCGCCCTTCTGGGACATTTTCTGTCTCACTCCTATTCCTTTTGACAGGCAGGTTCGACAAGCAAATGGCGCGCATCGTGATGAAATTCGGCGGCACCTCCATGGCGGGGATGGAACGAATTCGCAACGTGGCCGCGCGGGTCAAACATGTCGTGGCCCAGGGCCATGAAGTCGCCGTCGTCGTGTCGGCCATGGCGGGCGAGACGGACCGGCTGGTCGGCTTCTGCAAGGAAGCATCCGCCCTTTATGACCCGGCCGAATATGATGTCGTCGTCGCTGCCGGTGAACAGATCACCAGCGGCCTGCTGGCGATGACATTGAAAGCCATGGACGTCGACGCGCGCAGCTGGCTTGGCTGGCAGCTGCCGATCAAGACGATCGAGGCCCATGCCAAGGCGCGGGTCAGCAGCATCGACACCGACGCGCTGCTCGCCGCGATGGGCGCGGGCCAGGTGGCCGTGATCCCCGGCTTTCAGGGCATGATGGCCGATGGCCGCGTCTCGACGCTGGGCCGGGGCGGCTCGGATACCTCCGCCGTCGCGGTCGCCGCCGCGATCAAGGCGGATCGCTGCGACATCTATACCGATGTCGATGGCGTCTACACCACCGACCCGCGCATCGTGTCGCGCGCGCGCAAGCTTGACCTCGTCACCTATGAGGAGATGCTGGAACTGGCCTCGGTCGGCGCGAAGGTGCTGCAAACCCGGTCAGTCGGCCTCGCCATGAAGGAAGGCGTGGTCGTGCAGGTCTTGTCCTCCTTCGATGATCCCACCCAGACCGACCTGCCCGGCACGCTGATCGTCAGCGACGAGGAACTGGAAGCCAAGCGCAAGGAAAACAAGATGGAACGTCAGCTCATCACCGGCATCGCCCATGACAAGAATGAGGCGAAGATCATCGTGACCCGCGTGCCTGACAAGCCGGGTGCGGTCGCCAGCATCTTCACGCCGTTGGCGGACGCGGCGATCAACGTCGACATGATCATCCAGAATGACTCCAAGGATAATGAAGAGACTGACGTCACCTTCACCGTCCCGCGCGCTGACCTGGCGCGCAGCGTCGACATCCTTGAAGCCAACAAGGACGCCATCGGCTTCCGCCGCATCATCACCGACACCGAAGTCGCCAAGATCAGCGTCGTGGGCGTGGGCATGCGCAGCCACGCCGGTGTCGCCGCGACCATGTTCAAGACGCTGGCCGATCGCGGCATCAATATCGAAGCCATCTCCACCAGCGAGATCAAGGTCAGCGTGCTGATCGACGAGGATGAAACCGAACTGGCCGTCCGCGTGCTGCATACCGCTTATGGTCTCGACGCGCCGGCAGCCTAGTCGCTTCGCTCTTTACTTCCATCGTCATCCCCGCGAAGGCGGGGATCCATCTCCCGGCCTCACGACTGGCGGTGGCTTTTGCGCTTCTTTAGGTTCGACACATGACCAACGCCAAACTCACTGCCCTCATGGCCCGCGGCACGCAGTTTCTGGGCTGCGATACCGCTATTTTGTGCGGGGCGATGAGCTGGGTGTCGGAACGGCATCTGGTGGCGGCCATATCCAATGCCGGGGGGTTTGGCGTGATTGCCTGCGGCGCGATGACGCCCGCCCTGCTGGATGCGGAAATCGCCGCGACCAAGGCGCTGACCGCCAAGCCTTTCGGCGTCAACCTCATCACCATGCACCCGCAACTGTTCGACCTGATCGACGTCTGTGCGCGGCATGACGTTACCCATGTCGTGCTGGCGGGCGGCTTGCCGCCCAAGGGCAGTATCGAGGCGATCAAGGCCAAGGGCGCGAAGCTGATCTGCTTCGCCCCCGCTCTGGCGCTGGCCAAGAAACTGGCCCGGTCCGGCGTCGATGCGCTGGTGGTGGAGGGCAATGAGGCGGGCGGCCATATCGGCCCGGTTGCGACCAGCGTGCTGGCGCAGGAAATCCTGCCCGAAATGAGCGGTCAGTTGCCGGTGTTCGTCGCGGGCGGCATTGGCCGGGGCGAAGCGATCGCCGCCTATCTGGAAATGGGGGCAGCGGGCGTGCAATTGGGCACCCGCTTTGCCTGCGCCACCGAAAGCATCGCCCATCCCGCCTTCAAAAAAGCCTTCTTCCGCGCGTCGGCCCGCGATGCTGTCGCCAGCGTCCAGATCGACCCGCGCCTGCCGATCATCCCCGTGCGCGCGCTCAAAAATGCAGGCATGGACAATTTCACCGCCAAGCAACGCGAAGTCGCCAACCTGCTCGATGCCGGTGCGGTCGACATGGGCGAAGCACAGTTGCAGATCGAACATTTCTGGGCTGGCGCACTGCGCCGGGCGGTGATCGACGGCGATGTCGATGGCGGGTCGCTGATGGCGGGCCAGTCGGTCGGGATGGTGACCAAGGAAGAACCCGTAGCCGACATCATCGCGCAACTGATGGCGGAGGCGGCAGTGGCGCTGGAGCGACGGGCTGCCTGAATTCGCGCGATGAACGGTTAATCCAGCATATTTCCTCCGGCCGGAATGCCCGGCATGACGGTGCGCAGCCCATCGGAGAAATTGATGATCGTCCTGCGCCGTTTTTATGGCCGTCTTTCGCTTGTGTCGCTGGCCGTGCTGGCGGCCTGTTCGACCCCTGTCGCGCCGCCCCCGCCACCCACGCCGCCGCCGCCGCTGGTCGAAACGGTCAGGCCGCGTCCGCCCATGGGCGCGGTGGAAAATATGAGCATCCCGGAAATTCAGGATGGCAAATATCTGACCCCCAATCGCAAGGTCACGTCGAACACGGCGCTATGGCATGTCCGCATGGCGCTCAACGTCGCGGCGCTGTCCTGCCGCAGCCCTGGCGATCTTGCGCGGCTGCAATATAATCGCCTGCTGCATGTTCACGGCCCCATATTGACGCAGGCCAACGAAGCGGTCGATCGCAATTACAAGGTCGCCTATGGCGCCGCCGGGTTCGGCGCGCGCGAACGGCTCAACACCACCGTCTATAATTTCTTCTCGCTGCCGCCCGTCATGAAAAGCTTTTGCCCGGTAGCCGAAGCGGTGGGGGCCAAGCTGTTGGCGATGCCATCCAGCGCCCTGCTGGACTATGCCCCGACCGCACTGGCCGAACTCGAAAAACCGTTTCAGGATTTCTACGCGGCCTATGCGGATTATCTGCGGCGGCTGGCCGAATGGCAATCGCGCTTTGGCGGAACGGTGACCGTATGGGCGGTCCCCAGCCCGTTGCCCCCGCCGCCCGTGCCGCCGGGCGAGGCGCCCCGCCAGGGCTTTGCCCCCAGCGTGACGAGCGCGATCCAGCAAAACCTGCCGCCACCGCCCGATGCGGCACCTGCGGCACAGCCGGCCCGTCCGCCTGCCGCAGCGCCAACCCAGCCCGCCACGTCGGGCCCAAAGCTGATGGTTCAGCCGCTGCCGACCAATACCGAATGAGCGTCCCCGCCGTTGCGCATGAGCAGTGGCGGGCGCATCATGACCGGCGAGTCGTTTGACGGTTAGCCCGCATGCCTGCGCATCGCGGGGCCAAGGAGGAGAGAGACGATGGCCTATATGGACGGTTTCGTGATCCCGGTGCCCAAGGGCAACAGGCAAGCCTATCGCGATCTGGCCGCCATGGCCGCGCCGATCTTCATTGAACATGGCGCGATCCGCGTTGTCGAATGCTGGGGTGACGATATAAAGCCAGGCAAGGTCAACGACTTCCGCACAGCCGTAATGGCCGAGGAAGGGGAAGAAGTGGTTTTCTCCTGGATCGAATGGCCCGACAAGGAAACCCGCGACGCCGGATCGGCCAAGGTCATGGCCGACGAGCGGATGAAGCCGGAGGATGAGCAGGACATGCCGTTCAGCGGCGCACGCCTCATCTATGGCGGCTTTTCGGTACTGGTCGACGAAACGGCCTGAGCCGCCGGGCGGGAGATGGACAATGACTGATCGCAACGGGCAATTTTTCTGGGTCGAGCTGATGACCAGCGACCCGCAGGCGGCGCTCGCCTTCTACAGCGATGTCATAGGCTGGACCACCATGCCGTTCGGCGAGGATGGCGGCTATACGCTGGTCGTCGGCAGCGCCGGGCCGTTGGGCGGGGTGATGGCCATCCCGGATGAGGCCAGGGATTGCGGCATGACCCCCTGGTGGGGTGGTTATATCGCCTCGGCCGATGTCGATGCGGATGCCGCGCGGCTGGTCGCAGCCGGGGGCAGGATCAAGCGCCCGGCGGAAGATATTGCGGGCGTTGGCCGTTTCGCGGTGATGGGCGATCCGGGCGGCGCGACCTTCATGCTGCTCAAAGGCTCCAGCCCTGATGGCGTGGAAGCGCCGTCGCCCATGGCGCTGGGCCATGTTGGCTGGCACGAACTTTACAGCGGCAATTTCGACGCCGACATGGCCTTCTACACCGGCCAGTTCGGCTGGGCCAAAGGCGACGCCATGGATATGGGCGACATGGGCGTCTATCAACTCATCTCCCAGACGGGCGGCGGCGATTTTACGAGCATGACAGGCGGCATCATGCCTCTCCCCAAGGAAATGCCCGTGCCGCTCTGGCTCTTCTATTTTGTCGTGGCCGACATTGACGCCGCGGCGCAGCGCGTCACCGCAGGCGGCGGCACCATTCTCAATGGCCCGTCCGAAGTGCCCGGCGGCAGCTGGATCATCCAGGCGCGCGACCCGCAGGGCGCGATGTTCGCGCTGGTGGGCGTGCGCGGGGCGGAAGCGGCATGAGCGAGGGCGCGCATGAGCTGTCGGTCAGCTGCACCATCGCTGCCCCGCGCGCGACATGCTGGGCGGTGTGGACCGACCGCAAGGCGGAATGGTTCTGTCCCAAACCGTGGCGGGCCGAAGTCATCGAGGAAGATTTGCGCCCCGGCGGTCGCAGCGCGGTCCAGATGTTCGGGCCGGATGGAGAGGAAACCGGCCCGATGGAGGGCGTCTTTCTGGAGGTGGTGCCGGGCCAGCGGGTTGTCACCACTGACGCCTATGCCGCAGGCTGGGTTCCGCAAACCCCCTTCATGACGGCCATCTGGACCTTCGCCGACGAGGGCGAAGCCACCCGCTTCACCGCCACCGCCCGTCATTGGGACGCAGAAGCCAAGGCTCGGCATGAGGCAATGGGCTTCCATCCCGGCTGGGATCAGATGATGGCGCAGTTCAAGGCCTTGTGCGAGGACGCGGCGGGATAACGCCCTTCGCCGACGTCGCTACGGCCTCACCGCAGACCGCAACCTTTATCCGCTACTCTGTCCCATAGCGGGGCAGGGCGGCGTTAACCCCGTTCCTGCCTTGGTCGCTGCGTCGCGCGCGCCTATCCTTGCCGCCATGCGTATCCTGTCCACCAGCCTCCTCGTCTCCGCCGCCATCGCCTCGACTGCGCTGGCGCAGGGCAATCCCGCCCCGTTCACGCTTGCCGAATCGGGCCGCGCCTTTGGCTCGCTGGCCGATGCGCTGGGCGCGATCGGCGATGGGCGCGGCACGGTGGTCGTCGCGCCGGGCACCTATCACCAATGTGGCGTCCAGCAGGGCGGCGATGTCACCATCCGCGCCGCGACGCCCGGCACGGTGATTTTCGACGGCGTCCCGTGCGAGGGCAAGGCAGCCCTGGTGCTGCGGGGGCGGGCGAGCACGGTCGACGGCATCATCTTTCAGAATATCCGCGTGCCCGATGGCAATGGCGCAGGCATCCGCCTGGAAAGCGGCAACCTGACCGTCCGCAACAGCCTGTTCCGCAATAGCGAGGAAGGCATATTGACCAGCGATTATGATGGCGGGCAGGTCAGCATCGACAAATCGACCTTTCGTCATCTGGGTCGTTGCGACCGCGACCTGGATTGCGCCCATGGCGTCTATATCGGGCGTCTGGCGGCACTGACCGTCACCAACAGCCGGTTCGACCTTGGCGATGGCGGCCATTATCTCAAGACCCGTACCGCCCGCGTCACCATCACCGGCAACAGCTTCGACGATAGCGGCGGCAAGCTCACCAACTACATGATCGACCTGTCTAACGGCGCGAGCGGCATCATCAGCGGCAATGAGATGGTGCAGGGCAAGGACAAGGATAATTGGTCCGCCTTCATTACCGTCGCCCCCGAAGGCCGCGAACATGGAAGCGCGGGGCTGGTGATCGAAGGTAACAAGGCAGGTTTCGTGCCTGGCCTGGAGCGCAATTCCACCTTCGTCGCCAACTTCACCGACGACGCGGTGCGGATCGGCGCGAATGACCTTGCCCCCTCCATGAAGGTCAAGGACCGGCGATAGAGGATTGTCCCAGCCCTCGTCCGGGCTGAGCCTGCCGGAAGCCAAGCCCTTCTCGTGCCGGAGGACGACTTTTCGACAAGCTCAGGATGGGCGGGATATGGGGTTGTGTCGAGCAGTGGGGCGTCGGATACTGCGATCATGCGAACCACCTATGACAGCGCCACCGTCCGGCTTTACCATCTGGGTGACGATGGCGGCGCGACGACATTGATGTACGGCCCCTTGAGCGAAGCGCTGCGCGTGGCCGAACAGCAGACGCAGGAAACGCAGGACGGCCTGTATCTGGCGACCGACAATGACGTGGTCGCCTATCTCGACCTGATCGAATCCTAGCCGTCGGCAAAGCCGAAGGGCGCGCGGGTCCGGCGATAATCGTCGGGCAGCATGTCCCGCCCGATCGGCGGAGCGGAGCGGGCCAGGCACTGGGGACGATGGCACAGGCGGCAGGTGACGCCGATCGGAGTCGGGTCTGGCGTCGGCTGGTCCTGCGTATAGATCAGCCGATGGGCGTGCTCGGCCGCGCAGCAGAGCGCAATCGCCCGCTCCACCCTTGGCGCGCCCCAGCCGCCACCGCCCGCCGTGACGGTCCGGGCGATCGAGAAGAAGCGCTGCCCGTCCGGCAGTTCGAGCCATTGGGTGACGACTTCCCGCGGCGTCTCGAACACCCGATGCACCGACCAGAGCGGGCAGGAGCCACCATGGCGGGCAAAGGGAAATCCTGCCCCGTCGAGCCGCTTGGATGCATTGCCTGCCGGATCGACGCGCAGGAAGAAGAAGGGCACCCGCTCCTGTCCCGGTTTCTGCAAGGTGGTCAGCCGATGCGCGGTCTGCTCGAAACTGGTGCCGAACTGCCGCGCCAGCGCCTCGACATCGTAGCGCCGCGTTTCGACCGCCTTGGCGAAGGCGGAATAGGGCATCAGGATCGCCGCCGCCCCATAGCTGGCCAGCGCTCGCCGGGCGAGCCTGCGGCCGCTTTCCCCGGCAAACTGGCCGTCCTTCAGGATCGCGTCGAAACTTTTGCGCATCTCCAGATAGGCGATCTGAAGCGCCAGCTGAAACTGCGAACTGGCGGTGTCGAGCGTATCGTCCAGCAGCACCGCATCGCGATGCCGGTCATAGCGGCGCAATGATCCGGCCATGACGTCCGACGGCAGGCGGCGGACGCGCAGATTGTGTTTGACGCGCAACCATGCCGTCAGCCCGCCCTCGGCCTCCGCTTCCGCCGCCAGCTTTTCCGTCGCATCGTCGAGCAGCGGAAAACTGTTGCGGCGGGCGGCCAGGAAGCGGCGCGATTCGGCCACCGGATCGGGAACTTCCTCCGGCGCATCCTGCCCAACAGCGCGGTCGGCGAGCGCCAGATGCTCCTCCCTGTAGCTGGTGTAGAGCCGCAGCAGCGATTCGGTAATGCCGGGATAATTGACCGCGACATCCCCGGTGGCGAGGGTTGGCAGGTCCAGATCGGCGAACATCGGGTCTTTGAGCACCGCATGCAGTCGCGCGGTCTGCTCCGCGCCGCCATCGCCCGCCACCTCCGCCATATCCAGTTTGTAGGTCCGCGCGAGTCGGAGCAGCATATCGGCCGTCAGCGGCCGCTGGTTGCGCTCCAGCAGCGCGACATAAGAGGCGGAAATGTCCAGATCAGCGGCCATATCCGCCTGGGTCAGGCCAAGGTCGCGGCGCAACCGCCGCAATCGTGGCCCCATATAAACCGGGCTATCCTTGCGCATTGCAGTGACTCCTGTGCAGACTTTACAAGTTTACACCATAAATTTGTAAAGATCGACAACTGAACTTCAGCACGACTGCCGCACTGCAACAGAGGGGATTAGGGCATGCCGCAACAGCTCACTTCCCACGCAAGGACGGCTCATGACCTATCAGGACAATATCGCAAAGGCGCAGCAGCTCATCGGCAGCCATCCCGGCACCTGGGACGGCATCAATGCCGAATCCGTCGCGCGCATGAAGCTGCAAAACCGCTTCAACACCGGCCTCGACATTGCGAAATATACCGCTGGCGTCATGCGCCGCGACATGGCCGCCTATGATCTGGACCCGGCCAACTACACCCAGTCGCTGGGCTGCTGGCACGGCTTCATCGGTCAGCAGAAGATGATCGCGATCAAAAAGCATTTCGGCACGACCAAGCAGAAATATCTGTACCTGTCGGGCTGGATGGTCGCGGCGCTGCGCAGCGACTTTGGCCCGCTGCCTGACCAGTCGATGCATGAAAAGACCAGCGTTCCCGCGCTGATCGAGGAACTATACACGTTCCTCAAGCAGGCCGACGCCCGCGAACTGGGCCTGATGTTCCGCGATCTCGACAAGGCGCGCGAAAGCGGCAACGCGGTCGAGGCGCAGCGCCTGACCCACGCGATTGACAATTATGAAACCCATGTCGTTCCGATCATTGCGGATATCGACGCGGGCTTCGGCAATGCGGAGGCGACCTACCTGCTCGCCAAGAAGATGATCGAGGCGGGCGCCTGCGCGCTCCAGATCGAAAATCAGGTCAGCGACGAAAAGCAGTGCGGTCATCAGGACGGCAAGGTCACCGTGCCGCATGAGGACTTCCTCGCCAAGGTTCGCGCCTGCCGCTACGCCTTCCTGGAACTGGGCGTCGACGATGGCATCATCGTCACCCGCACCGACTCGCTGGGCGCCGGCCTCACCGAGCAGATCGCGGTCAGCAAGGAACCGGGCGACATTGGCGACCAGTATAACAGCTTCCTGGATTGCGAGGAAATCGACCCCGCGACGGCGAAGAATGGCGACGTCATCCTGAACCGCGATGGCAAGCTGCTGCGGCCCAAGCGCCTGCCCAGCAACCTGTTCCAGTTCCGCGAAGGCACTGGCGCAGACCGCTGCGTCCTCGACTGCATCACCTCGCTCCAGAATGGCGCGGACCTGCTGTGGATCGAAACGGAAAAGCCGCATATCGAGCAGATCGCCTCGATGGTCGACCGCATCCGCGAAGTCATCCCCAACGCCAAGCTGGTCTATAACAATTCGCCCAGCTTCAACTGGACGCTGAACTTCCGTCAGCAGGTCTATGATGCATGGGTCGAAGCGGGCAAGGATGTCAGCGCCTATGACCGGGCGCGCCTGATGAGTGTCGATTATGACGACACGGATCTGGGCCGGGAAGCGGATGACAGGATCCGCACCTTCCAGAAGGATGCAGCGGCGCGGGCGGGGATTTTCCACCACCTGATCACCCTGCCGACCTATCACACCGCGGCGCTTAGCACCGACAATCTGGCCAAGACCTATTTCGGCGAAGAAGGGATGCTCGGCTATGTCGAAGGCGTCCAGCGCAAGGAAATCCGTCAGGGCATCGCCTGCGTGAAGCACCAGAATATGAGCGGCAGCGACATTGGCGACGATCACAAGGATTATTTCGCCGGTGAAGCCGCGCTCAAGGCGGGCGGCGTCCACAATACGATGAACCAGTTTGCGGCCTGACGGCTGCTGAACTAGCCAGTTCGCGGGGTATTCGACACTCCTCCGCGATTTGGGTGGAAGGACTTGACGACCCGGCGGCGCACCGCCGGGTCGTTCTTTCCGTTTTAGTGGGCGTTGGTATTCCCGCGCAGGCGGGAACCCAGTCCCGCCGTCTGAACTGGATTCCCGCCTGCGCGGGAACACACTGCATTCAATCGCTTCTTGGCGTCAAACAATGCCTGCCCGCTGCCGCACCGTCTGCTTCAATATGTCGAGCGGCATCGCGCCCAGCGTCAGCACGTCGTGAAACGCCTTGATGTCGAAAGCGGCGCCCTGCTTCTTCTTCACCTCGGCGCGCAAATCGTTCCAGACCGTGTGGCCGATCTTGTAGCTGCACGCCTGTCCTGGCCAGACGGTGTAACGGTCGATCTCGCCCTGGCTGCGACCCCTTGCGATGCCGGTGGTGGCGATCAGATAGTCGGTCGCCTTTTCCCGGCTCCACCGTTTGACGTGCATCCCTGAGTCCACGACCAGCCGCGTCGCGCGGAACAGCAACGACTGGAGATAGCCGACCTGCCCCAGCGGATCGCCGTCGAACATCCCCATTTCGTCCGCCAACTGCTCGGAATAGAGCGCCCAGCCTTCCGAATAGCCGCTATAGCCGCCGCGTCGCCGGATCATCGGAATGGCGTCCGATTCCAGCGCGACCGACACTTGCAGATGATGACCCGGCACTGCCTCATGATGGGTCAGCGTCGCCAGCCCGAATTTGGGTCGGTCGAACGTGTCGCGCAGGTTGATATAATAGATGGCGGGGCGCGACCCATCGAGCGAGGCGTTCTGATAATAGCCGCCCGGTGCCCCGGCCTGGATCGTCACGGGAACGCGGCGGACCTCAACCGGCGCCTTGGGCACGGTGTTGAAGGCTTCGCCCAGCCGCTTTTGCATAGCGATGATCTGAAGGTTCAGTTGCGCCAGCAGCGCCTCTCGGCCCGCATCGGTGTTGGGAAACAACTGGTCGGGGCGCTGGTTCAGCGCGACCAGACGCTCGCCGACGCTCCCCTGGCTCATCCCCTCGCCCTTCAGGATCGTGTCGATGCGTGCGCTGATCTGCGCCACCTGATCCAGGCCGATCTGATGGATTTCATCGCCGGTCAGCGCGGTGGTGGTCGCCGCTTCGGCAGCGGCGGCGTAAAAGGCTTCGCCGTCGGGCAGGCGCCATACGCCCGCGTCATGGCTGGCCTTGGCCCGCAATGCCTGCACCAACGCGCGCTGCCGGTCGAGCGCGGGGAAAATCTTTTCCGCCACGATCTTTTCAGCCTGTGCCGCACGTCCGGGCGGCAGGCCAGCGGCAGCAAGCTTTTTGGCAAAGGAAGCGACGAGAACGGTCTGCGCGGCCGGCTGATCGCGCAGCGCAGCCTGCATCTTGAGCGTCGTGTCGAGAATATAGTCGGGAGCGAACACACCCTTGGCGGCATCCGCCTTCTGCCGCGCAAGTTCCCCGTCCATGGACGCTGGGAAGGCTTCCAGCCGGGCCAGATAGGCATCGGCATCCGCTGCATCCCTGACCCGATGTTGCGAATCAAGAAAGTCAGGCGTCTCGCGATAGCTGCCGGTCAGCTGGCTCAGCACATAGGGCGCATAGCGGCCCGCCGTCTCGCCATAGCCGAAGCGTTCGCCGCCAATAGAGCGCGCAAGCTGGTAAGTGACGACGTCATAGTCCAGCTTCGACGCATCGCTCAAGGCCGCGCGGTCGATGCTGGCGAGTTGCCGCGCCTGCGCCTTGCTGCGCGCCAGATCGCGCGCGACCCCGGCGGCGGACGTGTCGCTCAGCTTGCCCCGCAGCCCCGCGCGTTCCCCGGTGTCGAGGCCAAGCCGGGTGGCCTGTTCGGGCGAATCCGCCAGCCGTTCGTAAAAGAAACCATCGAGCATGGCGCGCAGCCGGGCATCGGCCGTAGCGGGTTGGGCAAAGGCGGGGGTGGTGGCGGCCGTCAGCGCGGTCGCACCGCTGGTGGCAAGGAATTGGCGTCGGTTCACGACAGGAAACTCCGTCTGTCTGGGGAAGGGCGATAATGATGTAACGCCCGTGATGCCCCCTTGTGCCGCCCTTCCAAGGGCTTGGCTAGGTCTTGCACCAGATAAGCCAGCCTTATGCTTTGCGTCGCTGGTTGCGGCTATACGGCCCCATGCCCATGCGATACGGCTGGACCTGCCTGTATCAGCGGAGCCATGCCATGCCCTACACACTCATCACCGCCAACCGCAATTACAGCAGCTGGTCGCTGCGCCCCTGGTTGCTGATGACCGCGCTGGACATCCCCTTCATCGACCGGATCGAGCCCTTTGCGCAGGCCAGCAACTATGCCGCTTTCCGCAGTTTTTCGCCGACGGGACAGGTGCCTGCGCTGATCGATGGCGACCGCACGGTCTGGGATTCGCTGGGCATCACCCTCTATCTCGCCGATCGCCATCCGGCCGTCTGGCCCACGGACGAAGCCGCGCGCGCCTGGGCGCAATGCGCGACGGCGGAAATGCACAGCGGCTTTGCGACCCTGCGCAATGATTGCACGATGAATGTCGGGGTACGGGTCGAACCGCATATGCATTCGCCCGCGCTCAACCGGGACATTGCGCGTCTGGCGGAGCTTTGGTCCGAAGGTCTGGCGCGCTTCGGCGGGCCGTTCCTGGCCGGTTCGGCCTTCACCGCCGTCGATGCCTTCTACGCCCCGGTCGCATTCCGCGTACGCACCTATGGTCTGGATGTCGGCCCTGTGGGGCAGGCCTGGGTCGATCATATGCTCGCATTGCCCGCCATGCAGGCATGGGAAAAGGCCGCATTGGCCGAGACATGGCGTGAAGACAGCCATGAGGCCGAGATCGGCGCCGCCGGACGGATCGTCGCGGATTATCGCGCTGTGTAACATTGTTGCCGACCAGATGGACAAAAGTGTCGTTTACTGCCCGCTTCCCCCTTTTCCCCCGATCTTTCCGGGTCTAGGGGGGGAACCACTATGGTTAAGCTCCGCACCCTCTATGAGAAGATCTGGGACGCGCATGTCGTCGAGCGCCGCCCGGATGGCACCTGCCTGATCTATATTGATCGCCACCTCGTGCATGAGGTGACGTCGCCACAGGCGTTTGAGGGGCTTCGCCTGGCTGGGCGATCGGTGCGGCGGCCGGACCTGACGCTGGCCGTGCCGGATCATAATCTGCCCACCACGCCGCGCCGCGACGCCGATGGCAATCGCATCCCGATCGCCGACCCGGAAAGCGCGCAGCAACTCGCCGCGCTGGAACGCAATGCCCCCGAATTCGGCATCCGCCTGATCGGCGACGCCGATGTGGAACAGGGCATCGTCCATGTCGTGGGGCCGGAACAGGGCTTCACCCTGCCGGGCACGACCCTGGTATGCGGCGACAGTCATACATCATCGCATGGCGCGCTGGGCGCACTGGCCTTCGGCATTGGTACGTCGGAGGTCGAGCATGTGCTGGCGACGCAGACATTGCTGCTCAAGCAATCGAAGACGATGCAGGTCGTGGTCGAAGGCGAACTGGGCTTTGGCGTAACCCCCAAGGATGTCGCGCTGGCGATTTGCGGCCATATTGGCACCGCTGGCGGCACCGGCTATGTCATGGAATATCGCGGCTCGGTGTTCCGCGAAATGTCGATCGAGGGGCGGCTGACCGTCGCCAATATGTCGATCGAGGCAGGCGCACGGTCGGGCCTGTTCGCGCCTGACGAAACGACTTTCGCCTATCTGAAAGGCCGCCCGATGGCGCCCAAGGGGGCCGACTGGGATGCTGCCGTCGCCTGGTGGCGCACGCTGGCGACCGATGAAGGGGCTGTGTTCGACAAGACGGTGGTGATCGACGCCGCCGACATCGTGCCGACCGTCACCTGGGGCACCAGCCCTGAAGATGTTGTTGCGGTGACGGGCGTGGTGCCGAACCCCGACAGTTTCGAGGATGCGTCCAAGCGGGCGGCGGCGCAAAAGTCGCTCGACTATATGGGGCTGACCGCGGGGCAGAAACTGGCCGACGTGGCGATCGAGCATGTCTTTATCGGCAGTTGCACCAACAGCCGGATCGAGGATCTGCGCGCTGCTGCGGCTTTGCTCGACGGGCGGCATATCGCGAGCGGCATCAAGCATGCCATGGTCGTGCCGGGATCGGGTCTGGTCAAGCGGCAGGCCGAAGCCGAGGGGCTGGACCGCATCTTCACCCAGGCGGGCTTTGAATGGCGCGAGCCGGGCTGTTCGGCCTGCCTTGGCATGAACCCGGACAAGGTGCCGTCCGGCGAACGCTGCGCATCGACCAGCAACCGCAATTTCATGGGCCGTCAGGGACCGGGCGCGCGCACGCATCTGGTATCGCCTGCAATGGCGGCGGCAGCGGCGATCACCGGCCGGCTGACCGACGTGCGCGAACTGTTGAAAAAAGAAGAGGGGATGGCACTGTGAAAAAGATCTTCTGGCTGCTCACGCTGGGCGCACTGGCAAGCGCGGCGATGGCCGCGACGCTGGGTCGGGCCGAGGATATTCCCGCCACGGAAGCAAAGCAGGCGCGCTGATGGACAAGCTGACGACGGTTGAGGGCAAGGCCTATCCGTTCGGGATGAAGAATGTCGACACGGACATCATCATTCCGTCGCACTGGCTCAAGACGATTTCGCGCAACGGCATGGGCAAGGGCGCGTTTGAAGTGCTGCGCAAGGAGCCGGGCAACGTCTTTGACGATCCGGCCTATGCCGGCAGCCCGATCCTGATTGCAGGCGACAATTTCGGCTGTGGCTCCAGCCGCGAACATGCCGCCTGGGCGCTGGACGATCTGGGCATCCGGGTGGTGATCGCGCCCAGCTTTTCCGACATTTTCTCCAGCAATGCGTTCAAGAACGGCATATTGACCGTCGTTCTGCCGCAGCAGGCGATCGATCGGCTGATGGAAGTCGCGCAAGGCCCGGCAGGGACGCCCGACGAAATCCATGTCGATCTGGAACAGCAGACGGTCACGACCCGGTTTCAGGATCGTTTCAGCTTCGATATTGACCCGTTCCGCAAACATTGCCTGATGGGGGGACTGGATGAAATCGGCCTGACGCTGGGCGATGCCGATGGCATTGGCGTCTATGAAGCAAAAATGGCGCAGGATCGCCCCTGGACCATCCCCGTCGTTGCGTAATGACGCGCTTCTTCCTATCTCTTTTTCTACCATCAGGTTTCAGTGGGGCTTTTGGGCATGACGACTTTCGACGATCGCGAACGGGCCTTTGAAAATATGTTCGCGCATGATCAGGAAATGCAGTTCCGCATCCAGGCGCGCCGCAACCGCCTGCTGGGTGAATGGGCGGCGGCGAAGATGGGGCTGACGCCGGAAGAAACCGATGCCTATGCCAAGGCGGTGGTGCAGGCTGATTTCGAGGAAGCCGGTGACGAAGACGTCATCCGCAAGCTGGTGGGCGACATGACGTCGGCCGGTATCGACATTGACGAGCCGGGCGTGCGCGCCGCGCTGGAAGAACAAGCGGTGGTCGCCCGCCGCATGTTCATCGAAGCGCAGTAAGGCACGACCGATGCCAATGGCCGCCGATGACATTGCCGCTATGATCCGCGCGGCGATTCCCGATGCCGATGTCGAAATTACCGATCTGGCCGGGGATGGCGACCATTATGCCGCGCGGGTGGTGTCGGAAAGTTTCCGCGGGATGAGCCGGGTGGCGCAGCAGCGCGCCGTTTACGCGGCGCTTGGTGGACGGATGGGCGGCGTACTGCACGCCTTGCAACTGACCACCGCGGTTCCCAACTAGACACGCATCACAGATTCGCGCCCACAAGCGGTGCCAGACAGGAATGGACTTTCGATCATGACCGACGCCGTGCATCAGCGGATTGCTGAAATCGTGGGCGCCAATGACGTGGTGCTCTTCATGAAGGGTACGCCGCTCTTCCCCCAATGCGGCTTTTCCAGCCGCGCCATCGCGATCCTCGAACATCTCGGCGTCGCGTATGAAACGGTCGACGTCTTGCAGGACCAGGCCGTGCGGCAGGGGATCAAGGCCTTTTCCGACTGGCCGACCATCCCCCAGCTTTATGTGAAGGGCGAATTTATCGGCGGCAGCGACATCATGATGGAAATGTATGAAGCTGGCGAACTGCATCAGTTGATGACGGACCAGGGGGTCGCTGCGGCCAGCTGATCCTGACAGAAATATGCTGCCATGCAGGGCGGTCCGTTGATCGGGCCGCCTTTTTTTGTGCCGACTATGGGGGTTTCACCGGGTTGGGGGTGCCGACGGAGACCTGGCAGCACCCCCAGGGTAGTTACACGGTGGGTTATGCAATGAAAGCTGCAACCGCCGTGCCACAACGATCGAAGCGCGAAAATCCGCGGTTACAAGGGTTAACGGCGCGCACCGCTGACAGGCTTCTGTCAAAAATTCCGACATTTTCACGCTGCGTCGAGCGCCTTTGACGAGGCGGCCTTATCGCTATTGACTACAGTCGTAATCAATGCGACTACATCTGTAGTTGGAAAAGGAAGCGAGAGTCGCGTGGCGCAAGTGGGTGAAAAGATCAGCGAAGCCGAACTGGTGGTGATGGAGGCGCTGTGGGAACAGTCGCCGCTCACCGCCAATGACGTGGCCGATCGCGTCACCGCCGCGCGCGACTGGAGCGCCCAGACGGTCAAGACATTATTGTCGCGGCTGATGGCCAAGGATGTGATCGCCGCCGATCAGGATGGCCGCCGCTTCCTCTATCGGCCCCTTGTCGCGCGGGAGGATTATGTCGCCAGCGAATCGGGACGGCTGGTCAACCGGCTGTTCGGCGGGCGGGTGTCGCCGCTGGTGGCGCAGCTGGCGAGCCAGGATCAGTTGAGTGACGATGACATTGCCGAGCTTGAGGCAATCCTGAAAGGGCTGAAATCATGAGCGTCTGGATGGTTGAAACGCTGATTGCCACGACGCTGCTGATGGCGCTGGTCATGCTGTTGCGACGGCCGGTGGCGCGCTGGCTGGGGGCGGGGGCCGCCTATTGCCTTTGGGCGGTGCCGTTTGCGCGAATGCTGCTGCCCGCGCTGCCCGGCGACGTTGCCAGCCCCTCTCCCTTGCATGTCGCCGTCGATCAGGCTGGCCTGCCCGATCTGCTGGCCGTTGCGCCGGCGCCGCAGGTGGCGGCGGAGGCGAGCTTTCCCTGGCTGGAGGTCGGCATCGGCGTCTGGTTTGCCGGGATGCTGGCTTTCCTTGTCATACAGGCGGTCGGCTATGCGCGGTTCCGGCGGCACATGCTCACCGGCGCCACGCCGATTGGCGAGGAAGGCCGTGTCCGCCTGATCACCAGCCCGCATGCCAGTGGTCCGCTTGCCTTCGGCGTGCTCAAACCCTTCATCGTGCTGCCCGCCGATTTTGCGCTGCGCTATGACGCGCTGGAACAGGAAATGGCGATTGCGCATGAACGCGCTCATCATGCCCATGGTGATCTGGCTGCGAACATGATTGCGCTCGCGCTGCTCGCCATCCACTGGTGCAATCCCATCGCCTGGATCGCCTATCGCGCCTATCGCGCCGATCAGGAAACGGCCTGCGACGCCCGCGTACTGGCGCTTTATGGCCAGGATCAGGCCCATATTTATGGTCGCGCGATCCTGAAGGCCGCTGGTGGCCGCCAGTTCGCCGCCGCCTGTCATCTCACTCGTATTACAACATTGAAGGGGAGGCTCATCATGCTTTCGCGCCACGAAATTTCACTCCACCGGATCAGTTGGGGCATGGCCGCCGTCGCGATGGTGACGGCTACGGGCCTCGCGCTCACGGCGTCGGGCAGCCGCGCCGCGCAGCAGATGGCCGCCATCAGCGACACGGTGGAAACCGCAGACTTTGCGCGCCTGTCCGATCTGGTCGCCAAACCCGCCGCCGCCAGCGTGCCGCAGACGCCAGACGTTCCCGACGTTGCAGCTGTCCCGACAGCAGCGACTATCGACACCGACATGGCCGTCGCACCGCCGCCTGCGCCACCCGCTCCGATCGTCCCTGCCGCAGATATGGTCGCGCCGGTAGCGCCCGTCCCGCCCGTTCCCCATGTGCCGCCCGTAACCGTTCGGGAGGAAAAGGGCGCCATCGTCGTCACCCATGCCGATGGCCGGGTCGAGCGCCACCATATCCCGACCGACGCCGAAATCCGCCGCATGGTGCCGCGGGTCGACGTCCGTAACGGCTGTGAGGGCAGCCAGACCGTCAGCCAGCGTGAAAGCGTGGATGGTGACGGTCGCCGCACCATCCGCGTACGCATCTGCCAGGCGCAGATCGAAGCGCAGGCCCATCGCGCGGCGCGTGCGGGACTGGTGGCGGCCCGCGCCCAGGTCGCAAGGACCGCGCACATGACCGACCGCGTCCGCGCCGACGTGCTGCGCGATCTGGACGACGAAATTGCCAAGATTGACGGGCAGGGGGACTGACCCGGCCCGTTCGACCGGGTCACCCGGATTGTGCAGGCGAAAGCCATCCATGGGTCCGCCCGTGGATGGCTTTTTTGCGTCGCGGGAAGATCAGGCCGTTGGCGCGACCGCGCGATGGCGCACAAATGCGTCGAGCGCCTGATCGGCATCGATCAGGCGCTCGGACAGGACACGCAGGTCCGACATTGGAAAGGCGCCGCCGCACCGTCGCGATCGACGGTGGCGGGCCTCACCGCATGGCTTCAGCCCTGGCGGGCCTTGAAGCGGCGGTTGGTCTTGTTGATTACATAGGTACGGCCGCGACGGCGGATCACGCGGTTATCGCGATGACGGTCCTTGAGCGACTTGAGCGAGTTGCGGATCTTCATGGAAGTCTGCCTTCTTAGAATCTGGCTTTAGCGGAAAATCGAAGCGCTGCCCCTATGGGCGGAGAGGGCTTAAGTCAAGTCCACTGGCAAGACTTTTGCCCCCGTTCATCCTTCATGCAGCAAGTTGATGGCTTGGAGCGTTGAAGGAATTATGCTGTTCGCGTCGTTTAGCGGATATGCCCCCGTTGGAGTAGATGCCATGTCCAAGCGCCTGATCCTCGCCACCAGCCTTGCCCTGTCCCTCAGCGCGTGCGCGACGGCGATTCCCCCGGTGGAGGTTACGCGCTTCCATATCGGCAATCCCGCACGCAGCGGCACGATCGCGGTGGAGGAGATGCGCGGCAATCCCGACGTCAGCCTGGAATTCCGCACCTATGCCGCCGCCGTGGCGCAGGAATGGCAGCGTGTCGGCTTCACGCCCGTATCGGCAGGGGAGACCAGCGACTATGTCGCCAGCGTCGCTTTCCGCCGCAGCTTTCGCCCGTCGGGCGTCGACCGTGGCAGTGACAGGCCGGTCAGCGTCGGCGTAGGCGGCGGTATCGGCAGCGGTGGCTTTTCCGGCATGGGCGTGGGCGTCGGCATCAACCTGTCGGGCAAGCCGAAGGATATCGTGACGACCGAACTGCACGTTCAGCTTCGCCGCCGCGCCGATTCGACGATGATCTGGGAAGGGCGTGCGCTGACGGAGGCGCGCGAAGGCACGCCAGCCGCGCAGCCGGGCCTCGCCGCACAAAAGCTGAACGCTGCGCTGATCGAGGGCTATCCGGGCGAATCCGGCCGCACTATAACCGTCAAATGACCATATCCATCACCAGCGCATTCGACAGCGGCAATATCCGCGTCCTTTCCATCACCGACACGCCGGAGCATGTTCGCGCCGAGCTGGAAATCGTGACCGACCATCAGAGCGATTTCTATCAATGGTTCCATTTTCGGCTCGCCAACGCTGCCGGGCGATCGGTGGAGCTGGCGATCGTCAATTGTGCCGGGTCGGCCTATCCCGATGGCTGGAACGGCTACAGGGCGCGGATCAGCGAAGATCGCGAAAGCTGGACCCAGGCCGATACCAGCTATGCCGACGGCACGCTCACGATTCGGCTGGAACCGGACAGCAATGCGCTGTGGGTCGCCTATTTCGCGCCCTATTCGATGGAGCGCCACCATGATCTGATCGCCTTTGCCGCCAGCCAGCCGGGCGTCACCCACCGCGAACTGGGGCTGACGCTGGATGGCCAGCCGCTAGACCTGCTGACCATAGGCGACGGTCCCAAACAGGTGTGGCTCTATGCCCGTCAGCATCCGGGCGAAACCATGGCGCAATGGTGGATGGAAGGCGCGCTGGAACGCCTGTGCGACGAGGAGGATTCGGTCGCGCGTTTGCTCAGGCAACAGGCGACGATCCATCTAGTGCCCAATATGAACCCGGACGGCAGCCGCCGCGGCCATTTGCGCACCAACGCGGCGGGCGTGAACCTGAACCGCGAATGGCACGAACCGTCGATGGAGCGTAGCCCGGAGGTATTTCTGGTCCGCGCGGCGATGGACGAAACCGGCGTCGACCTTGCCCTGGACGTGCATGGCGACGAAGCGATCCCGGCCGTGTTCATCGCCGGCTTTGAAGGCATCCCTTCCATCACGGAACGGCAACTGACCCTCTACCATCGCTATCGCGACACGCTGGCGGCGCGCACGCCGGATTTCCAGACGCGGCTTGGCTATCCTGTGGCGGGGCAGGGGCGGGCGAACCTGTCCATGTCCACCAACCAGCTTGCCGAACGCTTTGGCGCGGTGGCGATGACGCTGGAAATGCCGTTCAAGGATAATGACGACCTGCCCGACGCCGATTTCGGCTGGTCGCCAGCCCGTTCCGCGCAACTGGGCAAGGATTGTCTGGCCGTGCTGGCGGAGATGATCGGGGAAATCTAGGAATAACGTGTTCCCGCGCACGCGGGAACACGCAGCCTATTTCCAGTCAAAGGTCAGCGGCGCTTCCCGAAACGCAAAGCGATCAAGATGGTCCGCCACCACCTTCTTGAAAGCCGCCACATTTGCGTCCGGGGTCGGATCAATCGTCACGACCAGCGCGTCGCCCTGCGCGGCCATGCGGATCGGCCCCATCGGGAAGGCGATGATACCCGATTGCGGGTCGAATTCCGTCTCGAACTTGTGGCTCCAATGCTTGCACAATTGTTGAAGGTAACGGCTGGCATTGGCCGTGGGGATATGGGCGGTCAGCGTCATCGCGTCAGAGCCTTTCGATTTTGGTGGCGGCTTCGTCGATCAGGGACGCGACGTCGAACATGGTCTGGGCGTCGGCCCCTTCCTTTTCCAGCCGGCCCTGTATCGCCATGCGCAGATTGTGCATGGCCCGGCGGACGGGGGCGCTGTCGGTGCGTTCGGCTTTTTGCGCCAGCGACGCGATTCGCTCCATCACCAGCGTCAGCCCGGCCTTATGCTCGTCCAGATAGGCCGTGCCTTCGTCGGTAATCGCAAACAGCTTGCGGCTGCCCTGTCCCGGCTGCTCGGCGATCAGGCCCATGTCGGCCAGCAGCGTCAGCGTGGGATAGACGACGCCGGGGCTGGGCGCATAGACCTCGCCCGACAGGCTTTCAATCTCCCGGATCAGGTCATAGCCATGGCGCGGCATGTCAGCGATCAGCTTGAGCAGGATCAGCTTGAGCGCGTCATTGTCGAACAAGCGTCGCCGACCACCGCCGCGTCCGCCGCCGCCCAATGGCCCGCTCCCACGGGGACCGTCGCCCCGCCCGAAACCGCCCCGACCAAAGCCTTCAGGGCCGGCAAAGCGCCGATGGCCGCGCTGGCCATGCTCATGGTGACGACCGCCCCGGCCGTCATATGTGTAATGGAAATGCATCATTTGTCTTTCAGTGCGTTTCAAGATGCACTGAGATATATCGTAAAAACATCTAGCGTCAAGCGTTAAGATATATCTTTTGTGGATGACTGTCAGAGAGCAGCGAAGTCGATGGCCCTATGCCGGTCGAGCCGACGCGAATGATCCTCCAGCGGATATTTAAGCCCGCTGGCGCAATTGAACAGTACCGCGCGATCCTTGCGTCCGATCAGCCCTTCGTCCAATGCGCGGCTGTAGGCGGCCAGCGTCGCCCCGCCTTCCGGGCAAAGCAGCAGGCCATCGTCCCGCGCCACGTCGCGCACCGCTGCCATGATCGCGGCATCCGACACCGCCAGCGCCGCGCCACCGCTTTCCCGTACGGCCCGCAGGATCAGGAAGTCGCCGACCGCGCGCGGCACGCGAATGCCCATCGCGATGGTGTGGGCATCCTCCCACCGTTCGGCAAATTCCACGCCCGCATCGAAAGCGCGGACCATCGGCGCACAGCCTTCCGCTTGCACCGCGAACATTTTGGGGCGTTTAGACCCGATAAAGCCAATCTGCTCCAGCTCATCAAACGCCTTCCACATGCCGATCAGCCCGGTGCCGCCGCCAGTGGGATAGAAGATTGCGTCGGGCAATTCCCAGCCCAGCTGCTCGGCCAGCTCCAGCCCCATCGTTTTCTTGCCCTCGATCCGGTAGGGCTCCTTCAGCGTCGAAAAATCGAACCAGCCACGCTCCTTCGCCCCTTGCCCGACGATCGCGCCGCAATCGTCGATCAGCCCGTTGACGCGATAGACGCGCGCACCCTGCGCCGCGATTTCGCGCACGTTGATTTCCGGCGTGTCATCCGGGCAAAAGATGATCGCTTCCATCCCGGCGACAGCGGCATAGGCAGCCAGTGCTGCGCCGGCATTGCCGTTGGTGGGCATCGCGATCTGGGTCACGCCCAGCTCTTTCGCCATCGAAACCGCCATCACCAGCCCGCGGGCCTTGAACGATGCAGTCGGCAGGCGGCCCTCATCCTTGGCGATCAGATGCGTGCCACCCAATCGCGCGGCAGTACGCGGCAGGGCGACCAGGGGCGTGGCATTTTCGCCCAGGCTGACGATGTTGCTGGTGTTGCGCACCGGCAGCAATTCGCGCCAGCGCCACAAATCCATCGGCCGCTGCGCCAGGACATCCTTGGTCAGCGCCGCCCGCACCCCGTCCAGATCATAACGGACCAGCAGCGGCTTTCCCGCCGCCGACAGACCATGCAACTGGTCCGCTGCGTAGCGCTCGCCCGTCAGCGAACATTCCAGATGGGTGACGAAGGTGGGACGATCGGTGGTGAGGTTCAGGTCGTGGCGCAATGGGGTATCCTTTAATCTGTGCCCCCCCCCCCGGCCACTTTTCATGCCCCTCCCGCGAACGGAAGGGGCGTGCATATCTTAGTCCGGCGCTTTTGCCACGCTGACCATGGCCGGGCGCAACAGCCTGTCCTTGATCATATAGCCCGCCTGCATTTCGACCAGGATCGTGCCGGGCGCGGCATCGGCGGACGGGACTTCCATCATCGCCTGATGCTTGTTGGGGTCGAGTGGCTGGCCGACCGACTCGACCTTGGATATGCCGTTGCGGCCGAACACCGCTTCCAGTTCGCGGCCCGTGGCTTCCAGCCCGACGACCAGCCCCTTGAACTTCTCATCCTCGCGCAGTTCCGCCGGAATGGCGGCAAGGGCGCGGCTCAGATTGTCGGCGACCGACAAAATGTCGCGGGCAAAATTGGTCGCGGCATAGGCGCGGGTGTCGGTCAGTTCCTTTTCCAGCCGACGGCGCACATTCTGCGTATCGGCATGGGCATAGAGAATGTCCTGCTTCGCAGTCGCCAGTTCCGCTTCCAGCGCGGCGATACGCTCTGCATTGGCATCTGCCACGGGTGCATCCTCCGGCAACTGGTCCACGACTTCGGTATTTTCGACGTTCAGATTATCTTCGCTCATCTCATCAATCTCGAAAGCGTTTGTGCGGTGAAATCCACCATGGGGATCACCCGTGCATAGTTCAAGCGCGTGGGGCCGATCACGCCGACCACGCCGACCACCCGGCCGTCCGCGCCACGATAGGGGGCGGCTATGACCGAAGAACCCGACAGGGAAAAGAGCTTGTTTTCCGATCCGATGAAGATTTTGGTCGCGCTGCTCGCCAATGCGCTTTCCAGCAGGCGGGATATTTCCTGCTTGCCTTCCAGCTGCTCCAGCAATTGCCGCACCCGCTCTAGGTCGGCCGCCGTGCCGTCGTCGATCAGATGGGCCTGCCCCCGCACGATCAGCACTGGCCTGTCATCGGCGTCATGCGACCAGATGGCGACGCCGCGTTCCACCAGTTCCCGCGCCGCGCCGTCGAGCGCGCTGCGTTCGCTCTCCATTTCCAGCGCCAGCCTGTCGCCCGCCTGCCGCAGCGTCAGCCCGGCAAAGCGCGCTGACATGAAATTGGCCGCTTCATTGAGCATGGAGGGGGACACGCCGGGCGGCAGGTCCAGCACGCGATTTTCAACCGACCCATCCTGCCCGACCAGCACGGCCAGCGCCTGCCGGTCGTTCAGCGGCACGAAGCCGAACTGGCGCAAGATCGGTTCGCGCTTTGGCACCATGACAATGCCCGCACAGGCCGACAGGCCCGACAGCGCAGCGGTGGCGGCGGACAGCGCTTCCTCGATCGGCCCGCCCTCGGCCAGCCCCGCCTCGATCGCGCGCCGTTCCTCTGCCGACGGCAACGCCGCCTGCATCATCCCGTCGACGAACAGCCGCAGCCCCGTTTCGGTCGGCATCCGCCCCGCCGACGTATGCGGCGCGGCCAGCAGCCCCAGTTCCTCCAGATCCTGCATCACGTTGCGGATCGATGCAGGGGACAGGCTGAGCGATGCGATCTTGCTGAGCGTGCGCGATGCGACCGGCAGACCAGTGCCCAGATAGCTTTCCACCACCAGGCGAAAAACGTCGCGGGCGCGCTCGTTCAATTCGGTAATGGGTGTCGTTGGCGTCATCGGCAAAATGTAGGATGGATTGCCTTCAGGCTCAACGCCTGCGTGGCGGCCAGCCCTATTGGGCAATTTTGGCTTTCAGCATCGGTTCGATCCCCAGCAATTTGGGAATGCCGCCAATCGTCGTGCGCAGCTTCGCATAGCGCGCGTCCAGGCATCCCGACTGATAGTCGAGCCGCGTCGGCTTGGCCTCGCCGCGCGTCCATTCGATGCGATAGCTGGGCATGTCGGTCGCAAAGCGGGCGCAATTCTCGCCATGGGCGATCCGCCTTTCGGTGCCGACCAGCGGCTTGTACGGGGCCAGCGCCAGGCGCAATTGGCGATATTGCGCCGGGGTCACGGTGAAGCGCGTCGGCCCCGGCACGGCCGTGAACTTGTCCGGCTCCAGCAGGCCCGATCCATCGGGCGTCACCTGCACGCTATAGGCGGGGCAGGCACCAAAGCAGCGCCCGGCGGTAAAGCGGATCGTGTCTCCAGCGGCGCGCGGTGTGTCGAGTTCAGTGTCGGCTGTGGCGCATCCCGCCAACAGCATCACCGTCGCGGCTATTATCATTCTGGTCATCATGGCCCCTCTTATCGCCTAATTGCGCGCATGGCACTGGCAAGAAACGCTGTCGGACGCTAAGCGCCGTCTCCTGATCGATTTGGAGAAAGAATATGCGTCCTTCCGGCCGCGCGCCCGACCAGATGCGCGATATCATCATGGAGCCCGGCTTCACCATCCATGCCGAAGGAAGCTGCCTCATCAGTTTCGGCGACACTCGCGTCTTGTGCACCGCGTCGGTGGAAGAAAAAGTGCCGCCCTTCCTGCGGGGCAAGGGGTCGGGCTGGGTCACGGCCGAATATGGCATGTTGCCGCGCGCCACTCACACCCGTGGCAGCCGCGAAGCGGCCAAAGGCAAGCAATCGGGCCGCACGCAGGAAATCCAGCGCCTCATCGGTCGCTCGCTGCGCACCGTCGTGGACATGAAGAAGCTGGGCGAACGCCAGATCGTGGTCGATTGCGACGTGATCCAGGCCGATGGCGGCACCCGCACGGCGGCGATCTCCGGATCGTGGGTCGCGCTGCGCATTGCGGTGGACAAGCTGCTGGCGTCCGGCGCGCTCAAGGAAGACCCGATTATCCAGAAGGTCGCGGCGATCAGCTGCGGCATCTATGAAGGCACGCCGGTCCTCGACCTCGACTATGCCGAGGACAGCAATGCCGAGACGGACGCGAACCTGATCCTGACCGGCGACGGCAAATTCGCCGAAGTGCAGGCGACCGCCGAAGGCGCAGCCTATGACGAGGAAGAGTTGCTGCGTCTGCTGCGCCTCGCCCGGATCGGCTGCGCCAAGATCTTCGCCGCGCAGGATGCCGCGACGGGGCGGTAATCACAATTATCCGTTCGCTTCGAGCGAAGTAGAGAAGCCGATAGCGCGACTTTTGCGTTTATCGAATGCGCTCGAAACGAACGGAAAGAGGTGGAATAATGACCGACCAATTCGGACAGGAACAGGCAATCCGCAAGCTCGCCCCCGGCAAGCTGGTGATCGCCAGTCACAATGCGGGCAAGGTGCGTGAAATCGCCGCGCTGCTCGGCCCCTATGGTATCGATCCGGTCTCGGCCGCCTCGCTCGACCTGCCCGAACCGGAAGAAACCGGCACGACCTTCATTGCCAATGCGGAACTGAAGGCATTGCAGGCCGCCGACCTGTCCGGCCTGCCTGCGCTGGCCGACGATAGCGGCTTGTGCGTCGAGGCGCTGGGTGGCGATCCGGGGCTATTTTCGGCGCGCTGGGCGGGACCGGACAAGGACTTCGCCCTCGCCATGCAGAAAGTATGGGATGGCGTGCAGGCCAAAGGCCCGGAAGCCGGCCATGACGCCCATTTCATCTGCGCCCTGGCCCTTGCCTGGCCCGATGGTCATGTCGAAGCGTTTGAGGGGCGGGTCGACGGCACGCTGGTCTGGCCGCCGCGCGGAGCCAATGGCTTTGGCTATGACGCCATGTTCCAGCCGCTCGGCTTCGACATCAGCTTCGGCGAAATGGACCCGGACGCCAAGCACGCCATGAGCCATCGCGCCGACGCATTCAGACAGCTGGTGGCGGCAGTGTTCTGACCCGGTTCCTCCCCGCGCCGGGGAGGATCACTGCCCACCGCTGGCCAGTTCCACCGGGGCTGCTTCCTCGTCCAGCGGGCCTTTCCCGAACGCATTGCCGGCGGGGAAATAGCGGCACACCAGATATTCGTAATTCGCCCCTTCACCCAGCGCGCAGCCCACCTTGCGCGTGCCGCGCCAGATCATCTGCGTATAATGGCCGACATCCTGCCAGCGCCCGCTGGTGCTCAGGTCAGGCAATTTGCCTTCGATCCGGAACAGTTTTTTCTCATCCAGAAAAGCGCCGACCATGACGCCATAGCCATAAAGGCGGCGTGGTCCCATCCACAGATTTTCGCCGCTCGGTATCGTCCGGCTACCCCGCGGGCTGTGGCGAAACGCCCCGCTCTGCGCCATGTCGGCGGCATAGCGCGCAGCGTCCGCCGCCAGCGCCTCGTCCCATTCCAGCGGCGGAACGCCAACCAGCGCCCGTTCGCCATTATGCGCGTCGATCATCACGGCCCGCAGCAGCGGCTCGCCCCTCGGCGCTTCCTCCATCCCATAATAGGCCGCCGGCATGACTACGCCGGTCGGCACATTGACCGGCGCTGCGATCACCGCCTTGCTCCCCGGCGCGCTGTCGGACGCTGCCTGCGCACCCGTCGCAATCAGCAACGCCGCCCATAGCCCGGCACGCAAAAACAGATTAGGGCTGCCCCCAGCCATGGCCCTCATTCCCCCCGACTCTGCATCCCCATCGGCGCCGGCCCCCGCCGACGCTCTGGCCTTATATATTCATTGGCCCTTTTGCGTATCGAAATGTCCCTATTGCGATTTTAACAGTCATGTCCGCGAAGGCATAGATGTGGATGCCTGGCGCGCCGCTCTGCTCGCCGACATGGGGCATGAGGCTGCGTTGACCGGCGGGCGACCGCTTTCCTCGATCTTCTTTGGCGGCGGCACGCCCTCGCTGATGCCGCCAGCGCTGGTGGCGGACCTGATCGCGGCGGCGGGACGCCATTGGGGCTTTACCCCGCAAGTCGAGATCACGCTGGAGGCCAATCCCAACTCGGTCGAGGCGGCGCGCTTTGCCGATCTCGCCGCCGCCGGGGTCAACCGCGTCTCGCTGGGCCTGCAGGCGCTCGACAATGACGCGCTCCATTTTCTGGGCCGCGCCCATGACGTTGCCGAAGGGCTGGCCGCACTCGACACCGCCCAATCGGTGTTCGACCGGGTGAGCTTCGACCTGATCTACGCCCGGCCCGACCAGAGCGAAGCGCAATGGCAGGCGGAACTGGCGCGCGCCCTGTCGTTCGGCACCGGGCATCTCTCGCTCTATCAACTGACGATCGAACCCGGCACCCGCTTTGCCACCTTGGTTGCACAGGGCAGGATGAGGCCCGCCGACCCGGATCATGGCGCGACTCTCTATGAAATGACCGCCGCGATGACCGGCGCGGCGGGCATTCCCGCCTATGAAATCAGCAATCATGCCCGCGCCGGGCAGGAGAGTCGCCATAACCTCACTTACTGGCGCTACGGCGATTATGTCGGCATTGGTCCTGGCGCGCATGGGCGGCGCGGCGCCATGGCGACGCAGCGTCACAAGAAGCCGGAAAACTGGATCGGCGCCGTCAACCGCAATGGCCACGGGCTTCAGCTGGAACAGCCGCTGGCGGGCGAGGAACGGGCGCGGGAAGCGCTGCTCATGGGGCTGCGGCTGGGCGAGGGGGTTGATCTCGCCCGGATTGCGGCGCTGTCGGGCGTTGGCCTTGGCCATCTGGTCGATGAACGCGCCATCGACCAGTTGACCGACCTTGGCCTCATCCGCCTGACCGGCACCCGCCTGCAAGTCGCGCCCGCCGGCATGTTGCTGCTCGACGCGATCTTGCCGGAGGTGGTGGCGATTTAATAATCGCGGCCCTTCAGTTCGTCCCCCCGTACTGCCGCGACGTGCAGCACATTGGTCGATCCCGGCGTGCCGAACGGGACACCGGCCAGTACGACGATCTTTCCGCCCTTTTCGGCCATGTCGTGACGCAGCGCCATGCGCCGGGCCTTGCCGATCATCTCCTCGAAATTGCCGATATCCTTGGTGCGGATGGCATGGACGCCCCAGGTCAGGCCCAGCTTGCGCGCCGTATCGGTGCGCGGCGTCAGCGCCAGGATCGGCGCGGACGGGCGTTCGCGCGCCACGCGCCGCACCGTGCTGCCCGACGATGTGAAGCAGGTGATCGCGCTCGCGCCCACGACATTCACGATATTGCCGGTGGCCTCGGCCAGCGCGTCGGCGGTGGTCGGATCGGGCAGCGTCTCGGTAAAATGCAGTCGCGCCAGATAGCCCGGATCGCGCTCCACGCTGTGGGCGATCGAATCCATCATCGCGACCGCCTCGACCGGCCAGTCGCCCGCTGCGGTTTCGGCGGACAGCATGACGGCGTCCGCACCATCATAGACCGCCGTCGCCACGTCCGACACTTCCGCGCGCGTGGGGGAGGGGGACTTGATCATCGATTCCAGCATCTGGGTCGCGACCACCACCGGGCGACCCATGCGGCGCGCCGTCGCGACGATCTGCTTTTGCAGCGGCGGTACATCATAAGGCGGCAGTTCGACGCCCAGATCGCCGCGTGCGACCATCACGCCATCGGCCATCTCGATAATCTCCTCCAGCCGCTGCACGGCTGACGGCTTTTCGATCTTGGCCATCAACGACCCATATCCGCCCATCAGCTTGCGCGCTTCGGCCAGATCCTCCGGCCGCTGCACGAAGCTCAAGGCGATCCAGTCGCACCCCTGTTGCATCGCGAAGCTAAGGTCGCGGCGGTCCTTGTCGGTCAGCGCAGGCACCGGCACCACGACATCGGGGACGTTCACGCCCTTGCGGTTGGACAGCGTTCCGCCGACCTCGACGATCGTATCGATGCGATCCTCGCTGATCGCCTTGACGCGCAGCACCATCTTGCCATCGTCCAGCAACAGCCGGGTTTCCGGCACCAGGGCGGCATAGATTTCGGGGTGGGGCAGGTTCACGCGGCGCGAATCGCCCGGCGTCTCGTCGCGATCCAGAATGAAGGGCGCGCCGGTTTCCAGTAGCGCCAGCCCCTTCTCGAACGTGCCGACGCGCAGCTTTGGCCCCTGAAGGTCGCCCAGGATCGTGGTCGGCCGCTGAAATTCCTTTTCCAGCGCGCGGATCGTGGCGATGCGCGCGGCATGATCCTCATGCGCGCCATGGCTCATATTGATGCGAAAGGCGTCGGCCCCGGCAATGAACAGCGCCCGGATCATTTCGGGCGTATCGCTCGCAGGCCCAAGTGTCGCAAGAATACGGACCTTGCGTGAGCGGGGCGGTAGTCGTGACATATATTCTCCTGACCGTCGTGATCGCCGCTGGCCCGACCGTTGGGCTTCCCCCCCCCTTGGTCTTGCCAGCGCGTCGTTATGGGTTATCCGTGCTGCACGACAGGATGATGTATCAGCGAAAGGGTCCGCCGATGAGCGACACCATACTCACAGACGCCGCCGCCGCAACCGCCTTCCGCCGTCTGGTGACGCATTTGCAGCACCGCACCGATGTCGAAAATATCGACCTTATGGGTTTGGCGGGTTTCTGCCGCAATTGCCTGGCCGACTGGGTGGCGGAGGCGGATGGTGGCCTGACGAAAGATCAGGCGCGCGAACTCATCCACGGCATGCCCTTTGCCGAATGGAAATCCCGCTATCAGGGCGAAGCGACGCCGCAGCAGATCGCACGAATGAAAGAGAGTGTGGCGAAGAACGCCGACAGCCACTAGGACGCCCTCCAACCGATTCACATCTACCGGAGAAACTCCCCCATGACCGAACCCAATGTCGCCGCCGACCAGCTCCGCCTGCTGATCGAACGGATCGAGCGGCTGGAAGAAGAGAAGAAGGGCATCGGCGACGACATCAAGGACGTCTATCTGGAAGCCAAGGCGACCGGCTACGACCCCAAGATCATGCGCCAGATCGTCCGCCTGCGGAAAATGCAGCCCCACGACCGGCAGGAAATGGAAGCGATCCTCCAGACCTATCTGTCCGCGCTGGGCATGGAATAGGACTCCACCGCCGTTCGCGCCTGGCGTAGCAAGGGGCTTTCACTGCGTTCAGGGCAGATGTTCTAAGCGCTCGGCCCGAACGGGATCAGAGGGAGAGTGAAATGTCCGAAGTCATCGTCAGCACCACCAGCCGTCTGGAAGGGCGCCCCGCCAAGGAATATCTGGGCATCGTCACGGGCGAAGTGATCGTGGGCGCCAATCTGTTCCGCGATCTGTTCGCCAGTGTGCGGGACATCGTGGGTGGCCGGTCGGGCGCTTATGAAGATGTGCTTCAGCGGGCGCGCGAACAGGCGATCGGCGAAATGCGGATGCGCGCGGCGACGCTGGGCGGCAACGCAGTCGTCGGCGTCGACCTGGACTATGAAGTGATAGGCTCCAACGGATCGATGCTGATGGTGTCGGCCTCTGGTACCGCCATCCTTGTGTAACATTGCGCGAGCGCGCCTCGCTCGCTAGAGAGCGCGCTCGTGTTTCATCAGATAATGTCAGGAGAAGGCCGTGGCCGGCCATTCCAAATTCAAGAATATCATGCATCGCAAGGGCGCGCAGGACAAGAAGCGCTCCTCGATGTTCTCCAAGCTGAGCCGCGAAATCACTGTCGCGGCCAAGATGGGGATGCCCGACCCGGACATGAATCCCCGCCTGCGGCTGGCGATCAACGCAGCCAAGGCGCAGTCCATGCCCAAGGACAATATCCAGCGCGCCGTCGACAAGGCGAATGCCGCAGGTGGCGAGAATTATGAAGAAGTGCGCTATGAGGGCTATGGCCCCGCAGGCATCGCCATCATCGTCGAAGCGCTGACCGACAATCGCAACCGCACCGCGACCAATGTGCGTACCGCCTTTTCCAAAAATGGCGGCAATCTGGGTGCATCGGGCGCGGTGAGCCATGGCTTCGACCGGGTCGGCCTGATCACCTATCCCGCCAGCGCGGGCGACGCCGACGCCATCTTCGAGGCCGCGCTCGAAGCGGGGGCGGAGGACGTGTCGTCCAACGAGGACGAGCATGAAATCTGGACCGCGATGGACGCGCTCCACGAAGTCGCCAAGGCGCTGGAAGCGAGCCTTGGTCCGGCGGATGGCGCGAAGCTCGCCTGGAAACCCACGACCACCGTCGAAGTCGATGAGGCCAATGCCGCCACGCTGATGAAGCTGGTCGACACGCTGGAAGATGATGACGACGTCCAGACCGTCTGGGGCAATTATGAAGTGTCCGACGCGGTCATGGAGAAACTGGGTTGATGTGTTTTCCCTCTCCCCTTGGGGAGAGGGTTGCGCAGCCTTGGCGGCTTTGCCGCCTGGGCGAAGCTGGGAGAGGGGGCGCTGCCATCCGCGACTATCGCTCCCCTTCCCAAGCGCGGCTAGCCGACATGTCGGCTAGCCTTGCTATCCTCTCCCCTGAAGGGGCGAGGAAATCCCAATGATCCTCCTTGGTCTCGACCCCGGCCTTGGCACCACCGGCTGGGGGCTGATCGCCGCCGATGGCAATCGGCTCACGCATCTGGGCAATGGCCAGATCAAGACGGATAGCGCGATGCCGCTGGCAACGCGGCTGCTGGCGCTCGATCTTGCCCTGACCGACCTCATCCTCGAACATCGGCCCGATGGCGCGGCGGTCGAGGAGGTGTTCGTCAACGTCAATCCGCAATCGACCCTGAAACTGGGACAGGCGCGCGGCGTGATCCTGCTTAACGCCGCGCGCTCCGGCATGGAGGTCGGCGAATATGCCGCGCGGCTGATCAAGAAATCCGTGGTCGGCGTCGGCAATGCGTCGAAGGATCAGGTCCATGCCATGGTGTCGCGCCTGTTGCCCGGCGTGAAGATCGTCGGGCCTGACGCCGCGGACGCGCTCGCCGTCGCCATCACCCACGCCCATCATCTTGCCAGCGCGCGGCGGATTCCGACGCGGTGAAAGCGGCTAGTCACTCGCGCCGTTCAATACCCTATCCGAACAGTTCACCCAGAAAATCCACCATCGCGCGGAAACTGCGCCGGTCCGCATCGGGGCTGTACGCCAACCCCTTTTCAGGCATGTTGACGCTCTCGTCGGTAAAGGCATGGCCGGTGCGGCCATAGGCATGGAGTTGCCAGTCGCACCCTGCCGCCGTGAGTTCCTGCGCCAGCGCGACGGTCGCCTCAGGCGGTGCGATCGGATCGTCCCAGCCGTGGCAAATCAGCAGTTTCGCGCGGATGGCGGCATTGGGGAAGGGCGGCGCATCATAGACGCCGTGGAAGCTGACCCCGCCTGCTATGTCCGCACCAGCGCGCGCCAGATCCAGCACGCATTTGCCGCCAAAGCAGAAGCCGATCGTGGCGGTGCGGGCTGCGTCCACCGCGTCCAGCCCCTTGAGCAGCGCATGGGAGGCCAAAAGGCGGTCGCGCAGCAGAGCGCGGTCGGCGTTCAGTTCCGCCATATAGCGCGCGGCATCGGGATCGGCGCGGGTGGTGCGCTTGCCCTGGCCATAAACATCGGCGACCAGCACGGCATAGCCCAGCGCCGCGACCTTTTCGGCATAGGCGAAATCGGCTTCCTTGGTCCCCAGCACATTGGGGAAGAGAAGCACGCCGGGTCGCGGCGCGCTGGCGGCGCTATCGGTCACGACCATGCTTTCGAACAGGCCGCCCGGTCCTTCATGGACGATGCTGTTGCGGGTAATGGTCATGGGGCTCCTCTTAGATACTGCCAAAGCCGGGCGCTTCGCCACGCGCGGCGGGGTTCAGGCGCTTGGGCCGTTTCCATCCGATGCGGGGGCGCTTGCGCAACCGCAGCGTCGGCCAGTCGCCCCGGTCGGTCCGTTCAGCCAGGCGCATGCCCTGCGCGCGATAGGCGGCCAGCACGGCATCGACCTGCGTGTCGAGCAGGCCCGCCAGCAGGATCGTGCCGCCATCCTCGACCAGTGCGCAGAGCGACGGCGCCAGTTCGATCAGCGGTCCGGCCAAAATGTTGGCGATCAACAGATCATAGGGCGCCCGCCCGATAATCGCTGCATGATTGGCCCCGGCGGCGGTCACCAATGCCAGTCGTCCAGGCCCGGCCCCTAGCGGCACGCCGTTGGTCGCGGCATTTTCCGCGCTGATTTCGACCGCGACCGGGTCAATGTCGGATGCGATCGCATGGGCGCGCGGCCACAGGTTCATCGCCGCAAAGGCGAGCAGGCCCGTGCCTGTGCCGATGTCGGCCATATTGTTGAATCGCATGCCCACCTGGCGCATCCGGTCCAGCATGGTCAGGCACCCGGCCGTTGTTTCGTGCTGGCCAGTGCCAAAGGCGCGGCTGGCCGCAATCAGAATATTGACCTGGCCCGGCTGTTCCGGATCGCTGGCAAGATTGCGGACATGGAAGCGTCCGGCAGTGACCGCTTCCAGCCCCTGCTGGCTCAACGTCACCCAATCCTCGTCCGGCAGCGCCTCGACCAGCGGTTTGGTTCCGGCGGCGCTGGGAACCATCGACCGCAGCAACTTGATCGCGGCGGCGCTGGGCTTGCCCTCGAAATAGGCGTCGAGCTGCCAGGCATTGTCATCGTCTGGCGCCGCCTCGCTGGTCATCAGCACTGGCGGCCGCTCCATCAGGGCAAAGGCGGCAATTTCCCCGTCCAGCGCCTCGGCTTCGATACGGGTGCAGGGCAGGGTGACTTTCCAGCTTTGTGCAGGACTTTGGGCAGCGGTCATGCCGCCGCCTTTAGCCGAGCGAGAAGGGGAGGGGAAGAACCTCACAATTGCCAGATTGGGCTCAGGCCGGAGCGAAAATAGTGACTTTCGAGAACCAGCGCGCAGCGTGCTTAAAGCACGTGAGCACTGGAAGCGCAGAAAGGCGCTATTTGCAGCCCGGCATCAGCCCGATCTTATGCGACCTGTCGACCGAAATCGGATGATGCGTGACGCAGGCTGGCAAGCTTGCCTTCGACGCTGACGAAGCCGCGTTCGAGCTGGTCGATTTCCGACGCGACGACCTCGGTATCCTGCCGGATGGCCGAAATGGTGGTCGACATCGAATCGGCGGCCAACGCCGTTTCATCGACGGCGGCGGTGATCATGGTGACGGTCTGCGCCTGCGCGTCCATCGCATGACGGATGCGCTCGGCGCTGGCCTGCACTTCGCCCACCGTGTCGCGGATGCGTTCGTTGGTTTCCACCGACAGGCGAGTCGATGCCTGGATGTCGGCAATCTTGCCCGCAATCTCGTCCGTCGCGCGCGCCGTCTGGTTGGCCAGGCTTTTGACCTCCTGCGCGACCACGGCAAAGCCGCGTCCGGCATCGCCTGCGCGCGCCGCCTCGATCGTGGCGTTGAGCGCCAGCAAATTGGTCTGCCCGGCAATGTCGCGGATCAGGCCCAGGATCGATTCGATCGATTTGGCATGCTCGGACAGGGTGGAGGACATGGTGACCGCATCGCCCGATTGTTTCGCGGCGCGCCTGGCAACCCCGGCTGCCCCCTCAACCTCGGTACGGGCGTCCTCGATGGCGCGGATCAGCCCGGCCGACGTGCGGGCCGCTTCACGCATCGCCAGGGCGGATTGTTCGGCCGCCGCCGCGACTTCCGACGCCTTGCCCAGCATCCCGCGCGTTGCAGCCGATGCATCCTTGGCCTGTTCGCGCAGCGATTCGCCCAATCGGGTCGCGCCGTCGATTTCACCGACGATTCGCTGTTCGAACAAGGAACCGAAACGCTGCCGCTCGGCACGTTGCGCATCGGCCTGATCGTTCGACAGGACATTGGTCATGAAGCCTGCGTCCATCATGGCGATGTGGAGCATGACGAGCGTCAGGCGCTGGCTTCGCTCCGCGTCATCGCGACTATATTCCCATATCAGGGCGATGATCTTTTCGTTCGCCGCGGCAACGGCGGTGAGCACCGACCGCACCGACACGCCATGTTTGCGGGCGTTGCGCACGCAATCCGCAGCGGACTGGGCCCAGAGCGCATCCTTGAAGTGCAATAACTTCTGCTCGACATAGCGGTGCGTTTCTCTCTCGATCGCACTGATCGCTGCGGAACTCAGTTTCTCGCGCAGCCCGGTCTTTTGCATATAGGTCGTGAAAAAGGCGTCCCCCACGCTCGCCAGGCTGTCCTTGATCAGCAGGCCAATCTCCTGTGCGCCCTTGGAAAATTTGTCATTCGGGTCGATTTTCGAGATCAATTCCGGGCTCACGGTGCCGTTCCGGCTATTGTCTGGTGATGCGGCGAAGGACGACATGATGGGACAGCCCCTGTTGGTGCAATGGTATTTGGCAGGCCGACCTTAGCGCGCTTTGGTTAATCACTTCTTATGATCGCGGGATACGATCGTTGGGGCAGCCATGCTTTGCACCGCTTGCCCTCATGCGCGTTCGCTCTTAAGGGGATCGCACTTATAGGGACATTTCAGGGACAAGGGTAGACATGGCGCGAACCAACAGCCGGCCGCTCTCGCCGCATTTGACGATCTGGAAATGGGGCCCCGCGATGGCCATTTCCATCCTGCACCGCGTGACCGGCAACGGCCTTGCGACGGTTGGCGCGCTGGGCCTCGTCTGGTGGCTGATGGCTGCCGCGATTGGTCCGGAAGCCTATGCGACCTTCATCACATGCGCGACCTCGCCCTTTGGCTATCTGGTGATGATCGGCATTACCTGGGCCTTTTTCCAGCATCTCTTTTCGGGGCTGCGCCATTTCGTTCTGGATATGGGCGCGGGCTATGAACTGCGCACCAACAAGAGCTGGTCGATCGCGGTGGTGGTCGCTTCGGTGCTCGTGACCGCCCTTGTCTGGCTCTATATTTTCGGAAAGGCCTTTTGATGGGTAACGGAACTGGTATCGGCCGCGTCCGTGGCCTTGGGTCGGCGCGGCATGGCGCGCATCACTGGCTGGCGCAGCGCTACACCGCCGTCGGCAATCTGCTGCTGGTGCTGTGGCTGATCTTCAGCCTCCTGACCCTGCCTGGCCTCGACTATGAAAGCGTCGTGCTGTGGATCGCCAACCCGCTGGTCGCGGTGCCGATGATGCTGATGATCGTCAGCATTTTCTGGCACCTGCGCCTTGGGATGCAGGTGATGCTGGAAGATTATGTCCATGACAAGGGACTGGCCTTCTTCTCTATCCTGCTGCTCAATTTCTATGCCTTTGGCGGCGCGGCCGCGGGCGTCTTTGCGATCGCCAAGATCGCCTTCACGGGGGTCGTCGAATAATGACGCAAGCCTATAAGATCATCGACCATGTGTATGACACCGTGGTTGTCGGCGCGGGCGGTTCGGGCCTGCGCGCGACCATGGGCAGCGCCGAAGCGGGCCTCAAGACCGCCTGCATCACCAAGCTGTTCCCCACCCGCAGCCACACCGTTGCGGCGCAGGGCGGCATCGCCGCCAGCCTTGGCAACAATTCGCCCGATCACTGGACCTGGCACATGTACGACACCGTCAAGGGGTCCGACTGGCTGGGCGATCAGGACGCGATCGAATATATGGTGCGCGAAGCGCCAGCCGCCGTCATCGAACTGGAACATGCCGGTGTGCCGTTCAGCCGGAACGACGACGGGACGATCTACCAGCGTCCCTTTGGCGGCCATATGCAGAATATGGGCGCCGGCCCGCCGGTGCAGCGCACCTGCGCGGCGGCTGACCGTACCGGCCATGCCATGCTTCACGCGCTCTATCAGCAATCGCTGAAATATGACGCTGACTTCTACATCGAATATTTCGCCATCGACCTGATCATGGAAAATGGCGAATGCCGCGGCGTGATCGCGCTGTGCATGGAAGATGGCTCGATCCATCGTTTCCGCAGCCATGCGGTCGTGCTGGCGACCGGCGGCTATGGCCGCGCCTATTTCTCCGCGACCTCGGCGCATAGCTGCACCGGCGACGGCGGCGGCATGGTGCTGCGCGCAGGGCTTCCGCTTCAGGATCTGGAATTCGTGCAGTTCCACCCGACCGGCATCTACGGCGCAGGCGTGCTGATCACCGAAGGCGCGCGCGGCGAGGGCGGGTATCTCACCAACTCCGAAGGCGAGCGTTTCATGGAACGCTATGCGCCCTCGGCCAAGGATCTGGCGTCGCGCGACGTCGTGTCCCGCTCGATGGCAATGGAAATGCGCGAAGGGCGCGGCGTTGGCGAGCATAAGGATCATATCTTCCTGCACCTCGACCATATCGATCCCAAGGTGCTGGCCGAACGGCTGCCCGGCATCACCGAAAGCGGCAAGATTTTCGCTGGCGTCGACCTGACCCGCCAGCCGCTGCCGGTGACCCCGACCGTCCATTACAATATGGGCGGCATCCCCTGTAACTATCATGGCCAGGTCGTGACCAAGAAGGGCGATGATCCCGAAGTGGTCGTGCCTGGCCTGTTCGCGGTCGGCGAAGCGGCCTGCGTGTCGGTCCATGGCGCGAATCGCCTCGGCTCCAACTCGCTCATCGACCTTGTCGTGTTCGGTCGCGCTACCGGCCTGTTCCTCAAGGACAATCTGAAGCCCAACGCGCCGCACAAGCCGTTGCCCTCGGACGCCGCCGATCTCGCGCTCGGTCGCCTCGACCATTATCGCAATGCCAAGGGCGGCACGCCGACGGCGGACATTCGCCTCGACATGCAGCGCACCATGCAGAAGCACGCCGCCGTGTTCCGCGACAGCGCACTCCTGTCCGAAGGCGTCACCCGGATGCAGGCGGTTAACAAGCGGCTTCAGGACGTCAAGGTCAGCGACCGCTCGCTGATCTGGAACACCGACCTTGTCGAAACGCTCGAACTCGACAATCTCATGAGCCAGGCCATCTGCACGATGGAAGGCGCCGAAGCCCGCAAGGAATCGCGCGGCGCCCACGCGCATGAGGATTTCCCCAACCGCGACGACGAAAACTGGATGAAGCACACCATCAGCTGGTTCGAAGGCTGGGGCGGTTCGGGCGGCAAGGTGACGCTCGATTACCGTCCGGTCCACGACTATACGATGACCGACGAAGCGGAATATGTGAAGCCCAAGGCACGGGTGTACTGATCCTGCCATCAGTTGTCGTGACATCAGAAGGGGCGGGCCGGAAGGTCCGCCCTTTTTATTGCAGCTTGGCAGCAAGATCTGCGCGCTGATGCAGGATGCGGACTATTTCGATCCCCGTTCCGCGCTGGCGATAATAGATATTGTGCCTTTCCACGCGAAACTTGCGGTATCCGCCGCGAACATCGTCGATCGGGCTACCAATGCCCGAATAGGCAGCGATCCGGTCGATCGCATCGGCAATCGCCAGCAGATAAGCCTTGGCCTGCGCCGCGCCCCACTCTGCTTGGGTATAGGTCGAGATTTCCGCCAGATCACGTTCGGCAGCAACTGCAAAACTGACGGCAGCGGTCACGCCTCAGGAAACCGGCGATCAATCCATTCACGCATGTCGAAGTCATGCAGGACGCCACTCTTTTCGCCCTCGATCAGGGCCGCCCGTAAGGCTTCCAGTTTCTCTTCCTCCATTTCCAGCAGTCGCAAGCCCGCGCGGACGACCTCGCTGGTCGATCCGAACCGGCCCTCTGCCACCTTGCGCTCGGCAAAGGCGCGGAAATGGTCGCTCAACGCGACGGATGTGGATTTGCTCATGATGCCATATTACCCGATTTGGGTAACCGCTTCAACCAAAGGGCAGCAACCCCTCATACGCCTCCAGCCCCGGCTTCCCCTTCACCGCCACCCCGCGCCGCAGCAGAAAGGTGTGCCGCACGATCTCCGCCTGCTGCTCGATGCCATAGCGCTCGAACGGCTTGCCTGGCACGATAGCATAGCCATAGCGGCAGAAGGGATGCCGCATCAGCGGTAGCCACCACTTCCCCGACCGCTGCGCCTGCCACACATGGGTCATCTCATGGATGAAATGCCCCTGAATATGCAGCGGGCTTTCACAGAAATCCGCGCAGAACAGCCCGCCCTCCGGGTGAAACCACAGGTCGCCATCGGGCGCCATCGTCACGCCCTTGGGCTGGAACGGCCACCATTTGCGCGCATGCACCCGTACCCGGCCATAATCGATCGCCGCGCCGAACACGCCCCGCGCCAGCGCAATTTCATCGGGGGTCAGGCTACGGCTGCTCAATGGCCCTCATGCTCGCCGCCAGGCTTGGTTGCCGCTGCGCCTGCACCCGCCGCCTCCGGCTTGCGGATCACAGCATCGACCAGCAAGCGGTCGCCATTGGCCATCAGGAAGGTCAACTGCATCTTGCCCCGGCTGATCGCGGTATCATTCACGCCCCACAGCATCAGATGCTTGCCGCCGGGGGCGAAAGCGACCTCACCCTTGGCCGGAATATCGACACTGTCGATTCGCTCCATCGTCATCATGCCGTCCTTGTCGACGCTTTCATGCATCTCGACCTTGAGCGCGTAATCGGTCAGCACGCCGCGTATCTGCCCGCCCGCATCGCCGCCATGCGCGACGAAATAGCCGGCCGATGGCGTTTCCTTGTTGGGGCTCAACCGTACCCAGGCCTGGTCGATATAGGTCAGCGCCGGGTCGCCGCACGCGGCTAATGCCAGCGGGGCCAAGAGGGCGAAAAGGGCAAAGGGAGCGCGCATCAACTCATTCCTGACTGTCTCGTTTCCGGTCAGCGTACATAGGTAATCGCCCCAGCTTCTTGTGCCAAGCAAAAGCGCCCCTATATCGCCCTTGCAAACCGGCCTTGCCTTGGCGCTTTCGTGAGGTATGGGGCCATCAACCGCTGAATAGAATTTGGGGTTCAAAGAGGACACAATGGCAAAAGTTATCGGTATCGACCTTGGCACCACCAACAGCTGCGTCGCCGTCATGGACGGTGGCAAGCCCAAGGTAATCGAAAATGCGGAAGGCGCGCGCACGACGCCGTCCATCGTCGCCTTCGCCAAGGATGGCGAGCGCCTGATCGGTCAGCCGGCCAAGCGCCAGGCGGTCACCAATCCCGACAGCACGATTTTCGCGGTCAAGCGCCTGATCGGCCGCCGCTTCGACGATCCCATGACCAAGAAGGACATGGAACTCGTCCCTTATTCGATTGCCAAGGGTCCGAATGGCGACGCCTGGGTCAAGGCCGGTGGCCAGGATTACAGCCCCTCGCAGATCAGCGCCTTCATCCTGCAAAAGATGAAGGAAACCGCCGAATCCTATCTGGGCGAAACCGTCACCCAGGCGGTCATCACCGTGCCTGCCTATTTTAACGACGCCCAGCGTCAGGCGACCAAGGATGCCGGCCAGATTGCGGGCCTGGAAGTGCTGCGCATCATCAACGAGCCGACAGCGGCCGCGCTCGCTTATGGTCTCGACAAGCAGGACGGCAAGACGATCGCGGTTTATGACCTTGGCGGCGGTACCTTCGACATTTCCATTCTGGAAATCGGCGACGGCGTGTTCGAAGTGAAGTCGACCAATGGCGACACTTTCCTGGGCGGCGAAGATTTCGACGCCAAGCTGGTCGAATTCCTGGCCGCCGACTTCCAGAAGTCCGAAGGCATTGACCTTACCAAGGACAAGCTGGCGCTCCAGCGTCTGAAGGAAGCGGCTGAAAAGGCCAAGATCGAGCTGTCCTCGGCCCAGACGACCGAAGTCAACCTTCCCTTCATCACCGCTGACCAGAATGGTCCCAAGCATCTGGTGAAGTCGATCACCCGCGCCGATCTGGAGCGTCTGGTCGCCGACCTCATCAAGCGGACCATGGAACCCTGCAAGAAGGCGATGGCCGACGCAGGCGTTTCGGCCAGCGAGATCAGCGAAGTCGTTTTGGTCGGCGGTATGACCCGCATGCCCAAGGTACGCGAAGCCGTGAAGGAATTTTTCGGCAAGGAACCGCATACCGGCGTGAACCCGGACGAAGTCGTCGCCATGGGCGCGGCGATCCAGGCGGGCGTGTTGCAGGGCGACGTCAAGGACGTGCTGCTGCTTGACGTGACACCGCTCAGCCTTGGCATCGAAACGCTGGGTGGCGTGTTCACCCGCATGATCGACCGCAACACCACCATCCCGGCGAAAAAGTCGCAGGTCTATTCGACCGCCGACGATAATCAGCAGGCGGTGACGATCCGCGTGTTCCAGGGCGAACGCGAAATGGCAGCGGATAACAAGATCCTCGGCCAGTTCGACCTCGTCGGCATCCCCCCGGCGCCGCGTGGCGTGCCGCAGATCGAGGTGACGTTCGACATCGACGCCAACGGTCTGGTCAATGTGTCCGCCAAGGACAAGGGCACCGGCAAGGAACAGCAGATCCGCATCCAGGCTTCGGGCGGTCTGTCGGACTCCGACATCGACCAGATGGTCAAGGACGCCGAACGCTTCGCCGAAGAGGACAAGAAGCGTCGTGAAGCGGCCGAAGCCAAGAACAACGCCGAAAGCCTCGTCCACACGACCGAGCAGCAGCTGGCCGAACATGGCGACAAGGTCGATGCGAGCCTGAAGGGCGAGATCGAAACCGCCATTGCCGACACCAAGTCTGCGATCGAAAGCGGCGACGCGGAAGCCATGAAGGCCAAGGCGCAGGAACTCGCCACGGTCGCGATGAAGCTGGGTCAGGCCATTTACGAGAAGGAGCAGGCTGCGGCTGCTGCGCCGGGCGCTGAAGCACCCAAGGCGGACGACGATGTCGTCGACGCCGAATTCTCCGAAGTGGACGACAACAAGGCTTGAAGCTGAAGCCCTATACCCGTCACCCCGCCGCCAGGCGGGGTGACGGGACAGCCGGGCGGGGGTCCGAATGACGACCGAAATCGACTATTATGAATTGCTCGAAGTCGAGCGCACCGCCGACGCGAGCGTGCTGAAAAGCGCCTATCGCAAAATGGCGATGAAATATCACCCGGACAAGACCGGGGGATGCACCGACAGCGAAGCCAAGTTCAAGGCCGTGTCGGAAGCCTATGAGGTTCTGAAAGACCCACAAAAGCGCGCAGCCTATGATCGTTTCGGTCATGCGGCCTTCAAGCAGCAGCAACAGGGCGGCGGTGGCGGATTCCATGCCGGTGCCGGCGGCTTTTCCGACCTTGGCGACATATTCGAGACGATTTTCGGCCAGGGCGGCGGCTTTGGCGGTGGCGGTCGTCAGCAGCAGCGGCGCGGCGCGGACCTGCGCTACGATCTCGAAATCACCCTCGACGAAGCCTATCATGGCAAGCAGACCGAGATTCAGATCGAGGTTTCGGCCGTCTGCGACAGTTGCGACGGCTCCGGCGCGGAACCGGGAACCAGCGTCAAGACCTGCCCGACTTGCAAGGGCCATGGTCAGGTCCGCGCGCAGCAGGGCTTTTTCGTGGTCGAACGCACTTGCCCGTCCTGCCATGGCGCGGGCAAGGTCATTGAAAGCCCATGCCGCTCCTGCCGGGGCGAAGGCCGGGTGGACAAGCCCAAGACGCTGTCGGTCAATGTTCCCGCTGGCGTGGACGATGGCACCCGCATCCGCCTGTCGGGTGAGGGCGAGGCGGGCGCGCGTGGCGCTCCTGCGGGCGACCTCTACATCTTCCTCCACGTCAAGCGCCACTCGCTGTTCGAGCGTGATGGCACGACGCTCTTCTGCCGCTGCCCGGTCAGCTTCACGACGGCCGCGCTCGGCGGTACGATCGAAGTGCCGGGTCTGGATGGCGTGCGCCACAGTATCAAGATCCCGGTCGGCATTCAGTCGGGCAAGCAGATCCGCCAGCGCGGCGCGGGCATGCCGGTCCTCAACGGACGCGGGCAGGGCGATCTCGTCGTCCAGATCGACGTCGAAACCCCCACGAAGCTGACGGCCAAGCAGAAGGAACTGCTCGAAGCCTTCCGCGAAACCGAAACCGGCGAAGAATGCCCGGCGTCCACCGGCTTTTTCGGCAAGATCAAGGATTTGTGGGGGGATTGATCGCTGGCATAATGGTGCTCCCGCGAAGGCGGGAGCCCAGTCCTGCCCTCTGAACTGGACTCCCGCCTTCGCGGGAGTACGTCACGTCAGGCTGCACGCTCTCGCCGCGCCCACCAATAAAAGGGCAACCCCGCCGCCATCAGCAGCACGCTCGACCCGCTCGCCACAATCCCCGCGCCCCATAGCGTCCACAGCGCGTAGCCCAGCCCCAAGACCGCGGCTGGCACCACCACCCGAAACCGCATGCTCGCCAGCGCGCAGCCGACATAGAGCCACAGCGTCGCTGATGTCGCGAGCAGCGCCATGGCGGTAAACAGCGCCACCAGCCCCTGCAAACTATTGGCGACCAGCAACAGGCTGGCGAGCAGCGTGGACACTATCAGCCCGCGCACTGGCGTTCCCCTGGCATTGGTCCCTGCCAGCCAGCGCGGCAATTCGCCCGCCCGCGCCATCGCCAGCGGCACCTCGCCCATCAGCAGCGTCCAGCCATTGAGCGCCCCCAGGCAACTGATCGCCACGAACAAGGCGATGAAGCGCGCCGGGCCGGGCGACCAATAATGGCTGACAAAGGCGCCAAAGGGCGATCCGGTCTGCGTCTCCGCCGCTGGCAGGGTCAGCGCTATTCCTGAACAGACCAGCAGATAGATCAGCCCCGTTACCGCCGTGCCGATCAATGTTGCGCGCGGGATCGTTCGCGCCGGATCACGCACCTTGTCCGCCGCCACGCTGGCCGATTCAAACCCCAGCAAGGCCCAGAGCGTCAGCGCCGCCGATGCGGTAATCCCCGCGCCCGTCAGCCCCTGCGCCGGGAAGGGCGCGACCTGCGCCGTGCCGTTCCCCACCGTCATGACCAGCAGGACCAGCACCACCGCGATCGGGATCAGCTTGATGACCGTCGTGGCGATCTGCGTCATGCCCGCCGCCCGCGCGCCGATCAGGTTGATGCCCGTCATCGCCCACAGCAAGCCGATCGACATTATCGCCCCGATACCGGGCCGCGCCAGCAGCGGCATGACGCTGGACAGATTGGCCGTCGCCGCGACCGCAATCGTGACATTGGTGATGATGATCGACAGCCAGTAGATCCAGCCAATCGCAAACCCGGCAAGCGGCCCATAGGCCCGCGCGATCATCTGCGACGCGCTCGTCCCCGGCAACGCTACCGTCAGCCGCGCAATGACGAAGGCCAGCACCAGCGACCCGGCGATCGTAAACCCCCAGCCTGCCACCGCATCCCAGCCGAAGGGCGCGAGCGCGGCGGGCAGCAGGAACACGCCCGACCCGATCATATTACCCATCACCAGCGCGATGCAGGCGGCAAGTCCCAACGTGCGGGCAGGCGCCGGACTGGCGGTGATGGTCATGGATGGCGTCCCCCTTGAAAGGAGCCAGCCTATCGCGGGTGGCGGGCCTTGGCCACCCATGTGGCCAGACCCGCCTTCATTGGCGTTACGCCGCCAGGAACATATCCGGGTCCAGCGCCATCAGCGCTTCGGCACCACCTTCCATCTTGCGGCGCAGCGATCCCGCGTCGGGCATGATCCGCTCGGCAAAGAAGCGCGCCGTCACCAGCTTGGCTTCCAGATACTTCGCGTCGCCTTCGCCCGCCGCCAGCAGTCCGGTCGCGGCCTTGGCCATGCGCAACCACATCAGGCCGGTCGCGACGATGCCCAGGATATGCATATAATGATGCGCGCCTGCGCCCGCATTGTCGGGGTTCTTCATCGCATTCTGCATCAGCCACATGGTCGCGGCCTGCAACTGGCCGGTCGCCTTTTCCAGCGCTTCGGCGAAGGCGGCGAGCTTGGGTTCGGCCTTGGCATCGGCCACTTCGGTCGCGATGATCTTCAGCAATGCCTGCAACGCGCGGCCACCATTCATCGGCAGTTTGCGGCCGACCAGATCCATCGCCTGCACGCCGTTGGTGCCTTCATAAATCTGGGCAATGCGCGCGTCGCGGACATACTGCTCCACGCCATTTTCCCAGATATAGCCATGGCCGCCGAACACCTGCTGGCTGGATACCGCGACATCGAAACCCTTGTCGGTGCCATAGCCCTTGATGACCGGGGTCAGCAGACCGATCAGATCGTCGGCTTGCTGGCGCTCTTCTTCCGTGGCGGCATAATGCGACAGATCGACCTGCAAAGCCCCCCACAGGATCAGCGCGCGCAACCCCTCGGTGATGGCCTTGCCCTCCATCAACATCCGGCGCACATCGGGATGAACGAACAGCGTATCGGCCTTTTCCTCCGGTTCCTTCGGCCCGGTCAGCGCGCGGCCCTGCCGCCGGTCGCGGGCATAATGAACCGCGTTCTGCAAGGCGATTTCGCCCTGGGCCAGACCCTGGAGGCCAACGCCCAGTCGCGCCGCGTTCATCATGATGAACATCGCGGCCAGCCCCTTATTCTCCTCGCCGACCATCCATCCGGTCGCCCCGTCATAGTTCATGACGCAGGTGGCGTTGCCATGAATGCCCATCTTATGCTCGATCGAACCGCAGGACACGGCGTTGCGCTCGCCCAGCGACCCGTCGTCATGCAGCAGGATCTTGGGAACGACGAACAGCGAAATGCCCTTGCTGCTGTCGGGTGCGCCCGGCGTCTTGGCCAGCACCAGATGGATGATATTTTCCGACAGGTCATGCTCGCCCGCCGAAATGAAAATCTTGGTCCCGGTGATCGCATAGCTGCCATCGGCATTGGGCACGGCCTTGGTCTTGATCAGGCCCAGATCGGTGCCGCAATGCGGTTCGGTCAGGTTCATCGTGCCGGTCCACTGGCCCGACACCATCTTGGGGATATAGCGCTGCTGCAACTCATCGCTGCCCTTGGCAATCAGCGCCGCGACCGCACCGGCGGTCAGGCCATGATACATTTCAAACGCCTGATTGGCCGACAGCACATATTCGTCCACCGCCGTCGCCAGTACGGACGGCAGGCCCTGTCCGCCAAATTCGGCCGGCGAATGCAGCGTAGTCCAACCCCCCGCGACAAACTGGTCGAACGCATCCTTGAAGCCCGTCGGCGTGGTCACGCTGCCGTCGGGGTGACGGGTGCATCCTTCCTTGTCGCCCACCGCGTTCAACGGGAACAGCACTTCCGCGGCAATCTTGCCGCCTTCAGTCAGGATCGCCTCGACCAGGTCGGGCGTCGCATTTTCAAAGCCGGGCAGGTTGGCATAGCGTTCCAGCCCGACGACATGATCCAGTACGAACCGTGTGTCGCGAACGGGGGGGGTATAAGTGGGCATGATCGTCTCCGGGCGTTTTTCTTATCGGGAAAGGGCGGGTAGGGGAGGGCGTCAGTCTTTGGCGATGGCCGCAACGAAATTGGCCAGTTCGGCAATGGCCGCGTCAATATCGTCCTTTTGCCGGGTCAGCAGTTCGATCCGCGCCTGACATTTGGCGGCCGTGACGCGGCGCTGCTCTTCATGTTCTTCATCGGCGTCATACAGGTCGATCATCTCGCGAATTTCAGTCAGGCTGAAACCGACCCGCTTGCCGCGCAAAATCCATGCCAGCCGCGCGCGGTCGCGCCGCGAATAGATGCGGGCCAGACCTTGCCGTTCGGGCGCGATCAGCCCCTCATCCTCATAGAATCGCAAGGCGCGCGCCGTGACGCCAAACTCTTCGGAAAGGTCGGAAATGCTGTAGCTCTGCTGGTCCCGATGGTCGGGTAGCTCGATGCCGGCGATGCTGCTGCGCTTGTCCATGACGCATGATGTAACGCAGCTTTACGTTTACGTCAAGGTGAGTTCAGGGCAGCGCGCGATGGACTTATTGCCCTAGTGACAAGGCAGCGCCTCGTCATTATGGCGGCCCCCACATGACGGGGGCGATCAGACATTCCAGCACCGCGCGCGGCCTGCTTGCCGCATTGGCGCTGCTCGTCCTGGCCGTCCAGTTGTTCGTGCCGTCGGGTTTCATGCCTGTCCGCACGGATCGGGGCGTCATCATAAGTCTCTGCACCGGGCAGGGCGCAATCAACGTGCTGGTCGATCGCGACTTGGCACCGGGCAAGGGCGATCATGCGCCCGACGATGGCATGGCCGGGCACATGCCCTGCGCCTTCGCCGTTTCGGTCCAGCCCGCCGTGCCGCCGCTGCTGCTCGCAGACCTGCCGCTGCCTGCCTGGCAACTGGCCTATGGCCCGATCGCCTTCGCGCTCAAGACGGGCCTGATCGCGCGCCTCGCCGCGCCCCCACCGCCTTCATCCGGGCCGCCAACCGCTTAACGACATCCTCCTCCTGAGGGGAAGGTGGCAGCACGAAGTGCTGACGGAGGGGTGTCACCCTCTCGATAGCTTGACACCCCTCCGTCCGGCCTCTGGCCAGCCACCTCCCCTTGTAGGGAGGATGCAATTTGCGCAGCCCCAATCCTGACAAGAAAGTCAGGAAACTACATTTTATCAATAGGTTAAAATTCATGCGTATCACCCACGCCACGCGCAGCGTTTCGCTGTGCGCCATCGCCTTTGCCCTGTCGACTACCGCTGCCTTCGCCGACGAAGCCCCCGACCAGAGCCGCATCATCGTCACCGCCAGCGCGCTTGCCCAGGAAGCCGCCGCCCGCGTCGAGCGCACACCCGGCGGCGTCGATGTCGTTGCCGCTGACGATTTTGAGAATAAGCTGGCCGTCTCCCTGCGCGACGCGCTCACCTTCTCGCCCGGCGTCTATACCCAGCCGCGCTTCGGGCAGGAGGTTCGCATCTCTATCCGTGGTTCGGGCCTGTCGCGCGGCTTCCACATGCGCGGCCTGACCCTGTTGCAGGATGGCATTCCGATCAACCTGGCCGACGATAATGGTGACTTTCAGGAATTCGACCCGCAGGTCTTCCAGCATCTGGAGGTCTATCGCGGCGGCAATGCGCTGCGTCTGGGCGGATCGACGCTGGGCGGCGCGATCAATGCCGTCACCCCGACCGGACGCAGCGCGCCGGGCGTTGAACTGCGCATCGATGGCGGCAGCTTCGACACGATCCGTACCAAGGCGGCCTATGGCTATGCCGATGACCGTGGCGATGCCTTCGCCGCGATCACCAGCGATCGGTCGGATGGCGACCGCGATCATGGCAAGCGGAAATCCTATCGCTTCAACGGCAATGTCGGCGTGAAGATCAGCGAGACAATCGAAACCCGCTTCTACGCCAGCGCCCAGACCATCCGCCAGAAATTGTCCGGCTCGCTCAGCGAAAAATCGGTGCTGACCAACCCGACCAAGGGCAATTTCGTTGGCGATCAGGCGCGCGACATTGATTCGATCCGCCTGCAAAACCGCACCACGATCCAGCTTGGCGGCGGCCAACTGGCCTTCGGCCTGTTCCTCAATGCCAAGGATCTCTACCATCCCATCTTTCAGGTGATCGACCAGAAATCGGAAGATCGCGGCGCTTTCGCCAGCCTCGATCTGGCGGGCGATCTGGGCGGCCTGCCGGTCGAACTGACGCTTGGCACGCAGGCGCGTTTCGGCAAGGTGACCGCGCGTCAGTTTATCAACCTGTCGGGCAAGCGCGGCGCGCCCACCGCCAATGTTCAGCAGCGCGCCCAGACGATCAACAGCTATGGCGAAGTTCGCGTCGCCCCCACGCCCGGCCTGTGGCTGATCGCGGGCGGGCTCTACACCCATGGCGAACGGCGGATCGACAACCGCTTTGCCCCGCAACGCAGCGGCGACGCCAGCTTCGACGCTTTTTCGCCCAAGATCGGCCTGCTCTACAAGCCCGACGAAGCCTTGCAATTCTACGCCAATTATAACCGCTCGGTCGAACTGCCCGGCTATAGCGAACTCAGCCAAACGCCCGCAGGCGGCGCGCCCGGCTTCACGCCCGTCGGCGCGCAAAAGGCGTGGACCGCGGAAATCGGCACCCGTGGCCGCATCGGCATCGCATCCTGGGACGTCAGCCTTTACCGCGCCGACATAAAGGGTGAGATGCTGCAATTTAATGTCGTCCCCGGCGTCATCCCCGCCGCCACCTTCAACGCGGACAAGACCCGCCATCAGGGCGTCGAAGCGGGTCTGGAACTCGCTTTCACCCCCTGGGCATCGCTCCGCCAGGTCTATCAATATAGCGATTTCCGCTTCCGCAACGACGCCATCTATGGCGACAATCGCCTGCCGGTGGTGCCGCGCCATTTCTACCGCGCCGAACTCAAATTGGGGACCGACAGGCTCAGCATCTCGCCCTCGGTCGAATGGCTGCCGCAGGGGGCATGGGTCGACTATGTCAACAGCAAGCGGGTCGGCAATTATGCCCTGCTCAATCTGGGCGCACAGGCGCAACTGCGCGAAGGCATCACCCTGTTCCTCGATGCGCGCAACCTGACGCAGAAGCGCGCAGTCGGCGACATCAGCGCGCTGGTCCGCTACACGCCCGACAACGCGGCGACGGCAGCGGACGAAGGCAGCGTCGCCTTCTACCCGCTCGAACGCCGCGCCATCTATGGCGGCGTGCGCGCGCGCTTCTGAACCGGGGGGCAGGACGATGGATGACACAGGCTTCTACCGGGCGATGTGGCGCTGGCATTTCTATGCCGGCCTGATCGTCCTGCCCGTGCTGGCACTCATGGCGGTGACGGGCGCGCTCTATCTCTACAAGCCGGAGATAGAGGCGACGCTCTATCCCGTCCATATGTCGACGACGCCGTCTGGCGCGTTGCTTCCGCCATCGCGCCTTGCCGCTGTGGTGGAGCGGACGACAGGCGCGCAGGTAACGCAAATCGTTCGTCCCGCCACCATGTCGGAAAGCTGGCGGGTGATGACTAGGGTAGAGGGCGGCCCGCCAACGGTCCATTTCGTCGATCCGCGCGATGGCCGGATACTCGGTCAGATGCGCGGCGGCGGCTTCATGAAGGTCATCAAGGATTTGCACAGCCTTGCACTCACCGGCCCGGTGGGCAACCGGCTGGTGGAGGTCGTCGCGGGCTGGGCGATCCTGCTCTGCATCACCGGCCTCTATCTGCGCTGGCCCCGGCGCGGCCAGCCCGCGCTGGCGATCCGGGGCAGGGCATCGGGTCGCCTCTTTTGGCGCGACCTGCACGGCACGCTGGGTTTCCTGTCGGCTGGTGTCATCCTCTTCCTTGCGGTGACGGGGATGCCATGGACGGAAGTCTGGGGCGGCGGGCTGCGTGCCGTCGTGGCCGCCAATGACTGGGGACGGCCCAAAATGGCGGTCATCCCATGGAGCGCGCCGGCTAAGGATGCACTGCCATGGACGCTGCGCGAAGGCGGTGCGATCGCGGGCGATGCAGGCGACATCGGCGTTGATCAGGCCCTGCGCATCGCCACCGCGCATGGCATGGGCGGTGTGCAGCTCATCCTGCCCGCCAGTCCCGGCGCGCCCTATCTCGCCGCCTCCATCGTCACGCAGGCGCAGGACGCGCGCGCCATCACCATCGACGCGGCATCGGGCGCGGTGGTGCAGGATATGGACTGGCGCATGTTCGGTCCGGGCGCAAAAGCGGTCGAATGGGGCATCGCCACCCATCAGGGCCAGCAATATGGAGAGGTCAACCGGCTGCTGATGCTCGCGGCTTGCCTGTGCCTGCTCCTTCTGTGCCTGACCGCGCCGGTCCTGTGGTGGAAGCGGCGGCAACAGGGGCGGCTCAGCGCACCGCCCGCGGCCACCCCCGCCGCCCGGCGCATGGTGGCGGGGTTGATGCTGTTCATCGGCTTGCTGTTCCCGTTGACCGGCCTCAGCATGCTCGTCGCCTTGCTGGGCGAATGGATCATGGGCCAGCGCCGGACGGCCTGAATCCCGTTCGGGCTGAGCTTGTCGAAGCCCCGTCCTTCTGCTCGAAAGAAAAGGACTCCCCTTCGACAAGCTCAGGGCGAACGGATTAAATGAGGGGGCAGGCTTGCGTCCAAGGCGGACGGTTTTCTTATCCAGCCACATCCTCTACAGCCCGTCCATGATCCGTCTCTCCGGCCTCCAACTCCCGCTCGACCATCCTGCCGAAGCGATCCCCGCCGCCATCTGCGCCCGGCTCGGCATCCCTGCGTCCGACCTGCTGTCCCACAGCCTGGTGCGGCGCGGCAATGACGCGCGCCGCCGCAGCGTGATCCAGCTTGTCTATACATTCGACATCGCCGCCAGCGACGAACCCGCCATCCTCGCCCGTTTCGTTGGTGACAAGGATGTGCGCCCCGCGCCCGACACACGCTACAGATTCGTGACCCACGCCCCCGAAGGCGGTCCGGCGCAGCGCCCGGTCGTCATCGGCGCGGGACCATGCGGCCTGTTTGCGGGGCTGATCCTCGCGCAAATGGGGTTCCGCCCGATCATCCTGGATCGCGGCAAACCAGTGCGCGAACGGACGAAGGATACATGGGGCCTGTGGCGTCGCGCCGAACTGAACCCGGATTCCAACGTGCAGTTCGGCGAGGGCGGGGCGGGCACATTCTCCGACGGCAAACTCTATTGCCGCGTCAAAGACCCGCGCTTCCTCGGCCGCAAGGTGCTGGAGGAGTTCGTCGCGGCGGGCGCCCCTGACGACATATTGTGGGAAGCCCATCCCCATATCGGCACCTTCCGCCTCGTCACCATGGTCGAATCCATGCGCCGCCAGATCGAGGCGCTGGGCGGCGAATATCGCTGGCAGACCCGCGTGGACGATCTCGCGCTGGAGCCAGCGGGCGAGGGCGCCCATAGGCTGCGCGGCCTCCATATGCAGGATGGCAGCTTCCTCGAAGCCGACCATGTCGTCCTCGCTGTCGGCCACAGCGCCCGCCCGACCTTCGAAATGCTGCACAGCCGCGGCGTCCATATAGAGGCCAAGCCCTTCTCCATCGGGGTACGGATCGAACATCCGCAAAGCTGGGTCGATCGCGCCCGCTACGGCAATTGCGCGGGCCACCCGGATCTGGGCGCGGCCTCCTATAGTCTGGCTCATCACTGCGCCAATGGCCGCACCGTCTACAGTTTCTGCATGTGTCCCGGCGGCCGGGTCGTTGCCGCGACGTCGGAGGAAGGGCGCGTCGTCACCAACGGCATGAGCCAATATAGCCGCGCCGAATTCAACGCCAATTCAGGACTGGTGGTCGGCATCGATCCCGCACGCGACTATCCCGAAGGTCCATTGGCGGGCATCGCGTTGCAACGTCGCTGGGAATCGGCGGCCTTCGTCGCTGGCGGCTCCTCCTACTTTGCACCCGGCCAGACCGTGGGCGACTTCATGGCCGCTCGCCCCTCCACCGCCTTGGGAGAGGTCGTCCCCTCCTACAAGCCGGGCGTTACCCCCACCGATCTGGCGCGCTGCCTGCCCGACTATGTGGTCGATGCCATCCGGGAGGCGCTGCCTGCCTTTGGCCGCCAGATCAGCCATTACGACCATCCTGACGCGGTCATGACCGGCGTGGAAACACGCACATCCTCGCCCATCCGCATCACCCGCGGCAAGGATTTCCAGAGCCTCAATGTCGCAGGCCTATACCCCGCTGGAGAGGGTGCTGGCTATGCCGGGGGTATCCTCTCCGCCGCGATCGACGGCATCAAGGTGGCGGAGGCGGTTGCGCTGGGAATGATGCGATAGGCTGGCAAAATCCGGCGCACCCGATATGCTCTCCCCGAAATCGCATATCGGGAGAGACAGTCATGACCAGCGACGTCCGCATAGCCCTCGAACGGTTCCAGAATTTCGTTAGCCGGTTCAGCCACAGCGGCATGATCGATCCCGTCACCGGCTTCACGACCGGCGACGCAGCCCTGCTGATCGGCGAGATCGAACTGGCCGAAGCCCATCGCCGCATGGAACAGCATCACCCACACGACGACACCTGACGTCTACGGCCAAGCCAACAGCCTTTGAAATCGCGACTATTTGGAAATGGATGCCCGACAAGCAATAGAACTTGCTTTCGCGAACGTTCTTTGACCTTCGCCAGCAACCGCGTAAAAGTGTGGTAACGAATGAGGGAACGAAAATGGGGAAGCTAACGGTTGTCGGTGTGCGGAATGCGAAGCCGGGTCGCCACACCGATGGGTTAGGCCTCTATCTGCTGGTGAAGCCGACCCTGACCAAATCCTGGGTGCTTCGTCTTCAGATCAACAAGGAGCGTTGCGACCTTGGCCTTGGGAGTGTCACTGACCTAAGGGCAAGATCAGTTGGCATTTGCCCGCATTCGTTCAGCTGCTAGGGCATCCATTGAAGCAATCCATCTGGCCATTCCAGCTTGAGCCGATGGCGTTAGTTCGAGAAAGATTCGCCGACTGTCATGTGGATCGGGAATGCGTTTGATCATCCCTGCCTGTTCCATGATACGAATGTGCCTCAGCGCTGTGGTTGGGGGCGTATGAGAGGCGATACAAGCGCTAGAAACAGATATAAGGCGATGCTCATGCCCAGCCTTGTAAAGATCAAGCAATAAATCCCATACTGGATCAGCGAACAACCCACCGGGAAAAAGATCATCCCGCAAGCGTCTCAGGCGCAGCACTTCCCCGATCAAATCCGAAGTCTGACGCAAAGTCTTCGGCGCTACATGTTTCGTAGTGGCGCATGAAAAGCCGATATAGTTTGGATCAGTAGTCTGTCTGGCCTTATTGCTGGTTATCAGGTCCGCCACCCAATTATCGAAGTGCGCCTTCAAGGCGGCAATCATCCCGTCGTCCACTAAGCTCGGCTTGGACGGCGATCGTGGGTTCCAATTTTCCATGGTTATTTCCTAGCGCTCGACCCTCAAGTCGTGGCGTCGATCAAGATAGACGCCCAGCGCGATCACCAACAGTGTTGGGATCGCCCAGACCGTCGATATGGTGTCGTGAAAAGGAAGCTTGAAGTTGGGTGAAGCACATATCGCGAGTTGCATACCAACAGATACGACTTGCAGCCCCGCCACAATGATCGGCCAGCGTCGGCGGCTTGAAAGTGCCAGCCATCCTTTGAGGGAAAGTGACGTACAATCTACCGCTAGGCTGGCGACCATTGCGTAAAGCGGCTCGTGCGAGACATCTTTCAGGAACGCTGATACGGCAAAGAGAGAGGCGATGATCATGACGATCATGCGACCTTCCCGCCCGCCGCGGAGGATCGCGAATAGAGCCGTCGCAAGCAGTGCAATCGAATAGGCTATGCCAATCATGACTGGCATTCGATGCGATTATTTGCCCAACGTCAAGCCAATGGCCTTTACGCAACAGACCGAAGTGGAGCAGGCGACGCCGCTGTAACCGGTGGTTCTCCGTCGAAGAAGAAGGGACAACCTTCCCAGCTTACGGTTGTGGATTGGCGAATTTTGTGGGCGCGGCGGTGAACCTTTAGAAACTGCTGGCGCGATAGAACGATCGTGTCGGCGCATCTGGTCAGATCGGCGAAAAGTGCTTGGCCGATCTGTGGTTCCAGCCCGATCTCATCTGCCGTTTCAACCATCTCTCCCGCAAGTCGGAAAGTATGTGCCAAGGCAGCATCGATTTTGCCATAGCCGCCGAAAAGCTGTTCGGTAAGGCTGATGAATCGCTCACGGGCGAGGGGCAGCAACTGTTCATCTGGTTTTGGAGTTTGAGCCATAAGGGGTCTCCTTCGCGCAGACGGGTTTCCCCGGCGCGTTTCTATATTTGACGATGTTCAGAAAACTGGGGCTTTAGGCTTTATGGTTGAGCCACGCCCCAACTGTGATGATGGCGGCAAGAATGCCGGTCGCAGCCAACGCCGTCCAAAGAATGGCGCGGACCGTTTCAAGTTTCGTCAGGTCATGTGGGGCTCCTCCAAAGCGGCTGACTGTCCAAGTCACAGCGTTGTCAATCAGGATAGACCACCTGTTACGTGGCGTTTCCGTCTCGGCCTGCGTTGGCTCCACATTGGCGGAATTCTGATGTTCGGCAACAGTCTCCGGTTTGAATTCAAGTTGTTTGAATGGCTCGGAAGCTTGGCTTTGGATGAAAATCCGCGCGGCATCTCGGCGGTTGGCTGCTCCCAACATGGATGTGGCTCGGCTTAGATACTGATCTACGGTCATCGGCGATAAGCCGACCTCTACTGCAATCTCTTTGGACGTGCGGTTCAGCGAGACAAGCGTCAAGCACCGCTTTTGCACTTCACTCAATGCCTGATTCGATCCCGGCACCATTCCCCCCCCCTTAATGGAAGGCCATGTTGCCTTGCGTTACATCCATTTTGAAGGGACTTTGGAAATAAACTACCTACGTAGTTATCACGTCATCAACCGAGAGTGCCAAACGACCCGCCCCACAATTTCGACCAACATAGGGTCAATGTCGGTCCAGTTCGGATAATGGACGTTATCGCTGATCACGCTTACCCTCCGGCGCAATGGGCCGGTCGCGATCCGCTTAACCATCAACACGCCGTCCAGGCGCAACACATAAACGCCGTCGCGGAGTCGGGAGGCATCATCGTCATGATTTACCATGATGTCATCGCCATCGCTCAGCGTGGGTGCCATCGATTCGCCATCTACCCGGATGATCGACGCTCTTTGCTGTTGGATGTCTAGACGGCGCAACCATTGGACATCGAACGCTAATACGCCCACCGCGCACTCATCTTCATCCAAACTGCCGGCGCCTGCCGAAGCGCCTAAACTGAGACATGGTACCGCTACCACTCTAGGCATCCTGCGCCTGTTCGTGGATGTTGGCGTCAGCGTGGGGCCGCCCCCTAACATTTCCCCGCTCACCCCGAAATATTGGGCGATTATGCGCCGGTCATTCTCGTCCAGCTTGCGTGGTGTGCCGCGCTTGATGAACTGTTGGATGTAGGACGGATTGCGACCGATCAGCAGGGAGATACTTGCATATGAGTCGCCACGTGCGGCGATCAGCCGTTCCAACTTTGCGCGAATGGACGGGATGGTTTCTATTATGGCACTATTGATCGACGTGGCCAGCATTGGAAGCAAGATCGACAGCGGCAGCTAAGCGACGTTTTTGCCAAAGAGTACAGCCATGCACTGGCTATCACCTCACAAACGCCGCCTGCGTTCGCCAACATTCACCCACAATCTGAAACAGATGAGAGAACGAATGAGGGAGCAGATTTTATCAGACCTGCAATAAGGCAGAAAAATCAGCTATTTAGGTTGGTGTATTTGGATGCCCGACAAGGATTCGAACCTTGATTGACGGAGTCAGAGTCCGCTCTCTTACCATTAGAGGATCGGGCATCAATCCTTAGCGCCACGCGCTTGGGAGGCCGCAGATAGGCGGCGGCTAGGGACAGGTCAAGAGGGTTTTTGGCCTCACGCGGATAGCAAAAGAAAAGCCCGCCGGTGCGCGTCACGCATCCGGCGGGCTTTTGCGTTACCAGTCAAAGGCAAGGTGCGGGGTGGCCGCTCCCCGTGACGGAAACAGCCACCCGCGCCCTCGAAGCGTCAGTCCATGTCCTGCGTGGTGAAATCATCACCCTGCACGGTCGCCAGCGGATCGTTGCCGATCGCCGCTTCCGGTCCCTGGCGCAGTTCGGCGGCATGTTCCGCCGCGGCGCTGGCTGGTGCGATCAGGTCGACCTGGCTCGCCGCTCGCAGCGCGGCGCGCATCGCTGCATCCCGCGAGGAGGCGGCGACGCGCAGACGGTTCATGCCCGCGCCGGTACCCGCCGGGATCAGGCGGCCGACGATGACATTTTCCTTCAGACCGACGAGCGTGTCCTTCTTGCCCTGAACCGCCGCTTCCGTGAGGACGCGAGTGGTTTCCTGGAAGGACGCTGCCGAGATGAAGGAGCGGGTCTGGAGCGAGGCCTTGGTGATGCCCAGCAACACCGGCTTGCCAGCAGCAGGCAGGAAGCCCGGCGCCAGCTTGGCGTTGATTTCGTCCATTTCCTCACGATCGACCTGCTCGCCCACCAGCAAGGTGGTGTCGCCGGACTCGGTGATCTCGACCTTCTGCAACATCTGACGAACGATCGTTTCGATATGCTTGTCGTTGATCTTCACGCCCTGCAAGCGATAGACTTCCTGGATTTCCGCGACCAGATATTCGGCCAGCGGCTCGATACCCAGAACTTCCAGAATGTCATGCGGATCGGGCGAACCGCCGATCAGATTGTCGCCGCGCTTGACATAGTCGCCTTCCTGAACGTCGATCACCTTGCTCTTGGGGATCAGATATTCGACCGGCTCGCCGCCATCCTCAGGATTGATGGCGATCTTGCGCTTCGCCTTATAGTCCTTGAGGAACTGGACGCGGCCCGACACCTTGGCGATGATGGCGTTGTCCTTGGGCTTGCGCGCTTCGAACAGCTCGGCCACGCGCGGCAGACCCCCCGTGATGTCGCGGGTCTTGGCGGCTTCGCGGCTGACACGCGCCAGCACGTCACCGGCCTGCACCGTCTGCCCATCCTCGACCGAGAGAGTCGCGCCCACGGCCAGCATATAGCGGGCCGCTTCGCCCGAACCATCGTCCAGCAGGGTCAGGCGCGGACGCAGATCCTCCTTGGTACGGCTCGAACCGCGATGCTCGGTGACGACGCGCTGGGCGATGCCGGTCGCTTCGTCGGTCTGTTCGGTCAACGTCTTGCCGTCGATCAGGTCGACATATTTGACGATACCCGGACGCTCGGTGATCACCGGCATGGTGAACGGATCCCATTCGGCGATCCGGTCGCCCTGCTTAACCTGTGCGTTATTCTCGAACAGGATGGTCGCACCATAAGGCAGGCGATGCACGGCGCGTTCGCGGCCTTCATTGTCGATGATCGCCAGTTCGCCGTTGCGGGCGAGCGACAGGCGGCGGCCACGGCTGTCCGTGATCGTCGGCATGTCGCGCAGTTCCAGCGTCCCGTCGGCAATCGCTTCCAGGTTCGACGTTTCGTTGAGCTGCGCCGCGCCGCCGATGTGGAAGGTCCGCATCGTCAGCTGGGTGCCAGGCTCACCGATCGACTGGGCCGCGATGACGCCGACCGCTTCACCGATATTGACCGGCGTACCGCGGGCAAGGTCACGACCATAGCATTTGCCGCAAACGCCCATCTTGCTTTCGCAGATCAGCGGGCTGCGGATCTTCACCGACTGCGTGCCGATCGCTTCGATCTTGGCGATCATCGGTTCGTCCAGCAGCGTGCCGATCGGGATGACGATGCTGCCGTCCTTGCTGTCGATAATGTCCTGCGCCGTGGTGCGGCCCAGGATACGTTCGCCCAGCGACGCGATGGTCGAACCGCCCTGTACGATCGCCTTCATCTCCAGCGCGCGGTCGGTGCCGCAATCTTCCTCGACGATGGTGCAGTCCTGGCTGACGTCGACCAGACGGCGGGTCAGGTAACCCGAATTCGCCGTCTTGAGCGCGGTGTCGGCCAGACCCTTGCGGGCGCCGTGGGTGGAGTTGAAATATTCAAGGACGGTCAGGCCTTCCTTGAAGTTGGAGATGATCGGGGTTTCGATGATCTCGCCCGAAGGCTTGGCCATCAGGCCGCGCATCCCGGCCAGCTGCTTCATCTGCGCCTGGCTACCACGCGCACCGGAATGCGCCATCATGTAGATCGAGTTGATCTGCGCCAGGCGACCGGTCTGCGGGTCCTTGGGCTGGGCGCGGATCTCGTCCATCATGGCGTTCGCGACGCGATCGCCGCAACCCGACCAGGCGTCGATCACCTTGTTGTATTTTTCCTGCTGGGTGATCAGGCCGTCCTGATATTGCTGCTCATAGTCCGCAACCAGCGCCTTGGTCTCGTCGACCAACGTCACCTTGCTGTCGGGGATGACCATGTCGTCCTTGCCGAACGAAATGCCGGCCTGGAACGCGTGGCGGAAGCCCAGCGCCATGATGGCGTCGGCGAACAGCACCGTGTCCTTCTGGCCGGTGTGACGATAGACCTCGTCGATCACGTCGCCGACGTCCTTCTTGGTCAGCAGGCGGTTGACGACATCGAAGGGAACCTTGTGGTTCTTGGGCAGGCATTCGCCCAGCAACATGCGGCCCGGCGTCGTTTCATAACGCTTCAGGTAGCTGTTGCCCGCCTCGTCGGTCTGCGGCACGCGGCTGATGATCTTGCTGTGCAGCGTCACCGACTTGGTGAACAGCGCCTGATGCACTTCCTGCATGTCGCTCAGCAACATGCCTTCGCCCGGCTCGCCTTCGCGTTCCATCGACAGATAATAGATGCCCAGCACCATGTCCTGCGACGGCACGATGATCGGCTTGCCGTTGGCGGGCGACAGGATGTTGTTGGTCGACATCATCAGCACGCGCGCTTCCAGCTGGGCCTCCAGGCTCAGCGGAACGTGAACGGCCATCTGGTCACCGTCGAAGTCGGCGTTGAAGGCCGAGCAGACCAGCGGGTGAAGCTGGATCGCCTTGCCCTCGATCAACACGGGTTCGAACGCCTGGATGCCGAGGCGATGGAGCGTCGGTGCGCGGTTCAGCATCACCGGATGCTCGCGGATCACCTCGTCCAATATGTCCCAGACTTCCTTGCGCTCCTTCTCGACCCACTTCTTGGCCTGCTTCAGGGTCATGGACAGACCCTTGGCATCCAGACGGGCGTAGATGAACGGCTTGAACAGTTCGAGCGCCATCTTCTTGGGCAGGCCGCACTGGTGCAGCTTGAGTTCCGGCCCGGTCACGATGACCGAACGGCCCGAATAGTCGACGCGCTTGCCGAGCAGGTTCTGGCGGAAGCGGCCCTGCTTGCCCTTGAGCATGTCAGACAGCGACTTCAATGGACGCTTGTTCGCACCGGTGATGACGCGGCCACGACGGCCATTGTCGAACAGGGCGTCGACCGCTTCCTGCAACATGCGCTTTTCGTTGCGGACGATGATGTCCGGCGCGCGCAGTTCCATCAGCCGCTTCAAGCGGTTGTTGCGGTTGATGACGCGGCGATACAGGTCGTTGAGGTCCGACGTCGCGAAGCGGCCACCGTCCAGCGGCACCAGCGGGCGCAGTTCCGGCGGGATCACGGGCACGACGTCCAGGATCATCCATTCGGGGCGGTTGCCCGAATCGATGAAGCTTTCGACGACCTTCAGGCGCTTGATGATCTTCTTGGGCTTCAGCTCCGACTTGGTCGTCGCCAGCTCTTCCAGCAGGACCTGCTTTTCGCCTTCCAGGTCCAGGTCCATCAGCATCTGCTTGACCGCTTCGGCGCCGATCCCGGCGGAGAAGGCGTCCTCGCCATATTCGTCCTGCGCGTCGAGCAGTTCGTCCTCATTGAGCAGCTGATATTTCTCCAGCGGGGTCAGACCCGGCTCGATGACGATATAGCTTTCGAAATAGAGGACGCGCTCCAGCTGCTTCAACTGCATGTCTAGCAGCAGGCCGATGCGCGAAGGCAGCGATTTCAGGAACCAGATATGCGCAACGGGAGCGGCCAGTTCGATATGGCCCATGCGCTCGCGGCGCACCTTGCTCACCGTGACTTCGACACCGCACTTCTCGCAGACGATGCCCTTGTACTTCATGCGCTTATACTTGCCGCACAGGCATTCATAATCCTTGATCGGGCCAAAGATACGCGCGCAGAACAGGCCGTCACGTTCGGGCTTGAACGTGCGATAGTTGATGGTTTCGGGCTTCTTGATCTCGCCGAAGGACCAGCTGCGGATGCGCTCTGGCGAGGCAAGGCCGATCTGGATCTGGTCGAAGGTCTCGGTCTTGGCGACCGGATTGGCGAAGTTGGTCAGTTCGTTCATTTTTCATTCCCTCATGAGGGCAAAATTCTGGTGCGGGACGGGGCAGGGGCGCCGCATGGCAGCGACGCCCGCAAATCCCTTATTCCGCCGCTGCCGCGAAGCCGCCTTCATCCTCTGGAATTTCATCCAGCGAATTGAGTTCGACGTTGAGGCCCAGCGAGCGCATTTCCTTGACGAGCACGTTGAAGCTTTCGGGGATGCCCGCTTCAAACGTATCGTCGCCCTTGACGATCGCTTCATAGACCTTGGTGCGGCCGACCACGTCATCGGACTTCACCGTCAGCATTTCCTGCAACGTATAGGCGGCGCCATAGGCCTGGAGCGCCCAGACCTCCATTTCCCCGAAGCGCTGGCCACCGAACTGCGCCTTACCACCCAGCGGCTGCTGGGTAACGAGCGAGTAGGGGCCGATCGAGCGGGCATGGATCTTGTCGTCGACAAGGTGATGCAGCTTGAGCATGTAGATGATGCCGACCGTGACCTTGCGGTCGAACTTGTCGCCGGTGCGGCCGTCGAACAGGTCGCTCTGACCCGACGAATGCAGCCCCGCCAGTTCCAGCATGGTCGACACGTCCGCTTCGCGCGCACCGTCGAACACCGGCGTCGCCATCGGCACGCCGCGTTCCAGATGCTCGGCCAGATCGACGATCTGTTCGGGCGTCCGCGCTTCGATCTCGGCGGCATATTGCGGACCATAGGCGGTCAGCAACCGGTCCTTGACGGCGTCGGGCATGTCGCCCGCCGACGGGTTGGGATTGGCCTCGCGCCATTCTTCCAGCGCATGCTTGAGCTGCTGGCCAAGGCCGCGGGCAGCCCAGCCGAGATGCGTTTCGAAAATCTGCCCGACATTCATGCGCGACGGCACGCCCAACGGATTGAGCACGATGTCGACATGGGTGCCATCCTCCAGGAACGGCATGTCCTCGATCGGCAGGATGCGCGAAATGACACCCTTGTTCCCGTGACGGCCGGCCATCTTGTCGCCCGGCTGCAGCTTGCGCTTCACCGCGACGAACACCTTGACCATCTTCAGCACGCCCGGCGGCAGTTCGTCGCCACGCTGCAACTTGTCGACCCGGTCCTCGAACTTGTCGACGATGACCTTCACCGCTTCGTCATATTGCGCCTTGACCGCTTCGATGCCGGCCTGACGGACATCGTCCGCCACCGCGAACTTCCACCATTCGTGCCGTTCGACTTCGCCCAGCAGAGCCTCGTCGATTTCCACGCCCTTGCGCACGCCCTTGGGCGCGGCCGTGGCGGTCTGGCCCAGCAGCATTTCCTGCAGCCGGTTGAAGGTCGCCCGGTTCAGGATGGCGCGTTCGTCCTCGCGATCCTTGGCGAGGCGGTCGATTTCCTCCCGCTCGATCGCCATGGCGCGCTCGTCCTTGTCGATGCCGTGGCGGTTGAACACGCGCACTTCAACGACCGTCCCGGCAACGCCCGGCGGCAGACGCAGCGACGTGTCGCGCACATCGGACGCCTTTTCACCGAAGATCGCGCGGAGCAGCTTTTCTTCCGGGGTCATCGGCGATTCACCCTTGGGGGTGATCTTGCCGACCAGAATGTCGCCCGGCTCCACTTCGGCGCCGATATAGACGATGCCGGCTTCGTCGAGGTTGCGCAGCGCTTCCTCGCCGACATTGGGAATGTCGCGGGTGATGTCTTCCGGCCCCAGCTTGGTGTCGCGGGCCATGACCTCAAACTCCTCGATATGGATCGAGGTAAAGACGTCATCCTTCACGATCCGTTCGGAGATCAGGATGGAGTCTTCATAATTGTAGCCATTCCAGGGCATGAACGCGACGAGCGTGTTGCGGCCCAGCGCCAGTTCGCCAAATTCGGTCGAGGGACCGTCGGCGATGACGTCGCCAGCCTCGATCAGGTCGCCGACCTTCACCAGCGGACGCTGGTTGATGCAGGTGTCCTGGTTGGAGCGCTGGAACTTCTGGAGCGTGTAGATGTCGACGCCCGACTGGCCCGGCGCGATGTCGCCGGTGGCGCGGATGACGATACGGGTCGCGTCGACCTGATCGACGATGCCCGCCCGCTTGGACGCGACGGCCGCGCCGGAGTCACGGGCGACCGTGCCTTCCATGCCGGTGCCCACGAACGGCGCTTCGGCGCGTACCAGCGGCACGGCCTGACGCTGCATGTTCGATCCCATCAGCGCGCGGTTGGCGTCATCGTTTTCCAGGAACGGAATGAGCGATGCGGCGACCGACACCAGCTGCTTGGGGCTGACGTCCATCAGGGTGATATGGTCGCGCGGGGCCATCAGAAACTCGCCAGCTTCGCGGCTGGAGATGAGATCTTCGACGAAATGGCCGTCGGCATCGACTTCGGCGTTGGCCTGCGCGATCGTGTGCTTGGCCTCTTCCATGGCGGACAGGTACACGACCTCGTCCGTCACCTTATGGTCGATGACCTTGCGATAGGGCGTTTCGATAAAGCCGTACTTGTTCACCCGGCTGAACGTCGCCAGCGAGTTGATCAGGCCGATGTTCGGGCCTTCGGGCGTTTCGATCGGGCAGATACGGCCATAATGGGTCGGGTGAACGTCGCGGACTTCAAAGCCCGCACGCTCGCGCGTCAGACCACCCGGCCCAAGCGCCGACACGCGGCGCTTGTGGGTGACTTCCGACAGCGGATTGGTCTGATCCATGAACTGCGACAGCTGCGATGAGCCGAAGAATTCACGCACGGCGGCCACGGCGGGCTTGGCGTTGATCAGGTCGTTGGGCATCACGGTCGATACGTCGACGCTCGACATGCGCTCCTTGACGGCGCGCTCCATGCGCAGCAGCCCGACGCGATACTGGTTTTCCAGCAATTCGCCGACCGAACGGACGCGGCGGTTGCCCAGGTTGTCGATGTCGTCGATTTCGCCCTTGCCGTCCTTCAGGTTCACCAGTTCCTTGACGACGGCCAGAATGTCCTCGGTCCGCAGCGTGGTGACGGTGTCCTCTGCGTCCAGGTCGAGACGCATGTTGAGCTTGACGCGGCCGACCGCCGACAGGTCGTAGCGCTCAGGATCGAAGAACAGGCCGGCGAACAGCGATTCCGCCGTTTCCTTCGTCGGCGGCTCGCCGGGGCGCATGACGCGATAAATGTCGCTCAACGCCTGATCGCGTTCTTCGGCCTTGTCGGCCTTGAGCGTATTGCGGATCCACGGGCCGGTGCTGACATGGTCGATGTCGAGCAGTTCGAGGCGGTCGACGCCCGCCTTGTCCAGCTTTTCCAGATTTTCGGGCGTAACTTCGTCACCGGCCTCGATGTAGATTTCGCCGGTGCTTTCGTTGATCAGGTCATAGGCGCTGTAGCGGCCATAGACTTCCTCGGTCGGGATCAACAGCGTGGTCAGGCCGTCCTTTTCCGCCTTGTTGGCGGCGCGGGGGCTGATCTTGTGACCGGCGGCGAACACGACTTCGCCCGAATTGCCATCGACAATGTCAAAGGCGGGCTTCAGGCCGCGCCAGGCTTCGGCCAGATAGGGAATCTGCCAGCCGCCTTCGCTGCGAACGAAGGTCACCTTGTTGTAGAAGTGACCCAGAATTTCCTCGGCGGTCAGGCCCAGCGCATAGAGCAGCGCCGTGATCGGCAGCTTGCGCTTGCGGTCGATGCGGACGTTGACGATGTCCTTGGCGTCGAACTCGAAGTCCAGCCACGAACCGCGATAGGGGATGACGCGCGCGGCGAACAGATATTTGCCCGACGAATGGGTCTTGCCCCGGTCATGATCGAACAGCACGCCCGGCGAACGGTGCATCTGGCTGACGATGACGCGCTCGGTGCCGTTGACGATGAAGGTGCCGTTGCCCGTCATCAGGGGCATGTCGCCCATATAGACGTCCTGCTCCTTGATATCGAGCACCGAACGGGTTTCGGTGTCCTGATCCACTTCGAACACGATCAGGCGCAGGGTAACGCGCATCGGCGCTGCATAGGTGATGCCGCGCTGACGGCATTCCTCGGTGTCGTATTTCGGGTCTTCCAGCTCGTAATGGACGAAATCCATTTCGGCGGTGCCGGCGAAATCGCGGATCGGGAACACGCTGCGCAGCGTCTTTTCCAGGCCCGACACATAGCCGATCGACGGGTCCGACCGCAGGAATTGTTCATAGCTTTCGCGCTGAACCTCAATCAGGTTCGGCATCTGCACCACTTCGTGGATGTCGCCGAACACCTTTCTGATGCGCTTCTTCGCGCCGGTGTTGCTGATGGAGGGAGCCTTGGTCGCCATGCGTTGTCCTTGCCTTCGTTCGTCGCGTATTTTTCGCATCGCAGCGAAAATTCAGCCTGAACGCGAATGAAAAGGGGTGATTCGCCCTTCCGCATCCACGCAAAAAAGTGCGGGTCGGGACTGTCCGAACCGCACTGTCAGCGTCTTGTAACCCGCCAAATTCGCCCCATACTGCCAGTGATCGTGCGCAATGCGACCCTGTACCCCGGACGATTCGGGAGACGGTTCCTGCCATGCCGTAAAGCTGCCTGAACCGGATTTCGAAAGTCGCATATAAGGCAGGCTTCCCCCTTTGTGAAGGGGGTAAGCACCGCTGCGTCCTTGCCGCCAGGGCGCCATTTTCGCCTGCGCCTTCCCTTTTGCGGCAACAGCTGCCATATGGAAGCTGCTTACGTCGCCTTTTGACGGATATCGGACTGCCTTCAGGCTCCTCCTCTTGTCCCCTATCGCGCCTCACAAAGCCGGGATGTGCGAATAATCGCGCGTCCCCCTCAAATCATGCGCAATGCAGGACAGACTGGAACGAATGCTGAAATATAAGGAACCCGATTTTCAGGAACGCAGGGCACTCGCCACACAGGCGCGTGACAAGGCGCTTGCCAAGTTGCGGGCCAAGCCCCCGGTTGATCCGGTGCTGGCGGCCCAGCGGGCTGCCGCGGCGCAAGCCAAGGCGGCTGCCGAACTGGAAAAGCGTCAGCAGGCCAAGCTCGCCCGCGAAGAAGAACGCGCCGCCAAGGCGGAACGCGCTCGTCTGGAGGCGGAAGCTGCCGCTGCTGCGATCAAGCCGGCATTGACCGACGAAGAGCGCAAGGCCGCGCGCGATGCGCGCTATCAGGCGCGCAAGAGCCGTAAAGGCGCGCGCTGACGGCCTGGCCCGGTCGCGCCCCGCGCGCGGCCGACACCCTATATGATCGCTTGGTCCGGCATGGTGCCGGGCGCGATCCAACTCATATGTTACGCGGCACTGGCCGCAAGGAATCATTTTGCATACCCATTCAAACAAGACTCAACGCCGTACCCTTTCGATGTTCGACAGGAAGCGGCCCTTTCATCCCGGCCTGACGCCGGGTGGCACCCTGTCCACGGTTCAGCTCAAGCAGATCGTTGCGGATATGGTGGGCTGATATTGGAATTGTCGGGGGAGCGCCGGTCGGCGCTCCCTTTTTTCTGTCATTCACAAAGGAGGCCCTATGAGCCGTACAGCAATCCGTCCCTTCCTGATCAGCAAGGATGAAGAAGGTCATTTCCGCCTCACCGTGCGCGAAACCCGCTATAATTCGCAAGGCTATCCGCTGACCTCGTCGCTGCTTCAGGACGAGAAGTTCAAGACTGCCGCCGCCGTCCGCGCCTTTGCACGCGACGCGTTCCGGGCAGAAGCCGGTCAGTTCGCAACGAAATAATCGGCGGGTCTTCAGGGTTGGCGAGCGTCGTCTGGCGGCGTTCCCGGCGCTGGCGCAATCTTCACCGTTTCAAAACGGTCCATACGCCGCACCCCGGCCAGTCCGGTCGGCGCTGGCGGTGCAGGCATGGCGACCGGCACCCGCCGACGCATACAGTCCCGCTTGTCGGCGCGCGGGGTCTGGTCGCAATTCCACAAGGCCCGCTGCAACCCACTCTGCGTGTCGTGAATGTAGGAAAACCGCATCGCGGCCAGATTGGCCAGCGTCAGCGGCAACTCCTTCGGCGCGTCATTTGCCGTCCACCCCATGATCCGGCATTGGGATCGCCCGGCGCAAAAGGTGCGGGCGCTTTCCGGCCAGCTGTCGGGTTTGCTGCCGCGTGGTAACTCCACCAGGAAACTCCGCATGTCAGCCAGAGCGATCAGCCTTACGCCGCCCACGCTCTTGCCGATCTGATCAAGACCGATCGCCTGCCGTGCCTGCGCGGCGATCGCGTCTGCGCTGTCGGCCATAGGCGTGATGGCGCCCGGCAGTAGCGGGGTCGCCATGCTGTGTGCAGGGGACAGGCGCGCAATCCGCCCGATCAGCGGCTCGCCGCCATCGATGGTGCGCGTGCGAAAGGCTGGCGGCGTCCCCCACCAGCCGCGCCAGCGGAAGAAAAGATGCGTGCCCACCCGCGTCAGCTTGTCCAGGCTGCCGCTCCAATAGGGCACCACCCAATCGGTATGATAATGGGTCGCATAGCCCACCGGCTTGAACACGTCGCCCGCCAGCGCGCCGCGCGCAATGGCGCGCGCCCTGTCCCATGCGGCCGGGGAGGGGGTGCGGGCCAGAGCGCCGTCGCAGCTGAAGGTGAACTGGCAACCCGTGGTGCGTTCCTGCCCCTGAAAGACGACGCCGCACACCGTCTTGGGAAAGGCGGGATGGCGCACGCGATTGAGGACGACCTGCGCGACGGCGCGCTCGCCCACGGCATCGTCGCCCGCTTCATAGATTTGCGCCGCGGCCAGGCAATCCACCGCGCGGGCCAGGTCCGTCTCGGAGCCTTCGAACCGGAATGGCCGCGCCGCCGGGTTGGCCAGCCGGGAAAAGGGGATGGCGGCATTGAGCGCCCGCGCGCGGTCGGCGGGCAGGGCATAGACCGCCACTGGCTCCACCGGCGGCGGCGGGCTGGGTGGCCGTACCCCGTGGGATAGACCCCTCCGGGCAACATGCGCTTCGCCCCCCGCGCGCGGCGCACGCGCTTCCCACTCCGCCACAGCGGCGGGCAGGCCAGCGAACAGCGCCAGCCAGACGATCCACATCCATGGACGCGGCTCGCTGGAAACAGAGTCACCCATCATTGCGTGATGATCATTCCGGCAGGAAATCGGGCACCGACAGATAGCGTTCGCCGGTGTCGTAGTTGAAGCCCAGCACCCGGCTGCCCGCTGGCAAATCCTTCAGTTTCTGCGCGATCGCCGCCAGCGTCGCGCCCGAAGAAATGCCCACCAATATGCCTTCCTCGCTGGCCGACCGCCGCGCATAGTCCTTGGCATCGGCGGGATCGACCTGGATCACCCCGTCCAGCAATTGCGTGTGCAGGTTCGCCGGAATGAAGCCCGCGCCAATGCCCTGAATGGGGTGGGGGCCGGGCTGGCCGCCGCTGATGACATGCGACAGGGTCGGCTCGACCGCATAGATCTTGATCCCCGGCCAGGCTTTTTTCAGCACTTCCGCCGTACCGGTGATATGCCCGCCGGTGCCGACGCCGGTGATCAGCACGTCGATCGGCGCGTCGGCGAAATCGGCCAGTATCTCCTGCGCCGTGGTGCGGGCGTGGACCGCGATATTGGCGGGATTCTCGAACTGCTGCGGCATCCAGCTACCGGGCGTCTGCGCCACCAGTTCCAGCGCGCGCTCGATCGCGCCCTTCATCCCCTTTTCGCGCGGGGTCAGGTCGAAACTGGCGCCATAGGCCAGCATCAGCCGCCGCCGCTCGATCGACATGCTTTCGGGCATGACGAGCACCAGCTTGTAGCCCTTGACCGCAGCGACCATGGCCAGGCCCACGCCGGTATTGCCCGATGTCGGTTCGATGATGGTGCCGCCCGGTTGCAACTCGCCCGACGCTTCGGCGGCCTCGATCATGGCCAGCGCGATCCGGTCCTTGATCGACCCGCCCGGATTGGAGCGTTCCGACTTGATCCAGACTTCCGTGCCTTCGGGCGCATCGCCAAACAGCCGGTTCACCCGGACATGCGGGGTATTGCCGATGGTTTCGAGTATCGTGGCAGCTTTCATGGGGCTTTCTCCTGGCTGAGGTCCGCCGCCCTTATGTCGGGTGGGTCGAAGGTGCGTGCAAGGCGCAATTCGGGAAAGAGACGCGCCCAGAACAGCGTGATGACGATAGCACCGATACCGCCACCAATGACAGCAGCAACCGGCCCGACCAGCGCGGCCAGAAATCCGCTTTCCGCCTCGCCCAGTTCGTTGGAGGCGGAAATGGTAAGCTGCGACAGGCTCGACACCCGCCCGCGCATCGCGTCCGGCGTGTGAAGCTGGACCAGCGACTGGCGCACGAACACCGAAATCATGTCCGCCGCGCCCAATATCACCAGCGCGCCGATGCCGAATTCCATCGCGATGCTGCGCGGCAGGAAGGCGGTGCAGCCAAATGCGATCGTGGCGATGCCGAACAGGATGACCGCGCCCAGCATCTTGATGCCGACTTCATTCCTCAATGGCCGGAACGAAAACCACAGCGCCATCAGCCCCGCGCCGACCCCCGGCGCTGCGGCCAGATGGCCCAGGCCCGCCGATCCCACATGCAATATGTCGCGTGCATAGACCGGCAACAGCGCAGTCGCCCCCGCCAGCAGCACTGCGAACAGGTCCAGCGTGATGGTCGCCAGCACCAGCCGGTTGGAACGCACATAGCTCAGCCCGTCGATCATCTGGCGGATCGGGTGGCGGGTGACGTCGCGCGCGGCCTGCGGCACCGGGCCGATCAGCATCATCGCGCCCAGCGCCACCCCATAGAGTATCGCAGCCAGCGCATAGGCGCCCCAGGGCGTCGCTGCATAGGCATAGCCGCCCAGCGCTGGCCCCACGATCGACCCGGCCTGCCACACCACGCCCGATATGGCGATGGCGTTGGGTAACACCTCGCGCGGCACCAGATTGGGGGCCAGCGCGCCATAGGCCGGGCCGTTGAACGCGCGGGCGATGCCGACGATGACGGCGATGCCGAATATCAGCGGCAGCCCGACCCAGCCCTCGAACGTCGCGAAAGCCAGCAATCCGGCCGCTGCGGTCAGCATCGTCAGCGTTAGCCGGGTGATCATCCGCCTGTCATAATGGTCCGCGACCCATCCGGTCAGTGGCGTCAGGAAAAACAGCGGCAAGAATTGCGCCAGGCCGATCAGCCCCAACTGCGCCGAAGCCCCCGCCGTCGTCATGGTCTCGCGCGCGATATTATAGGCTTGCCAGCCCAGCACGATCATCATGCTATATTGCGCCAGCACCGCGGTCATCCGACCGATCAGATAGGCCCGGAAATCGCCGAAATGCAGCGGATGGCGATGCGGGGAGGGGGCTGTCATGCGACCGGCTTTAGCCGCTGTGCGGGCAAACAGGCAACCATGGCGCGGGGCGATGGGCGCAGCTTTTCTTGGCCGCGCCATGCGATAGCTATTGCCGTCATCCTCCATCGTCCGTTCGCGCTGAGCTTGCCGAAGGGTTGAAAAGGACAAGGCTTCGACAGGCTCAGCCCGAACGGCGGCTGGCAGGCTATGTCAATGAACTTACTTGAACAAACTGCCCAAAATCCCGCGCACCAGCCGACCCGCAATCCCGCCGCTCGACGATTTGCGGCTCGATCCGCCGAACACCGCGCGGCCCAGTTCGTTGGCGACCTGCCGCCCGACCGATGAGCCAGCCGCGCGCGTCGCCGACTGGATCGCCTTGTCCAGCGCGGACGGCTTGGCCGCCTCGCGCGCGGCAGCGGCGTCGGCGCGGGCCTGCGCCTTGATCTCCTGTTCGCGCTGCTTGGCCTCCGCCTTGGCCTGCACGGCGGCGGTCCGCTCGGCTTCGTCCTGCGCCTTCTTCGCGGCGGCGGCGGCAGCGGCGGCATTGCCGCGCGCGGCCAGTATCTCCTCCGCCGATTCGCGGTCGATCGCTTCGTCATATTTGCCCGCAACCGGGGAAATCGACTGGATGATCGCCCGCTCCTTGGGGCTTACCGGGCCAAGCCGCGATCGTGGCGGCGCGATTAGCGTGCGCTGGACGATGCCGGGCGATCCATCCTCCTGCAATAGCGACACCAGCGCCTCGCCGACCTTCAATTCAGTAATCGCCGTCTCGACATCCAGGTCGGGATTGATGCGGAACGTCTCTGCCGCCGCCTTGATCGCGCGCTGGTCGCGCGGCGTGAAGGCGCGCAGCGCGTGCTGTACCCGGTTGCCCAATTGCCCGGCGACGTCCTCTGGTATGTCTATCGGGTTCTGGGTCACGAAATAGACGCCCACGCCCTTGGACCGGATCAGCCGCACCACCTGCTCGATCTTGTCGGTCAGCGCCTTGGGCGCATCGTCGAACAGCAGATGCGCCTCGTCGAAGAAGAAGACCAGCACCGGCTTGTCCGGGTCGCCCACTTCGGGCAGCGTTTCGAACAATTCGCTCAGCAGCCACAACAGGAACGTCGCATAGAGTTTCGGGCTCTGCATCAGCTTGTCGGCGGCCAATATGTTCACATAACCGCGCCCTTGCTCATCCACCTTGATCATGTCGTGAATGTCGAGCGCGGGTTCGCCGAAGAAATGCGCGCCGCCCTGGCTTTCAAGCTGGAGCAATTGCCGCTGGATCGCGCCGACGCTGGCCTTGGTGACATTGCCATAACGTGCCGACAGCGTGTCGGCATTTTCCGCGCAAAAGCTGAGCATCGCCTGCAAATCGCCCAGGTCCAGCAGCAGCAGCCCTTCCTCGTCGGCATATTTGAACGCGATGGACAGCACGCCTTCCTGCGTTTCGTTGAGGCCCATCAGCCGCGCCAGCAGCAATGGCCCCATCTCGCTGATCGTCGTGCGGATCGGATGGCCCTGTTCGCCATACAGATCCCAGAAGATCGCCGGATTGTCGGCATAGCTATAGTCGGAAAGGCCGATCTCGGCTGCGCGCGCGACCAGCTTGTCGGCATTTTTGGCCGTGGGGGAACCGGCCATGGCGATGCCGGACAGGTCGCCCTTCACGTCGGACAGGAACACCGGCACGCCCAGCGCGGAAAAACTCTCGGCAATGCCCTGCAACGTCACTGTCTTGCCAGTGCCCGTCGCCCCGGCGATCAGGCCATGGCGATTGGCCCGGCGCAGGTTGAGCAACTGGCGGACGCCGCCATCCTTGTCCGGCGCGCCAAGACCAATGAAAATGCCGTCGCTCATCCCCGTTCCTTCCCCATAAAAAAGCCGTCATTCCCGCCTGCGCGGGAATGACGGAAACATTTTCACTATCCTCCAGCCGTCAAGGAAAGAGGAATGTTCATAAGGCACTTATTTGTCGCGCAAACGCACCGGCAGGAAAATCGGCTGCTGGCCGCGGCGCAGCACCTGGAGCAGGATGGCGTTGCGGTTCTGCGCCGCCACCGCCTTCACCTGCGCGTCCAGTTCGGCCTGGCTGGTGATCGGGCGATTATTCGCGCTGATGATCACATCGCCACGCCGCAGCCCCTTGGCCCCGGCATCGGTTGATCCGTCAACGGCGGTAATCACCACGCCGCGCGTATCGGCGGCCACGCCTAGCTGGCGGATGATGCCGGGCGTCAGCGGGATCGCCGAAATGCCCAGCGACTGCTGCGCTGCCTGACCCGGATTGGAATCCTGCTGGCTGAAATCCTCATCCTGTTGCGGGGCGAAGCTGGACAGCTCCTCTTCCGACGGACGCTCGCCCACAACGGCGGTCACCGTCTGGCGCTGGCCATTGCGCATCAGGACGATCGGCACCTTGCTGCCGATCGGCTGGCTGGCGACGATGGAGGACAGATTCTGGTCCGGGTTCACTTCCTGACCATTGACCGACACGATGACGTCGCCCGCCTTGATCCCGGCCTTGTCCGCGCCCTTGCCCGGCTCGACGCCCTGGACGAATTCGCCGCGATTCTTGGCCAGACCCAGCGAATCGGCCAGATCCTCGCCCAACGGGCTGATCTGGACGCCCAGATAGCCGCGCTTGACGCTCTGGCCCTGGCGCAGGGTCGCGACGATCGGCGCGGCCTGTTCGGACGGAATGGCAAAGCCGATGCCGACATTGCCGCCCGACGGCGACAGGATCTGGCTGTTGATGCCGATCACATTGCCGCGCATGTCGAACATCGGGCCGCCGCTATTGCCCTGGTTGATCGACGCATCGGTCTGGATGAACTTCTCGTAACCGCCACCCGTGCTGCGATGCACGGCGGAGATGATGCCAGCCGTCACCGTGCCCGACAGGGCGAAGGGGTTGCCGATCGCAACGACCCAATCGCCGACCCGCGCCTTGGTGCTGTCGCCGAACTTGACGAAGGGCAGGGGCTTTTTCGCGTCGATCTTCAGCACCGCCAGGTCGGTCGCGGGGTCGCGGCCCACCAGCTTGGCGGTATATTCTTCCTTGTTGGTCAGCGTGACCGTGATCGAATCGACGGTCGCGCCTTCCGCGCCTGCCGACACGACGTGGTTGTTGGTGACGATATAGCCATCAGCCGAAATCAGGAAGCCCGAACCCAGCGACTGGGCCTGCCGGGTCTGGGGGCGTCCGCCCGGCGCCTGGCCGAACAGGTCGCCAAAGGGGGTGCCGGCAAAGGGATTTTGCACCGCGACCCGCTGCTTGGTCGAAATATTTACGACGGCCGGTTGCAGCTTCTCGACCATGTCGGCCAGGCTCGCGGGCGCGCCCGCCGGGGCAGCGGCCTGCAATCCTTCATTCTGCGCGGTCTGCGCCCCGACATTGGGGGACGTGATGGCAATGGCGGTGCCGCCCAGCAACAGGGCGCCGGTAATGGCATAAGCGTAACGCACTCGTGACGGTCCTCTCATGATCTTCAGGAAATGGAAGGCGGGACTCTCAAACAGAGAGCCGGTCATGCGCCGCCTTGCCTTAACCCTCATTGAATGATGCTGGTTCCGAAATGATCCGCAGCATCGGTGAACCCTTATTTGCGTCCCTGAAACTGTTGCAGAAACTCGTTATTGGGCGACAGGATGATATTGGTCTGTCCGGTCCGGTCGGGTGAGAAAGTATAGCGATAGCTCTGCATCGCCCGATAGAAATCATAGAAGGACGGGTCCTTGCCGAAACTTTCGGCATAGATGCGTGCGGCATTGGCGTCGGCCTCGGCCCGGATGATCTGCGCCTGCTTGGCACCCTGCGCCCGGATCGTCAGCGCTTCCTGCTCGCGCGCGGTGCGCATCCGGGTAAAGGCGCTTTCCAGCGGCGTGCCGTCGGGCAGGTCGGCGCGCTTGATCCGCACGTCGACAATCTCGGCCCCATATTGGCGCGCGACCCGGTCCAGCCCGGCCTCGATATTCTGCATCACCTGGCCCCGTTCGGGGCTGAGCAGCGCGGCGAAAGGCCGCTTGCCCAGTTCGTTGCGCAACGCGGAACCCAGGATCGGGCGCAGCGCGTCCGACACCCGTTCCTCATTGCCAGCGGCAATATACATGCGCAGTGGATCGACGATGCGATACCGGGCAAAGGCATCGACCTGCAAGCGCAGCTGGTCGGTGGACAGTACCTGCTGCCGCTCCATCTCGACCGACAGCACCCGCTTGTCGATCCACACGATCTGGTCGATGAACGGCCAGCGCAGGATGACGCCGGCGCCGGTATTCCCGAACGTCTCGTTGGGCTGATAACGGTTGATGATGGCCTTGGGATCGCCAAAGCGCACGATCACGCCCTGTCGGGTTTCCGGTACGATCGTCACCGTGCTGCCGACCAGGATCAGCAGGAACAGGGCGATCAGCGCAATCGCGATGGGTTGGCGCAATATGCCCCGCATCACTGGCCTCCCGTGCTGGCGGCAGAGCCGGTGGCCGGGGTCGCCTGCGCGCGGCGCTTGATTTCAGGCAATGGCAGATATGGCGTCACATTGCCGCCTTCGACGATGGTCTTGTCGACGTTCGACAACACGCCCTCCATGGTTTCATAATACATGCGGCGGCGGGTCACGTCGGGCGACAGGCGATATTGTTCATAGACCTTGTCGAATGACGCGGCCTCGCCCTGCGCCTTGGCCGTCACCTGCTGGGCGGCGGCGCGCGCTTCGTTCAGATAGGTTTGCGCGGTCTGCTGCGCTGCCGACACGGCCTTGAACGCATCGTTCACCGCGCTTGGCGGATCGGCCTGCTTGATCGCGACACCCTGAATGCGGATGCCCGAACGATAACCATCCAATATTTCCTGCATCCGCTGCTCGACCTGCTGCTCGATCGCGGTGCGCCCAGCGCCCAGCGCATCGTCCAGGCTGACGCTCGCCAGCACGGCCCGCATCGCGCTTTCGGCGACTTCGCGCACGGCTGCGTCGGGGTCCGACAGCTGGAACAGATAGAGTTCGGGGTTGCGGATGTTCCAGCGTACGGAATAGGCCAGATCGATGATGTTCTGGTCGCCCGTCAGCACCAGATTCTCGCTTTCCGCACTGGTCGATCCGACGTCGATGGTGCGGATTTCCTCCACATCCACGATCGACACCGTCTCGAACGGCGCCGGCAGGGTCAGGCTGATGCCCGGCGACAGGGTGCGGCTATATTTGCCAAGCAGGGTGACGACGCCGCGTTCCTGCGGGCCGACGCGATGAAAGCTGGTCAGCACCAGCCATAATATCACCAGCAGCGCGATCGCGGCGGGCCACAACGCCTTGCCATTGGCACGCGGGGGCAGGCCGCCAAAGCCGCCGCCACCGCCGCCCTGGCCAAAGCTTTCGCGACCACGGCGCAGCAATTCGTCGATGGCCGACGGGCCTTTCTGGCCGGTGGGTCGATTGGGCTGGGTCCATGGGTTGCGCGGGCCGCCGTCGCCGCCCGACCCCTTGCCGTCATTGCCGTCCGGCCCGTCGCTCTTACCGCCCCAAGGCCCTTGAGCCATGCTCATGATGCCGGGCATCCACCCGAAAATTCTTTTCATGGCCCTTCTATAGGAAGGCTTATCCACGAAAAACAGTGCCAATGGCTGCGATTATTTCCTACAGGGCGTCGCCATGACCGATATCGCCGATTTTACCGCCCGCCTGACCGCCCTGACCGATGGCCGCGCCAGCGCCCCGCGCGTCAGGGACGGCGTCATGACCCTTGCGCTCGATGTGGGCGGGCTTGGCCCCGACCAGCGCGACGCGATCCTTGCCGCGATCCGCGAGGGCGGGCTGACCGTGCCGGGCGTCACGGACGTCCGCATCGCCCAGACCGCCGAGCGCCGCCCGCTGCGCATCATTGCGGTGGCATCGGGCAAGGGCGGGGTGGGCAAATCCACCCTGTCGGCCAATCTGGCGGTGGCGCTGCACCGGCTGGGCCACAAGGTCGGTCTCGTCGACGCCGACATTTACGGCCCGTCCCAGGCCCGGCTGATGGGCAGCGAGGACCAGAAGCCCCAGGCGCGCGAAAAGAAGCTGATCCCCGTCACCGGCGTTGCGGGTATTCCGATGCTGTCGATGGCGCATCTGGTCGAACCGGGCAAGGCGCTGGCATGGCGCGGGCCGATGGTGGGCAATGCCCTGTCGCAATTGATCGACGCCGACTGGGGCGACACGCAATTGCTGGTGGTGGACATGCCGCCCGGCACTGGCGACATTCAGTTGACCATGGTGCAAAAGCATAAGCCGGCGGGCGCGGTCATCGTGTCCACGCCGCAGGATCTGGCCCTGATCGACGCGACCCGCGCCGTCAGCCTGTTCGCGCAGGTCGGGGTGCCGATGATCGGCCTTGTCGAAAATATGGCGGGCTATGCCTGTCCCCATTGCGGCGAAATTTCTGACCCGTTCGGGCAGGGCGGGGCGGAAGCGGCGGCGGGCGAAATGGACATGCCCTTTCTGGGCCGCGTCCCGCTCGCCATCGACATCCGCCGCCAGTCCGACGCGGGCGATCCCCCGGCCGCTGGAGAAGGCATCCATGCCGACGCCTTCCGCGCCATTGCGCAGAGGGTGGCCGACTGGCTCGGCCGCACGGTTTGACTGTCCTACAGCGGGGGCCAGGCTGTATGATCGGACTGGCATTGCGATAGGATCAGGCGCGCGCAACATTATGTCGCATTTGCCGGGAAATATGCGAAGTTAAGCGATAATCCTCCTTCGCCGGGAACGCCCCTGCCGCCTGCTTCGTCATAGCCGCAAAGGAGAAATAGCCATGCCGCTGACCGCCCCTCAGGATATTGCCGACCTGCTCGATACAACCCGCACCATCGCCCTGGTCGGCATATCCGACCGGCCCGACCGCGCCAGCAATCATGTCATGCAAGTCCTTCAGGACCATGGCTATCGCGTCCTGCCGGTCAACCCGCAGATCGCGGGCGAACATGTCCATGGCGAATTTGTCTGGGCGCGCCTTTCGGACATCGGCGTGCCGATCGACATGGTCGACATATTCCGCAACAGCGCCGCAGCGGGCGAGGTCGTGGACGAAGCCATAGCGGCTGGCGCCAAGGCGGTCTGGATGCAACTGGGCGTCATCAACGAAGCCGCCGCCGCCCGCGCCGAAGCCGCTGGGCTGAAGGTCGTGATGGACCATTGCCCGGCGATCGAAATCCCGCGCCTGGGCATCGCGCCGATCGCCGCGGAATAACGCTTTCCAGCCCGCGCTGCCCTCTCTATCAGGCGGCTATGGCGCGCTTCCCGCGAAAGAAAACAGGCCCGATCAAGGGCATTGACCGGCGCACGCTGCTGGTCGGCGGCGGCGCGGCGGCCGGGCTGCTCATCGCCTGGGCTGCCTGGCCGCGCCGCTATGCCCCCAACCTCAATGCCGCGCCCGGCGAAACGATCATCAATGCCTTCCTGAAGATCGATCGGTCGGGCCAAATCATCGTCATCGTGCCGCAGACCGAAACGGGGCAGGGCGTCACCACCCTCCTGCCGCAGATCGTCGCGGACGAACTGGGCGCGGACTGGCGCACCGTCGCGGTGCAGAGCGCGCCGGTCAGCCCGCTCTACGCCAACAGCCTGCTGGCCCGCGAATGGCTGGCGAATGACTGGACCCGGTTGCTGGGCGACGCGGGGGATTGGGCGCTGGGCCAATATGCCACTCGCAACGCGCTGATGCTGACGGGCGGCGGCACCTCCGTCCCGATGTTCCACGATGCCTGCCGCGACGCCGGGGCCGCCGCCCGCATCCTGTTGTGCAAGGCGGCGGCGGCGAACTGGGACATCCCCTGGGAAAGCTGCGACATCCAGAACGGCCTCATATCCGATGGCGGCGACCGGCGGATGAAGATCGGCGATGTGGTCGAACAGGCGGTCGGCTTCGACCTGCCCGCCATCCTGCCGCTGCGGCAGGGGCAGGACGGGCGACTGTCGGGACAGGATCTGCCCCGGCTCGACACCCCGTCAAAGATTGACGGCAGCCATAATTTCGCCGCCGACATCCGCCTGCCCGACATGGTCTATGCCTCGATCCGGCAGGGGCCGATCGGCGACGCGATCCTTGCCGGGCTGGACGAACGGTCCGCCAGCGGCGTCACCGGCTTTATCAAGCTCTTCCGTCAGGAACGCTGGCTGGCCGCCGTCGCCACCAACTGGTGGGCGGCGAACAAGGCGCTCGATCTGGCCGATCCCATATTCACCCTGCGCGGCACGCCGGTCAGCAGCGCAACCATCGACGACGCGCTGGAGGCCGCCTTTTCCGGCGCATCGGGCCGCCGCCTCTATACGCAGGGCGACCTGCTGCCGGTGTTCGAAGGCGCGACGATCCTGGCCAGCGAATATCAGGTCGACGCCGGGTTGCATCTCGCCCTCGAACCGCTCTGCGCCACCGCTCGTGTCAGCGACGACGGCGCGGAAGTCTGGCTGGCGACCCAGGCGCCCGGCCTTGCCCGTGCCGCCATCGCCGATGCGCTGGGCCTGCCCGAAACCGCCGTCGCCCTCTATCCGCTCCATGCCGGCGGCAGCTTCGGGCGCAAGATGGATTGGGACGCCGGGGTACAGGCAGCGCTGATCGCCCGCGATTTGGGTCGCCCGGTACAACTGCTCTGGTCGCGGCTGGAAGATGTGATTCAGGATCGCCCCGCCGCGCCAGCCCATGCCCGCATGGCGGCAAAGCTTGGCCGCAACGGCGCGATAGAAGGCTGGCTGGCAAAGGTCGCCGCCCCCTGCGCCATGACGCAGACCTGGGCGCGCATTGCCGACGGCGCGCCGCCGCACGAAGCGGCCGCTGCATCGGCGGACAAGGCCAGCCGTCTGGCTGTCGCGGGCATGGTGCCGCCCTATGCCATCCCCAACTGGGCGGTGGATCATTATCCTTGCGATGTCGGCCTTCCGCTCGGCTTCACCCGCAGCAACGCGCATCTGCACAGCGCCTTCTTCACCGAAAGCTTCGTGGACGAACTCGCCCATCTGGCGGGGATGGAGGCCATGTCCTTCCGCATCCAGATGCTGGGCGGCAACCCGCGCCTCGCCCATTGCCTTTCCACCGCCGCGGCCATGGGCGGATGGCAGGGCGGCATAGCGGGCAGCGGGCAGGGGATCGCCACCCATATGATGAACGGCGCCTATGCCGCCGTGATGGTGGAGGCCGCCGTGCGCGGCAACCGGCTGAGCGTGGGCCGCATCATCGCCGCCGTCGATGTCGGTGATCAGGTCAATCCCGACATTGCCCGGCAACAGATAGAAGGCGGGCTGATCTATGGCCTTGCCTATGCCATGGGCGCGTCCGTCCCCTATGAACGGGGCCTGCCGACCCGCGCGATACTGGGCCGCATGAACCTGCCGCGCCTTTCCGACATTGGCGAGGTGACGGTGGAACTGATCCGCAGCACCGCGCCGCCCGCTGGCGTGACGGATCTTGCCGCGCCGCTGGTGGCCCCCGCCATCGCCAACGCCCTGTACACATGGACAGGTCAGCGTTTGCGCAGCCTGCCGCTACTGGGAACGACATGACCCTGCCATCGGACCATCCCGCCATCCCCGCGCCCAAAGTCGGCGTCCTCCTCATCAATCTCGGCACGCCCGACGCCCCCGACGCGAAATCGGTGCGACGCTACCTCGCCCAATTCCTGTCCGATCGCCGCGTGGTGGAAATCCCGCCCTTGATCTGGCAACCGATCCTGCGCGGCGTCATCCTCACGACCCGGCCCAAAAAATCCGCCCATGCCTACAGCCAGGTCTGGACCGATCAGGGATCGCCGCTCGCCTTCCACACCCGCGATACCGCCCATGCGATGCAGGCGGCGATGGGCGAGGGCGTGGTCGTCGACTGGGCGATGCGCTACGGCAATCCGTCGATCGCCTCGCGTCTTGCCGCCATGAAATCGGCCGGCTGCGATCGCATTCTGCTCGCCCCGCTCTATCCGCAATATAGCGGCGCGACCACCGCGACCGCCAACGACGCCGCCTTTGCCGCGCTCCGGGCCATGCGCTGGCAACCGGCCATCCGCACCCTGCCGCCCTATCATGACGACCCGGCCTATATCGCCGCGCTCAAAATCTCGATCGAAGACAGCATCGTAAAACTCGACTTCACCCCCGACGCCTTGCTCGCCAGTTTCCATGGCATGCCCGAACGCACCCTGCATCTGGGCGATCCCTATCATTGCCAGTCGGTCAAGACCGTCCGCCTGCTGCGCGAAGCCCTTTCGCTGCCCGTGCATATGAGCTTTCAGTCGCGTTTCGGGCGGGCCAAATGGCTGGAGCCGGAGACCGAATCCACCCTCGCCAAATTGGTACAGGAAGGTGTCCGAAACATTGCTGTGGCAACACCGGGATTTTCGGCGGATTGCCTTGAAACTCTAGAGGAAATCGCCCTGCGCGCGAAAGAGGTTTTTTTGTCCGTAGGGGGTGAAAATTTTGCCTATTTGCCCTGTCTAAACGCGTCTGCCCCGGCTATCACTTTGTATCAGAGGCTGTTGGGCCGTGAGCTTTCGGGCTGGATACACCAGGCCGGTTAAGTAGGGAAGGATGCGCATATGTCGAGAGTAGCGATCGTGACGGGCGGGACACGCGGCATTGGCGAGGCGATCAGCCTGGCGCTGCGTGACATGGGCTACACTGTGGCCGCCAATTATGCCGGTAATGACGCCAAGGCGCAGGCCTTTACCGAAGCCACCGGCATCGCAGCCTTCAAATGGGACGTCGGCGATCACCAGGCCTGCCTGGATGGCTGCGCCGCAGCGACTGATGCACTTGGGCCGATCGATATCGTCGTCAACAATGCGGGCATCACCCGCGACGGCGTGCTGGCCAAGATGAGCTTTGACGACTGGAATGAAGTCATGCGCATCAATCTGGGCGGTTGCTTCAACATGGCCAAGGCGACCTTTGCCGGCATGCGCGAACGCGGCTGGGGGCGGATCGTCAATATCGGGTCGATCAACGGGCAGGCGGGCCAATATGGCCAGGTCAATTATGCCGCCGCCAAATCGGGCATCCACGGTTTTACCAAGGCGCTGGCGCAGGAAGGGGCGAAAGTCGGGGTGACCGTCAACGCCATCGCGCCGGGCTATATCGACACGGACATGGTGGCCGCGGTGCCGCCTGCCGTGCTGGAAAAGATCGTGGCGAAAATCCCGGTCGGACGTCTGGGCCAGGCGCATGAAATCGCGCGCGGCGTCGCCTTCTTCTGCAGTGAGGATGGCGGCTTTGTGACCGGCAGCACGCTGTCGATCAATGGCGGCCAGCACATGTATTGATGATGGAGGGCGACGCCATGGACGGGTCGGATGATGGTCCCTTGGCGTCGCCCTTTGCCCCGCCGGTCAAGCGCAGCGTGACCATTGCGGGGCACCAGACCGCGATCAGTCTGGAACCCATATTCTGGGACGCCTTGCGCGATCACGCGCAGCGTGACGGCCTGCCGCTCAACGCCCTTATTGCCCGCATAGACCTGGCCCGCATGGGCGCGCCTGACCCGCCCAATCTGGCGAGCGCGATCCGTTGCTGGCTGTTCGCGCGGGCCGCTTGCGACAAAGATAATAATTATTCGCAATAGCGTTGACTCTGAGAAAGGTTCGCAATAGCAGCATCCCAACTTCAAAGGGGATTTGCTGCATATGTCCAACTCACTGTCAGGCTCGTCCTTCCTGGCTCTCGGCTGCGTCAGCGCCATGGCCTTCGCGACCGGCGCCCACGCCCAGGAGGCGCCTGCGCCAAAGCTGGGCGGCATGACCGTCACCGACACGGCGATCGATGAGTCCCAGGTGAAGGTCGAGAAGGCGGAATCACCCAAATATGTCCGCCCGCTGCTGGATACGCCCCAGACGATCACGGTGATCGGCAACCAGACGATCCAGAAGCAGAATTTGCTGACTCTGCGCGACGTTCTGTCCACCATTCCGGGCATCACCTTTGGCGCGGGCGAAGGTGGCGGCGGCTATGGCGACAGCATCAACCTGCGTGGTCAGAGCGCCAACACGGACATCAGCATCGATGGCGTCCGCGACAGCGCGCAATATAGCCGTACCGATCCCTTCAACGTCGAACAGATCGAAGTCACCAACGGCTCCAACTCCGTATTCGGCGGTTCCGGTGCGATCGGCGGCAATATCAACATCGTGACCAAGCGGCCCAAGGGCTATGACGAAACGCTGGTTCAGGCAGGCGTCGGCACATCCGACTATTATCGCGCGACCATCGACAGCAATGTCCGCGCGTCCGATTTCATCGCCGTGCGCCTGAACGCCATGTACCATGAGAACGACGTGCCGGCCCGCAATGTCGATCGCTACAAGCGCTGGGGCGTCGCGCCATCGGTCAAGCTCGGCGTTGATGGCCCGACCTCGCTGACGTTGCTCTACACGCATCAGGAAGACAAGAATACGCCGCTCTACGGCGTGCCCTATTATAAGAACGCGTTCTATGACGGCATCCTCCCCGGCGCGCGCTATAGCGGCTATTATGGCTACAGGAATCTGGATCGTCAGGATCAGACAATTGATCAGGCGACCGCCATCTTCGACCATCGTTTCAGTGATCTCCTGGCCGTTCGCAACCTGTCGCGCTGGCAGCGTGTCGAACAGAAGCTGATCGTCAATCCGCCACAGGGCACCTATTGCCTTGCCAACGGCCAGACTCAGACCGGCGTGGCCTGCGCGGCGGGACAGGTGCCCGGCACCTATTATCCCAGCGGCCCGCGCGGTGGTTTCCGCAACTCCGTCAACGACACGCTCTATAATCAGCTCGACCTGACCTTCACCATTCCCGGCGGCCATTCGCTCGTGCTCGGCACCTCGATGCTGCAGGAAGATTATGCGCTGGATAACGGCAACGTCCTGCGCAATGCGGGCGGCGCGCTGCCCAACCCGGTGCTCGATCCGATCAGCATCAGCAATCCGAACGCCATCTATACCGGCCCTGTCAACGCGATCCGTTCCGGTCATCAGGATGGCGACCTGTTCAACATCGCGGCCTATGCCTTCGCCGCGGTCAAGATCGTCGATCAGCTCGAAATCAACGGCGGCGTCCGCTACGAACATAATCGCGCCCGCTTCCGTGCGGACACGATTGCCACACCGGCAGCAGGTGGCGCCTATACCACTGGCCGGTCGCAGAACGCGACCGACAATCTCTTCTCCTACCGTATCGGGCTGGTCTACAAACCTGCGGAAAATGCCAGCCTTTACGTCGCTTACGGGAACAGCAAGAACCCCACGGCAACGACCGTCCGTGCTGGCTGCGGGCTGGCGGCGGAGGCCAACCTGTTCAACGATCCATGCGAAGTAAAGCCCGAACAGGCCGCCAATTACGAGGTCGGCGGCAAGATCGACCTGTTCGATGCCAAACTGCAACTGACCGCTGCGGTGTTCCGCAACGAACGGACCAATTACCGCGTCGCCAGCAACGATCCGCTGATCGGGAACCTGCCGGTCAACGACGGCCGCAACCGGGTGAACGGCATCACCTTGGGCGCAACCGGGAACATCACCGACGCCTGGACGATCTTCGCCAACTACACCTATCTCGATACCAAGGTGATCCAGAGCATTTCGGACTATCAGAAATCGCAGGGCGTGGCGGATACCCAAACGGGTAATCCGATGACCAACAATCCGAAACATTCGGGCAGCCTCTTCACCACCTATACGCTGCCCTTCGGCCTCGAACTTGGCTATGGCCTGACCTATCAGGGCAGCTGGTATCTCTCGAACATCACTGGCGAGACGATGTACAAGTCGGACGATTGTCTGGTCCATCGCGCGATGTTGTCCTACCCCATCACGGAAAAGCTGAGCGCGCAGCTCAATGTCCAGAACTTCACCAACGAAAAATATTATACCAGCATCCGCAACAATGGCTGGGCCAATCCGGGCGAAGGCCGTTCGTGGGTGCTGACGCTGGGTTATAAATTGTAAACTCCGTTCCCCCGGCATTTGTCCCTTGCCGGGGGCGAACGGACGGGCGGCGATACACTCCATCCTCCTCGGGTCGCCGCCCGTTCGCCAATAAGTAAATAACGCAATTGATTCGCATTATGGTTCGCGTTATCGAGGCGGGCATCGGATCAAGGGAAGGAAGGCGCTGCGATGCTCCATGCTGCAAGTCGGCCAGCCGACGATTTCCCGACCGACCTATCGCATGATTTTGATCGTCCGTCCGCCATCGGCCTTGCCCGATCGCAACCGGAGGAACGGCCTGCGCCCGGTCGCTATGGCGCAGGTTCGCGGCCCAATATTCCGGTCATCGCGGCCATCCTGATCTTCCATATCCTGCTGATCGCCGCGCTGGTCCAGGTTCGCACCCATGTCCAGCGGATGCAGGAAGCGAAGCTGACGGTGGTCAATCTTTCGCCACCCCCGCCACCGCCGTCCGCCGAAACACCGCCACCGCCGCCTTCGACTCCGGAAATCGTGGCGCCGCCGCCGATCGTTCAGACGCCGGTGCCGCCGGTCCAGACCGTGCAGACCACGCCCGATCCGGTGCCGGTGCCGGTGCCGACAAATGTACCGTTGGTAGCGGCTGTTCCAAAACAACCCCTTCTGCCTGCAGCGACCCAGAATGAGGCGAAGGCTGCGCCCGTTGATCTGACAGCTAGATTGATATCGTCCAAGCCACCTCGCTATCCTATCGAAAGTCGGCGCAAGCGTGAGCAAGGTACGGTAGAACTGATGATAACGCTCACGCCCGATGGGACCGTTGGGAAAATATGGGTCTCCAAATCAAGCGGCTTTACTCGCCTCGACAAGGCTGCCTTAGATGCCGTTCGAGATTGGCGGTGGGCCCCCAATCCTGACGGCAAGCCGCTAACAGGATGGTTGCCGTTCCCCTTCGTCCTGCGCAGCGACGCAGCCTGAAACGCGGCCCCAGTCATGCTCATTGCCATTCCCGACCTGATCGACGCCGCTGGTGTCACTGCGATCCGCGCCCTGATCGACGGCGCGGAATGGGTGGACGGTAACGTCACGTCCGGCCCGCAATCCGCTTTGGCCAAGCATAACCTGCAATTGCCCGAAGACGCGCCCGCCGCCAGGCAGGCCGGGCAGATGGTGCTCGATGCGCTGGGCCGATCGCCCCTGTTCATCGCCGCCGCGCTGCCGCTCAGGATTTTCCCGCCCTTGTTCAACAGCTATGCGGGCGGGCAGGCGTTCGGCGTCCATGTCGACAATGCGGTGCGTATTCAGGCCGGGACCGGCTTTCGCGTCCGGTCCGACCTGTCGATGACTGTCTTTCTGGAAGAGCCGGACGCCTATGATGGCGGCGAACTGACGATCGAAACCAATTTCGGGGTGCAGAGCGTCAAGCTGCCTGCGGGCCACGCCGTCCTCTATCCTTCATCGTCGCTGCACCGGGTCGAGCCGGTCACGCGCGGGCGGCGCGTGGCAAGCTTTTTCTGGCTCCAGTCGATGATCCGTGACGATGCCGCCCGGCAAATCCTGTTCGATCTGGACCGCAGCGTACAGGAACTGGGCGGGACGCTTGGGCAGGAGCATGGGGAGGTGATCCGCCTGACCGGCGTTTATCACAATCTTCTGCGCCGCTGGGCCGAAAGCTGACGCTTAATTGCCGTCCGCGTCGACGGTGAATATCATCGGCTTGCCGCGCGATGCAGGCTCCCATCCTGCCAGCAAGGCGGCGCGGATGCCCCTGGTAACAATGGCGTCGTTGATCTGGAGGCGGCCGCGCTGCAAGCCTTTGAGCAGGCGTTTGGGCGGCGGAAATTCCAGCACCGCGCCGCGCTGGCAATCCTGCTGTGACAGGGCGATGGTCATGCCCTTCCAGCCCTCGGCATCGCTCCATTGGGGCTCGCGCCGGAGTTCCCATTCATATATGTCGCCATCGACGGAGACGGTTCCGGAAAGATTGTGCATGGGCGTCCGCATAGCAGCCTTGGCGTCAGGCACCACCCTTCATTCCAGCATCCGGGCGAGCGCGGGGGTCATATATTCCTGCGCGCCATCGTCTGTCCGCAGCACCAGCCGGGCGGGCAGGGCGTGGCGCGTGGCCAACGCCATGCCCCGCGCCGGGCCCATGACGGTGATCGTAGTGGCCCATGCGTCCGCCAGCATCGCATGTTCATGCAATACCGTAACGGATGCCACCCCCTGGGGGATCGGGGCGCCACGCGCCGGATCGATACTGTGGGACAGGCGCGCATTGCCTTCCATGCGGAAGCGGCGATAGTCGCCCGATGTCGCCACCGACAGCCCGCACAGCGCGATGCGCAGCACGGGTATCGCCAGACCCGGCGGAGGCTCCACATCGACCCACCAGGGCTGCATGTCGGGCTTCACACCGTCGCCGCGCAACTCGCCGCCGATTTCGATGAGGAAATTGGTAACCCCCAATGCCCGCAACCCAGCCGCCATGGCATCGACCGCAAAACCCTTGGCAATGCCGGAAAAATCAAGCGCGACATGGGCGATGCGGCGGGCCTTGTCGCCATCCAGTTCGATCGCCTGCCATGGTGCGCTGTCGATCAAGGGGGCGGGGCGCGGCAGGGCCGCAGGACCAAAGCCCCATTGATCAACCAGCGCGCCGATCGCCGGGTCGAAGGCGCCGTTCGACAGCCGCGCCATGTCCAGCCCGGCCCGCAGCACCGTCAGCATGTCCGGCGGCAGGGTCATCCAATCGCCCACCGGCGTTCGGTTGAACCGGCTGATCGCGGAGTCTGCCTCCCAATTGCTCATCTGGTCGATGATGCGGGCCAGACCATCCTCGATCGCGGCCTGGCAATTGGCGGGCGGATCGACCAGCATGGCGGACCAGCTGGTCCCCATGGTCGGTCCGCCCAACGTCACGATACGGCCCGCCCGCGCTCGCCCGGCAAGCTGGTCGGGCGACAGGTCGGGCGGGATCGCGATTCGGACTGCGTGGGTCAGGGCGCCAGCACTTCCAGCGTGCTGACATAGGATGCCCGCCGCTGCGGCGGACCGGCGGGGCGCGCAGGCGCAGGCGATGCGCCCGGTGCGCCGGCACCAGGGCCGCCGGGGCCACCACCTTCGCGCCCGCCACCGACACTGGCGTTCAGCCGGTACATGCCCGGCTGTGGCCATGTGATCGCGACCTTGCCATCCTGATCGGCGACCAGGTCCATCTGGCCCAACGCATCGCGATAACGGATGCCGCCGGGGATGACGGTGACCTTCAGGCCTGCCGCCGGCTTGCCGTCGAGCAGAAACTGGAAGCTGGCGGTTTCGCCCGACACCAGATCGTTGGGATGGGTCACGGGCACCAGTTCGATGCCCGATCCGGTCGGCTTGAACACCCCGGTGGTTGGCGCGCCCAGCGTCACGAAAATCTCGTTGCGATTGGACGCTTCAGCGACCTGCACGTCGGTCGCGCCCGCCGGAATGACACTGGCCAGCTTGTCCTTGGTCGTGCCGCGCGGCAGCCGTTCCTGCTTGCCGTTCAGCCTGTAGCTGCCCATCATATTGGTCGACACGCTGCCGATGCGGTAGGTGCCCGGCTGGGTCAGATGTACGTCGAAGGTCGACCGATATTTGCCGGTCGCGGCATTTTCGATCTTCCCGATGCTGCCGTCCGGCTGGGTTACGACGATGCCGTCGGTCCGCATCGGTACATGCTCGAAATAGAAAAGGTCGTTGGACACGGCAGCATCGACTGTCACCCAGCTTTCGCTGCCCGACAGGGTGGTCGAGGATGGCATCATCCACTGGCGGTGCGCCTGCGCCGCGGCGGGGAGCATAAGGGCGGCCAAGGCGCCCGCGATCATCAGTCTGGCTTTCATCATCTTATCCCCTATTTGCCGAAATTCAGGGCGACGGTGCCCAGTTCCGCATTGCCCTGCGCCTTGACGGTGCTGCCGGGCTTTGCCGGCCAGGCGAAGGGCAGGCGGACGACTTCGCGGCCACCCACTTCGCGTGCCGCTTCCACGATCAGCGTGTAATTGCCGGGGCTGAGCGCGCCGAGCGGACCCTTGCCAGCGACAAAAGCGATCTTGTTGTCGCCGGGCGCGCGGGTTGCACCCGTCACGCCATCCGCCGGAAAACTCATCGTCCGCCCCGAAGCGCGCCACCACTGCCGCACGTCGCGCAGCCATTTGGTGCCTTCCCCCTTTTTCATGTCATAATCATACCAGACCGACAGGGTGCGCGGCGTCGCCCCCTGTTTTTCGATCCAGATCGCGACATAGGGGCGGTGATATTCGGCCACCGACAGGCGCGGTATGCCGACCGAAAGGTTCAGCGTCTGCGCGGTGGCTGGCGCTGCAATCGTGCCCAGCGCGGCGGTGCCGGTCAGCAGCAGGCGATGGCTGATCTGCATGAAAATTCCCCTTAATGGATGAAGATGATGGCCAGCACTGCCGGCAGGGCTAGGCCAATGGCGACAAGCGGCCAGGTGCTGGGGCGCTTCTTCGCGTGCAACTGGAGCAGCAGCAGTCCGGTCAGCGCGAACAGGAAACAGGCGACCGAGAAAATGTCGATAAACCATTTCCACACCGTGCCGGTATTGCGGCCCTTGTGCAGATCATTGAGATAGCTGACCCAACCCCGGCTGGTCGCTTCGCTGGTCATCGTCCCATCGTTCCGGTCGATCGAGACCCATCCATCGCCGCCGGGGCGGGGCAACGCGAGATAGATTTCGTCGGCAGACCATTCCGCCTCGCCACCGCCGCGCTGCCCGGTCGTCTTTTCAACCCAGGCCGCGACCGGCGCAGGCAGCGGCTTTTTGGCATCGGGCGCATCATCTGGCGCAATCAGCTTGCGCAGATCGGTGGGCAAAGTCGCATTTTTCTCGATCGTCTGGGGCGATCCTTCGACATCGGCGGCATGGTTGAGCGTAATGCCGGTGAAAGCGAAAAGCAGCAGCCCGACCAGGCTGATCGCCGAACTGATCCAGTGCCAGCTATGCAGCTGCTTGAGCCAGAAGGATTTGGCGGACTTCTTCTTCTGCTGCTGCTTAAGGCGGGCGGTTCCGTGCATCGGATGGGTGACTGGTCCTGCGAGGATGGATGTCGACCGCATACCGCGAACGATTCGCAATTGCAAATGAGTCGCAGGAAGAATTTTGTATCAAAATGTATGGTGAGTGGCGGGGGACTGCTCAGCCTTCGCCGTTCGGCTCCACCAGCGCAATGTCCATGTCAGCAAGCGCCAGCCGCAGCAATTCGGCCATGCCCGCCCGCGCCGCTGCCGTGTCGCGCGCGGCGATCGCCTGAAACACGGCGCGGTGATCGGGCAGGGGATCGCGCGGCAACAATTTCATGCGATGCTTGAAGGTCGTGGTCCAGCTCACCGCTGCGCCCACGGAACTGGCCAGAGCCTCCAGCGCGTCATTGCGGGTCGCGGCCAGGATCATATTGTGGAAGCGCTGATCAGCGGCCCGGCCTTCCGGTGTGGAAAGGCCATAGCGCCCCATATCGTCGAGCGCCGTTTCCATCACCGCCAGTTGCTCGTCGGTGCGGCGGCGTGCGGCAAATTCCGCTGCGGCTGGTTCGATCACGCCGCGCAGTTCGAACAGGTCGCGGATGAACCGAGAATCCGGTTCGCCCGCGAACATCCAGGCGAGCATTTCGGGGTCCAGCACATTCCAGCGATTGCGCGGCAGGACGCGGGTACCGGCCTTGGGGCGGCTTTCCAGCATTCCCTTGGCGATCAGGATGCGGACCGCCTCGCGATAGGCGGTGCGCGAAACGCCCAGGCGGTCGGACGCCTCAATCTCGCCTTCGAACAATTCGCCGGGCTGGTAACGGCCAGTCAGGATAGCGGTGCCCAGATCGCGCGCGATCGTCTGGTGGATACGCAGCCCGCTCTCTTCCGATCCGACCTTGCGCCCGCTAGCCACTATAGTCTCTCCCGTTTCAGTCCTCGAATATCGCCGTAGGACAATGCCGTCCACAAAGGAAGGCATCAGCTACCAGCCGCAGCGGCGCGATGTCAGCATCAATCGTGCGCGTGGCAACCAAATCGACGAACCGGCGATACATGGCGGGATATTCCTCGTCCGGGGCTTTCATCTGAACCTCCCCGTCCAACCGCAGCATATTGCCGCCTTCGGACAGAAGCAGGTTGCCATTATCGGTATCGACCGCAATGTCCCATGTCTGCGGCCCGGTTTGCCGCCAGTCGAACACAGTGTCGATCGGGGCGCCCGATGCGGTCGCCATCGCCAGCGTCGCGCCGATGGGAGCGTCCTTGTTGGATGGTATCTCCAGGCTGGCTGACAGCAGGGTGACGGGTTCGGGTACGATTTCGGTCAGGATGGACAGCGCATTGATGCCCGGATCGAACACGCCGAAACCGCCCGCTTCCCATATCCAGGGTTGGCCGGGATGCCAGTGACGGACATCTTCGCGCCACTGGATCGAGATACGCTCTATCCTGCGCTGCGCTATCCACGCCTTCGCCTGCGCCACGGCGGCGGCATAGCGGCTGTGCCAGCTGGCATAGAGGGTGACATTCTGCGCCTTGGCCAGCGCGATCAGCGCCTCCACTTCGGACACGGTCGCGCCCGGTGGCTTTTCCAGAAACACATGCTTGCCCGCCAGCAGCGCCTGCCGCGCGGCATGATAGCGGGCCTGGGGCGGCTGGCACAGGATGATCGCGTCCAGATCCGGCTCGCCCGCCAGCATCGCGCCGAGGTCGGGATAATTATGCACCCCGTCCCCTCGCGCGTTGCGGCTGGCGATGGCGATCAGATCGATGCCAGCCGTCCTGGCCATTGCGGGCAGGTGCTGGTCGCGCGCGATTTTGCCCAGCCCCACCAGACCTGCCCTGATAGTCATGCCGCGACCACCAGCTTGCCGTCGATCCGGCGATTGAGGCCGAGCGGATTGGACGCCTGCAAGGCGGCGGGCAGCAGTGCATCCGGCACGTCCTGATAGCAGACAGGCCGCAGGAAACGCATCATCGCCAGCGTGCCGACCGATGTGGATCGGCCATCGGCGGTCGATGGGAAGGGGCCGCCATGGACCATGGCATGGGTCACTTCGACGCCGGTGGGCCAGCCATTGGTCAGGATACGCCCAACCTTGCGCGACAGCACGGGCAGGAGCCGGGCTGCGTCGGCGCTGTCCGCGTCCGTCAGTTGCAGCGTTGCGGTCAACTGGCCTTCAAGGCCCGCGATGGTGGCGATGACTTCATCGATGCTGCTGCACCGGATCAGCACCGACGAAGACCCGAACACTTCTTCCGCCAGCAGCGGGTTCGCGCCGAAGGTCGCCGAATCGGTTGCAAAGAAAGCGGCCTTGCCCCGGTTGCAGCCTTCCGCTTCCGTGCCGCGCGCGATGGTGGTGACGCCCTCCGCGCTTTCCAGAGCCGCAACGCCCTTTTCATAGGCGTCGTGGATGCCGGGGGTCAGCATGACCTGCGGCGCAGCGCCGGACAAGGCTTCCGCCGCTGCCGCAACGAATGTGTCGAGGTCCGGCCCGTCCAGCGCGATGACCAGGCCGGGGTTGGTGCAGAACTGCCCCGACCCCATGGTCAGCGATCCGACAAAGGCCGTCCCCATCGCCGCGGCCCGGTCGGCCAGCGCGCCGGGCAGCAGGACGACCGGATTGATCGAGGACATTTCGGCATAGACCGGGATCGGCTCCGCCCGTTCGGCCGCGATCTTCATCAGCGCGACACCGCCGCCGCGCGATCCGGTGAAGCCCACCGCCTTGACGCGCGGATCGGCAACCAGCGCGCCGCCCAGCGCCCGGTTGTTGCCGGGCAGGTAGGAAAACACGCCTTCATGCAGGCCGCACGCCTTGACCGCCGCCTGGATGGCGCGGGCGACCAGTTCGCCCGTGCCGGGATGGGCGCTATGTCCCTTCACGATGACAGGCGACCCTGCAGCGAAGGCCGAAGCGGTATCGCCCCCCGCGACCGAGAAGGCGAGCGGGAAGTTGGACGCGCCGAACACGGCGACCGGGCCGACCGAATGGTTGACGCGGCGCAGGTCCGCACGCGGCAGCGGCGCACGGTCGGGCATGGCAGGGTCGATGGTGGCGTCAAGCCAGTCACCCAGCCGCACATAGCTGGCGAACAGGCGCAACTGGCCTACGGTGCGGCCGCGCTCGCCTTCCAGCCGCGCCCGCGGCAGGCCGGATTCCGCCATCGCGGTTTCAATCAGCAGGTCGCCAATGGCGACGATCTGGTCAGCGACGGTTTCCAGGAAAGTGGCGCGGGCGTCGGGGGCCAGCGTCGAAAAACTGTCAAACGCCGCGTCGGCAAGCGCGGCGGCTTCCGCGACGTCGTCCGGCATGGCGCTGGAAAAGGCGACGCTGCCCTTTTCGCCGGTGGCCGGGTGGATCGCATGGAATGGATCGCCGCCCTGACGCTCGCCTGCACCGACGAGAATGGCTCCGTTGAACATAATAGTCTCCATATTCATGAAATAGGGGGTCAGTGATTGTCGCGTGGCAGGCCCATGGTCTGGGCAATGCGCTGATATTTCTCCGCCCCTTCAAGGATCGCACCCGTATTCATCTGCCCCACGACGGCGCGCTGGATTTCCTGCCAGGGGGTTTGCGATGCGGGATATTTATAGCCGCCTGCGGCCACCAGCGCTGCACGCCGCGCTTCCAGTTCCTCTTCGGAAATCAGCACGTTAACGGTACCGGCGTTCAGGTCCATTCGCACCCGGTCCCCCGTTTCCAGCAGCGCGAGGCCACCCATCGCCGCCGCTTCGGGCGATGCGTTCAGGATCGACGGGCTGCCCGACGTGCCGGACTGGCGCCCATCGCCGATGCAGGGCAGGGCCGATACGCCCTCGGTAATCAGATAGGCAGGCGGGCGCATGTTGACGACTTCGGCCGCGCCGGGATAGCCGATCGGCCCCGCGCCGCGCATGAACAACAATGTCTGGTCGGTGATACCGACCGACGGATCGTCGATGCGGCGATGATAATCCTCCGGCCCGTCAAACACGACTGCCAGCCCTTCAAAGGCGTTGGGATCGTCCGGGTTGGACAGATAACGGTCGCGGAATTCGGCGCTGATGACGCTGGTTTTCATGACGGCTGCGTCGAACAGATTGCCCGACAGCACCAGGAAGCCTGCATCCTCGACCAGCGGCTGGTCATAGGGGCGGATGACCTTCTCATCCTCTATTTCCACGCCCCGGCAATTGTCGCCCATGGTCTTGCCGTTGACGGTCATCGCGCCTTCATGGATCAGCCCTTGCGCGATCAACTGCGCCACCACAGCGGGTACGCCCCCGGCGCGATAATAATCCTCGCCCAGATATTCGCCCGCAGGCTGGAGATTGACCAGCAAGGGAATCTTGTGCCCGACGCTCTCCCAATCCTTGAGCGGCAGGTCGACGCCGATATGGCGGGCAATCGCCGCCAGATGAATGGGCGCGTTGGTCGATCCGCCGATGGCGCTGTTGACCATGATGGCGTTGTGGAACGCATCTCTGGTCAGAATGTCGGATGGCTTGAGATCCTCATGCACCATCTCGACGATGCGCTTGCCGGTCAGATAGGCGGCTTCCTGACGATCGCGATAAGGGGCGGGAATAGCGGCCGAACCCGGCAGCATCATGCCCAGCGCCTCGGCAAGCGAGTTCATGGTCGATGCTGTCCCCATGGTGTTGCAATAGCCGGTCGATGGCGCGGACGACGCGACCAGCTTGATAAAGCCTTCATCGTCGATCTTGCCCGCCGCCAGCAATTGCCGCGCTTTCCATACGATGGTGCCGGACCCGGTGCGCTCGCCCTTGTGCCAGCCATTCAGCATCGGGCCGACGGACAGGGCGATGGCGGGGATGTTGACGGTCGCAGCCGCCATCAGCAGCGCAGGTGTGGTCTTGTCGCAGCCGGTGGTCAGGATCACCCCGTCGAGTGGATAGCCGTACATCGCTTCGACCAGCCCCAGATAGGCAAGGTTGCGATCCAGGCCCGCCGTCGGGCGCTTGCCGGTTTCCTGAATCGGGTGGACCGGAAATTCCAGCGCGATCCCGCCCATTTCGCGAATACCGTCGCGCATGCGTTCGGCCAGTACCATATGATGGCGGTTGCAGGGCGAAAGGTCGCTGCCGGTCTGGGCGATGCCGATGATCGGCTTGCCGCTGCGCAATTCCTCCAGGCTCAGCCCGAAATTCAGATAGCGTTCCAGATAGAGCGCTGTCATGTCGATATTGTCGGGGTTGTCGAACCAGGCGCGACTGCGCAATTTGAAGGCTGGCTTGGACGAATCACTCATTGGGCATCCTGACACTTGATGGACTATGGCACGTTGACGCGCTTGGCCTCTTGATATACTCAGACAAATAGGAATTCAAGAAGCTGTGTCGAGGACAAGTGAGGCGGATCGAGATTTTTACGAAAGCCGGTCCGCGATGAACGGCTACCGGGTCATCGGCGATTGGGGAACGAGCAATCTGCGCCTGTTCCGGGTCGAGGACGGGCGGATCGTCGCGCGCCGCGACGGGCCGGGCATCGCTGTCGCCGGGCGGAATGCGGAAGCCGCCTTTGCCGATACGGTCGCCCCCTGGCTGGCCGATGCCATGCCGCTTTCCATCACCCTGTGCGGCATGGTTGGCGCGCGCGATGGCTGGGTGGAGGCGCCCTATGCCGATTGCCCGTCCGATGTGGAAGCCTGGCGCGCAGCCGTCACAGGCTTTGACTGGCGTGGCGTGCCGATCGCGATCATGGCGGGACTGGCCTGCACCGGCGCGGATGGCGTCCCCGACGTCATGCGTGGCGAGGAAGCGCAGATTTTCGGCGCCTGCGTGCGTGATCCGGCACTGGCGCAGGGCCGTCGCCTGATCGTGCTGCCGGGCACCCACAGCAAATGGGCGCTGGTCGAGGACGGCCGGGTGCTGGCGTTCCGCACCGTGCCCACCGGCGAACTGTTCGCCTTGCTGCGGGACGGATCGACGCTGGGGCCAAAGGATAGCGTCGGCGACGCCGCCGAAGAGGCTGCGGGCTTTGCCGAAGGGCTGGCGCGGGCGGGGGAGGGGGCTGTGCTGGCCGGACTGTTCGCCGCGCGGGCGATGCGGTTGCGTGCCGGGCGATCCACCGACTGGGCGCTGGGCTATTTGTCGGGCCTGCTGATCGGCGGCGAAATAGCCGAAGCGCGCGCTTTGCTGCGCGCGGACCATGGCGTCACGTTGATCGGCGATGCGCGCCTGTCGGATCGCTATGCCCGCGCGCTGGCCGTGCAGGGCGTGGAATCGCACCGTCTGGATGGCGACGCCTGCGCGCTGGCCGGACTGGGTTATGCTGGAGATATGTTGGTATGACGATGGACGACCTGCTGACCGATGGCGCGCCGCCGATCGCTGCCATCCTGCGCGGCATCCGCCCGGTCGAGGCGCTGGACGTCGCCGCGGCGCTGGTGGAGGCGGGCATCCGCATCCTTGAAGTCCCGTTCAACTCGCCCGACCCCCTCGTCAGCATTGGCGCGATGCAACAGGCCTTTGGCGACCGCGCGATCATTGGCGGGGGCACGGTGCTGAGCGTCGAGGCGCTGGAACAACTGCATGGCGTGGGCGGGCGCATCATGGTGACACCCAACACCAACCCCGCTGTCATTGCGCGCGGCGCGGAACTGGGCCTTGACCTGCTGCCCGGCTTCATGACCCCCAGCGAAGCCTTTGCCGCGATCGCCGCGGGCGCGCGCCGGATCAAGCTCTTCCCTGCTGCCCGGCTCGGCCCGGCCTATGTGAAGGCGATCAAGGATGTGCTCCCCAAACATGTCGGCGTCTGGGCCGTGGGCGGCACCGGCGCGGACACGATCGGCGAGTGGCTGGCGGGCGGCTGCGAAGGGATCGGCGTGGGTGGTGCGCTCTACCGCGCCGGCGACGATGCGGCGCTGGTCGGCGCGCGCGGGCGCGATCTGGTCGCGGCCTGGAAAGCCTGCCTTTGACGTCTGGGACAATCTGTCCCGATCGTCCTGCTTGAAACGCCATCGGCTTGGGGGCATGGACCGGCTATGGCCAATCCCTCTCCCCGCCCGGTGGCGATCGCCCGCTGGTTGCTGTTCGTCGCTGCGCTGGTGTTCTTCATGGTCGTGGTCGGCGGCATCACCCGCCTGACCGAATCGGGCCTGTCGATCACCCAGTGGAAGCCGATCACCGGCGCCATACCGCCGCTGACCCATGATCAGTGGATGGAGGCCTTCCGCCTCTATCAGCAAATCCCCGAATATCAGCAGATCAACCGGGGCATGAGCCTGTCCGATTTCCAGTTCATCTTCTTCTGGGAATGGCTGCATCGGCTGCTGGGGCGGCTGATCGGGATCGCCTTCGCCTTGCCGCTGGCATGGTTTGCGTGGAAACGCGCCATTCCGGCAGGTTATGGCCCCCGGCTGGTGGCGCTGCTGGCGCTCGGCGGATTGCAGGGGGCGATTGGTTGGTGGATGGTCAAGTCGGGCCTGACGTTGCGCACCGATGTCAGCCATTACCGGCTGGCGGTACATTTGCTGACGGCGCTTTTCATCATTGGCGGATTGATCTGGACCTCGCTCGATTTGCTGGCGCTGTCGCGCAACAGCCGTGCCCGTCCCGCACGACTGCGGCCGCTGGCGCTCGTCGCGCTGCTGGCGCTGTTCGTGCAACTAATGTTGGGCGCCTTCACGGCCGGTCTGGATGCGGGCTATGTATCCAGCACCTGGCCGCTGATGAACGATCATCTGGTGCCGGAAGGGATCAGCTGGATGGGTTCGCTTTGGGCCACCGTCTCCAGTGATCCCTATCTCGTCCATTTTCTCCATCGCTGGTGGGCCTGGGGCGCTGCCGTTGCGCTCATCCTGCTGGCCCGGCAGGCCAGGCGCGCCGGACAGCGCGCACCCTCGATCGCGATCAATGCGGCGGTCGGTACGCAGATCGTGCTGGGCATCGCGACCGTGCTGAGCGGCATCGCCCTGCCGCTCGCCGTGCTGCATCAGGCGGTCGGCGCTCTGGTCGTGGCGTCGGCAGCCTGGGGCGCGCATGCCATTGGCACCCGGCGCATATGATGGCGATGCGTGCAGCGGCGCTCTGGCTGGCGCTGCTTGCGCCGGGTGTGGCACAGGCCGAAGCGATCGCCATCCCCTTCGCGCCGCCGGTCGATCGCAATCTCACCTATCGGATCGAGCAACACCGCCCCGTCGAAGGCAAGGTCAGCCGGTTCACCGCGACGCGCGACCTGCGTTTCGACAAGGTTGCGGACGGCTATATCCTCCACGCCACCTTGCGCACTATCGACAGCGATGCGCCTGCTTCGGGCGCTGAACCCTATGCCGCCGCGCTGACGCCGCTGATCGGGGTGGAGCATCGCTTTCATGTCGATGCCAGGGGACAGATTACAGCGCTCGACAATATGGATGCGGTCTGGGGCGCGGTAGAGGCCGGGTTGGCAAAGATGCAGGCGAGCTTTGCGCCAGACACGCCGCGGCACAAGGCCGTGCTGTCCGTACAGGCCTTGCTGTCGGGCCTGTCGCCGGAAGGGCGGCTGGCGTTGCTGGCGGGCGAGTTGCGACCGATCTTCCTGTTTGCTGGCGACACGGTGGAGGATGGCGCGGGGCGCGGCGTGCGGACGGTCGCTGGCGCGCCGCTTGGCCGTCCGGTCCCGGTCGAAGGCGTGCTGCGGGTGACGGCGCGGTCGGATGCCGCGCTCGATCTGGATGAACAATTGGCTGGGCAGGGGATCGTCGTCGGCGTCACTTACCACCTGTCGCGGCGCACCGGCCTGATCGAGCAGCAGCAGCGCAATCTGGCGCTGGGAACGCGCGCGGTGACCGAAAAGCGGGATTTGACGCCTGCCGATTAACGACGGGTATTACTTTACCCGTCAGCAAAGCCGCCGAATCTCTTGACTTGTAGCCTGCCACCCGTCATTAGCGCCCCACTTCCGGGCGTCGGCAACGGCGTCCGGTTTCCTTTTTCATTCTGGAGAATTGGCACCATGAAGGCGCTGATGAAGACCACCAAGTCGGCGACGCCGGCGACGGTCGAAAAAAAATGGGTCCTGATCGACGCGGAAGGCCTTGTGGTCGGCCGTCTCGCTTCGACCGTGGCGAACATCCTGCGCGGCAAGCACAAGCCCAGCTTCACGCCCCATGTCGATTGTGGTGACAATGTCATCATCATCAATGCTGGCAAGGTGAAGTTCACCGGCAAGAAGCTGACCGACAAGGTTTATTACAAGCACACCGGCTATGCCGGCGGCATCAAGGAAACCACCCCGGCCAAGATTCTGGAAGGCCGTTTCCCTGAGCGCGTGCTGGAAAAGGCGATCGAACGCATGATCCCGCGTGGCCCGCTGGGTCGCCAGCAGATGCGCAACCTGCGCGTGTTCGGCGGCGCCGAGCATCCGCATGAAGCCCAGAACCCCGAAGTGCTCGACTTCGCGTCGCGCAACCGCAAGAACAAGGTGGGTGCATAATGTCCGATAACCGCCAGTCCCTGTCTGATCTCGCACAGATCGCTGCCGAAGCCGCCGCGGCTCCGGCTGCCGCGCCTGCCGCTGCGCAAGCGCCTGCTGCGGACGTTGCCGCCGACGCGCCCATCGCGCCGCCTGTGTCGACCATGCCGCTGCGCCAGCAGGAAATCGACAATCTTGGCCGCGCCTATGCGACCGGCCGCCGCAAGGACGCCGTTGCCCGCGTCTGGGTAAAGCCCGGCACCGGCAAGATCACGGTCAATGGCCGCGATCAGGAAATCTATTTTGCTCGTCCGACTCTGCGTCTGGTGATCAACCAGCCGTTCGGCGTCACCGACCGCACCGGTCAGTATGACGTGATCTGCACCGTCAAGGGCGGTGGCCTTTCGGGTCAGGCCGGCGCGGTCAAGCATGGCATCGCCCAGGCGCTGACCAAGTATGAACCGGCGCTGCGCAGCGCGGTCAAGGCCGAAGGCTTCCTGACCCGCGACAGCCGCGTTGTCGAACGTAAGAAGTACGGCAAGGCGAAGGCCCGCAAGAGCTTCCAGTTCTCGAAGCGCTAAGCGTTTCAGCTACTGTCAGACGATCGAGAAGGGGCCGGTTTTCCGGCCCCTTTTTCGTTGGGCGTCGTGCGAGGTGGGATCACGGAGTCATTTTCCACCCGCCGTTCGTTTCGAGCGCAGTCGAGAAACCGCGGGCCACGTTTCTCGATTGCACTCCAAACGAACGGCGGAAGGTGAAGCTACGCCCAGCCGCCCGCTCACCCCTGCGCGCGAACAGCCTTGCGGCTGGCCAGGCCCATCATCACGAAGCCGGCGATGGCCGCGACGATATTGGCGCTGGCTGCGCCCATCGTGCCGTAAAGCGGCAACAGCGCGGCCTGCATCCCCAGCAAGAGCGCGGTCGAGATGAAGGTGATGCGCAGCGACAGACCCGCCCGGTCGGTCGCCATCAGCAGCGGGCGATAGCTGACCCCGATCAGGTCGATGCAGGCGGCGATGCCCAGCAGCAGCAGCAGCGGATAGGCGGGCAGAAACTCCCGCCCGGCGATCAGCCCCAGCAGCGGATGGCCGATGGTCAGGATCAGCGCGATGATCACCGCGCCAGCGACCAGCGCCAGCCGGTTGGTACGGCGGAACAGCGCGCCCAGCGCCTCGCCCCCCTGACTGCCGCTGCGTGACAGCTCGACGAATATGCTGCGCGACAGCAGGCTGGAAATCTTCGTCAGCGAATTGGCAAGCTGGTTGGCGAGGCGATATAGGCCCGCGCCGACTGGCCCGACGAACAGCCCGACCACCAGCACCGCGACCTGCTGTCCCATGGACGACAGGCTGGTCTGGAGGTTGGTGGCGGTCAGGAAACCGATAATGCCGGGATTTTCCGCCCGCGCATCCAGCGCCCGTCCCGCGCGCCACGCGCCGATCCGCCCGCGCCCTTCGCGCAAAGCGAGCCACCAATAGGCGAGCGCACATAATAGCTCCGCCGCGCCCCAGGCGATCAGAAAGCCGGTGATGGTCGGCATCAGCCAAAGCGCGGCGACCGCGCCGATCATTCGTCCGACCGGGATCATGGTTTCGGCGAGCGCGGCGGAATCGAACCGGTCGAACAGGCGCAATATGCCGGTGGGGCTGGACCGGATCGTGATCATCATCACCATGCAGAACAGCCATGCCTGCCACCCCATGCCCGGCGGCAGTTCCAGCAGGCCGCCAAAGGCCAGGATGATGACGGCGGCAATCGCCCCGCCGACCGCGGCGGAGGCAAGGTCGATCATAATGCAGAAACGCAGCACCCGGTTGAGCGCGTCGCCATTGTCCGCTGCCAGATGGGTCTGGCCATAGCGCACGACGATCTGCCAGCTGTCGAAGCTGGTCATCGTCTTGATGACGGTGGCCGCGCTCAGCACCAGCGCGAACCGCCCGAAATCGGCCACGCCCAGCGTGCGGGTGACGATGGCGAGATAGGCCAGGCTCAAGACCGCGCCCACGCCCTTGCCCCCCAGCAGCCAGCCGGTATTGGCCAATATGCGGGAAAAGCCGTCCTGTGCTGCGCCGGGCTTGAACATCAACCAACCAGGTCCTTCAAACTGACCGCGACGTGCTCCTGCGCAGGCAGGAGCCCAGTTCCTCGCTCCGATCTGGGCTCCTGCCTGCGCAGGAGCACGCTGCGCTTTAAGCGCCCACTGAACCGAGTGCAAACGCCGCCTTTTTTTCGGCCAATTTCCCTTCTAAAGACCCGCGCCATGACCATCACCAAAGCCATCATCCTGTCCGCCGGACAAGGATCGCGCCTGTTGCCGCTGACCCGCGACGTGCCCAAATGCATGATCGACTTTAACGGCCGCACCCTGATCAGCTGGCAGATCGCCGCGCTGGTCGCCAATGGCGTGACCGACATCGTGGTGGTGACGGGGTTCCGCACCGAACGGGTCGAGGATCATGCGCTGCAATTGTATCGCGAGACCGGCGCGCGCATCCGCTGCGTGTTCAACCCCTTCTTTCAGGTGGCCGATAATCTTGGCACCTGCTGGATCGTGCGGGAGGAGATGGACCGGGACTTCATCATCCTGAACGGCGACACCATCGTGTCGGACGAAATCGTCGCGAAGCTCATAGCCGGGACGCAGGATGCGATCACCGTGACAGTCGACGTGAAGCCCGACTATGACGATGACGACATGAAGGTGAACCGCGACGAGAGTGGTCGGCTGCACCATATCGGCAAGCGGCTGCTGCCGCCCGACACCAACGCTGAATCGATCGGCATGCTGGCCTTCACCGGCGAAGGCCCAGCAATCTTCCGCAACCAGATCGACCAGATGATGCGTACCCCCGAAGGCGTCGAACGCTGGTATCTGCGCGCGATCGACATCATCGCCAAGGGCAACAGGGTCGGCACCGTGTCGATCGAGGGGCTGGAATGGCAGGAGGTCGACTTCCATCAGGATGTCGAGGCGGCGACGGCATTGACCGCGAAATGGGTCGCCGAGGGGCGCTACGGGCGATAAAAGCGGCGGTCGTCAAAGAGACTGTCGGTTACTTCATTTCGTTATCGAAATGAATTTTCAGCCACGCTTTTACATTGTCCAGCTCACTGTCGAGCTTGACCGCAGACCCAAGGTCCGGCTGTCCCGGCCACCCCGCATCCGCCACACGCACACCCGCCGCGCTGCGTGTCCCTTCATAGCGGGGTATGACATGGAAATGGACGTGCGGGTCAACCATCATCAGCATCAGATAGTTGATCTTCGTATAGCCCACCGCCTTGGTCAGCGCCGCCTCGATCGCTACGGTAACGGTCTTGAGTTCGGCATGGGCGTCGCCAGGCAGGTCGCCAAACGCCGTCGCGTCGCTCTTGGCCGCGAGGATCAGCGACCCCAGCGTCGGCTGGGCCGGGCGGAGCAGCACGACCCAGTGGGTGAACTCCGCAATCAGCGTGGCGGGCCAGCCGAATTTCTCGATCGTGGGGTTCATGGCCGGGCTTGCTCCATCCAGCTGACAATTGGCTGGCCGGACCGCTTGACGGCATAGGCTTGCGCCAGCCGCACGGCATGGACGATCAGGGAGATGACCGTCCACCAAGCCAGCGCGATCAGGCCGATGTCGGGTCGCCCGAACAGCAGCGACACGAACAGGATGACCATATTGGGGTTGCGCCGCGCGGTGATGAGGCGGAACTGGCTGTCGAAGCGCTGCCAGACATGGATGTCCATGCCGAAATCCTTGAGGAACATCCCCTCGATCAGCCGTTGCAGCACATAGCCCGCGATCACCGCCGCCATCACCAGCGCGAAGGTCCGGGTCGACAGCGCCAGTCCCCAATAGGCCAGCCCCGTCCCCCAGAAATACCACCAGAAGGGCGGGTGGACCAGATCGACGCCATGGTCGATCACATTGCCCCATTTGGACGAGGTGATGGTGCAACGGGCAAGCTTGCCGTCCACCGTGTCGAGCACCATGAAGATGAAGCCGGACAGGAAGCCGGTCCAGTACATGCCCTGCGCGAACAACCATGTCGCAAGCAGGCAAAGGGTCACGCCGATCACCGAAACCATATTCGGGGTCATGCGCAGCTGCGCCGCGATCCGCGTCAGCACCAGCGCCAGTTCGGGCCAGAGATATTTGGTCAGCAGGTCGGTGACGCCCTTATAGGCGCCGAAATAGCTGCGCCGCTCAATCTCGCGCCGGGTTGCCGGGGTCAGCCGCTGAATGAAGGGGCAGTCGAGTTTGCGCAGCTGACGGTTGTAGATCAGCGGGCCGTCCCGATAATCGATGATGGTCAGCGTGGCCCGGTGCGCGGCGATCTGATCGGCGGATGGCGCAATCGACCGGGGTAGATGCGCCATGACAAGCGCGTCGCCGTCCATGACGACCATTCCGGGCGAAGCCAGAACATGGCGCAGCCAAACCGGATCGAACACATAGTCCAGATTGACATGGAGGCGCCCGTCGGTCGCTTCGGGATCGGCCGTCATGCCCTCTGCGCGCGCCAGTCTTGCCAGCCGTTCGGCATTGGTCATACCCCACAACAGGGCAGGATTGACGCCGATCAGCGACAGGCTGGGGGGCGACGATGCAGAGGGCGTGATCATATTTCGCTCTTACCGGCTGGGCCGTCATTTTCAAGGAAGGCGGCGATGGCGTCTGCACCGCGTCGTGCCGCACCGGTTGGATCGCCCCCAACCGATTCCGCGAGGCGCAGGCGCTGCGCATCGATATAGTGGGGGTGCCGCGTTGCCACCCGGTCCAGCGCCTGTTGCAGGTCTGACAGATCGTCCAGCACGTCGCCCAGCGTCCAGAACAGATAATCCGCATCGCCCTGCCACTGCACGCCATGGGCATTCAGGAACAGGCAGGGGCGCGGTATGGCCAGAAATTCATACACCTGACTGCTGACGTCACCCAGATAAATGTCCGCTCCGATCATATAGCTCATGTCGAACAGGCGATCCGAATCGAGATCGATCATGACCTTGCCAGGGATGGCGAGCGCGGTGATGGCGTCCCTTGCCGATTGCGGCGCATCGGCAAACAGGCGGACATGCGGCGCGACAACCAGATTGTAGCGATCCTGCGCGCTGAACCATGCGATGACATCCTGCCCGAACCGATCCCAGGAGGATAGGGAGCGACGGAAATGCGGGGCGTAGACCACAGTTGGTCGATCATTGTCGAACAGCGGCACCCGCCGTTGCTGCATCTGCGCCATCAGGTCCAATTTGACATAGCCGTTGGTTGCATAATGGCCGGGGCGGATCGTCCCAGCCTCCAGCAACCGCTGCTCGCTCTTTTCCCCGCAAACCAGCACGAAATCGAAATGCCGGTCGCGCGGGTCCAGCATGATGGCGCGGTCGCCCGCGCCATGGGGCGTGAAGATCAGGCTGGTGTGGCGCGGCAGCAGGTGGCGGATCAAGGTGGTGGTACGTTCCGGCACGACAATCGCATCGAACCCGCACAGAAAGGGAAGCGCGCTCAGCAGGGTCAGCAAGCGCGAATGACGGCCGATGCCGATCGCGCGCAGCAAACGGGTGATCCGGCCCCGACCCAGCAAATGCACATCCGGCGCGAACGCCGGGTAAATATCGGCCAGACGTTGCATGACGCGCACATGCGCTTCGCTGGCCAGCGCGATGGTCGGGCGATGACCCGCGGCTGCCATTTCTGCTGCAATCGGCAGGGCATGAAACAGGTGATGGGGTTCGCCAATGAACAGGAAAAGGACGCGCATGAATGGCCGTATCAGGGGGTGGCGCCCTCTTGCCACGGGCGGCCTGGATTGACCAGATGCAAGCGAACCTGGCGTGCGAACTCGTGCGCAAACACAATGGTGCAGCTTGACTAAGCGGTCCCTATATTGTTCAGGGGCGTGGAAACGGGATAGCAGGACTTATTCAGATGGCCGAATTTGCGTTGCCCAAGAACAGCAAGATCAGCGGCAAGGGTGTGACCCACCCCGCACCCGCAGGCGCGACGAAGGTGCGCAGCTTCAAGGTGTATCGCTACGATCCCGACTCCGGGCAGAACCCGCGTTACGACACCTATGAGATTGATCTCGACAATTGCGGCCCGATGGTTCTGGACGCGCTGATCAAGATCAAGAATGAATATGATCCGACGCTGACCTTCCGCCGGTCTTGCCGTGAAGGGATTTGCGGTTCCTGTTCGATGAACATGAACGGCAAGAACGGGCTGGCCTGCACCACCGCGATCGAGGAATGTTCGGGCAAGGACGTGCGGATCACGCCGCTGCCGCATATGGATGTGATCAAGGATCTGGTTCCTGATTTCACCCATTTCTACGCGCAGTATAATTCGATCCAGCCCTGGCTCAAGACCGTGTCGCCGCCGCCATCGGGCAAGGAGCGGCTCCAGTCGCCCGCCGATCGCGAGAAGCTGGACGGCCTTTACGAATGCATCCTGTGCGCCTGCTGCTCGACCAGCTGCCCATCCTACTGGTGGAATTCGGACAAGTTCCTCGGCCCGGCCATCCTGTTGCAGGCCTATCGCTGGCTGGCGGACAGCCGCGATGAATATACCGGCGATCGTCTCGACGAACTGGAAGATCCCTTCCGCCTGTATCGCTGCCACACCATCATGAACTGCGCGAATGTCTGCCCCAAGGGTCTGTCTCCGGCCAAGGCGATCGCCGAAACCAAGAAGATGATGGTCGAGCGGCAGCTCTGATTGTCGTGAGTAAGACCGAGGCGATGGCTTCCGCCGAACCGGCGGAGGATTGGAGCGGTTGGCGGCGCTGGGGCGATTCGGACAGCGTCGATTTCCCCTCGGTGATTGGCAGCGGCTATGCGCGCAGCGACGCGCCGGGCAAGGCGCGGGTCGCGCTGGAGGTGCGACCGCAGCACATGAACCGCTTTGGCAATATGCACGGCGGTTTTGCCGCTGGCTTTGCCGATCACGCCTATTTCATCGCGCTCTGGGCGATGGGGCGTGAGGATCAGATGGCCGCGCTCACCATTGACCTGTCGATGCAATATCTGGGCCTGGGCAAGCGCGGTCTGACGATGATCGCCGATGTCGAACTGCTCAAGGAAACGGGCAAGATGCTGTTCCTGCGCATGACGATCGCGCAGGGCGATGGTTTGATCGCGGCCTCTACCGCTACATTGCGCAAGGTCATTGTGGCCAAGTGACAGGGGTGGTTGCCCGATATGAGGCGCTGATCGCGGCTGGCGAATTGCGCGCCGATCCCGATCAGCGCGCGGCGGCGTTGCGACTCGACGCCTTGCAGCAGCAATTGGAGGCGGTTCCCGCACGCGGTTCGACGCTGTGGAAGCTGCTGCGCAAAATGCCTGAGCCGCCGCGCGGCCTCTACATGTGGGGTGGGGTCGGTCGCGGCAAGTCGATGCTGATGGACCTGTTCTTCGACACGGTGAAGATCCAGCGCAAGAAGCGCGTGCATTTCCATGAATTCATGCTCGACGTCCATGCGCGGCTGGCGGAAGCCCGCAAGTCGGAGAAGGGCGATCCGATCCCGCCGGTCGTGGAGTCGCTGGCCGATGAAGCGCGCTTGCTCTGTTTTGACGAAATGGTCGTCAATAATATGGCTGATGCCGCGATCATGTCCCGCCTGTTTACCGGGCTGCTGGAAAAGCGGGTGACGATCGTCACGACGTCCAACCGCGAACCTGATGAACTCTACAAAAATGGACTTAACCGTCAGCTTTTCCTGCCCTTCATCGACCTGATCAAGGATCGTCTGGACGTCCTGACGCTGAACGGCCCGACCGACTATCGCCGCGACCGACTGGGCGACGCGACCTTGTGGCACTGCCCCAATGGCGATGCGGCGACGGTCGCGCTCAGCACGGCATTTTTCCGCCTGACCGATTATCCCCCGTCAGACCGCGCCCATGTGCCCTCGGAGGACATAAAGGTGCAGGGCGGGCGGACGCTCCATGTGCCCAAGAGCCTGAAGGGCGTGGCGGTCTTTTCGTTCAAGCGGTTGTGCGCGGAGGCGCGCGGCGCGCCCGACTATCTGGCGATCGCCCGGAAATATCATACGGTGATCATCGTCGGCATCCCGGTCCTGGGGCCGGAGAAGCGCAATGAGGCCGCGCGCTTCGTGACGCTGATCGACTCGCTGTACGAATATAAGGTGAAGTTGCTGGCGTCGGCGGACGCGGAACCGGCGCGGCTCTACCCGGAGGGAGACGGCGCGTTCGAATTTGAACGGACCGTGTCGCGACTGATGGAAATGCAGTCGGACGATTATCTGGCGCTGGGCCACGGTCCCAAATAGGTACCGCAGCGGGCACGGCCCGCCGTGCGCTGCCGTCATCATGACGCAATCTTCTTGCTGAAAACGGGGAAAAACAGACCGGATGCTCTCCGTCGGGAAAGCATCCGGCAGGATACCGCTGCAGGGACAGCTCGACGGCCAGGGTGGGAGCCGGGAGCGACAGGGTGTTGCTGCTCTTATCGCAATTGAGAATGAGTTGCAAAGATAATTTGCTCGTACGGCCTTTGTTAGTTGAAACCCCTGCATTATCGGCTTAAGCGGGCCATCAATTCCAGAGTTTACGTCTTGGAGGATGACAGACATATGGCCCGTAACAAGATCGCGCTCATCGGCGCTGGTAACATTGGCGGCACGCTCGCGCATCTCGCGGCCCTGAAGGGGCTGGGCGATATCGTCCTGTTCGACGTGGTGGAAGGCGTGCCGCAGGGCAAGGCGCTCGACCTGTCCCAGTGCGCTTCGGTCGAAGGCTTCGACGCCAAGATCACCGGCAGCAACGATTATGCCGATATTGCTGGCGCCGATGTCATCATCGTGACCGCCGGTGTTGCGCGCAAGCCGGGCATGAGCCGCGACGACCTGCTGGGCATCAACCTGAAAGTCATGAAGGCGGTGGGCGAAGGCATTGCCGCCAACGCGCCCGACGCCTTCGTCATCTGCATCACCAACCCGCTCGACGCGATGGTTTGGGCGCTGCGCGAATTTTCGGGCCTGCCGCACAACAAGGTCGTCGGCATGGCCGGCGTGCTGGACAGCTCGCGCTTCAACCACTTCCTGGCCGAAGAATTCAACGTGTCGGCCAAGGACGTCACCAGCTTCGTGCTGGGTGGCCATGGCGATACCATGGTGCCGGTGATCGAATATTCGACCGTCGCGGGCATCCCTGTGCCTGACCTCATCAAGCAGGGCCGCTCCACCCAGGAGCGTATCGACGCCATCGTTCAGCGCACCCGTTCGGGCGGCGGCGAAATCGTCGCGCTGCTCAAGACCGGCTCTGCCTTCTACGCGCCCGCCACCAGCGCGATCGCGATGGCGGAATCCTATCTGGGCGACAAGAAGCGCCTGTTGCCCTGCGCGGCCAACCTGACCGGCCAATATGGCGTCGACAATCTCTATGTCGGCGTGCCTGTCATCATCGGCAAGGATGGTGTCGAGCAGGTCATCGAAATCGAACTCAACGACGAAGCCAAAGCCAATCTTCAGGTTTCGGTCGACGCCGTCAAGGAACTGCTGGAAGCGTGCAAGGGTATTGATCCCTCGCTCGCCTGACACTTCAGAGCTGCACCATCCCGTTTCAGGTAAGTGCGCAGCCTGAAACGGGATGCATTCGACCAAGTGCCACGTCCACAGAATGTAAAGGGACACGCATGTCCATTCTGGTGAACAAGAACACCAAGGTCATCACCCAGGGGATGACCGGTGCCACCGGCACCTTCCACACCGAACAGGCGCTCGCCTATGGCACCCAGATGGTTGCCGGGGTCACGCCGGGCAAAGGCGGTTCGACCCATATCGGCCTGCCCATGTTCGACACGGTGCTGGAAGCCAAGACCAAGACCGGCGCGGATGCGTCGGTTGTTTACGTGCCGCCGCCATTTGCGGCCGATTCGATCCTGGAAGCGATCGACGCGGAAATTCCGCTGATCATCTGCATCACCGAAGGCATCCCCGTCCTCGACATGGTCCGCGTGAAGCGCGCACTGTCGGGCAGCAAGTCGCGCCTGATCGGCCCGAACTGCCCCGGCGTGCTGACCCCCAACGAATGCAAGATCGGCATCATGCCCGGTAGCATTTTCAAGGCGGGCAGCGTCGGCGTCGTGTCGCGTTCGGGCACCTTGACCTATGAAGCGGTGTTCCAGACGTCGAACGCTGGCCTGGGTCAGACCACGGCGGTCGGTATTGGCGGCGATCCGGTCAATGGCACCAACTTCATCGACGTGCTGGAACTGTTCCTGGCCGACGACGCCACCGAATCGATCATCATGATCGGTGAAATCGGCGGTGACGCGGAAGAGCAGGCGGCGCAGTTCCTGATCGACGAAGCCAAGAAGGGCCGCAAGAAGCCGATGGCTGGCTTCATCGCCGGTCGCACGGCGCCTCCGGGCCGCCGCATGGGCCATGCCGGCGCGATCGTGTCGGGTGGCAAGGGCGACGCGGAAAGCAAGATCGCCGCGATGGAAGCGGCGGGCATCAAGGTTGCGGCCAGCCCGTCCGAATTGGGCACGACCCTGCTGGAAGTGCTGAAGGGCTGATCAGGCCTGTAAGGCGGTCGGGCTGCACCCCGGCCGTCCTTTGCCCGACCGCGACTGCACGCGGCACGGATGGGATATGATGATGGGTTACGAAAACCAGGATTTTGAAGTCGAGCAAGGTCCAAGCTGGGCGCGACCCAACTGGCCGCTGGCGGATACGGACGACCTGACCGGGGCGATGGACCCGACCCAGATGCAGGTGGCCGTAAAGGCCGCCGCCAAGTCTGCGGGCAAGCCTGCGTCGGACGCCGAGATAGCACAGGCGGCAGAGGACGCCATTCGCGCGCAGATGCTGATCCGCACCTATCGCGTGCGCGGTCATCTCGCTGCCAATCTCGATCCGCTTGGGCTGACCCAGCGCGACTTGCCGGCCGATCTGACGCCGGAATATCATGGCCTGACCGATCCGGCCAAAAAGATATTCCTGGGCGGTACGCTGGGCCTGCAATTTGCCACCGTAACCGAAATCGTCGCGATCCTGCGCGCCAATTATTGCGGCAATGTCGGCCTGGAATATATGCACATCGCCGATGTGGAGGAACGCCGTTTCCTTCAGGAGCGGATGGAAGGCAAGGACAAGGAAATCATCTTCACGCCAGAGGGCAAGAAGGCGATCCTGGCCAAGGTCATCCAGGGCGAACAATATGAAAAGTTCCTGGGGCGCAAATATGTCGGCACCAAGCGCTTTGGTCTGGACGGCGGCGAATCGATGATTCCTGCGCTCGAAGCCGTCATCAAATATGGCGGCCAGTCGGGCATCCGTGAAATCGTCTATGGCATGGCCCATCGTGGCCGCCTGAACGTGCTGGCCAATGTGATGGCCAAGGGCTTTCGCGTCATCTTCCACGAATTTTCCGGCGGCACCGCAAACCCGGAAGATGTCGGTGGTTCGGGCGACGTCAAATATCATCTGGGCACATCGACCGACCGCGAATTTGACGGGGTCAAGGTCCACATGTCGCTGGTCCCCAACCCCTCGCACCTTGAAACCGTCGATCCGGTGGTGCTCGGCAAGGTGCGTGCGCAGCAGACGTTCCGCGACGATCTGGCCAAGCATGAGCAGGTCTTGCCGGTGCTCATCCATGGCGACGCGGCCTTTGCGGGTCAGGGTATCGTCTGGGAATGTCTCGGCTTTTCCGGGGTTGCGGGCTACAATACCGGCGGCTGCATCCATTTCATCGTCAACAATCAGGTCGGCTTCACCACCAGCCCGCAATTTTCGCGCGGTTCGCCCTATCCGTCCGACGTGGCGAAGGGTGTGCAGGCGCCGATCCTGCATGTGAATGGCGACGATCCCGAAGCGGTGACTTTCGCCTGCAAGCTGGCGGTCGAATATCGCCAGACCTTCCATCGCGACATCGTAATCGACATGTGGTGCTATCGCCGCTTCGGCCATAATGAAGGCGACGAGCCGTCATTCACCCAGCCGCTGATGTATGCGAAGATCCGCCAGCATCCGCCGGTCAGTGAAGTCTACGCCACCCGCCTGAAGGCGCAGGGCGTGGTCGACGATGATTATGTCACCAAGACGACGGGCGACTTCGTCAACCATCTGGAAGACGAGTTCGAGGCGTCCAAAAGCTACAAGGCCAACAAGGCCGACTGGTTTGCGGGCCGCTGGTCGGGACTGCACAAGCCTGCCGATGCTGAAACCGCGCGCCAGAGCGTTGAATCGGCGATCAGCCCCAAGCTGTTCGACAGCCTGGGCAAGACGCTGACCACCGTGCCGCAGGGCCACACCGTCCACAAGACGCTTCAGCGCGTGCTGGATGCCAAGGCGGAGATGTTCAAGTCAGGCGCGAATTTCGACTGGGCGACGGGCGAGGCGCTGGCCTTCGGCTCGCTCCTGTCGGAAGGCTATGGCGTGCGACTGTCGGGGCAGGATTCCGGTCGTGGCACGTTCAGCCAGCGCCATTCGGTCTGGGTCGACCAGAATACGGAGAAGAAATATATCCCGCTGTCGACCGTGCCCCATGGCCGGTTCGAGGTGCTGGATAGCCCCTTGTCCGAATATGGCGTGCTGGGCTTTGAATATGGCTATGCGCTGGCCGACCCCAAGAGCCTGGTGCTGTGGGAAGCGCAGTTTGGCGACTTCGCCAATGGCGCGCAGATCATCTTCGACCAGTATATCGCATCGTCGGAAACCAAATGGCTGCGCTCCAACGGGCTCGTCTGCCTGTTGCCGCATGGCTATGAAGGGCAGGGGCCGGAACATAGTTCGGCGCGTCTGGAACGCTTCCTGCAACTGTGCGCGGAAGGCAATATCCAGGTCGCCAACATCACGACGCCGGCCAATTATTTCCATGTCCTGCGTCGCCAGATGTTGCGCCCGTTCCGCAAGCCGTTGATCATCATGACGCCCAAGTCTCTGCTGCGGCACAAGCTGGCGGTAAGTCAGGCGCAGGACTTCCAGGGCGATACGCACTTCATGCGCATCCTGTCGGATACCAACCCGGCGCCGGACGCGGAAACGGAGCGTCTGGTTCTGTGTTCGGGCAAGGTCGCCTATGACCTGATTGAGGCGCGCGATGCGGCGGGTGACAAGAATACCCAGATCGTGCGTATCGAACAGCTCTATCCCTTCCCGACCGATGCGCTGGCCATCCGTATCAAGCGGATGACCAATCTGGCGGAAGTGATCTGGTGCCAGGAAGAACCGCGCAACAATGGTGCATGGTTCCATGTGGAGCCTTATATCGAGGAAGCGCTGGCGAGTGCCGGCAAGGCGCCGATGCGCGCCCGCTATGCCGGTCGCAAGGCATCGGCGTCGCCCGCCACGGGCCTCGCCAAGCGCCATGTCGCCGAACAGGGCGCCCTCGTCGCCGATGCGCTGGGTCACAGCGTTCGTGAAGAAATCCGTCGCCAGAAGAAAGGCTGAACAAGCTCATGGCCACCGAAGTCAAAGTCCCTACCCTGGGCGAATCCGTTACCGAAGCAACCGTGGGCCAGTGGCTCAAAAAGCCCGGTGAAGCCGTCGCGCTCGATGAGCCTATCGTCAGCCTGGAAACCGACAAGGTCGCGGTTGACGTGCCCGCGCCGGTCGCAGGCACGCTGGGCGACATCATCGCCAAGGAAGGCGATACGGTGAATGTCGGCGCACTGCTGGCGCTGATCAACGAAGGTGCAGCTGCTGCTGCCGCGCCTGCCGCTGCACCCGCCGCCAAGGCGGAGGCCGCCGCGCCTGCACCGGCCGCTTCGGCCCCCGCGCCTGCTGCATCGGACGATGAGGAGGGCGGCAATCTGACCCTGTCGCCCGCCGTGCGCCGTCTGGTGCTGGAGCATGGGCTGGACCCCAGCAAGATCAAGGGCACCGGCAAGGACGGCCGCCTGACCAAGGATGATGTGACGGCGGCTGTAGCGGCTGGCACGGCGAAGGCGGCGGCCGCGACGGCTGCGGATTCGGCCCCTGCGGCAGCGGCACCGGCGTCCGGTCCCGGTCGCGCGCAGGAACGGGTCAAGATGACTCGCCTGCGCCAGACGGTCGCCAAGCGCCTGAAGGAAGCGCAGAATAATGCCGCGCTGCTGACCACCTTCAACGATGTCGACATGAGTGCGGTGATCGAGGCGCGGGCCAAGTATAAGGACCTGTTCGAAAAGAAGCATGGCGTCCGTCTGGGCTTCATGGGCTTCTTCACCAAGGCCGTCTGCATGGCGCTGAAGGACATTCCTGGCGTCAACGCCCAGATCGAGGGCGACGAGATCGTCTATAACGATTTCTGCGACATTTCGGTCGCGGTGTCGGCGCCGACCGGTCTGGTCGTCCCGGTCATCCGCAACGCGGAAAGCATGAGCGTGGCCACGATCGAAAAGACGATTGGCGACTTTGGCCGCAAGGCGAAGGAAGGCAAGCTGACCATGGAAGATATGAAGGGCGGCACCTTCACCATCTCCAATGGCGGCGTGTTCGGCAGCCTGATGTCCACCCCGATCATCAACCCGCCCCAGTCGGCAGTGCTTGGCCTCCACCGCATCGAGGATCGTCCTGTGGTGCGCGATGGTCAGGTCGTGGTGCGTCCGATGATGTATCTGGCGCTGTCCTATGACCATCGTCTGATCGACGGTCGCGAGGCGGTGACCTTCCTGGTCGCGGTGAAGAATGCGATTGAAGACCCGACCCGTCTGCTGATCGACCTGTAAGGCTTATTTCCCACGTGCTCCTGCGAACGCAGGAGCCCAGGGCGGAGAAATGCAACGAAAGCGGGATATGTCTATCTGATTGCCAGCCGACGCAATGGCACCCTCTATCTGGGTGTTACAAGCGATCTGGCTGGCCGGGCATATCAGCATCGAAACGCTTTGGTTGAAGGCTTTACGAAGCGACATGGCTGCACCATGTTGGTGTGGTTTGAGTCATATGATGATTTGCAGGAAGCGAGGCTTCGCGAACTGCAGATGAAGAAATGGAAGCGCGCCTGGAAGATCGAGTTGATCGAACGGGAAAATCCGCAGTGGCGGGATTTGTTCGAGACGCTGTTCTGACGACGCCCTGGGTTCCTGCGTTCGCAGGAACACTATGAGGAAGAAGAACGATGGCCGAGTATGATTATGACGTTCTGGTGATCGGCGCTGGCCCCGGCGGCTATGTGGCCGCGATCCGGGCGGCGCAGCTGGGCCTGAAGGTCGCGTGCGCGGAAAGCCGTGAGACGCTGGGCGGCACCTGCCTTAATGTGGGCTGCATCCCGTCCAAGGCATTGCTTCATGCGTCGGAACTCTATAACGAAGCGGCCAACGGCACGCTCGCCAAGCTGGGCGTCAAGATCGACAAGATGAGCCTCGACCTGTCGACCATGCAGGGGCAACGGGTCGACGCAGTCAAGGGTCTGACCGGCGGCATCGAATTTCTGTTCAAGAAGAACAAGGTGACCTGGCTCAAGGGGCTGGCGAGCTTCACCGGCGCAAACACGGTTGCAGTCGGCGGCGAAACGGTGACGGCGAAGAATATCATTATCGCCACCGGATCGTCGGTCATGCCGCTACCGGGTGTCGATGTGGACAATGCCGGCGGCCAGATCGTCGATTCGACCGGTGCGCTGGAACTGGACAAGGTGCCGGGGCATCTGGTCGTTGTCGGCGGCGGCGTCATCGGCCTGGAACTGGGCAGCGTGTGGCGTCGGCTGGGGTCCAAGGTCACGGTCGTGGAATATCTGGACCAGATCCTGCCCGGCATGGACGGCGAAATCCGCAAGGAAGCCAACAAGATCTTCAAGAAGCAGGGCTTTGAATATCGGCTCGGCACCAAGGTGACCGGCGCGAAGGCGGGCAAGAAGGGCGTGACCCTGACCGTCGAGCCTGCTGCAGGCGGCGCGGCCGAAACGATCGAGGCGGATGTGGTTCTGGTGTCGATCGGCCGTCGCCCCAATACGGATGGATTGGGCCTCGACAAGATCGGGCTGGAACTGAACAAGCGCGGCCAGATCGAAACCGATCATGAATTCGCCACGAAGGTGCCCGGCGTCTGGGCGATTGGCGACGTGATCCCCGGCCCCATGCTGGCCCACAAGGCCGAGGATGAGGGCATTGCCGTTGCCGAGAATATCGCGGGCCTGACCGGCATCGTGAACCATGACCTGATCCCCGGTGTCGTGTACACCAAGCCTGAAATTGCAGGCGTCGGGCTGACTGAGGAGCAGGCCAAGGAAAAGGGACCGATCAAGGTCGGCAAATTCCCGATGATGGCCAACAGCCGCGCCAAGACCAACCATGAACCGGACGGCTTCGTGAAGGTCATTGCCGACGCTGAGACCGACAAGGTGCTGGGCGTGTGGATCATCGCCGTACCGGCAGGCACCATGATCGCGCAGGTCGTGCAGGCGATGGAATTTGGCGCATCGAGCGAGGATATCGCCTATACCTGCCACGCCCATCCGACGCATAGCGAGGCGATCAAGGAAGCGGCGATGGCGGTGACCGGCAAGCCGATCCATATGTGATTGCACAGCAGATCAGGACAAAGAAGGGCCTCCGGTTTCGGGGGCCTTTTTTGTTGGTGATTATGCCCATTGCAAACTCGCTACCCAAATCCTCCCCTTTAAGGGGAGGGGGACCGGCGAAGCCGGTGGAGGGGTGTCATGCTATCGAGAGGGCGACACCCCTCCGTCTGGCCTACGGCCATCCACCTCCCCTAGCAGGGGAGGATTTTATGTTTGACGGCCGTGGTCAGAAATCAGGTCGCCTCTTCGCCTGAAAGGCAGCCACGCCCTCGGCAAAATCGGGCAGGGTGAAGGCGTCGCGGAAGATCGCCAGCGTCACCTCGTCATCATCGGCCTGACCGTCCAATATGCGACGGATAATCGCCTTGGACGCGCGCACGCTATGCTGCGCATTGGCGGCGATGGTGCGGGCCAAAGCCGTCGCGGCGGCGAAGGGATCGTCGGCGATCTCGTCGATCAGGCCGATGGCGAGGGCATCGTTCGCGCCGTGCAGCGCGCCGGTGAAAAGGATGCGTCTGGCACGGGCCGGACCCACCAGATCGACCAGCAATTTGGTGTCGAACAGCGAATAGACGATGCCGAGCTTCGCAGGCGTGATGCCCAGCCGGGCGGTGGGGGCGGCGATGCGCAGGTCGCAGGCGATGGCGAGGCCGCAACCGCCGCCGACACAATCGCCGTCAATGGCCGCGATCACCGGCTTTGGCGCATGGGCTAGCGCATATTGGCTGGCGCGGATCGCGGCCTGATTGGCTATGCGCCAGGCTTCGTCGCTGCTGTGCCGGGCAAATTCGCCGATATCCGCCCCGGCGCAGAAAATGCCGGGCGTGGCGGAGCCGAGGATCAGGACGCGGACGGCGTCGTCGGCCATCGCCTGCGCCACCAGCACGGGCAGCTCTTCCCACATCGCCTGCGTCATGGCGTTGCGACGTGCCGGGCGGTCGATCAGCAGGCGGGCGATGGCCCCGTCCCGCTCCAGCCGCAAGCTCATGTGGGCCAGCTTTGCAGGAGCGGGACGAGATCGTCGAAATGGTCGATGACGGCGTCGGCTTCCAGATCCTCGACCGGGCCGTCGAGGAAACCGAAGCTGACCGCGACGCTGGGGATGCCCGCATTGCGCGCGCCCGCTATGTCGTTGATCGTGTCGCCGATGAAGATTGTCCGGCCACCGCCCGCGCGTTCGATCATGGCGCGGATGGGGGCGGGATCGGGCTTGGCGACGCCCACCGTGTCGCCGCCCACGATGCTGGCGAAACGCGGGGTCAGGCCAAGCTGATCGATCAGCGGAATGGTGAAGCGCTCTGCCTTGTTGGTGCAGATGGCCAGCTTGACGCCTGCCGCGGCCAGCGCGTCCATCGCGGCGATCAAGCCGGGATAGGGGACGGAACGGGCGCTGAGATTATCCTGATAATAGTCGAGCAGGACGGGCAGCAGCCGGGCGAGCGTCGCGTCGTCATAGCCGCCCGACGCACCCAGCGCGCGTTCGAGCATGACCTTCGCGCCCTTGCCGACAAAGGGGCGGATGGCCTCCACCGGGAAAGGCGGTCGGTCGATCGTCGCGATGGCGTGGTTGACGGCGGCGGCAAGGTCGCCGCTCGTGTCGATCAACGTGCCGTCTAGGTCGAAACCGACAATATCGAAATTTATGTTTGCCATGGCCGCGGCATGCCGCGAGCGCGGTGGCAAAGGCAAGCCAAACATGGCAGAGCCGAAGGCCACAGACCCATTTTCGAGGGACAGAGATATCGTGACCGCCAGCCGTCCAGTCGCCCGCCCATTGGCCGTCATCATCCTTGCCGCCGGTCAGGGCACACGCATGAAATCGTCGTTGCACAAGGTGTTGCACCCGGTTGCGGGACGCCCGATGCTGCTGCACCTGCTGGCGAGCGTCGCGGCGCTGGAGCCGGAGCGGCAGGTCGTGGTGGTCGGCGCTGGTCGGGAGCAGGTCGAGGCAGCGGTGACGGGCACCGGCGCGGTGATCGCGGTGCAGGACCAGCAGCTTGGCACCGGCCATGCCGTTGCACAGGCGCATGATGCGCTAGCGGGATTCGCGGGCGATGTGTTGATCCTCTATGGCGACGTGCCATTGGTGAGCGGGGCGACGATGCGGGCGATGCTCGATCGGCTGAACCGGGGGGACGATCCGCGGGCGGTCGTGCTGGGGTTCCGACCGGACGACGCTGCCGCCTATGGCCGGATCATTGCCGATGGGCAGGGCATCATCGGGAAGATGGTGGAATATAAGGACGCCAGTGAGGCCGAACGGGCAGTCACTTTGTGCAATAGCGGGCTGATGGCGGTGCGATCGACCGATCTGTTCGTCCTGCTGGACCAGATCGGTAACGATAATGCCGCTGGCGAATATTATCTGCCCGACATCATCATGCTGCCCGGTGCGCCCAGTGCGGTGATCGAGACGGACGCGTGGGAAGTGGCGGGCGTCAACAGCCGGGTCGAACTGGCGGGGGTGGAGGCAATGTGGCAGGCGCGCCGCCGGGTAGAGGCGATGCGCGAAGGAGCGACGCTGGTGGCGCCGGAGACAGTGTTCTTCGCCCATGACACGATATTGGGCCGCGATGTGGTGGTGGAACCGAACGTGGTGTTCGGGCCGGGCGTGCGGGTGGCGGACGGGGTGGTCATCCACGCTTTTTCCCATCTGGAAGGGGCCAGCATTGAAAGCGGCGCGGCTGTCGGACCCTATGCACGGCTGCGGCCCGGTGCGCAGATCGGCGTCAAGGCCAAGGTCGGCAATTTCGTCGAGATCAAGAAGGCCGTGCTGGGCGAAGGAGCCAAGGTCAACCATCTGTCCTATATTGGCGATGCCAGCGTGGGTGCGGGGGCCAATATCGGCGCGGGCACGATCACCTGCAATTATGATGGATTCTTCAAATATAAGACCGAGATTGGCGCGGACGCCTTTGTCGGGTCGAACAGCGCGCTGGTCGCGCCGGTGACGATCGGCGATGGCGCGATCGTGGCGGCGGGAAGCGTGGTGACGCGGAATGTGGAGGCCGACGCGCTGTGTCTGGTCCGACCCGCGCAGGAGGCAAAGCCGGGCTGGGCCAAGCGGTTTCGTGCGCGGATGATGGCGAAGAAGGCGGCGAAGTGAGAAAAGGCTGCGTGCTCCCGCGCAGGCGGGAGCCTAGATCGGAGCGTGGGACTGGGCTCACGCCTGCGCGGGAGCACGTTGTGGGATGAAGCTGGTCCAGCGGCATCCCTGGTTGGCGGGACTGGTCTGCACGCTGATCCTGATTCTGGCAGGGGCTGGCTGGCTGATCCTGAACGCCAGCGCCATGCCACAGGTTCGGCTGGCCGAGATCGCGCTGCCTTTCCCGGCCGACGCGGCGCGCGATCCTGTCACCGTCGCGCTGCTGACCGATACGCATATGTCGGGGCCGGACAACAGCCCGGCGCGGATGGCGCGGATCGTGGCGCAGATCAGCGCGCTGCGCCCGGACCTTATCCTGCTGGGCGGCGACTATATTGGCGATGACAAGGGCGGGGCGACCTATGACGCGCGGGCAAGCATCGCGCCGCTCGCCGGGCTGCGCGCGCCGCTGGGCGTGGTGGCGGTGCTGGGCAATCATGACAGCCGCAGCGCACTGAACCGTGTTGCGTTGAGCAGTCGGGACTGGGCGGTGGCCTTCTCGCGGATCGGCATCACCCTGTTGCAGGATGGTGTGGTGCGGCGCGGGCCGCTGGTGATCGGCGGGTTGAAGGATATTTATACGCGAAAGCCCGACCTGCCCGATACGATGACAGCGATGGCGCGAATGGGTGGCGCGCGGCTGATCCTGTCGCACGGGCCGGATGTGTTTCCCGCTCTGCCGAACACGCCGTCGCTGACACTGGTGGGGCACACCCATTGCGGGCAGGTGGCTTTGCCCTTTGCCGGTATCGTCTATGTGCCGTCGAAATATGGAACGCGCTATGGCTGCGGCCTGTATCGCGATGGAGCCAAGACGATGATCGTCGCGGCCGGGATCGGCACCAGCGGATTGCCGTTCCGGTTGCTCGCGCCTCCCGACATCTGGTTGATCACGATAAAGCCGACACCGAACTGAACATATTAAACTGAACGCGCCCCACCTTGACGGGAGTGGCCATTGCCGTGACACGCAATACTAACGATTATCCGGCACAGACGCCGGGCATCCGCGTCCCTTATCAACTCTGAAAGGCTCCCCCGGCTCATGTGCGGCATCATTGGCATCATCAGCAACAGCGACGTGGCGGAGCGGCTGGTCGATGGGCTAAAGCGGCTGGAATATCGCGGTTATGACAGCGCGGGGGTCGCGACCGTCCATGACGGGGCGATCGAGCGGCGGCGGGCGGAGGGGAAGCTCGCCAATCTGGTGACCGAGTTGCGCGACGAGCCGCTGCCCGGCACGACCGGCATCGCGCATACACGATGGGCCACGCATGGCGCGCCGACGACCAGCAACGCGCACCCCCATGCGACGCGCGAGGTGGCGCTGGTGCACAATGGCATCATCGAGAATTTCAAGCCGCTGCGTGCGGAACTGATGGCGCGGGGGCGCATTTTCGACAGCCAGACCGATACCGAGGTGGTCGCCCATCTGGTGAGCGAACTGGTGGAGCAGGGGGCTTCGCCCAAGGAAGCCGTGCGCCAAGTGTTGCCACGCCTGCACGGGGCGTTCGCGCTGGCGATATTGTTCCGCAGCCATCCCGACATGCTGATCGGCGCGCGGCTGGGATCGCCTCTGGTGGTCGGCTATGGCGATGGTGAGACCTATCTGGGGTCGGATGCCTTGGCGCTGGCACCGCTGACGCAGAAGATCGCCTATCTGGAAGAGGGCGACTGGGTCGTCATCACGAAGAATGGCGCCGAGATTTTCGACAAGGATAATGTGCCGGTCGAGCGGGCCGTGACGGTCTCCGGCGTGTCGGGGGCGATGATCGACAAGGGCAATCATCGCCACTTCATGCAGAAGGAGATTTACGAGCAGCCGGTCGTCGTCGCCCAGACGCTGCGCGCCTATCTGCGCCGGATGGAGAATGAGGTCGCCATGCCGGACATGGATTTCGATCTGGGGGCGGTGAAGCGGATCACCATCGTCGCCTGCGGCACCAGCTTCTATGCCGGGATGGTCGCCAAATATTGGTTCGAGAAATTCGCGCGTGTGCCGGTCGACATCGATGTGGCGAGCGAGTTCCGCTATCGCGACCCGGTACTGGAACCCGGCGGCCTGGCGCTGTTCATCAGCCAGTCGGGCGAGACGGCCGATACGCTGGCGGCGCTGCGCCACGCCAGGGCGGCGGACCAGATCATCGCTGTGGTGGTGAACGTCCCGACCAGTTCGATGGCGCGCGAGGCTGACCTGTTGCTGCCGACCCATGCCGGGCCGGAAATCGGCGTGGCGTCGACAAAGGCCTTTACCTGCCAGCTGGCGGTGCTGGCTGCGCTGGCCGCCAATCTGGCGCGGGCCAAGGGGCTGCTGACCCCGGCGGAAGAAGCCGAGATCGTCTGGCACCTGTCCGAAGCCCCGGCCGCGATGAACGAGGCGCTGGGCCATGATGGCGACATAGAGGCAATGGCGCACCTGATCGCCCCGGCGCGTGACGTGCTGTATCTGGGGCGTGGGCCGGATTATCCGATGGCGCTGGAAGGGGCGCTCAAGCTCAAGGAAATCAGCTATATTCACGCCGAGGGCTATGCGGCTGGCGAGATGAAGCATGGCCCGATCGCGCTGATCGACGAGGCGGTGCCGGTGATCGTGATCGCGCCGTCCGGCCCGCTGTTCGAGAAAACCGTGAGCAACATGCAGGAAGTGCAGGCGCGCGGCGGCAAGGTGGTGCTGATTTCCGATGCGGAAGGGATCGCACTGGCAGGCGAGGGCTGCATGGCGACGATCGAGATGCCCAAGGTGCATCCGCTGATCGCGCCTTTGGTCTATGCGGTGCCGGTGCAGTTGCTGGCCTATCATGTCGCGGTGGCCAAGGGGACGGATGTGGATCAGCCGAGGAATTTGGCGAAGAGTGTTACGGTGGAGTGAGCGGGGGATGCGGTCCGGGTCAGTTTACGATCGGGAGTGCCACCCACTACCGTTCGGGCTGAGCTTGTCGAAGCCCCCGTCTTTCTTGCGACGGGTATAGAGGCACGGAGAAAGTGCGACCCTTCGACAAGCTCAGGGCGAACGGGGTTGCGGGGGTAGAAATTGCCTAGAAGCGCCCGCAAATTCCTCCCCTGCAAGGGGAGGGGGACCACGAAGTGGTGGAGGGGTGTCACCCTATCGCGGGGGGACACCCCTCCGTCTGGCCTACGGCCATCCACCTCCCCTTATAGGGGAGGATGATCGGGAACGACTAAAAGCCGGTCAATCAATTGCAAATAAATCTGGCCCAGAGCCGGACTAAGTAGGGTTTCGTTCCGGTCCATCTAGGGCGGCAGGAACAGTCCACGCAGAAGGCAAATCTGAAAAGTTGCCCCACAGGTTCCACTTTCCATTGGCCGGATCAAACGATGCCAGTCCCCATCGGGGCGGATCAGGCCAGCCGAACCAATCCCGATCAATCAAAAACAAAACTTCATTGCTGAATTCGGCAACGAACCCCATTCCCATCTTTCGCGCCCAATCGCCTCCTTTATGCTCCGAAAGCCGACAGGTCGCCACCCACCCTTATAGTGTCTTCTCACCCACCACCCGGCGAATTATGGCCGCCCGCCGGGACCGGGCCGCCGCTCTGGGCGTGGGCGTGGTCGGGGTTGTTGTCCCATTCGATATGATAGAGATCGAAGCGCCGGTCGCGCAGGTTGCGGACGGTGCCTTCGGCGCGGGCCCAGCTGAGGTCAGCCAGGTTGACGTCGGCCATGGTCAGGGTTTCGACATTTTCGGATGATTCCGCCGCAATCCCGTCCCGTGCGAAGGGCAGGTCGCAGGGGGTCAGGATGGCGCTCTGGGCATATTGGATGTCCATATTGTCGACATTGGGCAAGTTGCCGACATTGCCCGACATGACGACATAGCATTGATTTTCGATCGCGCGGGCCTGCGCGCAATAGCGCACGCGCATATAGCCGGCGCGGGAATCGGTGCAGAAGGGGACGAAGATGATGCGCGCGCCCTGATCCACCAGGCGGCGGGCGAGTTCGGGAAATTCGCTGTCGTAGCAGATGAGAACGCCGATCGGCCCGCAGTCGGTCTGGATCACGTCCAGCGCGTCACCGCCCTTGATATTCCACCAAAAGGCCTCGTTGGGGGTCGGGTGGATTTTTTCCTGAGTGTGAAGTGATCCGTCGCGGAGCGCGACATAGGCGATATTCTGGATGTCGCCATCATCGGCGCGGGTCGGGTGGGAACCGCCGATGATGTTGATATTATATTCCAGCGCCATGCGGCCCAATTCCTTGGTCAGGCGGGGCGTATAGTTGGTCAGCTTGTCGATCGCCTCCATCGGGTTGAGCTTTTTCGTCTCGAACGACAGGAGGGGCAGGGTGAAGAGTTCGGGAAAGACGATGAAGTCCGAGCGGTAGTCGGCGGCGACATCGACGAAATATTCGATGTTGCGGATAAACTCGTCAAAATCCTGCACGGCGCGCGCCTGTAGCTGGCAAGTGGCGAGGCGGACGCTTTCGACGCCGCGCGGGACGCGCATTTCGGGCGCTTCGTCCGGGTCGACATAGGGGTTGCGCCACACCAGATGCGCAGCATGGCCGTCCGACTGCTTGTCCTCCGGCAGGTAATTTTCGAGGACGCCGAGCGGTTCGAAGCCGTTTTTAAGCTGGAAGCTGACCACTTGGTCGCGGATCTTGCCCTGCACGACCTTGTCGAGATAATCTTTCGGTCCGTCCACCTTGCGCTTGGTGCGCAGATAGCCGGGCATGCGACCGGCGATGACGATGCCGTGCAGGTCGAGTTGTTCAACCAGTTCCTTGCGCTCGTCATAGATGCGCTGGCCGATGCGCAGGCCGCGCAGCTTGGGATCGACCGCCATTTCATAGCCATAGAGCCATTCGCCCGCCGCGCTGTGGCGGGTGCCAAAGCCATTCGCGGTGATTTCGTCCCAGTCATGGGGGGAGAAGGCCATCGATTTGCTGACCCGCATGGTCGCGCAATAGCCCACGACCTTATTGTCGTAGAGCGCGACGAAACAGCCATCGGGGAAATTGTTGATCTGGCCCCGGACTGTCGCGGGGGAATAATTGGGCAGGCCCGGATAGACGCGGGCTATCAGCCGCAGGATGGCGCGCACGTCGGACGGTACGGCGGTGCGGACTTCCAGGCGTTTGCGGGCTGTCGTTGTCATCTCCGCGTCTCCTGTAAAGTCAGTCCCGAACGGAGAGAGATTTCCTTCCGGTCGGTTGGCCAGTCGTGAAAAAGGCGGCTCCGTTGCACGGCGCCGCCTCGTTCCGTTTGCGAATTGAAAGCCTCAAGCGGCTATCAGTTCCATGTCGCCATTTCGGCTTCCAGATTGACGCGGATCGTTTCGAAAAACTGTTCCGTGGTCATCCACGCCTGTTCCGGGCCGATCAGCAGCGCCAGATCCTTGGTCATTGCGCCATCCTCGACAGTCTTGACGCAGACGCGCTCCAGCGTTTCGGCGAATTTGGTGACGTCGGGCGTGCCGTCGAACTTGCCGCGGAAAGCAAGTCCCTGGGTCCAGGCGAAGATCGAGGCGATCGGGTTGGTCGAGGTCGCCTTGCCCTGCTGATGCTGGCGATAGTGGCGGGTGACGGTGCCGTGGGCGGCTTCGGCCTCGACCGTCTTGCCATCGGGCGAGAGGAGCACGGAGGTCATCAGGCCGAGCGAGCCGAAGCCCTGCGCGACGGTGTCCGACTGGACGTCGCCGTCATAATTTTTGCAGGCCCAGACGAACTTGCCGCTCCACTTGAGCGCGGAGGCGACCATGTCGTCGATCAGGCGATGTTCGTACACGATGCCCGCCGCCTTGAACCGATCGGCAAATTCTTCGTCGAACACCTGCTGGAACAGATCCTTGAAGCGGCCGTCATAGGCCTTCAGGATGGTGTTCTTGGTCGACAGGTAGAGCGGCCATTTGCGGTCGAGCGCATAGTTCATGCTCGCCTTGGCAAAGTCGATGATCGACTGGTCGAGATTATACATGCCCATGGCAACGCCGGCGGCGGGGAAGTTGAACACTTCCTTTTCGATCTTTTCGCCATTGTCGCCGTCCCACACCATGGTCAGCTTGCCAGCGCTCGGGACCAGAAAGTCGGTCGCCTTATACTGGTCGCCAAAGGCGTGACGGCCGATGACGATCGGGTCGGTCCAGCCGGGAACGAGGCGGGGGACATTCTTGATGACGATGGGTTCGCGGAATACGACGCCGCCCAGGATGTTGCGGATGGTGCCGTTGGGCGACTTCCACATCTGCTTGAGGTTGAATTCCTCGACCCGCTGTTCGTCCGGGGTGATGGTGGCGCACTTAACACCGACGCCATATTCCTTGATGGCATTGGCGGCATCGACCGTGATCTGATCATTGGTCTCGTCGCGCTTTTCGACGCTCAGGTCGTAATATTTCAGGTCGATGTCGAGATAGGGGAGGATCAGGCGTTCGCGAATCCATTGCCAGATGATCCTGGTCATTTCATCGCCGTCAATTTCCACGACCGGGTTTTTCACCTTGATCTTCGCCATGCGCCTGTTCGCCTTCTTCATTCTGGGTGGATTTGCAAAACGCCCTAGGCAAAGCGCGGCCAATGTTCAACCGTTCTGGCAGGGATTCTGGCGTTCCGGACAGGCAAGGATACATAGCGCGGCATCGGTCGTTGTCAGGGCGAGGGTCTCTCCCTAAAGACGGTGGCTATGGAAAATAACGAGATCACGATTGCCGCCGGCGGCAATGTCAAATGGCGCTTCCCCCAGGTTCATCCGGAAGGCGTGAAATTCGGCCTGATCGCTGCGGCTATCACGGGCGTTTTCTTTCTGATGGGTTGGGAAGTGGTCGGCTGGCTGATGCTGATCGTGACGATGTGGGTGCTGGCCTTCTTCCGCGATCCGGTGCGGGCGGTGCCGCAGGATGAAGGCGCGATCATTGCGCCCGCCGATGGTCTGGTGACGCTGATCCAGAAAGTGCCGCCGCCGCGCGAGATGGCCGGGTCGGCGGGTCTTGGCGATCAGCCGTTGATCCGCGTGTCCATCTTCATGAGCGTGTTCGACGTCCATATCAATCGCACGCCGATCGGCGGGACGATCAAGTCGGTGGTCTATATTTCGGGCAAGTTCCTGAACGCGGACCTGGACAAGGCGAGCGAGGATAATGAGCGCCAGCATATATTGGTCGAGCGGCACGACGGGCTGCGTATCGGCTTCACCCAGATTGCGGGTCTGGTCGCGCGGCGGATCGTACCCTTCGTCAAGCCCGGTGACATGGTGGCGGCGGGGCAGCGCATCGGCCTGATCCGCTTTGGCAGCCGGGTGGATGTGTACCTACCCGCCGGGACGGCGCCGCGCGTGATATTGGGGCAACGAACGGTCGCGGGCGAGACCATATTGGGTCAGGTCGGCGACCGCCGCGTCATTGCGGGCATCCAACAGTGAGGCAGCGCCGCGCCGTGCCACGGGGGTTGCGCCGGGGAATCACCCTGCGGATGGTTGCGCCCAATGCGGTGACGGCAATGGCGCTGTGCTTTGGCCTGACCGGCGTGCGGTATGGCATATCGGGTGAATGGGAGCGGGCGGTCCTGTCCATCCTGTTCGCAGGCGTGCTGGATGGCCTGGACGGGCGAATCGCCCGGTTGCTGCGTGGCGAGAGCCGCTTTGGCGCGGAACTGGATTCGCTGTCCGATTCGATTGCGTTCGGCGTGGCGCCTTCGCTGATCCTCTATCTATGGTCGCTCTATGCGATGCCCAAATTCGGCTGGATCTTCGCGCTCGCTCATGCGCTGTCCTGTGCCCTGCGGCTGGCGCGGTTCAACGCCAATATCGATGTCGATGTGCAGCCGCACAAGTCGGCTGGCTTCCTGACCGGCGTGCCTGCGCCCGCTGGCGCAGGGTTGACCTTCGTGCCGCTCTATCTGTGGCTCGTGACGGGGGAACCGATTTTCCAGGCCTGGTATGTCGTGGCGCCCTGGACCGCGTTCATCGCCTTCCTGATGATTTCCAACATTGCGACCTATAGCTGGTCGGCCTTGCGGTTGCGCAAGCGGATCAGGCTGGAAACGATTGCCCTGGCCGGATTGCTGGCCGCCTCGCTGGTGACCGATCCCTGGCTGACGCTGCTGCTGATCTGCGGCATATATGTGGCGCTGATCCCGTTTGGCATCCTGTCCTACGCCAAGGTCCGCCGTCAGCGCGAGGCCAATCCCGGCCCCGCCTGAATATCGTCAAGCGGCGAGCATGCCGTTTGGCAGGGCGCGGTTGGCGCTGCGCGCGGAGGGGGTGACGCGCGGGCGGCGGATACGGACATGATAGACGGGCGCGTCCTGCGGAATGGGCTGGAACAGCAAGGCCGCCACCATTTTGTCATGATAGTGGAGCAGCATCCACGCGATCGTGCCGATGGCCATCATGAAGGCCAGGGTAAACAGGGTCACTGCAACGAATGTGAACATGGAGATCACTTTCTATCTTGCCATTTGCACGGCTTGTCCCACAATGACGGTTCAAACGGCGGTTAGGCCCATTTGTTCCGCTTGTTCACGTTATGTTCCTATCTTTGGGGCAAGTCAACCCCTTGCGCAATGTTTCGCCTGCCGTTAAAGGCGCGCCCTATTCCACATGGGAATCGACATATCCGGTGCCGGCGGGGTCTTTGAGGCTCCTTCCCGGTTCCTGATTCCCAGAGGCACAACCGGAAGGAGAATATCTTATGGCGGCACCTGTCGTCACCATGCACCAATTGATCGACGCTGGCGCGCATTTCGGCCACCAGACGCATCGCTGGAACCCGCGCATGAAGCCGTACATCTTCGGCGAGCGCAACGGCATCCACATTCTTGACCTGTCGCAGACCGTGCCTTTGTTCGGCCGTGCGCTCGACTTCGTGTCGTCGACCGTCGCCGCTGGCGGCAAGGTGCTGTTCGTTGGCACCAAGCGCCAAGCGCAGGACCCGATCGCCGACGCTGCGCGCAAGTCCGGCCAGCATTTCGTCAACCATCGCTGGCTGGGCGGCATGCTCACCAACTGGAAGACGATTTCGGGTTCGATCAAGCGTCTCAAGACCCTTGAGGAAAAGCTGTCGGGCGACACCCACGGCTTCACCAAGAAGGAAGTGCTCCAGATGACTCGCGAGCGCGAGAAGCTGGAACTGTCGCTGGGCGGCATCCGTGACATGAACGGCATTCCCGACGTCATGTTCGTGATCGACGCCAACAAGGAAGAGCTGGCGATCAAGGAAGCCAATACGCTGGGTATCCCGGTCGTTGCGATCCTCGATTCCAACGTTTCGCCCGACGGCATCGCTTTCCCGGTTCCCGCGAACGACGACGCCAGCCGCGCCATCCGCCTGTATTGCGAGGCCATTGCCGCCGCCGCCACCAAGGGCAACCGTGGTGCGCAGCAGGCTTCGGGTGTCGACCTGGGCGCGATGGACGAGCCGATGGCTGAAGAGGTTGTCGCCGAAGCCTGAAGGCGTCGCACAACCGTAAGACTGACAGGCTAGGGCGCGCTCTTTGGAGACGCGCCCTAGTGCTTGTTCAAGACCCGCTTGTTTGAACCACAAATATATTAGGAGCCGAAACATGGCCGATATTACCGCCGCCACCGTCAAGGAACTGCGCGACCGTTCGGGCGCCGGCATGATGGATTGCAAGAAGGCGCTGACCGAAACCAACGGCGACATCGAAGCGGCGACCGACTGGCTGCGCGCCAAGGGTCTGGCCGCTGCGCAGAAGAAGTCGAGCCGTACCGCAGCCGAAGGCCTGGTCGGCGTCGCCGTTGCCGGGACGAAGGGCGTTGCCGTCGAAGTGAACAGCGAAACCGATTTCGTTGCCAAGAACGAGCAGTTCCAGGATTTCGTCCGCACCGTGTCGACCATCGCGCTGGAAAGCGGCGTGAGCGATGCTGAAGCGCTGCTGGCGGCATCCTATCCGTCGGGCGGCACAGTGTCCGAAAAGCTGGTCGCCAACATCGCGACCATCGGCGAAAACCAGAATGTCCGTCGCGTCGCGCATGTGTCGGTGAACCAGGGCGTCGTCGTTCCCTATGTTCACAACGCCGCCGCACCGGGCCTGGGCAAGATCGGCGTGCTCGTCGCGCTGGAAGGCGACGCGCCTGCCGACACGATGGAAACGCTGGGCAAGCAGATCGCGATGCACATCGCCGCTGCCTTCCCGCTGGCGCTGTCGGCTGCCGACATCGATCCGGTCCAGTTGGAGCGTGAGCGCGCCATCGCGACCGAGAAGGCCGCCGAATCGGGCAAGCCCGCCGAGATCATCGCCAAGATGGTCGATGGCGCGGTGGCCAAATATGCCAAGGAAAATGCGCTTCTGTCGCAGCTGTTCGTGATGGACAACAAGACCCCGATCGCCGACGTGGTGGCCAAGGCCGCCAAGGAAGCGGGCGCGTCGATCACCCTGACGAGCTATGTCCGCTTCCAGCTGGGCGAAGGCATCGAGAAGGAAGTCAGCGACTTTGCCGCCGAAGTCGCGGCAGCGGCTGGCGTTGCCTGACGCATAGTCGGTTCGCTTTGGCGTGTCGGTCGGGAAACTTCGCTCGACAGACGCGCAGCGAACGGACAAGGGGGTGGCGTGAATCGCCAAAACCCCGCTTCACATACTGGCGCGCACTGCTAAGGTGCGCGCCATTTCCTTGCCCAGAGTTGGGCCCCGACCAGATGGAATTTGCCCCGCATGACCCGGCCATCCTTCAAGCGCATATTGCTGAAATTGTCTGGCGAGGTGCTGATGGGATCGGGCCAGTTCGGTATAGACCCCGAAACCGTCGATCGGGTCGCAGGGGAGATCGCGGCGGCCAAGGAAGCCGGGTTCGAGCTGTGCGTCGTGGTGGGCGGCGGCAATATCTTCCGTGGTCTGGCCGGCGCGGCCAAGGGCTTTGATCGCACCAGCGCCGACTATATGGGCATGCTGGCAACCGTCATGAACGCGCTGGCGGTACAGAATGCCCTGGAGAAGATGGGATGCGATACGCGCGTCCAGTCGGCAATTCCGATGGCGTCGGTGTGCGAGCCCTATATCCGGCGCAAGGCGGTGCGGCATATGGAGAAGGGCCGGATCGTCATCTTCGCGGCGGGCACGGGCAATCCCTTCTTCACCACCGACACGACCGCTGCCCTGCGCGCGGCCGAAATGAATTGCGACGCGATCTTCAAGGGCACCAGCGTCGACGGCGTCTATAATGCCGATCCCAAGAAGGTGCCCAACGCCACCCGATATGACGAAATCAGTTTCGACCGGGTGCTGAACGACAATCTCAAGGTCATGGACGCCAGCGCGATTGCGCTGTGCCGTGACAATCATATTCCCATCGTCGTGTTCAACATCCGCGAAACCGGCAATCTGGCAACTGTGCTGGCCGGGCAGGGTGTGGCGACGATCGTACAAAATCAGGAGAGCTGATCACATGGCGCAATATGACAAATCGGACCTGGAACGCCGCATGGCTGGCGCGGTCGAATCGCTCAAGGGCGATCTTTCGGGCCTGCGCACCGGGCGTGCCAATGTGATGCTGCTCGATCCGGTGACCGTCACCGTCTATGGCGCGTCGATGCCGCTCAATCAGGTGGCGACCGTATCCGCGCCCGAACCGCGCATGTTGTCGGTGCAGGTGTGGGACAAGACCAATGTGGGGCCGGTGGACAAGGCGATCCGGTCTGCGGGGCTGGGCCTGAACCCCATCGTCGATGGACAGACGCTGCGCCTGCCGATTCCCGACCTGACCGAGGAACGCCGCAAGGAACTGGCCAAGCTGGCGAGCAAATATGCCGAAGCGGCGCGCATCGCGGTGCGCAACGTGCGGCGCGACGGCATGGACAGCCTGAAGGCCGACGAGAAGAAGGGCGAAATCAGCGAGGACGAACGCAAGCGCAAGGAAGCGGAAGTCCAAAAGCTGACCGACGGCGTGATTGCCGAGCTGGATGCGACCTTCGCGGCCAAGGAAAAGGAAATTCTCGGCCAGTAAGCCGGGATGTTCCGCCCATGATCCGCGCAACCCCCACCGACTGATGGCGACGCAAGTCCGGCCCGATCTGTCCCAGGCCGCGCCCGCCCATGGCGCGCGCCATGTCGCCATCATCATGGACGGCAATGGTCGCTGGGCGAAGAAGCGGCTGCTGCCGCGTATCGCCGGTCATCGTGCCGGGGTGGAAGCGGTGCGGCGCGTGTCGCGCGCTGCGCGGGAGATGGGGCTGGAGTGCCTGACGCTCTACGCTTTCTCGTCGGAAAACTGGAAGCGGCCCGCCAGCGAAGTCGCGGACCTGATGGGGCTGCTGCGCCATTTCATCAAGGCGGATCTGGACGAATTTCATGCCAATGGCGTGCGGTTGCGGATCATCGGCAATTACAAGGCGCTGGAGCCTTCGCTGGTCGCGCTGATCGACGAGGCGGTGGCGCGCACGGCGGGCAATAGCGGGCCGATCATCGCGATCGCGCTCAACTATGGCGCGCAGGATGAGATGGTGCGCGCGGTCCAGGCTATGGCGCAGCGGGTCGCGGCGGGCGAGATTGCCGCCGACGCGATTGGCGTGGGCGATATTGATGCGGCGCTCGACACGGCTGATCTGCCGCCGCTCGACCTGCTGATCCGCACGTCGGGCGAGCAGCGCCTGAGCAATTTCATGCTGTGGCAGGCGGCCTATGCCGAGTTGTATTTCACCGACATGCTGTGGCCCGATTTCGACGCTCAGGCGCTGGCGCAGGCGTTGGATGCTTTCCGTTTGAGGGACCGCCGTTTCGGCGGGCTGTGAGCGGCATGGGCAGTGAATTGCGCACCCGCGCCGTCGTGGGCGTCGTGCTGATTGCGGTGGCGCTGGGTGCGTTGCTGTCTGGCGGACTGCTGTTCTGGGCGCTGCTGTCGGTAGCGGGCGTGCTGATGCAGGCCGAATGGGCGGACCTGAGCGGCGCATCGGCCGATCACAAGAAATTGTCGATGTACGCGGTTTCGGTGCCGCTGGCGATATTATGCCCGCTGGCCGCTGGCCTGTCCTGGTTTGCGATCGGCCTGCTGGTCGCGGCCTTTCTGTTCGTGATCGGGGCGACCCGATCCGTCCGGCTGGCGCTGGGTGTCCTGTATGTCTGCCTGCCGGTCATGGCGTTGCTGTTCCTGCGCGGGCAGGGGCCGAACATCTTTGGCCTGACGCTGGCGCTGTGGGCGCTGGCCCTGGTGTGGGCGACGGATATTGGCGCCTATTTTGCGGGCCGGTCGATCGGCGGACCGAAGCTGGCGCCGCGGATCAGCCCGTCCAAGACCTGGTCGGGGCTGGGTGGCGGCGTAGTGGCGGCGTTGCTGATCGGGTTTCTGTTGCACCGTTTTGCCGGGCTGCCGATCGAACTGGCGGCGGCAAGCGGCCTGCTCGCGGTGGCGGCGCAGGCGGGCGACCTGCTGGAAAGCGCGATGAAGCGGCGGGCGGGGGTCAAGGATAGCGGATCGCTGCTGCCGGGTCATGGCGGCGTGCTGGACCGGCTGGACGGGGTGGTGACCGCCGCGCCGCTGGCGGCCCTGCTCTATCTGATGCTGGTGCTGCGATGACGCGGAAGGTTTCGATTTTCGGCGCGACCGGGTCGGTGGGCCAATCGACGCTGGACCTGATCCGGCGGGATCGCGACGCCTATGACGTGGTGGCGCTGACGGCGAACAGTGACCTGGACAGTCTGGTGGCGCTGGTGCGGGAGGCGGGCGCCAAGGTGGCGGTCATCGGTCAGGAGCGGCTGTACGGCGCGCTGAAGGAGGCGCTGGCCGGGACGGGGATCGAGGCGGCGGCGGGCGAGCAGGCGCTGGTCGATGTCGCGGGGGCCGGGGCGGACTGGACGATGGCGGCGATCGTGGGGTGCGCAGGGCTGCGACCGACCATGGCGGCGCTGAAGGCGGGCGGCACGGTCGCGCTGGCCAACAAGGAATCGCTGGTGTCGGCGGGCGGGCTGATGATGGCGGCGGCTGGCGTGTCCGGCACGACATTATTGCCGGTGGACAGTGAGCATAATGCGATTTTCCAATGCCTTGCCGGTAGTTCTTTAGAAGATGTCGCGCGCATTACGCTGACCGCCAGCGGCGGACCGTTCCGCACGCGGAGCCGGGCGGAGATGGCCGACATCACCCCCGCGCAGGCGGTGGCGCATCCCAACTGGTCGATGGGCGCCAAGATCAGCGTCGATAGCGCGACGATGATGAACAAGGGGCTGGAGCTGATCGAGGCGGCGCATCTGTTCCCCGTCGGCCTCGACCGGATCGAGATATTGGTCCATCCGCAATCGGTGATCCATTCGATGGTCGAATATCGCGACCGATCGACGCTGGCGCAGCTGGGATCGCCCGATATGCGGATACCGATCGCCCATGCGCTCGCCTGGCCCCAGCGGATCGCGACGCCATGTCAGCCGCTCGACCTGGCCAGGATCGGCCGACTGGATTTCGAGGCGCCCGATCAGGATCGCTTCCCCGCCTTGCGCCTGACGCGCGAGGCGGCGGCGGCTGGCGGGGCGATGCCCGCGATCCTGAACGCAGCCAATGAGGCGGCGGTCGCGGCGTTTCTGGGCGGCAGGATCGGCTTCCTTGATATCGCCATGATTGTGGAGGAAGTATTGAACCGCTATAGCGCGCCGACGCCCTCCACGATTGAAGACGTGCTGGCGGCCGACGCCGGTGCGCGTGCCGTGGCGGGCGATGTGATGGAAAGATTGACGGTTTGATCCACAATCCCGGTTTTCTGCTGACTGTTCTGGCATTTGTGGCGGTCATCGGGCCGCTCGTTTTCGTGCATGAGCTGGGCCATTATCTGGTCGGGCGCTGGTGCGGGGTGAAGGCGGAGGCGTTTTCGATCGGCTTCGGGCCGGAACTGTTCGCCTGGGTCGACAAGCGCGGCACGCGCTGGCGCGTCGCGGCTCTGCCGCTGGGTGGCTATGTCCGCTTCAAGGGCGACATGAACGCGGCCAGCATGACCGATCCGGCATGGCTGGAACTGCCCGCCGCCGAGCGGGCGCAGAGCTTTCCGGCCAAGCCGCTGTGGCAGCGCGCGGCGATCGTGGCGGCGGGGCCGGCGATCAATTCCCTGTTCGCGATCCTGATATTGGCGACGTTCGCCTTCGTGCATGGCGAAAGCCGGACTCCGGCGGTTGCGGGACAGGTGCAGCCGGGCAGCGCGGCGGCGGCGGCGGGGATATTGCCGGGCGACCGGATCGTGTCGCTGGGCGGGCGCGAGATGACGACCTTCGACGATATTCGCCTCTATGCCCAGATCCGTCCCGGCGAAGCGGTCGCCATGGTGATCGAGCGCGATGGCAGGATGTTCGCCAAGGACGGCAAGATTGGCAGCGTGACCGAGGATGACGGCTTCGGGAACAAGTTCCAGATCGGCCGGCTGGGGCTGGCCCCCGGCGATCCGGTGGTCGAGCCGGTAAGCCTGTTGCGTGCACCGGTGGTCGCGGTGGAGCGGACAGGGCAGATCGTCCGCACCATGGTCGAGACGATGGGCCAGATCATCAGCGGTGGCCGATCGGTCAAGGAACTGGGCGGCCCGTTGAAGATCGCGCAGGTTTCCGGGCAGGCGGCGACGATGGGGCTGGAAAGCTTCATCTTCTTCGTCGCGCTTATCTCGATTAACTTGGGGTTCATCAACTTGTTGCCAATCCCGATGCTGGATGGCGGGCATCTGCTGTTTTACGGGATAGAGGCGGTGCAGCGGCGACCGGTCAGCGAACGGGTGCAGGAATGGGCCTATAAATCTGGCTTGGCCGCGCTGCTGACTATGATGGTGCTGGTGACTTTCAACGATTTGTCGTCTTTCGGGCTTTGGAAAAGCCTGTCCGGCTTGATCGGCTGACGCGCATGGGGCAGGGAGGCGCGGTTTGGCGTCGTCTGTGTCGGCGGAAACAATTTTATACTGTTTGAGGTGATGCGGGTGACAGCGATGATGAGCAGCAAGAGGCAGCGCCCGGTCGTCACGGCCCTGTTGGCGACGACGATGATCGCCGGGCTGACAGCGGTTCCGGCAAAGGCGCAGCAGGCTGCTCCCCCGGCCGGCGCACCGACGCTGGCGCCGCCCGTTGCCCCGGCACCGGTGGGTACGATCCGCGCAATCAATGTCACCGGCACCCAGCGGCTGGAGCCGGACACCATCCTGTCCTACACCAAGCTGCGCGTCGGCCAGCCCTTCACCCAGGAAACGCTCGATCAGGGTCTGCGCGACCTGTACGAGACCGAACTGTTCGCCGACGTCCAGATCCGCAACGACAACGGCACGCTGACGGTCGAGGTGAAGGAAAATCCGGTCATCAACCGCATCGTGCTGGAAGGCAACAAGCGGCTGAAGGACGACAAGATCCGGCCCGAAATCAAGCTGGCCCCGCGCCAGATCTATACCCGTTCCAAGGTCCGCGCCGATGTGGCCCGCATCATCGAACTCTATCGTCGTCAAGGCCGCTTTGCCGCCAGCGTCGAGCCGAAGATGGTGCAGCTCGACCAGAATCGCGTCGACATTGTCTTTGAAATTACCGAAGGGCCAAAGTCCAAGGTCCGCCAGATCAACATCATCGGCAATGACAAGTTCAAGGACGGCGAACTGCGCAGCCAGATGGTGACCAAGCAGTCGCGCTGGTTCCGCATCTTTTCGTCGGGCACCAGCTATGATCCTGATCGTCTGGCCTATGACCAGCAGAAGCTGCGCCAATTCTACCTGACCGAAGGCTATGCCGATTTCCGGGTGATTTCGGCCGTGGCGGAACTGACGCCGGACAAGCAGGACTTCATCATCACCTATGTGGTGGAAGAGGGCGATCGCTACAAATTTGGCGATGTGAAGGTCGAATCCGACATTCGCGACCTGTCGGGCGATGGGCTGACCAAGCGCCTGCCGATGAAGAAGGGCGACTGGTATAATGCCAAGCTGGTCGAGGATACGGTCGATACGCTGAGCGAGACTGCCGGCCTGTTCGGCTATGCCTTTGCCGACGTGTCGCCCGATTTCCAGCGCGACAAGGATACGCTGACGATGGGGATCAATTTCCGCATCGCCAATGCGCCGCGCGTCTATGTCGAGCGGGTCGACATCAACGGCAATACGTTGACGCAGGACAAGGTGGTACGCCGCGAATTCCGTCTGGCCGAAGGGGACGCCTTCAACAGCTTCCTGGTCAAGCGGTCGAAGGACCGGATCAACTCGCTCGGCTTCTTCCAGGAGAAGCTGGACGTGGAGCAGAAGCCCGGTTCCGCGCCTGACCGGATCATCCTGGAAACCAATGTGCAGGAAAAATCGACCGGCGAATTGTCGCTGTCAGCCGGTTTCTCGTCGCTGGAACGCTTCATCGTGTCCGCGTCGATCACCCAGCGCAATTTCCGCGGCAAGGGCCAGGAACTGCGCACGTCGGTCAATTATTCGGCCTATAGCAAGTCGGTCGAAGTCGGGTTCACCGAACCCTATTTCCTGGACAAGAATATCGCGCTGGGCGGCGACATCTATCGCCGCGATCTCAACAACTTCCGGTTCCTGGGTAACGGGACCAACAGTCGCGATACGACCTATGAACAGACGACCACCGGCTTTCAGATCCGGGCGGGCGTACCGATCACCGAATATATGTCGCTGGCGCTGCGTTACAGCCTCAATTTCGACGATGTGACGCTCGACAGGGCGACCTATTATTCCGATCCCGATGGCGCGGGTCCGCTGGCGGAGCGTTGCGACCCGCTGCTCGCCGGTCGCTATCTGTGCGACGCGATTGGCAAGCGGACGACATCGTCGCTGGGCTACTCGCTGATTTATGACACGCGCGACAACCGCATCCGCCCGACGCGGGGCAACAATGTGGTGCTAAGCCAGGATTTCGCGGGTCTGGGCGGCAGCGTCAAATATGTCCGCACGCGCGTCAACGCGTCCAAATTCTGGCCGCTGGGCGCGGGCTTCATCTTCTCCCTGTCGGGTGAAGGCGGCTACATTCATTCGCTGGAAGGCGAACGGCTCGACCCGGACGGCAACCCGACCGAGCGCATCCGGCTGGTTGATCGCTTCTTCCTTGGCGAACCACAGTTCCGCGGCTTCAACATCCGCGGCGTGGGTCCGCGGGTGAAGCGTTACTTCCTCCAGGCCACGACCGATGAGAACAACAACATCACCGGCTATGACCGGGTCACTGGCCGGAACAACATCACCGACGACGCGTTGGGAGGCCGCATCTATTACCAGGCGCGGGCCGAAGTGGAGATACCGCTGGGATCGGGCGCGCGTGAAATGGGGCTGCGGCCGTCGATCTTTGTCGACGCAGGCGCGGTGGCCGGCATCAAGGATCCGGTGCTGATCAATGGCAATGGCAGCTTCGCCGGCTATTGCGACCCAACGACCAACGCACCGACCGGATCGACGCGGGTGCGCGCCACCGGCACGGCGCGGGCGCCGGTCTGCGGCACCAATTTCACCTTCTCGGGCGGCAATTTCGAGGAAGAATATCTCGGCGACACGCTCAAGCCGCGCCTGTCGGTCGGTTTTGGCGTCAACTGGAACTCGCCCTTCGGCCCGTTCCGTATCGACATCGCCAAGGCGCTGCTGAAAGAACCAGGGGACGACACCAAGCTCATCACCTTCAACGTAGGGACTCAATTCTGATGAAGACCATTATCAAGGCTGCGGCGCTCGTTTTCGCGCCGATGACCGCCATTGCGCTGACCGCCGTTCCGGCCGCAGCCCAGTCCAAGATGGGCATTGCCGTCGCTGACCTGCAGCGCGCGGTCGGCACCAGCGCCGCCTATACCGTCGCCCGCACCCAGATGCAGACGACCTACAAGCCGCAGATCGATGCGTTCAACGCGCGCAAGACTGCGATCGACGCCGACCTCAAGACGAAGGGCGACGCGATCCAGAAGGCGCTGACCGCAGCGGGCAACAAGCCGACCCCGGCGATCGAAACCCAGTATCAGGCGTTCCAGCAGTCGCAGCAGAGCGCCCAGGCCGAACTGCAGCGCATGGGCCAGCCGATCGCGCTGGCCAATGCCTATGTCGAAGAACAGATCACGGCCAAGCTGTCCGACGCGCTGAAGGCGGCGATGGCGAAGGCGAAGGTCGATCTGGTGCTGGCCCCCGATGCGACCGTGTCCTATCAGCCGACCGTCGATATTACCGATGCCGTCGTGACCGAAATCAACGCACTGGTGCCCAGCGTGTCGATCACGCCGCCGGCCGGCTGGCAGCCGGGCCGTCAGGGTCAGGCCGCAGCCCCGGCTGCCGCGCCTGCCAACCCGGCGCAGGCCCCCAAGTCGCGCTGATAGATAATGACGGGAGAGGTTGAAACGATCAGCGCGCGTGGCCCGATGGATGTCCGTCGGGTCATGGCCGCGCTGCCGCATCGTTACCCGATGCTGCTGATCGACCGCGTGGTGTCGCTGGTGCCCAACCAGTCGATCCACGCGATCAAGGCGGTGTCGGTGAACGAACCCTTTTTTCAGGGCCATTTCCCGACCCGGCCGATCATGCCGGGCGTGCTGATCGTCGAAGCGATGGCGCAGGCGGCGGGCGTGCTGGCGGTGGAATCGATGAACCTGGCCGATTCGGGCAAGCTCGTCTATTTCATGAGCATCGACGGCGCGAAATTCCGGTCGCCGGTGGAGCCGGGCTGTCTGCTCGACCTGCATGTCGAAGTGACCCAGAATCGCGGCGCGATCTGCAAATTTGCGGGCAAGGCGATGCTGGGCGACAAGCTGGCCGCGGAAGCACAGTTCGTCGCGATGATCAGCGACTCGCCCAAGGATTGAACTATTCCTGTCACCCCAGCGAAAGCTGGGGTCTCGCTTCCTCTGTTGCATCCGAGGAAAAGTGAGATCCCGGCTTTCGCCGGGATGACGGACTATTGCCACAGGGCGTCAAACCCGCTAACGGCGCGCCTTCGCACTTTTCCCGCATCCACAGCCGGTCGGAACCGGCACATTACGGAGCACGACGCCATGAAGGCCGATATTCACCCCGACTACCACATGATCACCGTCCAGATGACCGACGGTACGACGTTCCAGACCCGTTCGACCTGGGGCAAGGAAGGCGACAAGATGGCGCTCGACATCGACCCCAAGTCGCATCCGGCATGGATCGGTGGCCAGCGTCAGCTGGATCAGGGCGGCCAGGTGGCGCGCTTCAACAAGCGCTTTGGCGGCCTGACGCTGAAGAAGTAATCGGCCTTCCAAAGGCAGAAATGAAAAGGGCGCCCGCGAGGCGCCCTTTTTGTTGGTGGCGGTGATGGGTGGGAGCGGACTGGCGGCTTCGCTCGCAGTTTCAGGTGGAAGCAGCCTTACCGCTTTGCGCGAAACAGTTCTCTTTGCGCCTGATTGATAGAAAGCTCATCCCAATCAACCTCACGCATTGATGGCGGGAAGATTTCTCGCCGGTCATCATAGTCGTAGAATAGCGTTCCATGTATCCCCTGCGCTTCGCTCTTCAGAATAGGGCGATCCCACAGAGGCGAAATAACGCGGCCCGCTTCGGCGTCCCCAAGACGCGCAAACACGTCCTCAATGATTGCCATGTCACTATTCCCGACAAAAATCGCACCAAATTCATCGTCAGTGGCTTGAAACAGGCTGAAGGTCGCATTGAGCGCACCGTCAATGATCTGGATGTTTTTCATGAGCTTATTATGCGGAGGGCTGTGATGAACAGCAATGCTTTCGAGCGTCCGGTTTTGAGCCGAATTGCGAAGTTGCTTAGCGTCGGCAAATGGTCGTTCCCGATCATCCTCCCCTGTAAGGGGAGGTGGATGGCCGTAGGCCAGACGGAGGGGTATCCGCCTCTCGATAGGGCGACACCCCTCCACCACTTCGTGGTCCCCCTCCCCTTGCAGGGGAGGAATGTGCGGGCGCTTATGGTCGCTTCCCGTCCATCTCCTCTGCGCCCTCGACGAGCGCGGCTGTCTTCAGGCTGATCGATCCGCGTCCAGAAACGCCGCCACGTCGTCCAGTACGACATCTTTTGACAGGAAGGTCTGGCCGATGCCGCGGGCGAGAAGGAAGGGGAGGGTGCCGGCCGCCATCTTTTTGTCGTGGAGCATATGGCCGACCAGCGCCGCGCCGTTGGCGGTGACGTGGGCGGTGGCGAGATTGTGGGGCAGGCAGACGGCTTTGAGATGCGCGGTGACGCGATCGGCATCGGATTGGGGGCAAAGGCCGAGATGCGCGGAATAGCGGAAGGCGAGCGCCATGCCCGCCGCGACGCCCTCACCATGCAGCAGCGTGTCGCAAAATCCGGTGTCGGCCTCCAGCGCGTGACCGAATGTGTGGCCAAGGTTGAGCAGGGCGCGGCGGCCTGACGTCTCGCGCTCGTCATCGGCGACGATCGCCGCCTTGGCGCGGACGCTACGTTCGATCGCGATGGTGCGGGCTTCGGGATCTCCGGCCAGCAGCGCCTGCGCATTGGCTTCGCACCAGCCGAAGAAATCGGGATCGTCGATCAGGCCATATTTGACGACTTCGGCATAGCCCGCGCGGGTTTCGCGTTGGGGGAGGCTGTCGAGCGTCGACGGGTCGATCAGGACGAGGGCGGGCTGGTAGAAGCTGCCGATCAGATTCTTGCCTGCCGCCGTGTTGATCGCGGTCTTGCCGCCGACCGACGAATCGACCTGGGCCAGCAGCGTGGTGGGCACCTGGATGAAGTGGCAGCCGCGCTTGAGGATGGAGGCGGCAAAGCCGACGAGATCGCCGATCACGCCGCCGCCAAGAGCTACGACATGATCGCCGCGCTCAATCTCCAGCGCCAGCAGCGCGTCGAGCAATTGTTCCAGATGCCGCCAGCTCTTCGTCTGTTCGCCCGGCGGCAGGATGATCGGTTCCAGCGTCACATTGGCGGCGCGCAGGCTGGCGTCGAGCCGGGGAAGCTGGGCGGCGGCGACATGGGCGTCAGTGACGACGACGATCCGGCCCTTGCGCGCATAAGGGGCCAGGATGGCGCCAGCGCGGTAGAGCGCGCCCTGTTCCACGATGATGTCATAGCTGCGCGCGCCGAGCGCGACCGGGACTATTGCCATGCCGTCAGATGCTCCATGATGCGGTCGACCGTGATGTCGTGGGGTGCCGCAATACTCTTCACATGAATGGGGGCGAGCGCGTAAACCGGATTGCGCACTGCGGCCAGATCCGTCAGCACCGTGCGGGGATCGCGATCCTTGAGCAGGGGGCGGCCTTCGCGGCGCGACACGCGATCGACCAACACGTCGATGTCGGCGTCCAGCCATATCGCGGTCGCCTGATCCAGGATCAGCGCGCGCGTGTCATCCTGCATGAAAGCGCCGCCGCCGGTCGCGATCACCTTGGGCGCGCCGTCCATCAGCCGGGCTATCACGCGGCGTTCGCCGTCGCGGAAATGGGGTTCGCCATAGCGGGCGAATATCTCCGTGATGGAAAGCCCGGCGGCCTTTTCAATCTCTTCATCGGCATCGACGAAAGCGACGCCAAGCCGCGCGGCAAGCCGCCGTCCGACGGTGGATTTGCCCACGCCCATCATGCCTACCAGGACGATGGGACCGCGCTTGGCGTGAGTAGCGGGGAATTTGCTGTTTCGCTGCATGGCGACCGGGGCTATACAGCCAGCCGTCACAGAGGCAAATCGCATCTTTCCCTGTCGTTTCGCATGATGGCGGGACCAGCCGTAGCAAGGACTCATGAAGAACAACCGCAATTTGAGCAGTTTTGAGGGCGCTGGCCGCCGTCGTGGTACGCGCCTGCCGATTCTGCCCATCATCCTGGTGGTGCTGGTCGTCGCGCTGCTGGCCTTCCTGTGGTCGCGCGGTGGCGAGCAGCCGCAGCAGCGTGTCGAGAAAGTCATCCCTGCCGAGAAGCTGGGCCAGTAACGCCCATGCGCAGGTCCGGGGGTAAGGCGAAATGGGCGTTCGGCAGCTTTGCGCTGGCTTTGGCGCTGCCCGTCGTGGCGCAACAGGCGCCCGAATCGCTGTTGCCGCCCGGTTTTGGCGACGCGCCCGAAACGCCAGCGCCGGCCCCCACGCGCCCGGCACCCGCGCCGACGCCAACGCCCGGCGGCGTGCCAGCCCCCGCGCTCAATCCCGCGACCCCGCCCGACCTGGCGCTGCTGCCGGATGAGGCGGCCAATGCCGCCGAAGAGGAACTGACGCCCGAAGAACTGGCGGCGCAGAAGGCCAAATATGACCTGCCCGAAACGGCGCGCCGCTCGCTGGACCGCATCGGCCCGCTGACGCCCGCGACGCGCGGGATGGAGCCCAATGCCTTTGGCAACCAGTCGGGCAAATTCCTTGCCACGCTGATGCAGCAGACCCATGCGCCGATCATGTCGCGCTGGGCCGCGATCCTGCTGCGACGGGCGCTGTTGTCGGCGGTGGATACGCCGCGCGATATTGACGGAGCGGACTGGGTGGCCGAGCGCGCCTGGCTGCTGCTGCGCATGGGGGAGGCGGACAGCGCCCGGCTGTTGGTGCAGAGCGTCGATCCCGACCGCTATTCCCCGCGCCTCTATGCCATCGCGATGCAGACCTATCTGGCCAGCGCGGACCCGGCCGGGCTATGCCCGCTGTCGGAAGGGGCGCTGCGTTTCAGCAAGGAGCCGGGCTGGGACATGACGCGGGCGATCTGCCCGGCGTTGTCGGGCGATCAGGGGTCGGCCAGCGGTGCGCTTAACCAGGCGCAGCGGCGCGGCGTGGTGCGCGGCGTCGACTATCGGCTAGCGGAAAAGCTGGTCGGCACCGGCTTCAATGCGCGTCGTTCGGTGAAGATAGAATGGGACGGGGTCGATCGGCTGACCGCCTGGCGCTTTGGTCTGGCGACTGCGCTGAATGTCGAGATTCCCGACGCGCTATATGGCACGGTCGGAACGCATGTGCGGGCGTGGGAAGCGCGTGCGCCCGCGCTGGCGCCGGTGCAGCGCCAGCCTGCGGTCGACATCGCGGCGCGGCTTGGCGTGTTTTCCAATGCGGCGCTGGTTGATTTCTACAGCCAGTTGGCGGCCGATGGCGATGCGTCGACAGAGATTGCCGACCGGATCGACGCGCTGCGCACCGCCTATACCGGTGCGACGGTGGGCGCGCGGATCGGCGCGATGCAGACTTGGTGGCAGGATGGCGCACGGCCTGACTATGTTGGGCTGATCGCGACCGCGCGGGCAGCGGCGGCCCTGCCGGTCGCGCAGGCCGACGCTCGCGATGCCGCCAATCTGGTCGCGGCGATGATGACCGCCGGTTATGATCGCAATGCGGCGCGCTGGGCGCGGGCGCTGGGCCAGATCAATGGCGATGGCGCGGCGCAATTCTGGGGGCTGCTCGCCGTTGGTGCGCCAAGCCCGGTGGTCGACATCAACGAAGGCCGGATATCCAGCTATATTGGCGAAGCGGGGCCGCAAAAGGGCCGGATGCTGATCGCGGCGCTGGCGGGTCTGGCGCGGCTGTCGGCCAATGACATGGTGAGCCTGGCGCGTGATAATGGCGTCAATCTGGCCGCCAACAGCCGCTGGGCGCGCGCGATTGGCGCGGCGGCCCAGCGTGGTGAAAAGGGTACGGTCGCGCTGTTGGCGGCGGTGGGGATGCAGGGGAGCGATTGGAACCGCCTGCCGCCGGAGCATCTCTATCATATCGTCGCCGCGCTTCATCGCGTCGGGCTGGACCCTGAAGCGCGGATGATCGCGGCGGAGGCGATCACGCGGCTTTGATGGGGGACGATGATGCCCTGATCGACCGTTTTCTGGAAATGATGGCGGCGGAGCGGGGCGCTTCGCGCAACACGTTGCTGGCCTATCGCGCCGACCTGAACGGCGCAGGTGCGCTGATCGGCGGCCTGGCCGGGGCAAGCAAGGAGGCGCTGGGCAGGCTGGCGGGTGAATGGGCGACGCTGGCGGCATCGTCCGTGGCGCGCAAGGCATCCGCGCTGCGGGCCTTTTACGGGTTTCTGGAAGAAGAAGGGCTGCGCGCGGATAATCCCGCCAGCGCGCTGCCGCGCCCGGTGATGCGGCGGCCATTGCCCAAGATTTTGTCGGGGGCCGAAATCGATATGTTGTTCGCGCTGATCGCCGAGCGGCTGGCGGTGGCGCATCCGGCGCCCGGCGATCTGCGGCTGTCGGCATTGATCGAGCTGCTGTACGGGTCCGGCCTGCGCGCGACCGAGCTCGTCTCCCTGCCGCGCCGGGCGCTGGCGGCGGATCGGCCCTTTCTGATTTTGAAGGGGAAGGGCGGGCGTGAGCGGCTGGTGCCGATTTCCGATCGGGCGCGGGCCGCGGTTGCAAGCTGGCTGACGCATGTGCCGTCCGAAAGCGCCTGGCTGTTTCCGTCGGGGAAAAGCTATTTGAGCCGCATCCGGCTGTACCAGATCGTCAAGGCGCTGGCTGCGGCGGCGGGGATAGCGCCCGAACGGGTCAGCCCGCATGTGCTGCGCCACGCTTTCGCCACCCATTTGCTGGAGGGCGGCGCGGATTTGCGCGCGCTCCAGTCGATGCTGGGCCATGCCGACATCGGCACGACGCAAATCTATACCCATGTGGACAGCCGCCGCCTCGTCGAACTGGTCAATAGCCGCCACCCATTGGGGCAGATGGTGCCGAAAATGCCGCAGCCGCGCGTTGACGACGACGCTTCATCGCCCTAACGCCATGCGCCATGGTCAGCTTTCTGGAATTTGAAAAGCCCGTTGCCGAACTGGAAGCGCGCATTGTCGAACTGCGCGCCACTGCCAGCGTCGGCGACATCAATATCGACGGCGAGATCGCGACGCTGGAACAGCGCGCGGCGAAAATGCTGGCCGATACCTATGCCAAATTGACACCCTGGCAAAAGACGCAGGTGGCGCGTCATCCCGAACGTCCGCATTTCAAGGATTATGTTGCGGGCATGTTCGACAATTTCCTGCCGCTGGCGGGCGATCGCGCCTTTGCCGACGATCAGGCGATATTGGGCGGCTTTGCCACGCTGGGCGAACGGCGGGTGATGGTGATCGGCCATGAGAAGGGCGACGATACCGCCAGCCGGGTGCGGCACAATTTCGGCATGGCCAAGCCCGAAGGCTATCGCAAGGCGATCCGCCTGATGGAACTGGCGGATCGGTTCGGCCTGCCGGTGGTGACGCTGGTGGATACGTCGGGCGCTTTCCCCGGCGTGCAGGCCGAAGAGCGCGGGCAGGCCGAAGCGATTGCGCGGTCGACCGAGGCGTGCCTGAAGCTGGGTGTGCCAATGGTGTCGGCCGTGGTGGGCGAAGGCGGTTCTGGCGGCGCGATCGCGCTGGCGGCGGCCAATCGCGTGCTGATGTTCGAACATGCCGTCTATTCCGTGATTTCCCCCGAAGGCTGCGCGTCGATCCTGTGGCGCACCGCCGACAAGGCGAGCGACGCGGCCACGGCGATGCAGGTGACGGCGCAGCATCTGAAAAATCTGGGCGTAATCGACACGATCGTGCCCGAACCAGTGGGCGGCGCGCATCGCGATCCGGTCGAGGCGATTGCCAGCCTGGGCGCGGCGATCGAGGCGGAACTGGCGGCGCTCGACGGGATGGATGCGTTGGCGCTGCGCACCGACAGGGCGGACAAATTTCTCGCCATCGGCGCTTGAACGACGCTTGACGGGGAACGCTCCGGCCTTTCTTCTCGTTACGATGCGGTAATTGAGGAGGAATTCAGGGGATGAACTGGAAGTTGTCTCTGGCATGCGCCGGAGCGGGCATGGCCGCGCTGGCGGCTGCGCCTGCCGTCGTGGGCCAGCAGCGTGCCATACGCACCACGTCGTCGATCAGCGCGCAGGACAAGGCGAGCGGGGCCAAGCAGCATCCTGAACTGCTCAAGGAATTTGGCGGCGCCTATGCAGGGCCGCAGGCGCGCTATGTCGAGAGCGTGGGGCGTCGCATCGCGGTGCAATCCGGCCTGTCCAACGCCCAGAGTGATTTTACCGTCACGCTGCTCAATTCGCCGGTCAACAACGCCTTCGCGATTCCCGGCGGCTATGTCTATGTCACGCGCCAGTTGATGGCGCTGATGAATGATGAGGCGGAACTGGCCGGGGTGCTGGGGCATGAAGTCGGCCATGTCGCGGCCCGCCATGGGCAGCGTCGGCAACAGGCGGCGCAGCGCAATGCGATCGGCGGCGCCTTGCTGGGCGTTCTGACTGGCGCGTTGCTGGGCGATTCGGGCTTTGCCGGGCTGATTCAGAAAGGGATCGGTACGGGCAGCCAGTTGCTGACGCTGCGATTTTCACGCACGCAGGAATATGAGGCCGACGATCTGGGCATTCGTTACCTGGCATCGGGCGGCTATGATCCGCGCGCTTTATCGGGGATGCTGGCGTCACTGGCGGCGCAGAGCAATCTGGATGCGCGGGTTACGGGCAGTGCGCGGACCATGCCGGAATGGGCCAGCACCCATCCTGACCCCGCATCGCGCGTTGCGCGCGCGTCAAAGGGCGCAGCGAGCAGCGGATCGAAGAGCGTGGTGCGCAACCGGGACGCCTTCCTCAATGCGCTTGACGGCCTGCTCTATGGCGACGATCCCCGGCAGGGCGTGATCGAGGGTAACCGCTTTCGTCATCCCGACCTTCGCCTGAGCTTCACCGCGCCAAACGGCTTCGGCATGGAAAATAGCGCGGACGCGGTTTCGGTGACGGGATCGGGCGGGCAAGCGCAATTTGGCGCGGCGCCCTATTCCGGCAATCTGGCGGCCTATATCGACAATGTCTTTGCGAAACTGGGCGGCGCCAATGGCAGCGTGCCGGAAGGTGAGGCGCGTCGCACGACGATCAACGGTATGCCAGCCGCGTGGCGCACAGTGCGCGCCAACAGCCAGTCGGGCGCAGTCGATGCGACTGTTTTCGCTTATGATTTTGGCGATGGGAAGGCCTACCACTTTCTGTTGCTGACAGCAGCAGGACAGGGCATCGGCCCGTTCAACACCATGGTCCAGTCGGTCCAGCGCCTGTCACCGCAGGAAGCTGCTGCCATCAAGCCCCGCCGGGTCGATGTCTTGACGGTCAAGGCGGGCGATACTGTTCAGTCGCTCAGCCGGCGCATGGCCTATAGCGATTATCAGCTGGAGCGGTTTCTGACGATCAACGCGCTGGCGGCGAATGCATCGCTGCGACCGGGGCAGCGCGTGAAGATCGTCACCTGGTAAAGTCAAACGAAAAGGGGCGGCGAAGTTGCCTTCGCCGCCCCCTGTTTCGACAATGTGTCGGGCTTACTTCAGGTTGCCCGAAACGTTGTTGAAGGTGCCGCTGAGCTTCGTGCCCAGGCTGGTCATCGCGCCAATGGCAGCGACGGCGATCAGAGCCGCGATCAGGCCATATTCAATGGCGGTGGCGCCCTTTTCGTTCTTCAGCATCTTACGGATGAACTGCATGTGATGTCTCCTTGTCTTGAAACTGCGTTTAACTACCCGGCCGCCCCGCTCAAATTGATGTGGTCAGCAAGGAATGAATTAGAGAAGGTCAGTTGAAAAACGGTTAATGGGGATCAAGCGGCTGTCAGATATTGATGGTTAACGGGACGTTACTTCATGGGCCACGTTGTTCCACATGCCCGTCGTCTTGTTTGCGACGTTCGTCAGGGCAGTGATCATGGCGAGCACAACCATGGCGATGATCAGGCCATATTCGACCGCGGTCGCCCCACGTTCGCATCGTATGAGCCCCAAGCGGGCGATGATTTCGATGAACCCGCGCATATGGCTTCCAGTTCGCTACAGACAGTCCCGCATAGACCTGTAAAAGACGCACGGTTAACAAAGCCCTTTCATCGGACCTTTATGGACAGTTTTTCGCCTTTATGGGTGGTCGCCGCCGCCTTGATCGACGCGGATGGCCGCGTTCTTGTGCAGCAAAGACCGCCTGGTCGGGCGATGGCAGGGCTATGGGAGTTTCCCGGCGGCAAGCTGGAACCCGGTGAAACGCCCGAAGCGGCGCTGATCCGCGAGTTGGAGGAGGAACTGGGTATCCGCACCCATGCCAGTTGCCTGGCGCCCGCAACCTTTGCGAGCGAACCGCTGGGCGACAGGCATTTGCTGCTGCTGCTCTATGTCTGCCGGAAATGGGAAGGTGTGGCGCAGGCGCGCCATGCCACCGCGCTGCAATGGGTGCGCCCCGCGCAGATGTACGGTCTGGACATGCCGCCCGCCGATCTGCCGCTGATCGGGATATTGGAGGCTTTGCTCTAAGGGGGAGGGGACGACGCCCCCTCCCGGCGACATATATCAGCCCTCGGCCGGCTTGCTCTGTAGCTGGACATAATTCTGGATGCCCATCCGCTCGATCATTTCGAACTGGGTTTCCAGCGTGTCGATATGCTCTTCCTCGCTTTCGAGGATATATTGGAACAGGTCGCGGGTCACATAATCGCGAATCGATTCACAATAAGCGATCCCGTCCTTGAGCGGGGGCAGCGCTTCATATTCCAGCGCCAGGTCGGCCTTCAATATTTCCTCGACCGTTTCGCCGATCTTGAGGCGGCCAAGCAGCTGAAAATTGGGCAGGCCGTCGAGGAAGAGGATGCGCTCCGCCAGCTTGTCAGCGTGCTTCATCTCGTCGATCGATTCCTCATATTCAAACTTGGCGAGCTTTTCGACGCCCCAGTGGTTGAGGATGCGATAGTGGAGGAAATATTGATTGATCGCGGTTAGCTCATTTTTGAGGACCTCGTTCAGATAGTCGATGACCTTCGGGTCGCCTTTCATGGCGGATACTCCGGCTTGGGGGGATTACCGCCGGACTATAGGCGTCGGGTTCGTTGCTGTTAAGCCAAAAAACCTTGATATTCCGCCATTTTATCATCCGCTATTGCGCCGGCTTCGCGATCGGCAAGTGCGGATGATTTGCAATGCTATCAGGCCGAGGCGCGTTCCGCGGCGATGATCGTGCGGGCGAAGGGCACGCACTGGCCGCATTTGGGGCGGCGGCCAAAGCGGGCATAGGCGCTGCACGGCGTGTCGGCGCCATCGCGCACGGCTTCCTTCAAGTCCTTTTCACGAATGGCATTGCAAACACAGACGACCATCGAAGCACTCTCCTGATAAGGAGAGAGATAGCGCAGATGATAATAGGTCGCAATAGTAATCAGCTGCTCTTGCGAATCTTTTGCGGTTGGCCGCGGATCAGGCTGCGCCAGAGCCATTCCGCCGGGCCAACGGCGAATCGCGACAGCCAAAGCGGCGACCAGAGCAGCATCAACGCCCAGGCGCCCAGCACGAAGGGCAGGAGCAGGGCGGGGCGGACATGGCCGAACAGGCCCAGCCCCCAGCCATAGAAGAGCGAGGTCATGAGCAGGGTGGACCCCAGATAGTTGCTGAGCGTCATTCGCCCCGTGGCAGCCAGGCGGGCGACCAGCGGGTGATCGCGATGACTGGCAAGCAGCCACAGGATGAGCGCGGCCCAGCCCACGGCAAGCGGTATGCGGAAGGGGAAAGACCAGAGCAGGACGGTGCCGAAAGCAGGCAGCGGGGCAAAGTCACTGGCGATGATCCAGATGGCAAGGCCGATCATCGGCAGCAGGCCGATGAGGAAGCAATGGCGCGCGGTGCGCCAATATTGATCGGCAGGCCAGCGGCCCGTGAGAAAGCCGCCCTTGAGCATCGCCATGCCCAGCAGCATGAAGCCCAGCACGTCCAGGGCGGTGAACATGAAACCCCAGAACCATTCGCCGGGGAAAGAAGCGAGCTTGTGCGACAGGATCGTACCGAAGCCGCTGCGATAGGTGGCGATGTCCGCGCGGACGCCGGGACTGGCCGGGTCCGCCAGCGATGCCATGAAGGTCGCAAAGCCGTTGCGCGTGGCCGTTCCCGCGCCGGGCAAGGCGGCGGCATGACCCCAGGCATAGAGGGTGGCGAGGAAGGCGGCGCAGATCAGGAAGTGAAAAAGGAAGATAAGGAAAGCGCTTTTGACGAGCGCCATGGGTTCCTGTCGCACGAAGCCGAGCGCCACCAGGCTGACGACCGCATAGATCGCCAATATGTCCCCCCACCAGAGCAGCAGATAATGCGCTATGCCTATGATGAACAGCCAGCCTGCGCGGATCATCTGGCTGCGGCGGCCGTCACGCCCGGCCATTTCCTCCCGGTCGATCAGCAACAGCATCGATGCGCCGAACAGCATGGCGAACAGCGCGCGCATCTTGCCGTCGAACAGAATCAGGCTGCTCATCCAGAAAGCGATGTCGCCAATGCCGAGCGGCCCCGATGCCGCCGGGTTGAAATAGGCGGATTGGGGCTGGGCGAAGGCCGTGATGTTCATCCACAGGATGCCCATCACCGCGCAACCGCGCAGCACGTCCATGGCGGGGATACGGGGGGATGTCATGACGCTTCCTTGAAGGGGACTGGTCAGCGGCGCAAGCCTCTGCCAAGGCGCGTAGCCATGATTGATGGCTCCAGGCAATGGCGCAAGCAACGGATCAGCGACGCCTTCGGCGCGGCGGCGGCGCATTATGATGACCATGCCGGGCCGCAGCGGCTGGCGGCGGCGCTGGTGGCGGACATTGCCCAGCGGCAAAAGCCCGATGGGGTCACGCGGATATTGGAGATTGGTTGCGGCACCGGGTTCCTGACGCGCGACATTCAGGCGCGCTGGCCGGGCGCAGAGATGGTCGTGACCGACCTGTCGCCAGGGATGCTGGAACAGGCCGCGTCCGCAGGCCATGTCGCGGGGCGGTTCCTGACGATGGACGGGGAAGCGCCGATCTTCGACGGGCCATGGTTTGATCTGATCGTGTCCAGCCTGGCGTTCCAATGGTTCGATGATCTGGCGAGCGGCATTGCGCGGCTGGTGGAGCTGTTGCGGCCGGGCGGGAGCCTGATCTTCTCGACCATGGGGCAGGGCAGCTTTGCCCGCTGGCGGGCCGCGCACGCGCGCTGCGGGCTGGTGGCTGGCGTGCCGGATTATCCGACGCTGGACGATTTGCGCGCGATGCTGGCGCGGTTTGGCGACGCCTTCGCCTTTGACGAGGAGTATGCGCTGGATTGCGGCGGCGCGCGGGGGCTGATCGCCCATTTGCGCGGGATTGGCGCGGTGGTGCCGGGCGAAGGGCGCGCGCCGCTATCGCCGGGCGATTTGCGGCGGGTGATGGCCGCATTCGAGGCTGAAGGCAGCAATGATAGCTATCAGATTCTGTTTGGACGGGTGACGCGAGGCGTGGCGTGATCCGGCAGGCGTTCAAAACCTAATCCGACAGCGAGATCGTCCCAGTGCGGGTTCAATTCCTCAATCATGCTGATTTTCCAGGCACGGTTCCATTTTTTCAAGCGTTTCTCACGGAGGATAGCTTCATCCATCGTGCCATGCTGCTCGAACCACATGAGGCGGTTTACGCCGTAATCACGGGTGAAGCCGGGGACTGCACTGGTGCGATGCTGGTGGAGGCGGGCGATGAGGTCTGATGTAACGCCGATATAGAGGGTGCCGTTGCGTTGGCTGGCTAGGATATACACGCAAGGCTGGCGGATTCGCATGGCGTGATTTTAACAATAGCCGTCGTTCCCACGGAAGTGGGAACCCATGTTGCACTGAACGGTAGGCGCGGGGGTGCGCTAAGGGCGGGCGCGTTGCGCGCCGATTGTATCAAGGTGCGTGACGGGCGTTGGGTCCCCGCCTCCGCGGGGACGACGGGGGTTTGGGATTAGAGTTCGCTGTCCATCAGCTTGGGGAAGAAGCCTTCATGGGCGGCGCGCAGGTCGGTGAGGGGGATGCCGGCAACGGTCGATCCGCCGGTGGTGCCGATACGGATTGCGCCCGGAATGTCGATGTCTGGCGATGCGGTGACGACATAGCGGCCCTGATCTTCGCCAAAGGCAGCGGCGGTGGAGAGCGTGTCGTCGAGCTGCGCGCCGATTTTGCCCGCCAGCGCCATTTCGGCGATCGTGACGATCAGGCCGCCATCGGCAATATCATGAACGGCATTGACCGAGCCCGATGCGACCAGGGTGCGGATCATGTCGGCATTGGCGCGCTCGGCAGCCAGATCGACCTTGGGTGCTTCGCCCGCTTCACGACCCGCGATTTCGCGCAGCCAGATCGACTGGCCCAGATGCGTGCCCAAAGCGCCCTCTGGCCCGCCGATCAGCCAGATGGCGTCGCCTTCATTCTTGAACGCGACCGTCGCCATCACATCGACATCCGCCAGCAAGCCGATCCCGCCAATTGCGGGCGTAGGCAAAATGGCGCTGCCGCCGCCGGTCGCCTTGCTTTCGTTATAGAGCGACACGTTGCCGCTTACGATCGGGAAGTCCAATGCGCGGCAGGCGTCGCCCATGCCGTCAAGGCAGCCGGTCAGCTGTGCCATGATTTCGGGGCGCTGGGGGTTGGCGAAATTAAGGCAGTTGGTCACGGCCAGCGGCTTTGCGCCGACCGCGCTCAGGTTGCGATAGCATTCGGCAATCGCCTGCTTGCCGCCTTCATAGGGGTCTGCATAGCAATAGCGCGGGGTGCAATCGGTGCTGATCGCAATGCCCTTGCTGGAGCCGTGGACGCGAACGACGGCCGCATCGCCGCCGGGGCGCTGGACGGTGTCCGCGCCGACCATATGGTCATATTGTTCCCAGATCCAGCGGCGGCTGGCGATGTCCGGGCTGCCCATCAGCGTGATGAGGTCCGCGCCGATGTCAGTGGATTCGGGGATGTCGCCGAGCGGCTGGACGCCCGACCAGGCCTTATAGTCGTCCAGCGGCATGGAGGGGCGATCATAGAGCGGGGCGTCGTCCGCCAGCGGAGCCAGCGGAATGTCGCACACGGTTTCGCCATGATGGACCAGGACCATGCGGCCCGTGTCGGTGACTTCGCCGATGACCGCGAAATCCAGTTCCCATTTGTGGAAAATGGCTTCGGCAAAGGCTTCGCGGCCCGGCTTCAAGACCATCAACATGCGCTCCTGGCTTTCGGAGAGCATCATTTCATAGGCAGTCATGCCGGTTTCGCGCTGCGGCACGGCATCCATGTTGAGGAGCAGGCCGACGCCGCCCTTCGACGCCATTTCGACGCTGGAGGAGGTGAGGCCCGCCGCGCCCATATCCTGAATAGCGACGATCGCGTCGGACGCCATGAGTTCAAGGCAGGCTTCGATCAGCAGCTTTTCGGTGAAGGGATCGCCGACCTGCACGGTCGGGCGCTTGGCGTCGGCATCGTCGCCGAAATCGGCGCTGGCCATGGTCGCGCCATGGATGCCGTCGCGGCCGGTCTTGGAGCCGACATAGACGATGGAGTTGCCAACGCCCGACGCGGCGGAATAGAAAATCTTGTCGGTGTCCGCGATGCCCACGGTCATGGCGTTGACCAGGATATTGCCGTCATAGGCGGGGTGGAAATTGACCTCGCCGCCCAAGGTGGGCACGCCGACGCAATTGCCATAGCCGCCAATGCCGCGCACCACCCCGCTGATCAGGTGGCGCATCTTGGGATGATCGGGCCGACCGAAGCGCAGCGCGTTCATATTGGCGACCGGGCGCGCGCCCATGGTGAACACGTCGCGCAAAATGCCGCCAACGCCGGTCGCTGCACCCTGATAGGGTTCGATATAGCTGGGGTGGTTGTGGCTCTCCATCTTGAAGATCGCCGCCTGACCATCGCCAATATCGACCACGCCTGCATTCTCGCCGGGGCCGCAAATGACCTGCGGGCCAGTGGTCGGCAGCTTCATCAGGTGGATCTTGGAGCTTTTATAGCTGCAATGTTCCGACCACATGACCGAGAATATGCCCAGTTCCGTGAGGTTCGGTTCGCGGCCGATCGCTTTCAGAACGCGGTCATATTCTTCCGGGCTGAGGCCATGTTCGGCGACGATTTCCGGGGTGATGTGGGGAGCGGTGCTGGACATGTGCGCGCCTTTAGCGGGGCGGCGCAGGATTCACAATGGTGGGTGTGGGGGTACGCGCAGCACCCACGTCGAACCCCCTCTTCCAACTTCGCCTAGCCAGCAAGCTGACAAGGCTGCGTATCCTTCTCCCCAGCGGGGAGAAGATGTGTGGGACAAGAAAAAGGCCGGACCTTTGGGGAAAGGTCCGGCCCGGGAATGAGGAAGCTGCGTGCGTCTTAGACGTGGCAGGCCTGTGCGCCTTTGCCGGGCACGGTGATGGTGACTTCGTCGCCCGCGCCGCTGACTTCAAAGCCTTCGGCCGTGAAGGGCTTGCCGACTTCTTCCGCCTTCAGCGTGGTGGCGGGGCCGCCCTTTTCAGTGCGCAGCTGGGCCGTCTTGTCGTCGCTCATATAGTCGACGAAGATCAGGCTGTTGTCCTTGCACCGGAACTGCTTGTTGGCCTTGACCGACGGGGGCAGCTCGACAGGCGCGGCGTTGGCCAGTTCGGCAGCCATCGGATCGGCAGGGCCGCCAACGACTTCAGGTTCGTCATTCTTGTTGCAGGCGCTCAGCAGAGTGAGCGAGGCAACGGCGATCAGGGGAATGTAAAATTTCATAGCGGTCCTTCTATGTGCACCTGCAACAACCTGCGTCAACGCAAAACTGCGCTTAATCCCCCATCGCTATCATATGACGTCATGACGACACGATGACAGTCATGAAAGCGGGCACGAAAGCCGGTGTGATGGCTTGACCGGGGCGGCAGTGGCGGTCAATGCAGGGACATGGCAGACGATAGCAGCACGGCCCCTTCCAATTCGGCCCTTGATCCGGCCAATCTTTCTTTCGAGGATGCGCTGCGCGCGCTCGAAACGATCGTGCGGCGGCTCGAAAGCGGCGACGTGCCGCTCGACGAGTCGATCTCGCTCTATGCGCAGGGCGAGGAATTGCGCAAACGCTGTACAGAGCGGCTGGCGTCGGCGGAGGCGCGGATCGCCAAGCTGACGACAGACGCCAGCGGCGCCGTAACCGGCGCGCAGCCGTTCGGCGCGGAATGAGCGGCATGATCGGGGGAGAGACGGCCTCCGCCGGGGCGTTGGTCAAGGCGCGCGCGGCAGAAGTCGCGGCCGCGATCGACCGCGCGTTCGACCATCTGTTGGGCGTGCCGGACGATCCACGGGCGCGACTGTATGAGGCGATGCGACATGCCGCGATCGGCGGCGGCAAAAGGTTGCGGCCATTGCTGGTGCAGGCGACCAGCGACCTGTTCCATCTGTCGCGCGAATCGGCGCTGCGGGTCGGCCTGGCGATCGAGTGCATCCATGTCTATTCGCTGGTGCATGACGATCTGCCCGCGATGGACAATGACGACATGCGCCGGGGCAAGGCGACCGTCCACAAGGCGTTTGACGAGGCGACGGCCATATTGGCCGGCGATTGCCTGCACGATCTGGCGTTCCAGATCCTGTCCGACGAGGAAACCCATCCCGACCCGTTCGTGCGGATAGAATTGGTGCGCGCGCTGGCGCTGGCCAGCGGTCCTGCTGGCATGGCGGGCGGACAGATGATGGACCTGGAGGCGGAACATGCCCGGTTCGACCTGGCCACCGTCACCCGGCTGCAAAACCTAAAGACCGGGGCGCTGATCGCCTTTTGCGTCGATGCCGCCGCGATCATGGCCCGCATCCCGGTCGATGCGCGTACCGGCTTGCATGGCTATGCGCGCGACATCGGGCTGGCGTTCCAGATTGCCGACGATCTGCTGGATGTAGAGGGCGACGCGACGCTGGCGGGCAAGGCGCTGGGCAAGGATGCGGCGGCGGGCAAGGAAACCTTCGTGTCGCTTCTGGGCGTCGATCGGGCGCGGGCGCAGGCGCACATGCTGGTCGATCAGGCCAAGGCGCATCTGCATGGCTATGGCGCGGAAGCCGACCTGCTGCGCGCCATAGCCGACTATATCGTGGAAAGGGATCGCTAAACGGCATGAGCAAGCAGCGCATAGGTGTCTATCCCGGCACGTTCGACCCGATTACATTGGGGCATATGGACATCATCCGGCGCGGCGCGAAGCTGGTCGACCGGCTGGTGATCGGTGTGACGACCAACATCAGCAAGTCGCCCATGTTCAGCGATGAGGAACGGCTGGAGATGGTCCGGCGCGAATGCGCGGCGATCGACGCCGACATTGTGGTCGTCGGCTTCAACTCGCTGCTGATGGACTTTGCCGAATCGCAGGGCGCGAGCGTCATCATTCGCGGGCTGCGCGCGGTCGCCGACTTTGAATATGAATATCAAATGGCGGGGATGAACCAGCAGATCAACGCCCGCGTCGAAACGGTATTCCTGATGGCGGATGTGTGCCTGCAACCGATCGCGTCGCGACTGGTCAAGGAAATCGCGCTCTATGGCGGGCCGATCCATAAATTTGTGGGGCCGGTGGTGCGCGACGAAGTCGTGGCGCGGGTAGAAAAACTGGGGCGCAAGGGCAGCGTATAAGCTCGCTCAGCCTGCGTTCAGTTGCCAATCGCGATCAGCGCGCTATCAGGACGGCCAAGATATTGAGGAAAGTAAGTCCCATGCGTTTCACCTGCGCGCTCAAGACCGTGGCGATCGGCATCGCCCTCACTGCGTCCGGCATGGCCTATGCCCAGGGCGGCGGTAGCAAGGGCGATGAAATGAAGAAGGCGGAGGCTGCGGCGCGGGCGGCGGAGAATGCCAAGTCGCTGGGCGGCGACCTGACCCCCAAGCTGCCGCCTGCGGTGGTGCCGGCCGATCCGCAGAATATCTGGGATCTGGACCTGTCGAGCGGCGGGCGGGTGCGTATCCAGCTGCGCCCCGACATCGCGCCCAACCATGTCGAGCGGATCAAGGAACTGACCCGGCAGGGTTTCTACAATGGCCTGAAATTCCATCGCGTCATTCCGGGCTTCATGGCGCAGGGCGGCGACCCCAAGGGCGATGGCACGGGCGGTTCGACCTTGCCGGACCTGAAGGCCGAGTTCAACCCGATGCCCCATTTGCGCGGTACCGTGTCGATGGCCCGCGCCCAGAGCGAGGATAGCGCCAACAGCCAGTTCTTCATCGTGCTGTTGCCCAGAATGCAGCTCGACAAGAAATATACGGTGTTTGGCCGGGTGATCGAGGGCATGAATTATGTCGATGCGATTGCGCAGGGCGAACCGCCCGCCAACCCGACCGTGATCCTGCAAGCATCGATCGAGAGCGTCGGCAAGCCGCCGGTGACCGCGCCCGTCGCCCCGGTTGCACCGTCGATTATTGGCGCGCCGGCGAAATAAGCGGGAGAAGGGGCTGGTTCGTCCGGCCACCATCCCTTCGCTTTATCATAATTATAGCACCGGGTGTTCCCGCGAAGGCGGGAATCCAGTCCAGAGGGGGACTGGGTTCCCGCCTTCGCGGGAACACCGATAAAGGCTGAACAGGGCAGCGTTTAGACCATGCGCGTAGACCTTTTCGATTTCGACCTGCCGCCGGAGAATATTGCGCTGCGGCCTGCGTCGCCGCGCGATAGTGCGCGCTTGCTGCTGGTGCCGGACCAGGGTGACTTTGCTGATCTGAGCGTGCGTGACCTGCCCTCGCTGTTGCGGGCGGGCGATGTGCTGGTGTTCAACGACACGCGCGTCATTCCTGCCCAGCTGGAGGGGATGCGCGGCAATGCGCGGATCGGGGCGACGCTGCACAAAAGGCTGGGGCTGCGCCAGTGGCAAGCCTTTTTGCGCAATGCCAAGCGGGTGCGTGACGGTGACCGGATCGATTTCGGCGCGGGGGTCTCGGCCATTGCCGGGCCGCGCGACGATGATGGCGGGGTGACGCTGAGCTTCGAGGGCGAGGAGCCGGTGGAGATATTGCTGGAGCGGGCGGGGCGGATGCCATTGCCGCCCTATATCGCCAGCAAGCGTCCGACCGACGAGCGCGACCGGGCCGATTATCAGACGATGTTCGCGCGGGAGGATGGTGCAGTGGCAGCGCCCACGGCTGCGCTGCATTTCACCCCGACCTTGATGGCGGCGCTGGCGGAGCGCGGCATCGTGACCGAGACGCTGACGCTGCATGTGGGCGCGGGGACATTCCTGCCGGTCAAGGCGGACGATACCGACGATCATCGGATGCACGCCGAATGGGGCCGGATCGAGGCGGCAACGGCGGAGCGGCTGAATGCTGCGCGGGCAGCGGGCGGGCGGCTGATTGCCGTTGGCACCACCAGCCTGCGCCTGCTGGAAAGCGCGGCGGGCGAGGATGGCATCATCCGTGCCTTTGCCGACGAAACCCGGATTTTCATCACGCCGGGCTATCGGTTCCGGGCGGTCGACGGGTTGATGACCAATTTCCATTTGCCCAAATCAACCCTGTTCATGCTGGTCAGCGCGCTGATGGGGACGGAGCGGATGCGGGCGGCTTATGCCCATGCGATCGGGGCGGGCTATCGTTTCTACAGCTATGGCGATTCGTCGCTGCTGCTGCCGTGACGCCGGGATGATCCGGGGCGGCATTTTGTGCTAGGCCAGCGCGCATGAGCAAGCAGGCGGGAAGCGAGGAAGGCGGGCGGTCCCGGCGCGAGGAGATACTCGCGATCGCGGCGCAGCTGTTCGCGCGCAAGGGCTATCGTGGCACGTCGATGCGCGACATTGGCGAGGCGTCCGGGGTGCTGGGCGGATCGCTCTATCACCATATCAAGTCCAAGGACGCGCTGTTCGTTGAACTGCATAATGGCGCGCTCGATGAAGCGGAGGCGCGGATCGCGGCCGCCGTGGCGGACCTGGCCGATCCGTGGGACCGACTGGAAGCGGCGTGCGTCGCGCTGCTGGAGGTGCAGTTGGCACCCGATTCGCTGACGACGCCGATGATGAATGATTTTCGCGAAGTGCCCGACGTTGTGCGTATGCAGCTTGTGGCGCGGCGCGACCGTTTCGAGGGGCTGTTCCGGGCGATCGTGGCCGACCTGCCTTTACCGGCGGGGATCGACAGGTCGATCTATCGCAATCTGCTCCTGTCGCAACTCAATGCCGCGGCGGACTGGTTCAGGCCCGGTCGCCTGACCCCGCGCGAGATTGCGGTGCAGGTGGCGCGGATCTTCCGGCACGAGGATTAGAATGTCATGACTTCAGGGTGAAACTCCCAACCTTCGCTCGAAACGAACGGGCCAAGGCAAGTCGTCATGCCCTAGTCCCGCCGGGCCAGCGCCACGGGCAATTCGCTGCGCAACAGGTCGAGCAGGCCGGTAATCTTGGGCAAGAGGTGTCGGCGCTGGGGATAGACGGCCCAGATCGGTTCATCCTCCATCGCGAAATTGGCGAGCAGCGGCACCAGCGCGCCGGACGCGATATGGGGCAGGACGTAAAATTCGGGCAGCTGGCATATGCCCATGCCTGCGATGGCGGCCTGCGCCACCGCTTCCCCGCTGTTGCAGCGCCAGCGGCCGCGCGGGCGGATGGTTTCGATCCGGCCCCAGGAGCGAAACTGCCAACTGGTCGTGGTGCCGATCAGGCAGTCATGATGGGCAAGGTCGGCAATGGCGTTGGGCGTGCCGCGCGCCGCGAGATAGGCTGGGGCGGCGCAGGTATAGAGGGTGCGCGAAGCAATGCGCGTGCCGATCAGGCGGCTATCGGCCAGCGTTCCCGTGCGGATCGCCATGTCATACCCCTCGCCGATCAGGTCCACCAGCCGGTTGGTCAGCTCTATCGTGACAGCGAGTTTGACATAGCGCGCGGCGAATGCGCGGACGATGGGGGCGATGAAGCGCTCCCCCATGGCGGTCGAGCAGGTGATGCGCAGGTCGCCCTGCGGTTCCGCCCCTTCGCTGATCAGCGCAATGGCTTCGTCCCGTTCGGTGACGATACGGCTGCAATGATCGTAGAAGAGGCGGCCCGTGTCGGTCAGCCGGACGGTGCGGGTCGTGCGGTGAAAGAGTGGGCGTTGCACCCGATTTTCCAGCGCGGCGATTGCGCGGCTCATATGGGTGGTGGACAGGCCGAGCGCATCCGCGCCGCCCTTGAAACTGCCGGTGGTCGCCACGGCGACAAATTCGTCGATCCCATCCCAGCCACGCATGGATTATCCCTGATATGAAATAATGAATTGCAACAATCCCTCCTTATCGCGCGGGTGGGATATTGCTAGGGCGGAGCCATATCAAAACAGGAGCTTTCCCCATGAAAACCCGCGCCGCCGTCGCCTTTGAAGCCAAAAAGCCGCTGGAGATCGTCGAGGTCGATCTGGAGGGGCCGAAAGCGGGTGAAGTGCTGGTCGAGATCATGGCGACCGGCATTTGCCATACCGACGCCTACACGCTGGACGGGTTCGACAGCGAGGGCATTTTCCCGTCGATCCTGGGGCATGAAGGCGCGGGCATCGTGCGCGAGGTGGGACCGGGCGTCACGAGCGTGCAGCCGGGCGATCATGTCATCCCGCTCTACACGCCCGAATGCCGCCAGTGCAAAAGCTGCCTCAGTGGCAAGACCAACCTGTGCACCGCGATCCGCGCGACGCAGGGCAAGGGGCTGATGCCCGACGGCACGACGCGCTTTTCCTACAAGGGCCAGCCGATCTTTCACTATATGGGCTGCTCGACCTTCTCCAACTTCACCGTGCTGCCCGAAATCGCGGTCGCGAAAATCCGCGAGGACGCGCCGTTCGACAAGAGCTGTTACATTGGCTGCGGCGTGACCACGGGCGTGGGCGCGGTGGTGAACAGCGCCAAGGTGACGCCGGGGTCCAACGTCATCATCTTCGGCCTGGGCGGCATTGGCCTGAACGTCATTCAGGGCGCGAAGCTGGTCGGCGCGGACATGATCATCGGCGTCGACATCAATGACAGCAAGGAAGAATGGGGCCGCCGGTTCGGCATGACCCACTTCGTCAATCCCAACAAGGTGGAGGGCGACATCGTCCAGCATCTTGTCGCGCTGACCGATGGCGGGGCGGACTATACGTTCGATTGCACCGGCAATACCGGGGTGATGCGCACCGCGCTGGAGGCGTGCCATCGCGGCTGGGGCGAAAGCATCATCATCGGTGTGGCCGAAGCGGGCAAGGAAATCAGCACCCGCCCGTTCCAGCTGGTCACTGGCCGGGTGTGGAAGGGCAGCGCGTTCGGCGGGGCCAAGGGCCGGACCGATGTGCCCAAGATCGTCGACTGGTACATGAACGGCAAGATCGAGATCGACCCGATGATCACCCATATGCTGAGCCTGGAAGAGATCAACAAAGGGTTTGACCTGATGCATGCGGGCGAGAGCATCCGCAGCGTCGTTGTGTTCTGAACGGAGAGCGATCCATGTTTACCCATGTCTATTTCGGCACCAACGACATTGAAAAGGCGCGCGCCTTCTGGGACGCGACCATGGGGGCGCTGGGCTATGCCGCGGCCCCCTATCCCAATGGCCTGATCTATCCGTCGGCCAGCGGCGCGGTGGTGGTGGCCAAGCCCGCCGATGGCGCGCCAGCGACCTCTGCCAACGGCCATACGCTGGGCTTTGCCGCGAAAAGCTATGCCGAGGTGGACGCCTTTCACGACAATGGCGTTGCGGCAGGCGGCACGAGCGAAGGCGCGCCGGGCTTCCGTGCCAATTCGCCCGGCAATATGTATGGCGCCTATCTGCGTGACCCGGACGGTAACAAGATTTGCGCCTATGCGCCCAATGTCGGGCCGAAGGATTGAACGGCGTGGAGACTGTTTCGGAAAATCGCGCCTTTGGCGGTGTGCAGGGCGTGTATCGCCATGCATCGGCCAGCACGGGGACGGACATGGTCTTTTCCGTGTTCGTGCCGCCGCATGAGGCGGGGGCGAAGCTGCCGGTGGTCTGGTATCTGTCGGGCCTGACCTGCACCCATGCCAATGTGACCGAGAAAGGCGAGTTTCGCGCGATCTGCGCCGAACTGGGGCTGATCTTCGTCGCGCCCGACACGTCGCCGCGGGGCGAAGGCGTGGCTGACGATCCCGATGGCGCTTATGATTTCGGGCTGGGCGCCGGTTTTTACGTCGATGCGACCGAGGCGCCCTTTGCGGCGCATTACAAGATGTGGTCCTATGTGACGGAAGAACTGCCCGCGCTGATCGCAGCGGAATTTCCCGCCGACATGGGGCGGCAGTCGATCATGGGCCATTCGATGGGCGGGCATGGCGCGCTGACGATCGGGCTGACGCTGGCGGATCGGTTCAAGGCGGTGTCGGCCTTTGCGCCGATCGTCGCGCCAAGCCAGGTGCCATGGGGTCAGAAGGCGCTGTCAGGCTATCTGGGCGATGACAAGACGGCGTGGCGCAAGCATGATGCGGTCGCGCTGATCAAGGATGGCGCGCGGGTCGATGCATTGCTGGTCGATCAGGGTGGAGCGGACGGGTTTCTGGACAAGGAACTGCGCCCGGACCTGCTGCGCACGGCCTGCGACGCGGCGGGGATCGACCTGACGCTGACGGTGCGGGACGGCTACGACCATAGCTATTATTTCATCTCCACCTTCATGGCGGATCATCTGCGTTGGCATGGGGAAAGATTGGGGCAAGGGGCATGAGCGATAGGATTTTGCGCGACTATTATGCCGCCTTCAATCGCGGGGACAGCGCCGCGATGCTGGCGCTGCTGACCGACGATGTGGTGCATGAACCGAGCCAGGGCGCGGTGCGCAACGGCAAGGCGACCTTTGCCGAATTTCTGGACCATATGAACCGCTGCTATAGCGAGACGGTGATCGAGCCTGTGTTCCTGACATCGGCCGACGGCACGCGGGCGGCGGCGGAGTTCATGCTGGAGGGCAAATATCTGGTGACCGACGGCGATTTGCCCGCGGCGGCCGGGCAGCGATACCGGCTGCGGGTCGGGGCGTTTTTCGAGATGCGCGACGGCAGGATCGCGCGGGTGAGCAACCATTATAATCTGGCGGACTGGCTGGCGCAGGTGGGGTGAGGCCCGCCATAACGGGAAGCGATTCATACCCTTTGCAAGTCCTGCACGAAAATCCTCCCCTGCAAGGGGAGGTGTCAGCGCGTAGCGATGACGGAGGGGTGTCACCCTATCGATAGAAGGACACCCCTCCGTCTGGCCTGCGGCCAGCCACCTCCCCTTAAAGGGGAGGATATTCTGATCATTCGATCTGGCTGACGTCGCGCACTGCGCCCTTGGCGGCGTTGGTGGTCATGGCGGCATAGGCGCGCAGGGCCGGTGAGACGTCGCGCTTGCGGCCAAAGGGCTTCCACGCCTTTGCCCCCATCTTTTCCATTTCGGTGCGGCGTTCGGCCAGGACGGCATCGTCCAGGTCCAGCTTGATGATGCGATTGGGAATGTCGATGACGATCGGATCGCCGGTCTGGACCAGCGCGATCAGGCCGCCTTCGGCTGCTTCGGGCGAGACATGGCCGATCGACAGGCCCGACGTGCCGCCCGAAAAGCGGCCATCGGTGATGAGGGCGCATGCCTTGCCCAGTCCCTTGGATTTCAGATAGCTGGTCGGATAGAGCATTTCCTGCATGCCCGGTCCGCCCTTTGGCCCTTCATAGCGGATGACGACGACGTCGCCGGCCTTGACCTCATTGCCCAAAATGCCCGCGACCGAGGCGTCCTGACTTTCATAGACGCGCGCCGTGCCGTGGAAAGTGAGGATGCTATCGTCCACGCCCGCCGTCTTGACGATGCAGCCTTCGGGCGCAAGGTTGCCATAGAGGACGGCAAGGCCGCCATCCTTGGAAAAGGGATGGTCTGCGGAGCGGATCACGCCCGTTTCGCGGTCCAGGTCCAGCTCGTCCCAGCGGGCCGACTGGCTGAACGCGGTCTGGGTCGGGACGCCGCCGGGCGCTGCGCGGAAGAAGGCGCGGACTTCATCGCTGTTGGTGCGGCCAATATCCCAGCGGGCGAGCGCTGCGGCCATCGTCGGCGCGTGGACGGTCGGCAGGCTGGTGTCTACCAGCCCCGCGCGCTCCAGTTCGCCCAATATCGCCATGATGCCACCGGCGCGGTGCACATCCTCCATATGCACGTCCTGCTTGGCGGGCGCGACCTTGCACAGGCAGGGGACGCGGCGCGACAGGCGGTCGATGTCGGCCATGGTGAAATCGACCCCGCCTTCATGGGCGGCGGCCAAAAGGTGAAGCACGGTGTTGGTCGAGCCGCCCATGGCGATGTCCAGGCTCATCGCATTTTCGAACGCGGCGAAGCTGGCAATGGTGCGCGGCAGGGCGGTGGCGTCATCCTGTTCATACCAGCGCTTGGCGAGATCGACGATGACATGGCCCGCTTCACGGAACAGCCGTTCGCGATCGGCATGGGTGGCGAGCGTCGAACCATTGCCGGGCAGCGAGAGGCCAAGCGCTTCGGTCAGGCAGTTCATCGAATTGGCCGTGAACATGCCAGAGCATGACCCGCAAGTGGGGCAGGCGGAACGTTCGATGGTTTTGACTTCTTCGTCGGTATAGCTTTCGTCGGCGGCGACGACCATGGCGTCGACCAGATCGAGCGCCACTTCCTTGCCGCGCATCACGACCTTGCCCGCTTCCATCGGCCCGCCGGAAACGAACACGGCGGGGATATTGAGGCGCATCGCGGCCATCAACATGCCGGGCGTGATCTTGTCGCAATTGGAGATGCAGACCATCGCGTCGGCGCAATGGGCGTTGACCATATATTCGACGCTGTCGGCGATCAGATCACGACTGGGGAGCGAATAGAGCATCCCGCCATGACCCATGGCGATGCCGTCATCGACCGCGATGGTGTTGAATTCCTTGGCGACGCCGCCTGCCGCCTCGATCTCGCGGGCGACCAGCTGGCCCAGATCCTTGAGGTGGACATGGCCGGGGACGAACTGGGTGAAGCTGTTGACCACGGCGATGATCGGCTTGCCGAAATCCTCATCCTTCATGCCCGTCGCGCGCCACAGCCCGCGCGCGCCCGCCATGTTGCGGCCATGGGTGGTGGTTCTGGAGCGATAGGCAGGCATGGTCGATGTCCCTGAAAAGATAATCCTCGCGGGCGGCTCTATACCCGTTGGGTTTGGGTATGAAATATATTATTTATGCTTCATTAGGTCGCAGGACATATGAAACATGGACATCCGCCAGTTGCGGCATTTCGTCATGGTCGCCGAAACGCTACATTTCGGGCAGGCGGCGGAACGGCTGCATATGACCCAGCCACCGCTCAGCCAGTCGATCCTGATGCTGGAGCGCGAACTGGGCGCGCCGCTGTTCGCACGGACCAAGCGGCGGGTCGCGCTGACCCCGTTCGGGGCGCAATGGCTGGAGCAGGTGCGCCCGGCAATCGCCGCGATCGACGCGCTGCCGGATGCGGCGCGGCAGTTGCACGAGGGGCGGGCCGGGCATCTGGCGCTCTCCTTCGTCAGCACCGCCGATTATAGCGTGTTGCCCGCGCTGGTGCGCCGCTATGCCGCGCTGTTCCCGCAGGTCGAAATCCGCCTGACGGAGGCGACCAGCGACGTGCAGATTCCGGCATTGCTGGCGGGGCAGGCGCATGCGGGCATATTGATCCCGCCCGCTGATGCGCCCTTGCCGCCGGACCTGTGCTATCGCCGCCTGATCCGCGAACCGCTGGTCGCGGCATTGCCGGAGCAATGGGTGGAGGCAGGGGCGATCGATGCGGCGGCGATCGTGTCGCTGCCGCTGATCCTGTTCCCGCGCGCGGTGGCGCCCGCCTTTCACGATCTGGTCACCGGCTATTATGCGGCGCGCGGCGCGCAGGCCAATATCGTGCAGCAGGCGATCCAGATGCAGACGATCATCAGCCTGGTGTCGGCGGGGCTGGGGATTGCGCTGGTTCCGGCTTCGCTGCGCAATCTGGCGCGGGCGGGCGTGGTCTATGCCGATCTTGGCGATCCGCCAATGCTGGAAACCGGGCTGGCGTGGCGGCGGGAGGATGAGACGCCGACATTGCGCCAGTTTCTGGAATTGGCACAAGGGGCATGAGAAGATCGCTGGCGCGGGCTTTACCGGCTGGCATCGCCGGGCGTAGAGCAAGGGCATGACAATGGAAGATGATGCAGGTCGCCCCGCAGCGACGGTAGTGATCGTGCGCGATCGGCCCGATGGGCCGCCCGACATATTGATGATGGAACGGGCATCGACCATGGCCTTTGCCGCGGGCGCGCTGGTCTTTCCCGGCGGCGGGGTGGACGCGCATGACCATGTGCTGGCGGCACGGATCGATCATGGGCTTGAACAGGATGAGGCCGCGGCGCGGATCGCGGCGATCCGCGAAACGATTGAGGAAAGCGGGCTGGGCATTGGCTTGATGGGGGAGTTGGCAGGCGCGGTCGACGGGCCGGTGGTGTTGTCGCTGCGACAGGGGTTGCTGGCCGGGACGATGCTGGGCGATTTGCTCGATAGCCATGGCCTGACGCTGGCGCTCGATCAGTTGACGCCCTTTGCCCGATGGCATCCGGCACCGTTTGAAAAGGCGATCCGGGTCTATGACACGCGCTTTTACATCGCGCGCGCGCCCGACGCGCAGGAAGCCGTCGCCGACGCGACGGAGAATGTGCATCTGTTCTGGAGCAGCGCCACCGCCACGCTGGCGCGATGCGATGCGGGGGATGGGCGTATCATCTTTCCCACCCGGCGCAATCTGGAGCGGTTGGCGCTGGCGGGAAGCCATGCCGAGATGATCGCCCATGCCGCCGCCCACCCGGTTGAAAAAGTGCGGCCATGGGTGGAAGATCGCGACGGCGAACAGCATTTATGTATCCCGGATCATTTGGGCTATCCCGTCACATCGGAACCTTTCTGGCAGGTCCGGCGTGGTTAGGGGATGCGTCAAATCCACCTGTTCCTGCGTCACATCCTGTTCTGGGGCGTTTTGCTCTGCCTGATCCTGCTGGCCTATGCCGTGCTGCGGCAGCGGCCGCAGGACCTGCCCTGGACAAAGATCGACCTTGATCAGCCGATTGGCCTGTTTACCGGGCGCAAGCTGGCGGCGCTGACGGGGGAGCGGGCGCAATGTCTGGCGCTGCTGGAACAGGCGGGCGTGCCCTATAGCGCGATGGAGCCGGGCGGGTCGGGGCAGTGCGTCTATGATGATGCCGTACGGCTGAAAGCCGAACGTGGGGCGCTGGCCTACGCCCCGGCGGCGGTCGCGCCTTCCTGCCCGGTGGTGGCTGCGCTCAAGTTATGGGAGTGGCAGGTGGTCCAGCCTGCCGCGCAGCGCATCTATGGCCAGCCGGTCGCGTCGCTGCGGCATTTTGGCAGCTATAGCTGTCGGCGGATGTACGGGCGCAGCGCTGGCGATTTCAGCGAACATGCGACTGCTGATGCGATCGACATCGCTGCCTTTGTCCTGGCGGACGGGCGGCAGATCAGCGTGCTGAACGATTGGGACGGCAAGGCCAGAGACGCTGAGTTTCTGCGCGCGGTGCGGGACGGGGCGTGCGACCTGTTTTCGACCGTGCTGTCGCCTGACTATAACAAGGCGCACCGCGATCATTTCCATCTGGATCAGGCGGAACGCGGCGCAATTGGCGGACGGGCGTGCCGGCGACATTGCTCCGCTCAATACGTCATGCCAGCGAAGGCTGGCATCCCATTTTTCTTTTCGGCGCTTGAGCAAAAGAAGGGAGATCCCAGCTTTCGCTGGGATGACGAGAGGATTTTATTGGCCGAACCCGCTTTCGCGCGCCAGCGCCACCGCCTCACGCGCTGCCGCCAGTAGCGCGCCGCTCTTGGCTTCGCATTCGCGTTGTTCATATTCGGGGGTGGAATCGGCGACGATCCCGGCCCCTGCCTGGACATGCATGACGCCGTCTTTCAGCACGGCGGTACGCAGGACGATGCAGCTGTCCATATTGCCGTCCGGGCTGAAATAGCCGACGCCGCCAGCATAGGCGCCACGGGTTTCAGGCTCCAGTTCGGCGATGATCTCGCACGCGCGGACCTTGGGTGCGCCCGATACGGTGCCCGCCGGGAAGCCTGCAAACAGCGCGTCGATCGCGTCCTTGTCCGGCGCCAGCTGGCCAACGACGTTGGAAACAATGTGCATGACATGGCTGTAGAATTCGACCGTGTAGCTGTCGGTCACGGTCACGCTACCAGCAGTTGCGACACGGCCGACATCGTTGCGGCCAAGGTCCAGCAGCATCAGATGTTCGGCCCGTTCCTTTGGATCGGACAACAGGCTTTCGCGGTTGGCGGCGTCCTCCACGGCGTTTTTGCCGCGCGAGCGGGTGCCCGCGATCGGGCGGATCGTGACTTCGCCATTACGGGCGCGAACCAATATTTCCGGCGACGATCCGATCAGCGCAAAGCCGGGCAGGTCGAGATAATAAAGGAAGGGCGAGGGATTGATCCGCCGCAGCGCGCGATAGAGAGCGATCGGCGGCAGGCTGAACGGGCTGGTGAAACGCTGCGCCAGCACGACCTGAAAAATATCGCCCGCGACGATATAGTCCTTGGCCCTGGTCACCATGGCGGCATAGCGGCCAGGCTCCAGAACCGGGGTCACCGCGATGTCGGCCATGTTCGCCGGGGCGGGGGTGGCAGGCAGCGGGGCGGCGAGGCGCGCGGCGGTCGCGTCGATCCGTTCGAGCGCGGCGTCGATCGCCCGATCAGCAGCGCCTTCCGCATCGGTAAAGCTGCCCTTCCACACCGGCGCGACCAGATAGAGGGCGTCGGCCAGCCGGTCGAATATCAGGATCACGGTCGGGCGCACGAACAGCATGTCGGGCAGGGCGATGGGATTGGGCGCGGGGCGGGGCAGTTTTTCGACCAGCCCGACCGTCTCATAGCCGAAATAGCCGACAAGGCAGGCGAGCGCGGCGGGCAGGGCGGGATCAAGTTCCGCGCGGCATTCGGCGACCAGCGCCCGCAACGCCGTCAGCGCGTCGGCCTCCAGCGGCTCGAACGCGGTGCGGTCGGTCGCCCATTGGCGGTTGATCTGCGCCTTGTCGCCATCGGCGCGGAACAGGAGGTCGGGGGCGAGGCCGATCAGGCTGTGGCGACCGCGCACCGCGCCGCCCTCCACCGATTCAAGCAGGAAGTCGCCGCGATCCGCCTCGAACAATTTGAGCGCGGCGGAAATGGGCGTGTCGGTGTCGGCAATCTGACGCCGCCACACCAGCGCCGATTCGCCCCGCGCCAGCGCCGCGCGCGCGAAAGCGATGCCGTCCCCGCCCGTTGCGCCCATATTATTGGCCGCCGCTATTGGTGGCGGTCAGCGCCGTGCGGGCTTCTGCCACAGATTTGGCATTGCGGGTCACGCCCAACTCTTTTTCGACCGCGCGCTCGAACTGCTGGCCATATTCCTGGCCGACGACTTCGCTCAGCTGATCGCGCACCTGTTTCAGCAGTTCAGGCTGATCCTTGGCATCGCCGCGCTGAATCGCGTTCAACTGGACGACGAACTGACCGCGATCCTGACCGATCGGCAGGGTCTTGACTGTGTTGGGGGCCATCGAGAAGAGAATGGCGACTTCCGCGGGCGGACGCTGTTCACCGCGCATGATGTCGGCGCGGCGGCCGCCCAGCACCTGCGGCGCGGGCAGCTTGACGCCGACAGCGGCGACGGCATCGGCCAGTTTCATGCCCTTGGCGACCTTGGCGCGAATCTCCTCGGCCACCTTCTTGGCTTTCTCATTCCCCTGGTTGAGCTGGTACTGCGCCTGCACCAGCGCCTTGACCTTAGCCAGCGGCGGCGGCGCGGCCGCGACAATGTCAGTGGGAGCGATGAGCGCATAGCGCTTGTCCGGGGTGATCGGCACCAGCTGCGCGTCGTCATCCGCGCTCATGGCGAATGCAGGCGCGATCAGCGGTTGCAGGTCGGGAGAGGGGACATAGGCCGAATCCTCGACCTGCTTGCCGGTGGCGAGCAGCAGCGGGCTGGTTTCGAGTTTCAGGCCATTATCCTTGGCCACTTCATCGAATGTGCCGCCATCGGCAATCTGATCCTCCAGCTTGCCGGTCAGTTCGGTGAGCAGCGCCTTTTCCTTCTGCGCGCGCAATGTCTCGACAATCTCGCTGCGTACCGCGGCAAGCGGACGGGCCGGGGTTTGCGTGATTGCGGTGACGCGCAGCACGATCCAGCCAAGCGGACCACGCACGGGACCGACAATGTCGCCCTGCTTGGCGGCAAAGGCGGCATCGGCAACCGCCTTGCCCGCCGACGCGGTGAGGGCGGCCTGGCTCTGATCGGTCAGCGTCAGCGCTTCAAGGCCGGCGTCCTTTGCGGCGGCGGACAGCGCGGTGCCGCCCTTCACCTTGTCAGCGATCGCCTTGGCACCGGCCTGCGTCGGCAGCACCAGCTGTTCGACGCTGCGGTTTTGCTTGGCGGCATAGGCGGCCTTGTTCTGATTATAGGCGGCGGCGATTTCCGCGTCGCTGGGCTGCGATGCCTGCGCGAACCGCTGGGCGTCGATCACCGCATACCGGATGCGGCGCTGTTCGGGGATGGTGAAGCGGTCTGCGTTGCGCTTGTAATAATCGGTCAGTTGCGCGTCGGTCGGCACCTTGTCGTCCAGAAAGGCGACCGCCGGGATCGCGGCGATCGTACCCTGCCGCGCTTCCAGCAGCAGCGATGCGTAAGGCAGCACCAGCGAGTCGGAGAGCTTGACGCCAAGGCCCACCGGACCCAGCAACTGGCGCTCCAGAATTTCGCGGCTGATGTCATCGCGCAGCGCCTGTTCGGTGATGCGTTCGCGGATCAGCAGCGAACGGAAATTATCCTGGCTGAAATTGCCCGCCGCGTCCTGAAAGGCGGGGATCTGCGCAATCTGGGCATCCACGAGCCGCTTGGAAATATGCACGCCCTGATCATCGGCAAAGGCGCGCAGCGTCAGCGATGCGACCAACTGGTCGAACACCTGTGTCGCGCCGCCCTGCGCAAAGAATTCGCCGATCGTCAAAGCGGAATTGGACCTGCGGGCATTTTCATAGACGCGCTGGATGCGATCCTGCACTTCGCTTTGCGACAGGCTATGGCCGCCAGCCTTGGCCGCCGTGCCGCCGCTGCCGCGCAGGGTGCTGCCGAACTGGCCGTTGGACAGGTCGCCCAGGATGAAGGCGCCGGCGATGACCGCCAGGAAGAGGATCGCAAAGACCGCGCCGAACCGGGAGCGAGTGAAGCGGCGAAAGACAGCAAGCATGAAAATGTCCGAACAGCGGGCGTGATGGCGGTCGCTTTAAGGCGGTATAGGCGCGGCGGCAAGCGCCCACGGTCATGCAATGTCTGGCGCAGCCAGTCTGGACAAATGCACCCGCCCCGTTCATCGCGACCACGCGTGCAGCAAAAACAAATATGGGGAAATATAATCCATGAACAGGCGTAAACTTGTCGTCGGCAACTGGAAGATGAACGGCCTTAAGGCGCATCTGGGCGAAGTCGAAGCGATTGGCGGCATCGCGGCCAATCATCAGGGGGTGGATGTTGGACTATGCGTGCCAGCGACTTTGATCGCGGCGGCGGCGCAGGTTCGGGGCGGAGCCTTTATTGGGGCGCAGGATTGCCACATGAACGCCAGCGGCGCCCATACCGGCTGCCTGTCCGGCGCGATGCTGGCCGAAGCGGGGGCAGGCTGGACAATCGTTGGTCATAGCGAGCGGCGGCAGGAACAGGGCGAGAGCGACGCTGATGTCGCGGCCAAGGCGCTGGCGGCAAAGGCGGCGGGCCTGAAGGTGATATTGTGCGTGGGTGAAAGCCTGGACGTGCGCGACGCGGGCGATGCTGAAGCGGTCGTTTCGGCGCAGTTGCTGGCGTCGCTGCCCGAAGGCGCGGCGGCCGACTGGCTGGCGATCGCCTATGAACCCATTTGGGCGATCGGCACCGGGCGGATACCGACGATGGAGGCGGTCGACGCAATGCACCGGGCGTTGCGGGATGCGCTGGCCAGCCGGATCGGCGACGAGGCAGCGGGGATGCGTATTCTCTATGGCGGCTCGATGAACGGTGACAATGCCGCGGAATTGATGGGAATCGCCGACGTCGATGGCGGGCTGGTCGGCGGGGCCAGCCTGACGGCGGACAAGTTCGCGCCGATTATTGCCGCTGCTGATTAATCCCAACCTCCGTTCGTTTCGAGCGAAGTCGAGAAACGCTGGCGCTATTTGTGCGGCTTCTCGACTGCGCTCGAAGCGAACGGATGGTGTGTTAAGCCAAAGACGCCACGCGCAATGGTTGCCCCCGCGACGCTTCGTCGCTATGTGCGCGGCAACATATCCCATTTCCGGACAGAACCCGTCGCATGTTCACTTTTCTTCTCGTCGTGCAGGCGATCATCGCCGCCCTGCTGGTTACCGTCATCCTGATGCAAAAGTCGGAAGGCGGCGGGCTGGGCGTTGGCGGTAGTCCGGCGGGCTTCATGTCGGCGCGCGGCGCGGCGGATTTCCTGACGCGATCGACCACGGTGCTGGCGACGATCTTCGTCACTTTGTCCATTGTCATGGCGGTGATCGCGTCGGTGCGTCATGCGCCCAGCGACATCGACACGTCGCTGGTGAAGCAGGCGCCGGTCACGCAGAACGCGCCGGCCACCAGCGCCGATCCGCTGGCGGGTGCGGCGAATGCGGCAGGCAACAGCGCCGTTCCGCTCGCCAACTAACCCGTTCACCGACATTTCCAATATTTTTTGAGCGCGCGTGGATTCGCGCGCTTGCTCTTTGTTGTTCTGAAAGGCTAGGCCTCTTCTCCCATGACGCGGTATATTTTCATCACCGGCGGCGTGGTCTCCTCGCTTGGTAAAGGCCTGATGGCTGCATCCCTGGCAGCGCTGTTGCAGGCGCGGGGCTATCGCGTGCGAATCCGCAAGTTCGATCCCTATCTGAACGTCGATCCGGGCACGATGTCGCCCTATCAGCATGGCGAAGTCTATGTGACCGACGACGGGGCGGAGACTGACCTGGATCTGGGCCATTATGAACGCTTTACCGGCGTTTCCGCGCGCCAGAGCGACAATGTGACGCAGGGCCGCGTCTATCAGACGATCATCACCAAGGAACGGCGCGGCGACTATTTGGGCGCGACGGTGCAGGTCATTCCGCACGTCACCGACGAGATCAAGGCGTTCGCCCTGGCCGATACCGACGATATTGATTTCGTGCTGTGCGAGATTGGCGGCACGGTGGGCGACATCGAATCGCTGCCTTTCATGGAGGCGATTCGCCAGCTGCATAATGATCTGGACCGGGGCCAATCGATCTTCGTCCATGTGACGCTGGTGCCCTATATTGCGGCGGCAGGTGAGCTCAAGACCAAGCCGACCCAGCATAGCGTGCGCGAACTGACGTCGCTGGGCATTCAGCCCGACATTTTGCTGTGCCGCTGTGAGCAGCCTTTGCCCGAAGGCGAACGGCGCAAGATCGCGCTGTTCTGCAATGTGCGGCCCGAAGCCGTCATCCCCGCGCTCGACGCCAGCAGCATCTATGCGGTGCCCGCGCAATATCATGCCGAAGGTCTGGACGCCGAAGTGCTGCGCGCCTTTGGCATCGAAGGGTCGCCGATGCCGTCGCTGGAGCGGTGGGACGACATCATGGACCGGCAGCAGAATCCGGAAGGCGAGGTCACGATCGGCGTGGTCGGCAAATATGTCGGCCTGCCCGACGCCTATAAATCGCTGCACGAGGCGCTGACCCATGGCGGTTTTGCCAATCGGGTGAAGGTGAAGATCAAGTGGATCGACGCCGAACTGTTCGAGAAGGGCGATGATGTCGCCGCGTTCCTGGAGCCGATGCACGGCATTCTGGTCCCCGGCGGCTTTGGCGTGCGCGGGTCGGAAGGCAAGATCGCCAGCGTCAGATTCGCGCGTGAACGCAATGTGCCATTTTTCGGCATTTGCCTGGGGATGCAGATGGCCTGCATCGAGGGTGCGCGCAATACGGCGGGCATAGCGGATGCTTCGACCACCGAATTTGGCGAAACGTCGGAGCCGGTCGTCGGCCTCATCACCGAATGGATGAGCGCGGAAGGCTTGCAGAAGCGCACCGCCGAAACTGATCTGGGCGGCACGATGCGGCTGGGCGCCTATCCCGCAAAACTGACCGGCAACAGCGTGGTCGCGGGCATTTATGGCGCGGACGAGATCAGCGAGCGGCATCGCCATCGCTATGAGGTCAATGCCGGCTATCGCGAGCGGCTGGAAAAGGGCGGGCTGATTTTTTCCGGCATGTCGCCCGACGGCACGCTGCCCGAAATCGTCGAGCGGCCCGACCATCCCTGGTTTGTCGGCGTGCAATTCCACCCGGAACTCAAGAGCAAACCGTTCGACCCGCACCCGCTGTTCGCCAGCTTCATCGAAGCGGCGGTCAAGCAGAGCCGGTTGGTGTAATTATACGTCGTCATGCCGGGCCTGACCCGGCATCCAGGGCGGGTTTGTGCCGCCCTGGATGCTGACTTTCGTCAGCATGACGAACGGCTGAAATTACCCCGCAGGCGTCAGTTTCAGCATCCGGCCCTGCGATCCCCGGTCGCCATCCTCCAGCAGCCAGAGCGCGCCGTCCGGCCCCTGTTCCACTTCGCGGATGCGGGCGCCCATGTTCCATTGGTCCGCCTTGGCAGCGCTATCGCCGTCCAGCTTCACGCGGACCAGGCTCTGGCTCGACAGGCCGCCGATGAAGAGGCTGTTCTTCCATTGCGGGAAAGGGTCGCCGGTATAATAGAGCAGCCCAGCCGGTGAGATGACAGGATTCCAGCTGACCTTGGGCGCTTCAAATCCGTCGCCCGGTGCATGGTCGGGAATCGGCTTGCCATCATAATGGTCGCCGTTCGACACTTTGGGATAGCCATAGTTGAGGCCCGGTTTGACGAGATTCACTTCGTCCCCGCCCTTTGGTCCCATTTCCTGTTCCCACAAGCGCCCATCCTTGTCGAAGGCGATGCCGAGCAGGTTGCGATGGCCATAGGACCAGATCGCCGGGTTAAACCCCTGAGCGGCCAGCGGATTGCCCGCCGCGGGCGTGCCGTCCAGATTGAGGCGCAGCACCTTGCCCAGCGTTGCCTTGGGGTCTTGGGCGGGATCGAATTTCTGCCGCTCGCCATTGGTGAAGAAGAGATATTTGCCGTCCGGCGAAAAGGCGATGCGGCCCGAATAATGGCCATTACCATCGACATAGGGGCTGGCGCGGAAAATGACCTGAACGCCGTCCAGCCGGGTCGTCCCGTCGCTGGCCTGGGCAAAGGCGCCCTTGGCCAGCGCCACGCCCTTCACCCCGTCGCGGCTTTCGGAAAAGCTGAAATAGACCGTCTTGTCCTGCGCGAAATGGGGGGAGAGGACGACGTCCATCAGCGCGCCCTGACCAGCGCTGTCGACCGCGGGGATGCCCGCGACCGGAATTTTGGTGCCGTTTTTCGGATCGAACAGGATCATCTCGCCCGCTTTCTCCGTCACCAGCGTGCGCCCGTCGGGCAGGAACGTCATGGCCCAGGGGGCGTCGAAGTCGGCGATGGTCGCGACCTTGAACGGCTTGTCCGGCGCGGCGGCATTCTGGCCGGTGGCATTGTCGGCCGAACAGGCAATGAGGATAAGGGGCAGGGTAGCGATAAAGCTTCGGGTCACGCTTTTCTCCGTTCGCCCCCCGATCAAGCCGGGGGCAGGCTCTTAGCGAAGTCGAAGGGCTATGCCGAGCATGGCGAAACACCTCTCTTCGTTCGGTGGAGGGCTTCGACTTCGCTCAGCCCGAACGGTTAGAATACAGCAGAACGAATAATGTTGCAGATTATCGGCGGCCTGCCTATATGACGCCTGCTTCCTTACATCGTCAAACATGTCAGGGTCGCAGGCACACCGCCTGCGGCAGCGGCGGGTTTATATAGTCTGGAGATTGCATGGCGGACATCGCCGCACTGACTGCGCTGATCGAACCGGAGGTCAAGGCTTTGGGCTTTGACCTTGTGCGGGTGAAGCTGTTTGGGCAGGGCGATGAGCGCACGCTTCAGATCATGGCCGAGCGTCGGGAAACGCGGCAGCTGGTGATCGACGATTGCATGACGATCTCGCGCCGCCTGTCGGACCTGTTCGATGAGGTTGATCCGATCGAGGAAGCCTATCGGCTGGAGGTCAGTTCGCCGGGGATCGACCGTCCGCTCACCCGCCTGCACGATTTTGTCGAATGGGGCGGGTTCGAAGCGCGGATCACGGTGACCGAGCCGATCGACAATCGCAAGACGTTCAAGGGCGTGCTTGGCCCGGTCGAGGGCGAGAATATTGGGTTCAAGGATACCAAGGTCGGGCATGTCGTCATCCCCTTTGGCCTGATCGACACTGCCAAGCTGGTGCTGACGGACGCGCTGATTAATGCTACCATGCCGCTCTCTGCCGAGGGTGCGGACGATATCGAAACCGAAGGATAAGGGTTCTTTCCATGGCCAACGCCATTTCCGCCAACCGGGCCGAACTGATCGCCATCGCCAATTCGGTGGCCAGCGAAAAGATGATCGACAAGGCGATCGTCATCGAGGCGATGGAGGACGCGATCCAGCGCGCTGCGCGGGCGCGTTACGGCGCCGAGAATGACATTCGCGCCAAGCTGGACCCCGACAGCGGCGACCTGCGCCTGTGGCGCGTCGTTGAAGTGGTCGATGTGGTCGAGGATTATTTCAAGCAGGTCGACATCAAGGCCGCGCAAAAGTTGCAGAAGGGCGCAGTCGTCGGCGATTTCATCGTCGATCCGCTGCCCCCCATCAACCTGGGCCGCATCGATGCCCAGTCGGCCAAGCAGGTGATCTTCCAGAAGGTCCGCGATGCCGAGCGCGAGCGTCAGTATGAGGAATTCAAGGACCGCGTGGGTGAAATCATCACCGGCGTCGTGAAATCGGTCGAGTTCGGCCATGTTGTCGTCAATCTGGGCCGGGCCGAAGGCGTCATCCGCCGCGACCAGCAGATCCCGCGCGAAGTCGTCCGCGTTGGCGATCGCATCCGGTCGGTCGTGCTGAACGTGCGCCGCGAAAATCGCGGGCCGCAGATTTTCCTGTCCCGCGCGCACCCCGAATTCATGAAAAAGCTGTTCGCGCAGGAAGTGCCCGAAATCTATGATGGCGTCATCACCATCATGGCCGCCGCGCGCGATCCGGGCAGCCGCGCCAAGATCGGCGTGATCAGCCGCGATTCGAGCATCGATCCGGTCGGTGCCTGCGTCGGCATGAAGGGCAGCCGCGTGCAGGCCGTCGTGCAGGAAATGCAGGGCGAAAAGATCGACATCATCCCCTGGTCGGAAGATACGGCAACCTTCGTCGTCAACGCGCTTCAGCCCGCCCAGGTCAGCCGCGTGCTGATCGACGAGGAAGAAGAGCGGATCGAAGTCGTCGTTCCCGACGATCAGCTCTCGCTCGCCATCGGTCGTCGTGGCCAGAATGTCCGCCTCGCCAGCCAGCTGACTGGCAAGGCGATCGACATCATGACCGAAGCCGACGCCAGCGAGAAGCGGCAGAAGGAATTCGTCACCCGGTCCGAAATGTTCCAGAACGAACTGGACGTGGATGAAACGCTGTCGCAGCTGCTGGTGGCCGAGGGCTTTGGTGAGCTGGAAGAAGTCGCCTATGTCAGCATCGACGAACTGGCCTCGATCGAAGGCTTTGACGATGATCTGGCGGGCGAATTGCAGAGCCGCGCGCTAGAGGCGCTGGAACGGCGCGAAGCCGCGTCGCGGGAAGAACGGCAGGCTCTGGGCGTCGAGGATGCCCTGGCCGACATGCCGCACCTTACCGAAGCGATGCTGGTGACGCTGGGCAAGGCGGGCATCAAGACGCTCGACGATCTGGCAGACCTTGCCACCGACGAACTGGTGCAGAAGAAGCGCGTCGACCAGCGCCGCCGCAAGACCGAAAGCGCCGAGGACAAGGGTGGCATATTGGCCGCCTATGGCCTGTCGGACGAGCAGGGCAATGAGATCATCATGGCCGCACGCGCGCATTGGTTTGAAGATGACGCATCCGCGTCGGGGCTCGAGAACGAGGAAGCCTGATCCGCCATGCCGTTCGTTGATATCCGTCTGGCCGGTAGCGTCACGCGCGAGCAGAAAGCCGCGCTGGTCGCCGACATCACCCAGTCGCTCGTTGAGCGGCTGGGGAAGCCGGCGGCTGCCGTGCAGATCAATATCACCGAACTGAGCCTGGAAAATTACGCGGCGGGCGGGCAGCTTTTGGCCGACCGCGCACCAGCGCCCTCTCATAGGGAGGACGCCATTGCTGCGGACACTCCCCGATGAGCGTTTAGGCCTATCCAATAGCGTTGGGGTTGCCAGTCCATCCGTTTTGGCGGAGGGGCACGCATGACCGAACGCAAATGCATATTGACCGGCGACCGCGCCGACCCTGAAACGCTGATCCGCCTGGCGATCGGACCGGACGGGCAGGTGCTGCCCGACGTCCGCGCCAAGGCGCCGGGGCGGGGCGCCTGGATCGGCGTCAGCCGGGCCGAGCTGGAAACCGCGCTCGCCAAGGGCAAGCTCAAGGGCGCGATCGCGCGTTCCTTCAAGGACGGGGCGCTTCAGATCGGGGCGGACCTGCCCGAACGGATCGAACAGGCGTTGCGGCAGGATCTGCTCAGCCGTCTGGGGCTGGAGGCGCGTGCCTCCATGCTGCTCACAGGTTCGGAAAAAATCGATACCGCGTGCCGCAAGGGGCTGGTCAAATTGCTGCTCCATGCCGCCGATGCGGCGGCCGACGGCAATCGCAAGCTGGACCAGGCGCTGCGCGTCGGACAGGAAGCGGAAGGCAGCGATCTTGCAGGTATCGTCTTGCCTGTGGACCGCGAGGCCCTATCTATGGCAATGGGGCGCGATAATGTCGTCCATGTTGCGGTGACCGACTCGCGCGCGGCATTGCGCCTGCGTGCGGCCCTGGGCCGCTTGGAAAGCTATCTGGGTTGCGTTATCGAGGCGCCCGCGCAGGCGGAGGAGCGATCCTCCGCTGCGCAGGGTGCCGAGATTGCATGGAATGATGCGTCGGTGCCTGCACCGGCCGGTGATGAAGTGAAGGGTTAAGTTCAGTCGTATGAGTGACAGCAAGGAAGACAAGCCGGTTCTGGGCCGCAAGCCGCTGGGCATCAAGCGGACCGTGGAATCCGGCCAGGTGCAGCAGCAGTTCAGCCATGGCCGCAAGAATACGGTCGTGGTTGAGGTGAAGCGGCGCCGCGTCCTGGGCAAGCCGGGCGAAGCCGCCGGCGCTGCGCCCGCTGCTGCGCCACAGGCCGATCCGGTGCCCGCCGCTCCCGCGCCCGCAGCGCCCCGTCCCGCCGCCCCGCCGCCGCCGCAGCAGCGCGCGCCGCAGCCTGCCCCCGCGCGCCAGTCGCCGCCGCAAAGCCTGATGTCGCGTCAGGAATTGCAGGCCAAGCTGCTGCGTGAAGCAGAAGAAGCGCGCATGAACGCGCTGGAGGAAGCGCGTCGTCGCGAAGCGGCCGAACGCATAGCGGCTGCCGAGGATGAAAAGCGCCGGGCGGAGGAAAATCGCCAGGCTGCCGAAGCTGCCGCGTCCGCGCCTGCTGTCGAAGAAGCCAAGGCTCCCGAAGCGGCGCCCGCGCCTGAAGCGCCCGCCGCCGCTGCGCCGCAGGACAGCGCCGCCGCGCCCGAAGCGGCTGCGCCGACGGACGAGCAGCCCGCAGCCACCACTGCCGCGCCGCCGCCGCCGCGTCGCTTCACCCCGGTCACCCCGATCAAGCGGCCCGAACCGGCCAAGCCCGAACGCGCCAAACGGGGCGAGGATAATCGTCGCCAGGCTGGCAAGCTGACCGTCACCAAGGCGCTGGCCGATGACGACAGCGCCCGCGCCCGCAGCCTCGCTGCGCTCAAGCGCGCGCGTGAAAAGGAACGCCGCGCCCACTATGCCGGTGGCTCCAAGACGCGCGAAAAGCAGTCGCGCGACGTGGTGGTGCCAGAAGTCATCACCGTGCAGGAACTGGCCAACCGTATGGCCGAAAAGGGCGCGGACCTGGTCAAGTCGCTGTTCAAGATGGGGCAGGCGGTCACGCTCAACCAGTCGATCGATCAGGATACCGCCGAACTGCTGGTCGAGGAATTCGGCCACCGCATCCAGCGCGTGTCCGAAGCCGACGTCGAAATCGGCATCGAAGGCGATGTCGATCCGGTCGAATCGCTCAAGGTGCGCGCGCCTGTCGTGACGATCATGGGCCATGTCGATCATGGCAAGACCAGCCTGCTCGACGCGCTGCGCGGGACCGATGTAGTCGCGGGCGAAAGCGGCGGCATCACCCAGCATATCGGCGCCTATCAGGTGACGACCAAGGGCGGCGACATCATCACCTTCCTCGACACGCCGGGCCATGAGGCTTTTTCGGAAATGCGCGCGCGCGGTGCGAACGTAACCGACATCGTCATTCTGGTGGTGGCGGCCGACGACGGGCTGATGCCGCAGACGATCGAGGCGATCAATCATACCAAGGCGGCCGGCGTCCCGATGATCGTGGCGATCAACAAGTGCGACAAGCCCGAAGCCAACCCGCAAAAGGTGCGTGAGCGCCTGCTCGAACATGAAATCGTAGTCGAGGATATGGGTGGCGACGTGCAGGACGTGCAGGTGTCGGCGCTCAAGAAGACCGGGCTGGACGAGCTGATCGAGAAGATCCTGCTCCAGGCCGAGCTGATGGAACTGACCGCCAACCCCGATCGCGCCGCCGAAGGCAATGTGATCGAGGCGCAGCTCGACAAGGGCCGTGGCGCTGTCGCCACCGTGCTGGTGCGTCGCGGTACGCTCAAGGTCGGCGACACATTCGTCATCGGCGCGGAAAGCGGCAAGGTGCGTGCGCTGGTCAATGACAAGGGCCAGCAGGTCAAGTCCGCCGGTCCTTCGGTCCCGGTCGAGGTGCTGGGCCTGTCTGGCGTGCCGATGGCAGGCGACCAGATGACGGTCGTGGAGAATGAAGCGCGCGCCCGTGAGGTTGCCGCCTATCGTCAGGAACAGATCACCCGCAAGCGCACCGCATCGGTGCCGACGAACTTTGAAAATATGTTCTCGGCATTGAGCACGAAGGTCATCGAATATCCGGTGGTCATCCGTGGCGACGTGCAGGGTTCGGTCGAAGCGATTGTCAATGCGCTGAACCGCATTTCGACCGACGAGATCAAGGTGCGTATCCTGAGCTCCGGCGTCGGCGCGATCACCGAAAGCGATGTTACGCTGGCGTCGGCCAGCCGCGCGCCGCTGATCGGTTTCAACGTCCGCCCCAATGCCAAGGCGCGTCCGCTGGCGATCCGCGAGAAAATCTCGCTGCGCTATTATGACGTGATCTACGACCTGCTCGAAGAAGTGCGCAATGAAATGGCGGGCCAGCTGGCCCCCGAACGCATCGAAACGATCGTGGGTCGCGCCGAAGTGTTGCAGGTGTTCCCTGCGGGCAAGAAGGACAAGGCGGCCGGGCTTCTGGTCAAGGAAGGCGTCATCCGCAAGGGGCTCAATGCGCGCCTTACCCGCGACGATGTCATCGTGTCCAAGACGGTCATCCACTCGCTGCGCCGCTTCAAGGACGATGTGTCCGAAGTGCGCGCCGGCATGGAATGCGGCGCCGTGTTGCAGGATACCAACGACATCAAGCCGGGCGATACGCTCGAACTGTTCGAGGTCGAGGAACGGGTCCGCACGCTGTAAGATACAAGCAGGCGGTCAACGAATTTATCCAATGGTTAAATTCGTTGACCGCGGTTGCGCATCGGCCTAGCATGGCGATGTGGATATTCGTTTTTCGAAAACGGCAATGAAGGCGTTGCTGCGCTCCAACAAGCGCACGCTCATTCGACAGAAGATCGAGGAACTGGCGCAAGACCCAGACTCGCTCGCGGCGAACATGAAGCGGTTGCAGGGGCGACCGGAATATCGGTTGCGGGTGCAAGACTGGCGTGTGATTTTTCGCATCGAGCAGAATATCCTCTGGATCGACGATATCGCTCCGCGTGGATCGGCTTATGAGGTGAACCCATGACTGCCCAGATTGTCGAAATCGCAGGCCAGAAAATCGCTATGCTGCCGATAGAAGATTATCAGCGGCTGGTCGATATTGCCGAGGACAGGGCGGATTTGCTGGCGGCCGAAAAGGCGCAAACTCGCCGAGAGGACGGCGAGGAATATGTGCCGGCTGAGGTTGTGGATGCGATAATGGCTGGCGACAGCCCCCTTCGCGCCTGGCGCAAGCATCGCCGTTTCACACTTGTGGATTTGGGTCGCCGTGTCGGTCATAGCCATACATATTTAAGTAACGTCGAAAATGGCAAGAAAGCAGGCGGACTTGCCCTGTGGCGCAAACTTGCTGACGAACTGAACGTCGCAATTGAAGATATAGCGCCGGAAAGCTGAACCTATGACATTGCAACAAACCCAAGGCCCGTCCGTTCGTGCGCTCCGCGTAGGGGAGCAGGTGCGCCACATTCTGTCCGACATCCTGCAACGCGGGGATGTGCATGACGATGTGCTGGCGCGGCATGTCGTGAGCGTCACCGAAGTCCGCATGTCGTCCGACCTGCGCCACGCGACCGCCTTCATCAAGCCGCTGCTGGGGCGGGACGAGGAAGTGGTGCTGAAGGCGCTGCGCACCAACACCGCCTATTTCCAGCGCGAGGTCGCGGCGCGCACGCGGCTCAAATATGCCGCGAAGATCAAGTTTCTGCCCGACGACAGTTTCGACGAGGGCAGCCATATCGACAAGTTGCTGCGCGATCCCAAGGTCGCGCAGGATCTGGTCAAGGATGATGACGCGGATTGATTGCCGCCCACATTGTTCTTCGCCATGATGGCACTCCCCAGGCGGACCGGCATGTGATGGCATGTCCGCGCATGTGCAAGAATGAGGATCGAGCGATGCGGATGATGTGGCTGTTTGGCGTGGCGGCAGCATTGGGCGCCATCACCCCCGCCGCCGCCAAGGATCCCGCGATCCACCCCGCCGTCATCAGCGATCCCGCACCGGACGCCGCCCATCCGGCCGGCATGAGCGCCTTCGTCCTGCCTTCGGGCGATGGCGCGATGAACGCCGTCATGTACACCGCCGCCGGGGCCGGGCTGCATCCCACGCTGCTGTTGCTTCACGGCTTTCCCGGTAACGAGCAGAATCTGGACCTGGCGCAGGCCGCGCGCCGGGCCGGATGGAATGTGCTGACGCTCCATTATCGCGGGTCGTGGGGCAGTCCGGGCAATTTCTCCTTCGGCAATGCGTCAGACGATGCCTTTGCCGCGCTGCAATTTCTCCAGCAAGCCGCGACCGTCGCCAAATATCGCATCGACACGAGCGCGATCGTGGTGGCCGGGCATAGCATGGGCGGCTTCATGGCGGCGGACATTGCCGCCGCCGAACCGCGCGTGGCCGGGCTGTTCCTGATCGACCCGTGGGATCCTGCGCAGACCGTCGCCGCGCTGGCGAGCGGCGTGGAAGGCGGAAGTGGAGAGCGACCTGCCGCCGCTGCATGGCGCGACCTATGACAGCCTGACCGCCGAGATAAAGGGCAATGGCGAGAAGTTCGACCTTGGCCGCCGACTGGCGGGCTATGGCCGTCGTCCGCTCACGATCCTTGGCGCGGAGAAGGGGTTGGGGGCCGAAGCGCGCACGGTGGCGGCGGATGCGCAGGGGGCCAATCCCAATGCGCGGCTGATGGTCTGGCCGACCGATCACAGTTTTTCGGACAAAAGGATCGCGCTGGCCGATGCGCTGGTGCGTTTCCTCTCTGGCGTCGCGCCGACCATCCGCTAAGCGTCGGGCATGGCAAAGCTCTATTTCTATTATAGCTCGATGAATGCGGGCAAATCCGCGACGTTGCTGCAATCGGACTTCAATTATCGTGAGCGCGGCATGGCGACGATGTTGTGGACCGCGGCGATCGACGATCGCTTTGGGCATGGCCGCATTGCGTCGCGCATCGGGCTGGAAACGGACGCGCACCTGTTCGATCCGGCGGTCGATATTTTCGCCGCCGTGGCGCGCCAGCATGCGGCGACGCCCCTGTCCTGCGTTCTGATCGACGAGGCGCAATTCCTGACCCGCGCGCAGGTATGGCAGATCGCGGCGCTGTGCGACGATCTCAACATCCCGGTGCTTTGCTATGGCCTGCGCACCGATTTTCGGGGGGAATTATTTGAGGGAAGCGCCCACCTGCTGGGGCTGGCGGACACGCTGAGCGAGATCAAGACGGTGTGCGATTGCGGGCGCAAGGCGACGATGAACCTGCGTGTTGACGGGCAGGGGCAGGCGGTGCGCGACGGCGCGCAGACGCAGATTGGCGGCAATGATCGCTATGTCGCACTCTGCCGCCGCCATTATCGGGAACAGATGGGCGGCTGACAAGCGGCCTGCCGCGGTGTAGGCGCGCGTCCATGCACGGCTGGATCATCCTCGACAAACCCCATGGGCTCGGCTCGACCCAGGCCGTCAGCGCGGTCAAGCGCGCGTTGCGCGACAGCGGGGCTGGCAAGTGCAAGGTCGGCCATGGCGGCACGCTCGATCCGCTGGCAACCGGCGTGCTGCCGATCGCGATCGGTGAGGCGACGAAGCTCGCCGGGCGGATGCTCGACAGCGACAAGATTTACGATTTTACCGTGGCGTTCGGGGCGCAGACCGACACGCTCGACCTGGAAGGCGCGGTGGTCGCGACCAGCGATCAGCGGCCCACGCTGGCACAGGTGGAGGCGGTGTTGCCGCGCTTCACCGGGCCGATCGAACAGGCGCCGCCCGCCTATAGCGCGATCCTGATCGATGGCCAGCGGGCCTATGATCTGGCGCGTGCCGGGGCGGACGTGGAAATGAAGATGCGGGGGGTGACGGTGCATGGCCTGCAAATCCCCTCTCCCCGGCGGGGAGAGGATAGCGCAGCTTGCCCGCATGGCGGGCTAGCGCAGCTTGGAGAGGGGGAGAGGATTGACGCCATCACCCTGCGCGCCCATGTTTCCAAGGGCACCTATATCCGCAGCCTTGCCCGCGACATTGCGCTGGCGCTCGGCACGGTCGGCCATGTGACCATGCTGCGCCGGATCAAGGCGGGGCCGTTTACCCTCGATTCCGCGATTTCGCTGGACAAATTGCGTCATGCTGCTAACGAGCGCGCCATCGGTAGCCTTATGCTGCCGCTGACGGCGGGGCTGGACGACATCCCGGCTCTCCCCGTCTCGCCCGATCAGGCCCTGATGCTCCGACAGGGGAAGGTTCTGACCGGGATCACTGCCACCACTGGCCTTCATCTGGCGATGGACGGGACTATCCCCGTCGCGCTGGTCCGGTCGGATGATCATCAGATCATCGTGGTGCGCGGTTTCAACCTGATGTCGAAGGATGACGAATAGATGACGATTACTGCCGAGCGCAAGGAAGCGCTGATCAAGGAATATGCCCGCGCCGAGGGTGACACGGGTTCGCCAGAGGTCCAGGTTTCGATCCTGACCGAGCGGATCACCAACCTGACCGAGCATTTCAAGGGTCACCACAAGGATAATCATAGCCGTCGTGGTCTGCTGATGATGGTCAACAAGCGTCGTTCGCTGCTGGACTATCTCAAGAAGAAGGATCAGGCGCGCTACGCCGACCTGATCGCCAAGCTGGGCCTGCGCAAGTAACGCGGACCTTCAACGGGACGGCCCCCATGCGGGGCCGTTTCTGATTCTGAAACATGGCGTCGGGCAATCCGGCACGGCGTTCATGATACGGGGGACACTTCCCCACACCGTTCGGGCTGAGCCTGTCGAAGCCTTCTGCCGAGCGAAGCGAAGTTTGCTTCGCCTGCGCTCAGCTAAGCCCTTCGACTTCGCTCAGGGCGAACGGATATGAGGAGTTCGCTCCTCACCCATGGAGCCTCATCGGCTCCGCCAAAGGCCCCGCCCGGCAATAGGGCCGACGCGGGCGAAGGAAAAAACTATGTTTGATGTCAAGAAAGTATCGATCGAGCTGGCCGGCAAGACGCTGACCCTCGAAACCGGCCGCATCGCCCGCCAGGCTGACGCCGCCGTGCTGGCGACCTATGGCGAAACCGTGGTGCTGTGCGCCGTGACCGCCGCCAAGAGCGTGAAGGAAGGCCAGGATTTCTTCCCCCTGACCGTTCACTATCAGGAAAAATATTCCGCCGCCGGCCGCATTCCCGGCGGCTTTTTCAAGCGTGAGCGCGGTGCGACCGAAAAGGAAACGCTGGTTTCCCGCCTGATCGACCGTCCGATCCGTCCGCTGTTCCCCGAAGGTTTCTATAACGAAATCAACGTCATCGCCCAGGTGCTGTCGTTCGACGGCGAAAGCGAGCCGGACATTGTGGCGATGATCGCCGCGTCGGCTGCGCTGACCCTCTCCGGCGTGCCCTTCATGGGACCGATTGGCGCGGCCCGCGTCGGTTACAAGGATGGCGAATATCAGCTCAACCCGTCGCTGGACGAGGCAAAGGCCGGTGAACTCGATCTGGTCGTCGCCGCGACCTACGACGCGGTGATGATGGTCGAATCCGAAGCCAAGGAGCTTTCGGAAGAAGTCATGCTGGGCGCCGTCCTGTTCGCGCATGACGCGAGCAAGAAGATTGTCGACGCCATCATCAGCCTGGCTGAAAAGGCGGCCAAGGATCCTTGGGACATGCCGCAGGGCGACAATCTCGATGACCTGAAGAAGAAGCTGAAGAAGCTGATCGGCAAGGACATCACCGCCGCCTACAAGCTGACCGACAAGTCGGCGCGTTCCAACGCGCTGAACGAAGCCCGCGCCAAGGCGAAGGCGTCGTTCGTTGCCGATGGTCTCGACGCCCAGACTGTCATGGCCGGCATCAAGCTGACCAAGAAGCTGGAAGCGGAAATCGTGCGCGGCGCCATCCTGAAGGACGGCAAGCGCATCGACGGGCGCACGACCACGCAGATCCGCCCGATCGAAGCCATGGTCGGCTTCCTGCCCCGCACCCATGGTTCGGCCCTGTTCACGCGCGGTGAAACGCAGTCCATCTGCACCACCACGCTGGGCACCAAGGACGCCGAGCAGATGATCGACGGCCTGACTGGCCTGCATTATGAAAATTTCATGCTGCACTATAACTTCCCGCCCTATTCGGTCGGTGAAGTCGGCCGCTTCGGCGCGCCGGGTCGTCGTGAAGTGGGTCATGGCAAGCTGGCCTGGCGTGCGCTGCACCCCGTGCTGCCCAGCAAGGACGAATTCCCCTATACGATCCGCGTCCTGTCCGACATCACCGAATCCAATGGTTCGTCCTCGATGGCGACTGTCTGCGGCGGTTCGCTGTCGATGATGGATGCTGGCGTGCCATTGAAGCGCCCGGTGTCCGGCATCGCCATGGGCCTGATCCTGGAAGGCAAGAATTTTGCCGTCCTGTCCGACATTCTGGGTGATGAAGATCATCTGGGCGACATGGACTTCAAGGTGGCCGGTACGTCCGAAGGCATCACCACGATGCAGATGGACATCAAGATTGCGGGCATCACGCGCGAAATCTTTGAAACCGCGCTTGCCCAGGCGAAGGAAGGCCGTGCCCACATCCTTGGCGAAATGAGCAAGGCGCTGGCTTCGACCCGGACCGAACTGTCGGCCCATGCCCCGCGCATCGAGACGTTGCAGATCGACAAGTCGAAGATCCGCGAAGTCATCGGCACCGGCGGCAAGGTCATCCGTGAGATCGTCGCCGAAACCGGCGCGAAGGTCGACATTGACGATGAAGGCCTGATCAAGATCAGCTCGTCCGATCCGGCGCAGATCGAGGCTGCACGCAAGTGGATCCTGGGCATCACGCAGGAAGCGGAAGTCGGCAAGATTTATGACGGCAAGGTCGTCAACATCGTCGATTTCGGTGCGTTCGTGAATTTCATGGGCGGCAAGGACGGTCTGGTCCATGTTTCCGAAATGAAGAATGAGCGCGTGGAAAAGCCCACCGACGTCGTGTCGGAAGGGCAGGAAGTGAAGGTCAAGGTCCTGGAGATCGACCCGCGCGGCAAGGTGCGCCTGTCGATGCGCGTCGTCGATCAGGAAACCGGCGAAGAACTGGAGGATACGCGTCCTCCCCGCGAAGCGCGCGAGCCGCGCGGTGATCGTGGTCCGCGCCGTGATGGCGGCGGTGATCGTGGCCCACGTCGCGAAGGCGGCGAAGGTCGTGGTGATCGCGGTCGCGGCCCGCGCCGCGACGGTGGCGATCGTGGTCCGCGTCGGGAACGCAGCGAAGGCGGCAATGAAGACGGCCCGGCACCGGGCGGTCTGCCTGACTTCCTGACCCAGGATTGATCGTCCATCCGACGAACTGAGGTTAAAATGGGGCGTCCGGTTCAGCCGGGCGCCCTTTTTTATGTCGGGCGCGCGATGGACTAATTTCGATCAAGGCATAGAATCAAAGTTCTGCTACTGTAACGATAGATCATTTGGGGAACATCCATGCAGCGGAGCAATGCGCGCTTTGTCGAACGCCTTCCGCTCGTCCTCGATCGGCCAGCTTATGCCTATGGACTGACGCTGCTCTTTTCCGGCGCGGCGCTGCTGCTGCGGATTGCGGCCGAACCGCTGCTGCCCAATGGCTATCCGTTCGTCACCTTCTTCCCGGCGGTCATCCTGTCATCCTTCCTGTTCGGAATTGGGCCGGGCATTTTTGCGGCGATATTCTGCGGACTGCTATCCTGGTATGTCTTTATCGCGCCATTTTACAGCTTCGTCATGAACCCGGCGGTGGCCGTCGCCATGCTATTCTATATCGGCGTGGTGGCCGTCGACATCATGCTGATTCATTTCATGCAGCGCGCCAATTTTCATCTGGCGGTGGAGCGTGAGCGCAGCCGCGCGCTGGCGGAAAACCGGGAGCTTCTGTTCCACGAACTCCAGCACCGCGTATCCAACAATCTTCAGGTCGTCGCGGCCATGCTGGCGCTTCAGCGTCGCCATGTCGATCATGACGTGGCGCGCAAGGCACTGGACGATGCGTCGGCCCGGCTGGCGCTGGTGGGCCGCATCAGCCGTGCGCTCTATGATCCGTCAGGCAAGGGGCAGGACATTCGCGGCTTCCTGACCGCGCTGTCCGCCGACGTGCTGGAAGCGAGTGGCCGTACCGACATCGATGTTGCGGTGACAGCGCCCCACGGGCTGGCGATCGAACCGTCCGTCACCGTGCCTCTGGCGCTGATCGTCGCGGAATCGGTGAGCAATGCGATCGAACATGGCCTGCCCGACCGGCCCGGCAAGGTGGCGGTGATGCTGGAGGAAGTGGAGGGCGCGCTGGCGCTGCGCATCGTTGATGACGGTCATGGCGTTGCCCCGGACTTTCAGCATGATTCCAGCGAGTCGCTGGGGCTGCGCATTGCCAATGCGCTGGCGGCGCAACTGGGCGGGCGCTTTTCGCTGACGCCGGGCGCGAATGGCGGCGCCGTGGCGCGGCTCGATCTGCCTGCACGCACCGCCTGTTGATCCTGACTCCATTCTGCCGCTTGGCGGCAGCGATCCGCTCGGCTATGACCCGCCCCATGCTGATGAAAACCGTAACGCGCATCGGCGCGGCCACCGCCCCGCTTCTGCTTGCCGCCCTGCTTGCAGGTTGCGCGACGTCCAAGAACAAGGCCGACACGCAATATGTCGCCCGTGACGTGTCGACCCTCTACAATAGCGGCAAGGACCGGCTCGATCGCGGCCAGTATAAGCTCGCCGCCGCGCTGTTCGACGAAGTGGAGCGCCAGCATCCCTATTCGCCCTGGGCGCGCCGGGCGCAGCTCATGTCGGCGTTCAGCTATTATATGAACAGCGACTATGCCGAATCCATTTCGGCATCGCAGCGCTTCCTGTCGATCCATACCGGCAACAAGGACGCGCCCTACGCTTATTATCTGATCGCGCTCTGCTATTATGAGCAGATTGCCGATGTCAGCCGCGACCAGAAAATCACGCAGCAGGCGCTCGACGCGCTGGGCGAACTGATCCGCCGCTATCCCGACACACGCTATGCCGCCGATGCCCGGTTGAAGGTCGATCTGGTCAACGACCATCTGGCCGGCAAGGAAATGGAAGTGGGCCGTTTCTACCAGCGGCGTGGCCAGTGGCTTGCCGCCACGCTGCGCTTCCGCACCGTCATCGATAAATATCAGACCACGACCCACACGCCTGAAGCGCTGGAGCGGCTGGTCGAATCCTATCTTTCGCTCGGCATCCCCGACGAAGCGCGCAAGGCCGCGGCCGTGCTGGGCGCCAACTATCCCGGCACCAAATGGTATGCGCGCAGCTACAAGCTGATGCAGGAACATGGCGGCACGGCGTAGTCGCCTTTCTTGCCTGTTCCCCTTTTGTGCATTGACGGGTAGAAGCGCGTCATGCTGAGCGCCTTGTCCATCCGCAATGTCGTGCTGATCGAGGCGCTGGACCTGGATTTTGGCGCTGGCCTGTCCGTGCTGACCGGGGAAACGGGGGCGGGCAAATCCATCCTGCTCGATTCGCTGGGACTGGCGCTCGGCGCCCGCGCCGATAGCGGGCTGGTCCGCACTGGCGAGGCGCAGGCCAGCGTCACCGCGACCTTCGACCCGCCGCCTGCCGGTCATCGCGCCGCGATGCTGCTGGCGGACAATGGTATCGAGATGGAGCCGGGCGAGCCGCTGCTGATCCGCCGGACGGTGAAGGCCGATGGCGGGAGCCGCGCCTTCGTCAATGATTCAGCCTGCTCGGCTGCGCTGTTGCGCGAACTGGGCGGGTGTCTGGTGGAAATTCACGGCCAGCATGACGATCGCGGTCTGCTCAACGCGCGGGGGCATCGCGCGCTGCTCGATGCCTATGGCCGCTGCGATGCAGGCGCCGTCGGCGCGGCATATGGCGCCTGGCGCAAGGCGGCGAGCATATTGGCCGAAGCCCGTGCGACCGTTGATACCGCCGCGCGCGACCGTGACTATCTGGCCCATGCCGTCGATGAATTGACCCGCTTTCGCCCCGAACCGGGGGAGGAGGCGACGCTGGCGGAAGAACGCGCGTCGATGCAGAAGGGTGCGCGCTTGACCGACGATCTGTCCGCAATTGCCGACTGCCTGACCGGCTCCGACGGTGGCCTTGCCCAGTTGCGGCAAGCGGCGCGGCGGCTGGACCGGATCGCGGCGGAGGATGAGCGACTGGCTGCTGTCCTCGAAGCGCTGGACCGGGCCGTGGTGGAAGCGGGCGAGGCGGAGGACAGGCTTGCCGAAGTGGCGGAAGCATTGAGCTTCGATCCCGCCCGGCTCGACGACATCGAAACCCGGCTGTTCGACCTGCGCGGCCTGGCGCGCAAGCATCAGGTGCAGCCCGATGATCTGGCCGACCTGTGCGCCGATATGGCCGCGCGCCTGACCGCGATCGAGGGTGGAGAAGAGCATATCGCCGCGCTGGAGGCGGACGTTGCCAAGAAGGCGGCGGCCTATCGCGCCGCTGCGCAGGGGCTGTCGGACGAGCGCCAGCAAGCCGCGGGCAAGCTGGACGCGGCGGTCGCGGCGGAACTCGCGCCGTTGAAGCTGGACGCCGCCCGTTTCCGCACCGTGGTCGCCCCGCTGGATGAGGGGCAATGGAGCGGGCAGGGCATGGACCGGGTCGAATTCGAGATTTCGACCAACCCCGGCGCACCTTTCGCCCCGCTGACGAAAATCGCGTCGGGTGGCGAATTGTCGCGCTTCATCCTGGCGCTGAAAGTCGCGCTGGCTGAGCAGGGCGGGGCGGATACGCTGATCTTCGACGAAATCGACCGGGGCGTGGGCGGCGCGGTGGCGTCCGCCATTGGCGAACGCTTGTCGCGGCTTGCCCGCAGCAACCAGATATTGGTCGTCACCCACAGTCCACAGGTTGCCGCGCGGGGCGCGGGGCATCTGTTGATCGCCAAGTCCAGCGACGGCACGGTGACGCGGACGGGCGTTCATGCGCTGGACGACGCGGAACGGCGCGAGGAAATCGCGCGGATGCTGTCGGGCGCGGAAATTACCGCGGAAGCGCGCGCGCAGGCGGAACGGTTGCTGGAGCGGGTTTAGTGCCGGTGTTCCCGCGCAGGCGGGAACCCAGTCCCACGCTCCGAACTGGGTTCCCGCCTGCGCGGGAACACGAACAATGGAATGGCAGGGGAAAGCATGATGACCCATAACCGTAGAGACATGCTGGGCCTGACCGCCGCCGCCATCGCCGCCAGCGCCATCCCGGCCACCGCGCAATCGGCCCAGCCCCGCTACGGCCTGATCGGCCAGATGATCGCGAAACCCGGCAAGCGCGACGCATTGCTGACCTGTCTGCGCGAAGGCACGACCGGGATGCCCGGCTGCCTGTCCTATGTCATCGCGCTCGATACCGCCAACCCCGACGCGCTGTGGATCACCGAAGTGTGGGACAATCGCGACAACTACATGGCCTCGCTCAAACTGCCCGCCGTGCAGGCCGCCGTCGCCAAGGCCCGCCCGATCATCGCCGGTTTCGGGCAGCGGTTCGAGACGGTGCCGGTGGCGGGCATCTGAAACAGCGCGCGCCCGCTTTCGCCGGAGCATAACAGCGGTTATGTCCACCCCTATGACCGATCCCGCCACTCTCTCCGAAGCCGAAGCTGCCAACCGTCTGATGCGTCTGGCGCGCGAAGTGGCCAGGCATAACCGGCTCTACCATGATCAGGACGCGCCGGAGATCAGCGACGCGGACTATGACGCGCTGATCCGCGAGAATAATGCGCTGGAAGCCCAGTTCCCGCACCTCGTCCGCGCCGATTCGCCCAATGCGCAGGTGGGCGCGGCCCCCACCTCCTCGCTCAAGAAAATCCCCCACGCCGTCCGCATGATGAGCCTCGACAATGGGTTCGCGGACGAGGACATTGCCGAATTTCTTGCCCGCGTGCGCCGCTTCCTGGCGTTGCCCGACGATGCGCCGGTCGCGCTGACCGCCGAGCCGAAGATTGACGGCCTGTCCTGTTCGCTGCGCTATGAGCAGGGCGAGTTGGTGCTCGCCGCGACGCGCGGCGACGGCGCGACGGGGGAGGATGTCACTGCCAATGTCCGCACCATTGCCGACATACCCCAGCGGCTGACGGGCGACGCGATCCCCGACCTGTTCGAGGTGCGGGGCGAGGTCTATATGGCCAAGGCGGATTTCACCGCGCTCAACGCCCGGCTGCTGGAGCAAGCGGACGATCCGGACAAGGCGCGCCAGTTCGCCAACCCCCGCAACGCCGCCGCCGGATCGCTGCGGCAGAAGGACGCGACCGTCACCGCCAGCCGCCCGCTGCGCTTCCTGGCCCATGGCTGGGGCGCGCACAGCGCCTTGCCCGCCGACACGCAACTGGGTGTGATGCAGGCAATTGCAGCCTGGGGTCTGCCGGTGTCGGACCGGCTGATATGCGTCGACACGCTCGAAGCCCTGCTCGACCATTATCGCAGCATCGAGCGTGCGCGCGCCGACCTGCCCTTCGACATTGACGGGGTGGTGTATAAGGTTGACCGGCTCGACTGGCAGCAGCGGCTGGGCTTCGTTGCGAAGGCACCGCGCTGGGCGATCGCGCATAAATTTCCCGCCGAACGCGCGCAGACGACGCTGGAGGCGATCGACATTCAGGTCGGGCGCACCGGCAAGTTGACCCCGGTGGGTCGCCTGACCCCGGTGACGGTCGGTGGCGTCGTCGTCTCCAACGTCACGCTGCATAATGCCGACGAGATCGCCCGGCTGGGCGTGCGGCCCGGCGATCGCGTCATCGTCCAGCGCGCGGGCGACGTCATCCCGCAGGTGGTCGACAATCTCGACCGCGATCGCCCCGGCGCGCCTTATATGTTCAAGCCCGAATGCCCGATCTGCCACAGCGAGGCGGTGCGCGAGGAGGGCGAGGTCGATTATCGCTGCACGGGCGGGCTGATCTGCCCGGCGCAACGGTTCGAGCGGCTGCGCCATTTCGTCAGCCGGGTCGCGCTCGACATTGAGGGGCTGGGGGAGAAGTCGATCCAGGAATTTCTGGACCTCGGCTGGATCACCGAACCGGCCGATATTTTCCGCCTGAAGCGCCACCGCCCCGACCTGATCGGCCGGGAAGGGTGGAAGGAAAAGTCGGTCGACAATCTGCTCGCCGCGATCGAGGCGAAGCGCGCGCCGGACGCGGCACGGCTGCTGTTCGGCCTTGGCATCCGCCATGTCGGCGCGGTGACGGCGCGCGATCTGATGAAGCGCTATACGACGCTGCCGGCCGTGCGCGCTTTGGCGGAAGAGATTATGGCTCTGCGCGACCAGCCATTTGACACGTCGGCCAAGCGCGACAAGGCGATCGCCGACCATATCGGGGTGGAAAATGTCGGCGCGGCGGTCGGCCATGCGCTCGCCGACTTCTTCCATGAACCGCACAATGTCGCGGCCTGGGACGATCTTCTGTCCGAAGTCACGCCGCCCGACTATGTCGTGGAAACCACCGCCAGCGCCGTCACCGGCAAAACCGTGGTGTTCACCGGCAAGCTGGAAACGATGAGCCGCGACGAGGCCAAGGCGCAGGCCGAACGATTGGGCGCGAAAGCGGCGGGATCGGTCAGCGCCAAGACCGATCTGGTCGTCGCCGGGCCGGGGGCGGGGAGCAAATTGAAGCAGGCCGCGGCGCTGGGGATCAAGGTGATCAGCGAAGAGGAATGGGCGGAGATTGTGAAGGCGGCGGGATGAAACCGACAGCCCTTCGTTCCGAGCGGTCCTAAGCCGCCATCGCCTCCACCCCTGCATCATGCGCGCGCCGGGCGGCCATGATGTCGCCGACATGGGCTTCGGCCCAGCCGGTGATCTGGTCCAATATGCCGATCAGCCCGCCTGCCAGCGGGGTCAGCCGATATTCCACCGTCACCGGCACGGTGGCAAAGGCGGCGCGGCTGACCAGGCCGTCGCGCTCCAGGCTTTTCAAGGTCTGCGACAGCATCTTTTGCGAAATCGCGCCGATCCGGCGGCGCAGCAGGTTGAAGCGCACCGGCCCGTCTGATCTGCCCCCACCGAGTGGACCGATTGGTTTGTTAGTGCATTAAGCTCATCGCCGCCATATCCGGGTGGAGGTGGAGCGAAGCGGAACCGGAGGCCGGATATGGCGGTGTTGCCGTTTCCGGGGCCGGTGGTCGATAGCCCAGGCTGCTATGCGGGCGGACGGTGTTGTAATGCCGCCGCCAGGCTTCGATCAGCACTTTGGCCTCGGCAAGGCTGTAGAAGATCTCGCCGTTGAGCAGTTCGTCGCGAAGCGACCCGTTGAAGCTTTCGTTATAGCCATTCTCCCATGGTGAACCCGGCGTGATGTAGAGCGTCTTCACGCCGATCTGCCCCAACCATTTCTGGACGGCAGTCGCGATAAATTCGCTGCCATTATCGGACCGTATATGCGCCGGTGGCCCGCGCGAGATGAACAGGTCGGCGAGCGCTGCCAGAACATCCTCATGCTTGAGCTGCCGCGCGACGATGAGCGCCAGGCACTCCCTGCTGGCCTCGTCGATGATCGTCAAAATGCGGAACTTGCGCCCGTCATGCGTGCGCCCTTCGACGAAGTCGTAGGCCCATACATGACCTGGATATTCGGGCCGCAGGCGGATACAGGATCCGTCGTTGAGCCATAGGCGTCCGCGCTTTGGCTGGCGCAGCGGAACCTTCAGCCCCTCACGCCGCCAGATCCGCTCAACGCGTTTATGGTTCACCGTCCATCCCGCATGGCACAGCAATGCCGTCACCCGGCGGTAGCCATAGCGACCATATTGCTTCGCCAAAGCGATGATATCCTCTGTCAGTGCCTGTTCGTCATCCGCCCCGCGCGGCACCTTGCGCTGTGTCGATCGATGCTGACCCAGCACCCGGCATATCCGTCGCTCGGACACCGGAAGCTCTTGTCGCAAATGATCGATGCAGCGCCGCCGCCGCGCAGGGCTCAGAAGTTTCCCTTGGCAGCCTCCTGCAGGATCAACTTGTCCAGCGTCAGGTCCGAAATCGCCCGGCGAAGACGCTGGTTCTCTTTCTCCAAATCCTTCATCCGCCGCGCCTGGTCGGTCTTCAGCCCGCCATATTCCTTCCGCCAGCGATAATAGGTCTGCTCGCTGACCGCGATCCGCCGGCAGGCCTCCGCTGTCGAGGCCCCCTGCGCCAGCACAATCTCAACTTCACGCAGCTTGCCGATAATCTCTTCCGGCTTGTGCTTCTTGCTCGGCATTCATTTTCCCCTTCGTGGTCCAGACTATCATAGTCTCTGGGCCACTCAGCAGGGGGCAGATCAACGACGCATCCGCCAGATCAAGGCGGTGCCGAAGCTGGAGGCGCTGCGCGTCTGGCTCGAAACCCAGAACCGAGGCTTGTCGTCTGACAGCAATCTGGCGCGTGCGTGTCGCTATCCGCTTAACCGCTGGCAGGCCATGATCCGTTACTGCGATGACGGTCGGCTTGAGATCAGCAACAATCTGGTGGAAAATGCCCTGCGCGGTGTCGCGCTCGGGCGCCGGAACTGGATGTTCGTCGGCTCCATGAAGGGGGGAGAGGCGGCCGCGTTATTTTACTCCCTGGCCGGCACATGCCGGCTCAACGGCGTCGAGCCTGAAGCGTGGTTCACAGACGTCATTGAGCGCATCGGCAACCATCCGATCAATCGGATCGATGACTTCCTGCCGTGGAAATGGCAGGCATCAAAGCTGAGCAACGATCTGGAGAAGGCTGCGTGAGCAACGGCACTGTGGTGCGGATGAAGATTGCGCTGGACGATGTCACACCGGCCGTCAGCCGAACGCTGGAGGTGCCGCTCAATATCCGCCTGGACCGCTTGCACACCGTCATCCAGACCGCCTTCTCGTGGACGGACTCTCACCTGTGGGAAATGAGCTTCGGGCAGACTGGCTTTGGCATCCCTGATCCTGAATATGGCTTCGACGGGCCGCTCGATGCCCGTAAGGCCACTCTCGCCCAGGTCCTGGCGGATACGAGGCGCAAGACCTTCCGATATCTCTATGACTTTGGCGACGCCTGGGAGCATAGCGTCAAGATCGAGCGCGTCAGCCCGGCCAGCCCGCACCTGACATATCCACTCATCCTCGACGCAGTAGGCATGCGGCCTCCAGAGGACTGTGGCGGCCCATGGGGTTACGCCGAAAAGCTCGAAGCGCTCGGCGACCCCCAGCATGAGTATCATGAAGAAGCGCTCGATACCCTCGGCGAAGACCATGATCCCAACGCCCAGCCCGATATCCCCCTGATCGAGGCAAGGCTGGAAGCGCTCGCGAAAAAATGGGCGCCGCGAACACGCCGGAAAGCCTGACAGGCCGCGTCAACGCCACCTTCCGTCGGCGCTTACGCTCCATCTGCCTTTGCGGCGTTCGAGTATTGGCAAGCCGTTCGCGATCGGGCGATCAGGTCGTTGACGGCAAATCTGCCTCCGCGCGCGATTCCTGCAGAAGCTTTGGCACGTCCTTGAAGACGGCGAAGCTGCTCGGCGTGTTGGGCATCACCGGGAAGTGGAATTCGCACTGTGGGCAGGGTTCAGCGAGCACCTTCTGCTCTTCCTGAAGATCGAACGCCTTATCCTCGACCAGGCCGCAACACGGACAGACGCGCAGTAGGCGTGTGTTTGTCAGTTCAAAATTGGTGATGATGTCTTCCATAATGGCGCCGCGCGCGGCCCATTCCTTCGCATATTTATGGTAGACATTCATGTGCCAGTCCTTGAGCGACGCACGATCCACCCAGAAGCTGACTTCGTTGAACCAACCCGGGTCCTCGGGATGCACCCACCAGGTGAGATGCAGGAAGCCGGGCATCTTCATGAGATGGTTGCGGGTGTCGGCGAAAATCACCTTGAACTTTTCATAGCCGTCCGGACTGGAAAAGCGCACGCGCTGCATGCTGAGAAAGACGGACATTTTTTGTACTCCCCTCGATGAGTCCAGCCCTGCGAGCTGTGCCTGAGAGGAATAGGTACGGCGTGGCCATGCGGTAGGACCAAGACCGGGAAACTTTATGGTGCCAGAGTAAGGCGGCCCTATCATTCAATCAGACAGGCGATAGAGTTGGGTGAAACCGCTTTTGAGAGGCATCCTGATCACGATGTCGATGAACCTCATCATCACCGTTGACCGCAACGACGAGCGATCGTTGCAAACGCAGCTTTATGAAGCGTTGCGCGAGCAGATCCTCAACGGAAGCCTGTCTGCCGGCAAGCGCTTGCCATCCACTCGCAGCATGTCAGAGCAATTGGGCATCGCCCGTAACACCGTCATGCTGGCCTATGAAAGACTGGCCGCAGAGGATTATATCACCTCGCGCGCCAAGGCTGGAATATTCGTCAATCACAAGCTGCCGGACGCAACGGTGCTGTTGCGCAACGGCCATGGTGCCGCCCAACCCGCCCGTAAACGCCTTCGTCTGGGCAAGAACCCCACATTCACCGGCCGCTCGCCCCAGCTCTGGCACGAGAAGCGCGCGCGGCCGCAGTTCGATTTTTTTGTGGGCCGCCCCCTTCCTGCCGGTTTCCCGACAACTTTCTGGCAGCGGGCGGTTACAAAGCACCTAGCCTATTCACGTGGTGCCCAAACTGAATATGGCGATCCCCAGGGCCTTGCGGCCCTCCGCGAAGCGATAGCGGCCCATCTGGCCGAGACACGGGGCATCAGTCCGGATGCCGACCAGATCATGATCACGTCGGGTATCCAGGGTGCGCTCAATCTGTTGGCACGGATATTCCTCACCGGCACATCCAAGGCGAGCGTGGCGGTCGAAAATCCCTGCTACCAGGGGGCGGCCTATCTTTTCGGCAGCTATGGAGCGAGCATTCGACCGATAGATGTCGACGAACAGGGCATCATAGTCTCGCAACTCAACGGTTTCATGGGCAATCTCGTTTACGTCACGCCTTCACACCAGTTCCCGACCGGATGCACGCTGAGCCTCGACAGGCGCCTGCATCTGCTCGACTGGGCCTATCAGACTGGCAGCTATATTATCGAGGACGATTACGACAGCGACTTCCGTTATGATGGGCCGCCGCTGACGGCGCTTGCCGGGCTCGACCGCAATGGTCACGTCATCTACCTTGGCACCTTCTCCAAGTCGATCGGCGCAGGTTTGCGGATTGGCTATGCGGTGCTCCCGCGCCATCTTGTCGAGCCGGCACGGATCGTGAAGACGCTGACCGACAACGGCGCGCCATGGCTCGAACAAGCGGTGATCGCCGACTTCTTGAAGGAAGGGGCGTTCCTGCGCCATCTGCGACGCATCCGTCGCTCCTACATGGGTGCAAGAGACGCCGTGGTAGAAGCCGTCGAGAAGCATTTTCCGGGCGGCGTGCTTCTGGGCCAGGAATGCGGGATGCACATGATGTGGACGCTTCCGCCCGACCTTCCATCAGCCAATGAAATGCATCGCCTCGCTCGGAACTGCGGCGTTGGCCTCTATCCCTTTTCTGGCGCCGCCGTGCATGAATATGGAATGCCAGGGCGATTTCGCGAGCGATCTCTGGTGCTTGGCTATACCGGTCTGGGCGAGGGGGATATTCGCGAAGCCTTTGGGCGCGTCGCGGATCTTCTCGACCGCGGTCGATGATCCAACGTCGCGACTGGCACCATAAATAAGGGATTGAATGGTCCTATGTCCCTGACAGTGCCGGGCTTAACATCCGACGTCACCAAGAGATGACAGGTGCCGGTCGCGGCCTTGTAAGGCGATTGGCGGATCGCCCCCGGGAGGATGCAATGGCAGAATATAAGCTTTTGATCGATGGCAGGCTGGTTGATGGAGCGGCCGTCATGGACGTTCTCAATCCGGCGACCGAAGAGGTTTTGGCCCGCTGCCCCCGCGCCTCCGCCCAGCAACTCGATGAGGCCGTCGCAGCGGCGCAAGCTGCCTTTCCTGCATGGTCGCGGACGTCTATCGCCGCGCGCCGCGCGCTCATTCTCAAATTTGCCGACAGCATCGAGGTCCATGCCGAGGAACTGGCGCGGCTGCTGACGCAGGAACAGGGTAAGCCGCTGAGCGAGGCAGGTGCCGAGATCGGCTATAGCGTTGCCTTCATCCGTCAACTTGCCAGCTACGACCTGCCTGTGCAGGTTCTTGAGGATAATGATACGCGACGCGTCGAATTGCACCGGCGCCCGCTGGGCGTTGTTGGTGCGATCATCCCGTGGAACTTCCCTATCCTGATCGTCGCCTTCAAGCTGCCGTTCGCTCTGCTGGCAGGCAATACGCTCGTGGTCAAGCCAGCGCCGACCACGCCGCTGTCCACCCTGCGTCTGGGCGAACTAATGGCTGCGATTTTCCCGGCGGGTGCCGTCAATATCATTACCGATCAGAACGACCTTGGGACGCAGCTCACGACGCATCCGGGCATCGCCAAGATCAGCTTTACCGGCTCTACCGAAACGGGCCGCAAGGTGATGGCCAGTGCAGCCGCCTCGATCAAGCGTCTCACACTGGAGCTGGGCGGCAATGACGCCGCGATCGTGCTTGCAGATGCGGACCCCATCAAAGTTGCGCCAGGCATCTTCAGCGGCGCTTTTATGAACGCCGGTCAGATCTGTCTCGCGATCAAGCGCGTCTATGCTCATTCCGACATTTATGACGCGCTCTGCGCCGAATTGGCGCGACTTGCCGAAGAGGCTGTGGTGGACGATGGGCTCAAACAAGGTGCCCAGATTGGTCCACTGCAGAACAAGGCGCAATATGAAAAGGTCAAGGCCCTTGTTGAAAGCGCGCGCGCCGATGGGACGATCATTGCTGGCGGCAAGGTTCTGGATCGCCCCGGCTATTTCGTCCGTCCGACCATCGTGCGCGATATCAGCGATGGCGCGCATCTGGTAGACGAGGAGCAGTTCGGTCCCGTGCTTCCCATCATCCGCTTTGACGACTCCGAAGATGCGCTTGCGCGCGCCAACGCGTCAGACATGGGGTTGGGTGGCTCCATTTGGTCTGCCGACCGTCAAAGAGCCCACGATCTTGCTATGCGTATGGAAGCCGGCACGGTGTGGATCAACAAACATCTCGATTTTGGCCCAACAATGCCGTTCGGCGGCGCCAAGCAATCCGGTCTTGGCGTCGAGTTCGCGCAGGAGGGATTGCATGAGTTTACGCAGATCCATGTGATCAACGAGGCGAAAGCGTAATCGGCCAAGTCTGTGTCGCTGCGGGCCGCGCGGCTTAGATCGGGGCATCCCGGCTTTGCGCCGAGCAAGACACTGTAAGATAGGCCGTAATCCCATATATTCGCCGAGCGGCTTCAGTACGAGGGATAGTGTTTCACCGGCACCGACAGCTCGATTTTATCAGCCATGTCTGCCGATATCGCAGGTAGAGGCTGCGCGCGCTGGAGTGTATAAAGCGCCGGTTCTACGAGCTTCTCTTTCGAACTCGCCGACATCTCGCACGACCGGCAAACAGGCGAATGCCGCCGCCCGTCATGTGATTTTCGCCACCCGCGCTTTGGCAGCTATCGCCCCAGGCTGTCGTCTAACAGCGGCCCATATTGCAAGCCCCTTAAAGCGTTATAGAGATGAACTTGCCCGGAGCACGGTAAGCGGTAAAAATCCCCCACATTTTCATGATTTGGCGATTTGGTAGGTGTTGAGCCTTGCATATGCGAGGTGGCGATGAGTGGTGATTTCGAAACCAATTTCGAAACTGAAAGGGGGGGAGGGCAGGCAAGGCCGAGCGTCTTGATGTCATTCCATTGTCGAATGACAACCGTGGATGGACGCGGGCGGCGAAGGCGCGGATCATAGAGGAGAGTTTCAAGCAGGGAGCGAATGTGGCCGAGGTGGCGCGGCGTCATGGCATGCTCCCGCAACAGCTTTATAACTGGCGAGGGCGTTTCCGAGAGCGGGCCGAGGGGATGGGCTTTGTTCCCGCGGTGATCGAAGTGAGGTGGCCTCGCCTTCTTGGACAGGTTGGCGGCTAGGTTAAGCTCATCCCGGATGTCGTTCATGCCGCCATTTGGGTGATCAAATCCTGGGGGGCATGCCCCCCAGGATTTGAAGCGCCGATTTGCCCATATGCCTCGCCTGGGGTTTTGCCCGCAAGGCGTGAATGCGGGCGATGGTTGTCATAATATGCGAACCATCGGCCAAGGCCGGCGCGCAGTTCAGATCCGGTTTCGAAGGCGTGCAGATAGACGCATTCGTACTTCACAGACCGCCAGAGCCGTTCGATGAAGACATGGTCCATCCAGCGTCCCCGGCCGTCCATGCTGATCTTGATCTCGGCTGCGCGCAGCACACCGGTGAAGGCATTACTGGTGAATTGGCTGCCCTGATCGGTATTGAAGATATCGGGCTTACCAAAACGGGCCAGCGCCTCCTCCAGGGCCTCTACGCAAAAGCCGGCATCCATGGTGTTCGATAGCCGCCAGGCCAGCACCTTGCGGCTTGCCCAGTCCATGATGGCGACCAGATACAGGAAGCCCCGGCGCATGGGCAGATAGGTCACGTCCGCGCACCAGACGTGGTTGGGGCGTGTGATTTCGAGATTGCGCAGCAGATAGGGATAAATCCGATGCTCGGGATGCGGATCGCTCGTGCGAGGACGCTGGTAAATTGCCGCCAGCCCCATCTTCGCCATCAGCCGCCGGACCCGGCGACGGCCGATCGCATGGCCCAGACGCCGTAAATGCCGCGCCATCTGCCGGCTGCCGTACCACGGGCATTCCATGAACGTCTCGTCGATCACCGTCATCAGCGCCAGCGTCTCGTCGGTTTCCGGCACCGGCGTGTAGTAATAGGACGACCGGCTGATCGACAGTAGGCGGCACTGCATCGCGATCGACAGGTGCTGGTGTGCTGGCTTGATCTTCGATCGCCTCCAGGCCACGCTCATCGACCGGAGGCTTTCGCCAAAAAATCGCGTTCCACCAGCAATTGCCCGATCTTGGCGTGCAACTTCTCGATTTCCGCTTCACTGGCAGCCTTTGAGCTCTGATCGCCATTATCGAACAGGCTGGCCAGGCCCTCCATCGCCTGCCGCTTCCATGCCCCGATCATCGTGTGGTGGATGCCATGTTTGGCCGCCAGCTCCGCCAGCGTCAGATCGCCCCGGATCGCTTCCATCGCCACCTTCGCCTTGAACTCCGCGCTGTAGCGCTTTCTCGTCGTCTTCATTCCCGCCCATTCCTTCAGGTCGGGATGAGCTTAACACCCTGTCCGAATTTCCGGCACCACCTCAGTCATCGGGGGTCTCCGTGAGTTGAGTGTTGCAACCCAAACTTACCGAAGTTCGCCGATGACCACCCGCGAAACTGACCGGCCGCTACAGCGCTTTATCGATGAGCGCGCGTCCGGTCAGCTTCGCTACCGGCGGAAGCTACACCACTTAACGTAATCGCCACACTCGACCTCCGCTTCGTTGCGGTAGGATGTCATTGCCGCTTCGGCGCTCGGCCGGAGTCGAACGTGGAGGACGTTATGGGAGTTTTTGCAGCACTGGATGTGTCACAGGAGGAGACGGCGATTTGCCTGGTTGGGGCGGAAGGTGAGATTCTCGCGGAGGCGAAGGTGCCGACCTGCCCTGACGCGATAGCAGACTGGCTAGCGAAGCGCGCTGCGGATGTCGAACGGGTGGGAATGGAGACAGGTCCCCTTGCCGTCTGGCTCTGGAACGCGCTGACGAAGCGGCGTGTCCCGATCATTTGCCTGGATGCGCGTCACGCTAATGCGGTCCTCAAAATGATGCCAAATAAAGCCGACAGACATGATGCTCGCGGCTTGGCTCAGATTGTCCGCACAGGTTGGTTCAAGGCTGCCCGGATAAAGAGTCATGAGGCCTATGTTAACCGGGCGATGCTGACAGCGCGCGATACGCTGGTTGGCATGCGTGTGAAGCTTGAAAATGAGATCAGAGGGTTGCTGAAAACGTTTGGCGTGATGTTCGGAAAACGGGTTGGGGGCTTCAAACGCCGTGCGACGGAGATCATCACAGGCGAGCTGGCAGTCGCACCGGAGCTCATACCGATCTTTGAAGCGTTGATGCACGCCCGGAGTGAAATTCTAGCCCGTATTGCCGCTCTCGATGGCAAAATCCGGGCGGTAACCAAACAGAATGGTACGGTACGTCTTTTGATGACAGCGCCGGGAGTCGGACCGATCACCGCGATGGCGGTAACTGCAGCATTCGACGACGCCGAACGCTTCAACCGATCTTCCAGCGCGGGCGCTTATCTCGGTCTGACGCCAAGGCGCTACGAATCTGGCGAAATCAGCCGGAACGGGCGCATCTCGAAAAGCGGTGACAGGTTCGCGCGAAAATGCCTGTACGAAGCAGCAAATGCGATCTTGTCTCGAAAGCTTGGCGGCCCTCGCCTGCGTGAGTGGGCACAGGCGATCGCAGGCCGAACCGGGCCTCGCAAAGCGAAAGTCGCCCTGGCCAGGAAGCTGGCGGTAACATTGCACGCAATGTGGCGTACCAACACGACCTTCCGGGAGGCGGCGATGGCCTGATCCAAATCCGAAGCAATACGCTGAACTCAAGCGCGACAGAACGCGTCCCGCTGGGACGCTTAGCGAGGGTGAGATCGTTCCCGCGAGTGCGGCACGGACCGCGCACACCACTTAGATTCACCCTACTTTGAACGCTAACATGCGGCGTCCAGCGCGACGACCCCGGAGAGAACCCTGGAGCCCAGCGCGCGTGACGAACCGCAAAGAGGTCAGCTGTTGACAGTGGCGATTAGAGAACCTCCCGGGACACAACCTCCACCCGCTACCGCTCGGCCGCGATCATGAGGCCCGGACATTAAGCTCTCCCAGCTGTCCGACGACCTCGAAGACAACCTTTGGCAATCGGGCACGGGTAAAAAGGAACCGCGATGCGAATATCAATTAGACAACTTTGCAGTCTGTCGGCTTATGGACGCCAAGTCGAATGAAGCCGACATTCGATGAATATAGCGACTCTCGTCGGGACATGTTTCCGTAGCTCAAGGCTTGGATCAGAAACTGCCGCCTGATGCCAGCGACCCGCACATAGCAACGATCGTAATCAATAAATGCGCTGTTATGGCCAACGGCTTGTGGATTCTCGTATGACAAGTTGGGAAGGCGAGTAAATAGTTGATCCAGCACCTGACAGTTCGCCATCGCGAGCTAACATTATCGCTTTCGTGGCTGCCTCCGCAGATATTTTTGCCCCCGGATGCTGAACCGTTGTTAACGATGGCCAGATTTTGACGGCAATGGGTGTGTCATCGAAGCCGGCTACCGACAGATCGCGTGGAACGTCAAGTCCACGCCGATGGGCCAATGATATGATCGCAGCGGCCATATCGTCATTACTGGCGAAAATGGCGGTCGGACGATCTTGCATGCCAAGCAGCTGTTCCCCCGCAGTCAGGCCGGAGTCAAAGCTCATATCGCCTGTCACGACCAGTTCCGGGCGTATGTCCAGACCGGCATCTCTCAATGCGTCGATATAGCCATCGCATCTTGTACGATGGATCAAATGGCCTGGGCCACCGCGAATGAAGCCGATATCGCGGTGGCCCAAGCCAATCAGATAGGCCGTCATCTCCCGCGCCGCGCTGCGGTCGTCGATCCGTACGCAATTCTCCCCCGGCAGATCGTCGCCCGGCGATATGGCGACCACCGGCACGGGGCATTGCCGGGTCAGGCCATGGCGGCTGGCGATTTCGCAATAAGGCGGTGCGATCAATATGGCGTTGGCGCCATTGTCTACCAGCGCCTGCATCTGCCGTCCGATTTCGATCGGATCGGGGCCCTCGAGCCTGCGAAGCAAAAGCTGTGCGCCCATTTGACTCGTTGCATCCAATGCGCCGACCAGAATCGAGCTCAAAAACGCATTTTCGATGTTCCGATGAAGAAGGCCTATGCGCATGGTGGCCGCGCCAGCTAAAGACCGCGCCGCAAGGTTGGGCGTGTAATTGAGCTCGCTGATTGCGGCCATGACGCGTGCACGTGTCTCCTCGCGCACCGTTGCACGATGGTTCAGCACATTCGACACAGTCATAGCTGACACGCCAGCGTGATCTGCCACCGTCTGGATCGTGATTGCCTGACTAGCGCGGCGCCCCTGTCGGGCCATCTATTTCCTCCTTGGAACCTTAACAGAACTTCGCACGATCCAGCGGCCTGCGACACATTTATCGCTACAAAAGGTGCGCTTGGCAAACCCCAAGGGTCTGGATTAGCAAATCGCAGCGCGTAATTTTGCCTTGACTTAGTACGGACTGAAGTCAATTTAGCGCTACAATTCTGGAGAGATTTAGGAAGTCAGCATTTCTATATCTGGCAAGACTGTATCAACCCGTTCGACACATGAGCATCCCTATCCATAAATCCCCACTCAAAACGTCCAGGCGTCAGAACCCTCTCGCGCTGTCCGTGGATGACCATGCCTGGGTGGAGCGCACGCGCGACAGCCTGTCCGTCGAAGCGCAGATCGCCCAACTTTTTGTGCTTTCGTCGCGCCACGATACGCTGGCCGAAGCGGACGAGATCGCCATTCATGCTCCTGGCGGCGTCCATCGCTTTCCTACCCATGATCTGGATGCGGCATGGACCGCGACGCGTCACGCGCTTGAGCGCTCGGAAGTTCCGCTGATCCTGTCGGGCGATATCGAAGGCGGGATGGTCAGCCCGCCTTTCCTGACCGCCATTCCCAATCAGATGGGTATCGCGGCGTGCGATGACCTCGCCCTGAGCGCCGATCTTGCGCGCATAGTTGCGCGCGAAAGCCGGGCGATGGGCTATAACTGGTCCTTCACTCCCGTCGTTGACATTAATGCGTCGTTTCGCAGCGCAATCGTCGGCACCCGCTCATACGGGTCGGACCCGGAACAAATCATGGCACAGGCGCGCACCTATGTCCGTACGCTCCAGGACGAAGGCGTGGCCGCCTGCCTCAAACATTGGCCGGGCGATGGCGTAGATGACCGCGATCAACATATGGCAACGACCGTCAACGACCTGTCGATGGCGGAATGGGAGGACAGCTTCGGCCGAATCTTCCGCACGTTGATCGACGATGGCGTGATGACCGTCATGTCGGCGCATATAGCCTTGCCGGCTTATGTGTGCGAACGATGGCCCCATGCCGGGCGAGGCGCTTTTCAGCCAGCATCGGTCTCGCGCTTGCTGAACGAAGACCTGTTGCGGGACCAGTTGGGATTCGAAGGCCTCATCATATCCGACGCCACGGTCATGGGAGGCCTTACCAGTTGGATGGATCGCGCCGAAGCTGTCCCGGCGATCATCGAAAATGGGTGCGACGTCTTTCTGTTCAGCCGGGATCCGGCTGCCGACATGGCGCTGATGCTGCGCGGACTGCGCGAGGGACGTCTGTCTGAAGACCGGCTGCACATCGCTGTCACCCGAATGCTGACGCTCAAGGCAAAGCTGGGCCTGCATCGCATGACGCTGGACGAACGCCTTGCCCCGATCGAACAGGTACGGACCACGATGCGGCATCCGGCCCACCTCGCCATCGCAGTCGATGCCGCCGCGCGCAGCATCACGCTAGTCAAGGATACGCAGAATCTGTTGCCGCTGGACCCGCAGCAGCACAAGCGGATCGTCATCATCGCCGATGATGGAAGCAGTTTCTTTTCCGGTGCATCCGACCGCAGTTTCATCCCGCTCCTTTCGGCGCTGGAGGCGAAAGGATGTGAGATTCGCCATTTCGATGCGGAAGCCATGCCGACGCCGCAGGACACCGATCTCCTGCTCTATCTGGTGGGGCAGGAGGCGACACCCGGGCTGGGCCATATCTTCCTGGATTTCGCTAAGCTGCATTCTGGTCCCCGCAATGCGATGATCCAGTTCAATCGCGAAATTCCCACGATATTGCTGTCCTTTGGCCAGCCCTACTATCTGTACGACGCGCCTAACATCGCGACCTGCATTAATGCCTATGCATCGCTCCCCGATGTTCAGATCGCGGTGGCTAAACGACTGATGGGCGAGGCGACATTTGCGGGAGTCAGCCCGGTCGACGCTTTTTGCGGCAAGGAGCAATTACGATGGTGATCGTCAGGATTGCGGCAGCATGATGAACAGAATTATGTCCGATGGCGCGGACGCCCGCAAGCCCGTTTCGTTGGCGTTCATCGCCGTCTACATACTCGCGCAATTTGGCATTTGGGTCGCTTTGCTGACGCCAGTTATCATGACGATCGCATTACGTGTCGGCGCGATCGCGACTGAGGCGGAAAAAGGGCGCTGGTTAGGTTGGATACTGGCGGTCGGCGCTTTCGTGGCGTTGATTGCAACGCCGATCTGCGGCGCTTTGTCGGATCTCACCCGCAGTCGCTTTGGCCGCCGCCGTCCCTGGCTGCTGGGTGGATTGGTGGTCAGCGGCGCTGGCCTCGCCCTGCTGGGCACGGCGCCGAATCTGCTTGTCTTGGGTCTGGGTTGGGTGATTTGTCAGGCTGGCTTCAACGCCATGCAGGCCGGGTGTTTGCCGATCCTACCCGACGTCGTTCCAGTCCGGTGGCAGGGCCGCGTCGCAGGCATGCTGGGCATGACGTCAACCGCCGCCACCTTCACTGGCAGTTGGATCACGCAATATACCCAGTCATCCGATATGCTGATGTTCATGGCCCCCTTCGGCATCACTGTCATCGGAATCGTGACACTGTGCCTCATCCTGCCAGATAGGCCTGCGGCGCTCGACGCGGAACGATCGGTCGGCCTGGCCGCCATGATCCGCTCCATCGGCGCGCCGTTCCGCGACTGGGATTTCAGTTGGGCCTTTGGCAGCCGTTTCCTGATCATGATGGCATGGTCCTTCCTGCTCACCTATCAGCTTTTCTTCCTGACCGATCAGCTGTTCCTCCCCAAACTGGCCGCAACGCAGGTCATGGTGAAGTCCATGGCGATCATCGCTGTCGCCACGATCGCCGTCTCGGTAGTTGGCGGGTTTATCACGGACTGGACCGGACGTCGCAAGCCGTTGATCTTTTTGGCGGCCATTCTGGAAGGCGCGGGATTCCTGACCATTGCATTTGCGCCATCCGTCAATCAGTTCCTGGGAGGCGTGGCGATCGCGGGCATCGGCAAGGGGCTGTATTTTGCGGTCGACCTGGCCTTGCTGGCTGCCATCCTGCCCAGTGACAAGGATCGTGCAAAGGATATGGGCGTCTTCCAGATCGCCAACTCCCTACCGCAATCACTCGCCCCGGCCATTGCGCCGGTCATCCTGATGCTGGGGAGCAGCACAGGGAAGGATTATACCGCAATCTACGTCACGGGTGCGGTTTTCGCTTTGCTTGGGGCGCTGACGATCAAACCGGTCCGTCGGTCGAAATGACCGACGGGGCTTGCCGCATGGCAGGCTTCAAGCAGGATCGACGGTCACTAGCAGCCTGCGATAGCGGGTCAGCGGCGGGCTGCCCCGATCGCGAATTTCTAAAATGATGTGCAGGGTTGTCGGTTTATCGACCTTCGGTGCGACGAAGCTCGCGACGGGATTTTCGGAGGCATTGATCGGCACCGGTTTCAGTCCCAGCACGCCGGACGGCTCGGCATAGTGCCACCAGCGATAGGACAGGCCATCCTCATCGGGATCACTGGAACCTTGTGCGCTAACGTCCACGGTCTGGCCGCTGCGGACGTGCAGCGCAACCGGAGCTATGCCCGCTACGCCATTCAGGATCGCAACGGGCGGATGATTGGCAGCGCGGCGATCGGCGGACAATGTCCAGCCGATTCGCGCGGCGAAATCATTCTGCATTGCCTCGCGCCAGCGAAACACCGTCGCCGGTGCGCTACGCCACGATCGGCCGTCGGCCATAGCATAGCGATCAGCCACGTCGCCGAAATGCCCGGCAGCCAGGTCCGATCTGGCATAGCGACCGCCCCAACTGCCATATTCGGGATGTTCGGTATCGCCTAGGCCATTGGACAGCAGATAGAGAAAGGCCGGCGTGTCGCCTTCCATAATGAAACTATGCGGCGGATAGAGCGCGCCCAGCGGCCCGCGGCGGATATGCTCCTTCAGCCAGACGTTGCTCACCAGTTCGGGCGATGGCCAGCCCAGCTCGGGGCGCATCAAGTCCCCCGAAATGCCGTTCCATGCCGCTAGCGAATACTCGTTCCAGCCATGGATGCTGACAATCCAGAACAGGGAGGGGAAGGTCCGCCTTACCCACGGACCTGCGTCATCCTGATCGGATATGGAATAGACCCGCAGCTTGGCAACGAATGCGTCCAGCTGTGCTGACGTCCGCGTGGCACGCACGGTCCATAGCGCCTGCGCCAGATCGACCGCGCCGCCCCAGACGGAAATCCACACCGGGCGGGCATCGGCCTTGTCCACGGCATTGATGATCAGCCGGGACGCTTCGCTATCCTTGCCGTCGCCGACACCGCTCATCCCATAGGCAGCGCGGCCGCTGCGGACAACATCCTCCAGCGCTTTGGCGGAGGGGAAACCGGCGCTGTGCTTGCGCAGTTTGGGCAGGACGGCGGCATAGCCGGTGAGCCTGTCGCGGATCATCTGCGGCTGCACGCGGTCCTTCTGCCAGGTCGATGTCGTGGCGATCAGCCCTTCCACATCCAGTTGATCGGTATAGAGCAGAAACCGGACTAGCGATTCAGAGTCGTCAGGTTCGTTGCCGATATCGGTCAGCACGATGACGCGCGGTTTGGCGATACTGGACGAGGTAGCGGCAGGGACCGCGCTTCCATTCGCAGTGGCAGGCAAGCCCATGGCGAGGGCTGCGCCCACTATTATGCCAGCGGTCAACCCTTTGCCCATCGGAGCGCTCCTAAGTCAAAAAAACAGGCCAGGGTCTATGACGACCCTGGCCCAATCATATGCGTTATCGTGCGGACAGTCCCGACCTTTAGAACTTCGAGTCGAACCGCACACCGGCATAGCGGCTGGCGTCACGCGCATACCAGCCGGTCAGAGCGGTGGACCCGCCCCAGCGGCCGCCGACATCGCTGATGTTCGACACATAGCTCTTGTCGGTCACGTTGTTCACGAACGCCGTTAGCGCAAATTTTTCATCCGTCGTCGCGATCCCGACCGACAGGTTGAGGATGCCATAGGCGTCCTGTGTGGCGAGCGGGTTCTTGTTGGGATCGAAGTTGATCTTGCTCTGATAGCTGTAGTTGGCGCCAAGCTTGGCTTCGTAATCGGCACCCAGCGGAATGCGCTGATCCGCGTTCACCGCGAACTTCCACTTGGGCGCGCGGGCCAGCGTCTCTCCGCTCAGATCCTGGAAGCGTGCCCCGCCCTGCGCCACGCAACCTTGCGCAGCGGTCTGACCGCTATAGCAGTTGGCTCCGACGAAGCTGTCATATTTCGCATCGACATAGGCGCCCGAGAAGCCAAGCGTGGTCGAACGCGTGGGGCGCAGCGTCGCATCGACTTCGACACCGCGCGTGCTGGCCTTGCCCGCATTAGTGATTTCAAAGGTCGGGGCGATCTGGGTGGGGTCGACGGCCTGAACCTGGAAATTCTTGTAGGTCGTGTAGAAGCCGGCGACCGCAATTGACAGGACGCGGTCGAAAAGGTCGCCCTTGAAACCGACCTCGAAATTATCGACTTTTTCCTTGTTCACTGGCGGGAAGGCGCTCGTCGTCGTGATGTTGGCGTCGAGATTATAGACCTTGGGCTTATAGCCGCGCGAATAGGTCGCATAGATATTGGCCAGCGAACCCAACTTCTGCTTTAATGTCACATCGCCGACGAAGGTCGAGCTGCCATTGTTGCCGGTCCGGGTGAAAGCGTTCGCGCCAGCGTTAACCGTCGAATTATATTGCAGATTATAGATGTAGGCCAGCTTGTCATAGTTGAAGCGTGCGCCGGTGATCAGCGTGGTGGTGTCGGTCAAATTCCATTCGCCGCGCGCATAGGCGGCGTAATGTTTGTTGTTGGATTCGCGGAACGCGCCGAACGGGATCGGGGTGCCGAAGGCGGGACGATCGAATTGGAAGCTGGTCTCGGCGTGATCATAATAAAGGCCAGCCAGAAAGCGTCCAAAGCCCAGATCTTCCGTGGCGACCTTAAATTCCTGGCTGAAGCCGCGGATAGCGATGTCCGATGTCTGGATATTGTCCCACGAGTAGACGCCGCCCGAAGCGAGACTGGAGAAGTCGACTTTCTGGAGATAGGCATCATAGCGCAGCGTACGGTCGCCGATCTGGCGCGCGGTCAGCGAACTAAAGGTAAAATCCCCGACTTCATAATTGATCTTCGCGGTATAGAGTTGGTCGCGCACGACCTGTCCCGGCGTGGTGATCGTGTTGTAATCTTTGTTTCCACGTTCCGGCGTGATGCCAGGCAGCGCGATAGATTGCGCATAGGCGCCCCGAAAACGGGCATTGGGATCAACGTTGATGAACGCCTGAAACGCGCCAGTGTCCTTGGTGTAGGAATAGTTGCCGGCCAAGGTGATGTTCAGGGCATCGGTCGGCGCATATTTCAGCTTGCCGCGCACGCCGACGGATTCGGTGCTGTCGTACCGGCCCGTTGCGATATTACGGGTATCGAATTTGGTAGAATTGCCGAACGCCGACATGCTGGCGGACAGGGTGTCGGTTACCGGCCCGGCCGCAAACATCGACACGCGATATTCATGGTCGTCAGTCACGGTGGCCGAAGCATTGCCTTCGAACTGCTGCGATGGTTCACGCGTCACGATGTTGATCACGCCAATAGACGCAGTGCGACCGCCAAGGGTCGATTGAGGGCCGCGCAGCACTTCGACGCTGGCGATGTCGCCCAGTTGCTTGGCTGCCAGCGATTCTGGGGCGAGCGTCACACCGTCGATCATGACCGCAACGCCGCTGGGCGCACCGATTGTGATGACGTCCGTACTGACACCGCGCAGCGTGTAGAAGGGACGAAGCGTCGAGGCCGAGGGCAGCGCCGTCAACGACGGCACGGCCTTACCCAGATCGTCGATCGTGGTGACGCCTGAATTGGCCAGCGCTTCAGGCGCGATGACACTGACGGCGACCGCCGTATCGCGCGCATTCTCGGTCCGCTTCTGCGCCGTCACGACTATCTCCTGCACGCCACCGTCCGCATCCGTTTGTGCAGCGGCGCTTGATAGGGACGCGGCCAGAAGGGCGGGCAGGCAAACAAAGGTGCACAGCGTAAACTTGGTCATAATTTCTTCCCTGAGGATGCCCCCGCTTTGCGAGGTTCTATTGGATCGGCTTTTTAGAGGATGCACGGATTGAATGCACCGCAGAGCGATGCTTTTTGATTTCGTTGGGTGATACTTTCAGCGCCGCAACGGCATACTCGACTCTCCTGAACAATCTCGATCTCATGCCGATTTAGCGTTAAAAATAACAGCTGCGACCGGCCTGTCAATGAAAAATGTATCGCTAAACTCGATGCAATGCCGGTCGCGTGCGAGTTATGCCGATATCGGCATAATTGCCATAATGCCGCGACCCGGGTTATGCCGCGCGACCTCTGGTTGAGGGTAGTTTTCTGGCCTTGGGCCGCGCGGCGGTTCGGCATAATCAGAGCCCTTCAGGGAACGCGAGGAGTTGGTCGGCAGGTCGGAACCGGCCTGACGGGATGGGCGGAGTAGCGACGCGAGCGAGCGCCTTCTCCTTCATCCGCATCGGCGTGAATGTAGATCTGGGTGGTCTCGACGTTCTCGTGACCAAGCCAGAGCGCGATCACCGCTGGATCAACACCGTGATGCAGCAGGTCCATCGCGTTGCTGTGGCGCAGCGTATGTGGCGTGACCCGCTTCGCGCCGATGCTGGGGCATGGCATTCCGGCATCCTTCGTGCCCCCGCCGGCGAAGATAGGCTTCGAACGCATCGGCTGCATTGGCCTTATATACCGTGCGTTGCCATGATCCCGGTGCCTCGTTTTTCAGCCACTTTCGGATGGTTTTCAGATCCACGCCCAACTCGCGCTGGATCGCCAACCGGCTCCACCCCAGATGCCTCAGCTCGATAACCTTTTCGAATACGGCCCTGCGGCTCTGCCGCCGCTCTATCTGATGCCGCGCCGCCTTTTTCAGATGAAGCCCCCCTGATATGCAGTTCGCAGGCGTCGGCCCCTGCAAGGCTATGGATTTCCCGACCTCTCGCACCACGCGGTATCGACGCTCCACAACATTGAGTAATGCGTCAGAGCAATTGCGAAGCAGATGCCAGCGATCGGCGACTTGGCGGGCAGCTGGCGCGCCTTCGCGCGCTCCGCGGCATAGGCACTCGGGTCGTGTCCCGGCGCGTTCTCTAATCACCACTGTCAACAGCTGACCTCTTTGCGGTTCGTCACGCGCGCTGGGCTCCAGGGTTCTCTCCGGGGTCGTCGCGCTGGACGCCGCATGTTAGCGTTCAAAGTAGGGTGAATCTAAGTGGTGTGCGCGGTCCGTGCCGCACTCGCGGGAACGATCTCACCCTCGCTAAGCGTCCCAGCGGGACGCGTTCTGTCGCGCTTGAGTTCAGCGTATTGCTTCGGATTTGGATCAGGCCATCGCCGCCTCCCGGAAGGTCGTGTTGGTACGCCACATTGCGTGCAATGTTACCGCCAGCTTCCTGGCCAGGGCGACTTTCGCTTTGCGAGGCCCGGTTCGGCCTGCGATCGCCTGTGCCCACTCACGCAGGCGAGGGCCGCCAAGCTTTCGAGACAAGATCGCATTTGCTGCTTCGTACAGGCATTTTCGCGCGAACCTGTCACCGCTTTTCGAGATGCGCCCGTTCCGGCTGATTTCGCCAGATTCGTAGCGCCTTGGCGTCAGACCGAGATAAGCGCCCGCGCTGGAAGATCGGTTGAAGCGTTCGGCGTCGTCGAATGCTGCAGTTACCGCCATCGCGGTGATCGGTCCGACTCCCGGCGCTGTCATCAAAAGACGTACCGTACCATTCTGTTTGGTTACCGCCCGGATTTTGCCATCGAGAGCGGCAATACGGGCTAGAATTTCACTCCGGGCGTGCATCAACGCTTCAAAGATCGGTATGAGCTCCGGTGCGACTGCCAGCTCGCCTGTGATGATCTCCGTCGCACGGCGTTTGAAGCCCCCAACCCGTTTTCCGAACATCACGCCAAACGTTTTCAGCAACCCTCTGATCTCATTTTCAAGCTTCACACGCATGCCAACCAGCGTATCGCGCGCTGTCAGCATCGCCCGGTTAACATAGGCCTCATGACTCTTTATCCGGGCAGCCTTGAACCAACCTGTGCGGACAATCTGAGCCAAGCCGCGAGCATCATGTCTGTCGGTTTTATTTGGCATCATTTTGAGGACCGCATTAGCGTGACGCGCATCCAGGCAAATGATCGGGACACGCCGCTTCGTCAGCGCGTTCCAGAGCCAGACGGCAAGGGGACCTGTCTCCATTCCCACCCGTTCGACATCCGCAGCGCGCTTCGCTAGCCAGTCTGCTATCGCGTCAGGGCAGGTCGGCACCTTCGCCTCCGCGAGAATCTCACCTTCCGCCCCAACCAGGCAAATCGCCGTCTCCTCCTGTGACACATCCAGTGCTGCAAAAACTCCCATAACGTCCTCCACGTTCGACTCCGGCCGAGCGCCGAAGCGGCAATGACATCCTACCGCAACGAAGCGGAGGTCGAGTGTGGCGATTACGTTAAGTGGTGTGGTGTAGGTTTTGAGGGTTAGCGAAGCTGACCGGACGCGCGCTCATCGATAAAGCGCTGTAGCGGCCGGTCAGTTTCGCGGGTGGTCACCGGCGAACTTCGGATAAGTTTGGGTTGCGAGACTCAACTTACGGAGACCACCGATGACCAATGACAAGATGGACCTGCACGCCCTGGTTGGGAAGACAGCCGACGGCGATTTTCTACGCGATATGATCGGCTTTGCCGCGCAGCGGCTGATGGAGCTGGAAGTGGGCGACCTTACGGGCGCGGCCTATGGCGATAAGGATCCCGAGCGCCTCGCGCAGCGCAACGGCTATCGTGATCGGGACTGGGAGACGCGGGCAGGCACGGTCGAGCTGCGGATCCCCAAGCTGCGCAAGGGAACATATTTTCCAGAGTTTCTGGAGCCCCGCCGTATGGCAGAGAAGGCACTGACGGCCGTCATCCAGGAAGCTTATATCCAGGGGATCTCGACCCGCTCTGTGGACGATCTGGTCAAAGCCATGGGCATGAGTGGGATCTCAAAGAGCCAGGTCAGCCGACTGTGCGTGGAGATCGACGAGCGGGTGAAGGCCTTTCTCGATCGTCCGATCGAAGGCTATAGCGCGGCGATCTGGATGAGAGGTCGTATTGCCTCACGGAGGAATGCTCCCGAATGGAGTGATCGTTGCCTCACGTAAATGTTCCCTACAGGACATAGCCAGTCATGGCGATACTTGCGTGACGGGTGGCCGTGCAGCCGAGCCGTAGGCGAGGCGGAGCGGCCACCCGTCACGCAGCGCTTATCATGGCCATCGTGCCTGCTGTGCCTTCGCTGGTTACCGCAGGCATATGACTGAACACGAGGGCACGTGCCTTTTCAGTGCGCCAGCCTTTCAGCCGACGTTGGACCGTCCGAAGGAGACCATTGGGGTAATTTCCCGGTTGCTCGGCCTGGAGCCTTTCCAACAACTCCCGTCCGGTGCGCCAGGGTTCTTCCTCGAACCAGGTTTCCAACTGGTCGGCAACCTGGACCAGCGGATCTGGTCGGCGACGCCCCCGTTTCTGCGGCGGTCTCGCTGTCGCCGTAGGCCGCGCCTCGCCGTTTTTCCATAACGTTCTCAGGCTCAACAGGAACGCATCCAGCGGCGGGGGCGACGCTGTCCCCGCCGGTGTCGCCGAGGCCACCGCATCAGCGAGGATCACCAGTTTTTGCTGCGCCATGCGGATGTCGCGCAGCAGCCGAACCGGATCCAGCCCGGCAGCGATGTGCCGAAGCTGCTGACGTGTCTGCTCGCTGGTCCGGGGCTCATCCATCAGGCGCTGGAACGGCGTCGCCGGGGCATGATAGCGTTTATACACTCTGGCTCCGTTCCGCTGCTTCTCGGCCAGTTTGAACGAAGGTTGGAAGAAGTTCACAAAAAGACGGGATGCGGCGTACAACTCCGCCAGCGACCTGGCCGCTTCCAGTCCCTCGAACCGACGATATCCCACCAGGCGACGCACAACGGAGCCATTTTTTTGCTCAACCCAGGCCTGATCGTTCTTCCGATAGGGCCGGCAACGGGTAAAGGTGACCCCAGTCGCGGCACAGTAGTCGCGTACGGTCTCATTGATGAACACACTGTCATTGTCAGAATCGAACCCCAGCAACGGGAACGGCATCAACTTGCGTAGTTCGGAAAGTACGGCAACCAACAGCGTTTGTTCGCGAACCAGTAGCGGTGCGCACTCGGTCCAACCTGTCGCGATATCGGTCAGCGTAAGCGTCCAGGCCCAGCTCCCCTTCGCAATCGGCCCGCTGTGTGACACAAGGTCTGCTTCCATATGTCCCGGAGCCGGGTCCCCCCAGTCGCTGAACGTTCGGATCGGAACGCTGCGCCTCAATTCTGATCCTGCCACACCCCGCCGCCGCAGCCTCGGACTGCTTTCCCTCACGGTCTTCAACGCCCGGTCGATCGTTGCTGCGCTCACCTGCAACAACTTGGCCTTGATCTCCGGATCCAGGTCAAGATGGCCATGGCCTTCCATGGCCTCGATCAGGATTGGTATGAGTGGCCGCAACCGCTTACCGCAGAGGCGATCGCTCGCCTCCCACAATAGGATCAGCGCGGTTCGCACCGCCTCGGTATAAATCCTGCGCTCGGGACGCGCCGTCTGTCGCGACGGCGCCTTCTCTCGCAAAATCCGCATCGCATGCTTGCGGTGCAATCCCGTGACCGCGACGAACTCGTCGAGAATCTTACCCTTGCTCGTGCGATCGGCCGCCCGATACCGCTCGCCAACCGCTTCAACCAATTCTCTCCGCGTTGCCATGCTCACCTTCCTCATCGTTTCCTCCCTGCCACCGCCGGGAGCATTTTAGATGAGGCAACTGGACAACACTCAGGAGCAATTCAGGCGAGGCAATGCGATGGTCGGTTGGCCTCCAAAGTGTTGTCTCGACAACTTCACTTTAGACACCTGCTGACCGGCCATGGCTTGCCCTGATGAAGCCTGCGGCCGCTTCGCGACCTTGTCTTCATCAGGGCCATAGCGGCTCCCGAACCGGCGCTTCCCAATGTGCTACGGAACCGAGTTCACCAGTCGGGCGATCCTGGAATGGGCTGGCAAGAACAAGGTCGAGTGGCATTACATCGATCCGGGAAAGCCCCAGCAGAATGGGTTCATCGAGTCCTTCAACGGTTCGCTGCGCGATGAACTACTCAACGAGGAGTTGTTCGACAGCCTGGCCGATGCCCGCCGGAAGCTGGCCATCTGGCGCTACGATTACAACAATGTCCGGCCCCACTCATCGTTGGGAAATCGGACGCCTGCACAAGCGCGTCGGGCGTTCGAGCAGGACGAGAGCATCACGCCCGACGCGCTTGTGCAGGCGCAGGGGCCATCATATTTAACCGCAAGACTGTCGTTATGATCGAGGGACTGACGAGGGGGCAGGTCACCCGGCGAACACATGCTCGACCTGCGCGCGGATCTTTGAGCGCCTGGTATTGGCCCTGGCGATCCGTTCGGGCAGCGGTCGCCTCGGCTTTCGCTTCTGGTGGATGTGGCTGGTGAACATGCCATCCGCCAGGAACGTCTCGTTCTTCTTGGATCGATAGGTGGTATCAGCCCAGACGCCGGAGGCAGTGTTATCCTTGCTGATCAGAACCGGCAGCCTTGCGCCGTTATGGGCATTGGCAGCGCTGGCATCTCAGGTTCGGATCAAACCATGTGTTTTGTGTATCGCTCCGGTGACGGCCTTGCGCTTCAGCAGCTGCGCCGGGATCAGATTAGCGCCGGTCATCGCCGAACTCCTTGACGACGAGGCCGGCGGCCTGCATCAGAATTTGGGCGAGCGTGATTACGGCCTTCGCCCGTTCCGCATCGCTCATCCCGTCCACCCTGCTGGGCTCGAATATCAGGCTCATCTGTTTGCCCAAGGCCGGTGCGGGCGTGTCGTGCTTGTTCATCGACTTCCTCCCATGCGACTCCATCATCGCGTTGGGAGTTTGGGGAAGCAGCCACCGCGGTGACCAGCCCGTTCAGCTCGGTCAACGCCGCGACATCAACTTGGGGCAGGCCGACTCTCATCTCGGCGCAGGCGACGGGATCCACCATCCACTCCGGCATTGAAACGACAATGCCAGACGGGCCTTCCACCCTAAGGAACCTGCCGGTCGCTCGTTCCTCTACCCGCCGAACGCTTACTTTCCGCCCGAAATAGGGATGCCAAAGATAGTGAACTTCCCGCTCTTCGCCGACATGGGCAGAATGAACGGGCGATGCCACTCGGGCGGAAAGCATGGCTATTTTGCGGCTCCGATCGCGGCGGTCAGCGCGCCGCCATCATGTTTTCGCTCATTCAAAGCTGTCGCCTCAACGACGTCGATCCCCAGGCTTGGCTCGCCGACGTCCTCGCCCGCATCGCCGGTCATCCGGCTAATCGGCTTGGCGATCTACTCCCATGGAATTGGAAACCAACAGCGTTGAAGCTGGAGCCGTGATCTCATAGCATCACGGCATGGAATTTGGCCCGCAACCCGAACTGATTGAATCCTCTCTCTGCCGGTCCATCGAACAGGCGGGCGTAAGGCTGACCATCAACATCGTGCGGCTCGCCACCGAGCGCGGTTGGTCCCTCGAGGTCGTCAACGAGCACGGCACCTCGACGGTCTGGGACGATCTATTCCCAACCGATCGCGATGCCGATGCGGCATTCCGCGATGTCCTCGCGAAAGAGGGCGTCGAGGCATTCCTCGGCAAGTAAACCACAAAATCCAACAGTGAACCGCCCTCAGCTGCGGCCTTCACCGGCTTGCTCTTACCCACAAGTGCCTGCTGGGGGCCTCGAGATTCGAGCTCCCTCAACGAGATCGGCGAGTCGCGTCATTCCTCTCCATATGACGGTCGTGCCGGGTGGTGGGTCAGACGCGCGGTCCAGGTAGCCTCCGAGCCTTGCGACGGCTCTGACATAGAATGCGAGGTTGCGGGATGGCGCGCGTCTCAACTTTGGCGTCGAGCTATCGAGAAGGTTGCGCTCCGTTTCGGTGAAGACGGCAGCAGGCGTGGCCTCTGGAGCCTCACGAGCCAGGATCGTCAGCCATGACACGCGCCAGGCAACGACGCAGCACAAGGCGATACAATTGGCCAAGCGGTTGATCGTAGTCAGGCGAAGTTCTTCGATCCGGCACCCGGTTTTCAGGGTCCGGAAGAATGTCTCGATCTTCCAGCGCTTGGAGTACCAGTCAAGCTTATGCACGGCATCGGCGTGGTTTTTGACAGGCAAATTAGTTATAAGCTTCCAGTGAATCCGTTCGCGATCTTCCGGCGGATTGAGTTCTTCGGCATGGATGATCTGAAGCTCTTGGTTTATGTATTTCTTCTGTTTTCCGATTGGAGGCCGGACCGTCATTGTTGCATATCGTATCGATAGCACTGCCCGCTGCTCCTTGCCTTTCGCATCGCGGAATTGGATCTCGTGGGTCCCGCTGCACGGCGTCCTTTCCATAACTTGGGCGATGGTCGTCTTGCCATCTTGAGCCAGGCGGTCGACGCAGCTGCGCACGAGGAATTTGGTACCGAGCTCTTCAGCCAAGCAATAAAGCTCGTAAATGTCGCTTTCGCGGTCTCCGATATGTACACATCGCCCCGGCTCTCCAGCCAATTCGGTAGACCGGCGCAAATTATCAAGCCAACGGATACTTTCCTTTTGATCGATGGGAATTCGGGTCAAATTGACCCTGCGCTTGAGCTCTGCAGTTCCCTTGAACTTGGAGCGTGACCAGAATTTCGCCGCCGTGAGACCCAACGGCAGTCCATCTGGCGTAATCGCAAGGCTGACATGCATCAGAAGGCCGCAGATCGTGAACTTCTGGAACCGGCCATCCTTCAACTTGCGACCAGTCGAGCTTTTCGTAAATCCGATCTTATCCGGATCCGCGCGCTTGAAATTGAATTCGGTGGTGTCCTGCAAGATGAGGATCGGACCTTCGGTTGCCTGAATGCGCAAGGCGGATGCTGCAAAATGCCCTTCCAGGATTTTGTCTTCGCTCACGTTCTCGTTCGAGAGGAACCGGTAGGCGGCCTTAGTATTCGACCAGTCCTGAAAAGCCGTCGGCAGAGATTGCCCAGGGCGCTGTTCAAGTGCTTCAAGCATCGCTCCAAGTCGTCGGTTCAGCCGCGCATCACCCAAATTGGTCTCGGCCGTTTCCTTGTCCACCCAGCTATGTTCCATCCCGGCACCTCACTATCCAAAGGTGCCGGAGAATGAATCATGGGTGATTCCAGCCACGCAATGGGCGCGCGGCAGGCCGAATCACGCACGCGACCACTTGTGGGTAAGAGCAAGCTTCACCGGATGCATACCCGCAATGCGCGCGGACATCGTTTTGACCAGTCATCCAGAGATGGCGGACGTTCTCGACAGGCAGGCTCGGCGAAAAGCCGGTAAGACAAATGCCTTTGTTGATCCGCAGCTTCTACCTGCTTTAGTGGCCGAACACAGAGCAGATTTCGAGGATGCACTTACCAAGGCTCAAGGTTCCGCAAAACATCCTTAAGCATAGAACGGTTTGCTCGATCATCGCGCGCATACCTTTTCCTGATTACCGTTACCGTCCCGACGTCGGCAAACGGGCGATGGCCGCCGACTGCGATGCGTTTTGCGACCTGCGGAAGGGCGGCAGTTGACTACTTACCTACCGGCACGAATATCCAAGCTGCCAGAAGCAGCGCTTGGCACATCTCAAAGCAGCCGCCCAGCTTAGACCTTCCGCTGTTCGGTCTATGGAGGCAGGCAGTCATTCAGGGAGCGTGTAGCGAATGCTTTCATGCGTGGACTTGTCGCGATATGATGATACCGTCAGTCTGCACGGCGTAGAGGCAGGCCTTGCAAAGCTTTATCCGAGAGATTGCCCCATGAAATCCACAATATACTTCGGGGTGATCGCCATGTTCGCCCTCGCCACCCCGCTGCTCGCCCAAGACATTAACGGTGCGGATCACCCGCTACTGCAGCGTTATCCCGACGCTGTTATCGACGGTTATCGCGCGCCCTCGATCGATGAGATCGTCATTCCCACTGGCCCGATCACCGATGCCGAGGCACAATCCAACAGGGAGCGGGTCGAGGGGCGCGTGACGCACATCGATTATCGCGTGAAACCGGCCACCGCGCCTTTGCAGATCGAACGCTACTATGAAGACCTGTTGAGAAAGGGCGGGTTTTCCATCGCCTTCTCGTGCGTAGGGCCCATCTGCGGACGTGATATGGGAGCACTCATCCTCAACTCGGGCAAGGTAGCTCCGGTGGGACTGGCGGACGGTCTCTTCAACGACCAGATACGGGTAGTGATCGCCCGACGTGCAAACATATGGGTAGTGCTGCACATCGCTGAAGGCCCGGATCGATCGCAGATTTATGAGGCTGTCGTGGACGGCACGCCCTAACGACGATCGAATCGATTGCTTGAAAGAACTGGCACGGTTGGGATGTGAGATCGGAATCGCAGAGTATGAAACGCCTTCGGCTAATCTTGTTTACGCCGCCGATCATTCTCGCAATGTGCCCGGTGAATGCGCTGTACGCTGAAACCGCGCTTGCCGAAGCATCCGGCTTGGTATCTTTGGAAGCAGACAATCTAACGGTCAAGAATGTCGCGGTTAAACCATCCCGCTATCGCGGATCCGCTGCTGCGCTTGTGACTGTGGACCCCTTCAATCCTGCCGATGATGCCACGTTCGCCAAGGTGGATGGCATTGCTTTTACGGATTTCACGCTGGATGTTTCGGTCGCCGGAAAGCCCATCGATGCCACGTCAAGCGCGCGAGGTTTCGTCGGCATCGCATTTCGCGTGTCGGACGATCTGGAGCGGTTCGAGGCGATTTACATCCGCCCTACGAACGGACGGGCCGACGACCAGCTCCGGCGTAATCACAGCACGCAATATATCTCGCATCCCGGCTATCCATGGGAAAAGCTGCGAAATAATCAGCCGGGGCAATATGAATCTCACGTCGATCTAGAAGCCGGTGCATGGACCCGGCTCAGACTGATAGTCAGAGGTTCGTCCGCACGCCTGTATGTGAACGGTGCGAAGCAGCCGGCCCTGATCGTCAACGACCTCAAGCTCCCAGTCTCAAAAGGCGGCATCGGCCTTTGGGTCGGGCCGGGGTCGGAGGGTTATTTCAAGTCCCTGCGAGTCACCGCCACTCAGCGATGATGGATCGAACGACTACCCGCATATTTTGCCGGAACACCCTCTCCTGCGAGGCGGCTTTAACGGTTTCGCCAGTCGTTCGTTTGGGGAAGGAGCGGCCAAAGCCGCCCCTCCCGGGGGCTAGCCCGGAAATCTCACACCGCCGTTTGATCTGACCTGGCGGTGCGCTTTTGTGGCCTTTCGGCGGCGATGAAGGCGACCGAGATGCGAGATGGCAGCTCGAAGGAGCATTTTCGGCGGTTGCGGGGCGAGCGGGGCCATTCCCGATGGCGGGTTAAGCGAGATGGCGGATTTCGGACTGTGCGCTGTCTGGTTCGTCAGCGCGTCGCGGCGGTTCGCAAGGCCAGGTGAGCGAGTTCCCATTCGTCGCGCCACGGGTAGGCAGAGGCCATGGCGATCTTGACGCGCCGGACGCTGACAGTGACGCGCGCGCCGATCTTGAGCAGCTTGAGACGGATGGTCCCGCAACTGGCCCGCGCGAACTGGGTAAAGCGCAAGCCGACGCGGCGCAGCGCGCACAGCAACACAGCGCGCACAGCAACACATAGGCCATTGACGCGAACCACAGACGCAACTGGTTGGCGCGCATAGTGGCGGTTGAGGTGCGGTCGGCGAACAGATCGGCCTGGCATTCCTTGATGCGGTTTTCCATCTCGCCGCGCGCGCAGTAAATTTTCTCGTAGAGATCGCGCGCTTTGGCCTCGCCGGCCTTGAGCGAGGTGACCACGAAGCGCGGGTTGGTGTCGCCCTGCGTCACTTCGGCCTTGCCGACGACGCGCCGCCTGCGGCTCCAGCTATCGAGCGTGCTCCACATGAAGTCCTTGAAGCGCCGCGCCGGCTTGCCGGTCTGGCAGCTCTCGTCGGTGGCTTTGGCGAGTTCGGGCTCGATCTCGGCTGTCAGCCGCTTGTTTTTGGCGAGGCCGAACAGATAATCGACCTTGTTCGCCTCGCACCACGCCATCAGTTTCTCGCGGCAAAAGCCGCTGTCGGCGCGCAGCAGGATGCGGGTCCGCGGCCAGGAGCGACGGATTTGCGCGATGATGCGCTCGACCTCCTCGCAGGCGCCCGCCGCCCCGTCGATGTTCGAACGGCGCAACTTGGCCGCCAGCAGGTGCCGGCCGCAGAAGATGTAGAGCGGCAGGTAGCAATAGCCGTCATAATAGCCGTGGAAGAACCGGCCTTCCTGATGGCCGTGGATCGGATCATCCGTGGCGTCCAGGTCGAGGATGATCTGCTTTGGCGCCTTCTTGTGCGCTTCCAGAAACAGCGTCACGAACAGATCCTCGATCGCCTCCGGATCATGGCTGATCTTGTGGTATCGCGTCGGTTCCGGCCGCGACAGCTCCAGCCGGTTGAGCGTGCTCTTGCCCGCCAGCGGCGCGCAGGCCGCGCGTCCCGCCTCGAGCTTGCCGACCAACGTCGCCATCACCGGATCATGGCGCAACTCGTCATGATCGTTCAGATCCTCGTAGCCCAGCGCAATCCCGAATATCCGCTGGCTCACCAAGGTTCGGACTTCATGCTCGATCAATTCCGACCGGCGATGATCCGCAAAGCAGCCGGCAAACCGATCCACCAGCCTGATCGCCCGATCGGTTGCCCCCAGCAGCAGGCTCCCGGCGTCGCTCGTCACCGACCCGCCATCGAATGCCGCCACCACCGACCGCGATTCTACCCGTGCAAACTCAAATGACTTTGCGCTACACTCTGTCGGCATCGGGGAACTCCTCTGCTGTCCGGTAAGACTTTGTTGCAGAAGAAATTTATCCGATTCAGAGCCCCGATGCACCTAATTCCGTGAGATTTCCGGGCTAGGCTCTGTCGAAGACCAGAACATCGGCACCTGCGATAGCGCGCAGATGGACGACCATTTTGTCAGCAGCGCGAGCGACTGCTGCGGCAACAAAAATCCGCCGTCTCGATCATCGTGATATCCTTAGTCACGGATCGACTGCTCCTGTCTGCCGTGTCGTAAATCAGACGATAGCCGTCGACCGCCATGTGTTTTTCGGCGAAGTTGATCTCCCCGGACTTCTCAGCGCTGGCGCACACTTCTCATGGCCTACTACGAGCCATCTAGACATTATGCGAGAACGGCCCCTCCATTCATGCTACGAGACCAGAAGGGTGGTTCAGGCTCGAACCTGTGTTCATGGCCGATAAGCAGCGCTCATAGTTACGGGCTTGGCACTGACCTGCCTGCAACTTTCCACCCACCCCCGAGGGCCGCCCAAAGACGGATCATCGCGTTCAATTGTTGCTCGCGCACGCCGATCGCATTCAGCTCGACCGTGAACAGGTTCCGTTGAGCATCCAGTTCGTCAAGATGGGAGGCATAGCCTACGCGGAATCGATCGCGCGCGTAGATCAGCGAGCGTTGGAGGATGGCACGTCGGGCAATCGCGCGATCGATCTGCTCGCGCAGTCGCCGTTCGCTGGTTAGCGCGTTCTCGACCTCACCGAAAGCGCGCAACGCCGTGTCACGGTACGCCAAGGCGGCCTGGTCACGCTGTGCGTTGACCTGATCGAGTTGCGCGGTCAAACGTCCACCCTGGAAAAGCGGAGCAAGGACGCTGGCTCCAAGACTCCAGATGGACACTGGATCATATCCGCCTTGATCAACGATCAGAGCGCCGCCCGACGCGGATAGGCTCACATCGGGCAGGAATTCGGCTCGCCGTGACGCGATGACACGGTCGGCTGCGGCCAGCCGCGCTTCAGCGGCTGCGATATCAGGGCGCCGTCGCATCAGTTCCGATGGTAGCAAGGAAGGAACAGCTGGTACGGTTAGTGCGACCAGCCTGCCTCGCTCCACCGCAGCGGGCAGGTCGCCTGTCAGCAGCCGAAGGCTGTTCTCCTGCAACCTGCGGGCCTGTTCCAGTTGCGGGAGGGTCTGCGCTACTGCCTCATACTCGGACTGCGCCTGCGTTAGCTCCAATTGGGAACTGTAGCCCAAATCAGCCCGGTCCTGCGCGATCCGGCGCGCCTCGGTGCGAGAGGTCAGCGTCTGGCGGGTCACGTCCAGTTGCGCGTCGATCGACAGGAGTGTGACATAGGCCTGCGCCGTCGCGGCCGCGATTGAAAGGCGCACCGCATCGCGATCTGCCACAGTCGCGACATATTGGGCACGCGCGGCATCGGTCAGAGCGCGCAGCCGCCCGAACAGGTCCAGCGTCCAGTTCGCCGTGATCTGTGGCTGGAGTGCGAAAACTTCGCGTGGCTGCCCGCCTGCCGGCGAGCTATCGTAGGCGGCGCCTCCACCAACCGCCAGCGTTGGCAGCCGTGCGGCACCGGCAAGGCGCATCTGCGCTTCCGCTTCCTCTATGCGCGCCGCAGCGATCAGTACGTCGGAATTGTTGTCGATCGCCCGTTCGACGACAGCCGAAAGCGCAGGATCGCCAAACTGCCGCCACCATTCAGCCGAAACCGGCACGGCGCTGGCCGCGACCTGCTCGCGCCACCCGGACGGCGCGGCGATGCTTGCCTGCGGTGGCTGCGGGCGGTTGACGGGCATGCAGCCGGAAATGAGGACCAAGGCGGTAACCGCAGAAAACCGCTGGCAGATCATCGCACCGACTCCTTGAGGGAGGAGGCCCCCGTCGTGTCTACCCGCGCGACCACTGACATGCCGGGACGCAGCCGCTGGACGAGCGGCTGGTTCGAGTCGATACGAATGCGCACGGTGATCCGTTGCACGATCTTGGTGAAGTTGCCGCTGGCATTGTCCGGTCGCAGCACGCTGAACTCCGATCCTGTCGCGGGCGCAAACTGTTCGATCCGCCCGGTCAGCCGCGCCCCGTCTAGCGCATCGACGGTGAAGCTTGCGGGTTGTCCCAACCGCATCCGCGCCGTCTGTGTCTCCTTGTAATTGGCGACGACCCAAATTTGATCGGGTACGAGGAACATCAGCTGCGATCCCGCCTGCACATATTGCCCGACCCGAACCGAAGCTTCGCTGATCTGCCCATCACGTGGCGCACGGATCACTGTATTGCCGAGGTTGATGCGGGCAAGATCGACCTGCGCCTGCGCCTGCGCGACACGGCCTTCCAGCGAGCCGCGCGATACGCGCGTCGCGATTATGGTCTGCTGCTGCCCCTCGATCGCGGCCTGCGCCCGTTCGATGGACGCCGCCGATGTTCGTTCGGTCGCGAGGACCTGGTCGCGTTCGCGTAGGCTTACCGATCCGCGCGAGGCCAACTCGCTGACGCGTCCGATGTCCGCCTGCGCACGCGCGCGCTTGGCGCTGGCCTGCGCAAGGTCGGCCTGCCGCGTTCGTAGCGTCGCCTGGTTCTGGGCGACTGTCTGCGACCAATTGGCCAGCTCGGCCTGCGCGACCTGCAACGCGGCAAGCGCGGAATCGAGCTGCTGGCGATAAATGCGGTCATCGATGCGCAGCAGCACCTGCCCCCGGCGTACATGCGCGAAATCTCGGACATCAGCCTCCACGACATAGCCTGCGACCTGCGGCGCCATCGCTGTGATCTGGCCTCGAACATAAGCGTTCTCGGTGGTGACCACCGGGCTGGTGAACGGCCATATCCGCCAAGCGTACTGGATGATGAGGAGGCCGCATAGGAACAGCACCGCCATGATCGCCATCGTGCGGCCGCTGGTCTTGATCGTCTTGGGCGGCGGGGGCGTGTCCGACACGCCAGCATCGGTTGCAGGATCTTCGTCGGGTACGGTGGCGGGCGACGCGGCATCGCGGGTCTGGACAGCATCGGTCATAGAAATCTCACATTAAGGAGCCAGCCGCTGCTTTCGCGGCAGGCGGCGGGGCGTTGCGGGCGTTGCGCACCTGGACGCTGATCCGCCACAGACACCACAGAAGAAAAATGAACGCGATTGCTGCGTTCAGTCGGAAGATGTCGTTGTACGCGCGCACATTGGCTTCACGCGTTGCGACCTGCTGAAGCAGCGCAGTACCCTGCGCCGCGCCCAGCCCGGGGTCGGTGACGCGCGTCGCATAAACCTGGCGCTGGATTGCGAGCCGCCGCGCGATGATCGGATCGGACGGGTCGACGTGGCTCGTCATCTGACCGGAATATTCATGCTCGCGATATTGCTGCACCGTGCCGTACAGCGCGGGGCCGATCAGCCCGCCTGCGCTTTGGGTCATGGTAAAAAGGATCACGAAGGTGATGATATGATCAGGTCCGCGCTTCAGCGCGCCCATCACGCCGTTCAGGATCAGCGGCGCCATCACGAGCGCGCCGGCCATCGCGACCATGAACTGGCTAACCATCATGGTGTTCGGGCGCGTATCACTGGTCGCGTCGCTGTCCATCAGGCTGGCGAGGAGAACGAGGACGATCGAAGCAATGGCCATCGGCATCATCGTTTTTGGTCCGAAGGTTGCGGCGCCGATCGCGATCCCGGCCAACACACCGGCGATGATGACCAGGTAGAACAACCCGAACTGATCAGGCCCCATTCCCAGCGTGCGCAACAGCCCTGCCGCCGCGAAGCTCTGTTCGGAGAGGATCAGCCGAAAGGCGAGCGACGCGATAACGAAGCGCGCTACCTCGACCGTGCCGATCCAACGCGTCTGGATCAACGGATTGACTCGGTGATGTTCAATGTAGAACGCCGCGAAGAGTAGAGCCATGGCGGCGATCAGCGCCCAGGCCATCCATGGCTGCTCGCTCCACCATTGCAACCGTCCTTGCGCCAGCACCGCCGCGATCAGCGCGAAGGCAGGCGCCAACAATGCGAAGGTCAGGAAATCGGTCCGCTCGATCACCTTGACGCGGATGCCGGGCGGCAGCTTGAGCGCGACCACTGCTGCCAGCGTACACAGGGCGAGCGCGAACTCGAACAGATAGAGCGTCTGCCAGTCGCCCAGATCGAGGAGCGCGGGCGAGAGCAGCCATGCTAACGGCAGCGCAAGCTGCGTCAGGCCGAAGGCGACGACGATGGAGTTGCCAAGCAGATGCTTGGGAAATCCCTGCATCACATAATAGAATCCGAGCGAACTCAGCGTCGCGCCGACGAATCCAGACGCTCCGCGCACCAGCAACGCGGTCGGATAATCGTCGACGAACAGATGAAGCGCCGTCACGGCGAGATAGGCCACAAGCGCGATTTCCGCGAAGCGGCGGATACCGAACTGCTGACGCGCCTTGAACAGCACCAGATTGGCGGACAGGTTGACCATCACATAGGCGGCGGGCAGCCATGCCCCTTCGACTGGCGTAAGGCCCAGCGTACCCTGTATCTGCGGAAGATTGGCCGAAACCAGCGCGTTGCCGAGCCCGCTAGTGATTGTCACCAGCAGCCCGATCGTGAGATACGCGGCCCGCAAGGCGGGTGTATGCCGTACCGAGGCAGGCGACCCCGGGATCATCGGAACCTCGTCCGGGTGCCAGTCAGGTGTGCGCTCTAGTATGAGCGGCGGTGATCGGGACGTGGACGTCGTCATGAAAATTGCCTACTCTTAACCGGACAACCAATGTCCGCTTTATCTTCATTGGCGAAAAGAGGCAAGGATGCGGAAGGACGCGCAAGCACGACGTGATCAGCTCATTGTGGCAGCGGCGGAGCTTTTTGAGCAGCACGGATACGGCGTCGCACTGGAGGCGGTAGCGGAACGCGCGGGCGTGGGGCGGGGAACGCTGTACCGCAACTTCGCCGATCGCAATGCGATGATCGTTGCCGTTCTGGAAAAGCGCCTCGACGAACTGGCTTTGTTCATTAAAGAGAATGTCGACAGTCCGACCCTGTTCGAGGATTTCGTTCGGCGTCAGGGCGTGGTCGCGGCCTTCCACACCAAAGCTCTTGTCAACGCGGAGAACGGCGCTCTCAACAGGGTCATTATATCTCTGCGAGAACGGGCCGATGCATTAATGGGAACGGTGCTGGAGGGTGCGATCGCCTTGGGCAGGATCTCCGCTCACATCACGATCACAGACATGCGGATCGTCAACAGGATGTTGATCGCGGCGGCTACCATGCCGGAGATGGACCCGAATGACGCACTCGAGCGAGCACTGGCCATCTTGCTGGCCGGTCTTGCGCCCTCATGACGGCGGAGCTTAGCTCCGCCGTCATGAGGGCGCTCCTGTTGGGACGATAACTCGCTCCCCACCGCAAGGCGTTTGAGCGAAAGTCTGGGCGTTCCGCAGAAGCGCCTAGTGTAGAGACCTGCTTTCACCCTCTAATGCACGAAAATCAGGCGAAAGCCGCCGCCCGTCATGTGTTGGTCGGCGGTTGTCGCGCATTACCACAATGTCCTCAAAAACACGCCTTATCGAAGCCATGATCTCCGGCATGATATTTATGCTATGACGATCATCCGGCACGCGATCTTTCCTGACGACACATCGGCGGTGCTGACCATCTGGCGTGAGTTTATCGCCAATTCCCCGGTAAATCTCGATTATCAAAACAACGATGCCGAGTTCGCCAACCTGCCGGATAAGTATGCGTCGCCGAAAGGATGCGTTCTGCTTGCGGAACGGGAAGGCGAATTTGAGGGCTGCGTTGCGATGCGCCAAGTCACTCCTGAAATATGTGAGATGAAGCGACTATATGTTCGTTCCTATGCTCAAGGACGTCATCTTGGTCGTGCCCTTGCCGAACGCCTGATCCAAGAAGCTCGCGCTGTTGGCTACAGAGAAATGAGGCTCGATGTGCAGGCGAAGTTCGTCACCGCGCGCAAGCTGTATGAGGCTCTTGGTTTCGTCGCGGCTGAGCCGATATCCTTCAATCCGGTTCCCGGCGCGTCGTTTCTCGGTCTCTACCTATAGCTGACACGATAATTGATCTCGGTTTGGCGGACGGGAATCAGGCTTTTATCGCCATGCCGCGTACCGTGCGTTATGCGGTTACATTGGCATGGGTTTAGGTCAGCCCCGAGAGATGCCAGACGATGAGAAGCCTCGCCTGTCGCACAGAGCTGCCCGTACATCGAAAAGGTCTCTTGGTTCAGCAGGCGGCCGAGGTGGTGCGTACATGCCTTGCTGCGGCAGAATTCTTACGCGTACTGATTTTCTCCACGATGTTCGTCTCAGCCAGCTTCGGTGAATGTGTAGCTGCAAACCTTGTTGCCCGCCGGGTCGCGCAAATAGGCGGCATAGGCTCCAGGAAGATGGCTGCGCGGTCCTGCCACGCCTTCGTCAGTACCGCCATTGGCGAGGCCAGCGGCATAGAAGGCGTCGACCTCGTTGGTGCTGGCTGCGGCAAAGCCGATGGTCACGCCGTTGCTTGACGGCGCTTCTCCATTGCCCGGACGCGCGATGATGAACGCCGGCTTGTCCCTGCCGTAGAGGACCCAGCCCTTGCCGAACGGACCCAGATTATTGATGCCAAGCGCGCCAAGCGTGTTGTCGTAAAATTTGGTTGATACTTCGACGTCGGCGGCACGGGACTGTCAGAATTTCCGTGTGCGGCCGGGCGGTTGATCATCAGGCCGCCATGGCTCTGATGAAACGTTCGCCGAAGATCACGGCAAATTGCGCCTTCGCCATGGTCCACTCACGTGGTGGCATCTTCTACTCTTTCTCCGACCGATTCAATATCAGATAGAGCAGCTTGGTGGCGGCCTCGTCGCTTGGGAAGTGTCCCCTGGCCCTGACAGCCCGCCTGAGCTTCGAGTTCAAAGCTTCGATCGCGTTCGTGGTGTAGATAATCCGGCGGACCTCGTCGGGGAACGCAAAAAACGGGATCACCTCGCCCCAGGCGCGCCGCCAGCTCTGGCCGATGGCGGGGTAGCGCTGCCCCCAAGGACCAGCCTCAAATGCCGTCAGCGCCTTTTCTGCGGCATCAGCGTCGGTGGCATGGTAAATCTCCTTGAGCGCGCTGGCGAGGTCTTGCGGTCCTTCCAAGAGACGAAGTCCATTGAGTTGCGCAGCAGGTGAACGATGCAGGTCTGGACGATCGCATCGGGGAAAACTGCGGTGATCGCATCGGGAAAGCCCTTCAGGCCGTCAACGACGGCCAGCAGGATGTCTTCAACGCCACGGTTGCGAAGCTCGTTCATCACCCGAAGCCAGAACTTGGCACCCTCATTCTGCTCGAGCCACAAGCCGAGCACCTCCTTTGCGCCGTCGGCGCGGACGCCCAGCGTAATGTGGATCGCCTTGTTGCGCACCATGCCCTCGTCGCGGATCTTGACCCGGATCGCGTCGAAGAAGACCAGCGGGTAAACCGGATCGAGCGGCCGCTGCTGCCAAGTGGCGACCTCATCGAGCACGGCGTCGGTCACCGTGCTGATCAAATCGGGTGAGACGTCGATTCCGTATAGATCGTGCAGGTGCCTGGTGATCTCGCGGGTGCTCATGCCGCGCGCGTACATCGACACGATCTTGTCGTCGAAGCCGGGAAAGCGGCGTTGATACTTGGCGATCAACTGCGGGTCGAAGCTCGACTGGCGATCGCGCGGCACGTCGATCGCCAACTTGCCGGTGTCGGTCATTACCGTCTTCCGACCGTAGCCGTTGCGCATGTTGCCGGCGCCGTCTTCGCCAGCGAGGTGGTGATCCATCTCCGCATTCAGGGCACGCTCTGTCAGCGCCTTCTTCAGCGAATCGAGCAGACCGCCCTGCTCGAAGGCGGCACTGACAGCGCCGCCCGCCAAAAGCTGATCGAGAAGCTCATTCGGTATGGCAGGTTCTTTGCGTCGTGACATAGTGGGACTCCTTGTTGCCCATTATGCCCGGCCACACACGGAAATCCTGACAGTCCCGGCGGCACCGATGAAGACATGCGAAAAGACGTCGTTGCCAGAAATCACTGCCATTGTTTGCTCTCCTTCAGTTGAATTCTTCGATATCGCCAAGGCGGTCGAGCAGCCTGTCGGCGACGCTCGCGCGGATGGGCTCTCCCGCCAGCAGCTTGAGCCAAGTGTTAAGGCTTATGCCGAGTTGCTCCATGATGTGGTCGGGCTTGCGCGAACACAGACGCTTTCCCAATCGCTGGACAATCGGGGGATCGATATGGCGCGTGACAGCGCGCGACGGGATCGCGCCCCTGGGGCCTTTACTCGCACGAGTTTCTTGAAGCGAAGGCATCAGAACACGACGACACTGCGTATGCTTTCACCCGCATACATCAGGTCGAAGCCTTTGTTGATCTCTTCGAGACTGAGGACATGGGTGATCATCGGGTCAATCTCGATCTTGCCGTGCATGTACCAGTCGACGATCCTGGGCACGTCGGTGCGGCCCTTGGCGCCGCCGAAAGCCGATCCTTGCCACACACGACCGGTGACGAGCTGGAATGGACGGGTGGAAATCTCCTTGCCCGCCTCAGCCACACCGATCACGGTGGAAACGCCCCAACCTCGATGGCAGGCTTCGAGCGCCTGGCGCATCACCTCGGTGTTGCCGGTGCAATCGAACGTATAATCGGCGCCGCCATCGGTGAGGGTCACGAGATCGGCGACGACCTGCGCCGTGCTCTTACCTCTGGGGTTGTAGAAGTGGGTCATGCCGAAGCGCATGCCCCAGTCCGCCTTGCCGTCGTTGAGATCGACACCGATGATACGGTCGGCGCCGACCATGCGCGCGGCCTGCAGCACGTTGAGGCCGATGCCGCCCAGGCCGAAGACGATGACGTTGGAACCAGGCGTGACCTTGGCAGAGTTGATGACCGCCCCAACGCCGGTCGTCACGCCGCAGCCTATATAGCAGCTCTTGTCGAAGGGTGCGTCCTTACGGATTTTCGCTACAGCAATCTCCGGCAGGACAGTGAAGTTGGAAAAGGTCGAACAGCCCATATAGTGAAAGATCGGCTGCCCCTTGTAGGAGAAGCGCGTCGTTCCGTCGGGCATCAGCCCTTGGCCCTGGGTCGCGCGGATGGCGGTGCACAGATTGGTCTTGCCCGAAAGACAGCTTTTGCACTGGCGGCATTCGGGCGTGTAGAGCGGGATCACATGGTCGCCGGGTTTCACGGACGTCACGCCCGCACCGACCTCGCGCACGACACCCGCACCCTCATGTCCCAAGATCGACGGAAAAATTCCCTCACTGTCGAACCCGTCCAGCGTATAGGCATCGGTATGGCAGATTCCGGTCGCCATGATTTCAACCAGCACCTCACCCACTTTGGGCCCTTCCAGATCGATTTCGACGATTTCGAGGGGCCTTTTCGCTTCGAATGCGACGGCTGCACGTGTCTTCACAGATTACTCCAGATCATCAATGAACGGCTGCCGCCAAGGGCCGGCCTTCATTCAGTTATCGGCTCAAGTCGAAAGGAGGAGGGGAGACAGAGCCTCCCCTCCCAGTTGCCGTCAGAAGCGCAATGTGGCTTCGACTCCGTAAGTGCGCGGCAGAGCGCGTACGATGTACCCCGCACCGGTGATGCCTTCATTGGGATAGCCGGCCGGAAAGTAGAGCTTGTTCGACAGGTTTTTGCCCCAGAGCGAGAGCGTGTAACGGTCCGCGACATAGCTGATGCGGCTGTTGAAGACCCAATAATCGCCTTCACCTTGTGTATACTGCCCGCTCGCGAGATTGGGCAGGACACCGCGGCTGTAATCCTTGAACGTGTCGTAGTAGAAACGCCCCGTATAGGCGGTGTCGCCATGCACCTTGATCTTACCCTCGCCGATATCCACCGCATCACAGTCGAAGGCGAGATTGACCGATGTTTTGGGCGCATAGGGGAAGGGGTTGCCGCCCACGCTGACGTTGCCGGCCCCCGACTGAACGCATGAGCCATCCTGCGCGGGGAAGAGGCCGCTCAGGTTGAGCGCGGCGCATGCGGCCTGATCATACTCCTTATATTTGCTGTCGAGGATGCCGAGCGAGGCGCTGAGCGTGAGGCGATTAGTCGCGGCGAACTCGACGTCGAGTTCGAGGCCTTTCATAGTCCCGTCGAGCGTGATGATGTTGGCGGTCACGCTCGGATCGACCACCTGGCTCTGTTGGTTCTTGTAATCATAGTAAAAAAAGCTGCCGTTGATCTGCAGCCGATTGTCGAGGAAGCGGGTCTTGAAGCCCACCTCGAAGGCGTTCACCTCCTCAGGCTTGACGAAATAGACCTGCGGCGAGCTGATATAGGCGAGCCCGTTGAACGTGCCGGCGCGATAGCCGCGACTGTAACTGCCGTAGAGCATGACGCCGTCCACCGGCTTCCAGTCGAGGATGGCGCGTCCCGACACGCGGCTTGTCTTGCCGCTCTTGTTGATCCCGCCTGGATTGGGATCGGCGGTCGCGGGAATGACGACGGTTCCGGCTTCGTTCCGCACCGGCGCAAGGAAATAAGGTGCCCCGTAAGCGGAGACGGCCAGCATCCGGGCGTTGCCGGCATCGTCATAATAGGTTGTGAGGCCATCCTTATAGTCGGTGGTATCGGTTGTGTAGCGCAGGCCCGCAGTGAGCTTGAGCGTTGGCGTGAGCTCGTAGCTCCCTTCGCTGTAGATCGCCCAGCTTTCACGGTTCTGCTTGAAATGCTGTTTGCCGCGAACGCCAGTCGGAACCGAGCCAGCCGAGAGCGCGGTGCCGTTGAAGCCGCCAGCAGGGTTAAACCAGGTCGCGGGCAGGCCGACCGCCGCGCGCACGTCGCTCAGGAAATTGAAGATGTCGATGTCGTTGTCGGAGGTGACACTGTCCCAGCCATAATAGGCACCGACGATCACCTTGAAGGGGCCGCTGCTGTAGTCGAAACGAAGATCCTGGTTGAAGGCCTCGAAGGACGAGCGATAGCCGTTTGAACACAGGCGCAAGGGGCCGCTGTCGCAGTCCGTCGCGGTCTGGAGATAGAGGCCGGAGTCATAGCCGGTGATCGAGGTGAGATTGAGCTTGTCGGCAAGCTCGGCCTTCACCGTCAGGACCGCGCCCTCGGCCCGCGTCACAGCGCGACCGATCGTGTCCTGCTCAATCTGCGTGTCGGACAAGCCGACCCGGCTGTAGGTGCTGGGCAGCAGCCCGGCGCCATTGTCGCCGAGTAACTGGAACAGGGGCGCCAACGGGAAAGCCGGGTTCTCGTAGTTGATCACCTCTGGGTTGGCACGCGAGGGGCCCGCGCCCAGTGACGCGGCGACGCCGCCGGTCGATTTGGCCGAATAGCCTTTCAAGGTGACATCGAGGGTATCGGTTGGCGCGAAGCGTAGCGTGCCGCGAATACCGTAGCTTTCGTCACCATTGGGATCGCGTCCGGTTGCATAGTTGAGACCGGAAGCGCCAGCGGCGGCAGTGGTGTTGAGCCCGGCTGGCATCAGATTATGGATATAGGGATCGGATTTGACGTAGGTGCCCGCGATGCGGATGCCCAGCTGGCCTTCTACTGGCGTCAGTTCGATCGCGCCTTCGGCGCTCTTGCGATCGTAATTGCCGTAACCCAGCGTCAGATAGCCATTGGCGCCCTTCATCTGCGGCTTGCGGGTGATGAAGTTGATCGCGCCGCCGGTCGTGTTGCGGCCATAGAGCGTGCCCTGGGGCCCGCGCACCACTTCGACTTGTTCCAGATCGTAGAGCTGCTGCCCCTGGCTCGCCCGGAAGGTCTGGTAGACCTCGTCGACGTAAACGCCGACCGGCGAAGCCGCGCTGGCGCTCAGTTCGGTCCCCACGCCGACGCCGCGCAGCGTGAAATTGGGCTGCTGAGAGCCATAGGCCGATGACACCTGGAGATTGGGCATCGAGGCGTTGAGGTCCGATGTGTCGAACACCCCCTTGGCGGTAAGCGCTGAGGCGGAGATTGCCGATACCGCGACCGGCACATCCTGTAGATTTTCAGAGCGCTTGGTCGCAGTAACGACGATCTCTTCCAGACCGCCTGATTGAGCCTGCTCCTCGGCGGCCTGCTGAGCGAGCGCCGGCGTGGCAAGGCACACCGCGATCGCAACAACGCTTATGGATCCAACCCTTTTCATACGAACCTCCCTGTTCGGGCCACTGCATCCCAGTGCATTTCGTGGCCCAGTTTCGCCTGGACGCCGGCTTGCGAGGGTGGCGCTACCCTTTGCCCTCGACTCCATTGTCAAGGTCCAAGGTGCCGGAGAACTGATACTCTTCTTAGTGCCTCTTCCTCGCTAATTGATGGTGCCAGATGGGGCGATCGGGCCTGTGGCGCCATCCCTGGGTTGCGGGCGCGCGGCAACGCGCGTGCCAAGGCGACCAGCCCGCTCATAGCCATTGCCCGGCGGCCCGATTACCTGGTCACGCGTGCTGAAGCGCCAGGTCGGACGGGCCGCTGGGCGCAACCCTCATTCCGGCACGTTTGCATTCGCGATCAGCCAGAATTTTTTGGCAAATGGCCCCTTTGACGACCAGGACAGACGCGTGCCGCGTGGCATGGCGAGGACATCGCCGCCCCGCAGGTCGTGGGTCTCGCCGGTATCTTCGTTGACGACATGATATTGGCCTTCAAGCAGCAATTCGATCTCGTCTCCCAGGGGAGAGGTGTAGGGAATGGCTGTCGAGCCGTCCGGTGCGCAACCGGCGATGCCGACGCCCGCCCGCCACAGGCCGCAGAGCAGGGTTCCGGTGCTTCCCGTGGAGCGCAGCGTGAACAATTCGCCGCACACCATCGTGCCGTGACCGGGCTCTTCCCAAGTGAAGGGTTCCCATGCATCCGGATTGTCACTGATATGGCCGACATAGACGTCATCGTCCTTGACCAAGGACGCCGGCGAGTCCCACAATATCCAGAATTTCTTGAGGAAGGGCGCGTCGATGTCCCAGCTCAGCGCTACGCCCTTGGGATGGCTGATGATCGTACCGGCCTCAAGTCGGTACTGCTTGCCCGTAGCGGCGACCGTGACGGTCGCCGTGCCTTCGAGGATGACCATGGTTTCATCGCCAAGGGGCGCGGAATAGTCGATATGGCATGAACCATCCTCGTTGCAGCCGGGCATATCCTTGCCAGTTCGCCAGAACCCGAGCTGCAGCGACCCGCTGGTGTGGTCGAAGGCGATCGGCGCGACCTCGCCCTTCACCTGTGGCCCGTAAAGCGGATCGTCCCAGGCGAAAGGCGCCCACTGCGCGGGATTGCTGTTGCGGTTACCAATGCCCAGGGACCGGGGCGCGGTCACGGAGGAACTGCCTTGGAGGTTTGGTTCGCTCGCCATAATTAAACTCCTCGCTCGCTGCTGTCTCCCGGCTCCCCTCCAACGCGGCGCAGGTGCGCCCTTGGGGATCGCTGGGAGCGATGATCAGAAACCTATGGAGGAGGCGCATCTGGCCCTAGCCCGGAAATCTCACACCGCCGTTTGATCTGACCTGGCGGTGCGCTTTTGTGGCCTTTCGGCGGCGATGAAGGCGACCGAGATGCGAGATGGCAGCTCGAAGGAGCATTTTCGGCGGTTGCGGGGCGAGCGGGGCCATTCCCGATGGCGGGTTAAGCGAGATGGCGGATTTCGGACTGTGCGCTGTCTGGTTCGTCAGCGCGTCGCGGCGGTTCGCAAGGCCAGGTGAGCGAGTTCCCATTCGTCGCGCCACGGGTAGGCAGAGGCCATGGCGATCTTGACGCGCCGGACGCTGACAGTGACGCGCGCGCCGATCTTGAGCAGCTTGAGACGGATGGTCCCGCAACTGGCCCGCGCGAACTGGGTAAAGCGCAAGCCGACGCGGCGCAGCGCGCACAGCAACACAGCGCGCACAGCAACACATAGGCCATTGACGCGAACCACAGACGCAACTGGTTGGCGCGCATAGTGGCGGTTGAGGTGCGGTCGGCGAACAGATCGGCCTGGCATTCCTTGATGCGGTTTTCCATCTCGCCGCGCGCGCAGTAAATTTTCTCGTAGAGATCGCGCGCTTTGGCCTCGCCGGCCTTGAGCGAGGTGACCACGAAGCGCGGGTTGGTGTCGCCCTGCGTCACTTCGGCCTTGCCGACGACGCGCCGCCTGCGGCTCCAGCTATCGAGCGTGCTCCACATGAAGTCCTTGAAGCGCCGCGCCGGCTTGCCGGTCTGGCAGCTCTCGTCGGTGGCTTTGGCGAGTTCGGGCTCGATCTCGGCTGTCAGCCGCTTGTTTTTGGCGAGGCCGAACAGATAATCGACCTTGTTCGCCTCGCACCACGCCATCAGTTTCTCGCGGCAAAAGCCGCTGTCGGCGCGCAGCAGGATGCGGGTCCGCGGCCAGGAGCGAAGGATTTGCGCGATGATGCGCTCGACCTCCTCGCAGGCGCCCGCCGCCCCGTCGATGTTCGAACGGCGCAACTTGGCCGCCAGCAGGTGCCGGCCGCAGAAGATGTAGAGCGGCAGGTAGCAATAGCCGTCATAATAGCCGTGGAAGAACCGGCCTTCCTGATGGCCGTGGATCGGATCATCCGTGGCGTCCAGGTCGAGGATGATCTGCTTTGGCGCCTTCTTGTGCGCTTCCAGAAACAGCGTCACGAACAGATCCTCGATCGCCTCCGGATCATGGCTGATCTTGTGGTATCGCGTCGGTTCCGGCCGCGACAGCTCCAGCCGGTTGAGCGTGCTCTTGCCCGCCAGCGGCGCGCAGGCCGCGCGTCCCGCCTCGAGCTTGCCGACCAACGTCGCCATCACCGGATCATGGCGCAACTCGTCATGATCGTTCAGATCCTCGTAGCCCAGCGCAATCCCGAATATCCGCTGGCTCACCAAGGTTCGGACTTCATGCTCGATCAATTCCGACCGGCGATGATCCGCAAAGCAGCCGGCAAACCGATCCACCAGCCTGATCGCCCGATCGGTTGCCCCCAGCAGCAGGCTCCCGGCGTCGCTCGTCACCGACCCGCCATCGAATGCCGCCACCACCGACCGCGATTCTACCCGTGCAAACTCAAATGACTTTGCGCTACACTCTGTCGGCATCGGGGAACTCCTCTGCTGTCCGGTAAGACTTTGTTGCAGAAGAAATTTATCCGATTCAGAGCCCCGATGCACCTAATTCCGTGAGATTTCCGGGCTAGAGCCTGATCGGGCCTTTGCGATGGTGCCAGTTTTCTCGGACGGACAATGAGGCATCGTGCCACGTCTGGGCGAGCCCCAGCACCAGGCTTACTACAGGGTGCGCAGGACGAAGCGCTGGATCTTGCCGCTGGGTGTCTTGGGCAGTTCGCTGACGAACACGACAAGTCGGGGATAGGCATGCGCAGACAAGCGGCTCTTCACATGACGCTTGAGCTCCTCTGCCAGTGCTGGCGAGGCTTCATAACCCTGATTGAGAACGACGAATGCCTTGACCAACTCGGTTCGCTCCGGGTCGGGTACACCGATGACCGCCGTTTCCATCACAGCGGGATGCTCGACCAGGGCGCTTTCGACATCGAAAGGGCCGATTCGGTAGCCCGAGGAGGTGATGACATCGTCAGCGCGGCCGATGAAGCTGATGCTGCCATCGCTTTCCCATTCTACCGTGTCACCGGTTCGGTAATATCCGCCCGCGATCGCGGGTGTTTCCTGCTGCCAATAGCCGCTGAACCAGAGGAGAGGCGAGTTGGCGACATCGATCGCTAGCTCGCCAAGCTGGTTTGGCCCCAGTTCGCGGCCGGCCTCATCAAGGACCGCAACGCGGTACCCGGGCATGGGAAGACCTGCCGATCCCATGAGTACGCGGTGGGCCAGCCCATGATGATTGTTCACCACCATGCCCATTTCGGTCTGGCCGTAATGATCGTGGATAGGAACGGCCAGATGCCTGTCGAACCAGCGAATAATTTCGGGGTTGAGCGGTTCGCCCGCGCTGCTCACCACGCGCAGACTGCCTTTAGCCTGCGCGGCCGCCTCCGGCCCTGCCGCGATCAGCAGCCGGTATGCGGTCGGCGCCCCGGCGAGGTTAGTGATCCCGAGCCGGCCGATCACCTCATAAGCTGCCTTCGCCGTAAACCCGCCATCATAGAGCGTCGTCGCATGACCAAGCAGAAGCGGCCCGGTGATACCGTAATAGAGGCCATAGGCCCAGCCCGGGTCGGCGATGTTCCAAAAACGGTCCTGTGGCCGTAGATCGACTGCCCAGCGCATATAGGCGCCGATGGCCAGAAGGCCGCGCAGCGGCACCCCGACCCCCTTGGCAAGGCCGGTGGTGCCCGACGTCGACATCATCAGGAAGAGATCGTCGGGGCTGCGCAGAACCGGTTGGAACACGGCGCTGCGCGCATCGAGTTCGACGCGGAAGTCAAGATCGTCTTCCCGCAGCCTATCGCCGGGCGCAAGGACGGTCGCGACTTTCGGACAATCGGCTATTTCGTCCAGCTTGAACCGATTGGCGCTGTCCGTGATGATAAGTTTCGCGCCGCTGATGCCCAGTCGGTGCTGGATGGCCTTGGGGCCAAAGGCGGTGAAGAGCGGCTGATAGACCCCTCCCGCGCGCCAGACCCCCAAGATGGTCGCGAGTAGCTCCAGAGTGCGGGGAAGAAGACCCGCCACGCAATCGCCGGGACGAACGCCATGGTCGACCAGCATGTTGGCCACCTGTGCGGAAAGGTCGCGCATCTGGGCAAAGCTATAGTCTTCCTGTTGCCCATTGGCCGACACCCAGATGAGCGCTGTTCGCTCGTCGTCGGCATATCGATCACAACACTCGACGCATGCGTTCAAACCCGCCTCGACGCTCCCTGAAAGCCGGCCGCGTTCGGTCTGCATGGAAAAGTTATCGAGCGTCGTCCCATATGACAGGGGATCGGCGAATACCGGTGCACCGGTCATGCCTTCATTGTCCTCTTCCGTGCTCGCGGCTTAGGCGCGATGCACTATTTTTCATTGAACGACGTGGCGGAGGCTTGGCGGTTAGCCGGTAAGCCCGGCGCGGTCATGCTCCTCGCCCGAGCATGGTTGCCCTCGATAGCATGGCGGAGCAGCACCTGTTGGGAAGAGGTCCGCTCCGCCGGCGTTCGCATGCCTATTCAGGCAATGCGTCGCGCGTAATGACCCAGAGCTTCTTGCTGAAAGGCCCCTTGGACGTCCAGGTGATATGCGTGCCCGAAGAGAGGCCGATCACATCGCCCGCCCTGAAGTTATGCGTCTTGCCGCTCTCGGTTTCGGTGACCTCGACCTCGCCTTCGAGAAGCAAGATAGTCTCGTCGCCCAGCACTCCGGTATAGGGTGTGGACATGGTGCCCTTACCGTCGACATCGCTGCCGGCAATGCCCTTGCCAGAGCGCCATACGCCGCTCAACATCGTGCCGGTCGAACCGCCGGTGCGAATGAAGTAGAGTTCGCCCGCAACGAGGTCACCTTCCGCCGGCTCGGTGAAGTGGTACTCCTGCCATTCCTCAGGATTGTCGCTGACATGGGTGATCAGCAGATCCTGAGGCGGGTTGGCGGTGGGTTCGCTGCCGTTCCAGATGCACCAGTATTTTTTGAACGCTGGACCCTGGATGTCCCACTGGACTTCGAGCCCCTTGGGCGAGCTGATGATCGAGCCGGGGCCGACTTCATAGCGCTTGCCGGTCGAGATAACGGTAAGGACGGCCGTTCCGTCGATCACACACGCGGTTTCATCGCCGAGCGGCGAGGAATAGAGAATAGTATGCGACCCATCGGATGCTGCTCCGGGCGCGGTCGGCCCGGTCCGCCACAGCCCCGCGGAAAGCGATCCTGAAACGCCGTCGGGCCGGATCACGACATACTCACCATGCACCTGAGCGCCGAATCGCGGCTCCAGCCACTCAAAGGGAGACCATTTCTCATTGGGCTCATTCTGAACCCCGCCATGTACGGCGCTGCGGACAAGAACTTCCGACGTCATCCCCATGTCTCCTTTTCCCCGGCCATTGCCGCGCCCGCTGGCTGAAAGCAGCTCGGGCGAGACTATTCGGCTATGCTGAAATCTGCGGTAGAACTGTCACGGCCGCTAGCGCCATGACCGCTCTTTTTGATGGTGCCAGATTTGCGGTCGGTTCCTGCCACCATCATTTGCTTAGGTGGTGCCCCTCCTGCGGGACCGCTCGTGACGCTCCATCGTAAGCGCCGACGGAAGGCGGCCTTGTTGCCGGCATCGGAATAGGAAAGCTCGCGGCCTTTGAGGAGGTGTGAGCATGGACATCGAGCAGTCAAACGAGCCTCGTATGAGCGGTCGCGGTGATGGCGGAGCGCTTGTACGGGTGGAGCGGCGTCGGAACTGGAGCGACGAGGAGAAGCTGGCGATCCTGAAGGAGACGACGGTGCCGGGGGCGATCGTCTCGGCCGTGGCTCGGCGGCACAGCGTTGGAACAGGCCAGCTTTATACCTGGCGCAAGCAGCTGCTTCGCGGGGCGATGGCGGGCTTCGTGCCTGTCGAACTGGCATCGTCTTCTCCGTCGGCCAAAGCTCGGCAGCCAGGGCGGATTGAGGTTCGAGGGCGGTGCGGCCTGACGGTGTTGGTTGATGGCGAGGTCGATCGGGCCGCCCTGAAACAGGTGCTCGATGTCTTGCGGGAGCTGGATCATTGAGCCTGGCTTTCCCGCCTTCGACGAAAATCTATCTGTCGCTGGCGCCGTGCGACATGCGCAAGGGGTTTGATGGGCTGTCGGCGCAGGTGCGCAATATTCTTCAGCTTGATCCCTTCTCGGGGGCGGTTTTCCTGTTCCGCGGGAAAAGGGGCGACAGGTTGAAGGCTCTGGTCTGGGACGGCTCAGGGCTATGCGTGTATGCGAAGCGTCTCGAGCGCGGAAAGTTTGTTTGGCCACGTGCCCATGAGGGTGCGCTGCGGCTGTCGGCAGCCCAGCTTGCGATGTTGCTCGAAGGCATGAACTGGAAGCAGGCGATCGTCCACGACGAGGTCATCACGCCGAGGCTCGCATAGCCAAAAAGATCAGGAAAGCCGCCATTTTATGTAGGATTTACCGTGGGCTTGGGCTATTATCGGTGGCATGCGGTTCGCCCTTGATCGCCTTCCCACAGACCCAGTCCTCCTGCAGAAAATGCTGCTGGAGATGGCCGATGCCATGGAGCAGGAACGGGCCGAACGGAGGGCCGCGGAAGCCACGGTCAAAGCCCAGACCTTGCGGATCGAAAAGCTCGAGCATCGCGTCGCGCGGCTGCTGCGCGTCCAGTTCGGTCGTAGCTCAGAGAAAATGGATATCGCCCAGCTGCGGCTGATGTTCGAGGAGGTCGAGGCACCGCAACCCGCCAACGATGAGGTGGCGGCACCGTCTGTGGCGAAATCGGCCCGCAAATCCGGCGGCCGTGTTCCGCTTCCTGCGCACTTCCCGCGTCATACAGTCGATCATCAGCCCAGCCCGTGCAGTACCGGTTGTAACGGGCCGTCAGTACAGATTAACGAGGCTGTCACTGAGGTTCTCGACTATGTCCCGGCGCGCTTCCGGGTCATTCGCCACGTGCGACCAAGACTGGTGTGCCGGTCCTGCGAACAGATCCGCCAGGCCCCCGCTGTCGATCTGCCACTCCCCAAGGTGATGGCGAGCAGCAGCTTGCTGGCCCATCTCGTCGTCAATCGCTTTGTCGATCATCAGCCCTGGCATCGGCAGTCGGTGATCTTCCGCCGCGTGGGACTCCACATCGATCGGGACGTGATGAGCCGCTGGGCCCGAAAACTGGCATGGCTGCTGGCGCCGCTGGGTGAGCGGCTGTTCGCCTATATCCGGGAAGCCGCCAAGATCCACGGTGACGACACGCCGGTCACGCTGCTGGGCAATGGCGATGGCAGCCGGACTGGGCACTTCTGGGTATATCTGCGTGATGACCGCTCCAGCGGCGATATGAGCCCGCCTGCCGTGGTCTTCCGCTTCAGCGCCGATCGTGGCGGAGCGCATCCGGCAGAACATCTCGCCGACTATCGGGGGTATCTACAGGCAGACGGCTTTGCCGGGTACAACGCACTTTACCGTGACCCCAAGACCAAGGCGCCCAGGGATATCGTCGAAGTGGGATGCTGGAGCCATTATCCAGAGCATGGTTTTATCTGGGGCCACGCGATGCTGATGTCCGGGATCGGCGAAAAAGCTCTGCGTGGACCTCGTGATAAAATCATAGGGACCGGAGGTACAAAAGCAGATCCGGCTTTGGCTTCCAAGGCGTGGCCTTTGCGGGTTCGATGCCAGCGTGCTTCCAAAAGTTCTGTAGCGCATCGCGCTTCATCTTCAGGTTCGTTAAGATATACCGGTTCGTGGTCGCGATGCTGGAATGACCGAGATAATCGCGGATCACGGTCACGTCGGTGCCTGACTGCAGGAGCGCGACGGCGCAGCTGTGGCGGAAAACGTGAGGAGTGATGCGGTCACGCGCCAACCTTGGCCGATCCTGGACGACTGGCGAGGCATGCTTGGTAAGGATGTACGCCGCTCCATCGCGGGTCAGCGGCTGGCCGTGTCGGTTCATAAAAACATGCTGCTGACCCGCGGCACCCGACAGGTTTTGCAGGCGCCGCAACGCGTCGGCCGTCTCGCGCCATAGCGGAACGAACCGCTCCTTGCGGCCCTTCCCATGTAGTCGGGCCTGGTGTGGCGGCGTCAGTTGAAGGTCCTGCCACAGCAGGCCGGTTGCTTCGCTCACTCTGGCGCCGCAATTATAGAGGAAAAGCAGCAGCGTGTAGTCGCGCCAGCCACTGCGGGTCCGCCGATCGGGATGGGCGATGATGGCCCGCACGTCGGTTGCTTCGAGGTAAGTTGCGGGCTTTTGCCTCGCCCGCTTCGACGGCAGCGCCAGCACCTGCGTGTAACGGAGGGCATTGTCGAGATCGTTGCGCAAGAGGTGCTTGAAGAAGCTGCGAAGCGCGGCACGGCGGCAGTTGCGCGTCGCGGTGGAGTTCGATCTTCCGCCCTCGAGATGATCGAGGAACCCAGCGACGGTGTCGGCATCGAGATCCTCCAGCACAAGCGCGGCGACCTCGCGGCTGCGATGCTGGGCAATGAATTGAAACAGCAGCTTGAGCGTGTCGCGATAGGCGCGCGTCGTATGTGGGCTCGCGCCGCGCTGACGCGGCAGATAGTTGGAGAAGAACGACTCCACCAGAGCGAACAGCATCTGAGGTCCGGCCTTACTCATCGTGGCTGCCGGGCGTGTCGCATATGTTGTTCGAAGCGCGTGCTCGCGAGTTCCAGGAGTTGCGGCGTCGCCTTCAGATAGACCTCGGTCCCAATGACGTTCTGGTGCCCGAGATAGGCCGAAAGCCAAGGGAGCTTGGCGTGAATGTCAGCACCTTCCTCCGCCCATGCCGTCAGGCGGTGAACCGCGAATGCATGCCGAAACTCATATGGACGCGCTCCGACGCGCCCTTGCGCAGGCTTGATATCGAGGCGGCGCAGGAGCTTGCGAATAGCTTCGGACGCAGCGTGGGTATGGAGTGGCGCGCCGTTGAGGCGAACGAACAGCGCTTCGGAATCCACTTGACCACGATCGTGAAGTAACCGGCATCGATCATCGACATAGAGGCGAAGCTCTGCGACAAGATCGTCGCGCATGGGGACGATCCGCGTACGCCGTTTGCTGTTGCGGATGAGCAAGGTCCCACGGTCGAGATCGACATCATCCATGGTCAGACGCACCGCCTCGCCGAGCCTGAGGCCGGTGCAGTAAAGCACGAGAATCAGCCTTCGCAGCATCGATGCCCATATGAAGCGGCCTTGGTGCGCTGACGCGGCGGCGAGAATGCAGCGGATCTCGTCGCGGCTGAAAATATAAGGAAAGAACGTCGACTCCTTCACCGGCGCAAAGGCGTGCTCGGGCACATAGCTGGTGGGATCGCGACGACGGCGATGCAGGCAAAGTTGACGAATGACCCCGAACTCATTGCCGAGCGTGACGGCCTTGCGGTCGGGCAAGCGGCCACACCAGCGGCTAATCGCTTCGGCCAGCGGAATATCGACATCGTCGCCCCACTGGTCTTCGACGAAGCGAAGGAAGCGTTCGATCTCAAACTCGCCGCGTCGATAGGGATGGCCCATGGCGCGCTTGAATGCCAGAAAGCTCGCGGCGTCGTTCCTCAACTCTTCCAGGACGACGACGGTGGTCATGTTGGCACCGGCAATGCGATCTCGCGCAGGGATGCGGTGGCGATCCGCACATAGGCCGAGACCGACTCTGGATCCCGGTGACCAAGGAGATCCGATACCACCTGGGGCCGCGCACCAAGGTCGATCTGGCGCGCCGCGTGAGAGTGTCGCAAGACATGGCTGCCCAGAAATGGCGCATCGATCCCCGCGATCTTCGCATGCTTCATCAAGATGTGGCGTATCGCGCTCGAAGCGACGAATGGCTCCAGCGGCATCTTCATCTGCACGAAAAGATGGCGGGTGGGTGTATCAGCGGGCCGGCCGTGGCGTAGATACTCTGCCAGCGCCTTGGCGACGGGTGGCAACAGCGGCAGCGTGAATGCGACGCCCGTCTTTGGGCGAAGGACTGACAGCGTGCCGCTATCCCAGTCAATATCCTGAAACTGCAAGCGGATGATCTCGCCGGCGCCAAAGCCATAGGTGCTCATCATCAGCAGGATCGCGTAGTCGCGAAGGCCCGACGGACTCGATCTGTCCACGGCCATCAGGAGCCGCTTCACATCGTCCCAGGAAAGGGACCGTCTCGGTCGCTCGTGCCGTCGTTGCACGGGCGCGATCACGGCCTCGCTGATATCGACCGGGCTCTGGCCACTCCAGTGCAGGAAACGGGAAAAGCAGCGTACCGTGCAAGCGAGATCGCTCACATGCGATCGGGAATATCGCGCGGCGCAGCCAACCAGAAATGCGTCGACATCGGTTAGCTGCATCGAGTGCCAGTCCTTGCCGGCCTGGATCAAATGATCCTGAAGTCTGCCGATGTGGCCCAGCTTCTTGTGAACCGTCACCTCTGGATTACCGCGGTGCTGGGTCAGATAGGCGGCATATTGCGCGAGCAACGGCGTCAGCAGAGCCTTCACCGGACGAGGCGGTCGCCAGTCAGGTGGGGCAAGCCCCAAGCGATGATAGACACGGCTGAGCGACAGCAGGGCGGTGCTGGAAAGGCGGAGAGAAAGCGGGTCGAGACCCCGTCGCTTCGCATACCAGTCTATGAACCGGCCAACTCGTTCGAGGGTCAACTCTTCTCGCTCGACCAAGCCGTGCAAGGCGCAATAGGTACGAAACTGCTGGATGCGGTTCAGATAGACAATCGTTGTTCCTGCCCCAAGCCGCCGCTCCGCGCTCCAGATGCGGCGGATATCGTCGGGGGTGGGCGCGGCAGGGTCGGCTGCGGCGATATGATCGACATGTATGGGCATGGCTTTACCTCGATCGGCAAAGCGTAGCTCGCGATGAACGCGTGATCACGCCCCGCATCGTGTTGGCAAGAGCCACCGGCGGCGTCGCCACTGCCAATCCTCTGGATAGGCCGGAATCCCAGGGGCGCCGGAATGCAGTGCAACAGCTGCGGGGAAAGAGCTCGGCGAAGCATTGCAAGGGCCGGAACGTCACCCACCGGCAAGCCCGGCCTTGCCAGCTGGGGCGCCATCACTTCAACGGCGGCAACGGATCTGCGCACCGCGACCACACGGCGGCGAAGCCAGCGCACCGCGCCTGGAAGGCAAATATCGGGCCCGCGTGCTGCGTCTGCGGCGGCTTCCATGCTCCGCGCCGACGCGGCGATCCCAGCGCTGCGATCAATCGCGGCAAGCGAACCGGGCAGGCGAGCGGCGAGAAAATCCGGGAGCAAGCTGAATGTTATGCGCCCTTGTGGGCAATAGCAGCGAGCGATCCGTACACCCGGGCTGGTCAGGCGCGCATAACTGCCGTGACGCCGAAATGCACAGCCACCGTTCGGGTGGAGCGGGCAGCGCGACAGTCGCGCGCGCCGCCACTCCTGTGTGGCGACATAGTCCTCGATCGTCGACCTGGTACGCAATGGTATCTGCAACTTCGCCCCCGCACGCGGCGGCCGCCAACAGCAAGGTCGCGGCTTTTATCTGGAGCCCAGCGCGCCGAAATCTCCGGCAAGCACGGACTATATCCCAAAATACCCCAGATAAAACCATGCTCTGGATAATGGCTCTTATGTCGAGATCGACATAAGAGCCACGCGCGCCGGAAATTTACCGACATCTTGGACAAGAGCCCGTCACCGATCGCGGCGGAGGCGGTTGTGCGGATCGCCGAGCTCTTCGCCATCGAGCGCGACATCAAGAGCGCGCCACCCGATGAGCGACGATGATCTGCCCCCACCGAGTGGACCGATTGGTTTGTTAGTGCATTAAGCTCATCGCCGCCATATCCGGGTGGAGGTGGAGCGAAGCGGAACCGGAGGCCGGATATGGCGGTGTCGCCGTTTCCGGGGCCGGTGGTCGATAGCCCAGGCTGCTATGCGGGCGGACGGTGTTGTAATGCCGCCGCCAGGCTTCGATCAGCACTTTGGCCTCGGCAAGGCTGTAGAAGATCTCGCCGTTGAGCAGTTCGTCGCGAAGCGACCCGTTGAAGCTTTCGTTATAGCCATTCTCCCATGGTGAACCCGGCGTGATGTAGAGCGTCTTCACGCCGATCTGCCCCAACCATTTCTGGACGGCAGTCGCGATAAATTCGCTGCCATTATCGGACCGTATATGCGCCGGTGGCCCGCGCGAGATGAACAGGTCGGCGAGCGCTGCCAGAACATCCTCATGCTTGAGCTGCCGCGCGACGATGAGCGCCAGGCACTCCCTGCTGGCCTCGTCGATGATCGTCAAAATGCGGAACTTGCGCCCGTCATGCGTGCGCCCTTCGACGAAGTCGTAGGCCCATACATGACCTGGATATTCGGGCCGCAGGCGGATACAGGATCCGTCGTTGAGCCATAGGCGTCCGCGCTTTGGCTGGCGCAGCGGAACCTTCAGCCCCTCACGCCGCCAGATCCGCTCAACGCGTTTATGGTTCACCGTCCATCCCGCATGGCACAGCAATGCCGTCACCCGGCGGTAGCCATAGCGACCATATTGCTTCGCCAAAGCGATGATATCCTCTGTCAGTGCCTGTTCGTCATCCGCCCCGCGCGGCACCTTGCGCTGTGTCGATCGATGCTGACCCAGCACCCGGCATATCCGTCGCTCGGACACCGGAAGCTCTTGTCGCAAATGATCGATGCAGCGCCGCCGCCGCGCAGGGCTCAGAAGTTTCCCTTGGCAGCCTCCTGCAGGATCAACTTGTCCAGCGTCAGGTCCGAAATCGCCCGGCGAAGACGCTGGTTCTCTTTCTCCAAATCCTTCATCCGCCGCGCCTGGTCGGTCTTCAGCCCGCCATATTCCTTCCGCCAGCGATAATAGGTCTGCTCGCTGACCGCGATCCGCCGGCAGGCCTCCGCTGTCGAGGCCCCCTGCGCCAGCACAATCTCAACTTCACGCAGCTTGCCGATAATCTCTTCCGGCTTGTGCTTCTTGCTCGGCATTCATTTTCCCCTTCGTGGTCCAGACTATCATAGTCTCTGGGCCACTCAGCAGGGGGCAGATCACTTTGCCGATTATGCCATCGCGCTGGTCGATGAAATCGAAACGCCGCGCCACAGCCGCCAGCGCTTTACCGTCGGCTATTGATGCGGGGGTAGGCGAGGGGGCGTTATGCGGCCCCCTCCACCTTGTCCTGCGTCCTGGTTGCAAAGTCGCCCGCGTCGTGGCGCTCGTGCAATTGCTCGTTCAGCGGGCCGCTTGTCTTGTTGACGATCCGTCCGCGCGCCACCGCCGGGCGGGCGTCGATCTGCCTGGCCCAGCGCAGGACATGGGTATAGCTGCCCGCGTCCAGAAACTCGACCGCATCATAGGCGCGGCCCAGCACGACGCCGCCATACCATGGCCAGATGGCCATGTCGGCGATGCTATATTCATCGCCCGCCATATAGTCATTGTCCGCCAGATGCCGGTCCAGCACATCGAGTTGCCGTTTCACTTCCATCGCGTAGCGGTTGATCGGATATTCGTATTTTTCCGGCGCATAGGCGTAGAAATGGCCAAAGCCGCCACCCAGCAGCGGCGCGCTGCCCATCTGCCAGAACAGCCAGCTGAGCGCTGCCGTGCGCTTGGCCGGATCGGTCGGCAGGAAGGCACCGAATTTTTCGGCGAGGTAAAGCAGGATCGCGCCGGATTCGAACACGCGCTGCGGCGGGGAGACGCTATGGTCCATCAGCGCCGGGATCTTGCTGTTGGGATTGACTGCGACAAAGCCGCTGGAAAACTGGTCGCCATCGCTGATCCTGATCAGCCAGGCATCATATTCGGCGGCGCTGAACCCCGCCGCCAGCAATTCCTCCAGCAGGATCGTGACCTTCTGCCCGTTGGGCGTCGCCAGCGAATAGAGTTGCAGGGGATGCTGCCCCACGGGCAGATCCTTGTCATGGGTGGCGCCCGCAATGGGCCGGTTGATATTGGCGAACTGGCCGCCATTGGCCTTGTCCCACGTCCAGACGGCAGGCGGGGTATAGGTGTCGGTCATGCGCGCAGGCTCCAGCTTGTTCTACGCGCGGGAGGTAGGAAGCCAAGCGCCGTGCCGCAACCGCTGCACCTTTCTATCCGCCGCTATGCCGCACCACCAGCACACTGACCGGCGACTGATGGACGATGGCCGATGCGTTCGATCCCAGCAGCTTCGACGACATGGATGGCTGATGCGATCCGATGATGATCAGATCCGCGCCGGTTCGTTCCGCTTCACTGATGACTTCATCGCGCACCCTGCCGCGCCGGGTGGAAAAACTGACCTGCTCTTCGGTCAGTCCGGCCTGCATGGACCATTGCCGCATCGCGGCCATGGCCTCATCTTCCTCCCGCTGATCGAAATCGCCAACCAGCAGATCGGAATAGCGCGACGGCAGGTGGTAGCGCACGTTGAGCAGGTGCAGCTTCCCCTGCGGCCCAGCGATGGCGGCAGCCCTGGCAATGGCGGCCTTTGCATTTTCCGGATCGTTGATGTCGACCGCGACGACGATTGTGCCGAAATGCATCCTCTGTCCTTTCCTGTTATGACTGGACAACGAGGACGGCGGAAAAGCGATGCGACCGCCATCAAAGAATGCGCTGGCGACATATCTCGCCGGAACGCGCAACAGACGGGACATGTCGCCCGAAAAAATCACCGCGAAAATTTCGCTACTAATCCTTGACCCGCCTTTTGGTTGCACCATATGAGGGCGCGCTAGCACTCTCCTTCAATGAGTGCTAGCAGCGACGCAGTTTATCGGGAGCAGGATAAGGCGAGTGCGGTTTTCGGGGGGATTCATCCCCGGATCGCGCGCCGGACCGATCCCAAACAGAAGGGAAAGGCAATCAACATGGCATTTCGTCCATTGCACGACCGTGTTCTCGTCCGCCGCATCGAAGCGGAAGCTAAGACCGCCGGTGGCATCATCATCCCCGACACCGCCAAGGAAAAGCCGCAGGAAGGCGAGATCGTGTCCGTCGGCACCGGCTCGAAGGCCGAAGATGGCAAGGTTACCCCGCTCGACGTCAAGGCTGGCGATCGCGTCCTGTTCGGCAAGTGGTCGGGCACCGAAGTCAAGGTCGACGGTGAAGACCTGCTGATCATGAAGGAATCGGACATTCTGGGCGTTGTCGCCTAACTCGTTCCTTTTCCTGACTATTCCCATTTGCAAGAAAGAGGGTTTTTCCCATGGCTGCAAAAGACGTAAAATTTTCCCGCGACGCCCGTGAGCGCATCCTGCGCGGTGTCGATATCCTGGCCGACGCGGTCAAGGTGACCCTGGGCCCCAAGGGCCGCAACGTCGTCATCGACAAGAGCTTCGGCGCGCCCCGCATCACCAAGGACGGCGTCAGCGTCGCCAAGGAAATCGAACTGAAGGACAAGTTCGAGAATATGGGCGCCCAGATGGTGCGCGAAGTCGCGTCCAAGACCAACGACATCGCCGGTGACGGCACGACCACCGCGACCGTTCTGGCGCAGGCGATCGTCCGCGAAGGCATGAAGTCGGTTGCCGCCGGCATGAACCCGATGGACCTGAAGCGTGGCATCGATCTGGCCGTCATCAAGGTTGTCGAAGACCTCAAGGCCCGTTCCAAGCCCGTCGCCGGGACCAAGGAAATCGCCCAGGTCGGCATCATTTCGGCCAATGGCGACACCGTGGTTGGCGAAAAGATCGCCGAAGCCATGGAGCGCGTCGGCAAGGAAGGCGTGATCACGGTTGAAGAAGCCAAGGGTCTCGAATTCGAGCTGGACGTCGTCGAAGGCATGCAGTTCGACCGTGGCTATCTGTCGCCCTATTTCGTGACGAACCCGGAAAAGATGTCTGTAGAGCTGGCTGATCCGTACATTCTGATCCACGAAAAGAAGCTCAGCAACCTCCAGTCGATCCTGCCGATCCTCGAAGCGGTCGTTCAGTCGGGTCGCCCCCTGCTGATCATTGCTGAGGACATTGAAGGCGAAGCGCTGGCGACCCTGGTCGTCAACAAGCTGCGCGGTGGCCTGAAGGTCGCAGCGGTCAAGGCCCCTGGCTTTGGCGATCGTCGCAAGGCGATGCTGGAAGATATCGCTGTCCTGACCAAGGGCGAAGTGATCTCGGAAGACCTGGGCATCAAGCTGGAAAACGTCACGCTGGCGATGCTCGGCACGGCCAAGCGCGTCACCATCGACAAGGACAACACCGTCATCGTCGATGGCGCTGGCGACCATGACTCGATCAAGGGCCGCACCGACCAGATCCGTCAGCAGATCGAGAACACCACCTCGGACTATGACCGTGAAAAGCTCCAGGAACGCCTGGCCAAGCTGGCTGGCGGCGTTGCCGTCATCAAGGTTGGCGGCGCTTCGGAAGTCGAAGTCAAGGAACGCAAGGACCGCGTCGACGACGCCCTGCACGCTACCCGTGCGGCCGTCGAAGAAGGCATCGTCCCCGGTGGCGGCACCGCTCTCCTCTATGCCACCAAGGCTTTGGCCGGCATGAAGGGCGCGAATGACGACCAGACCCGTGGTATTGACATCATCCGCAAGGCGATCGAAGCGCCGCTGCGCCAGATCGCCCAGAATGCGGGCGTTGACGGTGCCGTGGTTGCCGGCAACCTGCTGCGCGAAAATGACGAAACCCGTGGCTTCAACGCTTCGACCGACGTTTATGAAAACCTGGTGGAAGCCGGCGTGATCGACCCGACCAAGGTCGTTCGTGCGGCCCTGCAGGACGCGGCATCGGTTGCTGGCCTGCTGATCACCACCGAAGCGGCGATCTCCGAAGTGCCTGCCGACGACAAGGCGCCGATGGGCATGCCCGGCGGCGGCATGGGCGGCATGGGCGGCATGGACTTCTAAGTCCAACGCTCTCGCTATGACAAGGAAGAGGCCGGTGGAGCGATCCACCGGCCTTTTTTATCGGTCAGCGCACCAGCACCGTCATCGGCAGTCGCGCGCGCACGGCAAAGCCCAGCGTCTCATAGAGCGCGATCGTCCGGTCGTGGGCGGCATAGGCGTGCAGGAAGGGCGTTTCGCCCCGGTCCAGCATCGCCTGCATGACGATCCGCATCAGCGCGCTCGCCAGACCGCGTCCGCGAAAATCGGGATGGGTGCAGACGCCGCTGACCTCCGCAAAGCCGGGCAGGCGCATGCGCTCGCCCGCCATGGCGACCAGTTGCCCATGGTCGCGTATCCCCACGAAGCGGCCCAGCCTGTGGGTCAGCGGGCCGAAGGGGCCGGGCCGTGTCAACAGTGACAGCGCGCGCATATCCGCCGCATCGCCTTCGTCCAGCACCTTCCATTCAAGCGGCGGGGCGGGGGCAGGGATAACCTCCTTGGCAACCATCTGCGCCAGCATCGCGGTCCGCGCGATGGTCATGCCCGGCGGCGCGACCGCGACATCCTGCCCGACCAGCCACATCTCGCTCTCGCCCGTCGCCAGCGCCGCCAGTGCCGTCAGCCTGTCCGCATCGTCATCCGCGCTCGCCGCAAAGGGGCCATAGGCGGGATCGATCCGCAGCGCGTCTCCATCGCCCTGCGCCAGCGCCGCCCAACCGCTGCGAAGCGCGTGCCAGACGGGGCGATCAAGCAGGTGCATCGGGCAGGCTCCAGGCTATGGGCTAAGATGCGGGTGGCATATCAGCCCGACTGGCCCGTTCAAGCCGCGCATCCCCCTTTCTGTCTCTGCTGCTGCGGCATTAACCAAAAAATAAAGGGAAAATGCGACACCGGGTCAGGGAACCGGAGACCCGCCAATTTGCGCGCTTTGAGGACATTGCTGGAAAAGCGCATGGCGCAGCGGACGGGGCAGGAAGCCGACGTGCGGCAGAGCCTGGTCGAATCCCTTTATGCGTCTCCTGCATCCCTGACCATCGGCGCGGCCACCGGCACCGCCGTGGGGATCGCCATCAGCAGCCTGAGCGATTTTGCCGCGATCCACGCGGTCGTCATCGCCGTGTGCGTCGTTGCCGCACTTCGCGTCGTTTCCGCCATTTTCTTTCATCGCCAGCTGGTTCGCGGCACAGCCGTCGCCTCGCGCAACTGGGAATTGGCCTATGAGCTGGGCGCCTGGGCCTATGCCGGGTTGCTGGGGCTGATGGGCTTTGTCACCCTGATCGGATCGGGCAATCCGGTCATCCACATGCTCAGCGTGTCGATGGCGACGGGCTATGCCGGCGGCATCTCCGGCCGCAATGCAGGCCGCGTCCAGATCGCCATCGGGCAGGTGTGCCTGGCCCTGCTGCCGACCGCGACCGGGCTGTGGATGGAAGGATCGACCGGCTATCGTGTCCTGTCGATCGCCATGGTCGCCATGGTGCTGGGCCTTGCCGAAATCAGCTCGACCACGCACCGAATCGTCGTCCAGGCGCTGATCGGCAAGCGTGACAAATCGCTGCTCGCTGAAAAATTCGAGCGACTCGCGCGCTTCGACAGCCTGACCGGCCTTGAAAACCGCATGGCGATGCAGATGCGGCTGCGCGACATCTTCGAAACCAGCCAGAAGCGCAATGACGCTGTGGCGATCCTGTGGATGGATGTCGACCGGTTCAAGGAAATCAACGATTCGCTGGGCCATATGGTCGGCGACCAGTTGCTGCGCGCCGTGGCGGAGCGGCTAGACGAAGTCGTGCAGGGCCGGGGCCGGATCGCGCGTTTTGGCGGCGACGAATTTGTCATCATCTGCCCCGATACCGACAGGGTGACCGCAGCGGCGATCGCGCAGGAAATCATCACCTATTTCGGCCATGGCTTCGACCTGTCGGACAATCATCTCCAGGTGACCGCGTCCATCGGCATTGCGGTCGCGCCGCAGGATGGGCGCGACATGGACGAGTTGATGCAGCATGCGGACCTCGCGCTCTATGAAGCCAAGCGGGAAGGGCGCAACCGCGCATCCAGCTTCAACTGGTCGCTCAAGGAACGCTTCAACCGTGTCCATGAGGTTGAAACCGGGCTGCGCCGCGCGCTGGAGACCAACGAACTCAAATTGCTCTTCCAGCCGATCGTCGATCTGGAAAGCGGCCATATCGACGCTTGCGAGGCGCTGCTGCGCTGGGATCATCCGGTGCTGGGACCGATTTCGCCCGGCGAATTCATCCCGATCGCCGAAAGCATGGGCATGATCGAGGCGATGACCGGCTGGGTGCTGCGCGAAGCCTGTATCGCCGCGGCCTCCTGGCCGGGCGAAGTACGCATCGCCATCAACATCTCGCCCGCCTCGCTCAAGTCGCACGAGCTGCCCGGCAATGTCATTGCGGCGCTGCTGGAGACGGGGCTACCGGCCCGGCGGCTGGAACTGGAAGTCACCGAATCGATCTTCCTGGACGACAGCGGCCAGACCAACACGATCCTGCGCGAATTGCAGCGCATCGGCCTGCGGCTGGCGCTCGACGATTTCGGCACCGGCTATAGTTCGCTTTCCTATTTGCGTTCCTATCGGTTCGACACGCTCAAGGTGGACCAGAGCTTCATGGCCGGGGTCAGTTCCAATGCGGAGGATCGGGCGATCGTGCGCGCGATCGGCAATCTGGCGCGGGATCTGGCGATGGACACGGTGGCCGAAGGGATCGAAACGCCCGATCAGCTACTTCATGCGCGCGAGGCTGGCTTTACCAACGTGCAGGGCTATTTGTTCAGTCGCCCGGTGACGAGCGAGCGAGTTGCGGAAATGATTGCCGCCGGCCCGCTGGAAGGGGCGGAGCGCCCCGATCCCGTCATCCGCAAGCGGCCGCAGCGGCAGGCCTGACCCGCCGCCGCAGGGCTGCTTCAGCGCAGCTTGGTCTGCGCCGACGCCAGCCGACGCATCATCCGCAGGTCGCGGTCGGACAGGGATAGCGCCGTGTCGGTCCATGTTTCGACAATATCGGTCAGTTCGGCCAATGTCAGCGGATTGACCCGCCGACCCGCCCGGTTGATGCCGACATAACCGGCATGATGGGCGCGATGGTCGCGAATCCATTGCGCGGTCGCCGCTTCGCCCTCGCCCGTTTCGACGACCTTGGCGACGATGCCCATCTCGCACATCTCGTCCGCGCTGTAGATGCGCCCCTCGGCAATCATCTCGCGCGCCAGCACCGGGCCGACGCGCCGCGACAATATCGAATAGGCGCCCATGCCGGGGAACAGGCCGAACAGCACTTCGGGCAGGCCGAACTTGGCCTGACGCTCGGCAATGATGACGTCGAAGCACATCAGCGCCTCCAGCCCGCCACCCAGCGCGTCGCCCTGCGCCAGACCGATATTGATGATGCTCATGTCGTTGCAGTGCCAGATGCGATCGACGATCTCGCAACAGGCGACGCCATAGCTGAGCAGGGTGGCGCGGTCGCGGCGCTGGATGCACTCGGCGAACATCTCCAGATCGCCGCCCAGGTTGAACACGCCGGGAAAGCGTGACCCCAATACCATGAATTTAAGCGGACCGTCGCGGCCGCTGCCGTCGGCACCGCCATAGACGCGCTTGCTTTCGCGCTGCCACGCCATCGTGTCGCGAATCAGGCCAAGATTGGAATTGGGCCGTTCATGCGGAGTCATGAAGGCCCACAATGTCGCCAGCTCCTCGTCCCAGCGCACGTCGATCTGGCCCAGATCGAACAGGGTGGAGCGGCTGGTTGGAACCGCAATTTCCGCTACGGAAAAGGCGGGTTGATCGGTGTCAGGCGCAAAATGCTCCTCACTCGCGGTCTCGACCACGTCCCTTGCCGGATTAAACCGTCCTGAATCAATCATGTGCGTCCCCGTTTTTCTATTACGACTGAACAGAACAGGCTCGCAGGGAGGATGCAATGAACCCTCCATCAATGAACAGAGCGTTAACTATTTTTGCTCAGCACTGTTGCAAACGCGTCGTCACAAATCGGCCCGAATGCGACTCGCTGTGGTGGAAATGCAACAAATCGACCTGCCATGGCCTCTGTTGATCGTCGCTCAGGCCTTTGTTAACCTTTATTAATTAGCAACGGTCGAATGAACGACCGCGATCAGGACTCCAAATTTGTCACGCTGGCCCTCCACGATGCGACGGGTGCAGCATGGCCGTTGCGCCTGTCGGCGGACTGCCTGCGCTTCATCGGTCCCTATCGCCGGGTCGAAGGCTTCAACGTCGATGCGCTGATGCTGTTTGAAGGTGTGCGCAAGGCGGGCTGAACCCTTGTGCCAGCGCCCGTTCGCTCATAAACGGCGCGCGTGACCCAGCCCCGTTTTTCCTTTTCCATCGCCGCCACTGACGGCAAGGCGCGCACTGGCGCTATCCAGATGCGGCGCGGCGAGATCCGTACGCCCGCCTTCATGCCGGTCGGCACTGCCGCCACGGTCAAGGCGATGCGCCCGGCCGAAGTGCGCGCGACCGGGGCGGACATCATATTGGGCAACACCTATCATCTGATGCTGCGTCCTGGCGCGGAGCGTATGGCGCGGCTGGGCGGCCTGCACGGCTTCATGGGCTGGGACCGGCCGATCCTGACCGACAGCGGCGGTTATCAGGTCATGAGCCTGTCCGCACTGACCAAGATGAGCGAGCAGGGCGTCGCCTTTTCCAGCCATATCGACGGGTCCAAGCATATGCTGACCCCGGAACGGTCGATGGAAATCCAGCGCTTGCTGGACAGCGACATCGTGATGGCGTTCGACGAATGCACGAAAAATGGCTGCACCCATGACGAGGCGGCGCGCTCGATGGAGCGATCGATGCGCTGGGCGAAACGTTCGCGCGACGGCTTTGATGCTGGCGGCGATCATGCGGAACGTGCGGCCCTGTTCGGCATCCAGCAGGGATCGCTGGATGAAGGGTTGAGGCGGCAATCGGCCCAGCAACTGATCGACATCGGCTTTGACGGTTATGCCGTGGGCGGCCTTGCGGTGGGGGAAGGGCAGCAGGCGATGTTCGCCACGCTGGATTTCGCGCCGGACATGCTGCCGCAGGACAAGCCGCGCTATCTGATGGGCGTGGGCAAGCCCGACGATATTGTCGGGGCGGTGGAGCGCGGCATCGACATGTTCGATTGCGTGTTGCCGACCCGGTCGGGCCGCAACGGACAGGCCTTTACCTGGGCGGGACCGCTCAACATCCGCAATGCGCGCTTTGCCGAAGATACAGGGCCGCTCGATCCGCGCTGCACCTGCCCGGTCTGCACGACCTGGAGCCGCGCCTATCTCCATCATCTGGTGAAGGCGGGGGAAATGCTGGGCGCGATGCTGATGACGCAGCATAATATCCATTTCTACCAATCGCTGATGCAGGCAATCCGCGACGCGATCGCGGCTGGGCAATTCGCCGCCTTCGCCGCCGATTTCCGCCGCGATTATCAACGCGCCTGAGCAATGGGTCATGTTCCCAACGGGGGGCAGTGATGTTTTCGCGCTTCAGGGGATGACGCTGATCTCGATCTTGTAGCCGCCCTCTTCGGCGTCATGGTCCAGCGGCGCGCGGAGCTGACGCGACAGGCCGGTCAGCACCCGGCCATAACGTTCGGCCAGATGGACCGTCATCGCGTCCGATCCGCGCAGCCCGTGCGACCGGACGCTCAGCAGCGCACGATCGTCGCGATCCGCCACCGCCCGTACCGCGATCCGCATCGTGCCTTGGGGGTCCAGCATCATCGCCAGTTCGACCAGTTCGGTCAGCAGGAAGGCGATCGGCACGGCAACATCCTGACTGATGTGCAGGTCGTCCGCGTCGATCTGAATGCCAAAGCGGCGCGCTTGCGCGGGCGCTGTGCCGCGCAGGCTGGCGGACAATTCGCTGATCAGCGGGCGCACGCCTACGCCGCGATTATCTTCCAGTTCCGCGAAATGATTGCGGTGGACGACCGAAAGCGCATCGACCCGCCGCTGGATCGAGGCATAGGCTTCCACCGCTTCGGGATCATGGGCCGATCGGGCATGCAGGTTGATCAGGCTGGCGATGATCTGAAGGTTGTTCTTCACCCGATGATGCACTTCACGGGTCAGCTTGCGCTGTGTTTCCAGCCCCTGCGCCATTTCCGCTTCATGGGTGGCGACATCTTCGCTGATTTCGCGGAAGGTTTCGCCCAGCGCGACAATTTCCTGCGCCGGGGTGCGCACCTTTTGCAGCGGCTCCAGCACTTCGCCCGGATGATAGGCCGCAACCGAACGGCGCAGCAGCACCAGCGGGCGGATCAACAGGCGATTGACGACGAACCAGCCGACCGCCGCCGCCGCAAACCACATGACGAGCGGCAGGAAGAGCGAGAGCAGCCGCGCCAGGGTCGCCGGCGGATCGCGCACCGTCATTGTCAGCACCATGTCGGGCGGGTCGAGCCGCGCCGACAGGCTGCTGGCGCGGCCAGCGATCTGCGCGCCGCCGGGACGGCTGATGACCATGCGAGCGTCGCCCTGCCGCAAGGTGAGCTGCCGGTTCTGCAAGGCCGTTGCAGGATCGGCGACGCTTTCGAGATGGGCCTGCGAATAATAGGCAAGGCCGACCAGCTTGCCATTGCGGCTGCGGACCCGGCTTACCAGGACGTTCGATGCGGGCAGAAGTTGCGCAGCCCTGCCCTTGAAGCGGGCGCCAAAGACGATGCCAGCCGGTTCGGGCGCGGCTGATCCGCACAGGCGCCTGCCGCGCCGGTCGTAGATGTAAAACAGCCCGCCATCGCGGTCATGCGAGGTCAGGAAAAGCTCCAGCCGCTGGCAGATACTCTGGTCGCCACCGGCGTTGGCCAGGGTGTTGACGGTCAGTTCCAGTGCCGTCCGGTCCGATAGCAGATCCGCCGTCAGCTTGCGCGCGCTCTGCGTCACGGCGACGCGGAGCAGGGCGTCCTTTTCAAGATCTGCGGTGCGGATCGCCTGAAGCGAGGCGATCAGCGCGATCAGCCCCAGCGGCAAAAGGGCCAGCGTCAGGATGAGGAACATCTTGACGCCCGTTGACCGGAGCAGACCGGCAAACGGCACGCCCGGCAATCGGGCGGCTCCGGTGCGGGCGGCCGGAGGAAGGCTGCCCCCGTTCATGGCTGTATCAGTCCAGCTTGCTCAGCAGATCGAGCATTTCGGAGGGAATATCTTCATCCACGGCGCGCTGATACACGGTGCGGAGCGCCTGGGACACATGGCCATCTTCCTTGGGGGCACGCTTGCGGCGTGACGAAGCGGCAGGTTGGCCGCTGTCCGGGCTGGTCACGCCATCTGGCTTGCCCCCTCCCGCCGCCTTACGTTCCGTCGATGAAGAAACCAAAATGAGCCCCTCTGAAGCAATATCCGACACGCCAGTCTGCCCGTATTTGCGGGATTCTTATAGAACGTCAATTCGCCGTTCTACGCGATTGATACAAAATTCACGATAAAATCGAAAAATCCATATGGCTGCGAAACAAATCTGCCCGTTGATGGTTCCGGCGAGTGAAGCATTTTTTCTACGGCCGCGCTTTTGGCTATGTTTGGGGGCAGGGGGTTGCCATGACGGCAGTGACATTCCATCCTTTCCCATGCCGCCATAGGCAGGCACCGATGCTTCGGGATTTTACGCCCATTTTGGGCAGGGAGAAGATTTGACGATGTCGCTTGGACAGCAATTGCACCCCCATCTTCCGTTCCTGCGGCGCTACGCTCGTGCGTTGACTGGCAGCCAGGCGCATGGCGACACCTATGTCCGCGCGACGCTGGAAGCGATCGTCGCCGCGCCGGAGGAATTTCCGTCCGACGTCGACCCTCGTCTGGGCCTGTATCGTACCTTCCACGCCATCTGGTCCTCTTCGCACCTGGAAGATATTCCGATGTCGGTCGGCGGCAGCCGCGAAGCGATTGCGCAGGCGCGCCTTGCCCGCCTGACCCCGCTGCCGCGTCAGGCTTTGCTGCTGACTGCGCTGGAAGGCTTCACCATCGACGATGTAGCCTATCTGATCGACATGAGCAGCGCCGATGTGGAAGCGCTGGTCGAAGAGGCGCTGGGCGAGATCGAGGCGCAGACACGCGCCAAGGTGCTGATCATCGAGGATGAGCCGATCATCGCGATGGACATCGAAACCATCGTCCGCGATCTGGGGCATGACGTCACCGCCATCGCCGTAACGGCGGAGGATGCGGTGCGTGAAGCGCTGGCCGATCGTCCGGGGCTGGTGCTGGCGGACATTCAGCTGGCCGACGACAGCAGCGGCATCGATGCGGTGAAGGACATTCTTGCCGAATTCTCCGTGCCGGTCATCTTCATCACCGCTTTTCCGGAACGGCTGCTGACGGGCGAACGGCCCGAACCGACCTTCCTGATCACCAAGCCGTTCCAGCGATCGACCGTCAAGGCAGCGATTTCGCAGGCTTTATTCTTTGACGAGGCGACCGCGCCGGCCTGAACGGCGCCGCCTTTATGACGCAATGTTGGAACTCCCGATCATCGCTGGCGTTAATGAGGCGTAACGATCGGGAGACGGGCAATGGTTGAACCTGAAAAGCATATCGCGACCGAAGACGCGCGCAGCGGGTCGACGGAGCATGTCGTGCGGTATGTGCTGGGTATTTCGCTGGCACTCGCCGTCATCGTGATGCTCTTCGTTCTCTGGCGCTGACGGCGCGGATTGCGGAAACTGCTTTTTGACGGCACATGATTTAGGATGCGGGCGCATTTATGGCTTTGACGATGTCGGTTCATGGGATGAGGACGGCAACCAGCAAGGGGGGCGTACCCATGACTGATCATGTTGGCGACAGCCACGACGCTATCGGCGCAGAGATTGTGTCGGCCGAAGATCGGGCGCCACTGTCGGACGCCGACTTCAAGCGTGAGCTTGCCGCGGTAATTCCGCATCTGCGCGCTTTTGGCCGGTCGCTGTCGGGCAACCGCGATACGGCGGACGATCTGGTGCAGGAAACCCTGTTGAAGGCCTGGGCGGCGCGGCAGCGCTTTCAGGCTGGCACCAACATGCGCGCCTGGACCTTCATCATCCTGCGCAATCATTATCTGTCGCAAATGCGCCGTTCGCGCTTTCGTGGCGATTGGGACGACCTGACGGCCGATCGCATCCTTGCGGCACCTGCGTCGCAGGACAAGCATGTCGAACTTAGCGACATGCAGCGCGCGCTGCTACAGCTACCCCAGCCGCAGCGCGAGGCGCTGATCCTGGTGGGCGCTGGCGGTTTCGCCTATGAGGAAGCCGCCGAAATTTGCGGCGTCGCCGTCGGTACGATCAAGAGCCGCGTGGCCCGCGGTCGCGCCGCGCTGGAGCAGATCCTCGAAAGCGGGGAACTGCCATCGCGCCGCAGCCAGGAAACGACCGAAACGGCGGTGCTGGACGAAATCATGGATGATGTTGACCGGCTCAGCCGGGGCCGCGATCATGGCCCGCTGGAGGACTGACCGGAACGATCGCCCGACCTTGCCCGTTGTAGCTCGCATAAGGAGACGCAATATGGGCGATACCCCCTTAGAACGGGACGATCCGCCGACTCATTTCACCACCACCGAGCCATCGCGTGGCAGCGGGGTCGTGTTTGCGCTGGTTGCGCTCGCGCTGATTTTGGCCATCGGTTTTTTCTATCTGACCAACGATCGTCGCGATGATCGCCAGGCTGAAGCCGTGACGAGCGCTGCGCAATCGGTCGATGATGCGGCCAAGCTGGTCGGTGACGCGGCCAAAAATGCAGCGGACAAATTACGCGACGGCAACGGATCGAAAGCGGCGGATCAATAGCGGCGCGATAGGCTGACACTGTAAAGCGGCTGGAGCGCGCAATCATCGCGTGCGCCACCCCCATCCCATCACACAAAGCCGATCCCTTCAAAGCCGGGGGTCGCCCATAATCCTGCGTCGGAGCCGATCGGGGCGAAGGCGAGGCTTTTAGAAGCCGATAATCCCCATGGCTGATCATGGGTTGACCGCGATCGGCGCACAGATTCAGGATTTCTTTGCCATTTTCGGGCAGGGTATGGCCCTGTCGGATTTTCTTACAGTCATTGTAAGGCCAAGTCCGACACCACCGGGACCGATAGTGCGACGATGATCAGGCTGTTCAAACATTATGTGCCGCATGCCGTGCTGCTGCTGGGGCTGCTCGATTTCGTGCTGCTGCTGTGCGCGGCGGAGGGCGGCTGGATATTGCGCGCGCGCCAGATCGGCATGGATATCGATCATGTGATGACCCGCATGGGCCCATTGCTCAGCTTCGCCGTCGCGATCCAGACCGGCATGATCGCGGTCGGCGTCTATGGCACCGAAGCGCTGCAATCCATCCGATTCGCCTTTGCGCGCCTGCTGGTCGCTGTGTCGCTGGGCGTCATTTTCCTCTCCGTCCTCTATTTCCTGCTGCCCGGCATGACGCTGTGGCGCTCCAATTCGCTCTACGCCATGGGGCTGGCTATGGGTCTGCTGCTGGCGGTCCGGCTGGTGCTCGGCTCGATGCTGGGCGGCGAGGCGTTCAAGCGGCGGCTGGTCGTGCTCGGCGCGGGCAATCGTGCCGATCGCATCCGCGAACTGGAAAAGAAGAAGGGCGCTGGCTATCTCGTCGTTGGCTATATCGCCATGAATGACGGGCCGCAGGTGGTGCAGGAAGCGATCAACCGCAGCGCCATCTATAATCTGTCCGATTTCGTTGTCCGCCTGAACGCCAGCGAAGTGGTGCTGGCGCTGGAGGAACGGCGCAACGCCATCCCGATGGCGGACCTTTTGCGGATCAAGACCACCGGCGTCCATGTCAACGATCTGTCGACCTTTCTGGAGCGGGAGACAGGGCGCGTCGACCTTGCCAGCGTCAATCCCAGCTGGCTGATCTTTTCGGACGGCTTTTCCGCCGGCCGCCGCATATCCAGCTTCGCCAAGCGATTGTTCGATATTCTGGCCAGTGCGCTGCTGCTGGCGCTGACCGGCCCGGTCATCCTGATCGCGGCGATATTGGTCAAGTTGGACAGCAAGGGGCCGGCTTTCTACCGGCAACAGCGTGTCGGCCTGTTCGGCCAGGAATTCTGGATCGTGAAGCTGCGCACCATGCGGACCGATGCGGAAGTCGATGGACAGGCGGTCTGGGCCGAAAAGGACGATCCGCGCATCACCCGCCTGGGCTATTGGCTGCGCAAATTGCGGATCGACGAACTGCCGCAGACCTGGACCGTGCTGAAGGGCGAAATGAGCTTCGTCGGCCCGCGCCCCGAACGCCGGCAGTTCGTGGAGGATCTGGAACAGCATCTGCGCTATTATGCCGAACGCCATATGGTGAAGCCCGGCATTACGGGCTGGGCGCAGATCAACTATCCCTATGGCGCGTCGATCGAAGATGCCCGGCACAAGCTGGAATATGATCTTTACTACGCCAAAAATTACACGCCTTTCCTGGACCTGCTGATCCTGATCCAGACGCTGCGGGTTGTCCTTTGGCCCGACGGCGCGCGCTGAGGCGCTCGATATGGGCACGCTGCTTCAATTTGTCGGCGATTGGGGCCATGCGCTGGCGGCCGTGCTGTTTGCGGCGCTGGGCATCTTCATCCTGCGGCGGCGGGAAGAGGCCGTTGAACCGCGCATGCTGGCGGTCGCGTTGCTGCTCACCAGCTGCTGGGCGCTCTACATATCCTTCGGCGGCGTTTCCAAACCGCTCAGCGGCATCGGCGAAAGCATCCGCAATGCCGCCTGGCTGCTGGCGATGTTCGTCATGCTGCGGCGCGGGCCGGTGGGCCGGGCGGGACCGATCCTGGCGATCAGCGCGCTTTACGCCGCTGTTGCCGGGCTGCTGCTGCTCCAGACATCGACCGATCTGATCTGGCGGCAATTGTCGCCCGACAGCGAGATGCATCGCGCGCTGGTCAACGTGTCGCTGGTGCTGCGGATGATGACCGCGATCGGCAGCCTGCTGCTGGTCCATCATCTCTACACCAACTGGCCCTCGCGTGAGCGGGTCGGGGTGGCGCTGTTGCTCGGCGCGCTGGCGGCGATGTGGACTTATGACCTCAATCTCTACGTGCTCTGCTATTTCGCGCCCGCCAGGGTCAGCGAACTTTACGCCCTGCGCGGCGTGCTGATGGCGCTGCTCGCCCCGGTGATCGCGGTGGGCATGCACAAGGATATGGCGGGCCGCCTGCAACTTTCGCGAACGCTGACCTTTCAGTCGCTCTCGCTGTTCGCCATCGCGCTCTACGTCATCGTCCTGACGGCAGCGGCGATCCTGATCGAACTGATCGCTGGCCCCTATGCCCGCGTGGTGGAAATCGGCGCCGTATTCTTCACCGCCGTCACCGCGCTGGTGCTGTTGCCATCGCCCCAGATGCGCGCGCTGTGGAAGGTGCAGGTCGCCAAGCATTTCTTCCAGCATCGCTATGACTATCGCACCGAATGGATGCGTTTTGGCGAGACGATCGGCCGCCCCGGCGACGATGCCGCGCCGCTGGGCGAGCGCGTGGCCAAGGCGGTCGCCGACATCACCGATTCGCCCGCTGCCATGCTGATGTTGCGCGACGAACAGGATGCGCTGACGTTCGAGGCGCACTGGAACTGGGACGGCGGCCTGCCCGATGGCGCTGCGCTGACGCCCGATATGGTGGCGGCATGGGAAAAGAGCGGCTGGATCATCGATCTTGGCAAACCCCGTACCGTGGATGGCGCTCTGATGTTCCCCGACTGGATGAAGCAGGACCGGCGCGCCTGGGCGTTGGTGCCGCTGGTCCATTATGGCCGCCTGATCGCCGCCATCCTGCTGGCCCGCCCGCCGATCGACCGGCGGCTCGACTGGGAGGATTTCGACATGCTGCGCGCCGCCGGGCGGCAGGCCGCAACCTATATCAGCGAGGCGCAGGGGCAGCAGGCGCTGGACGATGCGCAGCGGTTCGAGGAGTTCAACCGCCGGTTCGCCTTCATCATCCATGACGTCAAAAATCTGGTGAGCCAACTTTCGTTGCTCGCCCGCAATGCGCAGCGCCATGCCGACAATCCGGATTTCCGCGCGGACATGATCCTGACGTTGCAGGAATCGGTCGGCAAGATGAACGATATGCTCGCCCGCCTGTCGCAGCATAACAAGGGCAAGGCGGAGGAACCCCGTCCGCTGTCCCTGCGCGACATGGCCGATCAGGTCGCCCGCACCCGCGCGCGCCAGCATCCGGTCAATGTCGTTGGCACCGCGCCGCTGGCACTGGCCGATCCGGCGCGGGTCGAACAGATACTCACCCATCTGCTTCAGAACGCCATCGACGCCAGCGCGCCCGACAGCCCGGTCGATCTGCGCCTGTCCGCCGATGCCAGCGACGTGCTGGTGGAGATTATCGACCATGGCCGGGGCATGAGCGCGGAATATATCCGCCGCGATCTGTTCAAGCCCTTTTCCTCCAGCAAGGCAGGCGGCTTTGGCATTGGCGCGTTCGAGGCGCGCGCGCTGGCGCAGGCCATGGGCGGGCGGATCGACGTTGAAAGCAAGATGGGCGTCGGCAGCCGGTTCACCCTGCGCCTGCCGCTCGCCCCCCGGAACGACAGACAAGAGAAAGCCGCCTGATGAGCGACACCCGCCCCAAATTGCTGATCGTCGAGGATGATCCGGGTCTCCAGCGCCAGTTGCGCTGGGCCTATGAGGATTATCGGCTGTTCATCGCGGGCGACCGGGACGAAGCGATCGAGATGTTGCGCGCGGAAACGCCCGATGTCGTGACGCTCGACCTTGGCCTGCCGCCGGACCCGGACGGCACCAGCGAGGGTTTTGCGACGCTGGCGGAGATATTGCGGATCAAGCCCGATACCAAGGTGATCGTTGCGTCCGGCCATGGCGCGCGGGAAAGCGCGCTCGATGCGATTGCGGGCGGCGCCTATGATTTTTACCAGAAGCCGGTCGATATTGACGAACTGGGCATGATCGTCCGCCGTGCCTTCCATGTTCATGCGCTGGAGCGGGAAAATGCCCGGCTGGCCGACACCGCGCCGGATGATGGGCGGGTGCTGGGCCGCCTGATCAGCGCGGCGCCCGAAATGATGAAGGTGGCCCGCACGATCGAGCGGGTTGCGAGCGCGCAGGTTTCCGTCCTGCTGCTGGGGGCGAGCGGCACTGGCAAGGAGTTGCTGGCGCAGGGGCTGCATGATGCCAGCCCACGCCGGAACGGGGCGTTCGTTGCGATCAATTGCGCGGCGATCCCTGAGACGCTGCTCGAATCGGAACTGTTCGGCCATGAAAAGGGCGCGTTCACCGGCGCGGTCAAGACGACGCCGGGCAAGATCGAACAGGCGCAGGGCGGCACATTGTTCCTTGACGAAGTGGGCGACATTCCGCTGGCGCTCCAGGTCAAATTGCTGCGCTTCCTGCAGGAGCGGTCGATCGAACGGGTCGGCGGTCGCAACCCGATAGCGGTCGATACCCGCATCGTTTGCGCCACCCACCAGAATCTGGAGGAGATGATCGCGGCGGGCAGCTTCCGCGAGGATCTCTATTATCGCCTGGCCGAAATCGTCATCCGCATACCCGCGCTGAAGGACCGGCCCGGCGATCCGGCGCTGCTGGCCCGCCATTTTCTGGCGCGCTTCGCGCGAGAGATGAACCCGCAGGTCAAGGGGCTGGCCCCGGACGCCCTGGCCGCGCTCGACGCCTGGCCCTGGCCGGGCAATGTGCGCGAACTGGAAAATCGCATGAAGCGCGCGGTCATCATGGCCGATGGCAAGCTGGTGACGGCGGCCGACCTGGATCTGGACGAGGAACGCGCCGCCGGGGGTGAGGTCGTGAACCTGAAGGCCGCGCGCGAAATGGCCGATCGCCGCGCCATCCGCCGCGCCATCGCCCGCACCGATGGCAATATATCGGGCGCGGCGAAGATATTGGGGATCAGCCGCCCGACCCTCTACGATCTGCTCAAACAATATCAGATGCAGGCATGAGCCGGACGCGCATCTTCCTGATCGCCGGGATCATCGTCCTGCTGCTGGGCGTGGCGGGCCTGTGGCAATGGCGCGTGCATGAACGGGACGGGAGCGCCGCGCTGGCGCGGGGGCTGGCGGCGCTCGACCTGGGTGACGCGCGCACGGCGCGGATCGAACTGATGAACGCGATCAAGGGCGCGCCGCGATCCGTGGTCGCGCGGGAAGCGCAGGCGCGCACACTGGTGGAACTGGGCGACGGGGCAGGGGCGCAGGTCGAAGCGGCCCGCGCGCGCGCATTGGGTGCGCCGCCGTCGCAGACCCGCGCCGTCATGGCGCAGGCGCTGTTGTTGCAGGGCGATGCCGCCGCTGCGCTGAAGGAAGCGCGCGCCGCCGATGTGCCCGACAGCGACCTGGACATGGCTGCGCGTGTGATCGCGCGGGCCGCCATGGCGCAGGGGGACATGGCGGGGGCGCAAAAAGCGCTGGCCAACGCGCTGACGATCGCGCCCGACGATGCGGAAAACTGGGTCGAGCTTGGCCGCTTCCGGCTGGCGACCGGCGATCAGGCGGGGGCGATTGCGGCGGCTGACAGGGCCGTTGCGCTGAACCCTGCCGATGCCAAGGCGCTGACGCTGCGCGGTGAACTGACCCGCGCCCAATATGGCCTGACGGCGTCATTGCCCTGGTTCGACCGGGCGCTGGCGGTTCGGCCCGATTCGATTCCGACGATGGAGCAATATGCCGCAACGCTGGCCGATGCCGGGTCGGCCAGCGCGATGCTTGCCCTCACGCGCCGCATCCTGGCGCTGGACCCTGCCAATGCCCGCGCCTGGATGATGCAGGCGGTGATGGCGGCGCGCGCGGGCAAGGCGGATCTGGCCCGTTCGCTGCTGGACCGAACCCAGGGGCGGCTGGACGATGAACCGGCGACCCGCCTGCTGCGCGGCGTCCTGAATTTGCAGGAGGGCAACGCCGTCCTTGCTACCGAGGCGCTGGCCCCACTGGTCGCGGCGCAGCCCGACAATCGCACCGCCCGCACCCTGCTGGCCCGCGCCCAATATATGACCGGCGATTATGCCGCCGCCGCCACGATGCTGGCGCCGATCGTCGCGCAGCGCGATGCCGATCCCTATGTGCTGACGCTGGCCGCCCGTGCGCAGGAGGGGTTGGGCGACCGGGCGATGGCCGCCGACATGCTGGCCCGCGCCGCCTGGCCGGTGCGTGCTGCCGCCGATTCCTTTGCCAGCCCCCGCGACGCGGCTTTGGCCAGCGGGCCGCCGCCCGCCAGCACCGCCACCGCGCGCGACAATATCCCCTATATCCGGGCGCTGCTGAGCACTGGCCGCACCGGCGAAGCGTTGGCGCGCGCCCAATCGCTGAGCCGCGCCAATCCCGGTGCGCCCGACGCTTGGCTGATCCACGGTGACGCACTGGGCGCAGCGGGCCGCCCGGCCGACGCCGCGCGCGCCTATGAGGCTGCTGCCAATATCCGGTTCGACCGGGCGGCCGCCATGCGTCTTGCCGCGGCATGGGGGCAGGCGGGCAATGCCGTGCGCGCGGCGCAGGTCGTGCAGCTCTTCCTGACCCAGCATCCCAATGACGCCGAAGCCCAGCGCCTTGCCGCCGCCGTCGCCATGCAGCGGCAGGACTGGCGCACTGCGCTGCGCCTGTTGCAGGCAGTGCGGGCGCAGACCGGGAATGGCGACGCCGTGCTGATGGCCGACCTCGCCCGCGCCGCGCTGGAAATGGGGGATCGCCCGTCTGCGCTGGCCTATGCCGCCCATGCCTATCGCCTGATGCCCGCCAACCCGATGACCGCCGACATCTATGGCTGGACGCTGCTGCGCACCGGCGACAAGGGGGCGGCGGCGGTCGATCTGCTGGAAAAAGCGGTGGCGCTGGCGCCCGGCCACCCGGTGCTGCAACTCCATCTGGGGCAGGCCTATGCCGCCGCCGGGCGCAAGGATGATGCGAAGCTGGCGCTGGGGCAGGCAGCGGCTACCAATTTTGCGGGGCGGCAGGAGGCGGTGGACGCGCTGGCGGCGCTGTAAAATCCTCCGCCCTGAGTCGCGTTGTCGCGTTGCATATCCCTTGCTCCGTTCGTTTCGAGCGAAGTCGAGAAACCGTGGCGCTAAGGTTTCTCGACTTCGCTCGAAACGAACGGAGGTTGGAGAATGGTATCTGGAACGACAGGAAAAGCGCGCGGCCCGCTTACGCCTTCTGCGCGTCCAGTTCCTCGACCCGCAGGCCCAGCCGCCGGATCTGCGCCGCGACCGGGGGCCAGACGGTTTCCAGAAAATGCGCCCGCTCCGCCACGCGCAGGCGGCGGGTTGCGCCATCGGCGACGAACATGCCGACGCCACGCTTGACCACGACCAGCCCATCATCCTGAAAGCTTTGATAGGCCTTGGCGACCGTCAGCGGATTGGCCCCCTGCTGCGCGGCAAAGGCGCGGACGGATGGCAGCATGTCGCCATCGCTAAATTCACCGTCCAATATGGATGCGGCAATTATCTCTCGCAGGCGGAGATAGACGGGTTTGGAATCGTCGGCCATAACTGCATCAGTGCCATAATACAGCGATGCGCGCAAGCCAGTTGCTTGCGCTCGATCGGGTCGTTTGCGTAACTATCTGTCCCAGATCGATATGATGTCGTCATAATCTGGCCTTGGCCGCTCTTCCTGCGGCTTGCCGGGCGTTCCAATGAATATGAATCCGGCGATGCTTTCGCCCTCCTTGCCAAAGGCCGCGCGCACATTGTCATTATAGGTCGGCCATCCGGTCAGCCAGCCCCCGGCAAAGCCGAGCGCATGGGTGGCATTGAGCAGGTTCATGACCGCCGCGCCCACCGACAATGTCTGTTCCCAGGCCGGTATCTTGCTGCCTACGACCGGGGCGGACAGGGCGACCACCAATGTCGGCGCCTGATGCGCAAACTGGTGCATCGCCTCTATCTCCAGCCGACCGGCATCGGGCTTTTCGGCGCGATAGGCGGCTTCGAGCAGGTCGGCCAGCGCCGCGCGCTTTTCCAGCGGCACGATGACGAAACGCCATGGCGCCAGCTTGCCATGGTCGGGCGTGCGGATCGCCACCTCCAGGATCTGGCGCAATTGCGCATCGTCCGGGCCGGGCGCGATCAGGTCGCGCGGTTTGCCCGATCGGCGGGTCTGGAGCAGGGTGAGCGGGGTCGAGCGGTCATTGAACATCGCATCCAGATGGCGCGGCACCCGCTTTGACGCAAGGGCCGCCTGCGCTTTTGACAGATGCGAAATAGGCTCTAGTCTCGCGCCATCCTCTGGTCCCCGTTCGGCGGACCGGCACACATAAAAGACAAGGGTAGCTGATGGCGACCTCAATTTCTGGCGCGGCGGCAGCGGGCAAGACCTGGCTTGGCCATCCGCGCGGCCTGTTTCTGCTGTTTTTCGCGGAGATGTGGGAGCGTTTTTCCTACTATGGGATGCGCGCCATCCTGATCTTCTACCTCACCAAACATTTCCTGTTCGGGGAGGACAGGGCCTATCTGCTCTACGGCGCTTACACCTCGCTGGTCTACATCACCCCGGTCATCGGCGGCTATCTGGCCGATCGGTTCCTGGGGCCGCGCAAGGCGGTGCTGGCGGGCGGACTGTTCATCGCCTTCGGTCATTTCCTGATCGCGGTGACGGAGGGGCCGGGGGGACAAGACCCGGTCTATCTCAACGGCTTCTATCTGGCGCTGGCCAGCATTATCGTCGGCACCGGCTTTCTGAAAGCCAATATCTCCGTGCTGGTGGGCGAACTCTATCCGCGCGATGACGCCCGCCGCGATCCGGCCTTCTCCATCTTCTACATGGGCATCAATGCTGGCGGGGCGATCGGTCCGCTGGTCTGCGGCCTGTTGGGGGAAACGATGGGCTGGGGCTGGGGCTTTGGCGCGGCCGGGGTCGGCATGTTGCTGGGCCTTGTGATGTTCGTCTGGCTGACCCCCTGGCTGCTGGGCAAGGGCGAGCCGCCCGCGCCGCAGCAATTGCGCGCGCCAGCGGTTGCAGGCGTCAGTCAGGAATGGACCATTTATCTGGGCGCGATATTGGGCGTCGTCGCGATCTGGTTCGTCATCCGCTATGCCGAATTGCTGGGCTATGCGCTGCTGGCCTTCGCGGCGCTGACGGTCATCTACATCGTCTGGCGCACGCTCGGTACGCTGGGCAAGGTCGACCGCGACCGCATGTTCGCCGCCCTGTTCCTGATCGCGCTCAACCCGCTATTCTGGGGTCTGTTTGAACAGACCGGATCGTCGCTCAACATCTTTACCGATCGCAATGTCGACCGCACCGTGCTGGGATGGGATATTCCCGCATCGATGTTCCAGTCGGTCAATTCCATCTTCATCATCCTGCTCGCGCCCTTGTTCGCCGTACTGTGGACCTTCCTCGACAAGCGCCGCCTCGAACCTTCATCCCCCGCCAAATTCGGCATCGGCCTCATATTGTGCGGCGCGGGCTTTCTGGTGCTGGTGGCGGGCGCGGCGATGGCGGGGCAGGATCTGACCCCGCTGTCGTTCGTCATCCTCATCTACCTGTTCCACACCATGGCGGAGCTATGCTTCTCCCCCGTCGGCCTGTCGGCGATGACGCGGCTGTCGGTGCCCAATATGGTCGGGCTGGTGATGGGCACCTGGTTCCTGGCCATGGCGGCGGGCAATTTCATCGCTGGCCTGATCGCCCGCGCGACCGGCAGCGGCGATGCGAACGGCGTGGCGCAGGTGCTGGACGTCTATAGTCGCATCGGCTGGTTTTCGATCGGCGTCGGCGTGATCGTATTGCTGGTCTCGCCAATGATCACGCGACTGATGCATCTCGACACGATTGGCGCGGAGGAACGTCCATGAGGTTGATCTTGATCGCCGCGCTGCTCGCCAGCGCGGCTACCCCTGCCGGTGCGAAGAAGGACAGGGACGCGCCCGCCCCGACGCAGGGCAGTTCGGCCGAGCCGGAAAACCCCTATCCCTCGACCTACAAGGCCTATCCCGGCGTCGCCACGGCGATCAGGGGCGCGACCATTTTCGACGGGGAGGGGGGCCGGATCGACAATGGCGTCATCTTCCTGTCCGATGGCAAGGTGACCGCGATCGGCGGCCCCGACACGCCAATCCCTGCCGACATCGCCCTGTTCGACGGCACCGGCAAATATGTGACGCCGGGCGTTATCGACATACACAGCCATCTGGGCGATTATCCCAGCCCCAGCGTGGATGCGCTGTCCGATGGCAATGAAGCGACGTCGCCGGTCACCGCCCATGTATGGGCCGAACATAGTATCTGGCCGCAGGATGCAGGCTTTGGCCGGGCGCTGTCCAATGGCGGTGTCACCAGCCTGCAAATCCTGCCCGGATCGGCCAATCTGTTCGGCGGGCGCAGCGTCACGCTGAAAAACGTCCCCGCCCGCACGATGCAGGGGATGAAATTCCCCGGTGCGCCCTATGGCCTGAAAATGGCGTGCGGCGAAAATCCCAAGCGGGTTTATGGTTCCAAGGGGCGGGAGCCTTCCACCCGCATGGGCAATATGGCGGTCAACCGCCAGACCTGGATCAAGGCGCGCGAATATCAGAAGAAGCGCGCCGCCGGAAAAGATCAGACCCGTGACCTTGGCATGGAAACGCTGGCCGATGTGCTGGAAGGCAAGATCCTGGTGCACAATCACTGCTACCGCGCCGACGAAATGGCCAATGTCATCGATATGAGCAAGGAGTTCGGGTACAAGGTCACGGCATTTCACCATGCGGTCGAAGCGTACAAGATTGCCGACCTGCTGCGCGACAATGGCATTTGCGCAGCGCTGTGGGGCGACTGGTATGGTTTCAAGATGGAAGCCTATGACGGGATCAAGGAGAATATCCCGCTGGTCCACCGGGCAGGCGCCTGCACCATCGTCCATAGCGATGATGAAAATGGCATACAGCGGCTCAATCAGGAGGCGGCCAAGGCGCTGGGGGCTGGCCGCCGGATGGGCATCGACATCGCTGACGAAGTGGCGTGGACCTGGCTCGCCATCAATCCCGCGCGGGCGATGGGGATTGCCGATCAGACCGGCAGTCTGAAGGTCGGCAAGATGGCGGACGTGGTGCTGTGGAACGGCAATCCGTTCAGCACCTATACAAGGCCGGAGAAGGTGTGGATCGACGGGGCGCTGCTCTATGACAGCGCCAATCCCAAACTGCGCCCGGTCAGCGATTTTGAACTCGGCCAGATCGGCGCGGGAGACGTGAAATGATGAAAGCATCCAGCATCCGTTCGCTTCGAGCGAAGTCGAGAAGCGCTCGCGCAGCCTTCGTGGCTCTTGCGCTGCTCTCTACCCCCGCGCTCGCCCAGTCCCTCGCCATCACCGGCGCGACCCTCGCCATCGGTGACGGCTCTGAGCCCATCCGCAACGGTACTGTCCTGATCAGCGCCGGCAAGGTGACGGCCGCTGGCGCGGGCATTGCCATTCCGCCGGGCATCAAGGCCATCGATGCGGGCGGCAAATGGGTGACGCCGGGTCTGGTGTCGGGATACTCCCGCGTCGGTCTGGTAGAGGTGCCTGCGGTCAACGAAACCAATGACGCCAGCGCGCGGTCGCCCTTTTCCGCCGCGATCGACGTCGCTCCGGCGATCAACCCGCTCGCCAACCCGATCGCGATCAGCCGCACGGCGGGCATTACCCGCGCCGTCGTCGTCCCGTCGACCGGCATCGGCATTTTCGCCGGGCAGGGCGCGGTCGTGGACCTTGGTGCGGACATGAACGCCATCACCAAGGCGCGCGCCTTCCAATATGTCGAACTGGGCGAGGAGGGGGCCAAGGATGCGGGCGGCAGCCGTCCCGCCGCGATCCTGACCTTCAAGACGATGCTGCGCGAGGCGCAGGAGTTTGCCAAGGCCCCTGCCAGCTATGACGGGCGGTCGAAGGATGCGCTGCTCAACCGGGTGGATGCGCAGGCGCTGGTGCCCGTCGTCACCGGGGCGATGCCGCTGATGGTCCATGTCGAAAGCGCGCGCGACATAGTGACCGTCCTGTCGCTGCGTCAGGATTTTCCTGCGCTCAAGCTCATCATCGCGGGCGCTGCCGAAGGCTGGATCGTCGCGCCGCAAATCGCGGCGGCCAAGGTGCCGGTGATCGCGGGCGGCCTCGACGACCTGCCCTCCAGCTTTGCAAAGCTGGCCGCGACCCAGAGCAATGTCGGGCGGATGGTGAAGGCAGGCGTCATCGTCTCCATGGGGCTGATGGACCGGGACGAGGGGCTGCAACTGCGCCTCGCAACCCAGCAGGCGGGCAATATGGTGGCGCTGAACAAGGTGCCGGGCGCCACGGGCCTCAGCTGGGGGCAGGCGCTCCGCACGATCAGCAGCGCCCCCGCCGAAGCGATGGGGCTGGGCGACCGGATCGGCTCACTAAAGCCGGGGCGGGCAGGGGATGTCGTGCTGTGGGATGGCGATCCGCTGGAAATGACATCCGCGCCGATCGCGGTGTGGATCGACGGCGTGCCGCAACCCATCGACAACCGCCAGACGAAGCTGCGCGACCGCTATGCGACGCCGCAGGAGGGCGCGCTGCCCAAGGCATATGAATGGTAGGGCCGCGTCCGTATCCTTCTCCCCACGGGGGAGAAGGATACGGAGCCTTACTGAACGCAGTGAGGTTAGGCGAAGTTGGAAGAGGGGGGGGAGAACGCTCACTGTCCTACACCCGCCCCAACCCGCCCCCCGTTCGTTTCGAGCGAAGTCGAGAAACCTGCTCGGTGTTTCTCGACTTCGCTCGAAACGAACGGAGGTGGAGAAAAACCCTCAAGCCATCGCGCGCCATGCCGCAGTTGGAAGAGGGCGGGAGGATGCTCGCTGTCCTACACCCGCCCCGCCTGTTATAAGCGCGCCCGGTTCCTTCCCATCGTTCACACGCCATATTCGACCGCGCGCACCGCATGGCCGACCGGCAAACGTCACCCGAATTTTCCATAAGCGATATGGGCGAAATTTGCGAAGTTTCGCATGCGCCAGCCATGGCAGGACGCGTAACATCCTGTCCGCATTGCGCACGAAAATATCATGATTGCCGGGAAATATGCGAAGCTAAGCCCCGCATCTCCTATTCAGCGCTTGCCCTTTGCCGGGCCGTCAGTTCATCGACAGGATCATGTTCCGGACCTGCGGATAGACCTGCTTTTCCCATTTGCTGCCGGAAAAGACGCCATAATGGCCAACGCCCGGTTGCAAATGGTGGCGTTTTAGGTGCGGGCGAAGGCCGGTGCAGAGCGCATGGGCCGCCGCCGTCTGGCCCACGGCGCAGACATCGTCCTTCTCGCCCTCGACCGTCAGCAGGGCAGTCTTGCGGATCGCGCCCGGATTGACGGGACGGCCACGGTGCATCAATTCGCCCTTGGCCAGCAAGGTGCGCTGGAACACCAGATCGACCGTCTCCAGGTAAAATTCCTTGGTCATGTCCAGGACCGCGAAATATTCCTCGTAGAAACTCTTGATCTTGTCCGCCTCGACCGTCTTGCCGTCGGCCAGAAGCTGATAGAGTTCGCGATGCTGCGATCCGTGCCGTTCCATGTTCATCGCCATGAAGGCGGAAAGTTGCACGAAGCCGGGATAGACTTCGCGACCGCGCCCGGCATAGCGGAAGGGGACGATGGAGATCAGATTCTTCTCGAACCAGTCGATCGGCTTGTCGTTGGCCAGATCATTGACCACAGTGGGCGCGACTCGCGTGTCGATCGGCCCGCCCATCAGCGTCATCGACTTGGGGGTCGCGGGGTCTTTATCCTCCGCCATGACTGCCACCGCCGCCAGCGCGGGAACGCAGGGCTGGCATACCGACAGCAGATGCGCGCCGGGGCCCATCGTCTGGAAAAAGCGGATTATATAATCGACATAATCCTCAAAGCCGAAACGCCCCGCCGCCAGCGGCACGTCGCGGGCATTTTTCCAGTCGGTAATATAGACGTCATGGTCCCGCAGCAGGGTCTCCACAGTACTGCGCAGCAAGGTGGAGAAATGACCTGACATCGGCGCCACCACCAGCACGCGCGGCTGGGCGGTGTCTACCTCATCCTTCACAAAGTGCAGCAGGTCGCCAAAGGGCAGGTCGAGGACGATCTCTTCGCGCACCGCCACATCGGCATTGCCGCTGCGCACCGACGTAATGGCGTAGGGCGGCCGTTTGTGCGTAACCCGCGCGCCCTGAAACACGTCCATCAGCGCGAACATGCGCCGAGGCATGGCCCAATCGGCCATCGGTCCCAATTTATCGCGCATCCCCAGCGCAACCTGCGCCCCGAAGCGTGCCGGCGCCAGCATATCGTTCCACGCCTGATAACCACTGTATAGCATCCGCATGATTATAAGCGCGCCTTGTTTAATCCGTCCATCCGAATCGGTTCTGGTATAAAACGTTATACACGGATTATATGTTGCACCGCATCATCATAAATGTAGGTTAAGGCCGACCGGAGGGAATGTCATGCCCATTGCTGAGCTCACTCTATCCAGTAAAAATTACTCGTCCTGGTCGCTGCGCGGCTGGCTGCTCTGCCGGATTGCGGGCCTGAAGGTCGAGGAAAAGCTGGTCGCGCTTGATGATCCGGAAAATCGCGCGGAATTGCTGCTGCTGTCACCATCCGTACTGGTGCCGCGCCTGACCCATGAAGGGGCGAGCGTGTGGGACACGCTCGCGATCGCGGAATATCTGCATGAATTATATCCCGATGCAGGCATGTATCCCGCCGATCGGATCGCCCGCGCCCATTGCCGGTCGGTGTCGGGCGAAATTCATTCCGGTTTCGCCAATCTGCGCTCCGCCCTGCCGATGAACCTGAAGGTCCGCCACGCCAAATTCCCGATCTTTCCGGGCGCCAAGCCCGACATTGAACGGATCGAGACGATCTGGGCCGAATGTCTGGACAGCTATGGCGGGCCATGGCTGTTCGGCGACAAACCGACTGTCGCCGACGCGATGTTCGCGCCGGTGGCCGAACGGTTCCTGACCTATGCCGTGCCGGTGTCCATGAAGGCGGCGGCCTATTGCCAGACGATCAACGGGTGGGACATCATGCGCGAATGGATTGACGAAGCGCGGATCGAACCGGACGAGATGGAAGAACTCGACATCGAATTCTGACAGTCCTTTCGCCCGTCACTGGCCTTTCGCTTATGGCTGGTAGCGAGTAAGCCTGTGCCATGACCCGTGCATTACTGGCTCTTGGCCTCCTCGCCCTTCCCGCTCACGCCCAGACGGTCGCGCCGCAGCAACTCGAACAATCGGTCCGCGTTCTGGCGTCCGACCTGTTCGAAGGCCGCGCCCCCGGCACCGTTGGGGAGGAGCGGACGATCGGCTATCTCGTCGGTCGCTTTCAGGCGCTGGGGCTGGAGCCGGGCGGGCCGGATGGGCAATGGGTGCAAAGCGTGCCGCTACTCCACACCCGCCTGGGCCAGGCGGAGGTGCTGGGCGTCAGGCAGGGAAGCGCCACGACGGCGTGGACCGCGGGGAAGGACGTCTATCTTTCCACCCTCCAGCCGCGCGACAAGGTTGCGATCAGCAGCGCGCCATTGCTGTTCGTTGGCTATGGCGTTTCTGCCCCGGAACGCGGCTGGGATGATTTCAAGGGCGCGGATCTGAAAGGCAAGGTCGCCGTCTTTCTGATCAACGATCCGGATTTCGAAGCGGCCAAGGGCGATGACGCAGCCGGCAAGTTCGGCGACCGGACAATGACCTATTATGGCCGCTGGACCTACAAGTTCGAGGAAGCGGCCCGGCGCGGCGCGGTTGGCGCGCTGATCGTGCATGACACGCCCGGCGCTGGCTATGGCTGGAATGTGGTCGTCAGTCTGGGCGGGGAAAATTATGATCTGGTCCGCGCCCCCGACAAGCTGACCAGCCTCCAGCTACAGGGCTGGATCGAGGGCGGGGCAGCGGCCAAGCTGTTTGCAGGCGCGGGTCTGGACCTTGCAAGCTTGCGCGCGAAGGCGCGGTCGAAAGGCTTTCGGCCCGTGGAGTTGAAGGGGGCCAGCTTTTCCGCCGCTTTCCCGGTGACGCAGGACGTCATCAAGAGCGCCAATGTCCTTGCCCGCATTCCCGGTGCCAAACGGCCTGACGAAACGGTCATGTATGGCGCGCATTGGGATGCCTATGGCAAGGGCGCGTCCGACGCGCAGGGGCGGATCTATCGCGCCGGGGCCAATGACGATGCGCTGGGCATCGCCGGCCTGTTCGAGATCGCCCGCGCCTTCAAGGCTGGCCCCGCGCCGGACCGCAGCATCCTGTTCGCGGCCTGGACGGCGGAGGAGCGGGGGCTGCTGGGTTCGGAACATTATGCCCAGAACCCGGTCTGGCCGCTCGACAAGACCGTCGCCAACCTGACGATCGACATTCTCCAGACCGCTGGCAAGGCGAAGGACGTCATTCTGGTGGGCAAGGGGCAGGGGACGCTGGAGGATGACCTGGCCAGGGCTGCTGCTGCGCAGGGCCGGGTCGTGACGCCCGAAAGCCTGCCCGAACGCGGGCTATTCTACCGTGCCGATCATTTCTCCATGGCCAAGCGGGGCGTGCCGGTGCTGCTGATGATGGGGATTGCGGGCGCGTCCGATCTGGTCGAGGGCGGCCGGGCGGCGGGACAGGCCTGGGTCGATGCCTATACCGGCCAATGCTACCATCAGGCGTGTGACGCGGTCGACGCGACATGGAAACTGGACGGGGCTGCGCAGGATGTAGATCTGATGCTGGCGATCGGCCAAGACCTTGCGACGTCGACCCGCTGGCCGCAATGGAAGCCGGGGTCCGAATTCAAGTCGGTGCGGGACGCGAGCGCAACCGCACGGCCCTGAGCCTGAAAGCCGCGCATCCCGGCCGAAATAGCGGCACGGGATGGCGGTGTCAGGCAGTCAGCCGGTCAGGCAGCCAGCTTTCGCAGCACATATTGCAGGATGCCGCCGTTCAGGAAATATTCCAGCTCGTTGACCGTGTCGATCCGGCAGAGCGCGGTGAAGGTGAAGGTCGAGCCATCGGCACGGGTCACGGCGACTTCGACATCCTGGCGGGGCTTGAGCTTCCCAACGCCAGTGATGGTGAAGCTTTCGTCACCGGTCAGGCCCAGCGTGTCGCGCGTGTCGCCATTTTTGAACTGAAGCGGCAGCACGCCCATGCCAACCAGATTGGAGCGGTGGATGCGTTCGAAGCTTTCGACGATGACCGCGCGAACCCCCAGCAAATTGGTGCCCTTGGCCGCCCAGTCGCGTGACGATCCGGTGCCATATTCCTTGCCGCCGATGACGACCAGGGGAGTGCCGTCCGCCTTGTGCTTCATCGCCGCGTCATAGATGGGCAGGGTTTCGCCCTTGTAGCGGGTCATGCCCCCCTCGACGCCGTCCAGCATCAGATTCTTGATGCGGATATTGGCGAAGGTGCCGCGCATCATGACTTCATGATGGCCGCGCCGCGCGCCATAGCTGTTGAAATCGGCCTGCGCGACCTGATGCTCGGACAGCCACTTGCCTGCTGGCGAGGATGCCTTGATGGAGCCTGCGGGCGAGATATGGTCGGTAGTGATGGAGTCACCGAATATCGCCAGAGGCTTGGCCTCGACAATGTCGGTGACGGGGGCCGGGGTCATGCTCAGCCCTTCGAAATAGGGCGGGTTGGCGACATAGGTGGAGCCTGCGCGCCACTGATATGTGTCCGATCCGGTAACGTCGATCGCCTGCCAATGGGCGTCGCCCTTATAGACATTGGCGTAGCGCGCCTGGAACATGGCGCGGTCCACGCAGGTCGCCATGGTCGATGCGATGTCGTCATTGGTGGGCCAGATGTCTTTGAGATAGACGTCCTGCCCGGCGCTGCCGACGCCGATCGGGGTAGTGATGAAATCCTCGATCACCGTGCCCTTGAGCGCATAGGCGACGACGAGCGGGGGAGAGGCCAGGAAATTGGCGCGCACGTCGGGTGACACGCGGCCTTCGAAATTGCGGTTGCCCGAAATGACGGCGGCGGCGACCAGACCATTGTCGTTGATTGCGGCACTGATCGGCGGGGCCAGCGGGCCGCTATTGCCGATGCAGGTGGTGCAGCCATAGCCAACCAGATTGAAGCCGATCGCGTCGAGATGCGACTGGAGGCCCGCCTTTTCCAGATAGTCGGTGACGACCTGACTGCCGGGGGCGAGCGAGGTCTTGACCCAGGGCTTTGGCCTGAGGCCCAGTTCGTTCGCCTTCTTGGCGACCAGGCCCGCGGCCAGCATGACGCCGGGGTTCGACGTGTTGGTGCAACTGGTGATCGCCGCGATGGTCACGTCGCCGTCGCCAATGTCGAAATCCTTGCCATCGACCGGCACGCGCTGCTGCGCTTTCTTGTAGACGTTAGCGAGATCGGCGTTGAACACGTCATCGACCTGCGGCAGCGAGACGCGGTCCTGCGGGCGTTTGGGACCGGCCAGGCTGGGGACGACGGTGGCAAGGTCGAGTTCCAGCGTATCGGTAAACACCAGCTCCGCTGACGGATCGATCCAGAAGCCCTGTTCCTTCGCATATGCTTCGACCAGCGCGAGATTTTCGTCGCTGCGGCCGGTCAGGCGCATATAGTCGAGCGTCTTGTCATCGATGCCGAAGAAGCCGCAGGTCGCGCCATATTCGGGCGCCATGTTGGCAAGGGTCGCGCGGTCGGCGAGCGACAGGCTGGCAAGGCCGGGGCCGAAATATTCGACGAAGCGGCCAACCACGCCCTTCTTGCGCAGCATTTCGGTGCAGGTCAGCACCAGATCGGTGGCGGTGACGCCTTCCTTCAATTGGCCGACCATCTTGAAGCCGACGACTTCGGGGATGAGCATGGAGACAGGCTGGCCAAGCATCGCCGCCTCAGCCTCGATACCGCCCACGCCCCAGCCCAACACGCCAAGGCCGTTGATCATGGTGGTGTGGCTGTCGGTGCCGACGCAGGTGTCGGGATAGGCGACGATATTGCCGTCCGCATCCACGGACGACCAGACGGCCTGCGCGATATTTTCCAGATTGACCTGATGGCAGATGCCGGTGCCGGGGGGGACCGCATAGAAATTGGCGAGGGACTTGCTGCCCCATTTCAGAAAGTCGTAGCGCTCCATGTTGCGCTGATATTCAATCTCGACATTCTGCTCGAACGCCTTGGGCGTGCCGAATTCGTCGACCATGACGCTGTGGTCGATGACGAGGTGGACAGGCACCTGCGGATTGATCTTGCTGGCGTCGGCGCCCAGCGCATTCATCGCGTCGCGCATGGCGGCGAGATCGACGACGCAGGGGACGCCGGTGAAATCCTGAAGCAGGACGCGGGCGGGACGATATTGAATCTCGCGCTCGGCCTTGCCCTTGTCATTCTGCCAGTCGATGATGGCCTGAATATCCTCGATCGTGACGGTGACGCCATCTTCGAAGCGGAGCAGGTTTTCGAGCAGCACCTTCATCGAGAAGGGCAGACGCGACACGTCGCCCAGCTTCGCCGCCGCTTTTTTGAGCGAGTAAAAGGCGATGTCCTTGCCCTCGACATGCAAAATGTCGCGCGTGCCCAATGTGTCCTGTCCGATGGCGGTCATGAAAATGCGTCTCCTCGCGGTAGCATCGGCCCGGTCGGGAGGATGACGCATGATCCGCCCAAAAGCCGGACGGCCTGAGGGCAGAAGGCGCCCCAACCATGGGTCGAAGCAGGTATGTCCCGATGTAGCAGGGAGATAGGAACTAGCGGTGCCAAGTCAATTGCCAAGTCGGTCAAGGCAGATGTTTGGGAGGCAGCCGAGGTCGGGTATCCGCTGTCGACGTGAGACTATCGGGTTCGCCATCATTGGCGTGTCGAACACAATACTTCCTCCCCTGCAAGGGGAGGTGGATGGCCGCAGGCCAGACGGAGGGGTGTCGCCCTATCGTTAGGGTGACACCCCTCCGTCAGCACTTCGTGCCGACACCTCCCCTTACAGGGGAGGATTGTCTGCCAGACCCCCGATCAGTGGGCGACGGGCGGCGCGAACTTGGTCAGGTCGATGCCGGTGACAGCGCTCTTATACTCATCCATGCTGGGCGTGCGGCCCAATATGGAGGAGAGAACGACGACCGGGGTGGACGCCAGCAGCGATTCACCCTTCTTCTCGTCGGTGTCCTCTACGACGCGGCCCTGGAACAGGCGGGTGGAGGTGGCCATGACGGTATCGCCCCTGGCGGCCTTTTCCTGATTGCCCATGCACAGGTTGCAGCCGGGCCGTTCGAGATACAGCGTATTTTCGTAGCTGGTGCGGGCAGCGCTCTTGGGTGCGACATCGTCAAATTCGAAGCCGGCATATTTTTTGAGCACGTCCCAGTCGCCTTCGGCCTTCAGCTCGTCGACGATATTATAGGTCGGCGGGGCGACGACCAGCGGGGCCTTGAACTCGACCTTGCCTTCGCTCGCCTCGATATTCTTGAGCATCTGGGCCAGGATTTTCATGTCGCCCTTGTGTACCATGCACGACCCGACGAAGCCCAGGTCGACCTTCTTGGTGCCGCCATAATAGGAAACCGGGCGGATGGTGTCGTGGGTGTAGCGCTTCGACACGTCCGCATTGTTGACGTCTGGGTCGGCGATCATCGGTTCGTTGATCAGGTCCAGATCGACCACGACCTCGGCGAAATATTTGGCGTTGGGGTCGGGGGCCAGTGCGGGCTTCACGCCCGAACGGATTTCCGCGATGCGCGCATCCGCCTTGTTGATCAGGCCCTGCAGCGTGCCGGCGGCATTTTCCATGCCCTTGTCGATCATGATCTGGATACGCGATTTGGCGATTTCCAGCGATTCGATCAGCGTTTCGTCCTGCGAGATGCAGATCGACGCCTTGGCCTTCATTTCGGCCGTCCAGTCGGTGAAGGTGAAAGCCTGATCGGCCAGCAGCGTACCGATATGGACTTCGATGACGCGGCCCTGGAACACATTTTCGCCGCCGAACTGGGCGAGCATCTGCGCCTGGGTGGCGTGGACGACGTCGCGGAAGTCCATATAGGGCTGCATCTTGCCCTTGAAGGTGACCTTGACCGACTGCGGGATCGGCATGGTCGCTTCGCCGGTGGCAAGAGCCAGGGCAACAGTGCCGGAGTCCGCGCCAAAGGCCACGCCCTTCGACATGCGGGTGTGGCTGTCGCCGCCGATGATGATGGCCCAGTCGTCGACAGTGATGTCGTTCAGAACCTTGTGAATGACGTCGGTCATCGCATGATAGCGGCCCTTGGGGTCGCGCGCGGTGATGAGGCCGAAATTGTTCATGAAGGACATGAGCTTGGGAATGTTGGCCTGCGCCTTCTTGTCCCAGACCGACGCGGTGTGACAGCCCGACTGATAAGCGCCGTCGACCAGCGGCGAGATGACGGTGGCCGCCATCGCTTCGAGTTCCTGCGCGGTCATGAGGCCGGTCGTGTCCTGCGACCCGACGATATTCACCTTGACGCGCACGTCGGAACCGGCGTGCAGCACCTTGCCCGGCGTGACGCCGACGGCATTGCGGTTGAAGATTTTTTCAACGGCGGTCAGGCCCTGGCCTTCGACCGAGATTTCCTTGTTCGGGGCAAAGACGAGCGGGGCTTCGATGCCCAGCGTTTCGGCAGCGAAGGTCTGAAGCTTCTTGCCGAACACGATGGCGTAGCTGCTGCCCGCCTTCATGAATTCCATCTTCTGCGGGGTGAAGGCGGACGCGACATCGACCAGTTCGTTGCCGGCTTCGTCGGTCAGCTTCTTGTTCTTGACGTCGATCTTGAGCACCGTGCCGGTCGCGACGGAGAATTTTTCCTCCAGCACCGGATTGCCGTCATTATTGAGGATGGGCTTGCCATCCGGGCCGGTCATCTTCACCCAGTTTTTAAGGTTGATGCCGATGCCGCCGGTCACGTCCACGGTGGTCGCGAAGATGGGCGAGATGCCGTTGGTGCCCGCGACGACGGGGGCATAGTTGACGAAGGGCACATAGGGGCTCTGCTGCTTGCCGGCCCACAATGCCACATTGTTGACGCCCGACATGCGCGAGGAGCCGACGCCCATCGTGCCCTTTTCGGCGATCAGCATGACGCGCTTGTCGGGATGCTGGATCTTGAGCGCCTGGATCTGCTGCTGCGCATCCGGCGAGATCATGCACTGGCCGTGCAGTTCGCGGTCGGAACGCGAATGCGCCTGATTGCCCGGCGACAGAAGATCGGTCGAAATATCGCCTTCGCCCGCGATGAAGGTGACGACCTTGATCTCGCCCTCGACATCAGGGAGCTTTACGAAAAATTCGGCGTTGGCGTAGCTTTCCAGCACATCCTTCGCGACTGCGTTGCCCGCCGCGTAAGCGTCACGCAGGCGGAACATGTCAGCGTCGTAGAGGAAAACCTGGGTCTTGAGCACGTCGCCCGCCTGAGCCGCGATGGTGGCATCATCGCCCAGCGCAATGTCGAGCAGCACCTTGATCGAAGGGCCACCCTTCATGTGGCTGAGCAGTTCCAGCGCAAAGGCCGGGGTGATTTCCGGCACGGTCACTTCGCCAAGGATGATCTGCTTGAGGAAAGCAGCCTTGACGGCAGCGGCGCTCGTGGTGCCGGGCAATGTGTTGTAAATGAAGAATTTGAGCGCGTCGGCGCGATGTTCGCTTGCTGCGTCCTGGATGATGGTGATGATTTCGCCAAGCAAGACGCCATCGTCGATTGGCTTGGGCGCAAGTCCCTGTGTCTTGCGGCTGTCGATTTCGGCCAGATAATCCAGGTAAATGCTCATCTCTTTCCCAACGTCATAAAGTGTACGGACTCGACGCGCAGCGCCACTTGCCGACTTATGCCCGGTCTGGGGAGCTGTTGGCCCCCCCGGTAGTAGAACGGAGGGGTATTGGCAAGTCGCCGCAGCGCAGCAAAAATTGCCAATTCGGACAAGGGGAGGCGCCGACTAGCGTGCCTTTTGCGCGGCGATCCAGGCGTCGATCTGGCTGTCGAGCACCGTCAGCGGCACCGCGCCTTGCGCCAGTACCGCGTCGTGGAAGGCGCGCAGGTTAAATTTCGGTCCCAGCGCGGCCTCTGCCCTGGCCCGCAATTCGCGGATCTTGATCTCGCCCAGCTTGTAGCCCAGCGCCTGTCCCGGCCAGCTGATATAGCGATTGACCTCCGCGTCGATATTGGCGTCGGACAGGGCGCTATTATCCTTCATGAAGGCGACCGCGCGGGCCTTGTCCCACCCCTTGGCATGGATGCCGGTGTCGACGACCAGACGGCAGGCGCGCCACATTTCATAGGACAGGCGGCCCATCATCTTTTCGGGCGTGTCGTAGAGGCCCATCTCCTCGCCCAGATATTCGCTGTAGAGCGCCCAGCCTTCGACATAGGCAGTGAAGCTGGCCAGATATTTGCGGAATGGCGGCAGCGGCAATTCCTGTTGCAGCGCAATCTGGTTGTGATGGCCGGGCACCGCTTCATGGGCGGTGAGGGCGGGCAGTTCCCAATAGGGGCGCTGGTCCAGCTTTGACGTGTTGACATAATAGGTGCCGGCGATGCCGCTTTCAGGTGCGCCGGGCATGTAATAGGCGGTCGTCGTCCCTTCCGCTTCGGCGGCGGGAATGGGTTTGAGGCCATAGGGCAGGCGCGGCAGCGTGCCGAAATAGCGGGGCAGCAGGCCGTCGATCGTCTTGGCCTGCCGCGCGGCGACTTGCAGCAGTTCCTCCGCCGTTTTGGCATAATAGCGCGGATCGGTACGCAGATGGGCGATGAAGGCGGCGCGGCTGGGATAGCCCGCCTTGGCCGCGACGTCATCCATGCGGGCGCGGATACGGGCGACTTCGGACAGGCCGATGGCATGGATCTGGTCGGGGGTAAGGTCGGTCGTCGTATGGGCGCGAACCCGGCTGGCATACCATGCCGCGCCGCCGGGCAGGGTGGAGGCGCTGTCGCTCTTGCGGCAGGCGGGCAGATAGTCCTTCACGAACAGATCGTGCCATTTGGAATATTCGGGCGCGACTACATCGCGGATGAGGGCGGTGGCGCGGGCCTGCATCGCGGCCCAGTCCGCATCGCTGATGTCGCGGGGCCTGGCGCGGGTGAAGGGCTCGTAGAAGCGCGTGTCCTGCGGCTTGCCCGCGACGATGCCGCTGATGCTGGCGGCATAGTGGCCCAGCACCGAGCAGGGCTGGACATAACCGCCCTTGATCGCCTGCCGCGTGATGGAAAGGGCGTCGGCATTTTGCCGGGGGTAGAGCGAAAGGCGCTTCAGATAGCTGTCATAGTCTGCGCGATTGTAGAAGGGCAGGCCGTCGCTCATGCTGGCAAAGCCCTGATGCCAGCCATAATAAGTGGTGAACAGCATCAGCCGTTCGGCGGGATGGCTTTCCCCGGCGATGTCGTCCCGCAGCATCCACAGCAGCACGTCGCGGTTGACCCGGTCGGCGGGGTCAAGGCCGCTGTCGGCGATCGCGTCGAGCCGGGCGACGAATGCCTGTTCCGCCTTGATCTGTGCGGCGCGGCCAGCCAGCGAAATGTCGTAGATGCGATCGTCATAGTCGCGCACGCCGCGCGCGGTGGCATCGACCGGATGGACCGACAGCCACCAGGCCCAATGGTCGTCCATGACCTTGCCAAGGGCGTCATGGGGCGTTTGGGCGTGGGCCAGAACTGGCGTGGCGACGGCGAGGAGGAGGGCGATGATCTTGCGCATGGCACAGGGGATCGCGCGTCCCGGCCGGTTTGGCAAGAGGATCAGGCGGGTGGATCAGGCCGGGGCGACGCCATCCGCTTCGACGATGTTGTCGCCAGCGTGGTAGCCGCGGACCCGGACCCGCTTTTCGACCAGATCGACCGGGACGCGCAGCAGCACCAGCCGATAGCTGCCGCCCAGGTCGCGCTGGAGCAGGAAGCCGGCGGCGTCGCGGATCAATCGACCCGTTTCATCCACAGCCGCACCTGTTTCTGCTCCAGCTATATCCATCGGTTCAGTCTATCGCGTCCTTGATGCCCTTGCCAGCCAGCATGCCCAGGACAAGGAAGAGAACAAAGACCGCGAGGGCGATGAAGAACAGGATCTTGGCGATGCCGACAAATGTGCCAGCCGCCCCGCCAAAGCCCAGAATGGCGAGGACACCGGCGATGACGAGCGAGATGAGGGCGAGTTTCAACATGGTAATATGTCCCTGACGTTGGAAAGGCGATACTTTCCGAACGAGCGGCGGGACCAGCGGTTCCGTGGTCAGACCCAGCCTTCCAGCACCTGGTTGGGCGGGCGGTGGCCATCGACCCAGCTGCGGATGTTGGCGATGACGCGCGCGCCGGTGGCGTCGCGGCCTTCGAAGGTAGCGGACCCCATATGCGGCAGCAGCACGACATTGGAGAGGGCGAAGAGGCGGGGATCGACGGCGGGTTCGTGGGTGTAGACGTCCAGCCCTGCGCCCGCGATCCGGCCTTCGTCCAGCGCGGCGATGAGCGCCGCTTCGTCGGTGATTTCGGCGCGGGAGGTGTTGATGAGATAGGCGTCGGGCCGCATCAGTGCGATACGCCGTGCGTCGATCAGCCCGCGCGTGTCGCCGTTGAGCGGGCAGTGGATCGACACGATGTCGCAGGCGGCGAGCAGGCCGTCGACATCGCCGACCCATTCCGCCTCCAGTTCCTGCTCCACCTCGAACGGCAGGCGGTGGCGGTTGTGATAGGCGATGGTCAGGCCAAAGGCGCGGGCGCGGCGGGCGACGGCGCGGCCGATGCGACCCATGCCGATGATGCCCAGCTTCTTGCCGCCGATGCGGTGGCCGAGCATCCCCGACGGGCTCCAGCCGCGCCACTCGCCACTGCGCACCAGCTTCTCCCCTTCGGCCAGGCGGCGGGGGACCGACAGGATCAGCGCCATCGTCATATCGGCGGTGTCTTCGGTCAGGACGCCGGGCGTATTGGTGACGATGATGCCCTTCGCGCGGGCGGCAGCGAGATCGATATGGTCGACGCCGCTGCCGAAGCTGGCCAGGAGTTGCAGCCGGTCCGGCGCGGCGGCGATCAGCGTGGCGTCGATCTGGTCGCTGATGCAGGGCACCAGCACGTCGCACTGGGCCATGGCGCGGGCGAGTTCGGTGCGGCTCATCGGCTGATCACCGACATTGAAGCTGGCGTCGAACAGTTCGGCCATGCGCGCCTCCACATTGGGGGGCAGGCGTCGCGTGACGATGACGCGCGGCTTGGCGGGGCGCGGTTTTTTGGCCATGCCAAGGCCGCTATGCCTGGCTGCGCCATCGGTCAAGCGCTTATGGTGGATCGGGCAAGTCAGCAGTTGTCGCGGGGGCGGCGCAGCGGCTATGGGAAGGCCATGGGTGACAGGAAAAACAGGTCGGGCATGAAGCGCATTTTGCTGGGCGCGGGCGTGGTCATGGCGCTGGGCGCAGCAGGCGGCGCAGCGATCGCGGCGGGCAAGCCTGTGCCGTACTGGGCCTCGATTTCGCAGCCGGAGGCGCGGATGCGGGTCGGGCCGAGCCTGGATTACCCGTCCAACTGGATCTACCGCCGCCGCGACCTGCCGGTGAAGGTGGTGCAGGTGCTGGGCCTGTGGCGCAAGGTCGAGGACCCGGACGGCGCGCAAGGGTGGATGCATGTCCGGTTGCTGAGCGATACGCCCACTGGGGTGGTGCGCGCGGCCGAAGCGCCGATGCGCGAATCGGCCAGCGATGGCGCGCGGACGCTGTTTCGCGCGCAAAAGGGCGTGGTGGGGCGCCTGTCCGACTGTTCGGGCGGCTGGTGCAGCTTCGATGTGAAGGGCCAGCGGGGCTATGTGAAGGCGCAGGATGTGTGGGGCGCGACGGATAAATAGGATGTGCGGGGCTTAACTTCGCATATTTCCCGGTGATCGTGATATTTTCGTGCGTGCTGCGGGCAGAATGTTACGCGGGCCGGTGGTTGGGCGCGGCGCGGAACTTCGCAAACTTCGCCCATGTCGCGCGTGGGGGATTTGCGCGGGCGTGCTGGGGTCGACGATGGGAAAGAGCCGGGCGCGAGTGTAGCAGGTGGCGGGGGTGTAGGACAGGTGTGGGGGCTGGTGCCGGCTGGGGCGGATGGCGGGCTGGGGTGGATTGAGGACCGTCTGCGTTGAACCTTTTAGTAGGGGAAAGCTGCCAAGCGATAGATGATGACCGGAAGGTGAAGCATGAAAGCATATGGCCTTGATAGATTTGGTGTCCGATCGGCGGAGGACATCGCCCTACACTCGGCATCTACTGCGCTGGAAAGTGATATCCGTGCTGCCCCCGGCTTGTCCGAATTGCTACAAGACGATTCAACGGCATCTCATGTCGGTCACCACATGATAAATGGCGTGATACGCAAACTGGACACACCGCTATTTCTTCGGATTTGCGATGGCGAGATTGGTCAGATGCTCTCCAACCTGAGAGGCAAAGGCGAACACTACATGTTCCTGCCGCGCCTTCTAGCGCGCGCGATTAGCTCAGGAAAAATAGCACCAAAGCAGTTTCTCATAACCGCCGGGTGGGAAGTTTTGAGTGACGAAGACCACGTCACTTTTTTGGAGGCTTGGGAAAAAGCTGGCAGTCGCTGGATTGAAGTGAATGACCGCTCATAAGGCGAATGCGAGCGGTTAGGAACGTCAAATAATAGTCGTTCCCGATCATCCTCCCCTATAAGGGGAGGTGGATGGCCGTAGGCCAGACGGAGGGGTGTCCCCCCGCGATAGGGTGACACCCCTCCACCACTTCGTGGTCCCCCTCCCCTTGCAGGGGAGGAATTTATTGTCGCTCCTCTTGGGTCATGGCGGACCCTGCGCCGGTCGGTGGGTGACGAAGGTGGGTGTGGTGGCCTCTTGGTAGTGTGCGCCGCCAGTGCCGGTTTCCTTCATCCAACTTCGCCTAACCTCATCGCGATCGGTAAGGCTTTGTATCCTTCTCTCCCGTGGGGGAGAAGGGTTCAGTGCCGTCGTCATCCTGACGGATGGCAGGATCCAGGGCGGTGTGTAGCTGCCCTGGATGCCGGATCAGGTCCGGCATGACGGTTGAATTGATGTCCGGCCTTCGGTGCTGACCTATGCCCCTCACGCTTCCGGGCGGGTCCAGATCCAGGTGCCGCCGATCAGGGCGGCGGTGAGGGGGAGGAGGTACCAGGGCCAGGGGGAGAGGAAGAGGGCCAGGGTGGCGCTGAAGGCGAAGGCGGCGAGCGCGGCTTTCTTGCCGCGGCGGCTGATTGCGCCGCGTTCCCGCCAGCGGCGGATATGGGGGCCGAAAATCCTGTGGTCGAGCAGCCTGGCCTCCAGCGCGGGGCTGGAGCGGGCGAAGCAGAAGGCGGCGAGGATCATGAAGGGGACGGTGGGCAGCAGCGGCAGGAAGGCGCCGATGGTGCCCAGGCCCAGCGAGGCGAAACCGGCGATGAGGTAGAGGTGCCGCCGCATGGGGTTCCTGTTCTGGCCGGGGTGGATGATGCGTGCGATGCTATTGCTTCGCAGGGGCTGGGGTGGATGGCAAGGGTGACGTTGGCGTCCCACCCCCCTCTTCCAACTTCGCCTAAGCCGCTTCGCGGCCAAGGCTTCGTATCCTTCTCCCCCGTGGGGAGAAGGGGTTTTAGGCGGCGGGGAGTCTTAGACGCACGAGGAGGCCGCCCAGATCCTCGCTTTCTTCGAGGGTGACGGTGCCGCCGTAGATTTCCGCCACATCGCGGACGATGGCGAGGCCAAGGCCGGTGCCGGGCTTGCCGGAATCGAGGCGGACGCCGCGGTCGAAAATGCGGGTGCGCTCTTGCGCCGGGATGCCGTGGCCGTCATCCTCGACCAATATTTCGACCATGTCGCCCGCGCGCTGGACGGTGGCGAACACGCTGCCGCCACCATATTTGGCGGCGTTTTCGACGAGGTTGCCGAGCATTTCGTCGAGATCCTGCCGCTCGACGCGGACGGCCGCGTCCTTCGATCCGTCCATGTCGACGCGGACGTGGGAATAGAGGCGGGCGACGGCGCGTTCGACGGCGGTGAGGCTGGCCCAGACGTCGGCGCGGCTTTGCGCGGCACCCCGCCGACCAACGGCGCGGGCGCGGGCAAGGTGATGATCGACCTGCCGCCGCATCGTCGTGGCTTCGCGGATCACGGTTTCGCCGAGATCGGCCGACTGGGCCGTCGCCGCGTTCATGATGACGGTCAGCGGGGTCTTGAGCGCATGGGCAAGATTGCCCGCATGGGTGCGCGCTTCTTCCGCCTGCCGTTCATTGTGGGCGAGCAGGGCGTTGAGTTCCTCCACCATGGGCAGCACTTCGGCGGGCATGGGTTCGGTGACGCGGCTTTTGAGGCCATCGCGCATGCGGATGATTTCCAGCCGCACCTTGCGCAGGGGGCGCAGGCCATAGAGGGTCTGGAGCGTCGCCAGCACGAACAGGCCAAGCGCGAGCAGCGCGAAGCTTTGCACCAGCGTGGTGCGCAGCGTGCGGATCTGGGCGTTCAGGCCCGCGCGCGCCTGCGCCACGATGAACATCCAGCGCGTGTTCGATCCGGGCAGGACCACGCTGCGTTCCATGATGCGCAAATCCTCGCCGGGGAATTGCTTGCTGTCATAGACGTGGAGGCGGCGGTCATGATGGTCGGCGGGCACCTTGATCGCGCGGTCCCAGAGCGAGCGGGAGCGCCAATCCTCATGCCCCTTCGCGCTGACCTGATAATAGAGGCCGCTATTGGGTTCGAGGAAGCGCTGGTCGGCCAGTTCGCGGTTGAAGAGGACTTCGCCGTCCGGGCCGATTTCCGACGCGGCGATCATCGCCGTCAGCACATAATTCATGCCGTCGTCGAAATTGCGGGTGATGGCGTCCGACAGCACCCGGTCCAGCGCCACGCCGCCGCCGATCAGCAGCACGCTGATCCACAGCGCGGCAATGCCGATCATCCGGCGGCTGATGGAGCCGGTGGAGCGGACGGGGGGAGGGGTGATGGGATCGGTCATGCGTATCCCACTTTACCGTTCGCCCTGAGCGAAGTCGAAGGGGTCCACTGAGCGGAGCGAAGTGCCTCCACTGCGTTCAGGTGAAGGCTTCGACTTCGCTCAGCCCGAACGGATGTCGGGTTTGGTATCAGCGCCCCGGCTCGTCCAGGCTGTAGCCCAGGCCGCGGATGGTGGTGATGACGTCGGCGCCCAGTTTCTTGCGGATGCGGGTGACGAACACTTCGATCGTGTTGGAATCGCGGTCGAAATCCTGATCGTAAATATGTTCGATCAATTCGGTGCGGCTGACCACCTTGCCCTTGTGATGGAGCAGGTAGGAGAGCAATTTATATTCCTGCGCGGTGAGCTTTACCGGATCGCCGCTGAGCGTCACCTTGCCTGAACGGGTGTCGAGGCGGACGTCGCCTGCGGTGAGTTCGCTCGACGCATTGCCCGATGCGCGGCGGATGAGCGCGCGCAGGCGGGCGATGAGTTCTTCGGACTGGAAGGGTTTGGCGAGATAGTCGTCCGCGCCCGCGTCCAGTCCCGCCACCTTGTCCGACCAGCTGTCGCGCGCGGTCAGCACCAGCACGGGAAAGGCGCGGCCTTCCTTGCGCCAGCGGTCCAGCACCGTCAGGCCGTCAATGGTCGGCAGGCCCAGGTCGAGCACGACCGCATCGTAATTTTCGGTGGAGCCGAGGAAATGCCCATCCTCGCCATCGGTGGCGAGGTCGACGGCATAGCCAGCACCCTCCAGCGTGTTCCTGAGCTGCTGGCCCAGACTTGGTTCATCCTCGACGATCAGCAGACGCATGGGCTGTTCCGTTTCTTTTCTGTGTCAGGCGCGGTCAGCGCGCCCAGCCGATGATATTGCCTGTCCGGCCGTCCGCATCAACCCACATGACCTTTCCGTCCTTCACATATTTCAGGCGGTAGCGGTTGGAGGAAGGGTCGAATTCGCTGCCGACATAGCTGGCCCCGTTCATCTGCGAATCGACGCGGCGCTTGATCATGGCAAAGGGCATGACCTGCCCGTCGAGCATGGCCCGGCGCGCGGCGTCCTGCTCGTCGCGGCGTCCTCCAGCGTCGGCGACCGGGACCAGTGCGATTGCGGCCCCCATGGCGATGATTCCGGCGATCAGGCTTTTGCGCATCATTGTCATGGGCATGGCATAGGCGACAGGCATTGAACAGGTGGTGAATGGGGGAGGATGAGGTGTTTGCGCTATTTCATCCTCCCCCGGCGGGGGAGGATTGAGGTTTTTACTTTTCCAGTGCGTATTGCACCGTGAGCGTCACCGACGCGCTGACCTGGCCGGGTTCGACCGGGGTGGCGGCGGCGGCATCGGCCTTGAAACGGGCGCTTTGCAGCATGGGCATGGGGGGCTGGCCGCCGCTGTTGCTTTCGGCGATGGAGAGGAGGCGGGCGGTGCGGTAGCCAGCGGCCTGGGCATAGAAATCGGCCTGGGCCTTCGCGCTCTTGAGTGCCGCGCCGCGCGCCTGCGCCAGCATCGGCGCGGGATTGTCGATCGCGAAGGTCGGGCCATTGATGTTGGTCGCGCCCGCGGCCACCATGGCGTCGAGCAGGGGGCCGACCTTCCTGATGTCGCGCAGTTTGACGCTGAGCTGGTTGGACGCTTCATAGCCGATGAAGCGCGGGCCGGCGGGTTCGCCGTCGCGCTGGTTATAATCATATTGCGCCGACAGGTTGATGCCGCTGGTCTGGATGTCCTTCTTGGCGATGCCAGCGCGGGAGAGGGCGGCGATCAGCTTTTCCGTCTTTGCGGCATTGTCCTGCATAGCCGCCTGCGCGGTAGGCGCGCGGGTCTGGACGCCGGTGCCCACGGTGGCGATGTCGGGCGACCCCTCGACGCTTTCGGTGACGTTGAGGGTGACCACCGGCGCGGTTTCGGCAAGGGTCACGCTGGTCTGGGCGATGGCGGCCATCGGGAGCGACGAAGCGGCGAGCGCCATGATGGCGAGGGCGGATTTCATGAAGGGAACACTCCTGTTTGGATGCCGTAATGGTGGGACGGCTGCGATGAATGGACGCTGACATGCGTTGAAAGCCGTCAGACAGGTTGGGGTTCCGTGTCCTTTCCGTGTCGGTGACGCAGGGGACGCGCCTTGATGCACGCCCCCTCCACCACCGCTTGGCGGCGGTCTCACTTCCCGTGCCGGGGAGGATATGCTTGCTCCATCGTGATCTTGCGACTAGCTGCACGGGCATGGCAGCACCTCTTCTTTCGTTCGAAAATCTTGGCCTTTCGCAGGGCAGCCACTGGCTGTTTCGCGGGATGGATATTCACGTCGGCGCGCGCGACCGGCTGGCGCTGATCGGGCGCAACGGCGTGGGCAAGACAACCCTGCTCAAGCTGCTGGGCGGTCAGATCGAGGCCGATGAGGGCGTGCGGTCGGTGCAGCCGGGCGCGCGGATCATCACGCTGGAACAGGACCCGGACGTCAGCGCCTTTGCGACGCTGCATGATTTCGCGCTGGCGGGCGAATTTGCGCCGCCCGCCCATGAGGTGGAGGCGATTGCCGACCAGTTGGGGATCGACCTGTCGCGCGAGGCGAAAACGGCGAGCGGCGGCGAGCGGCGGCGGGCGGCGATCGCCCGTGCGCTGGCGAGCGAACCGGACCTGCTGTTGCTGGACGAACCGACCAACCATCTGGACATTGCGGCGATCGACTGGCTGGAAAACTGGCTGGCGCGCTATAATGGCGGCTTCATCGTCATCAGCCATGACCGTGCCTTCCTGACGCGGCTGACGCGCCAGACGCTGTGGCTGGACCGGGGGCAGATGCGCCGCAACGAGATCGGCTTTGGCGGTTTCGAACAGTGGATGGAGGCGGTCTATGCCGAAGAGGCGCGGGCGGCGGAGAAGCTGGACGCCAAGCTGAAGATCGAGGCGCACTGGCTGGAGCGGGGCGTCACCGCGCGGCGCAAGCGCAACCAGGGGCGGCTGGCCAAGCTGTGGGAAATGCGCGAGACGCGCGCGGCGATGAACGGGCCGCAGGGCGTCGCCAAGATCGCGGTGGCGAGCGACGACAGCAAGACCAAGAGCGTCATCAAGGTCGAACATGCCACCAAGCGTTTCCCCCGGTCTCCGTTCGCTTCGAGCGAAGTCGAGAAGCGGCAGGGCGACGGTGTCTCGACTTCGCTCGACACGAACGGAGCTGGTGAAAGGGTCATCATCGACAATCTGTCGCTGCGCGTGCAGCGCGGCGACCGGATCGGCATTGTCGGGGGCAATGGCGCGGGCAAGACGACCTTGCTGAAGATGCTGACCGGCGAATTGCAGCCCGACAGCGGCACGGTGAGCCAGGCCAAGACGCTGGACATGATCTTCATCGACCAGCAGCGCAGCCTGATGCAGGGCGACAAGACGGTCCGCGAAGTGCTGGCCGAGGGGGGCGACTGGATCGATGTGCGGGGCGTGCGCAAGCATGTCCATGGCTATCTCAAGGACTTTCTGTTCGATCCGAGCCTTGCCGAGGCGAAGGTGGGCACGCTGTCGGGCGGGGAGCGTTCGCGCCTGCTGTTCGCGCGCGAATTTGCGCGCGAATCCAACCTGCTGGTGCTGGACGAGCCGACCAACGACCTGGATCTGGAAACACTCGACCTGTTGCAGGAAGTGATTGCCGATTATGACGGCACGGTGCTGATCGTCAGCCATGACCGCGACTTTCTGGACCGGACGGTGACGGTGACGCTGGGGCTGGACGGATCGGGCAAGGTCGATGTGATCGTGGGCGGCTATGCCGACTGGATCGCCAAGCGCGATCCGCGCAAGGCGGTCAAGATCGAGAAGAAGGCCGCCGCCGCGCCTCCGCAGCCAAAGCCCGTGTCCGCAAAGCTGAGCTACAAGGACCAGCGCGACCTGGAGCTGTTGCCCAAGCGGGTCGAGGAACTGGAGGCGGCGATCGCGCGGGACGAGGATATGCTGGCGGACCCGGCGCTGTATACGCGCGACCGCAAGCGGTTCGACGCGCTGACCGGCGCGATCGAAAAGGCGCGGGCCGAGAAAGAGGCGGCGGAAATGCGCTGGCTGGAACTGGCGGAGAAGGCCGAGGGTTTGGCGGGGCAAGCTGTCGTGCTCCCGCGCAGGCGGGAGCCTAGTCGATAGCGTGGGACTGGGCTCCCGCCTGCTCGGGAGCACGTATCATGGGACACTCGACTTCGCGCCAAACCAACGGCAGGGTGGAGCAGGATCGTAACGGGGGCTGACCAATGGACACGGCAATCGACCAGTCGCACCATGCCGTTCACTATGTGAATCGGGTCGGCTGGCTGCGTGCGACGGTGCTGGGGGCCAATGACGGGATCGTGTCCACCGCCAGCCTGATGACCGGGATCGCGGCGTCGGGAGCGGACGGTCAGGCGATCCTGCTGACCGGCGTTGCCGCGCTGGTCGCGGGGGCGATGTCGATGGCGGCGGGGGAATATGTGTCCGTCAGCGCGCAATCGGATACCGAACGCGCCGACCTGGCCAAGGAACGGCATGCATTGGCCGTGCAACCCGAACAGGAATGGGCCGAACTGCGCGACATTTATGTCGAGCGTGGCCTGACGCCCGACCTGGCGGGGCAAGTGGCGCGACAGTTGATGGAGGCCGACGCGCTGGGCGCGCATGCCCGCGACGAACTGGGCATTTCCGATATTGCGACGGCCCGTCCGGTGCAGGCGGCGCTGGCGTCGGCGGGCAGCTTTGCCATGGGGGCTGCGCCGCCGGTGCTGGTCGCGGCGATCGCGCCCGCGGGCAGCGCGATCATGGCGATTGTCTGCCTGAGCCTGCTGTGCCTGGCGCTGCTGGGCTATGTCGGCGCGCGGTTGGGCGGGGCGCAGGTGGTGCGATCAATGGGCCGGACCCTGTTCTGGGGCGCGCTGGCGATGGCGGTGACGGCGGGCGCGGGGCATCTGTTCGGGGCGGCGATATAGTGGCAAGGTCCACGCAAATTTCACAGGAGACAACGAGATGACGGACATTCAGCAGATCCCGCTCAAGACCATCAAGGGCGCGGATGCATCGCTCGCCGATTATGCGGGCAAGGTGGTGCTGGCGGTCAATGTCGCGTCCAAATGCGGGCTGACGCCGCAATATGAAGGGCTGGAAAAGCTGTACGCCGACTATAAGGACAAGGGGCTGGTGGTCGCAGGCTTTCCCGCCAATGATTTCGGCGCGCAGGAGCCGGGGACGAACGACGAGATCGCGACATTTTGCACCACCAATTTCGGCGTCGATTTCCCGATGTTCGAGAAGATCGTGGTCACCGGGCCAGACAAGCATCCGCTCTATGCCGCGCTGACCAGCGCCGTGCCGGAAGCGCAGGGCGAGGGCGATGCGTTTCGCGAGAAGCTGAAAGGCTATGGCATGACCCCCAATCCGGTGCCTGAAGTGCTGTGGAATTTCGAGAAATTCCTGATCGCCAAGGATGGCAGCGTCGCGGCGCGTTTTGCGCCGACGACCGCGCCTGACGACGCGGCGCTGGTCGCGGCGATCGAGACGGAACTGGCCAAGTGAGAATGCGGGCAGGCCTGATCGCGGGGGCGATGCTGATGGTGGGGGTACCCGCCGGGGCGGCACTGTCGCCCGCCGAACGCACGATCAGCACCAGCGTTGAGGCGGGCTATGAACCCGCGATCGGCCTGCTCGAAAAACTGGTGAACCAGAATAGCGGTTCGATGAACCTGGCGGGGGTGAAGGCGGTGGCCGACATGCTGCGGCCTGAGTTCGAGAGACTGGGCTTTGTCGTGACATGGCAGCCGATGGATGCGGCCAAGCGGGCCGGGCATCTGATCGCGGTGCGTAAGGGACGGGCCGGGACCACGAAGATGCTGCTGATCGGGCATCTCGATACCGTGTTCGAGCCGGATTCGCCGTTTCAAAAGTTCGAGCGCAAGGGTGATCTAGCGCGGGGGCCGGGCGTGGCGGACGACAAGGGCGGGGTCGTCACGATGCTGCTGGCATTGAAGGCGATGCAGGCGGCCGGCACGCTCAAAGCTGCGAATATCGAGGTCGTGCTGACCGGGGACGAGGAGGATTCGGGCGATCCGATCAGCATCGCGCGGGCCGACCTGATTGCTGCGGGCAAGCGCGCCGATGTCGCGCTGGATTTCGAGGGGCTGTCCCAGGAGGACGGCAAGGATATGGGGTCGATCGCGCGCCGATCCTCCAACAGCTGGACGCTGACCGCGAGCGGAAAGTCGGGGCATAGTTCGGGAATTTTTTCCGCCAGCGCGGGCGACGGCGCGATCTACGAGCTGGCGCGGATCATCGTCGCGTTTCGCAAGGACCTGCCGGAACCCAATCTGACCTTCAATGTCGGGCTGATCGGCGGCGGGCAGAGCGCCGAGGTGGACAAGGACGGCGTGCGGATCGCGGTGACCGGCAAGACCAACATCATCCCGCCCATCGCGGTGGCAAAGGGCGATTTCCGCACGCTGAGCGAGGAGCAGACGGCGCGGGTGCGCGCGAAGATGGAGGCGATCGTCGGGGCGGGGCATCTGCCCGGCACATCGGCGCGCATTGCATTCGACATGGGCTATCCGTCGATGGCGCCCACGGCGGGCAATCGCGCGCTGCTGGCGCGGTTGAACCGGGTCAATGCCGATCTGGGGCTGGCGCAGATGCCCGAACTCGATCCGCTGAAGCGCGGCGCGGGCGACATCAGCTTCGTCGCGCAGGATACGGACGGGCTGGTGGGGCTGGGCGTGACGTCGACCGGCGATCACAGCCCGGCAGAACAGGCCGACCTGTCGAGCATGAAGCGCCAGGCCAAGCGCGCGGCGATATTGATGAGCCGGCTGGCGGGGGAAAAGGGGCGGAAATAGGGGGCATGGCATAGTTGAGCCGCGTGTTCCCGCGCAGGCGGGAACCCAGGCCCGCCGTCCGAACTGGGTTCCCGCCTGCGCGGGAACACGGAAATATTGTAACGGATGTAAGTATATGGCCATGCTCCCGTCCACGCCCCTCCTCGCCACATCGATCGGCCCGGTGCTGGAAACGCTCAGCATCGTCGGCACCTTCGTTTTTGCCGCGTCGGGCGCGCTGGCGGCGGCGCGGTTGCGGCAGACTTTGGTGACCTTCGCCTTTTTCGCGCTGGTGACCGGGGTGGGCGGCGGCACGTTGCGCGATCTGCTGATCGGGGCGCCGGTATTCTGGGTCGTGGATGCCGCGCCCGCCATCACCTGCATGTGCGCGGCGGTGATCGTGTGGTGTACGCCGCGCCGCTTCTGGAGCGAGCGGGCGCTCGACTGGCTGGATGCGATCGGGCTGGCGGCCTTTGCGGTGTTCGGCGCGGCCAAGGCGATGAGTTTCGGCGTGCCGCCCTTTGTTGCCGGGATGATGGGCGTGGTGACCGGCTGCGTCGGCGGGATCATGCGCGATCTGCTGGCGGGGGAACCGTCGATCCTGTTGCGGCCCGAACTTTATGTGACGGCGGCGGCAGTAGCGGCGGGGCTGTTCGTGGGGTTGCGGATGCTGGGGCTGGACGTGCCGGTCGCGGGCGTCATCGCGGCGCTGACCGGCTTTGGCTTGCGCGCGCTGGCGATATGGCGCGGGCTGGGGTTGCCGGTCTATCGGGATGAGGGGTGATTATCGTCCTTCTCTTGACGAGATTTACATGCCCTCTGACCTCACCCCGTTCGGGCTGAGCCTGTCGAAGCCTCGTCCTTCTGCTCAAGAAGTAAAGCCCTTCGACAAGCTCAGGGCGAACGGAGGAGGGAATGCGCCGCAAGGGGAGAAGGGGATTAGCGCCACAACCCCGCGATGAGCGCCATCATGCCGCGCTGGTCCGCTGCGCTTTGCGGTTTCGGCGCGCCGTAGCTGCGGCATTCCAGGCAGTCGGCACGGACGCCTGCGCCGGTGACCAGTGCCTTGACGTCGGCCACCGCCTGCATCGCCCAGTTGCGCTGGACCATGGCTTGCCGGGCCAGCATGTCGCGCGGTGCGCCTGCATCGTCGGTGTCGCGCTGCGCCATCGCCTCGATCCACGCGGCCCATTTGTCGGGCGCTTTTTCGATGCGGTAGGCGCGGGCGGTTTTGGGGTCGATCTTGGCGCGGCGGGCGGCTTCGGCGATGGCGTCCTCCAGCCCGCCGAAACGGTCGACCAGCCCGATTTGCCGCGCGGTGCCGCCGTCCCAGACGCGGCCCTGCGCGATGGCGTCGATCTGCGCCGGGGTCTTGCGGCGCGATTGGGCGACGATGCCGACGAAGCGGCGATAGATATCCTCGACCCCCATCTGCATGATCGCGTCGAATTGCGGGGAGGTGCCGCCGGCAAGGTCGGGCTGGCCCGACAGGGGCGTGGTGGCGACGCCGTCGGTGGTGACGCCGATCTTGGCGAGTGTGCCTTCAAAGCTGGGGAGGATACCGAACACGCCGATCGAGCCGGTGATGGTGTCCGGCTCTGCAAAGATCATGTCGGCGGGGGTGGAGACCCAATAGCCGCCGCTGGCCGCGACATTGCCCATGGAGACGATGACGGGAAGTCCGTCCGCCTTGGCCTGAAGAATGGCGGAGCGGATCTTTTCCGAGGCCATGACCGATCCACCGGGCGAATCGACGCGGACGACGAGGGCTTTCAGATCCTTTTCATTGAGCGCAGTCAGCAGCAGGTCGGAGATGGTATCGCCCGCCGCGGTGCCGGGACCGGCTTCGCCATCGACGATGTCGCCCGCGATCGTCAGCACGCCGATCTGGCCGTCATTGGCGGGCATGCGCGCCTTGACATAGGCGGCAAGGTCGATCGTGGCGAAACCGCCCGCCTTCGCATCGGAGGCGTCGCCCGCAATCTCCGCGACGCGCGTGCCAAAGGCGGTGGCGTCGCCCAGCTTGTCGATCAGGCCAGCCGACAGGGCGGCCTGCGCCATATTGCCGTTGGCGGCGCGGGCGGCGGCGACCGGGTCGGCGGCATAAGCGGCAATCTTCGCCTTTGGCCGCGCCCTGGCGACATCATCGCGCCAGTTTTGCCACAGCGCGTCGGCCAGCGCCTGATTGGCCTGCTTGGCTTCGGGGGACTGATCGGCCCGGATAAAGGGTTCGACGAAGCTCTTGTAGGTGCCGACGCGATAGACATGGGTGTTGACGCCCAGCTTGTCGATCAACCCCTTATAATAGAGGCCCGATCCGCCCCGGCCCATGATCGCGACGCCGCCCAGCGGATCGCTCCACGCTTCGCTGGCATGGGCGGCCAACAGATAGCTGTCGTCGGTATAGAGGGTGGCATAGGCCAGCACCGGCTTTTTCGCGGCGCGCAGGGCATCGAGCGCCTGGCCGACGCGGGCGATGGCGACCTGACCGCCGCCCATGAAGCCATCCAGGTTCAGGACCACCGCCTTGACCTTGCCATCCGTTCTGGCCGCATCGAGCGCGGTGACGATGTCGGACAGGCGATATTCCTTCATCTGCGGGCCGGACCCCGACAGCAGCGCGAAAGGATCAACCTCCGCTGGCTGTTCGACGATGGTGCCGTTGAGGTCGAGCAGCAGCGCGCCCGCGCTGATGCCGGCGACGGGTTTTGGCGAGAAGGAGAGAGCGGCGTAGAGCGCGCCGAAGAAGAGGAGGAGGAACAGCAGGACCAGTCCGTCCTTGATCGCGACCAATATGCGCCACGCGCCCTTCACAAATGCCAAGTGGGTGTTCCTTCTGCCCGATCTGCCATGGCTAGCCCATCGCCCTGTCGACTGCAATGTGGGGGTACAGGCGGGCTGGACAAGCTTGCGCGGTCGATTTTGGCCGCTATGGGGATCGTTGCATAATCACGGCCTACCCTCCCCCGTTCGCCCAGAGCCTGTCGAAGGGCCGCCCTTCTTCAAGAGAAGGACAAGGCTTCGACAAGCTCAGCCCGAACGGAGGAGGGGTTGGAGAATTATGCCGCCGTTCCGTGATGGGAACTCATATTGTCCGCTCTTGTGCAGGAGACGTGCCCGATGCCCACACTCGTCCTTATCCGTCATGGCCAGTCGTCATGGAATCTGGAAAACCGCTTCACCGGATGGTGGGACGTGGACGTGACCGAGAAGGGCGTGGGCGAAGCGCGGGCGGCGGGACAGTTGATGAAGGCCAAGGGGCTGGATTTCGACCAATGCTACACCTCGCTCCAGACCCGCGCGATCAAGACGCTGAACCTGGCGCTGGAGGAAATGGGGCGGCTGTGGCTGCCGGTGGAGAAGGACTGGCGCTTGAACGAGCGTCACTATGGCGGGCTGACCGGCCTGGACAAGGCGGAGACGGCGGCCAAGCATGGTGACGCGCAGGTCAAGATCTGGCGCCGCAGCTTCGACATTCCGCCGCCGGTGCTGGAGGCGGGCAGCGAGTTCGACCTGAGCAAGGACCGCCGCTATGCGGGCATCGCCATTCCATCGACCGAGAGCCTGAAGGACACGATCGCGCGCGTGCTGCCCTATTGGGAAAGCCGCATCGCGCCCGACCTGAAGGCAGGCAAGCGGGTGCTGATTTCCGCCCATGGCAATTCGCTGCGCGCGCTGGTCAAGCATCTGTCGAACATTCCCGACGACGAGATCACCGAACTGGAAATTCCGACCGGCCAGCCGATCGTTTACGAACTGGCCGACGATCTGAGCGCGATCGAGCGCTATTATCTGTCGGAACGGTAAGGGCTGTGTGCTCCCGCGCAGGCGGGAGCCCAGTTGAAACGGCGGGACTAGGCTCCCGCCTGCGCGGGAGCACGCCGGGTTCGGGGAGGAAATACGACATTGCCCCCCGGCGACCCGGTCGCTAAGGGGCTTTGCTTTCCGGGCGGCACCGTGAAGGCCGCGCCATGAGGGGAAGCACGGGCATGAGCGGGGCAATCGAGGTCGGCATCATCATGGGGTCGCGGTCCGACTGGGACACGATGCGCCATGCCGCCGAAACGCTGGACGCGCTGGGCGTGCCCCATGAATGCAAGGTGGTGTCGGCGCACCGCACCCCGCAGCGGTTGTATGATTATGCGACGAGCGCGGTGAGCCGCGGCCTGAAGGTCATCATCGCGGGCGCGGGCGGGGCGGCGCATCTGCCGGGCATGTGCGCGTCGATGACGCGCCTGCCGGTGCTGGGCGTGCCGGTCGAATCGAAGGCGCTGAAGGGCATGGATTCGCTGCTGTCGATCGTCCAGATGCCCGGCGGCATTCCCGTGGCGACGCTGGCGATCGGCAAGCCGGGCGCGATCAATGCCGGGCTGCTGGCCGCCGCGATCCTGGCGACCAATGATCCTGAACTGGCCGGGCGACTGGACGCCTGGCGCACGAAGCAGACCGATGCGGTCGCCGAAACGGTGGAGGACTAAGCGGCCCCATGACGACCATCGCGCCCGGTTCGACCATCGGCATACTAGGCGGCGGCCAGCTGGGGCGGATGATTGCCATCGCCGCCGCGCAGCTGGGCTATTGCACCGCCATCTACGCGCCGGAGGAGAGCGGCCCCGCCGCCGACGTGTCGCCGCGCTGGACGCGGGGCAATTATGAGGACGCTGCGGCGCTGGCGGCCTTTGCCGATGGCGTCGATGTCGTCACCTATGAGTTTGAGAATATCGACCCGGCAGCGATCGAGGTGCTGGCCAGCCATGGGCTGGTGCGTCCGGGTGCGCAGGCGTTGCGGGTGGCGCAGGACCGGCTGGCGGAAAAGCGGTTCGTGTGTGATCTGGGCGGGCTGACCGCGCCCTTTGCGCCGGTCGAGGATCTGGACGATCTGGAGGCGGCGATCGCGCAGGTCGGCAGCCGCGCCATCCTGAAAACCAATCGCATGGGTTATGACGGCAAGGGACAGGCGCGGATCAATGAGCCGGGCGATGCGGTCGGTGCATGGAATGCGATCGGCCGGCAGAGCGCGATACTGGAAGGATTCGTGACTTTTGCCGAGGAATTTTCGGTCATATTGGTGCGCGGGGCGGACGGTGAGGTGCGCTTCTGGGACAGTTCGGCCAATGTCCATGTCGACGGTATCCTCGACATGTCGACCACGCCCGCTGGGCCGCTGATCGAGGGGCAGGTGCCTGCCGCCCGCGCGCTGGCGCGGAAAATTGCCGATGCGCTGGACTATGTCGGCGTTTTGACCTGCGAATTTTTCGCCAGTGCCGATGGTCCGGTGTTCAACGAAATGGCGCCGCGCGTCCATAATAGCGGGCATGGCACGATCGAGGGTGCGGTGACGAGCCAGTTTGAAAATCATGTCCGCGCGATTTGCGGGCTGCCGCTGGGCGACACCGCGCTGGCGGCGCGCCGGGTGGAGATGCGCAACCTGATCGGCGAGGCGGCGCATGACTGGCAGGCGATCCTGTCCGATCCGGCCAACCATCTGCACCTATATGGCAAGCATGAAGCGCGGCCGGGGCGCAAGATGGGGCATGTCACGCGGCTGGTGCTGTGAGCGAGATCGTGCTGATCCTGGCCCGCGCCGACAATGGCGTGATCGGGCGGGATGGCGATCTGCCCTGGCGGCTGCCGGCGGACCTCAAGCGGTTCAAGGCGCTGACGCTGGGCCATCCGATGATCATGGGGCGCAAGACGTTCGACAGCCTGCCGGGACTGCTGCCGGGGCGTCGCCATATCGTCCTGACTCGCGACCGGACATGGAGCGGGGCAGGGGCGGAGGTTGCGCATGATGTCGCGGGCGCGCTTGCGCTGGCCAATGCGCCGGGCGTGATGGTGATTGGCGGGGCGGAAGTGTATCGACTGTTTCTGGACGTCGCCCATCGAATCGAGCTGACCGAAGTGCATCTGGACGCGGTGGGGGATGCCAGCATCGCCTATCCCTATCCGGCGGACTGGGTGGAAGTGGCGCGCGAGGACCATGGCGCGCTGGACGGACGGCCCGGCTACAGCTTCGTGACCCTGCGGCGAGCCTGATGCCGCATTGCCACGCCCTGTGCGCCCCCCTATAGGCCGCGCCATGGAGCGGCTGACTAGCGGCGCCCCGGTCCCGGCGCATTTGCGCGGGGCCATCATGGCGCTGGGCAATTTTGACGGGTTTCACGCCGGGCATCAGGCCGTGGTCGGCCATGCGATAGACCGCGCCCGCGCCGAGGGGCGTCCGGTCATCGTCGCGACCTTCGATCCGCATCCGATGCGGTTGTTCCGGCCCGACACGCCCCATTTTCGCCTGACGACGCTGGACCAGCGGGCGGCCCTGTTCGCCGGCGCCGGGGCGGACGCGATGATGGTGTTCGCCTTTACCCCCCAACTGGCCGCGCTTGGGCCGCAGGCTTTCGTGCGCCTGCTGGCCGCCGATATGGGCATTGCGGGGGTCGTCACGGGGCAGGATTTCACCTTTGGCAAGGGGCGTGCCGGTTCCGTGGCGCTCTTGTCCGAACTGGGCGCGCCATGGGGCATGTGGGCGCAGGCGGTTGCGCCGGTGACCGATGCGGACGGGGCGGTGATTTCCTCCAGCCGCATCCGCGCGGCGTTGCAGGCGGGCGATTGCGCCACCGCGACCCGGCTGCTGACCCGGCCCTTCGCGATCGAGGGGGAGGTGCAGCATGGCGACAAGCTGGGGCGGACGATCGGCTTTCCCACCGCCAATGTCGATATGGGCAGCTATTTGCGCCCGGCCTATGGCATTTATGCGGTGCGCGGGATGTTGCCGGACGGGCGCGTGCTGGACGGGGCGGCGAATCTGGGCATCCGCCCGACCTTCGACCCGCCCAAGGAATTGCTGGAACCGCATTTCTTCGATTTTGCCGAAAGCCTGTATGGCCAGTGCATTGCCGTGCAACTGATCGCGTTCCTGCGGCCGGAGGCGAAATATGACGGGCTGGACGCGCTGATGGCGCAGATCGCGCTGGACTGCGAGGCTGCACGGCAAATCCTTGCGGGAACGCCTTACGTCGCTTAATGGCGGCTTGTTTTCTCACCCGTTCGGGCTGAGCGAAGTCGAAGCCTTCTACTGAGCGGAGCGAAGTGACCTCCCTATCGGTCGGTCGAGCCCTTCGACGTCGCTCAGGGCGAACGGTCATTAGCAGATACCGGACCCATTATGACCGACGCACCTGACTATAAGTCCACCGTTTTCCTGCCCGTCACCGACTTTCCGATGAAGGCCGGCCTGGCGCAGAAGGAACCCGCGATCGCGGCCAAGTGGGAGGCAATGGGTCTGTATGACCGGCTGCGCGAGCGGCGCAAGGGGCGCGAACGCTTCATCCTGCATGACGGGCCGCCCTACGCGAATGGCGACATCCATATGGGCCATGCGATGAACAAGGTGCTCAAGGACATCATCGTCCGCAGCCAATCGCTGCTGGGCAAGGATGCGCCCTATGTGCCCGGCTGGGACTGCCATGGCCTGCCGATCGAATGGAAGATCGAGGAGGAGTATCGCAAGAAGAAGCTGAACAAGGACGAGGTGCCCGCCGCCGAGTTCCGCGCCCAGTGCCGCGCCTATGCCGACAAATGGGTGGGCGTGCAGAAGGAGCAGTTCAAGCGTCTGGGCGTGATGGGCGACTGGGCCGATCCGTACCTGACCATGAAGTTCGACGCCGAAGCGACCATCGTGGGCGAGTTGCTGAAATTCGCGGAAAGCGGCCAGCTGTATCGCGGGGCCAAGCCGGTGATGTGGTCGCCGGTCGAAAAGACCGCGCTGGCCGAGGCTGAGGTGGAATATGAGGATGTCGTGTCGACGCAGATCGACGTGGCGTTCGAGATTGTGGAAGCGCCCAATGCGCCGGAACTGGTTGGCGCGCATGCGGTGATCTGGACGACGACGCCCTGGACGATCCCGGTGAACCAGGCGATCGCGTTTGGGGAGGGGATCACATATCTCCACTTCGAAGCGAGCGATGACAAACGATATGTCGTAGCGTTCGAGTTGGTCGATCAGTTTCTGGCACGTACTGGGTTGAGTTTCAAAACTGGCACTTTGGCTGGTGCCGATGCAGTTGCGAGCATCGGGAATGTCGCTGATCGCCAGATTTTTGGTAATCAACTTTCGAAAGCCGTCGCCCGTCACCCCATGCACGCGCTGGGCGGCTTCTTCGCCCGTCCGCGTCCCTTCCTGCCCGCCGATCATGTCACCACCGACGCAGGCACCGGTCTCGTCCATATGTCCCCCGATCATGGCGAGGAGGATTTCATCGCCTGCAAGAAGCTGGGCATCGACCCAGTGTTTGCGGTCAATGATGCGGGTTTCTATCGCGACGATTGGGCGTGGTTGCCGGGGCAGGGCAGCGTCATCAACACCAAGTTCAACGGTGCGGACGGCCCGATCTGCACTGACCTGCGCGCGGCTGGCGCGCTGCTGTCGGCCAGCGAGTTCAGGCATAGCTATCCCCATAGCTGGCGGTCGAAGGCGCGGATCATCTATCGCTGCACGCCGCAATGGTTCATTCCGATGGACAAGCCGAGCGGGCAGGTGATGGACTATCCGCTACCGCCGCTGGAGCCGGTTACCGGCGCGCTGGCGACGGCGCTGCCGACCAACGGGCCGACGCTGCGCGGCGTGGCGCTCGATGCGATCCAGAATACCCGCTGGGTGCCGGAGCGGTCGACCAACCGTATCCGGTCCATGGTCGAAGGGCGTCCTGACTGGGTGATCAGCCGCCAGCGCGCCTGGGGCGTGCCGATCGCGCTCTATGTGCATCGCAAGAGTGGGCAGTATCTGGTTGATCCGGCGGTCAATGCCCGCATCGTCGAAGCGTTCAAGGCGGGCGGCGCGGATGCCTGGTTCGGGGCGGATCATCAGGCGCTGCTGGGGCCGGATCATGATCTGGCCGACTATGAGGTCATCACCGACATTCTCGACGTGTGGTTTGATTCCGGGTCGACCCATAGTTTCGTGGTGGAGGCCCGCTATGGCGAGGGCGCGCGCGCCGACCTGTATATCGAAGGATCGGACCAGCATCGCGGCTGGTTCCAGTCATCGCTGCTCGAAAGCTGCGGCACGCGCGGACAGGCACCGTACAAGGCAGTGCTGACCCATGGCTTCGCGCTCGACGGGACCGGGCGCAAAATGTCCAAGAGCCTTGGCAATGTGGTCGATCCGCTCAAGATCATGGGCGAAAGCGGCGCGGACATATTGCGCGTATGGGTCGCGAGCACCGACTATTTCGACGATGTGCGGATCGGCAAGGAAGTGCTGGCCGGATCGTCCGACGCCTATCGCAAATTGCGCAATACTTTCCGGTACATGCTGGGCGCTCTTTCCGATTATGATGAAGAGGCCGAAGCCGTGTCCTACGCCGAAATGCCGGAACTGGAGCGCTATATGCTCCACCGGCTGGCGACGCTGGACGCGGAATTGCGCAGCGTTGTCGACAAGGCGGCGGACAGCGAGAATTGGCTGGAATTCAGCCGCTATACCCGCGCGCTGTTCGATTTCGCCAATAGCGACCTGTCGGCCTTCTTCTTCGACATTCGCAAGGACTGCCTCTATTGCGACGCGCCATCGGACCCCAAGCGCCGCGCCTATCGCGCATTGCTGGATACGCTGTTCCACGCGCTGGTCCGCTATGCCGCGCCGATCATCCCCTTCACCGCGGAGGAAGTATGGCAAAGCCGCTTCCCAAGTGACGAGGAAAGCGTGCATTTTCTGGAATGGCCGGAGATCGACCATCACTGGATCAATGCGCATCTGGATGAGAAATGGACGGAGTTGCGCAGCCAGCGCGAACAGGTGAACGAGGCGATCGAGCCGTTGCGGCGCGAGAAGATCGTGCGTTCCAGCCTGGAGGCCGATGTCACCATGGGGCAGGTGCTGGCCGTGGGCGACGTCGATTTCGCCGAAGTGGCGATCGTCGCGCGGGTGACGATGGGCGAGGGCGACGGCATCAGCGTCCGTCCCAGCGAATGGCACAAATGCGGCCGTTGCTGGCGCTTGCTGCCCGAAGTCACCGAGGATGGCGCGCTGTGCGGCCGGTGTGACGCGGTTGTTGCGCCATGAATAGGCATGGAACAACGTGCTCCCGCGAAGGCGGGAGCCTAGTCGTGCCGTCCGAGCTGGGCTCCCGCCTTCGCGGGAGCACGTTTTTTCCAGTCGCTGGGTTTGATCGATGACTAATCCTATCAACCACCGCCCGCTGGGCCTGACCGTCGCGATCGTGACGCTGGCGCTCGACCAGCTCATCAAATATGCCGTCACCTATCCGCTGGCGCTCAAGAGCCGGGCGGATCTGGGGATCGAGATATTGCCGATCTTCCGCCTGCGCTGGCTGGAAAATCGCGGCGTGTCGATGGGCTTCTTCCACGCCGACACCGACCTGATGCGCTGGGGGCTGGTGGGCATGACCATATTGATCGCCGGATTTGTGGGCGTGTGGATGTGGCGCGAAAAGGCGCGGCAGGATGTCGCGGCGCTGGGGCTGGTTCTGGGCGGCGCCATCGGCAATATCGTCGACCGGATAAGGCTGGGCTATGTCGTTGATTATGCGGACCTGCATTTTGGCGACTGGCGGCCCTTCCTGATTTTCAACCTGGCTGACGCAGCGATCACCATCGGCGTGCTGATCCTGCTTGCGCGGGCGTTGCTGCTGCGCGACAAGGGCGCAAATACGGAGACTTTGAAGTGAAGCTTAAACTGATCCTTGCCGCCGGTCTGCTCACCACCCTGTCGGCCTGTGGCGGCGGCGGCGGGCTGTTCAACCGCGAACGTCCCGATGAATTTGCGGTGTCGCGTCAGGCGCCGCTGGTGATCCCGCCAGACTTCGCGCTGGTGCCGCCCGCGCCCGGCTCGCCTTCGTCCAATGCGGTCGATTCGAGCAAGGCGGCGATGGAAGCCATGTTCGGAGGCCCGGCGCAGCGCAGCGCGACCGAAACGTCGACGCTGAACGCTGCCGGTCGCGCCAATGCGGCGGCGGGCATCCGCTCGACCGCTGGCGATCCAGGCACCGAAGTGGTCGACAAGGGCGCGACCACCCGCGACATTATCGCCGCCCCCGAAGGCGACGGTCAGGACGCACGAGCCGCAACGCCGCAGTGATAATTATTGCATCGCCTTGAGCGTCTCGTGGAGCGTTCAAGGCGGTGTTAGGCGGTGCTATATCGTTTTGCGCAGGACATGAGATAATGCCCGAAGTCGCATATGCTCATGTCTTGGGGGATATGCTCCGGATTGCTTGCCGTCGGTTCGGACAATCCGCCTTCTTGGAAAAATTTGGCAACGATATCTTCTAAATCTTCCGGGTCGATGCCAGCATCTTCGATCAAGTCGTCGTTGGGATGCGGTAGATTATCGCCGTCGCCATAATAGGGCGAAAGGGCATCCCATATGAATTCCGCAACGGGTTCCCCCACACCTTCATTGATCAGCCAATCGATCAAGGCGCTGGGTTGGATCCCGCGTCGTTGAATGGCCAGTCGTTTGGCGCGCCTCTTAGCTTGCACAGAGCCAGACACGCCCAATAGCCCCAATATGATGGCTATGGCCAAAGCGAATTTGACCACGCTGTCTACGCCCGCGCTTCGGTTCCTACGCTGTTGTGGCGCAATGCCGTCAGCACCGTGTCGATGATGGCGTCGGCGTCCAGGCGCGCGTCGGCATATTGTTTTTCGGGCTTGTCCTGATCCTGGAACAGGTCCGGCAGGCGCAGGGTGCGCAGTTTCAGGCCATTGTCGATGAGGCCAAGGTCACTGGCCAGCGTCAGCACATGCGCGCCAAGGCCGCCTATCGCGCCTTCCTCGATCGTCACGGCGACTTCATGGGTGGTGAGCAGGCGGCGGATCATCGCTTCGTCGAGCGGCTTGGCAAAGCGCAGGTCGGCGACGGTGGTGGACAGGCCGCGCGCTTCCAGAGCCTCGGCGGCTTTGAGCGCCTCTTCCAGCCTTGTGCCGAGCGAGAGAATGGCAACCTGCCGCCCGTCGCGCACGATGCGGCCCTTGCCGATTTCGAGGCGTTCGGGGACGACAGGCATGGCGACGCCGGTGCCGTTGCCGCGCGGGTAGCGCAGCGCGATCGGCCCGCTGTCATGGCAGGCGGCGGTATGGGTCATATGGACCAGTTCGGCTTCATCGGCCGCCGCCATCACCACCATGTTGGGCAGGGTGGCGAGGTAAGTGACGTCGAAACTGCCCGCATGGGTCGATCCGTCCGCGCCGACCAGACCCGCGCGGTCGATGGCGAATCGGACGGGCAGATTCTGGATCGCGACGTCATGGACGACCTGATCATAGGCGCGTTGCAGGAAGGTCGAATAGATGGCGCAGAAGGGCCGCATCCCCTGCGCAGCGAGGCCTGCGGCAAAGGTGACGGCATGTTGTTCGGCGATGCCGACGTCAAAACAGCGGTCGGGAAAAGCGGTCGCGAATTTGTCCAGCCCGGTGCCGGACGGCATGGCGGCGGTGATGGCGCAGACGGCTGGATCGCGCTGCGCCTCGGCAATCAGCGCCTGGGCAAAGACATTGGTGTAGCTGGGCGGGCCGGGCGGAGCCTTGGCCTGGGTGCCGGTGATGACGTCGAATTTCTGGACGCCATGATATTTGTCATCGGCCGCTTCGGCGGGGCCATAGCCCTTACCCTTTTGCGTGACGACATGGACCAGGCACGGCCCTTCGGCAGCGTCGCGGACATTTTCCAGCACAGGGATCAACTGGTCGAGATTATGGCCGTCGATCGGGCCGACATAGTAAAAGCCCAGTTCCTCGAACAAGGTGCCGCCCATCGCCATGCCGCGGGCGAATTCGTCGGTCTTGCGCGCGGCATTGTGGAGCGGGCGGGGCAGCTTGCGCGCCAGCTTCTTCGCAAGGTCTCGCAGGCCCAGAAATTCGCGGCTGGACACGAGCCGCGCGAGATAGCCCGACAGGCCGCCAACCGGGGGGGCGATCGACATGTCATTGTCGTTCAGGATGACGATCAGGCGATTGCCCGCCGCCTGCGCATTGTTCATCGCCTCATAGGCCATGCCCGCCGACATCGCGCCGTCGCCGATGACGGCGATGCCCTTGCCCGGCCGGTCCTGCATCTTGTTGGCGATGGCGAAGCCCAGAGCCGCGCTGATCGACGTGGAGCTATGCGCCGCGCCGAACGGGTCGAAATCGGATTCGGCGCGCTTGGTGAAGCCCGACAGGCCGCCGCCCTGACGCAGGGTGCGGATGCGGTCGCGCCGTCCGGTCAGGATTTTGTGGGGATAGCATTGATGCCCCACGTCCCAGATCAGCTTGTCATTGGGCGTGTCGAACACATAGTGGATGGCGGTCGTCAATTCGACCACGCCAAGCCCCGATCCCAGATGGCCGCCAGTGACGCCGACAGCGGCGATCACTTCCTGCCGCAGTTCGTCGGCAAGTTGCCGCAGCTGCTCCGGCTTGAGGGCGCGCAGGTCGGACGGCCAGATCACCTGGTCGAGCAACGGGGTTTGGGGGCGATCGTTCATGAAAGACATAGACTCGTCAGGGCGCTAGGCCGTTCCGTCGCGAAGCGCAACGATCCACTTATGCAGCGCATTTGGCGCATGTTCCCAAAATTTCTATCACCGGGCGTTCAGGCTTGAACCCTTCCTGTTCGGCAACGGCGCGGACTTCGTTCGTCACCTTGTCATCATCGACATGGGTAGCCTGCTTGCAGGTGCGGCACACCAGGAAGATGCAGTCATGGTGGCAGCCGGGATGGGCATTGGCGATATAGGCGTTGGCGCTTTCCACCCGCATCGCGACATTGTTCGTCACGAACAGGTCGAGGATGCGATAGACGCTGTTGGGCGCGACCCGCTTGCCGCGCGCCTTCGACACGGTGTCGGCAATGTCATAGGCCGATGCGGGCTTGTCCTCCGCCGCCAGCGCATCGAAAATGGCCGCGCGCATGGGCGTCCATTGTTCGCCCTGCGTTTCCAGCGTGGCGCGCGCAGCGTCGGCCAACCGGGTGCCGGTGGGTTCGTGATGATGGTGGTGATGGTCGGCCATGACGTCAATCTAGGCCGGGTAGGTGGCCGGGGCAAGGGCGCGCGTCAGCGTTGCCCGAAGGTCCATGCCGCCCAGAGCCAGCCAGCGATCATCAACAGGCCGCCAACGGGCGTCACCGCGCCCAGCCATTTGGGCGCGCCCAGCGCCATGGCGTAGAGGGTGAGGGCGAAGATCGCCGCGCCAACCAGCAAAAGCGCCGCCGCGCCGCGCGCCACGCCCATGATCGCCAGTGCGGCGACGGCATGAACCAGCTGGTAAAGGCCGCCGGTGCGCAGCCATTCCGCCGCCTTGGGATCGGCAACGCCATGCGCGCCAAACGCGCCCGCCCCGATGGCGAGGGCGGCAGACAGGGCGGCGAATATGGGGATCATGGCTTTTCTCCGTCGCCGCGCGAGAGCAGGCGCATGCCTCTGCCGGGGCGATACATGAGATCCTTGGCCGCCAGCAGCGTGCCATGTTCGATCTGGAGCGCCAGCCTTTGCTGATCGTTGGCGCGATATTGGCGTTCGACTTCCTCGATTTCCTCCGACGGGACGCCAAGCGCCTCCATCGCCTGCACGCCCATGCAGATGGCCGATTCATAGACTTCGCGCACCACGGCGGCGAGATCGATGTTCTGCAAGGCCAGCAATTGCCGCCGATCGAAGGCGCGGACCATCAGCGCCGCCTGCGGGAAGGCTTCGGCAATCGGTTCAAGCGTGCGGCTGTCGAGCGAGGGATCGTCGATGCAGAAGGCGATCAGCCGGGCCTCTTCCGCGCCGGCGCGGCGCAGCAGGTCGATGCGGGTACCATCGCCATAATAGACTTTCGTGTCGAACCGCTGCGACGTTTCGATCTGGGCGGGCTTCTTGTCGATCGACACGACGGCAAAGCCATGGCCGATCAGCATTTGCGCGACCGTCTGGCCGAAGCGGCCATAGCCCACGATGATCGCGGTGCCGCGCGGCGCTTCGTCCGGGTCGGGCAGATCGGCGCCGGAACTGGGCGTGGCGAATTCAAACCGGCGGGCGAACAGCATCAGGAAGGGGGTGGTCGCCATGGAGAAGGTGACGATGGCGCTGAACAGGCTGGCGGCTTCGGGCGCAATCAGCAGCGCGCCCTGCGCCTGGGCGAACAGGACGAAGCCGAATTCGCCGCCCTGACTGAGCAACAGGCCAGCACCAAGCGCGGGCCGCCAGTCCATGCCGAACAGGCGGGCGAGGCCGGTGATGATCGCGGCCTTGGTCGCGACCAGGATCAGCGCCATGCCGATGACGAACACGGGATTGGCAGCGACGGTGGCGAGATCCAGCACCATGCCGACCGCCAGGAAGAACAGGCCGAGCAGGATGGAACGGAACGGTTCGACGTCCGCCTCTATTTCATGCCGGTAGGGCGAATCGGCGAGCATCACGCCCGCGACGAAGGCACCCAGGGCGGTCGAAAGATGCAGGCTGTGCATCAGCGCGGCGGCGGCCAGCACGGTGAACAGGCCGACGGTGACGAACAGTTCGCGCTCGCCCAATCGTCCGACAAGGGACAGGAGCGGGCGCAGGATGAAGCGACCGGCCAGAACCAGGCCCGCGATCGCCGCGACGGTATAGGCCGCCGTCATCCATCCGGGCGGTCCGCCTGCATCAGCGGGGTTGCGGGACAGGGCGGCGACGATGGTGATCAGCGGGACGATGGAAAGATCCTGAAACAGCAGGATCGAGAATATCTTTTCACCGAAGGGCGAGTTGATGCGGCCGCTGGATTTGAGGCCCGGCAAGACCTGAGCGGTCGAGGAGAGGGCGAGCGGCAAGCCGAGCGCAATCGCCGCGCCCCAGGTGAAGCCGGTGAAATAGAAGATGATCGCGGTCAGGACGCAGCCGCACAGCACCACCTGCGCCAGGCCGAGGGCGAATATGTCCCGCTTCAACCGCCACAGCCGGGCGGGATGCAGTTCCAGACCGACGAGGAAGAGCAGCAGGACGATGCCGATTTCGGCAATGGCGAGCTTCGATTCGCCGCCGCCCACCAGCCCCAGCCCCTGCGGCCCGACCAGCGCGCCCGCGACGAGATAGCCCAGCACCGCGCCCAACCCGAAGCGGCGGAAGATAATGACGAACAGCAACGCCGCGCCCAGCAGGAGGACGCCGTCGGAGAGCAATATCTCGGTCGCGGTGATGGGAGCGGCGGATTTGGCCATCAGGCGTCGGCCATCCGGGCGGCTTCGGCAATGGCTTCAAAGCCCAGCCGGATCGAGGCATGGCGGGCGGGGTAGCCGCGCGCCGGGGCGAGCACGGCAAGGCCGGGCCAGAAATCGAGATCGTCGCTGGCGCCCGACAGATAGGCGGTCAGCTTGTCGCGGGCCTCGGCCAGCTCGTCGGCGCTCATGCCGATGGCCTGCGCGGCCATCAGCGAGGCGGATGCCTGCCCCAGCGCGCATGCCTTTACGTCCAGCCCGATGTCGGACAGGCGACCGTCGGCCATCGCCACATCCACCGTCACCCGCGACCCGCAAGTGGGGGAGCGTCGCTCCACGCTCGCCTGCGGGGCAGGCAGGCGGTGATGGTGCGGGATGCTGGCGGCGAGCCGCAAAATATCTTTGTTGTACAGGGGGGCGCTCATTGCCGTCTCATGTAGGGCAGGATGGGCGTGGGGTGAAGGCGGGGAATGATCATAGCGGAAATAAGCTCCGGCCACGACCAAAGGCAGCGTGTTCCCGCGCAGGCGGGAACCCAGTTCAAACGGCGGGACTGGGTTCCCGCCTGCGCGGGAACACAGGGCGCTTCAATCGGGCCATTGTGAAGTGCCGTCCTCGCGCTTATCGCCCGGAGCCATGAAGATTCTGGTCGATGCCGATGCCTGTCCTGTGAAGGACGAGATTTACAAGGTCGCCTTTCGCCATGGCGTGCCGGTCACGATCGTGAGCAACAGCCCGATCCGGGTTCCCGCCCATGACCTGATCGACCGGGTGGTGGTGAGCGACGGGTTCGATGCGGCGGACGACTGGATTGCCGAGCGGGCGGATGCGGGCGCGGTGTGCATCACGGCTGACATCCTGCTGGCGGACCGATGCCTGAAAGCCGGTGCGATCGTGATTGCGCCCAATGGCAAGCCCTTCACGCTGAGTTCGATTGGCGCGGCGATTGCGACGCGGGCGATCATGGCGGATCTGCGCGCCGGGGGCGAACAGATTGGTGGGCCGCCGCCCTTTGGCAAGAATGACCGTTCGCGATTCCTGTCGGCGCTGGACGAGGCGCTGGTGCGCGGCAAGCGGGGTCGATGATGGCCGATTGGGACGCGATCATCCTGGGTGCGGGTGCGGCGGGGATGATGTGCGCGGCGGTCGCAGGCCAGCGGGGCAGGCGGGTGCTGCTGATCGATCATGCCGATCAGCCGGGCAAGAAAATCCTGATTTCTGGCGGCGGACGGTGCAATTTCACCAATATCGACACGGCGGCCGATCGCTATCTGTCGGCCAATCCGCATTTCGCCAAGTCCGCGCTGGGGCGGTACGGCGCGCAGGATTTCATCGCGCTGGTCGATAGCTATGGCATCGCCTGGCATGAAAAGACGCTGGGGCAATTATTTTGCGACGGGTCGGCCAAACAGATTGTCGCGATGCTGGAGGAGGAATGCGCCAAGGGCGGGGTGACGATGGCGCTGGGGCAGCCGATTGCCGACGTGGCGCATGGCGATGGCCTGTATCGGGTGACGGTCGGCGGGGTGGAGCATCGCGCGCCCGCGCTGGTGCTGGCGACCGGCGGGCCGTCCATCCCGAAAATGGGCGCGACCGGCTTTGCCTATGACGTCGCGCGGCAATTCGGGCTGTCGATCATCCAGCCCCGCCCGGCGCTGGTGCCCTTCACGCTGGGGGCGGACGAGGCGCTGTTTCAGGCGTTGTCGGGCGTGTCGGCGGACGTCATGGTCCGCTGGAACAAGGTGCGGTTTCGGGAGGCGGCGCTGTTCACCCATCGCGGTCTGTCGGGACCGGCGATGTTGCAGATTTCATCCTATTGGCAGCATCGCACCCCGATCCATGTCGATTTCCTGCCCGACCATGACGCGGACTGGCTGATCGAGGCGAAGCGCGAACGGCCGCGCGCAAGTTTGCGCAAGATAGTGGCGCAGGCGCTGACCGAGCGGCTGGCCGATGCGCTGCTGGAGCGGGCCGGGGTGCAGGGCGAGATGGGCAACCTGTCCGACAAGGCGCTGCGGCAACTGGGCGTGCGGCTGCACGACTGGCCGTTCGCGCCGACGGGAACAGAGGGTTATGCCAAGGCCGAGGTCACGGTCGGCGGGATTGCGACGGCGGGCCTGTCATCGCGGACGATGGAGGCAAGCAAGGTGCCGGGCCTGTACGCGATTGGCGAGGCGGTGGACGTTACCGGCTGGCTGGGCGGCTATAATTTCCAATGGGCGTGGGCCAGTGGCTGGGCGGCCGCGCAGGCGGTTTAGGATCGACCGACATTCAGCCCTGACGGCCTGCAAATGGCGATTTTCCGTGCTTCCGGTGCTCACCTACTTTTAGTAGGCTGCGCTCCGGGTCACGAAAAACCACCATTTTCGGCTCGTCATCATTTGAATGTCGATCGACCCTGACGGTCGAGTTAAGGCCCGCTATCCTCGCCCTGCGGCGGTTGCGTGGGGGCGATGCGGGGTGGGGGCGTATCGGCTGGCGGGGCGGGCTGGTCGGTGGGCAGGCGGATTTGGGCCGGGCCGACATTCACGGTCATGCCGCCTTCGTCGACACCGAGTCCGACATTGCCGATGCCGGTTTCCACGCTGATATTGGCGATGGCGTTGACGAGGTCGGCATCCTGCGTTTCGACCGGGGCGTCCTCGACCGCTTCGTTGATCGCGCCGCTCATGAAATTGCGCCAGATGCGCGCGGGGATGCCGCCGCCTGCCGCGCCGCCGGGGAGCGGGCTATTATCGTCATTGCCGATCCATACCGCCGTCACCAGACCACCGGCATAGCCAACGAAGATGGCGTCGCGGCTGTCCTGGGTCGTGCCGGTCTTGCCGAAGGTGCTGGTGCGCAGGGCCGCGGCGCTGCCGGTGCCGCGATTGGCCGCGGAGGAGAGCAGGTCGCGGATCATGGCCAGTTCATCGTCATCGAAGGCCCGCTGGCGCGCCATCAACCGTTCGAACCAGCCCCGTTCTTCGGGCGGCAGGCCATGGGCAAGGACGGGATATGACCCCGCCGCGACCGCCGCATAGGCTTCGGCCAGTTCGATCAGCGGGATTTCCGATGTGCCGAGCGCCAGGCTCAAATCCTCGGTCAGGGGCGCGGTGACGCCCAGATCGCGGGCGACCTTGATGACATTGTCGACGCCGACCTTTTGCGTCAGGCGGACGGCGGCGACATTGCTGGAGGCGGCGAACGCCTGACGCAGGCTGATGCGGCCACGATATTTGCCGCCATGATTGGCCGGACGATACGAGCCGGTAGTGATCGGCGTATCGTCGATCATATCCTCCGGCGTCATGCCTGCGCGGAAGGCGGCGAGATAGACGAACAGCTTGAAGGTCGATCCGGGCTGGCGCCTGGCCTGCACGGCGCGGTTGAAGCTGCTTTTGGCGTAATTCCTGCCGCCGACCATGGCGACGACGCTGCCGTCGGGCTTCATTGCGACCAGTGCGGCCTGCGCTCCGCCCAGCGGCGCGCGGCGGACGGCGGCTTCGGCCAGGCGCTGGATGCGCCAGTCGAGCGTGGTGTCGATTTTCTGTTCGCCATAGACCGCGCCCGCCCGGTCGCGGGCGTCGGGCAGCACCCAGTCCGCAAAATAGGTGCCGGTGGTGGCGTCGGGCGTTTCGCGGACGTTGAGGCGGACGGGGGGCAGGGCGTTGCGTTCCGCCTGCGTCAGATAGCCAGCGTCCACCATCGCCTGCGTCACCAGCGCGGCGCGGGCGCGCGCGCCCTTCAGATTGCTGGTGGGGGCAAGGCGGGATGGCGCCTTGAGCAGGCCCGCCAGCATCGCGGCCTGCGGGATGGTCAGCCGTTCGGGCGCGCGGTTGAAATAATGGAGCGAGGCGGCGCGCAGGCCATAGACATTGTCGCCGAAATAGACGTTGGACAGATAGCGTTCGAGGATCTGGTCCTTCGTCAGCCAGGCTTCGAGCCAGAAGGCGATCATCGCCTCACGCGCCTTGCGGCCCATGGTGCGGTCGCTGGAGAGGAACACACCCTTGGCCAGCTGCTGGGTGATGGTGCTGCCGCCCTGCGACGATCCGTCCGACCAGAGATTGTGCCAGGCGGCGCGGGCGATGCCGCGCGGATCGACGCCCCAATGGCTGTAGAAGCGCCGATCCTCGATCGCCATGAAAGCCTGGGGCACATGGGCGGGAAGCTGCGCGATGGTGACCGGCGTGTCGATCACCGCGCCGCGCCGGGCGATGAGGTGGCCGTCCGTCGACATCAGGCTGATGCTGGGCGGCGCGATCGGCCGGAGCGAGCGGGAGAGGGGGGCGGTGACGGCAAGCCAGCCGATCACCAGCATCAGCAGCGCCAGGCCAGCCGCGATGATCCAGCCCAATATCTGCAACCGCCGCCGCCAGGGCGTGGGCGGGGCGAAGGCGCTGGGCGGCCCGGCGCCGAATTCGCGCGGCGGCGGCGCGGCGGGATCGGCTGTGCTGGACGGATCGGTCATCGGTTCAGCCATGCTGTATTATTCGCCTGATACAGTCAAGTCTGTCCCGCACCGGGACAGGGTCAGGTTAACCATCTTTCGCAATGGCCCAAATGGTAAATAATGCGTTAACCCATCATCATGCGAACACGCCCCCTTGTCCTGACGACCGAATCCGCCCGTCACCCCTTTCGCCAGCGGTTGCCGCAGCATGTGCTGCGCGTTGTCGAGCAGGCGCCAGCGGCCAAGCGAAAGCGGGTCGATGATGACAGCGACTGGAAGCTGTTCGGATTGAGCTTCTGCGCCTTCTTCACGGCCTTCTACAGCTTCATTTCCTGAGCGCATCAGGCACAGACGGGGCCGTCGCATGCCTTGTGCAGTTTCCACGCCAGCCAGGCGCAGGGCAGGCAGAGCAGGGCGACGAGCAGCAGTTGCTTCACGACTGACAGGCCGGCGATCGTCAGGCCGATCGCGATGACCGATCCAACCACCATCATGCCGCTGTTCACGATATTGTTGGCCGCGACGGTACGGGCGGCTTCGCATTTTTCGACGGTGGTGGTGAGGAAGGCGTAGAGCGGCACGACGAACATGCCGCCAAAGGTCGCGACGCCCAGCAGGCAGGCGGATAGCGGCATCGCCATGGGATGGGCGAGGAAGTCGCTGAACGAGAGCATCTGTCCGGCGGGGGCGGGCGTCCACAGTGCGCATACGACATGGAAGGCAACGATGCAGGCGCCCATGCCGATCACCGATGCCGGGGCGTATTTGGCCGAGACATGGCCGCATAGCAGCCGGTTGATCGCGATCGAGCCGATGGCGATGCCGATCGAGAAGATGGCGAGGAACAGGCTGGCGACCGACTTGTCGGCGGTCAGCACATTTTTGACCAGCGGCGGAAACTGGATGAACAGGATGGAGCCGACCGCCCAGAACAGGCTGATCGACATGATCGCCAGAAACAGGCGGCGGATATGCATGGTGCCGCGCACCAGCGTAATCGACGAACGGATGATGTGGAAATCGATCGGCGTCCGTTCCAGCAGGGACGGGGCGGACGGCACCCTGCGCCCGGCGGCAAAGCCGATCAGCGCGGTGATGACGATGCCGACCGCAGCGACCTCCACCGGGATCAGGCCAGCCAGGATCGTGCCCGCCAGAATGGCGATATAGGTGCCGGCTTCCACCAGGCCGGTGCCGCCCAGCACTTCATCGTCATGGAGATGCTGGGGCAGGATGGCATATTTGATCGGGCCGAAGAAGGTCGAGTGGACCCCCATGGCGAACAGCGCGAGCAGCAGCAGCGGGATGGCCAGCGTGTGGACGGCGATGCCCGCCCAGATGAGGCTGAGGCCAGTCGCGCCGACCAGCATGATCGCGATTTCCGCGCCCTTGACCCAGCGGATGATGACCGCCTTGTCCCGTTGATCGGCCAATTGTCCCGACAGGGCGGACAGAAGGAAGAAGGGCAGGATGAAGATCCCGGTGGCCAGCGCGCTGAACCAGGTTTCCGAGCGTTCGTCGTTATATACCTGATAGACGACGAACAGCACCATCGCGTTCTTGAAGAGATTGTCGTTGAACGCGCCGAGCAACTGGGTGATGAAAAGCGGCAGAAAACGGCGCTTGTTCAAGAGCCTGAGAGAGGCTTTCATGGATGAAGGGGGCTTCTTTACCGTTAGCGACCGGAGCGGGGTCTAGCCGCTGGCGGTGCCGCTGTCCAATCCCGTTGCCGCAATCATGTGTCGTGCCCATGTGTCGCGCCTTGTGCGTCGCGCCGGACTGTGGCAGTCGGCGGCGATGCTGACGCTGCCCAATCTGCTTACGCTTTCGCGCATCGTCACGGTGCCGTTGCTGGTCGCCCTGCTGTGGCCCGCGGAAATGGGCGCGCGCTGGACCACCGGCTATGCGCTGGCCTTCGCGCTCTATTGCCTGATGGGCATTACCGATTATTTCGACGGCTATCTGGCGCGGGCGCAGGGCGCGGTGTCGCGGCTGGGCATCTTCCTGGATCCCATCGCCGACAAGATCATGGTCGCCGCCGTCATCCTGATGCTGAGCGCCACGCGCGACATAGCGGGCATCCATATCGTCGCCGCGATGATCATCCTGCTGCGCGAGATCGCGGTATCGGGATTGCGCGAATTTCTGGCGGGCATTCAGGTGTCGGTGCCGGTGTCGCGGCTGGCCAAGTGGAAAACCACCTTCCAGATCATTGCACTGGGCGCGCTGATCCTGGCGGGGGCGGTGCCGCAATTTCCCTTTGTCCAGGCGGTTGGCATCGTGACGCTGTGGGCTGCCGCGCTGCTGACGCTGATAACCGGCTGGGATTATCTGCGCGTCGGCATCAAGCATATGGATTGAGCGCGGATCATGCTGACGATCGTCTATTTCGCCTGGGTCCGCGAACGGATCGGGCTGGATGAGGAGCAGGTGGCGCGGCCCGACGCGGGGACCAGCATTGCCGATCTGGTGGCGATGCTGGCGGCGCGGGGCGGCGGCCATGCCGAGGCGCTGGGCGATGCGACGCGGTTGCGGGCGGCGCTGGATCAGCGGTTCGTGGCGCTGGACAGCCCGATCGGCGATGCGCGCGAACTGGCGCTGTTTCCGCCGGTGACCGGCGGATGAAGCGGGTCGCGGTGCAGGCCGGGGATTTCGATGTCGCGACCGAACTGGCCGCGCTCGAAGCCCTGGGCGGCGGCGGGGTGGCGAGCTTTACTGGCGTGGTGCGCGGGGGCGGCGGGCTGGTCGCGCTGGAACTGGAACATTATCCGGCGATGACGCAGGCGCAGGTCGACCGCATCTGCGACGAGGCGATGGCGCGCTGGCCGCTGCTGGGCCTGAGCGTCATCCACCGCTTCGGGCGGCTGGAGCCGGGGGCGCGCATCGTGTTCGTCGGCACGGCATCGCGCCACCGCGCCGCCGCGCTGGAAAGCTGCGCCTTCCTGATCGACTGGCTGAAGTCGCAGGCGCCCTTCTGGAAGAAGGAGCATTTCGCCGACGGCGCGGCGGGATGGGTCGAGTCGCGGGCGGAGGATGAGGCGAAGGCTAAGGGCTGGATCGGTTAGGCTGCGCGCACAAATTCCAATTGCTCAGGTTGACCGAATGCCGCAGTACGCTTTTCGGCACACGACCTTTGCTTGCTCAAATCTTCACCGCCGCGTTTCCGCCATCGGCCCACAACGCTGAACCGGTGACGAAGCTCGCCATATCGCTGGCCAAGAACAGCGCTGCCTGTGCGATCTCCTCAGGTTCAGCGATGCGTTTCATGGCGTGAAGGCCAGCGGCCCATTGGCGTTGTTCCGCATCGCCGGCCATCTCGGTCGCTGTTCCCCCCGGGAGAAGTACATTGGCCCGAATTCCTATCGCACCATAATCTGCCGTTATCCCACGCACCAGGCCCATAAGGCCAGCTTTCGCCGCGCCGTATGCGCCCATTCCGGGCAAACCGGCACTTGTGCCGACGAAGCTGCCGGTAAAGATAAGCGTTCCCGCACCGCGCGCCTGCATTGCCGGAAGCTGCGCACGCGCGCCTAGAAATGCGGCAGTGAGATTTGTTGCCAGCACGTCTGACCATTGCTGAGGTTCGATTGCCGCGAGCGGCAGTATGGCGCCGACCGTCCCGGCATTATTGAACGCGATATCCAGGCCGCCAAAAGCGGATTGGGCGGCAGCCACTGCATCATGATGCGTGCGCTCATCCGTGACATCGCCTAGGATAGCCTTTGCCTGTCCGCCGGATTCGGCGATTTCACTGACCAATTGATCCAGGCGATCTTGACGACGCGCAACCAGGACCACCGCTGCCCCGTGCGCGGCGAACAATCTTGCCGCTGCCCGGCCAATTCCTGAACTCGCCCCGGTAATTATGGCGACCTTGCCCTCTATCAGCTTCATTCTGCAACTCCGTGTGTTGAAACAGAATTTTAGGAATAGCCACGGGTCAGGGCTTCCCGTTTCCTGCCTTCAAACTGGTAACCCCCATCGGCCTTCGCGGGCCGTGGGGATGCCAATCGGATGACATGATCTTGGCGGATTGATTCAAGGCCGTCTTTTGGAGGCATGCCTGAGCAGAGGAGATGTGACGGAACGAAAGTGGCGCGCTCTGAAAGGCTTATTGCCTATCGAGCCTGAGACTGTCGCCACCCGCTACGATAAGCTTGCCAAAAGCTTCCTTGGCACGGAGGTGGGTGTCAGGCCGCCTCCACCATCGTCGGCGGATCGGACGCTTCGCGCAGAATGCCGGCGAGGAGGTGGAATTCCTTTTCGCGCGGGCTGTTCTTGCGCCAGACCAGCGCGATGTCACGCCAGGCCCGGTCGGAGCGGAGCGGGCGGGCGACGATCTGGGTATGTTCCAATATGCCGCTGGCGATCGCCATTTCAGGCAGCATGGTGACGCCCAGGCCATTGTCGACCATCTGAATGAGCGTGTGCAGCGACGTGCCCATCATGATCGCGCTGGCGCGCAGTTCGGGGCGGTTGCAGGCGGCCAGTGCATGGTCCTTCAGGCAATGCCCGTCCTCCAGCAGCAATAATTTGCTCTCGTCGATCATCTCCGGCCCGATCCAGTCGGGCGGATCGCGCGGATCGTCGCGCGGGAAGGCGACATAGAGGCGGTCCTGAAAGAGGATTTCGCTTTCCAGTTCGCCGGTGGCGAAGGGGAGGGCGAGCAAAACGCAATCGACATTGCCATGGCGCAGCGATTCGATCGCCGCCTGGGTCGTTTCCTCGCGCAGATAGAGTTTGAGTTCGGGCCGGTCGGCGCGCAGCCGGGGCAACAGGCGGGGCAGCAGGAAGGGCGCGATCGTCGGGATGACGCTCATGCGCAATTCGCCCGACAGCGGCTTGCCCGACGCTTCGGCGATGGCGGACAGCTCCTCCGCCTCCCGCAGCACGCGGTGCGCCTTTTCCACGATGCGATCGCCAAGCGCAGTGAAGCGCACGACGCGGCGGGTGCGCTCCACCAGCGTGACGCCCAGCAGCGATTCGAGTTCTCTGATGCCTGCCGACAAGGTGGACTGGGTGACGTAGCAGCTGTCGGCCGCCTTGCCGAAATGTCCCTGTTCCTTCAGCGCAACCAGATATTGCAGCTGTTTGAGGGTGGGGAGGTAGTTGGACATCTATCGGCTTCCTCGATCAGAAAGCCGAATATAAGTGTTTTAGCCGATATATCCAAGATATTTGGCGAGGCCGACAATGGATGTCAGGGTCAGGATGAACCCGACCGCCGTGAACAGCAGGCGCGGCGGGATATGCCTGGCGAGCATCGCGCCGACCGGGGCGGCCAATACGCCGCCGATCAACAGGCCGAGCGTGTAGGTGGTGAAGGCCTGCCACCCCAGATGGATGAGGAAGGTGAGGCTGATCGACAGGGTCAGGAAGAATTCGACCGTGTTGACGGTGCCGATCGTATGGCGAGGGCTGGACCCCTGCAACAACAGGTTGGAGGTCACGATCGGCCCCCAGCCGCCACCGCCGGTCGCATCCATGAAACCGCCCGTCAGGCCGAGCGGCGTCACCCATTTGGGGTCTTTCTGCTTGGGCGGCAGGTGAAAGCCACGCCAGACGAGATAGAGGCCGATGGCAGCGAGATAGGCCTGGATATAGGGTTTGATGACGGCGCCGTCGATATTGGACAGGACATAGGCGCCCGTCACGCCGCCGATGACGCCGGGAATGATGAGCTTCGAAAACAGCTTCCAGTCGACATTCTTGTGCAGGATATGGCTGATCGCCGAGACCGCGGTGGTGAAGGTTTCCGCGACATGGACGCTGGCCGAGGCGCGGCTGGGCGGCACGCCGAGCGTGAGCAGCAGCGTGCTGGAGATGACGCCATAGGCCATGCCGAGCGCGCCATCGACCATCTGCGCGCCGAAGCCGACCAGGATGAACGGCAGGATTTCGCCGAAATGGGCCGTGAGAGCGTCGATCATCCGTCTGCCTTTGGTCTGATTGTCTACCTATATAGTTGGCTTATCGGCACGCGGCAAGCAAGTTCCTATTTGCGGTGGCGAAGGGGAAATAGCGCCGTCTCTGGAAAAATCGGACCTGTGTCGCTATGTTGGTCTTCGATTTAGCTATAGCGGCGTGCGGACAGGCGCGCCCGGTTCGGGGATATGTGGATGGTACGCGCCCTCATTGCCTATCTGGATTCGGTCAAATCGCGCGATCCTGCGCCCCGGTCCCGTGCAGAAATCCTGTTATATCCGGGCGTCTGGTCGCTGGCCTTTCACCGGGTGGCCCATCGCCTGTATCGGGCGCGGCTCTTTTTCCTGGCGCGCGCGGTCAATCATTTCTCGCGCTTCATGACCGGGAACGACATTCATCCGGGGGCCAAGATCGGCAAGCGCTTCTTCATCGACCATGGATTTACCGTGGTCGGAGAGACGGCGGAGATTGGCGACGATGTGACGCTGTACCAGAATGTGACACTGGGCGGGACTGATCCGGCCAACGGCATTGCGGGCAAGCGGCACCCGACGCTGGGCGATGGCGTGATCGTGGGGTCGGGCGCGCAGGTGCTGGGGCCAGTGACGGTCGGCGCGCGGGCGCGGGTCGGGGCCAATGCGGTGGTGACCAAGGATGTGGCCGAAGGCGCGACGATGGTGGGCATACCGGCGCGGGCGATGCTGGTCGACGTGACCGCCTATCAGCGCGATTTCGTGCCCTATGGCACCCCTTGCTCCGACTGTTTCGACCCGGAAAAGCAGAAGCTGGAACTGCTCCAGTGCGAGGTCGAACAGTTGCAGAAGCGGCTGGCGGAACTGATCGCGGAACAACAGCGGCCCAAGCTGCCCGACGACGAGTCGCTGTTCAAGGCGCGTGACCGGGCCTGATGTCCAATGTGACGCCGTTTCCCAAGGGTGGAGCGGGGCAGGTCGGGTTCGACCGGCAGGAATTGCAGCGGATCATGGACCTGTATGGCCGGATGGTGTCAGCTGGGCACTGGCGTGACTATGCCATGGACATGGGGCGTGAGGCCGCGATTTTCAGCGCCTTCCGCCGCGCCGCCGAACGCCCCGAATATCGCATCGAAAAGCGCCCGGCGCTGCGCAACCGGCAGGGCATGTGGGCGCTGGTCGGCGAAGCGGGCAATATATTGAAACGAGGCCAGGATTTGCAGAATATCCTGGCCCAGGTCGAGCGCAAATTATTGCGGATCGTGGAGGGGTAAGTCCTCCTGACCCCTCCCCAAGGCAGGCTTTGGGGAGGATTTTCAGGCCGGTGCGCGGTCGAGATAGGGCAGCTTGTCGATCAGGGACGAGGGCAGGCCGCCGACCACCAGCGTGCGGGCATGGTGCCAGAGCGCCGACAGCAGCAGCAGCGAAGAACCGATCACCAGTGCGGTGAAGGCGGCGGAGAGTTCGACCGCGCCTGCCTGCTTGAACAGGGCATAGAGGGCGAAGAGAACATAAGCGAGGCTGGATACCAGCAGCGCGCGCCGGTCGATCGCCAGAGCGACAAGGCCGAAGGCGACATAGAGGGCGATGACCATCACCGCCTTTGCGACGCTGATGTCGTCGCCGTCGAATACGCCGAGCAGGTGGAAGAGCGAATGGGCGATCATCGGCGCAGCGGTAAGGTGCAGCCAGAAGGCGACGTCCGACCGGCGGGTGATGCGGCTGCGGTCTGACATGTCCCACCACATGGCGAAGGCGAAGATGGCAAGCCCGCCAGCCAGCAGCAGCAGGAAGGGCAGGGTGACATTGTTCGGGATCGCCGCGATGACGAGGCCCGCGACGACCCCGGCCGCCGCCGCAGCGCCTGCCGCCACGGTGATCGGCACCATGAAGCGCCGCCAGTGTGCGAAGGCCGCCAGCGCGCTGAATGCAGCGACGCCAGACAGGATTAGCGCGCCTGCCCGATCGCCGACATCGGGGAAGAGTTGCGCCGCCAGCGCGCCCAGCGAAAAGGCGACGCCGCCGACGAAGCCGACCAGCAACAGGATGGAGGGCAGCGCCATGCGCCGCTGGCGGGTGAAATATTCGGCCAACCCCCAACTGGCTGCCGCGACCAGCAGGCCCGACATCAGCGATGGATGATGTTCCGGCGCGCCCAGCCGGATGCTGTTGCCCAGCCAGCCGACCGCGACCAGCAGGATGATGCCGGCGATCGCCACGAAAATATCGTTGAAGCCGGTCAGCAGGCGGAAGGATTCTTCATCCACCACCGGGCTGGACCGCAGCCGGGCGACATGATCGCGCAGCGCCTGCGCGCTTTGCGCGGGGATAACCCCCGCCGCTACAGCATCCTGTAGATCACTCTCGCTATACATCGTCCATCTCCAACGGACTGTTGATTATGGCCTGTCATAGCATGACTGTATTATATCATCAATACAGTTGATTTGGCCTTTTTCTGCGACGCCGCCAGTGATAGCGCGAATGGCGAACAAAGAAGGAGAGCTACGATCATGACCCTGCCGACATCGCTTCAAGGCCGTTTGTCGCTGCCGCTGATCGGATCGCCCATGTTCATCATATCCCAGCCCGACCTGGTCATCGCCCAGTGCCGGGCAGGCATTGTCGGCGCCTTCCCCTCGCTCAATGCCCGGCCTTCGGGCGTGTTCGAGAGCTGGCTGCAACGGCTGACCAGCGAATTGACGGAAAAGGATGCGCCCTTTGCCGTCAACCTGATCGTCCACAAGACCAATCCCCGGCTGGAGGAGGATCTGGCGCTGTGCGTCAAATATCGCGTCCCGATCATCATCACGTCGCTGGGCGCGCAGGAAAAGGTGAATGAGGCGATCCATAGCTATGGCGGGATCGTGCTGCATGACGTCATCAACAACAGGTTCGCGCGCAAGGCGATAGAGAAGGGCGCGGACGGCCTGATCGCGGTGGCGGCCGGGGCAGGGGGGCATGCCGGGACGCTGTCGCCCTTTGCCCTGGTGCAGGAAATCCGCCAGTGGTTCGACGGGCCGCTTGCGCTGTCCGGGTCGATTGCGACGGGCCGCTCGATCGCGGCGGCGCGGATGATGGGGGCGGACCTGGCCTATATGGGATCGCCCTTCATCGCCACGAGCGAGGCCAATGCCGATGCGGCCTACAAGCAGATGATCGTCGAATCCCAGGCCGACGACATCATCTATTCCGATGTGTTCACCGGCGTTCATGGCAATTATCTGCGCCCCAGCATCGTGGCGGCGGGCATGGACCCGGACGCGCTGCCCAAGGCGGCGGACATGGATTTCGCCGGTGCCATGACCGACAAGAAGGCATGGCGCGATGTGTGGGGATGCGGGCAGGGGATCGGCGCGATCACCAAGGTGCAACCAGCGGGCGATTTTATCGCGGGCCTGAAAGCGGAGTATCAGGCGGCGGTGGCGGGGTTTGTGGCGTAATGGCATCCTCCCCTTGCAGGGGAGGTGGATGGCCGCAGGCCAGACGCAGGGGTGTTACCCTATCGATAGGGCGACACCCCTCCACCATTCGCTTCGCGAACGGTCCCCCTCCCCTTGCAGGGGAGGACCTAATAGTCACAAAAAGGCGCGCAATTCCGCGATGAAGCGGTTGAACTGGTCGTGGTGGAGCCAATGGCCCGCATCGGCAAATTCGACCAGCCGGGCGTTGCTGAAATGCGCGGCGCGACCGTCCTTGACCGGGTTGGACGCCCAGCTGTCGAGTCCCAGGCACAGCAAGGTCGGCGCGCTGATCTGTCGCCAGAAGGCAGGCAGATCGTCGTCCGATCCGGCCTGTGGCGCAGTGCCGTTGAGATAGGGATCGAATTTCCAGCTATAGCTGCCATCTTCATTGCGATTGACGCCATGCATGGTGAGGTGCAGCGCTTGTTCAAGCGAGAGATGTTCGTTGCGTTCGCGCATCCGCCCGACCGCGGCCTCTATGGTGGGGTAGCGTTTGGGGGTGCGGCGGGCGCTGGCGCGCCGCGATTCGATCCAGTTGCGCCAGCGGTCAGGCTCTGATTCCTGGGCCTTTTCCTGTATCCGGTGGGGCGAAAGGCCCAATCCTTCGATCGCGACGATCTTGTCCACCTTGTCAGGGAACAGGCCCGCAAAGCGCAGCGCAATCGACCCGCCCAGCGAATGGCCGACGATCCTGATCGGCGATCGGTCCAGCAGATCGACCAGCAACGCCAGATCATAGACATAATTGGTCATCATATAAGCGCCGTCAGCCGACCAGCCGCTGTCGCCATGGCCGCGCAGGTCGAGCGCGACGACATGATAATCCTTCGCCAGCGCGCGCGCCGTCCAGTCCCAGCTGCGCCCATGGTCGAAGCCGCCATGGACCAGGATCAGCGTGGGCGCCGATGAATTGCCCCAGTCGAGATAGTGCAGCCGGGTGCGCAACGACGTGAAGAAATGCGATGTCGGTGTGGGCGCAAACGGCGTGTCCATGTAATCCTGCGATTTTGTTGGAATTTTTATTCCATTGGCGAAGTGCAGGCTGCTTGCAAGCCCCTATCCGCCAAAAGTGTCAGCCGCCGTGCGGCGTGACCGTAGCGTCAAGCGGTGGATCGCCGGCGTGCGAAGGGCGACTGGCCTTCACGATGCGGGCGAGATCGGCCTGCTTGAACGGCTTGTCCAGCCGGGGCCGGGCGCTGGCGTGCGGGGGCAATTCGGCAAAGCCGGTGATGATGATGACCGGCAGGCCGGGGAAGCAGGCTTCGATTGCGTCGGCCAGTTGCGCGCCGGTCATGCCCGGCATGGCATGGTCCGTCACGACAAGGTCGATCGCGCCCTGTTCCAGCAGGCGCAGCGCATCCACCGCATTGCTGGCCTGAAACACGGTATGGCCCAGATCTTCCAGCATCCCCGCCGTGTTCATCAGCACCAGATCATCATCATCGACCGCCAATATGACCATCGGCGTGTCGATGTCGTCGGCCATCTGAAAGCGCGCTGGCGCGGGCTCGGCGGTATCGGCGCTGGCGACGGGCAGCCACAGGGCGACGGTAGTGCCAACCCCGACCTCGCTCGACAGGGTCAGCGATCCGCCGCATTGCTGGGCAAAACCATGGACCATTGACAGGCCAAGCCCGGTACCCTTGCCCACGCCCTTGGTCGTGAAAAAAGGTTCGCGCGCGCGTTGCAGCGTCGCTTCGTCCATGCCTTCGCCAGCGTCGGTGACGGCAAGGCGGATATAGGCACCGGCCGCCAGATCGGGCCGTTCGCCGGCATCGACCGCGATTTCCGCCGCCTCGACAATGATCAGGCCGCCGCCCGGCATCGCATCGCGCGCATTGACCGCCAGGTTGAGCAGCGCCAGTTCCAGTTGCGTCGGATCAGCATGGGCGGGGACCATAGCGAGCGGGAAGCGGGTTTCGATGGTGATGCCCGACCCCAGCGTCGTCTGGAGCAGGTCCGCCATGTCGCGCACCAGAGCGATGCAATCGACGCATTGCAGCTTGAGTTCCTGCTTGCGCGCGAAGGCCAGCATCCGCTGGGTCAACGTCGCGCCGCGTTCGGCCGCGGCCATGGCATTGTCGAGATAGCGGCTGATGTCCGCGCCGCTCGCCATGCGTTGCCGCGCCAGATCCAGGCTGCCGACGATAACCGCCAGCAGATTGTTGAAATCATGCGCGACGCCGCCGGTCAGCTTGCCGATCGCGTCCATCTTCTGCGTCTGGACGATGGCGTCGCGCGCTTCGTCCAGCGCGCGCTGCGCTTCGCGTCGTTCGGTCAGATCGCGGGTGACCTTGGCAAAGCCGTGCAATTGGCCCAGCGGGTCGCGGATCGGATCGATCACGACATTGGCCCAGAAACGGGTGCCGTCCTTGCGGATGCGCCAGCCTTCCGCTTCGAACCGGCCCTCCTGTTCGGCGGTGTGGAGCGCGCGGGAGGGGAGGCCGGCGATGCGGTCCTCCTCGCTATAGAAGCGCGAGAAATTCTGGCCGACAATCTCGTCTGCGCTATAGCCCTTGCACCGTTCCGCGCCGCGGTTCCAGCTGGTTACCGTGCCGACGGGATCGAGCATGTAGATCGCATAATCGGTGACGCTGTCGACCAGCAGGCGGAAGCGTTCCTCGCTGTGGCGCAACGCTTCGCGCGCAGAGCGTTGTTCGGTCATGTCGCGGGTGATTTTGGCAAAGCCCAGCAATTGTCCGCTGGGATCGCGTATCGGATCAATCACGACGCTGGCCCAGAAGCGGGTGTCGCCCTTGCGCACGCGCCAGCCTTCCGCTTCGAAACGGCCATCATGTTCAGCGGTGTAGAGGGCAAGGGCAGGCACGCCGCTCGCCTGATCCTCCGCCGTGTAGAAGCGGGAAAAATGCTGGCCGATAATCTCGTCCGCTTCATAGCCCTTGAACCGGCGCGCGCCTGCGTTCCAGCTGACGATGACGCCGGTGGGATCGAGCATGTAGATGGCGTAATCGGTAACACTCTGGACCAATAGTTCAAAGCAGTTGTCAGGACGTCCAGGCACAGCACTAATCATCAATTCCCCGAAGGCGGACGTCGAATGGATCAAGAGCGTCCTTGCCACAGGCAAAACGCCCGTGTCGCGTAAAAGTTCCCTGTTACCGCAAACAGGCCGTTTACCGTTGACGGCTTGACTTGCGCGCAGTCGCTCCGCACGAAACCGGCGTCAGATGGAACGGGATGGAATATGGTCAGCGTAGCAGGGGCGAGCGTCACTGTCATCGGGGAAGCGATGCTGGAACTGAGCCGGGGGACGGGCGACGGCTGGACGCTGGGCTATGGCGGCGATGTCATCAACACCGCGATCCATCTCGCCCGGTCGGGCGACAGGGTGCGGCTGGCGAGCGCCATGGGCACGGACCCGATGAGCGCGGAACTGTGCGCGGCATGGGAGGCCGAAGGGGTCGACACCGCGCTGGTGCTGCGCGCGGCGGACCGGCTGCCGGGCCTGTATGCGATCGAAACGGATGCGAGCGGCGAGCGCAGTTTCCATTATTGGCGGGGGGAGGCGGCCGCGCGGCGGATGTTCGATCTGCCCGGCAGCGTGGATATGGTGGCGCAGGCGGCGCAGTCCGACCTGCTCTATTTCTCGCTCATCACGCTGGCCATCCTGCCCGACGAAGGGCGGGAGGCGTTGCTGAACCTGTGCGCCAGGGTGCGGGCCGGGGGCGGCAAGGTGGCGTTCGACGGCAATTATCGCGCCCGGCTGTGGAGCGATGCCGCAACCGCCTGCCACTGGCGCGACCGGGCGATTGCGGTCAGCGACATGGGGTTGCCGACGCTGGCGGACGAGGTGGAGATGGGCGCAGCCGACGACGCGCAGGACGCCGCCGCCCGCTGGGGTGCGCGGCAGGGGCGTGAGGTGGTGGTGAAGCTGGGCGGTGACGGCTGCCTGGTCGATGGCGTTGTCGTGCCGGTCCCGCAGATGGTGCCGGTGATCGATTCCAGCGGGGCTGGTGATGCGTTCAACGGCGGCTATCTCCATGCACGGCTGACGGGCGCGACGCCCGTGGACGCGGCGCTGGTGGGGCATAGGCTGGCGGGATGGAATATCGGGCGTCGCGGCGCGATCCCGGCGCGGGACGGGGATGCGCCCTATTGAACCGATTCAGAACGGGAACTGTGATCCTCCCCCAGCGGGGGAGGTGGCTGGCCGCAGGCCAGACGGAGGGGTGTCCAGCTATCGAGAGGGCGATACCCCTCCGTCAGCACTTCGTGCTGCCACCTCCCCTTGCAGGGGAGGATGCTTCCAGAATGTCTGGCACAGCATCTGCAATCGCGGACTGCGGCCTTCGCCGGGGGAACGCTAGCCGCAAGTTGCCTTAACTCCCGCCCGCATCCTGACCGGCCTTGCGCGCCACGCGGCGGTTTTTCGCGGCGCCCAGCCGTTCGAGCGGATTGACCAGCGCCTCATAGCGACCGAACAGATGTTCCACCCGGTCGCGGTCGGTTTCAAACGGGGCCGCACGGTAGAGGCGATCAACCGCGCGGTCGAGCGCGGCATGGGCGCGGCGCAGGTCGGCGGGCATGGTGTCCGGGTCATACAGATCGGCCAGGCTGGACGTGGGATAGGCGGCGCGGGCATCCAGCACCGCCTGCGCCAGCCCCTCTATTTTAGCGCGCTGCGCGGGGGTGGCGTCGGGCCATGGGAAGGTGTTGTATACAACACCAACCGAATACATGAAATCAGACTTCATTCGTCCGGTGATTGCTTTCATCCAAGCCATGTGGATGGAACTTGTAATGATCCCAAAATCCCAAAGAGTTGCATCGGCTAAAAGTCGTAACTTGTCGCTTGGAATCGTTGGGGGTTCTAGGCCGCGTGGACAAATTTGAGCCAGTATCTGATGGTGGCGAGATGGACCATGCCGAGGAAGCTGTTTGCCAGTTGGTCATAGCGGGTGGCGATAGCGCGGTTAATCTTGAGATGGCCGAACATACGCTCGATGCGATTGCGCTGCTTGTAGAGCGTGCGGTTATGCTCGATTTTCACCCGTCGGTTTGAACGGCCGGGGATGACGGCTTCGATCTTTCGTTCGGCGAGGTTGGCGCGGATCGCATCGGCATCGTAGCCCTTGTCGGCGAGCAGAGCATCGGGTGCGCGTTCGGGCAGACCGATCAGGGCGTCATAGGCCTTGCAGTCTGCCGCCTCGCCGGCTGTCAGATGGAAGGCGAGCGGTCGCCCGAGGGCATCAGCCAGGCAGTGAAGCTTACTGGAGAACCCGCCCCGCGAGCGGCCAAGAGCGCGTCGATGAGTCCCCCTTTTCCGCCCGCTGCCGACACATGGGCGCGAACGGTGGTGCTATCGATGCTGTAGTGGCCGCTGTCTGCCATGACCTCGGCCAACGTCACGGCCACGGTTTCCCAGACCCCGGCTTCGCTCCATCTTCTGAACCGCCGATAGATTGTGTTCCAGCTACCGTACTTCGGCGGCACGTCGCGCCACGGAGCGCCGCAGCGAAGCCGCCATAGGATGCCATTTATGATCGTTCGGCTCTGCTCGGGCGGCCTGCCTCGACTACGGTTCTCACGCTCTATGGGCAACAAGCCCTTCAGAACACGCCATTCCGCTTCGGTGAGATCGCCCCTGCTCAAGCCTGCCTCCAAAAGACAGCCTTGAATCAACCTGAGTGGCCGGGGTCAATCTCGCTTTGCACGTCGGCACGAAAATCCTTGGTCTACGCCGAGCCGATATGCAGGCGGTCATCCGTTCGCTAATCTATGCTCATGGAGCAAGCCCAAGTGGATATCTGCGAGCGTTACGGCGCCGCATTCTCGCCACCGGATGGTGCGATGAAGGTTGGGATATCGGACAGCGCCTTGCGAGGCGAGGTGCCACTACATGGCCTCCGCCACGAACCCCAAAGCGGCACATCAGGTTGGTTCATCTGGTCAGGGGAGTGGTCAGATGCGGCGGACCTCTTCAAACCGCTACATCTTCATCATCTTGCAGACGACTGCCCTGCGGCTTTGCCATTCTTAGCCTTACCTCCGGGATGGCGATTCATGACCGCACCCGGCCATGAGGATGTGTGGCCTGACCACACCCTTCTCGAACAGTAGAGGTCAATGCATCCCGAATTTGTCCACGCCGCCTAGCCATCCAATTGGGGCATAATCACGTCGCTCTGAACTGACTTGTGGAATGACTAAAAATGGACTCTCAGGAATAACCGTGACGTGAAAGCTGGTCGGATGGTCCGCCAGCGAGTACGTTGAACTGCCATGAGTGGGACGCGCTCCATCAGGTTTTCCTCTAGGATGTAGTTCGCCCTTCCGAAATGCGCGCACGCCTGCAAGCCGCTCTTTGATGAACCGTGATTGTCTGATTTTTTCAGGTAAAGCTTTTTGTAGCGCAAGTATCCATCGCTTGCCGTCGTTAATAAATTCTTCTGCGCCGACGAAAGGTTGTATAAACTCAAGAATGTCGGGTTCGGCTAAACTGACGTCTGCCCGTTCTTGCCCCCTCAAAATCAAATATCCACCATCAACTGGTTTACTGCCCGTTATCAAGCGTTGCGCCCCATTGATCGGCCTGCTTTCCTCCTTCACCACCAGATGCCGGTTCGCCACACCCTTTGCATCGAACAGATAGGCCGTGAGTGCGGCATGGCGACTTTCGACCGGATCGCCCTTAATGTCGGGATAGCTGAACAGCCGCTTTTCCGCTGGCTCATGGTCGCGATGGGCAAGGCCGATGATGACGACATGCACATGGGCCTTGCCCTTGGCTTCGCTGAACCAGTTGAAGGTGCGATGCGCGAAGGTGATTTCCAGCCCGTGCCGGTCGAACAGGATCGGCCATAGCTGCGCCACCTGTTCGCCCTGTGTAATCGAATTGGTGGACACGAAGGCGATGCGGATGCGCCGGTTGGTCTGGCAATATTGCCCCGCCTTGATGAACCATGCCGCGACATAATCCAGCGTGCCGCCACTGCCGCCCAGCCCGGCAATGTGCCGGACCTGCGCCCGCTGAAACTCGCTCTGGAACTTGGCTCCGATAAAAGGCGGGTTGCCCATGATATAGCTGCATTTTTCCGGCGGCAGCAACTCTGCCCAGTCCGCTTCCAGCGCGTCGCCATGCAGGATGTGGGCGCTGTCCTTCAATGGAATGCGGGCATAGTTCAGGCGGAACGCTTCATTGATCGCATTATTGGCGATATGGTCCATCATCCACATCGCGACTTCGGCGATCCGGGCCGGAAACTCCTCATATTCGATGCCGTAAAACTGGTCGACCGTGACGCGGGACAGCAGGGCGGCGTCAATCTGTTGCTCGCCATATTGGGCCTTGAGCGCTTCCAATTCCAACGCCCGGATTTCGCGATAGGCGATGACCAGAAAATTGCCGCAACCGCAGGCCGGGTCAAAGAAGGTCAGCCGCGCCAGCTTGTTCTGAAATTCGCCCAGCGCCCGGTCCCGGCCTGTCTTGCGCGCGATGATGGTGGCCAGTTCCGATTTCAGATCATCCAGGAACAGCGGCCCGATGACCTTCATGATATTGGCTTCGGTGGTGTAATGCGCGCCCTTCGCCCGCCGTTCCTTCGCGTCCATCACCGACTGGAACAGCGACCCGAAAATGGCGGGCGATACGCCCGACCAGTCGTGCCGCGCCGCGTCCAGCAGATGATCGCGCATCGCCTGGGTAAAATGCGGGGTGCGGACACGCTTGGCGAACAGGCGGCCATTCACATAGGGAAAGGCGTTGAGTTCCGCCTGCAATGTCGATTGGCGGGCATTTTCCGGCGTGTCCAGCACGTCGAACAGGTCATTGAGAACACGGCCAACGTCACTGCCGTCGGGCCGCGTGTCGTTTTCGACAAGCTGTAGGAAAATATCCTTGGGCTGGAAAATGCCGGTGTCGTCGGCAAACAGGCAGAAGAGCAGCCGGACCAGCAATTGTTCCAGATCATGCCCGACATAGCCCGTTTCCTCCAGCGCGTCGTGCAGCTTGCCCATCAGTTCCGCCGCCTTGATGGTGACGCCTGCCTGGGTTTCAAAGCTGACCTTGCGGCCCAGCATGAAATCGAAAGCGGTGATATGCCTGTGCAGATCGGCGAGGCGGAATTTCAACTGTGTGCGGGTTTCAAGGTCCAGCAGCACCCAGGTCTGGAAATCGCAGGACAGCACCCAGCGGGGTTGCTGCGTCGGGTGGATGCCCTCCACATAATCGAGCGCCTGGCCCTGCGCCCGGCCAAGGTCCAGGCTGGCGCTCTTCTGTTCGACCAGCAGCGTGCCGGGCCAGAACAGGTCGATAAAGCCATGGCGATTGTTCAGCAGCTTGACGCGCTGTTCATAGATCGCGACCTGCTTGCGCCTGATGCCGAAAATCTCGAAAAATTCATTGTAGAATGTCTGGGTCTGGCCGCGCTCATAGTGCGCGTCTTTCCATTCATCGCTGAACGCCTTGGCCCGCCGCTTGATCTCATCCCAGCCTAAACGCATGAATCCCCCTGACGTGCGCCAAGGCTTAGCCTGACGAGCACCGGTCGCCAAGGCGCGTTTGGATTATCCAGAGGATTGGGAAAATTGGAGCGGGTGAGGGGAATCGAACCCCCGTCGTCAGCTTGGGAAGCTGCTGCTCTACCATTGAGCTACACCCGCGTTCGACCGCCCATTGCCACGCGGGAAATGCGCCGTCAACCGATTGGGCGTCAGCCGATCTGGCGCTTGGCGAGTTTGCGGGCCAGGGTGCGGCGGTGCATGCCCAGGCGGCGGGCGGCTTCGGAAATGTTGAACTCGCTGTCCTTGAGCGCTTCATGGATATGTTCCCACTCCAGCGTCTTGATCGACGTCGGGCGGGGGGCGAGCGGGATGGCGGTGTCGCCGCCGGACCGGGCGAAGGCGGCTTCGATGTCGTCGCTGTTGGACGGTTTGGCGAGATAGTTGGTGGCGCCCAGCTTGATCGCCTCTACCGCGGTGGCGATGCTGGCAAAGCCGGTCAGCACGACGATGAGCATGTCGGGATCATGGGCATGGAGCGCCTGGACGCAGACCAGCCCGGATTGCCCGCCCAGCTTGAGGTCGACGACGGCATAGGCCGGATCATGATCCGCCAGCAATTGCACGACCATTTCCTGACTGTCGGCGATCAGCACGGTATAGCCGCGCCGCTCGAACGAGCGTTTGAGCGTCTTGGCGAAGGCGTCGTCATCCTCGACGATCATGAGCAGGCGGTTATCGGTCATCGCTATCCTCCCCGATCGCGAGCGTGCCGAGCGGCAGGCGCAGCAATATCAGCGCGCCGCCATCCGCGCCATTGCTGGCGCTGACGCAGCCGCCAAGCTTTCGCACGACATTGACGACCAGGAACAGGCCAAGCCCGCCGCCCTGGCGCCCCTTGCTGGAGCGATAGGGCTTGCCGAAATCGGCCAGCATGTCCGCGTCGAACCCCGGTCCATTGTCGCGCACGGCAATGTTGAGCCACTGGCTTTCGCGCCCGACCAGCAGGTCGATATAGGTTGCGCCCGCCTCCCGCGCATTGTCGAGCAGGTTGGTGATCGCCTGCCGGATGACGGGATCGGCAACGATGCGCGGATAATCGTGCGGGCCGAAATCGCAGCGCAGCGGCATCCCCGGATTGGCGGCGCGCCAGCCCTGCGCCATGCCGTCGATGAAGGCGCGGACATTGGTGACCTGCGGTGCTTCGCCGCGCGCTTCGCCCGCCGACAGCAATATGCCCGACAGGATCGCCTTGCACCGGGTGACGGCGGCCTGCATTTCCTCCACTTCCTCGACCAGAGCGGGGTGAGTGGTGATTTCGGGCATGTGCCGCCAGTCGCCCAGCACGACCGCGAGCGAGGAGAGGGGGGTGCCCAGTTCATGCGCCGCGCCCGACGCCAGCAGGCCCATGCGGACGATATGCTCTTCCTCCGCCGCCTGTTGCCGCAATTGCGCCAGATAGGCTTCGCGCGCGGCCAGGTTGCGGGTGACGCGGGTCATGAACAGCACCAGCAACACCGCGATCATGGTGAAGCAGACCCAGGTACCGATGATGTGCAGATCGAACAGGCGGCCCTCCAGCGCGTCGCTGAGGTCCAGCGGGCGGTAGAAGAAGGCGAGACCGGCAGCGCACAGCACGGAGATCGCGACGATGCCCCACACGCTCCAGCGATGGAGCAGCACCGCGCCCAGCGCGACCTGGAGCAAATAGAGCGAGATGAACGGATTGGTCGCGCCGCCGCTCATATAGAGTTGGGCGGTGAGCGAGAGGACGTCGAACAGCAGCGCCAGGAACAGTTCGGCATGGGTGATGTCGGTGCGCCGTCGCAATATGGCGAGGCTGGCCAGGTTCACGCCGGCCGCGATGCAGGGGACGACCAGCATCGGCACCATCGGCAGGCGGATGCCCATGCCGTAATGGACGATCAGGATGGTAGCGACCTGACCCGCCAGCGCGATCCAGCGCAACTGCACCAGCAGCGCCATATTCTTGCGCCCGGCAGCGTCGGCTGGCCACTGGCTGGGCAGCCAGCGGGCGGCGATCGGCAGGCGCAGGGTCATGGACGGCGGCTTTGACGCATGAGGAGGATATAGGCGCCCGCGACCATGGCGGCCAGACTGAACCATGTCAGCGCATAGACAAGATGATTGTTGGGGAAGCGGATGACGGTGAGGCCGCCTATGGGCAGGGCATCGGGCTGTGTCCCGGCGTCGGCGTCGATGAAATAATCGGCGGTCGCGGGCAGGGCGCGCGCGGCGGCGATGGCGGCGACATCGCGCGAATACCAGCGGTCGGCGGCGGGATCGTTCGACCGCAGGAAGCCGCCGCCCGGCTCGGTCAGGCGCAGCAGGCCGGTGATGCTGACCGTCCCTGCCGGGCGGGCGTAGCGGGTGCGGGCGTCGTGCGGCACGAAACCGCGATTGACGAGGAGGATCGAGCCATCGGGGCGGCGCAGCGGGGTCAGCACCCAAAAGCCGGGGCCGCGCACGGTGGAAGCCTGCACCAGCGTTACCCGGTCGTGCAGGAAGGTGCCGGTGGCGCGCACGCGGCGATATTCGTCGGCGCTGGTGGCGCTCGCAGGCGCGGCGACAGGCCTGGCGTGGATGCGCGCGTCGACGCGCGCGATCAGGTCACGCTTCCACGCCAGCCGCTCCACCTGCCACACGCCCAATGCACACAGCCCCGCAAACAGCAAGGCGGCGATCAGCGTCAGGCCGACGGGGAAACCCGCCCGGCCCTGGCTGTGCGATGTCACGGCATCTGGCTCATATCATGCTCCATATGGGGCATCATATTGTTGTTGAGATGATACATGACCCACATCGAGCCGGACAGGGTGATAACCACCAGCACCAGCGTGAAGAGCAGCGCCATCATCGACCAGCCGCCTTCCGACCGGGTGTTCATGTGCAGGAAGTAGATCATGTGGACGATGATCTGCACCATGGCAAAGCCCATGATGACGAAGGCGGTGACCTGCGGATTGGCGAAGGTCTGGTTCATGACCAGCCAGAAAGGAATGGCCGTCAGCAGCACCGACAGGCCAAAGCCGATCATGTAGCTGCCCATCGTCCCGTGGGAGCCTTGCGAATGTTCGTGATCGTGCGCGCTCATCGCAGCATCCCCATGAGATAGACGAAGGTAAAGACGCCGATCCAGATGACGTCGAGGAAATGCCAGAACATCGACAGGCACATCAGGCGGCGCTGGTTGGCGGCGATCAGCCCCTTTTGGCCGACCTGCACCATCAGCGTCACCAGCCAGATGATGCCGAAGGTGACGTGCAGGCCATGGGTGCCGACCAGCGCGAAGAAGGCTGACAGGAAGCCCGACCGTTGCGGGGTCGCGCCTTCATGGATGAGATGGGCAAATTCGTAGAGTTCGATGCTCAGGAACGCCAGGCCGAACAGGCCGGTGATGGCGAGCCAGGCCTGCGTCGCGCCGACCTTGTCCTTCTCCATCGCCAGCATGGCAAAGCCATAGGTGATGGACGAGAAGAGCAGCATCGCGGTGTTGAGCGCGACGAGATTGAGGTCGAACAGGTCGCGCGGTCCCGGCCCCGCCGCATAATTGCCGCCCAGCACGGCATAGATGGCGAACAGGCAGGCGAAGATGAGGCAATCGCTCATCAGGTAGATCCAGAAGCCCAGCGCCGTGCTGGACCCTTCGGGATGATGCGGATCTTCGCCCAGATGAAAGAGCGGATTGCCGTCATTGTCGAGGAAGGCGGGGTCGATTGCGGATCGTGTGGCCATGATGTTTAGCCCTGTGTTGCGAGCAGCGCGCTGCGCTCGCCCTCGGTACGCTCGACCACGTCCCGTGGGATGTAGAAATCGCGCTTGTAGTTTAACGTATGCCCGATCGCGACCGCCAGTATGGCGACGAAGGACAGGCCCGCCAGCCACCACATGTACCAGATCATCCCGACCGAGAAGGCGACCGACAGGCCCGCAATGATGATGCCGGTGCCGGTGTTGGACGGCATGTGGATGGGGGCATAGCCGGTCAGCGGACGCTCATAGCCGCGCTTCTTCATGTCCGCCCAGGCGTCGCCATCATGAATGACCGGGGTGAAGGCGAAATTATAGTCGGGCGGGGGCGAACTGGTCGCCCATTCGAGCGTGCGGCCGTCCCACGGATCGCCGGTCGTGTCACGTAACTGGTCGCGATTCTTGATGCTGACGGCGAACTGGATGAGCATGCAGGCGATGCCCCCCGCGATCATCACCGCCCCCAGCGCCGCGATCTGGAACCAGATTTGCAGGCTGGGATCATCGAACACGCGCATCCGGCGGGTGACGCCCATCAGGCCCAGCACATAGAGCGGCATGAAGGCGACCCAGAAGCCCACGACCCACAGCCAGAAGCTGCGCTTGCCCCAGGTTGTTTCCAGGCGGAAACCGAACGCCTTGGGCCACCAGTAATTGATCGCCGCGAACAGGCCGAACAGGACGCCGCCGATGATGACATTGTGGAAATGGGCGATCAAGAACAGCGAATTGTGCAGCACGAAATCCGCCGGCGGAACGGCGAGCAGCACGCCGGTCATGCCACCCACGGTGAAGGTCAGCATGAAGGCGACCGTCCACATCATCGGCAGTTCGTAGCGGATGCGCCCGCGATACATGGTGAACAGCCAGTTGAAGAGCTTGGCCCCGGTGGGGATGGAAATCACCATCGTCGTGATGCCGAAGAAGCTGTTGACGCTGGCGCCCGAACCCATGGTGAAGAAATGGTGCAGCCAGACGAGATAGCTGAGCAGCGCGATGACGATCGTGGCGTAAACCATCGAGCTGTAGCCGAACAAGCGCTTGGACGAGAAAGTGGAGGTGACTTCGCTGAACACGCCGAACAGCGGCAGGATAAGGATATAGACTTCCGGATGGCCCCAGATCCAGATCAGGTTCACATACATCATGGGGTTGCCGCCCATGTCGTTGGTAAAGAAGGCGGTGCCGACATAACGGTCGAGGCTGAGCAGCGCCAGCACGGCGGTCAGCACCGGGAAGGCGGCGACGATCAGGATATTGGCGCAGAGCGACGTCCAGGTGAAGATGGGCAGCTTCATCATCGTCATGCCCGGCGCGCGCATCTTGACGATGGTGGCGATCAGGTTGACGCCCGATAGCAGCGTGCCGATGCCCGCTATCTGCAATCCCCAGATATAATAGTCGACGCCCACGCCCGGCGAATAGGCGATCCCCGACAAGGGCGGATAGGCGAGCCAGCCGGTGCGGGCGAATTCGCCCACGAACAGCGACATCATGACGATGACGGCGCCCGCCGTCGTCATCCAGAAACTGAAATTGTTAAGGAAAGGGAAGCTGACGTCGCGCGCGCCGATCTGGAGCGGGACGATATAGTTCATGATCCCCGTGATCATCGGCATCGCGACGAAGAAGATCATGATGACGCCATGCGCCGTGAAAATCTGGTCGTAATGATGGGAATTCAGATAGCCTTCGGAGCCGTTGAAGGCCATCGCCTGCTGAAGCCGCATCATGATGGCGTCGGCAAAGCCGCGCAGGAACATGATCAACCCCAGGACCATGTACATGATGCCGATGCGCTTATGGTCGACGGTGGTGAACCAGTCGCGCCACAACATGCCCCACAGCCGATATTTGGTGATGAGGCCCAGCACCACCGCGCCGCCCAGCGCGACCATCACGAAGGTGCCGACGACGATCGGCTCATGCAGCGGGAGCGAACTCCAGTCGAGCCGACCGAAGATCAGCTCCCAGATGCCGCTATTTTCGGAGGCGGGATGCGGGGACATGGACGTTAGGGCCTTGAAAGGGGGAAGGGGGAGAGTGGTAAACTGCGTTCATCCGCCAACAACATCCGTTCGCTTCGAGCGAAGTCGAGAAACGCTGGCACAGTGCATGATGTGTCTCGACTAGGCTCGACACGAACGGATGTGGGTTTTCTAAAGCCCATCATGCCCCTCATGATCTTGCTGCCCCGGCGCTTGGTTGCCGCGCTCGGCGGGGGTGCGTTCGGCGGCGGGCGTCATGCCTGCGGGCTGGGCGATCTCCCCCTTCTTGCCGGGTTCGACCGGGTGATAGCCGCCCACGTCGATGGTGCCGTCATGGCGCAGGCCAGCCGTGTCGCGGGCCGATTCCTTGCCCGCCCCGCCTTGGGCATCGGTCATCATGATCTGGTCCATGCAGCGCTTGCCCGGTTGCACGCACATATTGAGCGCGGCGTGGAACAGGCGGGGTTCGACGCTGGCGAAATAGATTGGCTTCACCTTTTCGCTGGGCTGTTCCAGCTTCACATAGGTGGCGCGGTCCAGCCTCTGGCCGCTGGCCTTCACGCGGGCGACCCACTGGTCAAAGCCGCGCTGGTCCATGGCGTGGAATTTGAAGCGCATGTTGGAAAAGCCGGCGCCCGAATAGTTGGCGGAAAAGCCGTCGAAGGTGCCGGGCCGGTTGGCGACCGCGTGCAGGCTGGTCTGCATTGCCGGCATGGCATAGATCTGCCCGGCGAGCGCGGGCACGAAAAAGCTGTTCATGATCGATGCGGACGTGATCTTGAATTCGATCGGCTGATCGATCGGCGCGGCCAGTTCATTGACTGTGGCGATCCCCATTTCCGGATAGATGAACAGCCATTTCCAGTCGAGCGCGACGACTTCGACCTGCAGGCGCTTTGCCGCCGGATCGACCTTGCGTTGCGGGTCGAGCCGTTCGACCGGGCGATAGGGGTCGAGCAGATGGGTGCTGGTCCAGGTGACCGCACCCAGTGCGATGATGATCAGCAGCGGCGCGGACCAGATCAGCAATTCCAGGCTGGTCGAATGGTCCCAGTCGGGATCATAATCGGCGGCCTGCGCCTTTGCGCGATATTTCCAGGCGAACCAGGCGATCGTGCCCATCACTGGCACCACGATCAGCAGCATCAGCGCGGTCGCGATGAGGATGAGGTCGCGTTGCTGCATTGCAACGTCGCCCGACGGGGCCATGACCACCCAGTTGCACGCCCCCAGCGGCAGCAGCAGAACGGGCGCGAATCGGCGCAGAATTGCGCGGCTTTTGGCGGGCGGTCGAGCGATCATGGCCTCCGTCTAGTCAGGAAGTTACCGGGGCGACATTGGACCTTTTGTCCTATCCCTGTGCGGTTGCGAAATAGGGCATGGGTCTATTTGACAAGCCGATGATTCGCCATGCAACGAAGTAGGGCGAACAATCGTTCCCGCAGCATGAAGGCCCTTTTCACGCCATGACATCCGCGACGACAACGCCGAACAAGACGCAGGCGGAGCATGACGTGCGCAATCTTCATGCGCATGGCGACAAGAAAATCGCGCCGACCGAGATCGCCATTGGCGTCATCATCGGGCGGACGTCGGAATTTTTCGACTTTTTCGTTTATGCCATTGCGTCCTGCATCGTCTTTCCCGCCCATGTGTTCCCCTATCTGTCGCCGCTGCAAGGCACGCTCTGGTCGTTCGCCATCTTTGCGCTCGCCTTTGTGAGCCGGCCGATCGGGTCGGTCATCTTCATGGCGATCGACCGCGCCTATGGCCGCGGGGTGAAGCTGACCATCGCGCTGTTCCTGCTTGGCGGATCGACCGCGGCTATCGCGTTCCTGCCCGGCTACGCGACGATCGGCCATTGGTCGGCCGTGCTGCTGGCGCTGTTCCGCGCGGGGCAGGGGGTCGCGCTGGGCGGCACCTGGGATGGTCTTGCATCCTTGCTTTCGCTCAACGCGCCGCAGAGCAAGCGCGGCTGGTACGCCATGATGCCGCAACTGGGCGCGCCGCTGGCGCTGATGGTGACGGCGGGCCTGTTCGCCTTCTTCCTGTCGACCTTGTCGCGTGCCGATTTCCTCGATTGGGGCTGGCGCTATCCTTTCTTCGTCGCGTTCGCGATCAATGTGGTGGCTTTGTTCGCGCGGTTGCGGATCGTGGTGACGGAGGAGTTTTCGCGCCTGTATGAAAAGCGCGAGCTTCAGCCTTCGCTGGTCATCCCGACCGTGCGCGGCGAAGGGCGCAACATCGTCATCGGCGCTTTTGCCCCGCTGGCCAGTTTCGCGCTGTTCCACATGGTCACCGTGTTTCCGCTGTCGTGGATCGCGCTCTACACCGACCAGCCGCTGGAGCGCTTTCTGGTGATCGAGGTGATCGGCGCTTTTGTCGGCGTGCTGGCGATCATCGTATCCGGCTTCGTTGCCGACATGATCGGTCGGCGTCGGTTGCTGGGCTTTTCGGCGGTCGGCATCGGCTTTTTCGCGGTCGCCGCGCCGCTGCTGCTGAATGGCGGCGATCTGGGCGAGGTCGCCTTCATGGTGCTCGGCTTCATCCTGCTTGGCCTCAGCTTTGGCCAGTCGTCGGGCGTGGTAGCCTCCAATTTCCGTACCGCGACCCGCTATACCGGGTCGGCGCTGACGTCGGATCTTGCCTGGCTGGTGGGGGCGGGCTTTGCCCCGCTCGTCGCGCTGGCGATTTCGGCGGAGTTCGGGCTGGCGGCGTCCGGCGCCTATCTGCTGTCGGGTGCGGTGGTGACTGGCTTCGCCCTGTTCGTGAACAAGGAACTGGCGGGCAAGGACCGCTAGACCCGTTTGCCAGCCAGTCGGACGGCGGGGCTTAGAGCGCGTCCTGCATCCGGGCCAATGCCTTGCGGTCGAACCAGGCGCTGATGCCGCCGCGCGGGCGGAAGCGGGGGAGCCAGTCGGGGTAGAGGCTGGAAAGGCGCGGGGGCAGGCCGTCCGGTCCCTGCCGCGTCATGATGTCCGACACGATCCGGTTCTGGAAGAAGCGCACCGAATAGTTAATCAGCCTCTTATACTGCATCGTCCAGGTGGACGGACGGGTCAGGCTGACCTGTTCGCAGGCAAAGCCCGCGCCGTCGCAGGCGATCACACGGGTAACGTCCCAGCCGCTATCCTTTTGCAGATCGGTATGCGCCCAGGCCGCGACCAGCCCATCGTCGCCAATCAGATCGTCGGGCAGGCGCAGGCCGCGCATGCGGATCGCGCCGACGAAGCGCCCCGACAGCGCGTAGAGATCGCCAAACAGCCCGCCCTCCGCACGCAGATTGCGGCGATAGGTTTGCGCCATCCGGCCATTGACCGGCATACCGGCGGCGGCATTGGCATGGGGGTGGGCGGCAAGGTGCGCCACCAGCGCGTCGATCGACCCGCTCTGTATCTCCGCGTCGCCATCCAGAAAGACGACGGCCTGCTCGCTACCGTTCAGCAGGTCATGGACCAGATGGTTCCAGGTCCGTGACTTGCCGCCCGCGGCAATGTCATGAACGATGACGTTCGACCGCCCGCCCGCCGCTTCCCGCGCGCGCACCACGGTGGCGTCGGTCGTGCCGTTGACCAGCACATGGAACAGCGTATCCGCCCGGTCGAGCGGCAGCGAGCCAAGGCAGGTGGCAATGCGCTTTTCTTCCTGATGGGCGAAAATGGCGACGGCAACGGTCATGGCGTTTAGCGGAAATCCCAGCCTTGCTGGCCATGCTGGCTGGCGTCGAGGCCGTCGGCTTCTTCCTGCGCGCCCACGCGCATGGGGATGACCATCGACACGATCAGCGCGGCGATGGCGGTGCCGATCATCGCCCAGAGCGCGACGATGGCAAGACCGGCAAGCTGGCTGAGCAGCGCAGCGCTCAGGCTGACCGGCACTTCATAGCCGACCCCGCCCAGCAGCGGCAGGACGAAGATGGGGAGCAACAGGACGCCGGTGAGGCCGCCCAGTCCGTGCACCACGAATATGCCCGCCGGATCATCGATCCAGCGGGCCGCCAGCCCGCCGCCGATGCGGCAGACAATTGCTGCAATCACGCCAATCATCATCGCGCCGCCTGTGCCGACCAAAGCAGCGCTGGCCGAAATGGCGGCGATGCCCGCCAGGGCGCCGGACAGGATGCCGGTGGCGCTGGTGCGCGCGCCCAGCAGCCGGTCGAGCAAGGCCCAGAGCAGCGCGGCGGCGCAGGCGGCAAAATGATAGTTCAGGATGGCGGTCGCGGCGTCATCGGTTGCGCCCAGTGCCCAGCCGCCGACCACGCCCGACAAGCCGATCCACAGCAATGCGCCGCCCGCCAGACCGAGTACGGGCGAATGGCCGGGGTCGGAGGCTTCGCGCCGCCGCCCGGCGATCAGGGCCAGCGTCAGCGCGGAAAAGCCCGCAACGCCATGCACGACCAGCCCGCCGGCAAAATCCAGCACGCCAAGGTCGGCGAGCCAGCCGCCGCCCCACACCGCATGGACAGTCGGCGCATAGACCAGCAGCAGCCAGAGCGGCGCGAAGCCGATCAGCCAGCCCAGCCGCACCCGTTCCGCGACAGCACCGATCAGCAGACAGGCGGCCAGCAGGGCCAACGCCATCTGGAACAGGACGAAGGCGGATTCAGGTACGGTCATCCCGTCGCGCAATTGCCCCAGATTGGCGAGCAGCAGGTTCGCGCCGCCGCCCAGCCATGCGCTGCCGGGCGCATAGGCGATGGAATAGCCCGCGATTCCCCAGACCAGCGACACGATCGCAATCACTGCCGCGCCCTGCGTCATCACCGACAGGGCATTGCGCACATTGACCAGCCCCGCATGGCGCAGCATCAGCCCCGGCAATGCGGCCAGCAGCACCAGCAGCGCGCAAAGGATCATCCAGCCGGTATCGCCACTATCGGCGACGGCGACCTGCGCAAAGGCGGGCTGCGGCAGCGCGAGGGCGGCGATCATGGGCAGGGTCTGGGCAAAACGCATGGGGCATGTTCCGGCTTTAATAATGCGTCGGGGTCTAGCCCGGACGGGGTAAAGACTTCGATAAGCAGGAGCATGGCGTTGACGCGGCGCATTGGCTAGGCTGGGCGACATGAACCCGGACATACGCAATATCGTCATCCTCACCGGCGCGGGGATTTCCGCCGAAAGCGGGCTTGCCACCTTTCGCGGGCCGGACGGATTGTGGGAAGGGCATCGCGTCGAGGATGTCTGCACGCCCGAAGCGATCGCGCGCAATCCCGCGCTGGTGCATCGCTTCTATGACGAGCGGCGCGCGAAGCTGGACGAGGTGGCGCCCAATGCCGCGCATGAGGCGCTGGCGGCGCTCGACAGGGCATGGCCGGGCGAATTGCTGATCGTCACGCAGAATGTCGATGACCTGCATGAACGGGCTGGGGCGAAGCGGCTGATCCATATGCATGGTGCGCTGCGATCGGCGCTGTGCGCGGCGTGCGGGAAGGCGGTGGCGTGGAGCGGATCGCTGCCGCCCGGATCGGTATGCGATGGCTGCGGCAAGCCCAGGCTGCGGCCCGACATCGTGTTTTTTGGCGAAATGCCCTATGAGATGGACGCGATCGACGATGCGCTGCGGCGCGCGGACCTGTTCGTGTCGATCGGCACGTCCGGCGCGGTCTATCCGGCGGCAGGTTTCGTCCAGACCGCCCGCCATGTCGGCGCGCGAACGCTGGAGCTCAATCTCGATCCTTCAGCGGGCAGTTATTATTTCGAGGAAAGCCGGCTGGGACCGGCGAGTGTGCTGGTGCCGGAGATGGTGCGGGAGTTGTTGGGGTAGGGCAAAGAGTTAGAAATATATCCGTTCGGGCTGAGCCCTTCGACTGCCCGCCTGCGGCAGGCGCTCAGGATAAACTTCACCGGAGGTGAAGTCGAAGCCTTATCCTGAGCGGAGCGAAGTGGCTTCGCCTGCGGCTCAGCCGAGCCCTTCGACTTCGCTCAGGGCGAACGGATTTAATATTGGTCCGCCCTGCGCGTCACAATCCGACCCCATTGTCCGTCATCGCCGGCTCTTCGTCGCGATAGAGCAGCATGACCGAGCCATCCTCGCCCGTGACCGCGCGGATGGGGAGGCTCAGTTGCAGGGCGGAGAGGAATTCGCGGCTGTCGCTGATGCGGAAGCGGCCGCCGATTCGCAGCGCCGACACCCGCGTATCGCCAATCAGGATCGGCGCGGTGCGGTAGCGGTTGAACTCGCCTGCCGCCTGCTCGATGGTTTCGCCGTCCAGTTCGACCATCTGTTCGCGCCAGGCCGTGCGCTGGCCAACCAGCTTGGGGTCCAGCCGGGTGAGCGCGATGGTGCGCGGCTGGATCACAGCGCCGCTGCCTGCGCTGACGCGCTTTTGCACATTATCGCCCGAATGGACGGTGACGGTGCCGTGGGTGACGGTGAGTTCGACGATCGAGGGACGCATCCGCACGTTGAAGGCGGTGCCGACCGCGCGGATGACCGCCGATCGTGCTTCGACGTCGAACGGGCGTTCAGCGTCACGGGCGACATCGAACGATGCTTCGCCCTTGAGGATACGCACTTTGCGGCCATTGTCGGTGAAGCGGACTTCGGCTTCGCTGTCGCTGTTGAGGTGCAGGGTCGATCCATCTTCCAGCGCGATGTCGCGGATCTGGCCGATGCCGGTCTGGAAACGCTCCACCCCGCTGAACGTGCGGACGGTGACGATGGCGGCGACGATGAAGAGCATGACCGCGACGGCGGCGGCGACCATGACGTTGCGCGACAGGCGGCGCTGCTGTTCTTCGCTGACGATCTGCGCCAGCGGGGGCAGGGTGACTTCGGCGGCGGCGCTTTTCAGTCGCTCGGCCGCTTCCCATGCTGCTTCGGCACGGGCGAACGCAACGGCGTGGCTGGGGTCAGCCTCTACCCATGCGCAAATTTCGGCTTCGTCCTGCGGGCTGGGATCGCTGTTAAGCCTGGCCAGCAGGCGCGCTGCTTCCGCTTCGATCGCGGCCCTGGTCCCGCAGCTTGATCCTGGCTCCGACCCCTGCACGTTCGAAATCCGTTTCCTCACGTTCCGCCCAGGCCCGCATAACTATCGCGATGGCTTTGGCCAGATGTTTTTCAACAGTAGAAACGGATAGGGACATCTCCTCCGCTATTTCCAGCATGGATTTTTCGTGGATGCGGCGAAGAATGAACACGCGACGGCACTGGGCAGGCAGCGACTCGACGATGACCTGTACCTGACGCAGCGCTTCGCGGGCGTTCAATTGCGCTTCGATCGTATTTTCGCCGCCCAGCAGTTCCAGGTCGGCCATGGTTTCGAAGCTGACCACCTTGTTACGGCGGGCGGTGTCGATGACGAGGTTGCGGGCGATGGTGAAGAGATAGGCGCGGCCTGTCGTCACATTTTCCCAATTTTCCGTCGCATAGGCGCGGGTCATGACTTCGGCGACCATGTCGTCCAGTTCATGAGTGGAGGGCAAAATGCGTCGCAAACGACCGCGCAATGCTGCTTCCTGTGGCAGGATGACGGTTTTAAACCAATCCAGTTTTGCGCGAACCCTATGCACGTCGACCCCCTATTTTGTCAGCCGCGCCTCTCCGTCATTTCTATTTGTAACAATTCAATCATGCTTGCAGGGGTCTGTCCAGCGGCGGGGCCATCATATTTTAACGATCAACCAAAAAGGTTCCGCAAAGTGACATAAAAATTGTGGATATGTTGGCCTATCGGCCGAAAATTGCGCTTAATCCGGCGGCACTTCGGCTGGCGCGCTGTCTGGCTGATCATAATCGGGGCCGACCGGCACGATCTCGTCCGGCTCCGTCACCGGCAATTCCTGCGGAGTCGCGGGGGCGGGGGTTTCGGGCGGCGACTGCGGGTCGATAATGTCCGGCGGGGGCACGCCATCGGGGTTGGGTGTGGGGTCGGGCTGGGTGGCCATATCTGCTTCTCTCTGTTAAGGGGGCGGAGAGGTTACGCATGGGTCGTCGCCCCGGTTCCGCGACCCGACTCACTATCCCTTGCCCTTGCCCACGCTTTTCTCTATGCCGCGCCGACCGGCGACCGATGCGGGCGTGGCGAAATTGGTAGACGCGCCAGATTTAGGTTCTGGTATCGCAAGATGTGGGGGTTCGAGTCCCTTCGCCCGCACCAGTATGCCACCTGCGGCAGCGCCACCGAAATTCAGCTGAAGAAAGCGTTTGAGAGAAGAGATGCAGACTGTCGAGACGTTGAACGAAGGCCTTAAGCGCGCCTACACTGTCACCATCACGTCGAAGGATATCGACGCGCGAGTGGACAAGGAAGTGAAAGCCATGGCTCCGCAGGTGCGGATGCCCGGCTTCCGCCCCGGCAAGGTGCCCGCCAATCTCGTCAAGAAAATGCATGGCGAAGCGCTCCAGCGCGACGCGCTCAACAACAGCATTCAGGAAAGCATCCAGAAGCTGATCGCTGACCAGAAGTTGCGTCCCGCGATGCAGCCTTCGGTCGAGCTGGACGAAGGGTTCGAGTTCGGCAAGGACGCGGAAATCAAGGTTGCGCTCGAAGTGCTGCCCGACATCGCGGCGCCCAGCATCGAAGGCATCAAGCTGGAACGGCTGACCGTCGAAGTCGCCGACGCGCAGGTCGATGAGGCCGCTGGCCGCATCGCCACGCAGCAGGGCGCGCTGGAAGAAAAGGGCGACGATCATGTCGCGCAGGACGGCGACACGCTGGTCATCGACTTTCTGGGCAAGGTCGACGGCGAAGCCTTTGAAGGCGGCGCTGCCGAGGACATCAAGCTCAAGCTCGGCTCTGGCCAGTTCATCCCCGGTTTCGAGGAACAGCTGGGCGGCGTGAAGAAGGGCGAGGAAAAGGTCATCGAAGTGACCTTCCCCGAAGATTATGGCGCGGCGCACCTGGCCGGCAAGCTGGCGACCTTCGACATCAAGGTGAAGTCGATCCTGGACGGCGACAAGCCCAAGCTGGACGATGATTTCGCCAAGTCGCTGGGCCTGGAAGGGCTGGACCAGCTCAAGGATCTGCTCAAGGGCCAGATCGAGCAGGAACATAATGGCCTGACCCGCACCCATATGAAGCGCAAGCTGCTTGACCAGCTGGCGTCGGCCCATGACTTCGACGTGCCGCCGAGCATGGTCGAGGCCGAGTTCGAGCAGATCTGGCAGCAGCTTCAGCATGAAGCGAGCCATGAGGAAGATCCGGCCGCCGCGATCGCCGAAATGGAAGCCGAAAAGGACGATTATCGCGCCATCGCCGTGCGCCGCGTTCGCCTGGGCCTGCTCCTCTCCGAAATCGGCCAGGCCAATGGCGTGACCGTCAGCGACCAGGAAATGAACCGCCTGATCATGCAGGCCGCGCAGCAGTACGGCCCGCAGGACCGTGAGCGTTTCGTGCAATATGTCCGTCAGGACCCGATGGCCGCAGCCCAGCTGCGCGCGCCGCTTTATGAGGACAAGGTCGTCGACTTCCTGTTCGACAAGGCCGAAGTCACCGACCGCGCCGTGACCAAGGAAGAGCTGGAAGCGGCGATCGAAGCCGAAGATGGCGACATCAAGCCCCACGTCCATGGCCCCGATTGCGGCCATGACCATGACGAAAAGCCCAAGGCGAAGAAGGCCGCGTCCAAGAAGGCCGCTGCCGAACCCGCCGCCGAAGCCGAAGCGGTAGCCGAGGAAGCCCCGGCCAAGCCGAAGAAGGCCGCCGCCAAGAAGGCAGCCCCTGTCGCGGCGGAAGCGGACGCGCCGGCCGCAGAGGCCGCTGCCGAGGAAAAGCCCAAGAAGAAGGCTGCTCCCAAGAAGGCCGCTGCCAAGGCTGAATAAGCCCGGCTGAAAAGCGATGGACAAGCGCCCGGCTTCCGACAGGAGGCGCGGGCGCTTTTCATTTCGCACGCGCCATGGCAGAGGAAATATTAACCCTGCCGGTCCATGCCATCGGGCACGGAAGGCAGCAGGATGCGAAGGCCGATGAAGGAATATCCCGCCATGACCAGCGACAGCGCGCTGGCAGTCCCGCGCATCGCGGTCATCCTGCCCTGTTATAATGAAGCCGGCGCGATCGTGCAGACGGTGCAGGATTTCCGCCGCGCATTGCCCCATGCCGACATCTATGTGTTCGACAATAACAGCAGCGACGGCAGCCCCGAACTGGCGCGCGGTGCTGGCGCGATCGTCCGCCGCGTGACCCAGCAGGGCAAGGGTCATGTCGTGCGCCGCATGTTCGCCGACGTCGATGCCGACATCTATATCATGGCCGATGGCGACGCGACCTACGAGGCCGCCGCCGCCCCCGCGATGGTTGCCGCCATGCTCGACGATAATCTCGACATGGTCGTCGGTTGCCGCAAGTCGGAGGCGGAAGAGGCCTATCGCCCCGGCCACCGCCTGGGCAACTGGGCGCTGACCAGCCTGCTCAAGCAATTGTTCGGGCGCAGTTTTACCGACATATTGTCGGGCTATCGCGTCTTTTCCCGCCGCTTCGTCAAAAGCTTTCCGGTGCTGTCGGCCGGGTTCGAGATCGAGACCGAGATCAGCGTCCATGCGCTCGAACTTGCCATGCCGGTCGCCGAAGTCGTCACCGCCTATGGCGCGCGGCCCGAAGGATCGGTCAGCAAGCTTTCCACCTATCGCGACGGCTTTCGCATCCTGCGCACCATCTTCACCCTCTATCGCATCGAGCGGCCGATCCTGTTCTTCGGCGTGATCGCCGCGTTCCTTGTCGCGCTGGGGCTGGGGCTGGCCGCGCCGCTGATCGTGACCTATATGCATACTGGCCTTGTGCCGCGTTTCCCGACCGCCATCCTGGTCACCGGCCTGATGATCCTTGCCACCCTGTCGGGCATGTGCGGGCTTATCCTCGACACCGTGGTGCGCGGGCGGCGGGAGGTGCGGCGGCTGTCCTATTTGGGTTTTCGCGCGCCGTCCGACTTCGCCCGGCGCGACTGAACCGGCTTCCTTCCTGCAAGCCCCCCTTGAACCATTTGCCGTTTGTGCCGATGTAGGGGTGGGCAAAAGCACCTGACTGAAAGAGCACAATGACCAACATCATGCATGATCCCATGGCCGCGCTGGTTCCTATCGTTATCGAGCAGTCGAACCGTGGCGAGCGCAGCTTCGACATTTTTTCGCGCCTGTTGCGTGAGCGGATCATCTTCGTGACCGGCCAGGTCGAGGATCATATGGCCTCGCTGATCGTCGCCCAGTTGCTGTTCCTCGAATCGGAAAATCCGAAGAAGGACATCTGGATGTACATCAACTCGCCCGGCGGCGTGGTGACGGCGGGCATGGCGATCCACGACACGATGAAATATATCCGGCCACAGGTCGGCACCGTGTGCATCGGCCAGGCGGCGTCGATGGGCAGCTTTCTGCTGGCGGCCGGTGAACCGGGCAAGCGGATCGCGCTGGGCAATGCCCGCATCATGGTCCACCAGCCATCGGGCGGCGCGCAGGGCATGGCCAGCGACATCGAGATCCAGGCCAAGGAAATCCTGCGTATCCGCCGTCGCCTGAACGACCTGTATGTCCAATATACCGGCAGGTCGCTCGAAGAGATCGAGCGGGCGATGGACCGCGACACCTTTCTGGAAGCGGATGAGGCCAAGGCCTTCGGTCTGGTCGATGAAGTGTTCACCAGCCGGCCCGCGCTGCCCGAAGCGAGCGAGACTTAAAGCCCATCTTTACCGGGGCGCGCTACTTTCACCCCTTGTGAAACCGGCGCGCCACGGTCTAGGATGACTATGGACCAGATTACCCGCGCCGGAATGCGGTTTTGGTGATTGTTGAACCGGCAGGGAAGAAAGATTGGCGAATGACTAAGCTTACCGGCTCCGATTCCAAGAGCACGCTCTATTGCTCCTTCTGCGGCAAGTCGCAGCATGAAGTGCGCAAGCTGATCGCTGGGCCGACCGTGTTCATCTGCGATGAGTGCGTCGAGCTGTGCAACGACATCATCCGCGAGGAGACCAAGGGCGGTCTCGTCGGCAAGAAGGATGGCGGCGTGCCGACCCCGCAGGAAATATGCGACGTGCTGGACGATTATGTGATCGGCCAGAACCGGGCGAAGCGCGTACTGTCCGTCGCGGTCCATAACCATTACAAGCGGCTGAACCATGGCAGCAAGCCGGGCGAGGTCGAACTGGCCAAGTCCAACATCCTGCTGGTCGGCCCGACCGGATGCGGCAAGACGCTGCTGGCGCAGACGCTGGCCAAGACGTTCGACGTGCCCTTCACCATGGCCGATGCGACGACGCTGACCGAAGCGGGTTATGTCGGCGAGGATGTGGAAAATATCATCCTCAAGCTGCTTCAGGCGTCGGACTATAATGTCGAGAAGGCGCAGCGCGGCATCGTCTATATCGACGAGATCGACAAGATCAGCCGCAAGGCGGAAAACCCCTCCATCACCCGCGACGTGTCGGGCGAGGGTGTGCAGCAGGCGTTGCTGAAACTGATGGAAGGCACCACCGCTTCCGTCCCGCCGCAGGGCGGGCGCAAGCATCCGCAGCAGGAGTTTTTGCAGGTCGACACGACCAACATCCTGTTCATCTGCGGCGGCGCGTTCGCTGGTCTGGAAAAGATCATCGGCGATCGTCTGGAGGCCAAGTCGATCGGCTTTGGCGCCTATGTCGCTGCACCCGAAGAGCGCAAGACGGGCGAGCTGCTGCGGCAGAGCGAACCGGAAGATTTGCTGAAATTCGGACTGATCCCCGAATTTGTCGGTCGTCTGCCGGTCATCGCGACGCTGGAGGATCTGGACGTGTCGGCGCTGGTCAAGATTTTGGGCGAACCGAAGAACGCGCTGGTCAAGCAATATGGCAAGCTGTTCGAGATGGAGAATGTCGACCTTAGCTTCACCGACGAAGCGCTGGTCGCGATCGCGAAGAAGGCGATCGAACGCAAGACCGGCGCGCGCGGGCTGCGCTCCATCCTCGAAGCGATCCTGCTCGACACCATGTTCGACCTGCCGTCCATGCAGGGCGTGGGCGAAGTGGTGGTCGACAAGGATGTCGTCGCGGGCAAGAAGGAACCGATTCGCGTATTCAGCGAAAACAGCAAGCGAGCCGAAGACGCCGCCTGATCGCAAGGCCAGGCCGGAGACGAAAAAGGGGCTGACGGGTGACCGTCGGCCCCTTTTTGTTGGTCCGGTTCCACGCTGACACAAATATTCCTGCTGCGTTGCAAAATTGCACCACCGTCAAATAGTGGGCAGAACCACCTATAAAATATAATTAAAACAATAGCTTGTGTGATGCGGACGGCTTGTCTCTCACGCCATCCCGCTCATCTGTTCGCACCTGTGACAGAGCATGTTGCACATTGTAACAAAAGTGCAGCCATAGCATCACAGGGGCGTCGCCAGAGGCCGTCACAGGCGGCTCCGGCTTGCAAGAGCATAACAGTATGGCGTGTCAGCGCCGCTCCTGAACAAGGGACAAAGGGTCACATGAAACAGTTTCTGATGTGCAGCGCCGCGATGATCGCCGTAGCCGCTCCTTCCGCAGCCTTCGCCCAGTCGACGGGTTCGATCGATTTTGAAAATGAGATCGTCGTCACCGGTGCCAAGACTGAGCAAGGCATTGCTGGCGTCATCGTGCCGGATACAAGCCGCGCCAAGGCGGTTTTGGGTGCCGAGTTCATCCAAGCACAGACACCGGGCCAGACCATCAACGAAATCATCAACCAGCTGCCTGGTGTCAGCTTCCAGAATAACGACCCTTTCGGTTCGGCTGGTGGCACGCTGACGATTCGTGGTTTTGATGATCAGCGCATTTCGCAGACTTTCGACGGCCTTCCGCTCAACGATACCGGTGGCTATGCGCTCTATTCCAACCAGCAGCTCGACCCGGAAATTATCGAGCAGGTGAACGTCAACCTTGGGTCCACCGACGTCGATAGCCCGACGGCCGCCGCGACCGGTTCGACCGTCAACTATCGCTCCATCACGCCTAGCGAAGATTTTAGTGCCAAGATGGTAGCGTCGGTCGGCGACTTTGAATTTTTCCGTATGTTCGGGCTGGTCCAGACCGGCAACTTCACCAAATGGGGTACACGCGCTTTCCTGTCGGCCAGCCGCGCGACGAACAACGCCATCTATGGCGGTATCGGCGAAATCGACAAGCAGCAGTATAATGCGAAAATCTATCAGCCGATCGGTAGCAACGGCGACTTCATCTCGCTGGCGGGCCATTATAACGAAAACCGCAACAACTTCTTCGGCTCGGTTCCGCTACGTCTGGATGCGGACCGTGTCGTGGGTGGCGGCAGTGCCAACCGATTCCCCGTTGGCAAGGATGAGCGCTTCTATCAAACCGCACGTTGCATCATCGCCGATCCGCGGGCGGGCATAGCCGATACCGCCAGCAGCTGCGGTTCGGATTTTGAATATCGCTACAATCCGTCGAATACCGGCAACATCCGCGTCAATTCGCGGTTTACGCTCAGCGATGGCCTAATTCTTACCGTCGATCCCAGCTATCAATATACTAAGGCCAATGGCGGCGGCACCAGCATTGGTTCGGAAGGGCTCACATCGGCCTCGTCGGGCTTGGCTGGCGCAACGGGCTTTATCCAAGGTTCGTCGAGCGCGGCGCAGTATTTCTTCGGCCGTGATATCAACGGTGACGGCGATATGCTGGACACCGTGCGCCTCCACACGCCCAGCCAGACACAGACCCATCGCTATGGCCTGATCACGTCGCTGCGTTACGATCTGGACCCTAACAACACGATTCGCGTTGCTTATAGCTTTGATCGCGGTCGTCACCGCCAGACGGGCGAAGCGGGTTACTTGACCGACAATGGCTTTGGCGCGCGGCCATTCCCAGTCAACAATCCCATCGTCGACGTCAACGGCGCGGCAGTCCAAAAGCGCAATCGTCTGTCCTACGCGATCCTGCACCAGGTATCGGGTGAATATCGTGGGAAGTTTATGGACATGCTGACCGTGACTGTCGGTCTGCGCGCACCTTTCTTCAAACGTGATCTGAACAATTATTGTGCCACGGCGACGGCCTCCGGCAATCTGCGTTGCTTTGAAAATGGATCAGCGGCGGAGGCCGCCTATGCTGCCGCTAACCCGACCGTTCAGGGTCCACAGCGCCGCGTGTTCAAATATGACAAATTGCTGCCCAGCGCTGGCTTTGTCGTTAATGCGACCGACGCGTTCGATGTTTTTGGCAACTATTCAAAGGGTTTGCAGGTTCCGGGGACGGACAATCTCTACCAATCCTTTTTCTATGATCCGTCGAACCCCAACGCCAGCCCGACCCCAGAAACCACAGACAATTTCGACCTTGGCGTGCGCTATCGCTCACCCGAGCTGCAAGCGCAGTTGTCCGGTTGGTACACCATCTACAGCGATCGTCTGGCATCGGCCTATGACCGTGACCTTGACACGACCATCTATCGCAATCTGGGTCGGGTCGATAAATATGGTATCGACGGCAGCGTAACATATCAGCCGATCCCCGAATTCATGGCCTATGTGTTCGGTTCCTATCTGAAGTCGAAGATCAAGGATGATGTCGAACTGTCGGCAACGACAGTTGCTCAGACGTCGGGCAAGCGCGAATCCGGTGCGCCGGTCTACACGTTCGGCGGTCGTATCCAGGGCGAAGTCGAAGGCTTCCGCCTGGGCGTGCAGGCCAAGCGGACCGGTCCGCGCTACATCAACGACCAGAATCTGCCCGTATTCCAGACGATCGGAGGCGTTTCGACCCAGGTCTATGGTGCCAAGGCACCGGCCTATACACTGGTCGATATCGACGCTCGCTACTCTTTGGAGAAGTTCGGTGCGCCTGGTGTCGCTGTTCAATTGAACGTGACCAACGTATTCGACAAGGTCTATGTTGGCGGCTTCGATGGCACATTGTCGAACACCAGCGTGACCTTCGCCCAGATCGGCGCGCCGCGGACCTTTATTGGTTCAGTGGTCGTCGGCTTCTGATCCGACCGATCATTGCCAAAACGGGAGGGCGGGGAGCAATCTCCGCCCTTTTTGCGTGGCAATGTAGGAAATCGCCGGCTACTGGCGATAGAATGGTGCGATATCGGCGAAGTTTGAAGACTTTTACTGCAAACACCCGTCCAGCCCGTCGCGCTGTACCACGCCGATCCGTGCGGCGATGGTGTTGCCGTAGCGGCGGGTGAAACCGCTGGGGGCGATGGCGGCGCGGCGTTTGGGGAGGGGGAGGACGGCGGCGATGCGGGCGGCTTCGGCGCGGGTCAGGCGTCCGGCGCCATGTTTGAAATAGCGGATGGCGCCGGCCTGCACGCCATAGGTGCCGATGCCGGTTTCCGCGACATTCAGATAGACTTCCATGATCCGCCGCTTGCCCCAGATCGCCTCGATCAACATGGTGAACCAGGCTTCGAACCCCTTGCGGATGAAGCCACCACCTTGCCACAGGAACACATTTTTCGCGGTCTGCTGGCTGATCGTCGATCCGCCGCGCACGCGGCCGCCGCTCGCATTGTGGATTGCCGCCTTGGCGATGGCGTCGACGTCGAAGCCGTGATGGGCGCAGAATTTGCCGTCCTCCGCCGCGATCGCCGCGCGCGCCATGTCCGGGTCAATCTCGTCCAGGCTCACCCAGTCCTTGGTGATGCCATTGGGATCGAGCAGCATCGTCATCGTCACTGGCGGGGGTACGAAGCGGTAGAGCGTCACCATCAGCAGCGAGAGGATGACGAAGCCGATCAGCAGTTTGAGCGGGATGCTGATCCAGCGGGAACGGCGGCGGGGAGAGGGGGTTTTGGCGGTCATGCCGTCAGCGTAACGCGCCACGGCCTTGTGTTTCAAGCGCCCTGCAAGATGGCGGGGCGACCCCGGTTGATCATCAGCACCAGCCCCGCGCCGATCAGGCATAGCAGCCCCGCCGCAACGAAGGCAGGCATATAGCTGTGCCAGACCGTGCGCGACAGGCCGCCCGCCATCGCCGCGCTGGCCGCACCCAGTTGATGGCCGGCAAAGATCCAGCCAAAGACGATGTTGGCGCGTTCCGGCCCGAAGCGCTGGGCGGTCAGCTTGACCGTGGGCGGCACGGTCGCGACCCAGTCCAGACCGTAAAAGACGGCGAACAGCGACAGGCTGTAGAGCGAGAAGTCGCTGAACGGCAGATAGAGCAGCGACGCGCCGCGCAGGCCATAATAGCAGAAGAGCAGCCAGCGATTGTCGAATCGGTCCGACAGCCAGCCCGACGCCAGCGTGCCGCCGAAATCGAACAGCCCCATCATCGCCAGCATCGACGCTGCGCCGATCGCCGCCAGTCCATAATCGCCGCACAGGGCGATGAAATGGGTCTGGACCAGACCGTTGGTGCTGGCACCGCAAATATAGAAGGACAGGAAGAGGAACCAGAAGGTCGGCACTTTGGCCGCGTCGCGCAGAACCGTGATCGGCGTCATCAGCAACGGGCAAAAGCCGATCGTCTGGACCGGCGGCGGCTGGATAGCGCTGTCGCCATAGGGTGGCAGGCCGAGATCGGACGGGCGATCGCGCATCAGCAGCAGTACGACCAGCGCCGCCAGCAAGATCGCGCCGCACACCAGCAGCACCGCAGAGCGCCAGCCCAAAGTGTCGGTCATTCCGGCGAGCAGCGGCAGGAAAGCCAGCTGGCCAGTCGCCATGCTGGCGGACAGCAGCCCCATGACAAGCCCGCGCCGGTGCGAAAACCAGCGGGTGGCGACGGTTGCGCCCAGCACCATGGCGGTGAGGCCAGTGCCCAGCCCGATGACCACGCCCCATAGCAGCACCAATTGCCACAACTGGCTCATGCCCAGCGACAGCAGCAGGCCGATCGTGACGATGCCGAGCGAAATCAGCATCATCCGGCGCACGCCAAAGCGGTTCATGAAAGCAGCGGCAAAGGGGCCGATCAGGCCGAACAGCAGGAAGCGGATGGCCAGCGCAGCGGAAATGTCGGCGGCGGTCCAGCCAAATTCGCGTTGCAGCGGCACGATGAACACGCCGGGCGCGCCAACCGCGCCTGCGACCACGAGCATGGTGAGGAAGGTGGCGGCAAGGACGACCCAGCCATAATGGATTTTGCCGGTCGCCAGACGCCGGGCCAAGGCAGTCGACATCAAGCTACATCCCCTTCGCGCGTCAGCCGGATCACCGCCATATGACCGACGTGCAAGGGGCCAACAAGACGCCAGTTGCGGTCCGATGGACCCTGGGCAACAGAAAGGCTCCGAATCGCTTCGAAGCCTTTTCCGATTAGCCTGTATTTGGCGTCAGGCGGCGGCGAAGCGCGCCATGTGGCTGAGCTTGTCACCGGCAATGCGCATCATCGCCTTTTGCAGCTTTTCAAAGGCGCGCACCTCGATCTGGCGGACGCGCTCGCGCGATACGCCATAGACCTGGCTCAGTTCCTCCAGCGTCTTGGGTTCTTCGGCCAGACGCCGTTCGGCCAGGATATGCTTTTCGCGATCGTTGAGGTCCGTCATCGCCTCCACCAGCATTTCGTGGCGCTGGGTGCGTTCCTGCTCCTCGGCCACGCGCTCGTCCTGCAATGGATCGGTATCCTGCAACCAATCCTGCCACTGGCCGTCGCCATCCTCCCGCATGGGGACGTTGAGCGACGTATCGCCGCCCATCGCCATGCGGCGGTTCATGGACACGACATCCTGTTCGGACACGCCCAGATCAGTCGCGATCTTGGTCACATCTTCCGGCTTCAGATCGCCATCCTCGAACGCTTCGATATTGTTCTTCATCCGGCGAAGGTTGAAAAACAACTTCTTCTGCGACGCGGTGGTGCCCATTTTCACAAGCGACCAGCTGCGCAGGATGAATTCCTGGATCGAGGCGCGAATCCACCACATGGCGTAGGTCGCCAGGCGGAAGCCGCGGTCAGCCTCAAACTTCTTCACGCCCTGCATCAGGCCGATATTGCCTTCGGAGATCAGTTCGCTGATCGGCAGGCCATAGCCGCGATAGCCCATCGCGATCTTCGCCACGAGGCGCAGATGCGAGGTCACCAGCTGGGCCGCAGCCTCAGGATCCTGATGCTCCTCATACCGTTTGGCGAGCATATATTCCTGCTCAGGGGTCAGAAGCGGAAATTTGCGGATTTCCGACAGATAGCGGTTGAGGCTGGCTTCACCGCCCAGCGCCGGAACCGCGGGGACATTGCTCGTCTTGGCCATGTCGCTTCACCTTTCCCTTTAATGCGCGGTCGGACCCAGAAGAGGCGTCACAAAGACCGTCGCAAACTTGTTCATCTCTATACGTGGAGCAGGCTTAACAGTTCCTGCATATCGGCAGGGAGTGCACTTTGGAACATAAGCCGTTCGTCCGTTACCGGATGTATGAACCCCAGGCTTTTTGCGTGCAATGCCTGCCTTTTGAAACCCAGCGTTTCCAGTATTGATTTGAAACCTTTTCTTTCTCTACCGTAAACCGGATCACCTATCAAGGGGTGTCCGATATGGTGCATATGGACGCGGACCTGATGGGTGCGGCCGGTTTCCAACCGACATTCCACCATGGCCGCGTCGCGTAACCGTTCCACGGTGCGATAATGGGTGACGGCATGTTTGCCGCGTCCTTCGCGATGAACCGCCATCTTCTTTCGATCAGCGTCCGAACGACCGAGCCAGGCGTCGACTGTGCCGGTGGCGGGCTGGGGGTGGCCATAGACGATCGCGGCATAGAGTCGCTGGATGCTGTGATCCTTGAACTGGCGCGCCAGCCCGTCATGCGCCTTGTCCGATTTGGCGACGACCAGCAGGCCGGACGTATCCTTGTCTATGCGGTGGACGATGCCGGGGCGGGCGACGCCGCCAATGCCCGACAACTGACCCTGGCAATGATGCAGCAGCGCATTGACCAGCGTGCCGTCCAGATTGCCCGCGGCAGGATGGACGACCAGCCCGGCGGGCTTGTCCACCACGATCAGGTCCGCATCCTCATGTACGATGTTGAGCGGAATATCCTGCGCCTGCGTTTCCAGCGCTACGGGCGCGGGCAGGGTGATGGCGAAGCTCTGGCCGGTTGCGACCTTGATGGTAGTGCCGATCTTGATCGGCTGGCCGGTCGAGCGGACATGGCCGTCGTTGATCAGCGCCTTCAACCGTTCGCGCGACAGGTCGGGCAGCAGGTCGGCCAGCGCCCGGTCGAGCCGCATCCCGTCCTGCGCCTGCGCGATTGTCGCTTCGATGATGGAAACCCCCGAACCCATTGGGTAGGGATGTAGGCATGGCGATTGCAATATCAAGGACGCTGCTGGACCAGATTCAGTCGATTGCGGCGGCGGACCGGGCGGAGGTGTGCGGTCTGTTGTTCGGCACGGCGGAGCGAATCGCGGCCATCGCGCCCGCTGCCAACGTCGCGCCGGACCCCGCGCGCCATTTCGAGCTGGACCCGGCGGCGCTGATCGCTGCGCACCGGGCAGCGCGGGCGGGCGGGCCGCCGATCATCGGCCATTATCATTCGCATCCGTCCGGCGTGGCGGTGCCATCGGCGACCGATACGGCCTGCGCTGCGCCCGATGGCAGCCTGTGGCTGATCGTCGCGGCGGGCGAGGCGCGGCTCTGGGTGGCGCAGGGGGATGGCGCGGGTGGCGTGTGCTTCGCCCCGACGACGTTGCAGGTCGTATGAGCGAAAGGGCGCGCGGCGGGGTTGCATCGCCCGGCGCAGCAGCGCATTAGCCAGTCAGGCCATCCTTAGTTTCCACAAAATCGGCGGTGCAGACCCTGACATGACCCACCCCATCGACAGCATCGAATTTGCCAGCCTTCTGTGTTCGCGCCTGTGCCACGACCTGTTGAGTCCGGTTGGCGCGCTGAATAACGGGCTGGAACTGATGGCGGACGAAACCGACCCGGACATGCGCCAGCGCTGCCTGGACCTGCTGGCCGACAGTGCCCGCACATCCGCCAACAAGCTCAAATTCTTCCGCCTGGCATTCGGTTCTGCCGGGGGCTTTGGCGACGCGGTGCCGCCGCATGAGGCGCGGGTCGCGATCGAGGGGATGTTCGCGGGGACTGGCCGGGTCAAGATCGGCTGGATGGTCGAGGAACAGATGCTGGGCAAGCTGCCGGTCAAGGTGCTGCTGAACCTGGCGCTGATCGTCGGCGACGCGCTGGTGCGGGGCGGGCAGCTGGATATTGGCGCGGAAAAACGGCCCGGCGTGACCGAGATTGTCGTGCGGGGCGAAGGGCCAAAGGTCGTGCTGGACCCCGATCTGCGCGCGGCGCTGGCAGGGACGCTGCCCGCCGAAGGACTGGCTTCGCGCACGGCAGCGGCATGGATGGTACGGCAGTTGGTGACCAATGCAGGCGGCGAGATCGCGCTGTCGCCCGCAGGCGAGCCTATGCTGCTGTTTGGCGCGTCCATTCCAGAGTGAGAGGGGGCGCGGGCCTAGCCCGAACGGGTTAGCGTCCGCAAATGCGCCTCAATCCTCATCGTCCATAAGCGCTTCCACCGGGGGGTGCAGGCGCAGGCGGCTTACGCGGCGGCCATCGCTGGCCAATATTTCCAGTTTCCAGCCGCTCTGTTCATGGTCGAGTATCTCGCCCGGTTCCGGCACCCGGCCAGCGATGATGAAAGCGAGGCCGCCCAGCGTATCGACATCCTCGTCAATTTCGCCCAGCTTCTCGTCAATCTCTTCGGCGACATCGTCCAGTTCGGCGCGCGCGTCTGCTTCCCACAGGCCGCCGGGCAGCGGCACCAGCATCGCTTCGGGGGCGTCGTCATGCTCATCCTCGACATCGCCGACGATTTCCTCGACCAGATCCTCGAACGTCAGCAGTCCTTCGGTGCCCGAATATTCGTCCAGCACGATGGCGAGATGGGTCCGCTTGGCACGCATTTCGGCCAGCAGGTCGAGCGCGCCCATGCTTTCGGGGACATAGAGCGGCTGGCGGATCAGCGGGGCCAGCGTGTCGGGGACGGGGGATTTGCCCGCCAGGATCGCGAAAGCATCGCGGATGTGGACCATGCCGACGATGGTGTCGAGCGTGTCGCGATAGACCGGGATGCGGCTATGGCCCGCTTCGGCGAACAGCGCGGCAAGATCGGCGAAACTCGCCTTTTCCTCGATCGCGATGATGTCGGCGCGCGGCACGGCGACGTCATCGACGGTATGTTCGGAAAAATGAAGCAGGTTGCGGACCATCTGGCGCTCGATCGCCGACAGGTCGCCCTTGGCGGGCGCAGCCGCGCCTTCGTCCTGCTCCTCCTCGTCATATTCGTCGAGCGCTTCCTCCAGTTCCTGCCGCAGCGTCGTGGATTCGTTATCGCCGAACAGAAGCGACTTTATGCCGCTCCATAAACCGCCTTCATTACTACTGTCCGATTCCTTGGAACCGTTGCCGTCCTTTGGGCTGCCCTCAGCCATAGTTCGTCCTACACCCCTGATAGAATATTATCCCCGTAGGGATCCGAAAGCCCAAGACTGGCCAGCGCCGCGACTTCCAGCGCTTCCATGACTTCGGCTTCATTGTCGTCCATATGATCATATCCAAGCAAATGAAAAGTCCCGTGGATAATCAAATGCGCAGCATGATCGGCAATGGAGATGCCCCGGTCGGCTGCTTCGGCGGCGCAAACCCCCTCCGCCAGCACGATGTCGCCCAGCAATATTTCGCCATCGTCCGTATTGGCCGTGCCTTCCAGCAGGTCGGCCTGTACCATCGGGAAGGACAGGACGTTGGTCGGCTTGTCCTTGTCGCGATAGGCGCGGTTGAGTTCATGGACTTCTTCGTCCGTCGTCAGCTTGACCGCGACTTCGTAGGTCGCCGCATCGGTGGCGAAGGCGGCAAAGGGGCTGTGGGCGATGGCCGCAGACACGGCGCGCTGGGCGAGCACTTCCCAGTCCGTATCGGGCCAGCCGGTGTCATGGAGGACGGCGACGTCAATCATGGAACGAACTTTCCTCCGTTCGGGCTGAGCGAAGTCGAAGCCTTTGCCAGAGCGGAGCGAAGGCACCTCGCTCCGCTCGGTTGGGCACTTCGACTTCGCTCAGTGCGAACGGATTTTTTTGCTTACGCATCCGGCCCCTCATAAGCCTGCACGATCCGCCCGACGACCGGGTGACGCACCACGTCGCCGATGCCGAAGGGCACCATCGCGATGCCCTCCACTCCGTCCAGTCGCGCGACTGCGTCCGCCAGGCCCGAAGCGCCCGGCAGCGGCAGATCGACCTGGCGGGGATCGCCGCAAATGACCATGCGGCTGCCTTCGCCAAAGCGGGTGAGGAACATCTTCATCTGGGCGATGGTGGTATTCTGCGCTTCGTCCAGCACGATGAAGGCGTTGGCCAGAGTTCGCCCGCGCATGAAGGCCAGCGGGGCGATCTCAATCTCTCCGCTGGCGATGCGCCGCTCGACCTGTTCGGCGGGCAGCGTGTCGTAGAGCGCGTCGTAGATCGGGCGGAGATAGGGGTCGACCTTCTCCTTCATGTCGCCGGGCAGGAAGCCCAGCCGCTCGCCCGCCTCGACCGCGGGGCGCGAGAGGATCAGCTTGTCGACCGTTCCGGTGATGAGCTGGCTGACCGCCTGCGCCACCGCCAGATAGGTCTTGCCTGTACCTGCCGGCCCCAGGGCGAAGATGATGTCGTTCCGGTTCATCGCCTCCATATAGGTGACCTGCGTGGCGGAGCGGGGGACGATGGTTTTCTTGCGCGTGCGGATCATCACCGTGGGCGGTTCGGCCACGTCATGGCGGATGATGCCGTCCAGCGTGGGTTCCGATGACATGGCGATCACGGCTTCCACTGCGCCCGTATCAATCTGTTGCCCGGCGACGATGCGGTTATAGAGGCCGGTCATGACGTCGCGCGCGCGGGCGGCGGCTTCCGCCTCGCCCTCGATCTGCAACTTGTTGCCGCGCGCAGCGATATAGACACCCAGCCGATTTTCGATGGCGACCAGATTCTGGTCATATTGCCCGAACAGGGTGCCCAGCAGATGCGGCTTTTCGAACGTGACTTCGAGCCGCGCGCGTTCGGCGATGTCGGTGCGGGGTTGATGCGGTTTCTTGCCCATTCAAAAGCCTCCCTTGCCTGTCATGCATCTCGTTAGGATCGGCCAGAGCCGCAGATCGAAGAGATGGCGTCCCGCTGTTGCGGGAATGACGAGGCTTTGGTTCAAGCGGCTTTCCTCCTGCCAATTTCGCCGGCCAGACTATTGGGACCGGCGCTGATGATGTCGACCTCTATCATATCGCCTATCGCCTGGTCGGGGGCGGTGACGTGAACGGATTGCAGCCAGGGCGTCTTGCCGATCAATTGACCGGGATAGCGGCCCGCGCGTTCCAGCAATATAGTGGTGCGGCGTCCGACCGTGGCGGCGTTGAAGCCGACCTGATGGCGATTGATCGCCGCCTGTAGCCGCACGAGCCGATCGTCCATGACGTCGGCGGGTATTTGCCCGTCCATGTCGGCTGCTGGCGTGCCGGGGCGGGGGCTATATTTGAACGAATAGCATTGCGCATAGCCCACGGCGTCGACGATGCGCAGCGTGTCGGCAAATTCCTCCTCGGTCTCTCCGGGGAAGCCGACGATGAAGTCGCCGGACAGGGCAATGTCCGGGCGGGCCGCGCGGACGCGATCGATCAGGCGCAGATAGCCCTCGACGCTATGGCTGCGGTTCATCGCCTTGAGGATGCGGTCATTGCCCGATTGCACCGGCAGATGGAGGAAGGGCATCAGCTTGTCCACGTCGCCATGGGCGGCGATCAGCCCATCGCTCATGTCATTGGGATGGCTGGTCGTATAGCGGATACGCTTGAGCGCATCGATCTTCGCCAGTTCCCGGACCAGACCGTCCATGCCCTGTGCCCGGCCCTTGTCATCCTCGCCGGTCCAGGCGTTCACATTCTGGCCCAGCAGCGTGATTTCCTTCACCCCGCCATCCACCAGCGCCTTCGCCTCGTCGAGGATCGCGCCCCATGACCGGCTGATTTCCGCGCCGCGCGTATAGGGGACGACGCAATAGGTGCAGAATTTGTCGCACCCTTCCATGATCGTCAGAAAGGCGGTGGGCCGCGCCTGTTTGGTGCGGGCGGGCAAGGCGCCGAATTTCGATTCCGCCGGCATATCGGTATCGACCGCCGCTTCGCCGCGACCCGCCTTTGCGATCAGGTCGGGCAGGCGATGATAGGCCTGCGGGCCGACGACGATGTCGACCGTCCGGGCGCGGCGGCTGATTTCGCTACCCTCCGCCTGCGCGACGCAGCCTGCGACTGCGATCATCGGGCGGCTGCCATCCTCGCGCGTCATCCGGCCAATGTCGGAATAGACCTTGTCCACCGCCTTTTCGCGGATGTGGCAGGTGTTGAGGATCACCAGATCGGCGTCATTCCCGTCCGCAGCAGCGGTCATGCCCCGCTCGCCCAGCATCTCGGCCATGCGTTCGCCATCATAGACGTTCATCTGGCAGCCGAAGGATTTTACGTGGAAGGTGGCTGGAGTCTTGGGCGGTAAGGGACGATTCATGGCCCAGCTATACAGGCGGCAGGGGGGTAGCGGAAGGCCGATGCTGCGATGCGGCGCTATCGGACGCATTTTGCGCGATGCTGGCCGCGATCGCCCCGCGTGCCGTGGCCGCTATGACCTTGCGATCGGCGCAATCGGCGGGATCGAACGGCGGCAGAAAGCGCAGCGTCACGTCCAGCCGCCCCTTGCGCCCCAAAACGCGCCATGCGTTGGCGCCCGCCGGTTCGTCGCCATGCCAGGCGATAGCGGATGTCGCCGCGCCATAGTCGATATGCACCGGCTGGATCAGCACCGCCCGCGGCGGCGGCAGCAGCACGGCCAGAAGCGATGGCTTGAACGGCAGCAGCCCGCTGCCGTCGCTGGTCGTGCCTTCGGGAAATAGCGCGACCGGCTGATGCCCCAGCATGGCGGCGCGCAGCGCGTCGATCTGGCCCGACAGCGCGCCGCGCCGCTCACGGGCGACGAACAATGTGTTGTTCTGCGCCGCGAGCCAGCCGACGACCGGCCAGCGAGCAATGCCGTCATGCGCGACAAAGGCCGCGCCGGTGGCGCCACCCATGACCAATATGTCGATCCAGCTGACATGGTTGGCCAGCAGGAACATGTCGCCGCCATGCGGCTGTCCAGCGATCCGCACCCGCACGCCGACGGCGCGCGCGGCCACGCCCAAGAAGCGGCGCGGCCAGGGCGACGGGCGACGAAGGACGCGCCAGAGCAGGTGGGGAGGCAGGCACAGCAGCAGGCTGGCAATCAGCGCGGCTATGCGCGACAAGCGACGAAGCGGCAGCAGCGCGTCAGTTCTTCCGGTCGAGGGCGACGCCGTACAATTCCATGCGATGATCGACCAGCCGGAAGCCCAGCTTTTCCGCGATCTGCTTCTGCAACTGTTCCAGTTCGGGGTCGACAAATTCGATCACATTGCCGGTTTCGACATCGATCAGATGATCGTGATGCGATTCGGGCGCAGCTTCGTAACGGGCGCGGCCATCGCCAAAATCATGGCGTTCCAGAATGCCGGCCTCTTCGAACAGGCGCACCGTGCGATAGACGGTGGCGATCGAAATGCCTGGGTCGATCGCGGCGGATCGCTTGTGCAATTCCTCGACATCGGGATGGTCGGTCGCATCGCTCAGCACCTGGGCGATCACCCGGCGCTGTTCGGTGATGCGCAGCCCCTTTTCGTGACACAGGGCTTCGACGTCGATCTTGCGGTTCATGGAGTCTCGCTGGCTTTAGAGGTGCGGACAGTCAGACGAAGCCTAGCGGCTTTTCCTGTCGCGTAAAGGGGCACATGGCTGCATGTGCCCCTTTACACAAGACCGTTCCGTCAGCCGGGCGGATTACTTTGCGGCGCTGCCGCTACGGCGGCGCTTGGTGCCCAGGCCGATTTTCTTGGCCAGCGAGCGGCGCTGTTCGGCATAGTTGGGGGCGACCATCGGATAGTCGGCGGGCAGGCCCCATTTTGCGCGATAGTCTTCGGGCGTCATCTGATAATGGGTCATCAGGTGGCGCTTGAGCATCTTGAGCTTCTTGCCATCTTCCAGACAGATGATGAAGTCCGGCTTGATCGACGAACGGACCGAAACCGCAGGTTCGGGCTTGACGTCCGGCACGGCAGTCGGCTCGCTCAGGCCCGACAAGGCAGCGTGGACATTCTGGATCAGAGCAGCAACGTCAGATACAGACACGCTGTTATTGGAGACATGCGCGGCGACAATGTCCGATGTCAAAGTAATGAGCAGTTCGCTCTGTGCGGATTCTATTTCCATTGTCCTGCATCCTGTAAGGCTATTGTTGCGCGACCCGTCCTACGAGATTCATTTCAGGAACGGTATGTGTTCGCTAAACCTTGCCGGATAATTTCGCAAGAGCATTTGGCATCAAGCAAGCATGTCGATGCGAAAACTTAGAGCATCATAAAGTTGTCCATCATTGCCGCGATAGTAACCGGGGCGGCGATGCACGTATTCAAAGCCTGTTTTCTCATAGAGATGCACGGCGTTGTTGCTGGCGCGCACTTCCAGGTTCATGGATGTAATGCCTCTGCGACGCGCCGTGCGCAAACTGTCGCGCAGCAACGCTTCGCCAACGCCCCGTCCACGCCAGGCGGGGTCGACCGCCAGCAGCAGCAATTCGCATTCGTCGAGCACGGATCGCACCAGCGCAAAGCCCAGCGCCGCCGCGTCCACGCGCGCGATCGTCAGCCAGGTGCCGGGCATCATCATGACGCCGGCCAGTTGCGGCAATGTCCATGCCTCACCAAAAACCGGATCGAAGGCGGCCTCCATCACCGTCATCGCATCGGCCATCGCGTTGCGTTCGCTCTGGTCGTAGGTATCGAGGACAAGACCCGGCATCATGAGGCGGCGCGCTCCGCCATGGTCTGCGCGTCTGCGCCCCGGCCATAAATGGGCGTTGCGGGCAGGGCGGGCTGGGCGGCGATCAGGCCATAGTCCGCTGCGTCGGGATAGAGATTGACTGCGGCGCCATGGCCGCGCGCGGTCACCAATGCTTCCGCCCCGGTGCCGTAGAGCGTGTCGATGTCGAGCTGCGTCGCCAGGGCGGCGATGGGGGTCGAGGCGACCGGGCTGGTCGCGTTCAGCCCGTCGGCGGTGAAGCATTGCCAGAATAGTTCGCCATGGCCGCCAGTGATGGTGACCGCAATCGGTCCGTCGCCAGCATGGAGTTGCGCCGCTTGCGCCGCGATCAGCGACGGCGCGCTATATCCGCGTAGCGGCAGTTGCCAGGCCAGCGCCAGCGCGCGGGCAGCGGCGATACCGATGCGAACCCCGGTAAAGCTGCCGGGGCCAACATTGACGGCGATGGCATCGGCGCGGCCACCGCCGGGCAGGGCGGCAATGGCGGGCAACAGGGCTTCGGCGTGGCCGCGCCCCACAATTTCATGGAAGCGCGCAACGGGCGCCCCATCTTCCAGCAGCGCGACGGACAAAGCCTGTGTCGCGGTGTCGATCACCAGCAGGCGCAAACCTTACCCCCCTCAACCTTCCTTCTTGCGGTTAGTCGATCTGTCGTGATTTGCCAAATGGTGGAAAGGGAAGGTTGACCCGATCAGACCGCGCGGACTTCCGTCACTTCGGGGACATAATGTTTGAGCAGTTGCTCGATCCCGTTTTTCAGCGTTGCGCTGGACGAGGGGCAGCCAGCGCAGGCGCCCTGCATCTTGAGGAATACGGTGCCCTTGTCGAAGCCGCGATAGACGATGTCGCCGCCATCATTGGCGACGGCGGGGCGGACGCGCGTGTCGATAAGATCGCGGATCTGCGCGACGATTTCAGCATCTTCCGGGGCGTCGCCAAAGGCGTCGTCATCCAGCGGCACGGCTATGCCCGCGGCCGATCCCGGCGCGAACAGCGGCATGTTGGCGGAAAAATGGTCTAGCAGGATCGACAGTATGTCCGGCTTCACGTCCCGCCATTCCGATCCCGGCGCGATCGTCACCGACACGAAATTGCCGCCGAAAAAGACCCCGGTAACATCGCCCAGCCCGAACAGCGCGTTGGCGAGGGGCGATGCCTCCGCCTCTTCAGGGGTTGCGAAATCGCGCGTTCCATCGCCCATGACCGCCTGGCCGGGGAGGAATTTGATGGTTGCCGGATTGGGCGTCAGTTCGGTCTCTATCAGCATGGCCGCTATGTGGCGATTTGCAGGCGCAAGATCAAGCGCTGCGGGAACTTCGCTGGCACCCGTCGATTGTTGGGAATGACCCAGCAGGAGAGATAGAATGACGACGCCAAAGAATATTCGCGAACATTTCTGGAGCGATATGAGCAAAAGCCCCTTCGTCATGGTGGGGTTGAGCAATAGTCAGGAGCATAGCCTGCCGATGACGGCCCAGCTTGATCCCGATGCCGATCATTGCTTCTGGTTCTATACGTCGCGCGACAATCGCCTGGCCCCCGGCGGCCCTGCCATGGCCCAGTTCGCGGCGAAGGATCATGGCCTGTTCGCCTGCATCAACGGCACGCTGGTCGAGGAGACCGACCCGGCGGTGATCGACCGCTACTGGTCCAAGCAGGTTGAGGCCTGGTATGAGGGCGGTCGCAACGATCCCAACCTGCTGATGCTGCGCTTCGACCTTGGCACGGCGGAAATCTGGCTGGCCGACCTGTCGCTGACGGGCGTTTTCAAGATGATGTTCGGCGGTGATGTGTCCAAGGAGATGAAGTCCAAGCATGCCGAGGTCGCGCTGTAAGGCGGTTGAGCGGCATATACTGAACCCCATGGGCGTGCGAAGGCGCGTTCCCAAGGGCAAGCGGCCGCGCTTCATCGCGCGGCCGCTTGCTATTTGCCTGCATCTTCGCCATATGCGTTGCAGCGCAGCAGAGGGGCCATGACGGTTCCATAGCGATTGGCAGCGTGATCGTCCGCAACCTGGGCGGCTGGAACAGCCGCAATAGGATCACGGACCGGCCAATGAGAGTCTGCGCCAAGCTTGAGGCTTCCCTTTTCACGCGGGTCGTTTCGTAACCCGCCTCGCGCCCTTCCTGCGTCCGCAGAGCAAGTTGGCGTAAAGGCCCACTTGTGAGTTTTCCAAATGCAATTCAACGATTTTGGTCTGGCCGAGCCGATCACCAAGGCGCTTGCCTCCAAAAATTATGTGACGCCCACGCCTATCCAGCAAAAGGCGATTCCCGTGCTGCTGGACGGCAAGGATCTGTGCGGCATCGCCCAGACCGGCACCGGCAAGACCGCGGCCTTCGCGCTGCCCAGCCTCGATTATTTTGCCCGCAACCCCAAGCCGACGCCGATCAAGGGCTGCCGGATGCTGGTGCTGGCCCCGACCCGCGAACTGGCCGCGCAGATTGCGCAGAGCTTCCGCGACTATGGCCGCTTTTTGAGACTGTCGGTCGAAACCGTGTTCGGCGGCGTGCCCATCGGCAAGCAGATCCGGGCGCTGGCCGGGGGCGTCGACATCGTCGTCGCGACGCCGGGCCGTCTGCTCGACCTGATCGACCAGCGCGCGCTGACCATCAAGGACACGGAAATCTTCGTGCTCGATGAAGCGGACCAGATGATGGACATGGGCTTCATCCAGCCATTGAAGCGCATTGCCAAGATGCTGCCCGCCGATCGGCAAAACCTGTTCTTCTCGGCCACGATGCCCAAGGAAATCGAGGCGCTGGCCGCCCAGTTCCTCAATAATCCGGTCAAGGTCAGCGTTGCGCCGCAATCGACCACCGCGGAGCGCGTCCAACAGCGCGCCACCTTCGTCAATCAGGCCGAGAAGCAGGCGCTGCTCCACCTGATCCTGAAGAGCGAGGACATTGACCGCGCGCTGATCTTCACCCGCACCAAGCATGGCGCCGACCGCGTCGTGCGTTTCCTGGAAGGCGCGGGGATCGAGGCGTTCGCTATCCATGGCAACAAGAGTCAGGGCCAGCGCACCACCGCGCTCCAGGCATTCCGCCAGGGCAAAGTGAAGCTGCTGGTCGCGACCGACATCGCTGCGCGCGGCATTGACGTGTCGGGCGTGTCCCACGTCATCAACTTTGAAATCCCCAATGTGCCCGAACAATATGTCCACCGCATCGGCCGCACCGCGCGCGCCGGGGCCGAAGGCGTTGCGATCAGCTTCGTGGCGGACGATGAGCGGCCTTATCTCAAGGCGATCGAACGGGCGACGCGGGTGAAGCTGGCGATCGAACCGCTGCCGGAGAATTTCATGGAAGCGGTGCGGAACCTGCCCAAGCCAGCCGCCCCCAAGAAGGGACCGAGCCAGACGCCGCAGCAGCAGGCGCGTCGCGCCGAAGGGCAGCGCAAATATCAGGATGGCCAGCGCCAGCAGCGCGGCACCCCCGATCGGGCGCATCGCACCGATGCCGAGGGTGGCGAGAAGCGACCCTTCCGCCGTCGCCGCAGCGGCGGTGGCGTTGGCGCGCACAAGGGCGCGGTCCAGCGCACCGGCGCGCCGCGCTGATGCAATCTTCCGTTCGTTTCGAGCGTGGTCGGAAAACTATTCCGACACGCTCGGAGCGAACGATATTTTGCGGCGTCCCATGACCATCTTTGTCAGTAGCCATTCAGGAAAATCCCGTTAGGCTCCCCGGCCTATGAGATTTTTCCCCCGGCGCGCCGCCGCTTCGCTGACTGTCCTTGCCCTGCTGCTGTCGGGCGCGCCCGCGCCGCTGGCGGCCCGGACGGAATCTGCCCCTGCCGCCACGTCAGGCGCGCTTGCGCCGAAGGTGCGGCCGTGGCTTTACGAAAATAGCGATGTGCCGATCGATGCCGCATGGCGGTTCGGCACTTTGTCCAACGGCCTGCGCTATGCGATCCGTCGCAATGGCGTGCCGCCGGGGCAGGTGTCCGTGCGTTTGCGGATCGACGCGGGATCGCTGATGGAGCGGCCCGACGAGCAGGGCTATGCCCATTTCATGGAGCATCTGACCTTTCGTGGGTCACGCCATGTCCCCGATGGCGAATCCAAGCGTATCTGGCAGCGGCTGGGCGTGACATTCGGCAGTGACAGCAATGCGCAGACGACGCCGACCGGCACCAGCTATGCGCTCGACCTGCCGCAGGCGACGCCGCAGAGCCTGGGCGAAAGCCTGAAGATTCTGGCGGGGATGATGGCTGACCCCAATATTGTCGACAGCGCGGTCGATGCAGAGCGCGCGGTGGTGCTGGCCGAACGGCGCGAGAGCGACGGGCCGCAGACGCGGATTTCCGACGTCAGCCGCGAGCATTTCTTCGCCGGGCAACCCATGGCCGATCGTGCGCCGATCGGCACGGTGGCGACGCTCAACGCCGCGACGGCGGCGAAGATGACGGCGTTTCACGAGCGCTGGTATCGCCCGGAAAACGCCGTGATCGCGATAGCGGGGGATATTGATCCGGCGCTGGCCGAACAGCTGATCAAGGACCAGTTTGGCGGCTGGTCCGTGCCCGGCAAGGGTGCGCCCATGCCGGACTTCGGCGCGCCCGATCCCAAATTCCCCGCCACCCGCGTTGCGGTGGAGCCGGGCGTGCCGCTGGGCCTGACGCTTGCCTGGCTGCGCCCGTGGAAGCCGCGCGCCGACACTATCCTCTACAATCAGGACAAGCTGACCGACATGCTGGCGTTGCAGATCATCAGCCGCCGGCTGGAGCAGGCGGCGCGCAGCGGTGGCAGCTTCCTGCAATCGAGCGTCGAACAGCAGGATGTCAGCCGATCGGTCGACGGTACGTTCATGACCATCATCCCGGTGGGCGAGAATTGGCAAAAGGCGCTGGCCGATGTCCGCGGCATCGTGGAGGACGCCAAGACCACGCCGCCCAGCCAGACCGAAATCGACCGCGAATATGCGCAGATGGATACGGCGCTGGCGATCCAGGTCGAAAATGCCGATACGGAGGCGGGCGCGAAACAGGCGAGCGACCTGATCAGTGCGGTCGATATTCGCGAAACGACGGTCAGCCCCGACGCGGCGCTCAGCATCTTCCGCTCTGGCAAGGCGAACATGACCCCTGCCAAGATCGTCGAATCGACCAACCGGCTGTTTTCGGCAGGCGTGTTCCGCGCCCTGCTGGTGACGGGCACGGCGCAGCAGGGGCTGGACGCGAAGCTGGCGGCGGCCGTCGCCGCGCCGGTCAAGGCGGCGACCAATGCGCGGCTGGCCGACAAGATCGTGACGATGGCGGACCTGCCCAAGCTGGGTGCGCCGGCCACGGTCGTTTCCCGCACGCCCATTGGCCTGGCCGGGATGGAAAGCATCACCTTTTCCAACGGGGTGAAGCTGACCCTGTTTGCCAATGATGCCGAGACGGAAAAGGTGCGGATCAACGTCCGCTTCGGTCATGGCCAGCAGGCCTTCTCGCCGGTCAAGCCGGTGGCGAGCTGGGCAGGGGATTATGCGCTGGTGGCCAGTGGCATCGGTACGCTGGGCCAGCGTGAACTGGACGACCTGACCAATGGTCGCCGCATGGGCATGGACTTTTCGATCGACGAAGATGCGTTCGAATTGCAGGCGGTGACGCGCCCGGCCGACTATAAGGACCAATTGCGCCTGTTCGCGACCAAGCTGGGTGCGCCCGGATGGGACCCGGCGCCGATCGCGCGGGTCAAGGCAGGCGCGACCGTCGCCTATGACGCCATGACCCGGTCGCCCGACGCCGTGCTGGGGCGTGATCTGGGCTGGTTGCTGCATGACAAGGATGTGCGGTTTCGCACCCCGTCGCTGGCCGAAATCAACGCGCTGACGCCGCAGGCCTTCCGCGCGACATGGGAACCGATTCTGGCGTCGGGACCGATAGAGGTGCAGATTTTCGGGCAGGTGAAGCCGGACGACGCGATAGCGGCAGTGGCGCAGACGCTGGGCGCGTTGCCGCCCCGCGCCGATACGCCCGTGCCCGCCGCCAACCTGGCGATGCGCTTTCCCGCCCATGTCGAAACCCCGATCGTGTTGCGGCACAAGGGCGACAAGGAACAGGCCGCCGCCGTCATGGCATGGCCGACATCGGGGGGCTTCACCCTGCAAAAGGAAGCGCGCCAGCTGGAGATACTGACGCAGATCTTCAACGACCGGCTGTTTGATCGGCTGCGATCGACCGAGGGCGCGGCCTATTCGCCCAGCGTCCAGAATAGCTGGCCATTTTCCTATGAGAGTGGTGGCTATATATTGGTGACGAGCCAGGTGCGGCCTGACCGGATCGCCTATTTCTACGATGTGGTGAAATCGACCGCGACCGATCTGGCCAGGACGCCGGTCAGCGAGGATGAATTGCAGCGCGCGGTCGCGCCGATGCGGCAGATGCTGATGCGGGCCGGGACGGGCAATGCCTTCTGGATGAACCAGATGGAAGGCGCGACCCATGATGCGCGCTATGTGGCGGCGATGCAGACGATGGCGCAGGATATGCTGACTGTCACGCCAGCCCAGTTGCAGGCGCTGGCCGCCCGCTATCTGGTTCCGGCCAAAAGCTGGTCGGCGATTGTCCTGCCAGAAGGGGTCGAGGCGAAATAACCGGGGGGGCGCTGCTGGTCCGGCGCCCCGCTTTTGTCTAGCAGATGGCGCGCAGCGCCGCGACGATCATCCGCGCGGAGAGGCGGGCGGTATCGGTTGCGCTGAGGCTGGGGCGCGAAAGGCTGCGATGGCCAAGGCCGAACAGGCAGGCGAGGACAATTTCCTCAGCGCCGTCCAGCGCTTCGCCTGACAGGTCAGGATTGGCCGCGCAGGCAAAGTCGCGAATATAGCCGCGAAACCGCACGCACATCGCCGCGATCATATCCCCGACCGGCCGGTTGCGGAAACTTTCGGCCAGAATGTCGAAGGACAGCGCTTCGTCCTTTTCATCGACGACATGCAGCAGCAATTCCTCGAACGTCTGTTCGACCGTCAGTTCGCCAGCGTCGAGCCGCGAGCGCAGCGCATCCATATGCATGCAGCGTTCGTCATAATCCGCCTGTACGATGGCGGCGATGATGTCTTCCTTGCCCTTGAACAGGCGATAGATCTGCCCGACCGAAACCTGGGCTGCTACGGCCAGTTCGGCCATGGAGGATTGATGGAAGCCATGGCTGTCGAACAGCGTTCGGGCGGCTTCCATGATCCGCTCCTTACCCGACCTTTCCGGTACGGTCTGTTTTTGCTGCGTTGCAACCAATTTGCCCTCCTAGACATTTTCTCTCTTGAATTCACATTGGCATGATCCTACCTGCGGCGCAAGCGGAATGAACGTTCATTCCGATCAGTATCCTATCAAAACGGAAATATGCGCGATGCAAAAGGGGAAGTTCATCGGTCTGCTGGCGTGTGCGTCGGCGCTGACTCTGAGTGCGTGCGGGGACAGTCCGCCGCCTGCGCCGCCGCCCCCCGCCGTGGGCGTCGTAACGCTCGAAACCGGCACCGCGCCGCTGATCAATGAGCTGCCGGGACGGATCGTAGCGGTGGAAACCGCCGAAGTTCGGCCACAAATCAGCGGCGTTATCCGTCGCCGTCTGTTTGCCGAGGGCGGCATGGTGCGGGCCGGGCAATTGCTCTACGAAATCGAGGACGCCCCCTATCGCGCCGCCGTCGCGCAGGCGCAGGGTGCGCTGGCGCGGGCCAATGCAGCGATCCGGGCCACCAGCCTGCAGGCGCAGCGCTACAAGGATCTGGTGGGCATCAACGCCGTCAGCCGTCAGGAATATGACAATGCGGACGCCGCTGCCCAGCAGGCGCGCGCCGATGTTGCAGCGCAGCGTGGCGCGCTGCAATCAGCGCAGGTGAACCAGAATTTCACGCGCATTCGCGCCCCCATTTCCGGTCGTATCGGCCGTTCGCTGTTCACGCCGGGCGCACTGGTGCAGGCCGGGCAGGCGGACCCGCTGGCGACGATCCAGCGTACCGACACGGTCTATGTTGATGTCACCCAGTCCGCCGCGGAGATCATCGACCTGAAGCAGGCGATGAAGAAGGGCGGCGTCAGCAGCGTGGACGGCGCGCGCATCCAGTTGCTGCTGCCCAATGGCAGCACCTATCCGATCGAGGGCAGGCTGCAATTTTCCGAAGTGTCGGTCGATCCGACGTCGGGCGCGGTGACGCTGCGCGCGACCTTCGCCAATCCCGACGGGCTGTTGCTGCCCGGCATGTATGTGCGCGCCAGGGTAGTGGAAGGCCAGCGCCGCCAGGTCATCCTGGCGCCGCAGCAGGGCATCAGCCGCGACGCGCGCGGCCGCGCGACGGCGCTGGTCGTCGGCAAGGACAATAAGGCGGAATTGCGCCAGGTGACGGTCGATCGCCCGGTGGGCGACAAGTGGATCGTTACCGGCGGGTTGAAACCGGGCGACCGTTTGATCGTCGAAGGGCTGCTCAATCTGCGCCCCGGCACGGTCGTCAAGCCCGGTGCGCCGCAGCAGGTTACCGCGTCCACCGGCGGGGCGCAGTAAATCATGGCCCGCTATTTTATCGACCGGCCCATCTTTGCATGGGTCATCGCCATCGTCATCATGCTGGCGGGTCTGCTCGCCATCAGGGCGCTGCCCGTCGCGCAATTTCCTGAAATCGCGCCGCCCACGGTCAGCATCGCAACCAGCTATCCGGGTGCCAATGCCCAGACGCTGGAAAGCACGACGACCCAGATCATCGAGCAGCAGCTCAAGGGCATCGACAATCTGCGCTATTTCTCGTCCACCAGCGATAGCGCGGGCAACCTGAACATCACGCTGACGTTCGAGCAGGGCACCGATGCGGACATCGCGCAGGTGCAGGTGCAGAACAAGCTGGCGCAGGCCACGCCGCTCCTGCCGCAGGAAGTGCAGCAGCAGGGTCTGCGCGTCACCAAATCGACCGCCAGCTTCCTGATGGTGATGGCGGTCTATTCCGATGACGGCATCCATGATCAGCAGGACGCGGGCGATTTTATCGCGTCATCGCTGCAAGATCCGATCAGTCGCGTCACCGGGGTTGGCGACACCCAGTTGCTGGGTGCGCAATATGCCATGCGGGTGTGGCTGGACCCCTACAAGATGGCCAATCTGGGCGTCACGACGGGCGACGTGAAGGCCGCGATCCAGGCGCAAAATGCGCAGGTATCGGCGGGCCAGATCGGCGGCACGCCATCGCCCAAGGGCCAGGCGCTCAACGCCACCGTCACCGCCCAGTCGCGGTTGCGCACGCCGGAGGAATTCCGCGCCATCCGCCTGCGCAGCAACAGCGACGGGTCGGTCGTCCTGCTGTCCGACGTGGCGCGGGTCGAACTGGGATCGGAAAATTACAGTTTCGGCGCGAAGTTCAACGGCCATCCGGCCGCCGGGTTCGGCATCAAGCTGGCGCCGGGCGCCAACGCGCTGGACACGGTTACGGACGTCAAGGCGCAGATCAAGACGCTGTCGAGGAACTTCCCGTCCTGGGTCAAATATGACTTCCCGGTCGACAATTCGACCTTTGTGAAACTGTCGGTCGAACAGGTCATCCACACGCTGATCGAGGCGGTGTTGCTGGTGTTCGTCGTCATGTTCCTGTTCCTCCAGAACTGGCGCGCGACGTTGATCCCCACCATTGCCGTGCCGGTCGTGCTGCTGGGATCGCTCGCGATCCTGCATGCGGCGGGTTTTACCATCAACACGCTGACCCTGTTCGGCATGGTGCTGGCGATCGGCCTGCTGGTCGACGACGCCATCGTCGTCGTCGAAAATGTCGAGCGGCTGATTCAGGATGAAGGCCTCAGTCCCAAGGAAGCGGCGAAAAAGTCGATGGACGAGATTAGCGGCGCGCTGATCGGCATCGGCCTCGTCCTGTCCGCGGTGTTCCTGCCCATGGCATTCTTTGGCGGTTCCACCGGCGTCATCTTCCGCCAGTTTTCGATCACCATCGTTTCGTCCATGATCCTGTCGGTGCTGGTCGCGCTGATCCTGACGCCCGCGTTGTGCGCCACGATCCTGAAACCGGCCCGGCATGACCATGCGACGCAGAAGGGCTTTTTCGGCTGGTTCAACCGCACGTTCGACAAGGGCGTTGTCCGCTATGGGCAGGGCGTCGAGAAGGTCGAGCGGCGCTGGGGCCGGACCATGCTGGTCTTTGGCCTGGTGACGGTGGGCATGGCGGTTATCTTCCTGCGCCTGCCGACCGGCTTCCTGCCCGAAGAGGATCAGGGCCGCATCATCAACCAGATTTCGCTGCCCACCGGCGCGACGATCGAGGAGACGGAGCGGACGCTGGACCGGGTGCGCGACTATTATCTGACGCAGGAAAAGGACAATGTCGCGGCGGTCTTTACCATTTCCGGCTTCGGCTTTGTCGGGCAGGGCCAGAATGTCGGTATCGCCTTCGTGCCGATGAAGGACTGGAAGCTGCGCAAGGGGCAGGACAACAGCGTCATGGCGATCGCCGAGCGCGCCAATGCCGCCCTGCACAAGATTTCCGCAGGCATGGTCATCGCGTTCGTGCCGCCAGCGGTGCAGGAACTGGGCAATGCGTCGGGTTTCGACTTCCAGTTGCTGGACCTTGGCAGTGTGGGCCATGAAAAGTTGCTGGAGGCGCGCAACCAGTTGCTGGGCATGGCGATGCAAGACAAGCGATTGGCGCAGGTGCGGCCCAATGGCCTGGAGGACAGCGCGCAGTTGAAGCTGACCGTCGATCAGGCGGCGGCGGGTGCGCTGGGCATCGCGCAGGCGGACGTCAACGACACGATCAGCACCAATCTGGGCAGCGCCTATGTCAATGACTTCATTGATCGCGACCGGGTGAAGCGCGTGTTCGTGCAGGCCGACGCGCCGTTCCGCACCACCCCCGATTCGATCGGGGCGCTGCATGTCCGGGGCAGCAGCGGCGTCATGGCACCCCTGTCGGCCTTCTCCACGACGGAATGGGTCACGGGTCCGGCCCGGCTGGAGCGGTTCAACGGCGTGCCGTCTATGAACATACAAGGCGCGCCCGCGCCCGGCGTGTCGAGCGGCGAGGCGATGAAGGCGATGGAGGAATATGCCGCCAAATTGCCCGCCGGCATCGGTTATAGCTGGAACGGCATTTCCTATGAGGAACGCACGTCCGGCGGGCAGGCACCCTATGTCTATGCCCTGTCGATGCTGATCGTGTTCCTGTGCCTGGCTGCGCTGTATGAAAGCTGGTCGGTGCCGATCGCGGTGATGCTGGTGGTGCCGCTGGGCGTTTTGGGCGCGGTGATCGCGGCCACGCTGGCGGGGCTGAACAACGACATCTACCTTCAGGTCGGCCTGATCACGACGATCGGCGTGTCGGCGAAGAATGCGATCCTGATCGTGGAATTCGCCGAGGAGAAGATGCGCGAGGGCATGTCGCCGGGCGCGGCCGCGCTGGAGGCAGGCAAGCTGCGTCTGCGGCCGATCCTGATGACCAGCTTTGCCTTCATCTTCGGCGTGCTGCCGCTGGCGCTGTCGACTGGGGCAGGGGCCGGTGGCCAGAATGCGATCGGCTGGGCCGTGGTCGGGGGCATGTTGTCCGCAACAGTGCTGGCGATCTTCTTCGTGCCGGTATTCTTCACCGTGGTGAAGCGGCTGTTCCGTGAACATAAGACCCATGATGCGGCGCAAGAGCAGGCAACGCCCGCCACGCCGCAGGAGGCATAAGAGATGCGTAACATCAAGGCGCTGGGCGCCATCACCCTGTCGCTGGCGCTGGCCGCCTGCGACATGGCGCCCAAATATGTGCGGCCCGCGCTGCCGGTTCCGGCGAGCAGCCCGCAGGGGCCGGCCTATGGCGCGGCGGACGGGGCGGTGGACAGGGCGGCGATCGTCCCGGCCGATACGGCATGGCGCGATTTCTTCACCGATGCGCGGCTGGCGCGGGTCATTGACACAGCGCTAGCCAATAATCGCGATTTGCGTGTTGCGCTGGCCAATGTGGAGCAGGCGCGGGCGCAATATCGGGTGCAGCGCGCCGACCTGCTGCCCGGTGTGACGGCGGGCGGCAATGCGACCTATCAGGATTCGCCCTTTTCGCTCGCCGGGTCGGGTCGGACGGATATTTATCAGGCGCAGGTTGGCATATCGGCATGGGAAATCGACCTGTTCGGGCGGGTCCGCAATCTGAGCAAGGCCGCGCAGGAGCAATATTTCGCCAGCGTCGAAACCCGCAACGCAGCGCAGACCGCGCTGATTGCGGAGGTGGCCAATGCGTGGCTGACGATGGCGGCGGACCAGGAACGGCTGCGTATAGCCCGCGATCTGGAAAGCGCATTCGGCAAGACGCTGGAACTGAACCGCGCCCGCTTTGCCAAGGGGATCGCGTCCGAACTGGAGGTGCGGCAGGCGCAGACCAGCTATGATTCGGCACGATCGACGATCGCCGAGACGCTGACTTTGGTGGCGCAGGACCAGAATGCACTCAATCTGCTGGCGGGTACTACCGTCGCGGCAAGCGACCTGCCCGATGCGCTGCCAGCGGCAGGCGCGACGATCGACAATCTGCCCGCCGACATATCGTCCGACGTCCTGTTGCGGCGGCCCGACATTGCGGCGGCGGAGCATCAGTTGCGCAGCGCCAACGCCAATATCGGCGCGGCGCGGGCGGCGTTCTTCCCCAATATCTCGCTGACGGCGGCGTTTGGTTCGCTGAGCCTGGGCCTGTCCAACCTGTTCGGGTCGGGCAGCCAGTTCTGGTCGGTCGCACCGTCGGCTTCGCTGCCGATCTTCGACTTCGGCAAGAATAAGGGCAATCTGGCCTATGCCAGGGCGACCTATGACGCGATGCTGGCGACCTATGAAAAGAGCGTCCAGACGGGCTTTCGCGAAGTCGCGGACGCGCTGGCAAGGCGCGGGACGATGACCCAGCAGATGGAAGCCCAGACGTCGCAACGGGATTCGGCGCGGGCCGCCTATACGCTGTCGGACGCGCGTTTCCGGGCCGGGGTCGATCCCTTTCTGACGACGCTGGATTCGCAGCGTGCGCTGTTCACGGCGGAGCAGAGCCTGCTGGCGACGCGGCTGACCCGCGCGACTAATATGGTCGAACTCTATCGTGCCATGGGCGGCGGCCTGAAATAAGGCGGCTTTGATCGCAAGGGGCGGGAGGCATATGGGCCTGCCCCTTGCTAGTCGATTGATTCTGACATTTGAACACGCCTTATCCCATAAGGTAGCAAATGTCAGAATCGAACCACTAGATGGGGCGGAACCGATAGGGAGACTGTTCCATGACGCTAGCCACGACCCTGTTTGCTTCGCCCGTCGGCACATTGACGCTGGTGGCCAGCGACGCCGGACTGGTGGCGGTGTTGTGGGAGAATGACGATCCTGCACGGGTACGCCTGCCGGTGACGGCGGCACGGCCCGACCATCCCGTCCTGCGGCAGGCCGCGACGCAACTGGCGGATTATTTCGCCGGGGCGCGGCAGCATTTCGACGTGCCGCTGGATATGCGCGGCACGGCCTTTCAGCAACGGGTGTGGGCGGCCTTGCTGGCGATCCCGTTCGGGGAGACGCGCAGCTATGGCGCGATCGCCAGCACCATCGGCCAGCCGACCGCATCGCGCGCCGTGGGGGCGGCCAATGGCCGCAACCCGCTGTCGATCCTTGCGCCATGTCACAGGGTGGTGGGCAGTAACGGGGCGCTGACGGGTTTTGCCGGCGGACTGGCGGCCAAGACATGGCTGATCGCGCATGAGCGGCAGGTTTTGGGAACATAAGGCCATAGCCTGTTGCGCCGGGGCGGCGATCCGCCTAGTCTGACTGGCAACAGGAGTTATCGAAATGAACCAGCGTAACCGCTGAAGCGGCACGACCTATAGCAGCGGATCAATCCGCCCATCTGGCTCTGTTTCGAGAATATCATGCATAAATTGACCAACAAGATTTGCGTCGTCACTGGCGCTGCGCGCGGCATTGGCCGGGCGATCGCGGCGCGTTTTCATGCCGAAGGCGCGCGCGTCATCCTGACCGACATTGATGAGGCGGGCGGGGCTGCGGCTGCGGCTGAAATCGGCTGCCGCTTCATCGCACTGGATGTGCGGGAGGAGGCGGACTGGGCGCGGCTGGCCGAGGCGGTTCCGGCGATCGACGTCATGGTGAACAATGCCGGGGTAACCGGGTTCGAACAGGGCATGGTCGCCCATGATCCTGAACATGCGACGCTGGCCGACTGGCGGGCGGTCCACCACGTCAACCTGGACGGCACCTTTCTGGGATGTCGATACGCGATCGGCGCGATGAAGGGGCAGGGCAGCGGATCGATTATCAACATTTCGTCGCGGTCTGGGCTGGTCGGCATTCCGCTGGCGGCGGCCTATGCCTCGTCCAAGGCGGCGATCCGCAACCATAGCAAGTCGGTCGCGCTCTATTGCGCGCAGCAGGGCTGGGCCATCCGCTGCAATTCGATCCACCCCGCCGCGATCCTGACGCCGATGTGGGAAAGCATGATCGGCGATGGCCCTGAGCGGGAGGCGCGGATGGCGGCGCTGGTCGCCGATACGCCGCTCAAGCGGTTCGGCACGAGCGATGAAGTCGCGACGGTCGCGGTCATGCTGGCGTCCGACGAGGCGACCTATATCACCGGGACGGAGGTGAATATCGATGGCGGGCTGCTGGCGGGATCGGCCGCTGCGCCCGGCTGAGCGGGGGTTTATGCCCACGTCGCGATGGATCGCCCCGCGCCATCGCTGCGCGCTTGCATCGGCTGAGCGGATCGGGGCACAAGGGCGGCAATGTCCGTTCCCCGCCCCGCTGTGACAGCCTGTCCCGATCCATCGCCGCCTGCGACCGCGTCGACTTTCCGCATCGACGTCTGGCGCGACCTGGGTGACCGACGGATCGCGTGCAGGATCGATGCCGGGCAGGGCGTGACGGCGTTGCTCGGCCCGTCGGGGGTGGGCAAGACGACCATACTCAACATGGTCGCCGGGCTGTTGCGGCCCGATGGCGGCCATATCCATGTGGGCGACGTGCCGCTGTTCGACGCCGCGCGGGGCATCAATGTCGCGCCGGAACATCGGCGTCTGGGCTATATCTTTCAGGACGCCCGGCTGTTCCCGCACCTGCGGGTGCGCGGCAATCTTCTCTACGGCGTGCGTCATGCGCCCGATGCCGCCGAGGCGCTGGAGGAGATGGCCCGCTTCCTTGGCATAGCGGGGCTGCTCGATCGCTGGCCATCGACCCTGTCGATGGGGGAGGCGCAGCGCGTGGCGATTGGCCGCGCCCTGCTGACGCACCCGTCCTGCCTGTTGATGGACGAACCGCTGGCGTCGATCGACCGCGCGCGGCGCGCGGACATATTGCAGCTGGTTGAACGGTTGCGGGACGAGGTAGGCGTGCCGATCCTGTATGTCACCCACGACCTGTCGGAGGCGGAGCGCCTGTCCGCGCATATCGTCCAGATGGATTTCCCATGATGGCCGCCAGCCGGACCCAGCACAGGAGCATGACGTGATGCTGGACCTGCCGCCCGATTACTGGCCGATCATCGCCCTGTCGATCAAGGTCAGCGCGGTTGCGGTCGGCGTGATGCTGCCGATTGCGTTCGCGCTGGCCTGGATATTGGCGCGATGGCGTTTCCCCGGCCGGATGCTGCTGGACGCGCTGGTCTATCTGCCGCTGGTGGTGCCGCCGGTCGTCACGGGGTGGCTATTGCTGCTGCTGTTCGGCGCGAACGGCCCGATCGGGCGCTGGCTGGCGGACTGGTTCGGCATCACCCTGCTGTTCCGCTGGACCGGCGCGGCACTGGCCGCCGGGATCATGGCCATGCCGCTAATGGTGCGGGCGATCCGCCTTTCGATCGAGGCGGTGGATCGACGGCTGGAAGGCGCGGCCCGGACGCTGGGGGCCGGACCGTTGCGGGTGTTCCTGACCATTTCCCTGCCGCTGTCGCTGCCCGGCGTGCTGGCGGGGGTGATATTGGGCTTTGCCCGGTCCATCGGCGAATTCGGCGCGACCATCACCTTCGTGTCCGATATTCCCGGCGAAACCCGCACGCTTCCCATCGCCATCTACGCAGCGTTGCAAGCCCCCGGCGCGGAGGCCGTTGTCACGCGGCTGGCGATCGCGTCGATCCTGCTGTCGCTGACCGCCCTGCTATTGTCCGAAGTGCTGGCCCGGCGCATGGCGGCGGGGGTTCGAAGCTATCGGGCCTAGGCCGCCGGGATATAGGAAATTGCGTGCCCCCGGATGAGGTGGTGCACCCAAGTGGATTCGAACCACTGGCCTTTGCCTTCGGAGGGCAACGCTCTATCCAGCTGAGCTATGGGTGCATGACGCTGGCCGGTGAGCCGTGTCAGACAGGCCGCTTAGCAAAGGCCGTTCGTCCGCGCCAGCGGCAAAATCGCCGCCGGGCCATCTTATTTCGATGCTTTTTTCATCGGCTGGAATTTGCCCAGGCCACAGCTGGCCCCCGGTTGCAGGCCGGGACCATTGTTCCACAGCACGGTGATGATATCGACCGAACAGAGTTGCGACAGGCTGGTGCGGTAGGAAAAGCGCTTTTCAAAGCCCAGGCTGGGGCAGCTGTTGGGCAGGGTGTTGCGGTAGATTTTATTGCCGTTCATGATGAAATCGATGGTGCGGTCATCGCGAACATTGGTCGAGCGGATCGAGGTTAGCGGGATGCAATCCATGGCCTTCGCGCCGGTCGGGACATAGGGGTCGGGCGTGGTCTTGGCGATGGCGGGGGCGGCGGCCAGGGCCAGCGCGAAACCCAAAGCGAAACGGACGGACATATATTCTCTCCTTAGAGACGTCTTTGAACGAATCGACGTCGCAGGACTGTGAAAACCGTCCTAGCCGACCGGTTCTGAACGCAGGAAGAACAAGCAGGCGTCAGGCGGGCGGCGGGGTCTTGGGCTTGAACCGGCACAGGTCGGCGACGGGGCAGCGCCAGCATTCGGGTTTGCGCGCCTTGCAGATATAGCGGCCGTGCAGGATCAACCAGTGATGGGCGTCGCGGCGGAAGGGTTGGGGGACGCGCTTTTCCAGTTTCGCCTCGACCGCCAGCACCGTCTTGCCCGGTGCCAGCCCGGTGCGGTTGCCGACGCGGAAGATGTGGGTGTCGACCGCTAAGGTTTCCTGCCCGAAGGCAGTGTTGACGACGACATTGGCGGTCTTGCGCCCGACGCCGGGCAGGGTGGTCAGCGTGTCGCGATCCTGGGGCACTTCCCCGCCAAAGTCGCGCACCAATATGTCCGACAGGGCGATGACATTCTTCGCCTTGGTATTGAACAGGCCGATCGTGCGGATATGGGCTTTGAGGCCATCCTCGCCCAGATCGACCATCTGCTGCGGCGTCGTGACGTCTGCGAAGAGGGCGCGGGTCGCCTTGTTGACGCCGACGTCCGTGGCCTGCGCCGACAGCGTCACCGCGACCAGCAGCTGATAGGGGTTGCCATATTCCAGCTCCGTCACGGGCGCGGGATTGGCTTCGGCCAGGCGGCTGAAAAAGTCGAAGATCTGCGCTTTGTTCATGACGATGCTCAGGTGCGTCAGAGGCCCAATACGCCCTTCATGTCGTACCGACCGACGCTCTGGCCGATCAGCCATTGCGCGCCCTTGACCGCGCCGCGGGCGAAGATGGTGCGGTTTTCGGCGCGGTGGCCGATTTCGATCCGTTCGCCTTCGGTTGCGAAGATGACCTGATGGTCGCCCGCGACCGATCCGCCGCGCAGGGCCGCAAAGCCGATCGCGCCGCTAGCCCGCGCGCCGGTGATGCCGTCCCGGCCGCGTTCGCTATGGTCGGCGAGCGTGATGCCGCGCCCGCGTGCAGCGGCCTGGCCCAGCAGCAGGGCGGTGCCGGACGGGGCATCGACCTTGTGCCGGTGATGCATCTCGACAATCTCTATATCCCAGTCATCGCCAAGGCCCGCTGCGGCCTGTTCCACCAGCGCGGCAAGCAGGTTGACGCCAAGCGACGTGTTGCCGGTCTGGAGGACGGGGATCATTGCGGCGGCTTCGTCGATCAGGGCGTGATGGACGGATTCAAGACCCGTGGTGCCGATCAGGATCGGCTTGTTGGCGGCAATGCAGACATCGAGATGAACAGAGAGGGCGCCCGGTACGGAGAAGTCGATCAGCACGTCGCTGCGCTCGGCGAGTGCCAGCGGATCGGTGGTGATGGCGATGCCCGGCGCGATCTCACCCACGCCGTCGCGGTCGGTGCCGCCCGCTATGCCAAGGCCAGCGTCCGCCGCGACCTGCGCAATGGCGCGGCCCATGCGGCCTGCTGCCCCGAAAATCCCGATAGTCGTCATGTTCGCCCCGTTCACATCCAGTCGTAGCGACCGATGCCAGAGCGACGGCGCTTTGTCATTATCGTTCAATAGGAGTCGCCGCCGCAGGCAATGCGCCCGGTGCCGCGATTGTCGACCGAACAGGCGGCCTTGCCAGTGACGGTGACGTCGCCCGAGCCAGTGGCGGTGATTTTGGCGGTGACGTCTGCGCTGAGGGCGATGCTGCCCGGCCCGTCATTGGCAAGGGTCGCCTGCCGCGCGCGCAGACCTTCGCCCGCGACCGCGCCGGGGCCGGAGACGCGGATATTGGCGACGCCGGTTCGCCCGGCCAGGGTCGCGCGGCCACCGCCCGCCAGCGACAGGTCGATCCGGTCGAGATCGACCGCCGCCACGCTCACGTCGCCATTGCCGCCCAGCACAATGTCGCCGCGCAGCCCCTTCATCCGGCTGACCGCGACCGATCCGCCGCCGGTCAGGACGATGCGGGACAGGTCGCCGGTGGAGACGCGCAGGGTCGCCGCGCCGCCGCCTTTTTCACCGGGCCGCGCGCGGGTGATGCCAATGATGAGCAGGCGGCCCGACACGGCGACGTTCAGCCGGTCGAGCAGCGCCTGATCCCCCTCCGCGCGGGCCGATGCGCCTGCGCCGGTGGTGACGATGACGGTGACCGGCGCATCGACCCGGATCGCGTCGAAGCTGGTGATGGTATAGCCGCGGGTCGCCGCCGCTGCGGGCGTCGCGATCAGGATGGTCGCGCCGATCAGGGCGCGCAGCGCGCCTCGCCCGGTCCTGTGCCACTGGTCGTACATTGCGCCTTGCCCTTCACCGTCACGTCGCCCGGCCCCATGATCCTGATAGCGACCGCGCCGTCCGACGCAAAGGCGATGTTGCCCGCGCCCAGGATCGACACTTTGGCCGTGCCCAGTTTGAGGTCGTCGGCGTCGATGTCCCCCGCGCCGGTGATGGCGAGTTCGCCTGAGTCGGCGGTGCCCGCGATCTTGACCGATCCGGCGCCGGTAATGTCGGTCTTGAGGCTGCGCAGTTTGACAGTGCCAATGGCGAAATCGCCAGCGCCGGTCAGCGACAGGTCCAGCGTGTCGCCTTCCGCCCGATCTAGCGTGAAGTCGCCTGCGCCGGTCAGCGCAGCGGCGCGGATGGCGGGCATGGTGACATGGACGGTGACGTCGCCATCGTCATTCTTGCGACCAAAGGCCCAGTTGCCGTCCGATTTGCGGCCGATCACCAGCCGGTCGCCCTTGACCGCGATGGTGAGCCTTTCGATCGCCTTGGGATCGCCCTCCGCGCGGACCGAATAGGCATCGCCGATCGTCACGGCGACATCGTCCGGGCCGGTCGCTTCGATGGCGTTGAAATCCTTGAGCGTCGACCAGTCCTGCGTCGCGCCGCCCTTCGCGGCGGGCGCGGCATCATCGGCAGGGCGCGAGCAGGCGGCGGTCGACAGGGCAAGCCCGGCAAGCAGCAGGGCCGACAGGGAAGGGGAACGGGTCATCGTCATCTCCATACTGTATTGCCATTGTAATACACGCTCATGGTAGCGGTTCCAAGCCCCCTTGTTCGTCAGGCAGGATAAGGCAAGATAGAGACGAGATTAGAACGGAGTAGCACGACCATGCGCGGCCTTTCCTTCGGCATATCCCTGATCGCGTTGATGGCGGGCAGCGCCGCGCCGGCCGCGGGCGAGGGGGACAAGGGCGCGCGCTGGTGGGCGCATGTCGAGGCGCTGGCCAATGATGCGATGGAGGGGCGCGGGACCGGGACGCCGGGCTATGACCGGGCGGCGGACTATGTGATCGGGCAGTTCAAGGCGATGGGGCTGAAACCCGCTGGCACGCAGGGCTATCGCCAGCCGGTGGCGTTTGTGGAGCAGCGCATCCTGTCCGACAAGTCCAGCGCGGCGCTGGTGGGACCGCAGGGGGAGGTGCCGCTGGCGGTGCCGGGCGACCTGATCTTTGGCGGCGGGGGCGGGCCGGTGCCCGAAAGCGTCGACGCGCCAATGGTGTTTGCGGGCTATGGCCTGCATCTGCCCGAAGCGGGGTATGATGATTTTGCCGGGCTGGACCTGAAGGGCAAGATCGTCGTCGTGCTGTCGGGCGGGCCGGCGACCCTGTCGGGCGCGCTCAAATCCCATGCGCGGTCGGAACGGTCGCAATGGCTGGCGGAGCAGGGCGCGCTGGGGCTGATCACGCTGGTGACGCCCAGGCAGGTGGAGATCCCGTGGGTACGGCGGATCGCCCTGTCGGGGGCGCCCGCGCTCTATTATAGCGATGTCAGCCTGCGCGACACGCAGACGCCTTTCCTGAGCGCGCAGCTCGATCCGGCCAAGTCCGACATGCTGTTTGCCGGGTCGGGACAGGATTTTGCCGCGATCGTGGCGGCGGCGGATGCGTCCGCGCCGGTGGCGTCCTTTCCGCTGGCGCTGCGGCTGAAGGCGCAGGTGAGCGCGACGCGGGCCGACCTGTCGTCGCCCAATCTGATCGCGGTGCTGCCCGGTAGCGACCCGAAGCTGCGGCAGGAATATGTCGTGCTGTCGGCGCATCTGGACGGCTATGGCGTGGGCACGCCGATCAAGGGCGATGCGATCTATAATGGCGCGCTGGACAACGCGTCCGGAGTGGCCAGCCTGCTGGAGATCGGGCGCGCGCTCAAAGCCGGCAAGGTGAAGCCCAAACGGTCGATCCTGTTCGCGATTGTCACGGCGGAGGAGAAGGGATTGCTGGGCTCCCGCTATTTCGCGCGCCGCCCGACCGTGCCGCAGAAGAGCATCATTGCCGACCTGAATTTCGACATGGCGCTGCCGATCTTCCCGCTGACCAGCGTGACGCCGATCGGCTATGACCAAAGTTCGCTGGGCAAGGATGCGGAAGCCGTGAGCGCGGCGATGAACCTGCCGATCACGCCCGACCCCTTTCCCGACCGCAACGTGTTCATCCGGTCGGACCAATATGCCTTCATCCGCGAAGGCATACCGGCGCTGTTCTTCAAATATGGGTTCAAGGCGGGGACGCCCGAAGCGACGGTAGAAAAGGTGTGGCGGGCGAATATCTACCATTCGCCCTTTGATGATCTGAACCAGCCGGTAATGCCCGCCGAAAGCGCGAAGCTGAACGACTATGTGACGGCGGTGACGCTGCGCGTGGCCAATGGGGCGGCGCGGCCGACCTGGAACGCGGACAGTTTCTTTCGGCGCTTTGCCAAGTAGCGGCGGTCAGGGCGCTGGTTGCTCATAAAGTTCGAGCGGCAGTCCGTCAGGGTCGGTGAAGAAGGTGAAGCGCTGGCCCGTATATTCATCGATCCGGATCGGTTCGCACGCGACCCCGGCGGCGTCGAGCCGTGCCACTTCCGCATCGATATTGGCGACGGTGAAGGCAAGGTGCCGCAGGCCGCAGGCTTCGGGGCGGCTGGTGCGGGCAGGCGGATTGGGGAAGGAAAACAGCTCGATCTGGGCATTGCCTGCGTCAAGATCGCACTTCCATGACTGGCGCTCGGCGCGCCAGACTTCGCGGATCACCGGCAACTGCAATATGTCGCGGTAAAAGGCGCGCGAGCGGGCATAGTCGGAACAGATGACGGCGATATGGTGGATGGCGCGCATGAGGGCCTTCTATCGCAGGGGCAGGCGCAGGGGAATGGGGGATGGGGGATGGGGGATGGAGCGGCCTTCCTGTCGAGGGGAGCGGGGCGCTGGCCTGTGTTCGATCACTCTGGCTTGATCCCCCGGCTTCGCGCGCCTAGACCCGCGCCATGACCCAATCTTCCTATCCGGCGCTGCGGATGCGGCGCGCACGGGCTTCGGCGTGGAGCCGGGCGATGTTTGCGGAAAATCGCCTGTCGCCTAGCGATTTCATCTGGCCCCTGTTCGTGACCGAGGGCGAGGGGGTGGAGGAGCCGATCGGGGCGCTGCCGGGCGTGTCGCGATGGTCGGTGGATGGCATCGTCGCGCGGGCGCGGGAAGCGCGGGATGCGGGCATTCCTTGCCTGGCGCTGTTCCCCAATACGCAGGCCGAGCGGCGCAGCGACGACGGCGCGGAGGCGCTGAACCCCGACAATCTGATGTGCCGGGCGATCCGGGCGATCAAGGATGCGGTGCCGGACATTGGCGTGCTGACCGACGTGGCGCTGGACCCCTATACCGCGCATGGACAGGACGGGCTGCTGGACGATGGGGGCTATGTCCTCAACGATGCGACCGTCCATTTGCTGATTGGCCAGTCGCTCAATCAGGCGGCGGCGGGGGCGGACATCATTGCGCCCAGCGACATGATGGACGGGCGGGTCGGCGCGATCCGCGCGGCGCTGGAGCGCGAGGGCCATGTCAATGTCCAGATCATGTCCTATGCGGCCAAATATGCGAGCGCATTCTACGGGCCGTTCCGCGATGCGGTGGGATCGCGCGGGTTGCTGAAGGGCGACAAGAAAAATTACCAGATGGACCCGGCCAATGGGCAAGAGGCGTTGCGCGAGGTGGCGCTGGACCTGGCCGAGGGGGCGGACAGCGTGATGGTGAAGCCGGGGCTGCCCTATCTGGACATCATCGCCCGTGTGAAGGACCAGTTCGCGGTGCCGGTGTTCGCCTATCAGGTGTCGGGCGAATATGCGATGATCGAACATGCCGCCGCCGCTGGCGCGGGGGACCGCGACGCGCTGGTGCTCGAAACACTGATGGCGTTCAAGCGGGCGGGCTGTTCGGGCGTCCTGACCTATCATGCGCTGCATGCGGCGCGGCTGCTGGGAGCTTGAGATGAGCGATTATCCGGGCGTCAGCATCGTCCCGTTCAAGGGCAAGACGCCGGTCATCCACCCCAGCGCCTTCATCGCGCCGGGATGCCGGATCATCGGCGATGTCGAGATCGGCGAGGATGCGAGCATCTGGTATAATTGCGTCATCCGCGCCGATGTGAACCGGATACGGATCGGCGCGCGCAGCAATGTGCAGGACGGCACGGTGATCCATTGCGACAGCCCCGGCGACGGGATCGATCGGCCACTGGAAGGATGGCCGACCATCATCGGGGATGATGTGCTGATCGGCCATATGGCGATGGTGCATGGCTGCACGCTGGAGGACCGGGCGTTTGTCGGGCTGGGCGCGATCGTCATGGACGGATGCGTGATCGAGAGTGACGGGATGCTGGCGGCGGGAGCGTTGCTGTCGCCGGGCAAGCGGCTGCAGGGGCGGCAATTATGGGCGGGGCGACCGGCCAAATATATGCGCGACCTGTCCGACGAGATGGTGAAGAAGCTGAGCGGCGGCGCGGCGCGCTATGTCGACTATGCGCGGGCGCATAAGGCAGCGGTGGACGCGGTTTAGGGCGCATGACTCTAACCTAACCCGTTCGTTTCGAGCGAAGTCGAGAAACGTCGCGCCCAGGTTTCTCGACTTCGCTCGAAACGAACGGAGTGGGGTTTATTCCGCCCTAGGGCTGGGCCAGTTGTCCCTTGAGCGCGTCGATGCGGTCATTCTGGCTGTCGACGATGGCGAGGGCCGTGGTGCGGGCGGTGTCGAGGGCGTCTAGGCCGCCGCTTTCCTTGCCATCGGCAATGGCGCTGGTGCGATTGACATAGAGGGTGTCGAGGCTGGCGAGGGCGGAAACGCTGTCGTTGCGGGCGGTTTCCAGCGCGCTGATCGCGACCTGCGCGGCGACCCAGGCGTCGCTGGAGACGGACGATCCAGATGCGGCGCGGGCGGCTTTTTCCGCTTTGGCATAGGCAGCATCGAAGCCGGTCCGGCCGGTTTCCGCCTGCGCCGTGAAGCGGGCGATCTGCTCGGTCAACTGAGCATCGGCGGCGACCGGGGCGGGGGGTGGCGCGGCCTGCGCGACCGGGGCGCTCTCGATTGGCCGCTTGGCAAGCGAGGGATAGGTCAGCTGTCCGCCGGTGCAGCCGGACAGGAGCAGGGCGAGATAGGGCAGCAGCCGACGGGTCATCATGAACCTGCATCTAGGGTGGCGGGTGACGGCGCGCAATGGCCCCGTCACCCGCGCACGATCATCCGCGCGGGAGGGCGGCGGCGGCGCGCGCCAGTTGCTCGATCTTCGCGCCGTCGACCGGCCCCTTGGGCACGACCCAGCTGCCGCCGACGCATTTGATGAAGGGCTGGGCCAGCCATGTCGGCGCGCTTTCCAGCGTGATGCCGCCGGTCGGGCAGAAACGGGCGGTGTGCAGCGGCGCGGCAAGCGCCTTGAGCGCGGGCAGGCCGCCCGATGTTTCGGCGGGGAAGAATTTGAAATGGGTCAGGCCCATGTCCATGCCGCGCATGATGTCGCCCGCCGTGGCGGTGCCGGGCAGGAAGGGGATGTTCGCGGCGATCGCGGCCTTGCCCAGCGGTTCGGTCAGGCCGGGGCTGACGACGAAGCGCGCGCCTGCCGCCATCGCGGCGTCGAGCTGATCGGGATTGAGGACGGTGCCGGCGCCGACGACAGCGCCTTCCACCTGGCTCATTTCGCGGATCACGTCGAGCGCGGCGGGGGTGCGCAGCGTGACTTCGAGCGCGGGCAGGCCACCGGCGACGAGCGCGCGGGCGATGGTGAGGGCGTCCTCCACCCGATCGACCACCAGCACCGGGATCACCGGGGCCAGCTCCATCACCTGTTCGACGGTCAATTCGCTCATAATCATTGCTCCCTGAAGGCGGCGGCGGCCCCGAAAAGGCCGATTTCATCATGGACGGCCATGCGGATCGGAACGGATGCCATCAGGCTTTCGAACCGGCCCTTGGCCTTGAAACGGGTGTGGAAGCCGCTGTGCGGCAGGAAATCGCGCATCCGCTGGGTCAGGCCACCGGCCAGCACGACGGCATGGGGACCATGGGCCAGCGCAAGATCGCCGGCGACCGAGCCGTAGCAGAGGCAGAAGCGTTCGAGCGCATTGCGGGCGAAGGCATCGCTGTCATCGAGCGCCGCCTGCCACAATTCGGGGTCTTCCATCAACATCACGCGATGATGGCCGATCGTCGCCATCGCCTTGTAGATATTGTTGAGGCCGGGGCCGGACACGATCCGCTCGGTCGAAACGCGCAGGAATTTGTCGCGCAGATAGGCGAGGATTTTTTCTTCCAGACTGTCGAGCGGGGCGAAATCGAGATGGCCACCCTCGGTCGCGATGACGTGGGGGTGGCCATTGTCATAGGCGATCATCGCAACGCCAAGGCCGGTGCCGGGGCCAAGGATGGTGACGCCGCCATCGCGGGGGAAGGGGCGATCCTCGCCGAACAGCAAGGGCAGATTGTCTTGCGGAAGGCGAGAGACGGCATGGGCGACCGCTTCGAAATCATTGACCAGCTTGACCGTGCGAACGCCCAGATCCTCGGCCAGCGTATCGGCGCGGATCACCCAGCTGGAGTTGGTCAGCTTGATGACGTCGCGGCCAATGGCGGTGGCGAAGGCGATGGAGACGGCGTCGGGCAGGTCGCCCGCGCCGCTGTCCGCCTCATCCTGCGTGAAGGCGGCCCAGCAGGATTGCAGGCTGGAATAGTCGGCGACCTTATATTTGCGCACCGTGCCGAGCGTCGGCACGCCGCTTTCATCGAGCGAGGCGCGCGCGAAGCGGGCGTTGGTGCCGCCAATGTCGGCAGCGATGATGTTGGTCATCAGGGCATCCTATCATTATGTCCGTCATGCCAGCGCAGGCTGGCATCCCTCTTCCTTTGCGTGGCGCAAGCAGAAGAGAGATCCCGGCGTTGGCCGGGATGACGGTGGAGATTATAGTTCGGCTTCCATGGCGGCGAGAATGGGGGACGCCCCCTGTTCGGCCAGGTCGCTATGATGGCGGAACAGGGCGAACAGTTCGCGGCCGGTGTCATAGGGCGGGGGCGGCGTGGCGGGGATGTCGCGCGCGTCCCAAGTCGCGGTGTCGACCAGCGCGTCGATGGTGCCGCTCTGCGCGCAGACCCGGACGAGATCGCCATCGCGCAGCTTGCCGATGGCGCCGCCGCCCAAGGCTTCGGGCGAAAGATGGATGGCGGCGGGCACCTTGCCGGATGCGCCGGACATGCGCCCGTCGGTCACCAGCGCGACCTTGAACCCGCGATCCTGCAGTACGCCAAGCGCAGGCGTCAGCTTGTGCAGTTCGGGCATGCCGTTGGCCTTTGGCCCCTGGAAGCGGACGACGACCACGACGTCGCGTTCCAGTTCGCCCGCCTTGAAGGCGCGCAGGACGTCGTCCTGATCGTGGAATATCGCGGCTGGCGCCTCGATGGTCCAGAGCGCGGGATCGACGGCGCTGACCTTCATGACGCAGCGGCCCAGATTGCCCGCCAGCAGCTTCATCCCGCCATCGGCGCTGAACGGATTGGCAACGGGGCGGAGCATGTTTTCATCGCGCGAGGCGGGGACGTCGCGCCACTGGAGCGCTGCATTTTCCAGCACGGGTTCCTTGCCATAATCGGTGAGGTCACCGCGCGCGACGGTCATGATGTCGCGATGGAGCAGGCCATTGTCGAGCAGTTCGCGAATGATATAGCTCATGCCGCCAGCGGCGTGGAAATGGTTCACGTCGCCGGAACCATTGGGATAGACGCGGGCGAGCAGCGGGACGGCATCGGAGATTTCGGCGAAATCGGTCCAGTCGATGCTGATCCCGGCGGCGCGGGCGATGGCGGGCAGGTGGATGGCATGGTTGGTGGAGCCACCGGTCGCCATCAGGCCGATGATGGCGTTGACGATCGCCTTTTCATCCACGCAGTGACCCAGGGGACGATAATCGTCATTTGGTTGTCCGTCTTTGGCCCAGCCGATCGACGCCAGCCGGTGCGTCGCGGCGCGGGTGAGTTCCTGGCGCAGCTTCGTGCCGGGATTGACGAAGGCAGCGGCGGGCATGTGGAGGCCCATCACTTCCATCATCATCTGGTTGCTGTTCGCCGTGCCATAGAAGGTGCAGGTGCCAGCGCCGTGATAGCTGGCGCTTTCGGATTCGAGCAGTTCGTCCTTGCCCACTTTCCCTTCGGCATAAAGCTGGCGGATGCGGACCTTTTCCTTGTTGGCAAGGCCAGAGGGCATCGGCCCGGCGGGGATCAGGATGGTGGGCAGATGGCCAAAGCGCAGCGCGCCGATCAGCAGGCCGGGCACGATCTTGTCGCAGATGCCGAGCAGGGCGACGCCTTCGAACATGGCGTGGGACAGCGAGATGGCGGTCGACAGCGCGATCGTGTCGCGGCTGAAGAGCGAAAGGTCCATGCCCGCCTGCCCCTGGGTCACGCCGTCGCACATGGCGGGCACGCCGCCCGCCACCTGGGCCGTGGCGCCGACTTCGCGGGCGGCCAGCTTGATCGCTTCGGGATAGCGGCCATAGGGCTGATGCGCCGAGAGCATGTCGTTATAGGCCGTGACGATACCGATATTCATCGCCGCGCCGGTGCGGATGACCGGCTTGTCCTCGCCACTAGCGGCAAAGGCATGGGCGAGGTTGCCGCAGCTTAGCTGATCGCGGTTGGTGCCAGCGTCGCGGCCACGCTCGATAAGGTCGAGATAGTGGCGGCGGCTCCTGGCGCTGCGCTTTACGATGCGTTCCGTCACCTTGGCGATGATGGGGTTCAGTTCAGTCATGCCAGCTGGCTCCGTCACGTTCGATAAGGGCAATGGCCGAGGATGGGCCCCAGTTCCCGGAAGAATAGGGGGCGGGTTTCATATTCGCTTCCTTCCACCCGTCGATGATCGAATCGATCCAGGTCCATTGCGCCTCCACCTCGTCGCGGCGGACGAACAGGGTGGGATCGCCGGCCAGAAGATCGAGGATCAGCCGTTCATAGGCGATGCGGCGGCGCTGCCCGGCAAAGGCGGCGGTCAGCGAGACGTCGAGCGTCACTTCGTCGAGATGCACCTGTCGTTCGAGGCCCGGCCGTTTCGACATGATGGTCAGGCGGATATATTCTTCGGGCTGGAGGCGGATGACCATCGTGTTGGATTCAAGCCCCGATCCATGGCCGTCCCGCCCGAAGATGGAGTGCCGGACCGGCTTGAACTGGATCATGATTTCGGACTGGCGTTCCGGCATCCGCTTGCCGGTGCGCAGGTAGAAGGGGACGCCCTGCCAGCGCCAATTGTCGATATAGGCTTTTACCGCGACGAAGGTTTCCGTGGTCGAGGGCTTGCCCAGTTCGTCGGCATAGCCGGTGACGATCTGGCCGCCCACGGCGCCCGGCGTATATTGGCCGCGCACGCTATGGGTCTTGACGGTTTCGGCGGTCATCGGGCGCAGCGAGCGCAGCGCCTTCACCTTTTCATCGCGCACCGCGGTCGGGTCCATGCGGGCGGGCGGCTCCATGGCGATGATCGACAGGATCTGGAGCATATGGTTCTGAACCATGTCGCGCAGCGCGCCGACGCCGTCATAATAGGAGACGCGGCCTTCCAGGCCCACGGTTTCGCCGACAGTGATCTGGACATGGTCGATGCCGGTCGCGTTCCACAAGGGTTCGAACATCAGATTGCCAAAACGCAGCGCCAGCAGGTTCTGGACGGTTTCCTTGCCCAGATAATGATCGACGCGGAAAATCTGATCCTCTTCGAACAGCGCGCCGATGCCGTCATTGACCTGTTTGGAGGAGGCCAGATCCTTGCCGATCGGCTTTTCCATCGCGATCCGGGTGAGCGGGGTGATGAGGCCGGCGTCCGCCAGACCCTGCGCCGTGGGGGCGAACAGCGATGGCGGGGTGGAGAGATAGACCGACAGGCCGCGTTCCAGCCGCCCGTCGATCCGATCGGCAAGGGCGGCGAACTGGGTCGCATTGCCTGCCTCCACCGGCTGATAGCAGATCATCGCGCGGAAGGTGGCGGCGACTTGGCTGTCATAGCGGTCGGCCGCCAGAAACTGGCGCAGCGCCGCATCGACATCGTCGCGAAAGGCGTCGTCGTCCAGTTCCGACCGGCCGGAAGCGACGATCAGGAAATCGTCAGGCAGCAGCCCGTCGGACAGGAGATTATAGAGCGAAGGGAAGATCATCCGTCGCGCGAGATCCCCCGTAGCGCCGAATAATAGGAACGTAGCAGATGATTCGGCCAAAGGATGGTCCTTTTCCGTTGAACATATCTATATCTGCACGATGACGCCCTTATAGCGCGCGCGGATGATAGCGCAAGGAGGCTATCGTCCCGGCGGCAATGCTGCAACGGCTTGCTATCGCATGGTGAAAGTCTGGCGGGCGTGGCGCTTTGGGCGATGAATATGGGCCGGACTGATTTTCGGCTGGACGAGGGAGCCGGATTTTGTCATTTGGCGGCTCCCAGGCCGTGCGGGCGTGGTGAAACTGGTAGACGCGCCGGACTCAAAATCCGGTTCCGCAAGGAGTGTCGGTTCGATTCCGACCGCCCGCACCATTTTTTGGCCGGACTTTGTTTCCGACATTGCAATTCAGATCGAAGTGCATCCTTCCATGGAAGGGCAGGGCGGTTGCATATGACTTTCCGCTATCCATCCAACGTCATGCTGAATTTATTTCAGCATCCATCCTGCCCCACAGGCCGCCGCTCGTAAGGAGAAATGGATCCTGAAACGAGTTCAGGATGACGATGAAGGAGGAGGCAGTTCATATGCGAAAAGCCTGCCCTTGCAGAGGAGGATTTCCAGCGTTCAACGCCTGCCTTGCGCCTGAAACCATGGCACCATCCGGGCGATGGCATCCTCTACCCGGTCGGTGGAGACGGCGAAGCTGAAGCGGATGAAGTGGCGCCCTTCGACCGGATCGAAATCTATGCCGGGCGCGGTGGCGACGCCGGTGTCCTGTAGCAGGCGGTGGCAGAAGGCCAGGCTGTCGTCGGTCAGATGGCTGATGTCGGCGTATAGATAGAATGCGCCATCGGGCGGGGCGATGCTGGCGAGGCCGAGCGCGGGCAGGGCGTCGAGCAGCAACTGGCGGTTGCGGCGGTAGGTGGCGACATGGCCGTCCAGTTCGGCGCTTTCCTCAAACGCCTGTAGCCCGGCCTGCTGAGCCAGGACTGGGGGCGTGAGGAACAGGTTGCCCATGCGGGCGCGGGCGGCGTCGATCAGGACAGGCGGCACGACGATCCAGCCCAGACGCCAGCCGGCCATGCTGAAATATTTGGAGAAGCTGTTGACGATGATCGCGTCGGGCGCGAATTCCAGCATCGAGCGGGCCGGGTCGCCAAAGGACAGCCCGTGATAGATTTCATCCGAGACGATGGCGATGCCGCGCGCGGCGCAGGTCGCGGCGATGCGGGCCAGTTCGTCGGCGGGGATGATGGTGCCGGTGGGGTTGGCCGGGCTGGCCACGATGAGGCCGTCGGGCGCTGGATCGAGCGCGGCGAGCGCGTCGGCGCTGATCTGATAGCGTTCCGCCGGACCGCAGGCGACCTCCACGGGGGAGAGATAGAGCGCCTTGAGCGTGTTGCGATAGGCGACATAGCCGGGGCGGGCGGTGGCGACGCGCGCGCCGGGTGCGAACAGGCTGGTCAGCGCAAGGACCAGGCCGGGGGACGCACCGCAGGTGAGCAGGATGCGTTCGGCATCGATGGCGAGACCATAGCTGTCGCGATAATGGCGGGCGATCCGGTCCTTGAGCGGCTGGCTTTCCCAATAGCCCATCGGGTCGGTATCCAGCACATGATGGGCCATGGCGATGGACGCGGCCGGCGCGCCGGTGGAGGGCTGGCCAAATTCCATGTGAAGGATGGAGCGGCCCGCCGCTTCGAGCCTGTGGGCTTCGCGGCTGATGGCGATGGCGTGGAACGGGTCAATGCTGGCGATCATGCAGCCTGCCTAGAGGGGGCGGGGCCTGGCTGCAACCTTGGCGGGCGGCAGCGCGTTGGGGCGGGATGGATGAGGCTGTGCTGACGGGGCTGCAATATTATGGCGCGGCGGCGGCGACGCTGGCGGCGTTGCTGGTGTCGCTCAACATCGGGCGGCGCGTGACCGGATGGGCGTTCGTACTGTTCGTCACCAGTTCGATTGCGCTGATCCTGTGGGGGTTTCTGGCGCAGGACAGCGAGGGGATAGGCTGGCAGAATGTCGCCATGCTGGGCATCAATATGGTCGGCGTCTGGCGCTACCTGCTGTCGTCGCACAAGCCGCGGGATTAGCGGGCGGCGGACGGTGGTGGTCGTGGAATGTCGCCTGAGGGGAAGGGCTGACGTGATGCGGTATAAAATCGTTCGGCAGCAGTCACCCTCTTGCAGACATTCCGAGCCTTGCAATTGACATCATTTCCGGTCATTTTTCGGTTGCCGAAAATAGAGTTGCAGGTCGGTAGCTCCTGCGCCCGTTCATCGGGTTCTTCCCAGCCACGGCGTCAACCCAACTCGTTGGGAAGGCGCTGCTCTGTGTTTCGCGCCTTCCCGGCTGATGCCGAGGAATGTTCATGTTTCAGCTCTCGATAGCTGCACTTCTTTTCGCCGCGCTGTTTGCTGGCGCTGCACTCTATATAAGCCTCGTCGAACATCCGGCGCGTGTCGGACTAGCAGACGGTCCTCTGCTGATGCAGTGGCAGCCCAGCTACAAGCGGGCGCTTCCAATCCAGTCTGGGCTGGCCGTCGCCAGCGGCTTGGCGGGCCTGATCGTTGGATATTACTCTGCCGATTGGCGGTGGTTTGCGGGAAGCAACCTGATACTCGCCAACTGGCCGTTTACGCTCTTCATCATCATGCCAGTCAACAAACGCTTGATGGCGATGTCGGAGCGTGAGGCGGGCGCTGGAAGCCGGGCGATGCTGATCCAGTGGGGAAAGTTGCATAACGTCAGAAGCGCACTGGGATCAGCCGCGGCGCTTATTTTTGCGTGGGCATTGGCCGGTGCAGGTTAGCGGCCGTCTTCCATCAAAAATAGTCGCTTGCAGACTGGCACCCTTTTTCGGGCGCCCTTCGTCGTCGGCCTTGAACCAGCCGTTTGCGGCAGGCTTTCAGGCTGGTGAAAATTGACTGTAACATATGTTTGGTGTAATGTTCGCGCGATAGAAGAGGAACCGCCATGCAAAGCTATACCCCGCCGATCGACGATTATCGATTTCTGCTGAACGACGTACTGGGTTTCGACCAGGCGATGGCGGAGTTGGGGAAAGAGGTGGATGCCGATCTGGCGGTGGCGGTGCTGCAGGAGGCGGGGAAGGTCTGTGCCGAGCGCTTGCAGCCGCTGAACCGCGAAGGGGACGAGCAGGGGAGCCGGCTGGTCGATGGCGCGGTGCAGACGCCCGATGGTTTTGCGCAGGCCTATCGTGACTTTGCCGAGGGTGGCTGGACGTCGCTGTCGGCGGACCCGGCGCATGGCGGGCAGGGGCTGCCCTTTGTCCTGCAACTCTGGTTCGACGAGATGATGTCGGCGACCAACCTGTCCTTCGGCCTGTTCCCCGGCCTGTCGCGCGGGGCGTGCGAGGCGATCGCGGCCCATGCCAGCGACGAACTGAAGGCCGCCTATCTGGAGCCGCTGGTGAGCGGCGAATGGACGGGCGCGATGGCGCTGACCGAGAGCGGGGCGGGGACCGATCTGGCGCTGCTCAAGACGCGGGCGACGTCAAAGGGGGACGGCAGCTATGCGGTGGCCGGGACCAAGATTTTCATTTCGTCGGGCGACCATGATTTTGGCGGCAATATCGTCCATCTGGTGCTGGCGCGGCTGCCCGATGCGCCACCCGGCGTGAAGGGGATCAGCCTGTTCCTGGTGCCCAAGTTCCTGCCGGATGCCGATGGTGGTTTTACCGTGCGCAACGCCATGTCGGTGGGGTCGCTGGAAAAGAAGATGGGCATCCACGCCCAGCCGACCTGCGTGATGCATTATGATGATGCGACCGGCTGGCTGGTGGGGGAGGCGCATCGCGGGCTGGCGGCGATGTTCACGATGATGAATGCCGAACGGTTGATGGTGGGCATTCAGGGACTGGGGATTGCAGGCGGCGCCTATCAGCAGGCGGTTGCCTATGCGCGGGACCGGTTGCAGGGGCGCAGCGCGGACGGGGCGCGCGGGCCGGTGGCGATCATCGAGCATGCCGATGTGCGGCGGATGCTGCTGAATGTCCGCGCATTCGTGGAGGCGGGCCGGGCGCTGGCGGGATGGACCGCGCTGCAACTCGACCGGGCGAAAGCGCATGAGGATGCGGGCGAGCGGGGACAGGCGGACGCGCTGGTGGCGTTGCTGACGCCGGTGATCAAGGCGGCCTTTACCGACTATGGCTTTGAATGCGCGGTGCAGGCGCAGCAGGTGTTCGGCGGTCATGGCTACATTCGCGAATGGGGGATGGAGCAATTTGTCCGCGATGCCCGGATCGCGCAGATTTACGAAGGCACCAACGGGGTGCAGGCGATGGATCTGGTCGGGCGCAAGCTGCCCATGGCCGGCGGCGCGGTGGTCGAGGGCTTTTTCGACGGGATCGCGGCGGATGTGGCGGCGGCGGGCGACCGGGTGATCGCGGTGCGGACGGGCGAGGCGCTGGCCTTGCTGCGCGAGGCGACGGTGGCGCTGCGCGGGGCGGATGTGGACGCGACCGGGGCCGCGGCGGTCGACTATCTGCGGCTGTTCGCGCTGGTGGCGATGGGATGGATGTGGACGCGGATGGCGGTCGCCGCCGGGTCTGGCGAGACGGCGTTGCATCAAGGCAAGCTGGCGGTAGCGGACTATTATGCCCGGCGGGTGTTGCCGCAGGCAAGCGGGCTGGCGGCGAGCATCGCGGCGGGCGAAGGGGCGATCATGGCGCTGGCGGCGGAGGCGTTTTAGGGGGGCAAGCATCAACCTGTGCGCAACGTTTCTCGACTTCGCTCGAAACGAACGGAGCAGGGTACAATCATCGGGTTGGCTGTTGCCCCATCGAGAGGGTGACACCCCTCCGTCAGGGCTGCGCCCTGCCACCTCCCCTTGCAGGGGAGGATTTCATTTGCGCCGGTAGCGGAAGTACCAGACTTCATGGCCCTTTTTGCGGGCTTTGGCCTCGTAGCGGGTCTGGGGCCAGCCGCCGGGGCGGGTGAGGAAGTCGGCGGGGGTGCTGGCCAGCCAGTCGAAATCGGGATGGCCGTTCATCACCATCAGCGCCCAGCGCAGATAGATGGGATGATCGGTGCCAAAACGGAATTCGCCACCCGGCTTGAGCTTGCGGGCGATCATCGCGACCGGGCCGGGGTTCATCATCCGGCGCTTGGCATGGCGCGCCTTGGGCCAGGGGTCGGGGTGGAGCAGATAGACGAAGCTCAAGGCGCCGTCTGGAATGCGGCTGAGCACCTCAAGCGCATCGCCCATGTGCAGGCGGACATTGCCGAGCGCACCGTCGCGGACATGGCCAAGCGCAGTGACGACGCCGTTCAGGAAAGGCTCGCAGCCGATAAAGCCATGGTCTGGCAGCATGTCTGCGCGATAGGCAAGATGTTCGCCCCCGCCAAAGCCGATTTCGAAATGGAGCGGGCGATCGTAACCGAAGAGGGCGGCGGCGGTGATGTCGCCTTCTTCGGGCACGGAAATGGCGGGGAGGAGGGTGTCGACCAGTTCCTGCTGCCCCTGCCGCAGCTTGTGGCCCGATTGGCGGCCATAGAGGCGGTTAAGGGTCGTTGGATCGCCGGATTTATGCGCTGTCATGGGGCGGCTGACTAGCGGGCAGGAGGGGTGGGGGCAAGGGGGGCTTGGCCTTGCTATTCGGAGAGGCGCGTTCTTCTCCCCTCCCTGAAAGGGAGGGGAGAAGAAAGAGGGGCGTTTTGCGCGCCCCTCTTTGTTTGGATCAGGCCAGAGCGGCCTTGAGCGCGTCCACCAGATCGGTCTTTTCCCAGGGGAAATAGTCGCCTTCAGGGGTGCGGCCGAAATGGCCGTAGGCGGCGGTTTTCTGGTAGATGGGCTTGTTGAGGCCGAGATGGGTGCGGATGCCCTTGGGCGTCAGGCGCACCAGCGTTGGCAGGACCGCTTCGATCGCCGAGGCTTCGACAGTGCCGGTGCCGTGCAGGTCGACGTAGAGCGAAAGCGGTTCGGCGACGCCGATGGCGTAGGAAAGCTGGATCGTGCAGCGGCGGGCGAGCCCGGCGGCGACGATATTCTTGGCGAGGTAGCGGGTGATATAGGCGGCCGAGCGATCAACCTTGGTCGGGTCTTTGCCGCTGAACGCGCCGCCGCCATGGGGCGACGCGCCGCCATAGGTGTCGACGATGATCTTGCGGCCAGTCAGGCCAGCGTCGCCGTCCGGCCCGCCGATTTCGAACAGGCCGGTCGGGTTGACGTAAATCGCTTCTTCGCCGGGCATCCAGCCTTCGGGCAGGATGTCGGCCATGACGCCCTTCACATAGTCGCGCAGCCTGGCGCGGCTTTCGTCATTGTCCATGCCCGCGGCATGCTGGGTCGATACGACCAGAGCGGTCGCACGGACCGGCTTTTCATTGATATATTCGAGCGTGACCTGGCTCTTGGCGTCGGGTTCGAGGAAGTCGACGACCTGCGCGTGGCGGTCGGCGGCCATGCGTTCGAGGATCTTGTGGCTGTAATAGAGGGTGGCGGGCATGAGGTCGGGGGTTTCGTCCGACGCATAGCCGAACATGATGCCCTGATCGCCAGCGCCTTCATCCTTGTTGCCGCTTTCATCGACGCCCTGCGCGATGTGGGCGGACTGGCCGTGGAGATTATTTTCGAAGCGGAAGGTCTGCCAGTGGAAGCCGTCCTGCTCATAGCCGATGCGCCTGACCGTGGCGCGGACTGTGGCTTCGATCTCTTCCTGCGCGCCCGGTGCCCAGGCACCATTTTCATAGACGCCCTTGCAGCGGATTTCACCGGCCAGGACGACGAGCTGGGTCGTGGTCAGGGTTTCGCAGGCGATGCGGGCTTCGGGGTCTTTCGACAGGAAGAGGTCGACGATGGCGTCGGAAATCTGGTCTGCAACCTTGTCGGGATGGCCTTCGGACACGGATTCCGAGGTGAAGAGGAATTGGTTACGCATGGGACTCCCGTAAACGGCTGAACCGGAAAACGATATAAAGAATAGTTTATGTGGCTATTAGCTTTTGCTGCGCTGCATGGCAATGGCCAGTCCGGCGAGCAGCAGCATGAGGGCGAAGGGCGCCCAGTTGCCGACCCGTGCGAAGAGGGTGGGGGCAAGCGGCGGGGGCAGGCCGGAATCGAGGAAACCGGCGCGGTTGAGGCCCAGAGCATGAACGACATGGCCGCGCGCGTCGATGATCGCGGAGACGCCGGTGGGGGTGGAGCGGATGATCGGGATGCCTTCTTCCAGCGCGCGGAGGCGGGCTTGCGCCAGATGCTGGACCGGACCCCAGCTGCCGAACCAGGCGTCGTTGGAGGGGTTGAAGAGAAAATCGGGGCGATTGGCGCGGTCGATCACCTGACCCGAAAAGATGATCTCATAGCAGATCTGCACCCCCATTTTGAGGTCGGGGCGACCGAGCGTTGCGGGCAGCGGGAGGCTTTGCGGACCGGGACCGGGCCAGAAATCGGCATCGCCCGGTACGAGGCGCGAGAGGCCGATCGGTTCGAGGATGTTCCGCATCGGCAGATATTCGCCATAGGGGACGAGATGCGCCTTGCTGTAGCGGCCAAGCAGGCGGGCGTCAGGGGTGACGATCCAGACACTGTTGTTCGCGCCCGCCAGCTTTTGCGTGATGACGCCATTTTCCTCGACCGGCTTGAAATAGACCTTGTCCGCGCCGGTCATCAGCAGGTCGCCGGGGCCAAGCAGGCTGGCGAGGCGGGCGCGCCAGCCCGGTTCCATGTCGAGATAGGCGGGGATGGCGGCTTCGGGCCAGAAAATGAGGCGCGGGGCGGGGCGAGGCTGGCCGGAGAGGGCGGCGAGCTTGCGGAAATTGGCGACTTCGTTTTCGACCGAATATTTCTGGTCCTGGCCGATATTGGGCTGGACGACGCGGACGCGCGGCGCGCCGGGGGGCGTGACCGGGGCGGGGGCGAGATGGCCCCAGAGCGCGAGGAGGAGAAGCGGGGCTGCGATCGCGGCGGCCGGGCGGTAGTGGCGCTGGAACGCAAGAAGCAGCGCGCCCGCCGCGAGGATGGTGAGGGCGCTCAGCCCATAGGTGCCGATCAGGGTGGCGGCGATGGCGATGCCGGTGGGGAGCAGGGTGACGCCGAGCGGGTTCCAGGCGAAGCCGGTGAAAGCCCAGGCGCGCAGATATTCCGTGCCCAGCCAGAAGGCGGCGAAGAGGAGGAGGGGGGGCAGTGCCATCCATCCTCCCCTTGCAGGGGAGGCGGCATCGCGTAGCGATGACGGGGGGGTGTCGCCCTCACGATAGGGTGACACCCCTCCACCACTTCGTGGTCCCCCTCCCCTTGCAGGGGAGGAATGAGACAACCACCATGTCCCTAGGGTCGCCAGGCCGGGATAGACCGCCAGATAGAGCGACAGCAGCAGCACCGCGCCATAGCCGAACCAGTGCGGCATCATGTCCTGAAAGGTGAAGGCGTGGGCGATCCAGTTGAGGCCGAGGGTGAAATGGCCAAGCCCGAAGAGCCAGCCACGGGTGAAGGCGGCGCGGCGGTCCGGGGCGTGCTGGATCAGGAGAATCAGCGCGATCAGGCAGGCGAGCGTTACCGGCCAGAGATTGAGGGGAGCAAAGCCGGTGGCGGAGGCGAACCCCGCCAGCAGCGCCGCGACTTTGGGATGGCGAGCGAAGGCTTGCTTCAGCACGTCAGCGGATCGATTCCATCGTTGCGGCGCTGCAACTGTCGCTCTTGCCGGGGCCGCCGGTCAGCATGGACGCGGCGATGAAGCCGCCGACGATGAGGACGAGGAACAGGCCCGACAGGAGGGCGAGATATTTTTCGATGAACGCCTTGATCGGGCGGCCGAATTTCCAGAACAGAAAGCCGACCAGCATGAATTGAAAAGCGCGGCTGAGCAGGCTGGCCCAGATGAAGGTGAAGAGCGGCAGGCCGATGAAGCCCGCCGTGATCGTGATCAGTTTGAACGGGATCGGCGTCGCGCCCTTGATCAGGATGATTTCCGCCCCGAATTCACGCAGATAGCAGGCCGCGACCGGGAATTTGGCCGCAAGGCCGAGCGCTGCGAGCAATTGCTGGCCGACCGTTTCATAGAGGAAATAGCCGATCGCATAGCCCATCAGTCCGCCCAGCACGGATGCCAGGGTGCAGATAAAGCCGAATCGCAGCGCGCGTTCCGGGCGGGCGAGGCACATGAGGCCGAGCAGCGGATGCGGCGGGATGGGGAAGAAGCTGGATTCCATAAAGCTGAAGGCGAACAGCCAGCGTTCGGCGTGGCGGTGGGCGGCTTTCGCCAGCATCCATTGGTAAAGCCTGGTCAGCATCGGGGCCGACCCCTAGCCGAGATGATGGCCGGTCGCCAGCGCCTTTTGCGGGTGGCGATCCATGGCGTATCGATGGCGCGGCGCTGGCAGGCCATGGCCTCCGCCTGGCGCGACGGCGTTGACGGGACGGCGACGTCTGGGCATGAGCCATCATCAGTCCTGTTCGGTCGGCGCGTTTGACAGTTTCAACCATATCCTGGGCCAGAGTGCGGCAACGCGCGGGCGGCATGGCGTTTGCGCTGGTGCTGAACGCTATCCTGCTGCTTGCGCTGTTCACACTGGCCCCCAAGCCCGAACCCAAAAAGGTGGACGACCGGATGCCGGTGACGTTCGACGTCGAGACCGGGCAGAAGGCGGAGACGGAGCAGAAGCGCGCGCCCAAGGCTGAGCGGCGCGAGAAGGAGGATGCGGCAGCGCCAAAACAGGCCGAGGCGGTGGTGCGGCCACCCGTGCCGGTCGCCAAGCCCGCCGAAGATCCGCCGTCGCCCTTCCCCTTCCTGACGCTGGATCGGGAGCAGATGGCGTCGGCCGATATTGGCCGCATGCCCAAGGCGGCGAAAGGGGCGAGCGCGGCGGGGCAGGGCAACAGCGCCGCGGTCGCGGGACCGGGCGAGGGGCCAGGCGGCGTGCAATTGTTCAACGCCGAATGGTATCGGCGGCCCACCGATGCGGAGCTTTCCCCGTTCCTGCCCGCCAATGCGCCGCCCAATGGGTGGGGCATGGTCGCGTGCAAGACGGTCGATCATTATCATGTCGATAATTGCCAGACGCTGGGCGAATCGCCGCTGGGGTCCGGCTTTGCCCGCGCGGTGCGGCTGGCGGCGTGGCAGTTTCTGGTGCTGCCGCCGCGCGAGAATGGCAAGGTGCTGGTCGGCAGCTGGGTGCGGATACGGATAGATTATACGCGGTCGGTGGCGCGTGCCGGGGGTGGCGCTGGCGCGGGCGGCGAGTGAGCGCCTGCATTAAATAGTTGCATTTCGATACTGTTTCGGCATTTTGCGATCCGGAACAGGACAAGGAGAGATTGCATGATCATCCATGGTGCGCGGCCTTCGCCTTTTGTGCGCAAGGTTATCGTCTTTGCAGCGGAGAAGGGGATTGCGGCAGAGGTGGAGGCGGCCGGTTTCGGGCGCGGGGCGGAAGGCTATCTGAAGGGATCGCCGTTCGGCAAGATTCCGGCACTGGAAGATGGCGATTTCCTGCTGTGCGATTCGAGCGCGATCATAACCTATATGGATGCCCTGCGCCCCGGCGAGGAGATGATCCCGGCAGAACCGAAGGCGCGGGCACGCACGATATGGTTCGAGGAATTTGGCGACACGATCGTCCAGCCGGCGGGGCAGAAGATATTTTTCAACCGGGTCGTGGCACCCGCGATGAAATTTCCGCAGGATCTGGCGGCGGCGGACAAGGCCGAGGCGGAGGAAATGCCGCGTATCTACGACTATCTGGAAGGGGTTTTGCCCGATAGGGGCTGGCTGGTCGAGGATCGCTTCACCCTGGCCGATCTGGCGGCGGCCTGTCCGATCATCAACATATGCTATTGTTCGGACCAGCTGGCGACGGGGCGTTGGCCAAAGGTCGCGGCGTGGATCGAGGCGGTGAAGGCGTGGCCCAGCGTGGCGGAAGCGCTGGAACTGGAGGCGCCGATGGTGGAAGGATTGATGGCCAAAAAATAACCCATTTGGAACATTTGTCTTGACAGCGTCACGCTGTTCTGGCAGAGATGGCCATAGTGGAAAAATGTGAGTCGCCAACGGGGCGACGCAAAAAGGGGCTGATCCGGACGGGTCGGCCCCTTTTGCGTTGGCCGGGCGCATGCGGGGAAGGGACGAGCATGGCGGAAGGGATGGAGGCGCAGATGCTGGAACCGGCGCGCCGGAAGATGGCGGGCGCAGCGCGCGCGCAAATGCGCCGTCCGCGCAAGGATGGATGGACCAGGGAGCAGGAGCGGCTGTTCCTGCAGACATTGGCGATGACCTGCAACACCAGCGAGGCGGCGCGGGTGGCGGGCGTGTGCCGGACCAGCGCCTATGACCGCAGGCAGCGCAACCGGCGCTTTGCCGCCGACTGGGAACGGGCGATGGATATTGGCTATGCCGAGATCGAGGCGATGCTGATGCGCGAAGCCCTGTTCGGCAGCGAGAGCGAGGAGATCCTGCTGGACGGCGAGGGGAGCGTGAAGAGCCGCAAGATCAAGCGCGGGCATGACCTGAAACTGGCGCTGCAACTGCTGACCCGGCATCGCGACCGGGTGCTGGCCTATCGCACGAGCGCGGCGGCGCAAAAGGAGCGGCCCGATAGCCCTGCGGTGGTACGACGGGTGCGGCGGATGGTGGAAGAGGTCGAACGGATGAGGGCGGCGACGGGGACTTGATGCGTGAGGGCGAACCGGCTTCGTCTCTTTACACTTGTCCGATTGGCGATAGACCTGTGGGTCATGAGAAAATTGATCCTGCTCGCCGCTGCTTCGGCGCTTTCGACTTCGCTTCTGGCTTCGCCCGCGCTGGCGGAGGGGAAGGCGCCCGATCCCGCGCGGTTGAAGGCGACGGTCGAGAAGCTGGTGAGTTTCGGGACGCGGCATACGCTGTCGTCGGCGACCGATCCCAAGCGCGGGATTGGGGCGGCGCGGGCCTGGGCGGCGGCGGAGTTTGCGCGGATTTCCAAGGGGTGCGGCGGCTGCCTGAAGGTTGAGAGCGTGTCGGAGCGCTTCACCGCGCCGCGCGTGCCCGATGGCGCGGATATTGTCGATGTGCTGGCGATCCAGACCGGGACGGGCGATCCCAATCAGGTGGTGTTCGTCGCGGGGCATATCGACAGCCGGGTCAGCGACGTGATGGACTTCACCAGCGATGCACCGGGCGCGAACGACAATGGATCGGGCAGCGCGCTGGTGATCGAGGCGGCGCGGGTGCTGGCGGGCGAGACGTTTGACGGGACGATCGTGTACGCGCTGCTGTCCGGCAAATTACTGGCGAACACGGCCAAGGCGCGCGGCTGGCAGGTGCGGGCGATGCTGAACAACGATATTGTCGGCAACACGACCGGGCTGAACGGCCAGATCGTGGCGGACCGGGTGCGGGTCTTTTCCGAAGGGATACGATCGTCCGAGGATGGCAAGGCGGGGCTGACCCGGCGCGGCATCGGCGGCGAGGATGACGGGCCGTCGCGGGCGCTGGCCAAGGCGATCGACGGGATTGCGGAGGCCAATCCGCAGATCGGGCTGGACGTGTTTGCGGTGCGGCGGCCCGACCGTTTCGGGCGCGGTGGCGATCATACCCCGTTGCTGGAGGCGGGCTATCCGGCGGTGCGTTTTTCGGTGGGGATCGAGAATTACGACCGGCAGCATCAGGACCTGCGGGTCGAGGGTGGGCGCGATTATGGCGACACGGTTGTCGGCATGGATTTTCCCTATCTGGCGAAGGTGACGGCGCTGAATGTCGCGGCGTTGCGTGTTCTGGCAAGCGCGCCTGCGGCACCGGCGAGCGTGTCGCTGGATGGCGCGCTGTCGATGGATACGCGGGTATTCTGGGACGCAGTGCCGGGGGCGGCGGCCTATCGCGTCTATTGGCGGCGGGCGGATGCGCAGGACTGGACGGATAGCCGGCTGGTGACCGGGGCGACCGAACTGCTGCTGAAAGATGTGGTGGTGGACGATCATTTCATCGGCGTGGCGGCCGTGGCCAAGGATGGAAGCGAGAGCATCGTGACGTTCGGCGGGATGGCGCCGCGCAAATAGGGGCGCGCCTGTCGCCGCCCCTGTAAGAAAAGTCCATGTGTGTGCGTGTTTGGTCGGCGAGCGGCTTAATGAAGGGGCGGTTCGACGCAGAAGCTGACGATGAGGTTTCTCATGATTTCCAGCGTCTCCGGCGTAGCTTCTATGACGCATTTGCGAGAATCGTGCCGGTCTTCGCGCCGCTGAATTTTGCCGTCCCGTTCAAGCCTGCTGAGGTGACGCAGGGCCGTCGTCATCGGTGAGCCGCTGGCGTAACATAAGGATGTGACGCATGACGTGCGATATTCCGTCGCATCCGTGACAAGAGCGAGCAGCATGTTCCAGCCAGGGTCCGATATGGGATAATGCAACGCTTCCCCACGACGCAGCGAGGATTTATGAAAAGTGCGGGCAATTTGCCCTATTTCGGCAGTCAAGACCTGCGGGTGGATGGCAGGGTCAGCGTCCGGTGCGACAGTCGCGTGCGCACGAATCATGGTTGAAAGGTCTGCTATGGCCTTTTTGCTGATCCCAAGCAGGATCATGTGGCGTTCAATCTCTCCTATCCGGTCAACCATCAGTTGTACCTCTTCATTGCTGTTCTGCTGGTGAAGTGAAGGATTCTGACGCATTTTCGTCTGTTCGAAAATGCCTCCGGGCGATCAATCGGTTAAATATGATCCGATATGGAGTTTCTTCCGGGCACGCCCCGGCGAGAGCATCGTGACGTTCGGCGGGATGGCGCCGCGCAAATAGGGGCGCGCCTGTCGCCGCCCCGGCAAGGGGAGGGCGATGGAGAGTTCGCATGACGAATGGCTGGACCAGCAAGAGCAGACGCAGGCAAGGATGTTGCGGCGGCTGAAGGAGGCTGGCCGCGAACGTATGAGCCGTGAATGGGACTGGCTGGCGCGGCCGGGGCAGAAGGCGCCGGGGGGTGATTGGCGTATCTGGCTGATGATGGCCGGGCGCGGTTTTGGCAAGACGCGGGCCGGGGCCGAATGGGTGCGGGGCATTGCGGAGGCCCAACCCGGCGCGCGGATCGCGCTGGTCGGCGCGACGCTGGGCGAGGCGCGGCGGGTGATGGTGGAAGGGGCGTCCGGGTTGCTGACGATTGCGCCCTGGTGGTGCCGCCCGGTCTTTGCGCCTGCGCTGCGCAAGCTGACATGGCCCAATGGCGCGGTGGCGACCCTGTTCGGCGCGGCGGAACCGGAAAGTCTGCGCGGGCCGCAGTTCAGCCATGGCTGGGCCGACGAGATCGCCAAATGGCCCTTTGCGCTGGGCGCGTGGGATAATCTGATGATGGCGATGCGGCTGGGGAAAAGTCCGCGCGTCATGGCGACGACGACGCCGCGCCCGGTGGCGCTGGTGCGGCGGCTGGTGGCGGACCGGGATGTCATCGTCACGCGGGGGCGGACGGCGGACAATCGCGCGAACCTGGCCGAGGGCTTTGTCGAGGCGATGGAGCGCAGCTATGGCGGCACGCGGCTGGGGCGGCAGGAACTGGACGGCGAACTGATCGAGGAGGTGGAGGGTGCGCTCTGGTCGCGCGACCTGATCGAGCGATGCCGGGTGGCGCATGTGCCGGGCGCAGGCGACGGGGCGGCGCTGCATCGGGTGGTGGTGGCGGTCGATCCGCCTGCGTCCGCCCATGGCGATGCGTGCGGGATCGTGGTGGCGGGCGTGGGCGGTGACGGGCGCGCCTATGTGATTGCCGATGCGAGCGTCGAGGGATGTTCGCCCGAACAATGGGCGCGCGCGGTGGCTGCGGCGGCGCTGGTGCATGGCGCTGACAAGGTGGTGGCCGAAGCGAATAATGGCGGGGCGATGGTGGAAAGCGTGCTGCGCGCGGCGGATGCCATGCTGCCGGTGAAGCTGGTCCATGCCTCGCGCGGCAAAGTGGCGCGGGCGGAACCCGTGGCGGCACTGTACGAAGCCGGGCGGGTGGCGCATCGCGGGGCGTTCGCGCGGCTGGAGGATGAGATGTGCGGCTTGCTGGCCGGGGGCGGCTATGTGGGGCCGGGCCGATCGCCCGATCGCGCCGACGCGCTGGTATGGGCGCTGACCGAACTGATGCTGGGGCGGCGGGGCGAGGCGCGGGTGCGGGGGTTGTGAGGGGAACCCCGCGGTGCCGTCGGTCGTTTCGGGAGCATCGGATTTGAAGTGGAGATTTGGCGATGAAGATGGTGACGATGCTCGGCGCGCTGGTCGGGGCGACGCTGGTGGCTACCCCGGTGATGGCGGTGACGCTGAGCGCGAAGGAGCGGGCGCGGGTGGCGAGGGCGGCACCGCGCGATCGCGACGATGTGCGCTATTGCCTGATCCAGGGGAAGAAGGGGCGCGACAAGGGCACCGTGATCGGCGCGGCTGGCGGTGCTGGCGTCGGGCTGGTCGCCGGTGGTGGCCTGGGCGAGACGCTGCTGGGCGCGGGCGCCGGGGCGCTGGCGGGCCGGGTGATCGGCAAGAGCGAGGGGACGAACTCGACCTGCGACCGGGTGTTGCGGCGCAATCCTTGATCTAGCGACGGTAGCTCGACCTTGACCCGTTCGGGTCTGGTTAGGTCGAGAAACGGCGGCGTGCGGTTTCTCGACTTCGCTCGAAACGAACGGAGGTTGGGGAGCAAACGAAAGCCGTGCTGGTTTGACTTGAGGGTGGGGCGCTCTCCCTCTCGCAGCTGCGGCAGGCGGCTTTGCTGCCAGCCTTCGCTTCAGGTTTAACGCGATTTCCGAGTCATCGAATAGTCTATCTGATTGGAAATCGCTTTGGCCCTCTCCCCGTCGGGGTGAGGGTTTTTTGTTGTGCGGGAGGCAAGCATGAAATTCTTTGGGATGAAGGCCGTGCAGGCGGATGCGCGGCCGGTGCTGGCGCGCGCCTGGGGAACGGGGGCGGTGGCGCTGGGCGAGTGGCCCGCCAGCTATGAGGCGCAGGTGCGTGGCGGCGTGATCGGCAATCCGGTGGCGCAGCGGGCGATGCGGCTGGTGTCGGAAGGGGCGGGGGCGACTGCGCTGAAAGCCTCTGCCGTGGAGGATGGCGCGCGGGTGCTGGCGCTGGTGGCGCGGGCTTCGGCGGGGCAGGGGCTGGTGGAGAGGCTGGCCTGTCACCTGTTGCTGCATGGCAATGCCTATGTGCAGGTGATCGGCGGGGCGGACGGGATGCCCGCCGAACTGTTCGCGCTGCGCCCTGAGCGGGTGTCGGTGGAGGCCGATGCGCGGGGGTGGCCCGCGGCCTATCTCTATCGCGTCGGGGAGAGCGTGACGCGCCTGTCGCCCGAAGATGGCGCGGGGCGGACCACGGTGCTGCACTTGAAAAGCCTGCATCCGCTGGACGATCATTATGGATTGGGCTGTGTCGGCGCGGCAGCGGGGGCGGTGGCGATCCACAATAGCGCGACGGTGTGGAACAAGGCGCTGCTCGACAATGCGGCGCGGCCCAGCGGGGCGATGGTTTATGATCCGGGGGACGGATCGGTCATGGCGCCCGACCAGTATGAGCGGGTGAAGCGCGAGATGGAGATCGCCTTTGCGGGCGCGGCCAATGCCGGGCGGCCCATGCTGCTGGAGGGTGGGCTGAGCTGGAAGGCGCTGAGCCTGACCCCGGCGGAGATGGACTTTGTGGGGCTGAAGGCGGCGGCGGCGCGGGAGATTGCGCTGGCCTTTGGCGTGCCGCCGATGCTGATGGGGCTGCCCGGCGACAATAGCTACGCCAATTATCGGGAGGCGAACAAGGCGCTGTGGCGGCAGACGATATTGCCGCTGGTGCGCAAGATCGGCGCGGGGCTGGGGCAGGGACTGAGCGGCTGGTGGCCGGGGCTGCGGATCGAGCCGGACCTGGATGGCATCGCGGCGCTGAGCGACGAGCGGGCAGCACTGTGGGAGCGGGTCGCGGGGGCGGATTTCCTGTCGGCGGAGGAGAAAAAGGGGCTGTTAGGGTTGTGAGGCGGGCGGCGGTTCCCCCTCTCCCAACCGCGCCAAGGGGGCGAGGGGATTGGAGGGCGTGATGAAACAGGATGGCGAGATGCTGGCGCGGTTGGTGGCGCAGGCGGAAGGCGGGCCGGGGGCGATGGACATGGTGATGATCCGGGCGCTGGTGGAGGAGGCGAGCGAGCTGGGCGCGGGGCGGGCGCTGGAGCGACTGGGGCTGGCCGACCGGCGGGCGGAGGGCGATGTGCGCGAGCTGCGCGAACTGCTGCGCGCCTGGCGCGACGCCAAGAAGGCGGCGCGCGGGGCGGTGATCGGCTGGCTGGTGCGGATCGCGCTGGCGCTGGTGCTGCTGGGGATTGCGGTCAAGACCGGGCTGGTCGGGTTGGTCAGAACGTGAGCGGCGATGGGGCGCCTGTTCCGTTCGGGCTGAGCGAAGTCGAAGCCCTTGGCCGCGCGGAGCGAGGTCAGAAGCCTTCGACAAGCGCAGGCAAGCCCCCTTCGACTGCCCGCCTGCGGCAGGCGCTCAGGACAGGCTTCGACAGGCTCAGGGCGAACGGAGATTATATGGCTCAAGACGTGCGCTTTGCCGGTTATGCGGCGATTTTCGACCGGGTGGACCGGGGCGGGGATGTGGTGCGGGCGGGGGCGTTCGGTAGCGTGCGCGCGGCGGGGGTGCCGTTGCTGTGGCAGCATGGGCCGGGGCAGGTGATCGGCGCGATCGAGCGGCTGGAGGAGGATGCGCGCGGGTTGCGGGTGATCGGCCGGGTGTCGGCGCGGACGGCGGCCGGGCGGGAGGCGGCGGCGGGGCTGAAGGCCGGGGCGCTGGATGGGCTGTCGTTTGGGTATAGGGTGCGCGAGGCGCGTGGCGGTGGAGCAGGTTTGGGGCCGCGCGAATTGCTGGCGTTGGAGCTGGTGGAGGTGAGCCTGGTGACGCATCCGATGCAGGATCGGGCGCGGGTGCATAAGGTGGAGGGATTTACGCCAACGCGCGCCCCCTCATCCAACTGCGCCTAGCCAGCAAGCTGGCAAGGCTTCGTATCCTTCTCCTCCCGTGGGGAGAAGGTTTTTGTGGGGTCTATATCCCTAGCCATTCCAGATCGCCGGGCAGATCATCGGCGCTATAGTCGAGTTGGAGGACGCGGCGGTGGCGGGGATTGGCGGCGGCGTCTGAGGCGTGAAGGATGGGCGTGGCGTAGAGCCAGATGTCGCCGCGCGACGCGAGGCAGGCGACGGTGCCGCAGCGATCGACCATTGCCGCGACATCATTTTCCGCGATGCGGCCATGGCGGTGGGAGCCGGGGGCGATAAGCAGCGGCGCATTGTCGGGATCGACGGGATCGAGATGGACGCGCAACGTGACCATGCGGTCGAGCAAGGATTGCGGTGGCGCGACATGGTGCAGACCAGACTTTATGGTCCAGGGACCAAAGCCAGCTGTTTCTATCCTTTCGCGCACGGCGATAGTGCGGTCCTGATGCCAACCGAGCGCCCAATTGGTGGTTTGGCTTTTATCGAACAGGATGGCGCGGACAGGTTTTGCGGCTTGGCCCAAATGGGCGGCGGCATGGCTGCCGATGGATCCTGCCGACGCGAGGAGTGGCGCCAGTTCGGCAAGAGCTGTCAGGCGTTGGCCAGGACGGTCTGTTGGTAGCGTCGCGAGGGCGGCTTCGATGGCGACGAGGGTGAGCGGGTCGAGGGCCGCGGGGATATGTTGCGCGCCGTCGATGGCTAGAGTCAGGGGCATGGGGCTTTATGGTGCGACGCATTGCGTGAAGCAAGCGGCGCGCTCCCCCTCATCCAACTGCGCCTAACCAGCAAGCTGGCAAGGCTTCGTATCCTTCTCCCCCGTGGGGAGAAGGTTTGTTTTTTAAGGGCGGTCCCATCCGGGGCTGCCCTTTTTTGTGTTTTCTAGCGGGAGAATGACATGACGGACGGCGTGACGGATGCTCTGGAGGGGAGCTTTGATGTGGTGCTTCAGGGGGAGCGGATTGCGGCTTTGGAGGCGGATTTGAGTGCGATGCGGGTGGCGATGCAGCGGCCTGCATTGGATGGGGTGAAGGGCGGGGCGCCAGGAAATTTTGGTGATCCGGCCCGTAGCGCTTTTGTCGATCGTTATTTGCGGCAGGGGCAGGAAGCGGGCGTGGAGCTGAAGAGCTTTTCCGGGGCTTCGGGCGCGAGCGGGGGATATGCGGTGCCGCGCGAGATCGATCAGCTGATCGATGCGACGCTGAAAGGCATTTCGCCCATTCGTAGCATCGCCAATGTCGTGCGGACCGGGACGGCGGGCTATCGCAAGCTGGTGAGTGCGGGCGGGATCGTGTCGGGATGGGCCAGCGAAACGGGCGCGCGGGGCGAGACTGGGACGCCAAGCTTAAACGAGATCGCGCCGCCATCGGGCGAACTGTTCGCCAATCCGGCGGCGAGCCAGGCGATGCTGGACGATGCGCAGTTCGATGTCGAAGGCTGGCTGGCGGGCGAGATTGCCCGTGAATTTGCGGTGGCGGAAGGCGCGGCCTTCATCACCGGCAATGGCACGAACAAGCCCAAGGGCTTCCTGACCTATACGACGACCAATGAGGCGGACAGCGTGCGGGCGTTCGGATCGCTGCAATATGTCGCGTCGGGCGCGGCGGGGGCTTTTGCCGCGTCCAACCCGCAGGACAGGTTGATCGACCTGGTGCAGAGCCTGCGCGCGCCCTACCGGCAGGGGGCGAGCTTTGTCATGAACAGCGCGACGCTGAGCGCCATTCGCAAGATGAAAACCAGCGATGGCGCATTTTTGTGGCAGCCGTCGATGAGCGCTGGCCAGCCCGCGACGCTGCTGGGCTATCCGGTGGTCGAGGCCGAGGATATGCCGGACATCAGCGCGGGTAGCCTGTCGATCGCGTTCGGCAATTTCCAGGCTGGCTATGTCATTGCCGAGCGCAGCGACACCAGCATCCTGCGCGATCCGTTCAGCAACAAGCCGTTCGTGCATTTCTACGCGGTCAAGCGGATCGGCGGGGCCGTGGCGAATAGCGAGGCGATTAAATTGATGAAGTTTGCGGCTTCGTGAGGGGCGAGGGGGCCGGCGTTGTGCCCCCTCATCCAACTTCGCCTAACTGGCTGCGCCAGTAAGGCTGCGTATCCTTCTCCCCCCAGGGGAGAAGGTTTTTTGGGGGGGAGGCGTTCGCGTTTCTCCCCCTTTTTTGTTTGGGGGGAGCAAGCGGCGATGAGCCTGTATCTGAAGGATGCCGACAGCAGCATCGATCATGGGATCGACTGGTCCGCCCATCTGGCGGGGCAGAGCATCGTCGCCAGCCTGTGGAGCGTGGCGCCGGTCGAAGCGGGCGGATTGAGCGTGGAGGCTTCCGCGATCGAGGGCTTGCGGACCAGCGCGCGGGTGAGCGGCGGGCTGATCGGGCGGCTCTATCGACTGACGAACCGGGTCACTTTGTCCGACGGGCAGGTGGACGCGCGGTCGGTGACATTTCGGGTGGAGGAATGCTGATGCTGGCGCAGGATGAGAGCGGGACGCTGGCGGCGTCGCTGGCCGAGCTGAAGGCCTATTTGCGGATCGAGACGAGTGGCGAGGATGGGGTGCTGGCCGGGTTGCTGCGCAGCGCGTCGGCCCTGTGCGAGCAATTTGTCGGGCAGTGGCTGATCGTGCGGGGCGCGCAGGAGATGGTGGCGGGCGATGGGAGCTGGCAGCGGCTGACGGCGCGGCCCGTGGTGGGAATCGAGAGTGTCGAGGCGGTGGAGGCGGATGGCATGGCGGTCGCCCTGCCGGTCGATGGCTATGCGATCGACATCGATGCGACCGGCGAGGGGTGGGTGCGATCGACGCGCGCGGGCGACGGGCGGCGATTGCTGGTGCGCTATTCGGCGGGCATGGCGAGCGAGATGAACGGCCTGCCCGAAGCATTGCGGCAGGGGATCGTGCGGTTGGCGGCGGAGCATTTTTCCGCGCGCGGGACGGAAGGGGCCGCGCCCCCCGCCGTGGTGAGCGCGCTGTGGCGGCCATGGCGGCGGATGCGGTTGCGATGAGGGCGGCGCTGGCGCGGATGGTGGCGCAGCAAGCGGCGCGGCGACGGGCGGCGGTGGCGGCGGCGCTGGATGAGGCGGGGCTGGACGTCAGCATCGATGGCGAACTGGTGCGGGCGTCCGGGCGCGGCCTGGTGGCGCGCTGGTGGCGGGATCTGGCGCTGCGGGAAGCGGGGAGGGGCGGACTATGAGCGCTGAAGTGGCGGTGCGCGGGGCGGTGATCGATGCGTTGCGGGCGGACACGCTGTTGATGGACGGGCTGAACGGCTTGTTCGACGGCGATCCGGTGCGGGCCAGCCAGCCCTATGGCGTGGTGGGCGAGTGCATCGGCGCGGACTGGGGCGGCAAGGATGTGGCGGGGCGCGAGTTGCGGCTGACGATCGGCCTGCATGATGGCGGCGAGACGCCGGCGCGGCTGGCGGGGATGATCGCGCGGATCGACCCGGTGCTGGCGGGCGTGGCGGTGCGCGATGGGTGGCGGGTGGTAACGGCGCGGCTGGTGCGGTCGCGGGTGGCGCGGCAGGGCGCGGGCTGGTCTGCGGTGGTGGATTATCGGTTGCGGGCGGTTTGGGAGGGGTAGAGCGCGCGATGCCGCGAACGCCGTGCCCCCTCTCAACTGCGGCTAGGCAGCAAGCTGCCAAGCCTTCGTATCTCTCCCCGATGGGGAGAGATAAATATGCGCGTCAGCCCGGCGCGTTATAATCTTCATATTCGCTGGTGATCTTGTCGACATATTCCGAAATCTGGTCGTCGGCGTCGGCCTGCGCTGCTTTTTCGGACATGCCGTCAGCCTTGTCCGCTGCGACGATCGCGGTGCGGAAGGCGGTTTCCTTGGCGGCGCAGGTCTTTTTCATGTCGGCCTGAAAATCGCCCAGCGTCAGCTTCTTTTCCAGGCCCGGCTGAATCTGGGCCGACAGGCATTGCGAATAGGCCTTGCGACCCATGCCGACAGGATCGGCGGGGGCGGCGGCTGCGGTTGTGACCAGCAACATGAGCGGTGCGATGAAGATCATTGAGACTCTCCTTAACCAGCGTTTTGCACGCTTTATCGGAAGAAAGGATGCGCCATGGGCGTCGAAAAGGGAAGTGCGTTTCTGTTGAAGGTTGGTGATGGCAACATTCCAGCAACATATGCCACGGTTGCGGGGATGCGCACTACGCAATTGTCCGTGAATGGCGAGGCGGTGAACATCACGTCCAAGGATTCGGGCGGGTGGCGCGAATTGCTGTCGGGAGCGGGGGTGCGATCGGTCAGCGTGTCGGCGGCGGGGCTGTTCACCGGATCGGCGGCGGAGGTGGCAATCCGCAACCATGCGCTGTCCGGCACGATCGAGGATTATGAGCTGAGTTTCGAGAGCGGTGAGCGGATGCGCGGGCGCTTTCTGGTGACGCGGCTCGACTATGCCGGGGACTATAATGGCGAGCGCAATTATGCGCTGAGCCTGGAAAGCTCCGGCGCGGTGGTGTCGGAGTGAGCGGGCCTAACGCGGAGCGCCCAAATCCCGAACGGGGCGAGGCGGCGCTGGCGATTGGCGGCGACATGCTGGCGTTGCGGCCGAGTTTTGCGGCGCTGGTGGCGGCGGAGGCGGAACTGGGGCCGCTGTTCGCGCTGGTAGAGCGGGCAGCGGACGGCAAGCTGTCGCTGGGCGATCTGGTGGCGTTGTTCTGGCATTGCCTGGTCGATCGCGACCGGATGGATCGCGATACGCTGGGCGAGGCGATCCTGGCGGTGGGACTGGCCAAGGTGACGCCGGTGCTCAAGGCCATTTTGCAGCAGATATTGGCGGGCAAATGACGCGCTTTGCGCAAGGGGCGGCGCGGCTGGCGGGGGTGGCCGGGTGGCTGCTGGGCTGGCGGCCCGATGAATTCTGGCGCGCGACGCCCGCTGAACTGGCGGCGGTGCTGGCGGCCGCGCGCGGGGACGAGGCGGTCGATGCGGGGGTGGATGGGCATGAGCTGAAGCGGTTGATGGGGGCGATGCCGGACTAGCAGGGCGGCGTGCTCCCGCCTGCGCGGGAGCACAGGCGAGAGGGCGGGACTGGGCTCCCGCCTGCGCGGGAGCACTGGGTTCAGGTGGCGGGGGCGATGCCGGATTGAACCATTTGCCGTTCGGCCCTTCGACAAGTTCAGGAGAGCGAAGTCGAAGCCGACCACTGAGCCGCAGGCGCAGTGCCTTCGACTTCGCTCAGGCTGGCCCTTCGACTTCGCTCAGGGCGAACGGACATTGTGAAAGGGAGTGACCCGGATGGACGAGGAAATCGAGACGCTGGTGGTGCGGGTTCGGGCCGATACGCAGGGGTTGAGCCGGGACGTGGAGGCGATGCGGGCGGGGATTGAGGGGCCGCTGGGGGACGGGGCGGAGCGGGCCGGGCGGCGGATCGAGCAAGGGCTGCTGCGCGCGGTGCGGACGGGCAAGTTCGGTTTTGAGGATTTGCGGCGGATCGCCCTGTCCGTGCTGGACGAGATTGCGGGCAGCGCGTTGCGCGGGGCGATGGGGGGCGCTGGCGGCGGCGCTGGCGGGCTTGTCAATCTGGGGGCGTCGCTGCTGACGTCGGCATTGGGGCTGCCGGGGCGGGCGACGGGCGGGCCGGTGGCGCCGGGGCGGGCCTATATGGTCGGCGAGCGCGGGCCTGAAATGTTCGTGCCGACGAGCAGCGGGCAAGTGGTGGCGCATGGCGGCGGTGCGCGCGATGTGCGGGTGAGCATTGCGGTGAATGGTCGCGGGCAGGAGAGCGAGGCGCGGCTGCTGGCGCGAAGCGCGCGGCAGGTGGCGCGGGCGGTGAAGGGGGCGCTGGGCTGATGGGGAAGCTGGACTATTGGCTGGCGGATGCGCGGCGGGGGCAGGAGACGCGCTGGATGAAGCGCTTTGTGCCGAGCCACTGGACCGTCAATTTTCCGCGCCCGATGATGGCGAGCGTGGTCACGACCGGGCCGGATGCGTTGCGGGTGGATGCGACCTTTTACGGGTCGGGCGATCTGGCGGGGCTGATCTGGGAGGCGGTGGACGGGTGGAGCCATCCCCTGCTGGCCTATGAGACGGCGCGGGATTTCAAGGCATGCGTGCTGCGGTTCCGGTGGCGGAGCGGCGGCCTGCGCACGCTGGACGAGACGCATGGGCCGACGCTGACGATCGAGGGGCGGGATGCGGCGGGCAATCCGCGCGCCTGGTATGTGCGGCTGTGGAATTATGCGAACGGCGGGCCGGAAGACGCGGTTATCACGCTGGATTTCGCGGCGCTGGACGGCGGCTTCCTGTTGCCGGAGGAGGCCGATCCGGTGTGGGCGGGCGATGTGGACCGGATGTTCATATCGCTGGTGCCGCCCGATTATGATGCGGGGGACACGCCCTTTGCCAGCGGCGTCGAGGGCTGGGCCGAACTGTCCGACATGGCGTGCGACGGGGCGGGTTCCGTGCTGGCGACAGGTGACATCATGGTGCCCGACCATGGGCTGGCGATGGCGACCGGCTATGATGACTGTTTCAACCAGACGCCCGAACGGGTGGTCGCGGCGATCCATGCGCTGGGCTATCGCGGGGCGATCAACCATTATGTGGGCATGAGCCATTATTTCCGGCTCGAACGGCCCGATCCTTCCAACGCGGAGGGGCTGTACGTCAGTCTGACCGGCGGGGCGCTGAACGCGCCCTGCGCGGCATGGCACCGGGATTTTGCGCGCCGGGCGAAGTCGCTGGGTTTCGATGTCATCTGGTCGCTATCCTATGAACTGTTTGACGCGCATTGCTGGAACGACTGGAAGCAGCGGGCGGAGAATGGCGACCCGGCGCTGACCGGCTGGGTGCCGCCATCGACATTGCTGTCGCCCGCGCATAGCGGGGCGATGGGATATGTGCAGGCCATCGCAAGCGCCTTTGTTTCCATTGGGTTGGAAGTCGGTTTGCCGATCCTGTTTCAGGTCGGTGAGCCATGGTGGTGGGTCGTGCCGGGCGACGGGCGGATATGCATCTATGATGATGCGGCGCGGGCGGCCTTTGGCGGCAGTCCGATGTCGATTGCGAGCATCTGGACGCCGCTGGACGAGGCGCAATGCGCTTTGCTGGATCAGGCGGGAGCGGTGCTGGCGGCGTCCACCGCGGCCTTATGCGCGGCCGTGAAGGCGGTCGCGCCGGGGGCGGTGACGCATTTGCTGGCCTATCTGCCGACGATATTGGACCCGCGCGCGCCGCAGGCCAAACGGGCGAACATGCCGCTGGGCTGGGCCTCGCCTGCCTTCGATGTGCTGCAACTGGAAGATTATGACTGGGTGACCGAGGAGCGGCCTGGGCTGACGGCGCGGGGCATAGAGCTTGCGACGGCGCGGCTGGGCTATCCGATCGAGGAGCAGCATTATTTTTCGGGCTTCGTGCTGTTGCCCGAACAGGCGGGCCAGTGGCGCGCCATCGCGGCGGCGGCGCAGGCGTCGGTGGACCGGGGGACGGCGGCTACCTTCATCTGGGCGCTGCCCCAGGCGTGCCGCGATGGCTTTACCGCGTTCAGGATCAATGGAGAGGGTGCGATGCAAGCCTTTGACGATATTGTCTTTCCGCTGGGCATAGGGCGGGAGGCAAGCCTGTCGCCCGCCTTTTCGACCTAGATCGTCGAAAGCCCGTCGGGACATGAACGGCGCAGCAGCGACTGGGCGGATGCGCGGCTGTCCTTCGACGCGGGACCGGGGGTGCGGTCCGAGGCGGACATAGCGACGCTGATCGGCTTTTTCCGGGCGCGCCGGGGCGCGGCGCGGGGGTTCCGGTTCAGCGATCCCTATGACGATCGCAGCGGCGCGCCTGGGCAGGCGCCGGGGCCGATCGACCAGAGGCTGGGCGTGGGGGACGGGGTGCAGGCCTCGTTCCAGCTGACGCGCTATTATGGTGCGGGCGAGGATGCGCAGGCGCGGATCATCACCCGGCCGGTCGCAGGGACGATCCGGGTCGCGGCCGATGGCGTGGAGCTGACCAGCGGGTGGAGCCATGCGGGAATGGGGATCATCGCCTTTGACGAGGCACCGGCGGCGGGCGTGCTGCTGACCGCTGGTTTTCGCTTCGACGTGCCGGTGCGCTTTGCCGAGGATCGGCTGGACATCAACCGCGCGACCTTTGCCGCCGGGGAAGCGCCGTCGGTGCCGCTGGTGGAGATACGCGAATGGGCATGATCGGGGCGCTGGAGCAGCCGCTGGTCACGCTGGCCTTTTGCTGGCGGATCGAGCGGCGGGACGGGGTGACTATCGGGCTGACGAGCCATGATCGCGATCTGGCGATCGGCGGGCTGACCTATCGCGCCGCGCCGGGGATGACGCCATCGGCGATCCGCAGCGGCATCGGGCTGGAGGGCGAGGATAGCGATCTGGCGGGGGCGCTTTCCAGCGATGCGATCAGCGAGGCGGATTTGATGGCGGGGCGCTGGGATGGCGCGGCGCTGGAAGTGTGGCTGACGCAATGGGGGGCTTTGGGAGAAGCGCCGGGCGACCTGTGGCTGTCGCTGGCGCGGGGCGAAATTGGCTCGGTGGCGCGCAAGGGGGCGGCGTTCAGCGCGGAACTGATCGGCGCGGCGGCGGTGCTGGGGGCGGCGGTTGCGCCATCGACATCGCCCGATTGTCGCGCGACCCTGGGCGACCGGGCGTGCCGGGTGGACATGGCGGCGCGGCGGCGGGTGGTGAGCGTGTCGGGTGTGGACGGGGCGGTGGTCGCCGCGACCGGGCTGACGCCCGGCGACTATGCGTTCGGGACGTTGCGCTGGCTGGGCGGGGCGAATGTCGGGCTGGTGCAGGCTGTGACGGACAATGGGGCGGACGCGGTGACGCTGGCCGACCCGCCGGCCTTTGCGGTGGCGGCGGGGACATTGGCGTTGCTGACGGAGGGGTGCGACCGGCAGATGGCGACCTGCGCCGGGCGCTTTGGCAATGGGGTGAATTTCCGGGGCGAACCCTATCTGCCGGGGATGGATTTGCTGACCCGCTATCCCGGCGCATGAGCGCGGTCGAGCGGGCGCGGGCGCTGGTCGGCGTGCCGTTCCGCCTGCATGGGCGCAGCGAGAGCGGTCTGGATTGCGTCGGGCTGGTGGCGCTGGCGTTGGGGCGGAATGCGCCCTGCGCCTATGGTTTGCGCAGCGGCGATGCCGGGCGGGCCGAAGGCTGGCTGCGGGCGGCGGGATTGGTGCCGGTAGCAGGCGGCGCGCCGGGCGATGTTGCGCTGGTGCGGCCCGGTCCCCTGCAATTGCATCTGATGATCTGTGTGCCGGGCGGCTTCGTCCATGCCCATGCCGGGTTGCGCCGTGTGGTCGAGATGCCGGGGCCATCGCCCTGGCCAGTGATGGGTTGGTGGGCCTTGATATGAACGTGCGCCCGCCTGCGCGGGAGCAGGATGCGTTTTGGGAGATTGTTATGGCGACAGTGGTGCTGAGCGCGGTGGGCACGGTGATTGGCGGACCGATCGGCGGGGCTGTCGGCGCGCTGATCGGCAATGCGATCGACCATGCGGTGCTGTTCAAGCCCAAGGGGCGGGAAGGGCCGCGCCTGAGCGAGTTACAGGTGCAGACGTCGAGTTACGGGACACAGGTGCCGCGACTGTTCGGCACGATGCGGGTGGCGGGAACGGTGATCTGGGCAACCGATCTGCGCGAAACGAAAAGCAAGAGCGGCGGCGGCAAGGGGCGGCCGAGCGTGACCAGCTACAGCTATTCGGCGAGTTTTGCGGTCGCCTTGTCAGCGCGGGCGATCGGGTCGATCGGGCGGATATGGGCCGATGGCAATTTGCTGCGCGGGGCGGCGGGGGATTTCAAGAGCGCGCTGTCGGCTTTCCGGGTGCATGACGGTGGGGCGGATCAGGCGGTCGATCCGCTGATCGCCGCGGCGCAAGGCGTGGCGGTGACCCCGGCCCATCGGGGCATGGCCTATGTCGTGTTCGAGGATCTGGCGCTGGAGGATTATGGCAATCGTATCCCGTCGCTGACGTTCGAGGTGGTGGCGGATGCGCAAGCCGTGGCGATCGAGGCGATCGCGGCGGCGGTGAGTGACGGGCGGATCGGCGGGGCCGGGCTGGCCAGTGTCGAGGGCTATGCCGCGAGCGGGGCGGATGTGCGCGAGGCTATCACGCCGCTGGTCGAGTCGCATGGGCTGGCGTTGCAGGGGTTGCAGCTGACGGCGGCGGGCGAGAGCGCGGGCGAGATCGGCGCGGCGGCGCTGGCGGCGCGGGTCAATGGACGGACGATCGATGCGGTGGAACATGCCGGCGGGGCGGCCGACGCTGTGCCGGTGGCATTGTCGCTGCGCCATTATGATGCGGCGCGCGATTATCAGGCAGGCGTGCAGCGCGTGACGCGGCCGGGGCCGGGGCGGGCCGAGCGCGGGATCGAGCTGCCCGCGGTGCTGGCGGCGGATGCGGCGCGGGAACTGGCGGGGGCGCGGCTGGCAAGCGGCTGGACCGGGCGGGCGACGATGGTGCTGCGCTGTGGCTGGGCCGCGCTGGGGCTGGAACCGGGCGAGGTGGTGCGGGTGAGCGATGCGCCGGGGCTATGGCGGATCGAGGAGCGGGAATGGGAGGCGATGGCGGTGCGGCTGTCGCTGCGGCGGGTGCCGGGGGCTGGCGGGGTGATGCCGGGCGGTGCTTCGTCCGGCGCGATCGTGCGGCAGGTGGATGCGCCCCATGGCGTCACGAGCCTGATGCTGGCCGATCTGCCGCGACTGACCGAGGGCGTGGCCGATGCGCCGCTGGTGATCGCGGCGGCCAGTGGCGGGCCGGGGTGGCGCAGCGCGGCGCTGTTTGCGATGAGCGGAACGGGCGAGGCGGTGCCGATCGGCCGGAGCGCGCCGCGGGCGGTGATGGGCGTGGCGGATCATGCTCTGCCACCTGGCAGCGTGACGATGGTGGACGGGCGCAATACGCTGGACGTGACATTGCTGGCTGCGGACATGGCATTGTTGTCGGCGGACGAGCAAGGGTTGGCGCAGGGGCGCAACCTGTGTCTGGTGGGGCGCGAACTGATCCAGTTCGGCGTGGCGGTGCAGAACGGCGAGGCGTGCTATCGCCTGAGCGATTTGCGCCGGGGGTTGCGCGGGACCGAATGGGCGATGGACGCGCATGTGGCGGGCGAACCGTTCCTGCTGATCGAGGAAGAGCGACTCGTCGATCCGCTGGCGATGCTGGGCGTGGCGGGCGAGATCGGCGGAACGGTACAATTGTCGGCGATTGGGCTGGGCGATGTGGAGCCTGTGGTGGCCGGTGTCGCCATCACCGGCGAGGCGCTGATGCCGCCTGCGCCCGTGCATGTGCGGGCGCGAGCGGAGAGTGGCGGCTGGCAGATCGCCTGGACGCGGCGCAGCCGGGCGGGATGGCGATGGAGCAGCGGGGGCGATGTGCCGCTCGGCGAGGAGAGCGAGCGCTATGCCGTGCGGGTGCTGAACGGCGATGCCGTGGTGCGCAGCGCCGAGACGATGGCGCCGGGCTGGACCTATGATGCGGCGATGATCGCTGTGGACAGCGGCGCGGGGCATGACGGCGCGCTGAGCGTGGAGGTGCGGCAGGTCGGCACTTTTGCGACCGGGCGGGCAGCGACGGTCGCAATCGCGATCTGACGCGGAAATTGGAGCATAGGGGAGCAAGGGTGATGGACATGACGGCGCGATGGGCGATGCCGATGCTGTTTGCCGGGCAGGCGCAGAAGGAAGTTTTTCACAATGAAGCGCTGGCGCGGATCGATGCGCTGCTGCACGGCAGGGTAGAGAGTGCGGACGTCGCAACGCCGCCCGAAACGCCGACGATCGGGCAATGCTGGATCGTGGCGGCGGGCGCGACCGGGGCGTGGGCGGAGCAGGCGGGCTGCATCGCCTGCTGGAGCGAGGGCGGCTGGCGGTTCGTCGCGCCGCGTGCCGGTCTGTCGATGGATGTCGCGGACCGGGGGCATGCGCTTTTTCATGACGGCAGCCTTTGGCGCGACGCATTATTGCGGAGCGACGGGCTGTATCTGGACGGGCAGAAAGTGGTCGGCGCGCGGCAGGCCGCGATCGCGGCACCCACGGACGGGGCGACGATTGACGTTGAGGCGCGCACTACACTGGGCGCTGTCCTAGTTGCTTTAAGGACACATGGGCTGATCGAAAGCTGAGTTTGGCAGAATTTACTTTTTATTGTCATGACCTCTGGCTATTGGAGCGATAAACCTTGCGATTAGCCTCGTAGCTGGCGCTCCCAGGCGCTACTGCGTTATTTTTGCAACGGTTTCACTATTTGTGGACTTGCCATGAAACTTTCTTCCCGATACAGGGTTTCAGCAGTCCTTCGTGACACTTTTGAAAGGGGAATTCAGATGCGGAAGCTTGCCCTCGCGGCTGCTCTTGCTACCACTGCTTTGGCCACCCCGGCTATGGCACGTGACGACAGCTGGTATGTCGGCGTTGACGCCGGTGTGCTGCTGGTCGAAGACCAGGACATGACTTTCTCGGCAGTGCCTGCCGGTGGCCGTCCGGTCCCTTCGATCGATTATCATAAGGGTTATGATTTCGACGCCAACATCGGCTATGATTTCGGCGGTTTCCGTCTGGAAGCCGAAGCCGCTTACAAGCGCGCAAAGATTGATCTCGACAAGACCGGTGGCGGTTTTGGCGGCGCGGCTTCGGCCCTGTCGTTCATGCTGAACGGCTTGCTCGACTTCGGTCCCGACGATGGCCTGCAGGGCTTTGTCGGCGGCGGCGTCGGCGTTTCGCGTGGCAAGGTTGCTTCGGACATCGTCAACGACAGCGACACGGGCTTTGCCTGGCAGGCAATCGCCGGCGTTCGCTATCCGGTGACCAACAATGTCGACGTTTCGCTGAAGTATCGTTTCTTCAATCAGGACGATCTCAAGCTGATCCCGGCTTACACCACCCCTTACGGGGTTGCAGGTTCGACCGCCGACACCAAGCTGCGTACGCACAGCCTGTTGCTGGGTCTGACCTACAACTTCGGCGAACCGGCTGCTCCCCCGCCGCCGCCCCCGCCCCCGCCGCCTCCCCCGCCGCCTCCGCCGCCGCCGCCGCCGCCGCCAGTGGCAGAGTGCAGCCCCGGACCGTACATCGTGTTCTTCGAATGGGACAAGTCAGACGTCACGCCTGACGCCGCCACCATTCTGGACAACGCGGTTTCGGCCTACAGCAACTGCGGCAGCGCCCAGGTCATGCTGGCGGGTTATGCGGACAAGTCGGGTTCGGCTTCGTACAACGTCGGCCTGTCGCAGCGTCGCGCTGACGCAGTCAAGGCTTACATGGCTTCGAAGGGCATCCCCGACGGCGTCATGACGACCCAGGCGTTCGGTGAATCGAACCCCCGCGTCGAAACCGCCGACGGTGTTCGCGAACTGCAGAACCGTCGCGTGGAAATCACCTACGGTCCGGGTTCGGGCATGTAAGAGACTTTTCCGTCCGCGAGGATGGAAAGCCGTTGAAGGGGCTGGTCGAAAGACCGGCCCCTTTTTCGTTGCGATCCGGGTGACGTCGGCAGCGCGGGGTCGGGCGATTGGCGTTTTCCGCCGCGGAACAAGCGTAGTGCGCCTGACTTTGCCGGTACCGCGCGGATAGTAGGCGGGCGTGGGTTTCCCTGGTCCCGGCAGGGCCAAGGTCTTGGCTTATGTTTGGTGCGGAGCCATGACCGTCTTTGTGACGGGCCGGGGAAGGCCAAATCAGGGCTTCTGTAACCTTTCGGGCGAAATCACAGTGACAGCCCCGTCATGATCGGCAACAAAAGCGAGGCTTCAGCGTTCGCTTTCATATTCGCCATCTCCGGGAGTGTATCATGAAATTTACCCCTATCCTGTTCGCGCTGCCGCTGGCCGTCGCCTTTTCAGCTTGCGCAACGACCGCGACACCCGCGGCAGCGCCGATGGCTGGCACCAAATTGATGGCAGCAGATGGATCGGCGCGCGGCACCGCCAGCGTTACCGAGGCGGCGGACGGGCTGCATGTGCTGGTCAAGGCGCAGGGGCTGACGCCGGGTATCCACGCTGTCCATGTGCATACGACTGGCGCCTGCACGGCACCGGATTTCACCAGTGCCGGGGGCCATTGGAACCCGACCGGGCGGCAACATGGCATGGATAATCCGGCGGGCAAGCATATGGGCGATATGCCCAACATGACGGTCGGAACGGACGGGACCGGCGCGATTGAATATGTCATCGCCGACGGGACGATCAGCAGCGGGGCGATGCCGTTGCTGGACGCCGATGGCGCGGCCGTCGTGATCCATGCGAAGGCCGACGACAATGTCAGCGACCCGGCTGGCAATGCCGGCGGACGGGTCGCCTGCGGTGTCCTGAAGGCGAGTTAATGATCGGATCTTGATATTTGCATGCCCATGCCAGAGCCATGGGGTGCAAATATCAGAACCAATCCATCAGTCCGGGCTGCCGGGGCCATAATCCTCGACGATCTGATAGTGTGCGCCATTGTTGCCGAGGCGGCTTTCGAACAAGGCGAAGCTGTCGATCGTGAAGGGTGGGCTGTTCAGCGCGGCGTGGGTAGCCAGGAAGGGATCGACGAGAGCACCGCTTCGCCCGAAGCGGGCGAGGGTGATGTGCGGCCAATAGGCGCGCTCTTCGGGTGGCTGACCCATGGCGACGCAGGCGCGATCGACCTTGCGATGCAGGCTGGCCAGCGGATCGCGCGGCTGGACCCCGGCCCAGAGTGTGTCGATGAGACCGCGTCGATCAAACACCCCGACGCCCGCAATTCTGGCGTCGAACGGGGCGAAGCGGATGGCGCGCAGCGCGTCGGCAATGTCGCTCGCGCGGTGCCGATCGACCTCTCCGATGAAGCGCAGCGTCAGATGCAACTGATCGTCGCGTTGCCAGCGGGCGCCCGCGACCCCGCCCATCAGTGCAAGCAGTTGCGCGCGGTAGGCAGCCGGCGGGCGGATGGCGACGAACAGGCGATGCATGACGGGCCGACTATAGGCTTTACCGCGCGTTAGGCCAGTGCGGTTACGAGAGCGCTTGAATATCCGGCCATTAGCGCCGATAATGGAATCAGCGGCGACAATGACGCCGACGAAGGAGAATTTTCATGGCCAACTGGTCCGATCCCCGTTCCAATATTGCGGGCTTTGGCGGTAATAGCGTCGCGCGGGGCGAGGCGTTCGACGCCGGTCTGCGCAGCTACATGCTGTCGGTCTATAATTATATGGCGAGCGGCGTTTTGCTGACGGGCATCGTCGCGGTGCTGTTTGCGTCGAGCGGGCTGGCCTATCAGGTGCTGGCTGGTCCCGGCATCCTGAAATATGTCATCATGTTCGCGCCTTTGGTGTTCGTGATGGTGCTGAGCTTTGGCATCAACCGGCTGTCGACGGTGGCGGCGCAGGGTCTGTTCTGGGCCTATGCGGCTGTGATGGGCCTGTCGCTCTCGTCCATCTTCCTGGTCTATACCGGCACCTCGATCGCCCAGACCTTCTTTGCGACGGCAGCCGCTTTTGCGGGGCTGAGCCTGTTTGGCTATACCACCAAGAAGGATCTGTCGGGTTTCGGCACCTTCCTGATCATGGGCGTTGTTGGCCTGCTGGTCGCCAGCCTCATCAACCTGTTCCTGAAATCGAGCGCGATGGACCTGGTCATCAGCTTCATCGGTGTGCTGCTGTTCGCGGGCCTGACCGCCTATGACACGCAGAAGATCAAGAGCATCTACGCGCATGTCGTGGGCACGGACATGATGGGTAAGTCGGTCGTCATGGGGGCGCTGAACCTCTATCTCGACTTCATCAACATGTTTCTGTTCCTGCTGCGCTTCATGGGCAATCGCGACTGATTGGTCTGGATAGCGAGATAAAGGAAGGCCCGGCGGAGACACCTCCGCCGGGCTTTTTTTGTACAAGTCTTGCGCCAACATCCGTTCGTTTCGAGCGCAGTCGAGAAATGAGGCGTGTCAGGCGCGAATGCTGCGCTGCTTGCTTCTCGACTAGGCTCGAAGCGAACGGGGTTGGGGACTTAACCCTGGTTCTGCATCGCCGCGATCAGTGCGCCGTCGATCTCCTTTTGTCGCTGATAGGCGGGGCGTGCGCGCAGGCGTTCCGCATAGGCGGTGAAGGCGGGCCGCTCCGGCACGGTGCCGAAGGACAGGCCCCAGTCGATCTGTGACCCCACATAGACGTCGGCGGCGGTGAACTGGTCGCCGCAAATCCATGCCTCGCCCGCCACCGCCTGTTCGAGCGTATTCAGCACGTCGTCGAGCGAGCCATAGCCTGCGGTCCGTTCGCGCCCTTCCGGCAGGATGAAGCCCATGGCGTTGTTGGTGATCGCGGCTTCGAGCGGCCCGGCCGCGAAGAAGAGCCAGCGATAATAGGCGCCGCGCGCTTGGGCTGGCGGGGCGAGGTTGGCGGCGGGGAAAGCATCGGCGAGATAGGCGCAGATGGCGGCGCATTCGGTGACGATGGTATCGTTATGGACGATCGCGGGTACCTTGCCCATCGGGTTGATCGCGAGATAGTCGGGAGCCTTCATCGTCGTCGCATAGTCGAGCAGGACGGGGTCATAGGGAACGCCAACTTCCTCCAGCATCCAGCGGACGATCTGCCCGCGCGACATGGGGTTGGTGTAGAAGGTGAGGGTGTCGGTCATGGTGTGGCTCTCCTTTGGCGGGGCGGTTGGGGAAAGGGTGGAGGAAATGTGGGGACGGGGCCAGGGGGTTTGTAGGGTGCCGGGTTTCGACGGAGGCGGGTGGTGGCCAATCCAGCCTGTTATGATGAAGTATGGAATGGTCGGAAGGGATGCTCATGGGAAACACCTGATTATTGGTTGAAAATTGCCATGAGATTTCCAGCTTTCGCTGACATAACCCGCTATCCGCTTCCCCGTGATCCTGTCTGTGCGAAGCAATCCGGCCAAGAGGGGCCAATGTGAAAGGTTAATTGAGTGGGCGTTGAGTTTCGGCAAGGCTGGGGATGGTTGGTTCTTGCCGCCTTGACGATTTCGACGATCGGCGATGAAATCACGCTGCTTACTCTCATGTTCCGCACTGCCGAGAACACGGCCGCCTATGCGGTGCCTCTGCTGCTGATCGCGGAGTTGCTGCCGGGCCTTATCGTCGCGCCTTATGCAGGGCGGCTGATAGACCGCCAGGACGCCGGACGCATTCTTGTCATGGCATCGGCGCTACAAGCTGGCGTTATCGCCCTCATCGCCTACTATCCCATGTTCACGCTCGCAGGGGCTGCGCTGTTGAGCGTGCTGTTTACGATTAGCAGCGCGGCAACGTTCGCGATGATACCAGTGCTGGCAAGGGAGCTAGGGATAACGCTCGCGCGCGCCAATTCTCTTTTGGAAACACTCCGCAGCCTTGGAATGCTTGCCGGCCCTGTCGCTGGCGGCGTGCTGGTGGGCTCGATCGGATCGAGCAATGTGCTTTTGGGCGATGCCGTCAGTTTCGCCCTTCTGGCGATTGTCGTGATGGCAAGCGGTCTACGCCGCAAGCCGCAACGGGGCGATCGGGAGGGACAAACCCTGCTTGCGGACTATCTGCCTCTGCTTCGCAATCGACGCTTGATGGTGGTGACAAGCGCTCTCAGCCTTGAAGTGTTCGCGACCGCCATTGCCGACGTTGCTTTCGTGTTCCTCGTCATAGTGACGCTGGGGAGCGGGCCGACTGCCTTTGGCGTGCTGACCGCATTATGGGCAGGTGGGATGTTGATCGGCGCTGGGTTTGCCGAAAAGGCTATTGGCTCTAGGATCGGCTTGGCCGTGTTCAGCACCGCCACCGTCATGGGCGTGACAATGCTGCTGATCGGTCTCGCGCCGACCGGATTTGCTATTATCGCCGTAGCCTTCATGCTTGGGGGCGGCGCGAACAGCATCCATAATGTTGCTGTCCGGACCTTACTGCAATCGGAATGCCCTCCCTCGGATCATGGCAAGGTCGCGGCGATCTATGGCGCAGTGACGCGATCCGCCGTAATCGGCGGCTATGTCGCTGGCGGCCTCTTCGTGCCGGACGATGCGCCAACCGCCTATCTCGTAGGCGGCCTGCTTGGCATTGGCGCGGGCATATTCGGATGGCGTATGTTCAATGAGCGGTGGTTTTCAAAACCAGTCAAAACGACCCGCTGGCGAAAATGACATGATTATCGGAGTGGTTCAGCGGCTTGAAAGAACGGCGCTGTGCGTGTGTTCTGATGTGCGAAAAATACTGTTGGGTTGTGAAATTGCTCGACAATCTCACGGGGAGGGTTTTGGGCGCCGTGAAACGGCGGCTCTTAGGCTGTCCTAGCCGTACCCGCGCGTCCACTAACTGCCCTAATAAGTCAGTAAATCCAGTGTCTTCTATCGTCGCTATTTGAGGTGTGGAGCGAAGGATGGATCCCCGCCTCCGCGGGGATGACGGGGTTGGGGGATTGGTGGGGTGGCATGAAAAAGGGCGGCCTTTGCGGGCCGCCCTTTTTGTTTGCGACTGTAATCGCGCTTACTTGGTGCCTTCCGGCGTCTTGGCCTTGCCGCCCTTCTTGCCCTTTTTGGGGGCGGCGGGGGTGATTTCGAAGGCCAGGGCCCCAACCCCATCGGTTTCCTTCATATGGACATGGACTTCGCCGCCATGGACCAGCTTGCCAAAGAGCAGTTCCTCGGCCAGCGGCTGCTTGATCTTTTCCTGCATCAGGCGGCCCATCGGGCGGGCACCGTAGAGCTTGTCATAGCCCTTCTTGGTGAGCCAGGCCTTCGCCTCTTCGTCCAGGGTGATGTGGACGTCGCGGTCGGCCAGTTGCAGTTCGAGTTGCAGCACGAACTTGTCGATGACGCGGGCGACGATTTCCGGCGGCAGATAGCCGAACGGCACGATCGCATCGAGACGGTTGCGGAATTCGGGGGTGAAAAGCTTTTTAACCGCGTCTTCCTGCACATCCTCGCGCGTGAGTTCGCCAAAGCCGATGCTTTCCTTCGCCATGTCCGACGCACCGGCATTGGTGGTCATGATGAGGATGGTGTTGCGGAAATCGACGGTCTTGCCGTGATGGTCGGTCAGGCGGCCATTATCCATCACCTGCAACAGGATGTTGAACAGGTCCGGGTGCGCCTTTTCGATTTCGTCGAGCAGCAGGACGCTGTGCGGTTGCTGGTCGACGGCATCGGTCAGGAGGCCGCCCTGATCATAGCCGACATAGCCCGGAGGGGCGCCGATCAGGCGGCTGACCGAGTGGCGTTCCATATATTCCGACATGTCGAAACGCTGGAGCGGGATACCGAGCAGGGTCGCAAGCTGACGCGCCACTTCCGTCTTGCCGACGCCGGTTGGGCCGGAGAAGAGATAGTTGCCGATCGGCTTGTCGGGATCACGCAGGCCCGCGCGCGACAGCTTGATCGCGCTGGACAGCACTTCGATCGCCTTGTCCTGGCCAAAGACGACGCGCTTCAGGTCCGTGGTCAGCGATTCCAGAACGCTCTTGTCATCGGACGACACGGTCTTGGGCGGGATGCGGGCCATGGTCGCGATGACCTGCTCGATCTCCCTGGGCGTGATCGTCTTCTTGCGCTTGGAGGGCACGACCAGCATCTGCATCGCGCCGACTTCGTCGATCACGTCGATCGCCTTGTCGGGCAATTTGCGGTCGTTGATGTAGCGCGCGGAGAGTTCCACCGCCGCCTTGATCGCGTCCGGCGTATATTTGACGTGGTGATGCTCCTCGAACGCCGAACGCAGCCCAGCGAGGATCTTGATCGTATCCTCGACCGAGGGCTCGTTGACGTCGATCTTCTGGAAGCGCCGGAGCAGCGCCCGGTCCTTTTCGAAATGGTTGCGGAATTCCTTGTAGGTGGTCGAGCCGATGCAACGGATCGTGCCGCCGGACAAAGCGGGCTTCAGAAGGTTCGAGGCATCCATCGCGCCGCCGCTGGTTGCGCCAGCGCCGATCACGGTATGGATTTCGTCGATGAACAAGACGGCGTGCGGCAGCTTTTCCAGTTCGGTGACGACGGCCTTCAGCCGCTCTTCAAAATCGCCGCGATAGCGGGTGCCGGCCAGCAACGCGCCCATGTCGAGCGAGTAGATGACGGCTTCCTTGAGCACGTCGGGCACTTCGCCTTCGATGATCTTGCGCGCCAGACCTTCGGCGATCGCGGTCTTGCCGACGCCGGGATCGCCGACATAGAGCGGGTTGTTCTTCGACCGGCGGCACAGGATCTGGATCGTGCGATCAACCTCCGATGCGCGGCCGATGAGGGGGTCTACCTTGCCCCGCTCCGCCTTTTCATTCAGGTTGACGGTGAACTGATCGAGGGCGCTGTCCTTCTTACCCTTGCCGTCCTGCACCTTCTTCTCCTCTTCGGCTGCCCCCTTGGTCTCCTGACGCTCAGGCGTGGGCGTACCCTTGCCGACGCCATGGCTGATGAAGCTCACGGCATCGAGACGGCTCATATCCTGCTGTTGCAGGAAATAGACGGCGTAGCTTTCACGTTCGGAAAAGAGCGCGACGAGGACGTTGGCCCCGGTCACTTCATCCTTGCCGGAGGATTGTACGTGGAGGATGGCGCGCTGGACCACGCGCTGAAAACCGCTGGTGGGGGAGGGGTCGCTCGCCCCTTCGACCTTGAGGCTGTCCAGTTCGGTATCGAGATATTGGGTGACGGCATCACCCAGCTCGCCGATTTCCACGCCGCATGCCTGCATCACCTTCGACGCATGCTCATCGTCGATCAGCGCCAGCAGAAGATGCTCCAGCGTCGCATATTCATGCTTGCGTTCCGACGCATGGGTCAGCGCATTGTGCAAGGTGGTTTCCAGAGCGGGTGCGAAAGAAGGCATGTCTGTTCTACTCCTGGCCCGATGAGAGGGCGGTATTGAACCTTATGTCGGCATTGCTCGACGCCGGATCAAGACGCGCGCCTTGACCTGCGGAATTGCCAGACTGACCGTGCCCGGTAGAACCCTTCGTCAGGGTGCGTGGGGCAAGGCGCGGGTTCATCGCTTGAATAACGCCTCGGCTATTGCCTTATGGTTAACGGCGTATTCCATTTTCGCTTCTGTCCGCGCTATTTCCGCCTTCAGGGCGGCGATGCGGGCGTCCAGTTCAGCCACGGACAAAGGGTCCAGATCCTGCATCAGCAGCCGGGCCAGTGGATCGTCAGCCCGGTGAGGGAGATCATCATCCTTGTCCATGAACGGTAATGTTGACCCTGCGGGCCACTCTGTCAATAAGGGCGCGCATTCCGCCGGTCGATTTTGGTGCGATGCAGCATGAGCAGGTTTTGGGGGGAAGCGACGATGGCCGATGGCAACCGCGTACCGGGCGAGATGATGGCGATCGCCATTCCCGTGCCCGGTGGGCCTGATGCGCTGGTGCCGCAGACGCGGCCAGTGCCGGTCCCTGGCGATGACGAGGTGCTGATCCGCGTGGCCGCCGCCGGGGTGAACCGGCCCGACGTGCTGCAACGGCAGGGCAAATATCCGCCGCCGCCCGGCGCTTCGGACATTCCGGGGCTGGAAGTATCCGGCACGATCGTGGCGGCCGGGCAGGGCGGCGAGTTGCTGATCGGGCAGCGCGTCTGTGCGCTGCTGGCCGGGGGCGGTTATGCGGAATATGCCCTGGCGCCCGCGGGGCAATGCCTGCCGGTGCCGGCGAGCTATGACCTGATCGAGGCGGCGGCGCTGCCGGAGACATTGTTTACCGTATGGACCAACCTGTTCGAGCGCGCCTATGCGGTGGGCGGCGACACGGTGCTGGTGCATGGCGGAACCAGCGGGATCGGCACCATGGCGATCCGGCTGTGCAACCTGTTCGACGTGAAGATCATCGTCACCTGCGGATCGGACGAGAAATGCGCGGCCGCCAGGGCATGGGGCGCGGACGAGGCGATCAATTACAAGACCCAGGATTATGTCGCGGAAGTGAAGCGGATCACCGGCGGACAGGGCGTTCAGGCGGTGCTGGACATGGTGGGCGGCGATTATCTGCCGCGCAACCTGGAGTGCCTGGCCGAGGATGGGCGGCATGTGTCGATCGCGGTGCTGGGCGGGCCGAAGGCGGAAGTGTTTATTCCGGCCATCATGCAGCGGCGGCTGACACTGACCGGATCGACGCTGCGGGCGCGGTCGGTGGGCTTCAAGAGCCTGGTCGCCGACGAACTGGTGCGGACGGTGTGGTCCTTCGTCGAGGACGGCAAGCTGCGCCCGGCGATGGACCAAAGGTTCGCGCTGGCGGACGCAGCCAAGGCGCATGCGCGGATGGATGCGGGGGAGCATTTCGGGAAGATCGTGCTGGTGGTTTGAGGGGGCGTGGGGCTGGCGGCGTACGCTACATGCGCTTCCCGCAGGCATGAAGACCGTGCAGGACGTCGTTCCTATCCCCACGTCATGCTGAATTTATTTCAGCATCCATTTCTCGTCACAAGCGGAGGCTCATGGCGCGCGATGGATGCTGAAACAAGTTCAGCATGACGAAGTAAAATGACGCGCCTTCAATCTGTGATAGCTCCGTCCCGTGGGCGGGAGGGGAGCTGTAAAAGGCCGGAAACCGTAGCATTTCCGTCATATTCGCTTCGGAACTGTAACATTGCAGCGGTAGGGAACCGGTCCTGAGGGCATCAGTCTTTGGGGATCGCATCATGAACGCCATCACGCGCCTGCCATTTCTGGCGGACCTGCCGGAGGACGGCGCCGAGCCATTTTCCGTACCCGAACGGACGCAGGGCGAGCGCCGCCGGTTTCGCACCATCTGGATCTCCGACATCCATCTTGGCACGCGCGGCTGCAATGCGGCGATGCTGATCGATTTCCTCGACAATGTGGACAGCGACACCATCTATCTGGTGGGCGACATCATTGACGGATGGCGGCTGAAGAAGCGCTTTTACTGGCCCGCCAGCCATAATGACGTGGTGTGGCGGCTGATGAAGCGGGCCAAGCGCGGCACGCGGGTCGTGTATATCCCCGGCAATCATGACGAGATGTTCCGCCAGTTCACCGGCATGAATTTCGGTGGCGTGGAAATCCGGCGCAAGGCGATCCACATGACGGCCGACGGGCGCAAGCTGCTGGTGCTGCATGGCGATGAATTCGACACGATCATGCTGGCGCATCGCTGGCTCGCCTTTGTCGGCGACGCCGCCTACACCACGCTGATGCGGCTGAATGTCGTGGTCAATGCGGTGCGGCAGCGCATGGGCCTGCCCTATTGGTCGCTCAGCAAGATGGCCAAGCACAAGGTCAAGAACGCCGTATCCTTCATTTCGCAATTTGAGGAAGTGGTCGCCCATGAAGCGGGCGCGCGGGGCGTGGATGGCGTGGTATGCGGGCATATCCACAACGCTGAAATGCGCGAGATTGCCGGCGTCGCTTATTATAATGACGGCGACTGGGTGGAAGGCTGCACCGCGCTGGTCGAGCATGATTGCGGGCGGATGGAAGTGCTGCACTGGGCCGATGAAATCGCCGCGCGGACCCAAGGGCAGCAGGGCGAACGGGCGCGGATGGCGGCTTAAGAATTCAAGCAGTCGTGCTCCCGCGAAGGCGGGAGTCCAGTCCAAACGTCTGAACTGGGTTCCCGCCTGCGCGGGAACACGCGGGATTAGGGCGAGATGACGAAGTGATCCCATGCGCATTATGATCGTCACCGATGCATGGACGCCGCAGGTCAATGGCGTGGTGCGCACGCTCCAGACGATCCGCGCGGAACTGGAGGCGATGGGGCATGAGGTCCGGGTGCTTTCGCCTGATCTGTACGGGTCCATTCCCTGCCCGACCTATCCCGAAATAAGGCTGGCGCTGGTGCGACCGGGCGTGGTGGGACAGGCGATCGCCGCCTTCCAGCCGGAAGCCGTGCATCTGGCGACGGAAGGGCCGCTGTGCCTGGCAGCGCGGCGCTGGTGCCTGCGCAGCGGCGTGCCGTTCACCACCGCCTATCACACCCATTTCCCCGATTATGTGGCGCAGCGCACCGGGCTGCCCCCGGCCTGGTTCTGGCGCTATATCCGCTGGTTTCACGGCCCGGCGCAGGCGGTGCTGGTGTCGACCGGATCGGTGCGCGCGCAACTGCGCGCCCATGGGCTGCACAATGTATTGCCATGGGGCCGGGGCGTGGACCTGACCGCCTTTACGCCGGACGCGCAGCCGCCCGCCCTGTTCGCCGATCTGCCCCGGCCGATCATGCTGGCGGTTGGCCGGGTGGCGGTGGAGAAGAATCTGGAAGCCTTTCTGGCGACCGATCATCCCGGCACCAAGGTGGTCGTCGGCGATGGCCCGGCGCGCGCATCGCTGGAGCGGCGCTATCCCGAAGCGCTGTTCATGGGGCCATTGTTCGGCGAAACGCTGGCGGGCGCCTATGCCGGGGCCGATGTGTTCGTTTTTCCGAGCCGCACCGACACGTTCGGCCTGGTGATGATAGAGGCGCTGGCCTGCGGCACGCCGGTCGCGGCCTATCCCGTCACCGGGCCGGTCGATATCGTGACCCCCGAATGCGGCGCGCTGTCGGAGGATCTGGGGCAGGCGATCGCCACTGCGCTGGCCTGCGACCGGGCGGCCTGTGCAGCCTATGGCCGCAGCTTTAGCTGGGAACGCAGCGCGCGCGAGTTCCTGGCGGGACTGCACACCATCGACCGGTTGGGGCTGGACAGCGCGGCCTGACGCTTTTCCTTGCTCGAACGGGCATGATCGACTATCTCCAGACGGTCGCGGCCGCCCTGCTTGGGCGGCCCTTATCGTTTTTGTGCCGGAGAATGTTCCCGTGTCCCAGCCACTCATGCCCCATGCGACCGCCAGCTGGCTGGTCGACAACAGCGCTCTGAGCTTTGAACAGATTGCGGAATTTTGCGGGCTTCACATCCTGGAAGTGCAGGCGATCGCCGATGATACCGCCAGCACCAAATATACCGGCCGTGACCCGGTGCGCGCCCATGAAATCACGATGGAAGAAATCCACAAGGGCGAACAGAATCCCGACTATAAGCTGAAGATGCTGAAAGGCCCGGAGCCTGTCCGTCGCACCAAGGGGCCGCGCTACACGCCGGTGTCCAAGCGGCAGGACAAGCCCGATGGCATCGCCTGGATCCTGCGCAATCACCCCGAAGTGTCCGATGGCGCGATCGGCAAGCTGATCGGCACCACCCGCACCACCATCGCGGCGATCCGCGACCGGACGCACTGGAACATTTCCAACATCACGCCCAAAGACCCGGTGACGCTGGGTCTGTGTTCGCAGCGCGAACTGGACGCTCTGGTCGCCAAGACCGCCAAGAAGCTGGGCATCGAGGCGCCGGCCGATTCGCGGCTGGATGGCGACCGTGCGGCGCTGATCGAGGAGCTGCGGCGCGAGCGTGACGACAACGCCCGGCGCGCTGATGAGGCGCTGCGCAGCGAGGCGGAACTGATTTCGGGCATCGCCACGATCCTTGATCCGTTCAGCAACAACAAGGGCAGCGTTTGATGCCGTAGCGTCATTGGGCGACTGGCTGTAAGTCGCCGCAATGCAGCATTTTTTCAGGGCCGCGCCGGGCAATCGGCGCGGCCTTTTTGCTGAGGTTGACGCTTGCGTAAAGTGACCGTTGGCCATAGACTTCCCCCATGGAGAGCATAGAGAAAATCTGGCGGGAGCATTATCAGCACCCCACCGTATGGGAACGAACATTCCCCCCTTTGTCGATGGGTGAGATGGTCACCAGCAGCGCGCTGGCCCACCCCGATGCACCGATGATCGACTTCATGGGTCGCCGGTTCAGCTATGGCACGATGTTCGGGCAAATCCGCCGCATTGCGTGCGGTTTGCAGGCGATGGGGGTGCAGAAGGGCGACCGGGTGGGCCTGTATCTGCCCAACACGCCCCATTATGTCGCGGCCTATTATGGCGCGCTGATCGCTGGCGCGATCGTCGTCAATTTCTCCCCCCTCTACACCGCTGCCGAACTGGAACATCAGGTCGAGGATAGCGGGACGAAAATCCTGTTCACCCTGTCGGCCAAGGCGCTGCTTCCTACCGCGCTGGAAGTGCTGGAGCATAGCAGCCTGGAGAAGCTGGTCGTCGGATCGGTGGCGGAGATGCTGCCCCCGGTCAAATCCCTGCTGTTCCGCCTGTTCAAGGCGAGCGAGTCCGTGCCCTTGCCGGACGATCCGCGCGTGCTGCGTTATGACAGGCTGATCGCCAATGCGGGCGACTGCACGGTGCCCTCGATCGACCCGGAGCGGGACATCGCCCTGCTGCAATATACAGGCGGTACGACAGGCACGCCCAAGGGGGCGATGCTGACCCACCAGAATCTGACCGCCAATGCGCGGCAGGCGCAGGCGATCGACCCGCACGCGAATGAGGAGGATCGCATCATCGCGGTGCTGCCCTTCTTCCATGTGTTCGCCAATACCTGCACGCTCAACCGCACCGTGATCAATGGCGGCGAGATGGTCATGCTGCCCCGTTTCGACGCAGCGCAGGTGCTGGCGGCGGTGCAGCGGGTCAAGGCGACATCGCTGCCGGGCGTGCCGACCATGTTCCAGGCGCTGCTGGATCATCCAGCGATCCGCAACATCGACTTTTCGTCGCTGCGGGCCTGTATTTCGGGCGGTGCGCCGCTGCCGCTGGAAGTGCGGCAACGGTTCGAGGCGGCGACGGGCGCCAAGCTGATCGAAGGTTATGGCCTGACTGAAACCAGCCCGATCGTCTGTTCCAATCCCTATGAGGGGCTGAACAAGACCGGGACGGTGGGACAGCCGGTGCCGGGGACGCGGGTGAAGCTGGTGGATCGCGAGGACCCGACCAGGCCGCCGCCACCGGGAGAGCCGGGCGAATTGCTGTTCGCCGGGCCGCAGATCATGAAAGGCTATTGGAACCGGCCGGATGCCGACGCCGATGTCTTTATCGGCGATTTCATCCGCACCGGCGATGTGGGCGAGATTGACGAGGATGGCTATGTCCGCATCGTCGACCGATTGAAGGACATGATCGCCGTTGGCGGCTTCAAAGTGTTTCCGAGCCAGGTCGAAGCGGTCCTCTACCATCATCCGATGGTCAAGGAAGCGCTGGTGATCGGCATCCCCGACCGCTATCGCGGCGAACAGCCCAAGGCGTTCGTGACGCTGGCCGAGGATGCGGAGATTGACGGCGCGGCATTGAAGGACTGGCTCAATCCGCAACTGGGCAAGCATGAACGGGTGTGCGAGGTCGAGGTGCGGCTGAACCTGCCCCGCACGCTGGTCGGCAAGCTATCGCGCAAGGAACTGGTCGCCGAGGAACGCGCCAAAGCGGCCGCGCGCACTGCGGAGGCTGGAACAGCGGCCTGAGCCTTCCTATCTGCATGTCCAAGCATTGCTCCTGCCACCGTTCGGACGAACGGCGGCGGGGACAAATCAGGTTTGGAAGGAATAATCATGGTGCAGGAAATCGCGACGCTGGCAGGTGGATGCTTCTGGTGTACCGAGGCGGTGTATCAGAATCTGAAAGGCGTGAGCGCTGTCGAGAGCGGCTATATTGGCGGGGAGCGGCCCAACCCGACCTATGAACAGGTCTGTTCCGGCACGACCGGCCATGCCGAAGCGATCCGTGTCAGTTTCGATCCCGACGTGATCAGCTATGCCGATCTGCTCGACATTTTCTTTGCGACGCATAACCCGACGACGCTGAACCGGCAGGGCAATGATGTCGGCACCCAGTATCGATCCGCCATCTTCCCCCATTCGCCCGCGCAGGAGGCCGAGGCAAAGGCCGCGATCGGCCGGGCGCAGCCGGACCATGCCGACGCAATCGTCACCACGATCGAGCCGGACGGCCCCTGGTATCCGGCGGAGGATTATCATCAGCAATATTGGGACCGGGTGGGCGACCGCAATCCCTATTGCATGGCGGTGATCCCGCCCAAGCTCGCGAAGCTGCGCAAGGGCTTTGCCGAAAAGATGGACGCCTGATTTTCCGCGACGTGCTTTACCGCATTTTGTAGCCAGTTTAGGCTATGGTTAAGATGGGCTATGCCAGTAGGGCGGCGAACCACGTCGGGGGACTGAAGATGAACAAGATGATGATGCTGGCCGCGCCGCTGATGCTGTTGGCTCTGCCCGGCTGTATTGCCAAGACGGCGCTGGACATCGCCACCATGCCGGTGCGCGCGGGCGCGCAGGCGGCGGACTGGGCGACGACCAGCCAGGACGAGGCCGACCGCAATTATGGTCGCAAGATGCGCGAGCAGGAAGCGCGCGATGGCAAGGCGCGCAAGAAGGCGGACAAGGAACGCCGCCGCCAGTGCAGGGATGCCGGCTACGCCAATTGCGATTAAACAACGACTTTGGACTGTAATTCCGACCTCCGCACGTGGAATTGAAGCTCTAAGCCGCCGCGCGTTTCAGCCGGTCGTTGATCGCCGCGCCTATCCCATCATCAGGGATGGGGGCGACGGCGATGCGCTGCTGCGCGCTCGCGTCGGCGATGTGCAGCGCGGCGAAGAGGTTGGCCGCCGCCTCCCGCACGTCCGCCTCCGGGCTGAGATTGATGTGGCAAGGCATCAGGCCGAAGCCGATCAGATATTCGTCCCGCTCCGCCCGCATGGCGTCGAGCCGTACCGGCTTGGACGGCGCATAATGGCTTTCCAGTTGGCCCGGCGCTTCGATCTTCGTTTCGCCCTTGCCGATCAGGACGGGCAGGCCGGTCGCTTCCTCCAGCATCGCCGCCGTCACTGAACCGGGGCGCAGCAGCCGCACATGATCATGCTCCGGCGCGGCGATGGTCGATTCCACGCCTTCGCTGGTTGGCCCTTCATCCAGTATCAAGCGCACCCGGCCATTGAGGCTGGCCAGCACATGCTCGGCCCGTGTCGGGCTGATCGACCCGCTGCGATTGGCCGATGGCGCGGCAAGGGGCCGTCCGCTTTCGCGGATCAGCGCGCGCATCGCGGGGTGCGCTGGCAAGCGCAGCGCCACTGTGGGTAGCCCCGCCATCACCAGCGGGGAGAGGCCACTGTCGGCCCGGACCGGCAGCACCAGCGTCAACGGTCCCGGCCAGAAACGATCCGCCAGGCTGTTGGCGACGGGCGAGAAATCCGCCAGCCGCTTGGCCATCGTCCGGTCGGCGACATGGACGATCAGCGGATTGAAACTCGGTCGCCCCTTGGCGCTGTAGATGGCGGCGACGGCGTGGCTGTCGGTTGCATCGGCGGCCAGGCCATAGACGGTTTCGGTGGGTACCGCGACTGGCTCACCAGCGCGGATCAGCAACGCCGCCTCGCGCAGGGATTCTGCGCCGTAGCGGCAGGATCGGGTGGAATAGGCTGGATTTGGGATGGTCACGGCCCCCGCGATATAGACGGCGAACCGACCGAGTAAAAGGCCATTGCGTCAGTCGCATGACATGGGCTGACGAGAGGAGCGGATGCGAGGCGCGCCATGGCTTGCCGCGCTGTCGCTCGCCCGGTAAGTCCCCGGCATGACCGACGATCTCCTCATCCGCATTGCCGAGGCGCTGGAACGGCTCGCGCCGCCGCCCGCGCCGTCCGCCGATCTCGCCGCGTCGCTTGCTTATGTATGGGACGGTCGGGCCATCCGGGCGGTGGAGGCATTCGCGCCGGTAGATTATGATCTGCTGACCGGGATCGACGCGCAAAAGCGCGCGCTGCTCGACAATAGCCGCCGTCATGCGGCGGGCCATGCGGCGCATGACGTGCTGCTATGGGGTGCGCGCGGGACGGGCAAGTCGGCGGTGGTGGCGTCCGTCGTCGGCCAGTTGCAGCGGGAGGGGCGGGACATCGCCCTGCTGCAATGCGCGATCGACGAACTGGCGAGCCTGCCCGCGCTTTTCTCTCTGCTGCGCGGCACGAACCGGCCCTTCATCCTGTTCCTCGACGATCTGGGCTTTGACGAAGGGGTGGGCGATGCCCGGTCGCTGCGATCCTTGTTGCAGGGGGGCACGGCGGCGCGCCCGGCCAATGTGCGGCTCTATGTGACGTCCAACCGCCGCCACATCGTGCCCCGGCATCTGTCGGAGCAAGATGACCCGATCAACCCGCGCGACGTGGTCGATGACCGGATGGCGCTGTCTGATCGGTTCGGTTTGAGCCTGGGCTTCCACGCGCTCGACCAGGACGCCTATGTCGCGATCGTACGCGGCTATGCGGACAAGCTTGGCATCGGCTTCGATCCGATGGAGGCGGTCCAATGGTCGACCCAGCGCGGCAGCCGGTCGGGGCGGGTGGCATGGCAATATGTCGTCGAACTGGCGGGTCGCAACGGGTTGCGCGTGTAACAAGCATAGATCCGTTCGTTTCGAGCGAAGTCGAGAAACGTCTAGCCAGGGCTTCTCGACTTCGCTCGAAGCGAACGGATCTGGGGATCACTTCACTTTCGTCACCCGCCACACCACGCCGCCGACATCGTCACTGACCAGCAGCGCGCCCTTGGCGTCGGCGGTCACGTCGACCGGGCGACCATGGGCCTTGCCATCCTGGTCGAGGAAGCCGGTCAGCACATCGACCGGCTTGGCCTTGCCCGCCTCGCCATCGGTGAAGCCGACAAACACCACCTTATATCCTGCGGCAGGCTTGCGGTTCCAGCTGCCATGCAGGCCGACGAACGCACCGTCGGTATAGGGCGCGCCCAGCGTCACCTTGTCAGCGAAGGTCAGACCCAGCGCGGCGACATGATTGCCCAGCGCATAGTCGGGCCGCTTGGTATATTCACGGATTTCCGGGCGCTGCGGCTGGACACGACGATCCTCATACCCGCCCCAATAATTCCACGGCCAGCCATAGAAGCCGCCAAATTCGATCCGCGCCAGATAGTCAGGCACCAGGTCGCTGCCCAGCATGTCGCGTTCATTCACTACGCCCCACAGCGCGCCGCTCCTGGGTTCGAAGGCCAGGCCCACCGGGTTGCGCAGGCCCGACGCCCAGATGCGATAGTCGCCGGTCCTGGGGTTGACCTCCAGCACGGCTGCGCGATTGGCCTCCGTTTCCAGCCCGTTTTCGCCGATATTGCTGTTGGACCCGACGCCGACATAGAGCATCCCTTCGGAGCTGACGGTCAGGCTGCGCGTCCAGTGCATGTTGGGCGCCTGCGCGGGCAGGTTCAATATCTTGCGGCCCGGTGCGCTGATCCTTGTATCGCCCGGCTTATAGGGGAAGGCCATCAGCGCGTCCGTGTTGGCCACGAACAGCGTATTGCCCAGCAACGCCATGCCATAGGGCGAATTCAACCCGGTCAGGAAGGCTGTCTTGGTTTCGGCCCGCCCGTCGCCATCGGCGTCGCGCAGCAGCGAGATGCGGTTTGGCGATGGATCGCCAGCGCCCGCCTTGTTCATCAGATAATTCATCACCCGGTTGACGATGCCGCCGGTCGGGCGGGGCGGGCTGTTGGTTTCGGCCACCAGCACGTCGCCATTGGGCAGGCGCAGCATGGAGCGGGGATGGGACAGTCCGTCGGCAAAACGGGCGACGGCCAGCCCCTTGGCGGGCACCGGCGCTTCGCCTGCGGTCCAGGGCTTTACTTCGGCGATATTGACCGTCGGGATCATCTCGCTGCGCGGTCCGGTGAATACCGGTTCGCGCCCCGTGTCCGCGCCGGGTGGCAACTGGGCCGTGTCCCCTTGCGCAAGATAGAGGAATGCGCCGCCGGCCAGCGTGAGGACGACGAGGGGGAGGGCGATCAGATGCTTGTTCATCCCCCACATCTATGTCGCCGTGCCGCATCGGGCAAGGTTGATGGGCGGCAGTTTCGACGCTTATTTGCGCCGGTCGCGCAGCCACAGCAGCACGGCGATCAGCACGCCAGCGGCCACGCCCGCCAGCAGGCCGATGCTGGGCTGGCCCATCATCCCGCCAGTGATCGCCCCCCCCAGGATGAGGAGGGCGATGATCGCGCCCGCACCAGTCGGCTCTTTCCTGTCATTGCTCATGCGCAGCCCCTTGCCATGGACGATGCGACAAGGCCAGCGGCTTTGCTGTCACAGGGCCGCGGGCGTCGTTTCGGGACTGGCCGTGCCGTTGCGGGATGTTTGTCCCATCGTGGGACTTGGCTAATGACCTGTTCACCCTCGCATCCCGCTAACCCCGTCAAAGCGTTGAAATGGCACGGAGATTGAAGAAGGGAGCGAACCAATGGGTGTCGCCGGAAATATAATGGGGGTCGCAATGCAGTTGCCATATCTTTCGGGCCGAAAGAGCTATGAGGACGCCGCCGAACTGATGGCGCTGTTCGGCGAAAATGCCGGTTATGAAGCCGCTGCCCGCGCCGACCGCAGCCTGGACGTGGGCAACCATATCCATTTTTGCCACTGGCGGCAGATCGAACGCCTGATCGTGCTGCTGACCCATGATCAGCCGCTGGGCACGATTCACTGACGGTCGACCCGCGACGGGTTTGAAGTCCTAGAGGCGCAATCCGGCGGTTTCGGGCAGTCCCGCCAATATGTTGAGATTCTGCACCGCCGCGCCCGCCGCGCCCTTGCCCAGATTGTCGAGCGCCGCGACCAGCCGCGCCTGACCGGCGGCAGCATTGCCGAACACGAACAGTTGCAGCCGGTCGGTCGCGCCAACCTGTTCCAGATCGATCTTGCCCATGGCGTCGCTGTCAGCCAGCGTGGCGACGCTCACGATCGGCGATCCGGCATAGGCCGACGCCAAAGCCGCATGGACGTCCGCCAGCGTGGGCGATCCGGGCATCGCGCGCAATTGCAACGGCACTTCCACCAGCATCCCGCGATAGGCGTTGGCGACGGCGGGCGCGAACAGGGGGGCGTGGCTTAGTCCCGAATAGCGGGTCATTTCCGGCACATGCTTGTGCGCCAGGCCAAGGCCATAGGCGCGCAGAGCGGTCGGTGCGCCGTTGGTCCCTTCATATTCCGCGATCATCGCCTTGCCGCCGCCCGAATAGCCCGACGCGCCCGACACGGTAACGGGCCAGTCGGCCGGCAGCAGACCGACCAGCGTCAGCGGCCGCACCAGCGCCAGAAAGCCGGTCGGCCAGCAGCCCGGATTGGCGACGAAGCGGCTGGCGGCCAGCTTCTCGCGATGCCCGGGTTCCAGTTCGGGAAAGCCATAGGTCCAGCCATCCGCCACCCGATGCGCGGTCGATGCGTCGATCACGCAGGTGCGGTCATTGTCGATCAGCGCCACGGCTTCGCGCGCAGCATCGTCGGGCAGGCACAGGATCACGACGTCAGCCGCGTTCAGTGCATCGCGGCGCGAGCGCGCATCCTTGCGATCCTTCTCGTCCAGACGGATCAGCGACAATTCAGCCCGTCCGGCCAGCCGGTCGGCGATTTCGATGCCGGTGGTGCCGACTCCGCCGTCGATGAAAACCTGTGTCGTCATGCGCCGATCCTCCGCCGCGCGATGATGGGTTGGGCATGATCCCCGGCCAGCCGCGCGACCACGTCGGCCAGGGGTTCCGCGACCACCGCCATCCAGTGTGCATTGGCGTGCAGCAGGGTCTTGCCGTCGATCATGATGCCGACATGGCGGGGGAAGAAGAGGATGTCGCCACGCTGCAACACGGCCTCGCTGTCGATCGGATTGCCGATCCCTTCGCATTGCAGGTCCGTGTCGCGCGGTACGGATATGCCGCACTGGCCGAGCGCGACCTGCACCAGCCCCGAACAGTCGATGCCGCGATGCCCGCGCCCGCCCCAGACATAGGGCTGGCCCAGATAGCGCTCCGCCACGGCGACCCAATCGGTGGCGATCGTGTCCAGCGGGGTGGCATGACGGATATGGATGAAGCCTTCGGCGCAGGCGATGAAGCCATCCTCCGCCTCGCCCGAAAACAGCGCGCCGCCCGGCCAGTAGTCAGCGATCGGCGCCTTGATGTCCGGCGCGCTGAACAGGGGAGCGGTGTTGACGGTGATCCGGTGGCTCACTGGTTCCAGCACGTCCAGCGCTTCCCGACGGATATAGCCGACATAGCCGTCATGCCCGCAAAAGCCCCAGGCCCAGTCGGTCATCACGTCCAGCGCATGGAATGTCTCGCCGCGCAGCAATTCGCTGACCGCTTCGCCCGTCGCCGATGGCGCGGTCAGGATCGGCGAGCCGGGTGCGACGCAGGTGAGCGGGACGGCGCGGGCGTAATGGGCCGAAAATAACGTCCCCGCCAGCGCCAGGTCGGCCAGGTCACCCCGCGCCGCATGAACGCGGCGGTCGAGCGCGACGGAACGCCCGTCGAGCTTGAAACGGGTTCTTTCAGGCGGTTCGTTCCGCGCGGGGTTGTTCGTACCTGTCATCGCGCGCGGTTCCTGCGATGAAAAGGTGAAAGGCGTCAAGAAATTCCGCCCCTTTGGTGGTCCGGGTGATAAAAATATTGCGCCGGTCGCTGACATCGCGTTCGCGGCGCAGATAGCCCAGGGCCGACAATTTGTTGAGTGCGCGGGTGATTACGGGCTTTGACACATGCAGCGCTTCGGCCAGACCCCTTACCGTATGTGGCCCGGCGGCAATATAGACGGTCAGCATCAGCGCCATCTGCCGGTTGGTCAGATCGGGCTTGCCCGACCGGACATAGTCAACAAGGGTGCGCATCCAGTGGGTCAGCGGCAGCAGGCCGGGCCGGTCGATTGCGGGCGAAAGATCGGTGGCGGGATGAGCGTTCATGTGGCCTTAACGCACGATGCACAATCCGGTTGCGTAACGGACGCCGACATTCTCTTGCAATATCAATCACGCCCGTATCGCTGCTGCAACAGTCGGAAAACCGCGCGTAATCCCAATGCTTCGCCACCCTTCGCCCGGCCCGGTTTCGCGCTCGGTCGCCAGGCGAACGTGTCGAGATGCAGCCAGAGCACATCGTCCGGCACGAAGCGTTTGAGGAAGAGCGCGGCGGTGATCGCCCCGGCAAATCCGCCTTCGCCCGCATTGTTGATGTCGGCAATGTCGGACTTCAGCATGTCGGCATAGCCATCCCACAAGGGCAGCCGCCAGGTCGGGTCATCCACAGCTGTGCCTGCTGTCGCCATCTCCGTCGCCAGGGCATCGTCATTGGCGAACAGCGCGGGCAGATCCGGTCCCACCGCGACCCGCGCCGCGCCGGTCAGCGTGGCATAGTCGATGATGAGCTCCGGCTTTTCCTCGCCAGCGCGGGTCAGCGCGTCGCCCAGCACCAGCCTTCCTTCGGCATCGGTATTGCCGATCTCGACCGTCAGCCCCTTGCGGGTGCGCAATATGTCGCCGGGGCGGAAGGCGTTGCCGCTGATCGCATTTTCCGCCGCCGGGATCAGCAGGTGCAGCCGCACCGGCAGACGCGCGCCCATGATCAGTTGCGCCAGCGCCAGGGCATGGGCCGCGCCGCCCATATCCTTCTTCATCAGGCGCATGCCCGACGAAGGCTTGATGTCCAGCCCGCCACTGTCGAAGCAGATGCCCTTGCCGATGATCGCGATACGGGGTGCTGCCGGATCGCCCCATGTCAGTTCGATGAGGCGCGGCGCGAAGCTCTTGTCCGCAGCCTTGCCCACCGCATGGATCATCGGATAGCCCTGTTCCAGGGCATCGCCGCGGGTCGTGCTGACGCTGGCGCCGAACGTTTTGCCCAGTTGCGTCACGGCGGCTTCCAGATCGGCCGGCCCCATGTCGGCGGCAGGCGTGTTGACCAGGTCGCGCACCAGCGCGATCGCCTGCGCCAGCTGCACCGTCGATTCGATCCGCGCCACGTCGCTGGTCAGCAGCACGCGGGGCGCCACCGGGTTTTCGTCCTTGCGGTAGCGATCGAACCGGTAATGCGCCGTCAGCCAGCCAAGGGCGGCCGCATCGGGCGATCCTTCGGCCAGTCGATACATGCCTTCGGGCAGGGTTTCGGCGAGTTTCGCGAGGCACCAGGGGCCGGGCGCGGCCTTGTTGGCGATGCCCGCCACCACCCACCAATCGCCTGCGGCTTCGCCCGGCACGATCGCCAGTTCACCCGGCTTTCCCTGAAATTTCTGCGCCGCCACAATCGCGCGTACCCGATCCGGCTGCGCCGCCAGCCAATCGTCATAGCCTGCCGCCTCGACAAGGTGGATCGAACGGGCGGGCTGGTCGTTGTCGGCTTTGAGCAAGGCTGAATAATCGGTCATGGGGTCGGTTTAGGAGAAAGGCGCAAGGGATGGAAAGCGCGAAATTTCATCGCCCGCATCGCACATGTCGCCCTTTCCCCATTTGCGTCCCGCGCCGCTGAGGCCTAGCTTCATCTGCATCGCAAAATGCCAAGGAGAGAGACGATGATTCATTCCGATGACCGCGGCCTCCAGGCCGCCCGCGCCCGTGCCTATGTGCTGGCGGAGAGCGGCCGTTTTGAAAATGGCCATGCCGTCGAACAGGCGCTGATCGCCGAGGGTTGGCCCAATGCCGGGCAGGCGCTGCAAAGCGACTATGCGCGCAAGGCGATCGGCGAACGTTGCCGCGCTGCGCGGGCGCACTGATGCGGCAGGGGGAACTGGCCCGGTCGGCGGGGCTTTTGGGTATCGCCGCGATGCTGCTGGTTGCTTGCAGCCCCTCGCACGAGGAGGCGGGCGGCAATGATGCGGCCAATGTCGCGGCGACCCGCTTTGCCGACAGGATGGCGGGAACGCCGCCGCCGGCTCCCCCGGCCAAACCCTTCAAGCAGACGGACAAGAGCGCGCTGCTGGAATTCGCCTATGCCTATCCGGCGCAGGCGGCTGCCATCCCCGCGCTGGTCGACAAGTTCGACAAGCAATTGACGACGTCCAAGGCCGATGCGCTCAAAATGGCGAAGGATGACAGCGCGTCCGCCAAGCAAGCCGGCTATCCGTTTCGCGCGCACAGCCTGGAAACGGAATGGAGCGTGTCCGCCGATACCCCGCGCTTCCTGGCGCTCCAGTCGCAAACCTACGTCTTTACCGGCGGCGCGCACGGCATGACCGGCTATGACAGCCTGTTATGGGACAAGGCGCGCAGCCGCGAAACCAGCGTCAAGGCGGTGATGACCACGCCCGCCGCCTTCGCCGCCGCCATCCGCGACCGCTTCTGTGCCGAACTCGATAAGCAACGCGCGGAAAAACGCGGTGCGCCGGTGGTGCAGGACGCCGATGAATTCAGCCAGTGCATCGATCCTATGGAACAGGTGCTGGTGCTGACGTCCAAGGACGGCAAGCTGATCGACGGCGTGACCGTCGTGGTCGGCCCATACAGCGCCGGGCCGTACGCGGAAGGGACGTATGAGGTCGCGCTGCCGGTCGATGCGGCGATGCGCAAGGCGATCAAGACGGAGTATCAGGATGGGTTTGTGGCGGGGTAAATCGGGAGGAACTTAGCTAGACCCGTTCGTTTCGAGCGAAGTCGAGAAACGGCAGCGAGCGGTTTCTCGACTTCGCTCGAAACGAACGGATGTTGTGTTTCAGCTTTCGGCAAAAGACCTTAGACCCTAAACCGGCACCCCATAGAGATCATGCTCGTCGGCATCCTCGATTGTGACGTCGATCATGTCGCCAGCCTTCCGCCCTTCGCCGACATCGCGCAGGAACACATTGCCGTCGATTTCCGGCGCGTCGGCCTGTGAGCGCGCAGTCGCGCCGATCGAGCCGTCTTCTTCGTCCGGTTCGCCGACTTCATCGACGATTACCGGCAGCACGCGACCGACCTTGGCCGAGAGCTTGGCGGCGCTGATCGCGGCGGTCTTTTCCATGATCCGTTGATAGCGTTCTTCCTTGATCTCTTCGGGCACCGCGCCGGGCAGGGCGTTGGCCGCCGCGCCCTCGACCGGCTCGAAGCGGAACGCGCCGACACGGTCGAGTTGCGCCTCGTCCAGCCAGTCGAGCAGATATTGGAAATCCGCCTCCGTCTCACCGGGGAAGCCGACCACGAAGGTCGAGCGGATGGTGATGTCCGGGCAGATGCTGCGCCATTTATGGATGCGGTCCAGCACCTTGGCTTCATTGGCCGGACGCTTCATCGCCTTCAATACGCTGGGGGCGGCATGCTGGAAGGGAATGTCGAGATAGGGCGTCAGCAGCCCGTCGGCCATCAACGGGATGACCTGATCGACATGGGGGTAGGGGTAGACATAGTGCAGCCGCACCCAGGGCGCGCGCCCTTCGGCGGTGCGCAGCTGCCCCAGTTCGCGCGCCATGTCGGTCATGTGCGCGCGCACGTCGCGGCCTTTCCACGACCGCGCCTCATGCCGCGTATCGACGCCATAGGCCGACGTGTCCTGGCTGATCACCAGCAATTCCCTGGTCCCCGCCGCGACCAGCTTCTCCGCCTCGCGCAGCACCGCGTCGATCCGCCGCGACACCAGATCGCCCCGGATCGAGGGGATGATGCAGAAGGAGCAGCGATGGTTGCAGCCTTCGGAAATCTTCAGATAGCTGTAATGGCGCGGCGTCAGTTTCAGCCCGCCTTCGGGCACCAGATCGACAAAGGCGTTGGGGACGGGCGGCGATGCGTCATGCACCGCGTTGACGACCTGCTCATATTGATGCGCGCCGGTGACGGCCAGTACTTGCGGGAATTTCGCGCGGATCAGGTCCGCCTCATCCCCCATGCAGCCCGTCACGATGACGCGGCCATTTTCGGCCATCGCCTCGCCAATGGCCTCCAGCGATTCCTCCTTGGCCGAATCGAGAAAGCCGCACGTATTGACCAGCACGACGTCGGCGCCGGCATAGTCGGCGGACATCTGGTAGCCGTCGGAGCGCAGCTTCGTCAGGATGCGTTCGCTGTCCACCAGGTTTTTGGGACAGCCGAGCGAAACCATGCCGATTTTCGGCGCGTCAGGAAATTTGGTTGCCATGATGGCCGCGCACATAGGGATTTTTGCGCGGAATGTCACGCTGCGCGATTGGGGCGCGCTTTCAGGCCGGTTCGCCGCCTGTCCCCAGACCCTCGCTCTCGACAATCTCGATGATCAGGTCGCCGGTCTGAAGCTGCTGCGCGCCCGGCTCCCAGAAACCGATCGGCCGATCGTCGCGATAGATGCGCACGCCAAGGCCGGTGGTGATGGCGGACAGCGGCCCGCCAATTTCCTGCGGGCTGACGAAACGCTCGTTCAGCTTCACCCGTCCGCCAGAGGCCGCCAGATCGGCCATATAGTCGGCGATATGCTTGCCGCTGGTGCTGCCCGCCAGCAGCAGCCCGGCAAAGCTGACCGGGTTGATCACCGTGGTCGCGCCCGCCTGCCGCGCGGGCAGTTCATTATCCTCGTTCCGCACGACGATGCTGATCGGCAGGCGCGGGGCGAGGTGGCGGGCGGTCAGCGTGATCAGGATCGACGTATCGTCGCGCCCGGCCGATACGATCATGCTGCGCGCGCGGTGGATCGCCACATCCTTCAACGTCCGGTCGCGGGTCGAATCCCCGCACAATATATTGCACCCCTGCGCCTCGGCCAGTTCCAGCGCGGCTTCGCTGCCGTCGATCACGACGATCTCACGCGGGTCGGTGCCGCGCGCCAGCAGTTCATGCACCGCTTCCTGCCCGCTGGTGCCAAAGCCGGTGACGATGATGTGATTGTGCAGATCGGCTTGTATGCGGGCCATGCGCCACCTGTAGAGGATGTTGCGGAGGAAAAGCGAATAGGCTGTGCCGAGGAAAATGAGCCACACGAACAGCCGGATCGGCGTGACGAACAGCGATTCGAACAATCGCGCTTCGGGCGTGACCGGGACAATGTCGCCATAGCCCACCGTCGTCACGGTGACGGTCGTGAAATAGAGCACATCGACAAAGCTGATATGATTGTCGAGATTATCCTTCAGCCCGTCCCGCCCGACCCAGTGGAGCAGCAGCACCACCGTGATCAGCGCGAATACCAGGCCGACGCGCCAGCTCAGGTCCACCCACATCGGCAGGGAGGAGCGCCGCCGCAAAAAGCCTTCGGTCGTCCGCGATGATCCCCGGTTTATCCTCATGGCGCGGTCGGCAGATGCGTAACGGGATTTACCGGCACCCGATCCTTGCGCAATTCGAAATGCAGCTTGGGCTGGCTGGCATAGCCGGTGTCGCCGGTCAGCCCGATGGTCTGGCCGCGCGTGATCTTCTGGCCGCGCACCACATCCACGCGGCTGGCATGGCCATAGGCGCTGACCCAGCCGCTGCCATGGTTGATCAGCACCAGCCCGCCAAACACCGCCACCCGGTCGCCCGCATAGGCGACAACGCCGTCCGCCGCCGCACGGATCGGCGTGCCGGCGGGGACGCCAATATCGATGCCATTATTCTTCGCGCCGCTTTCGCCGGGGCCAAAGCGCGATAGCAGCTTGCCCTTGACCGGCCAGTCGAAACGCCCCGCAAAGCTGCCGGGCTGGGCCATCGGCACGTTGCTTGGCAGCGGGCGCGGCTGGGACGAAGCGACTGCCACCGGCGCATTTTCCGCCGCCGCTGGCTGGCCGCCGGTCAGCACATCGTCAATGTCGATATGGAACGCGGCGGCGCGCTGCTCCAGGCTGGGGGCCGTCGCCGGAGCTTCGCCCGGCAACAGCAGCCGTTGTCCGCGCCGCAGCATGAACGGTTCCGTCAGGCCGTTGGCGGCAACGATGCGGCTCCACGCCACGCCATAGGCGGACGCGATGGCGATGCCCGTCTCCCCTTCCGCCACCAGATGATAGCGACCGCCGGGAATGGTGAGTTTCTGGCCGATGCGGATGGCAAAGGGCGGCGTCAGCCCATTGGCGCGCGCAATCGCCTCCGATCCTGCGCCGGTGCGATTGCCGATGCCGCGCAGCGTGTCGCCGGGCTGGACGACATAGGTGGACGTCGCCACCGTCTGCGCATTGGCGACCACCTGCTGCGCGGTCCATACCGGCTCGGCTTCCACCAGTTCGACGGCACCCGCGTCGGCATTCAACTGCGGCGGGGGCGTTTCGTTGCGGGCCTCCATGGGGATACAGGCGGCCAGTATCAGCGGCGCAAGCAGCATGGCGGATGGAAGAAGCGGACGTGACATCGCCGCCTGTCTATCGCATCGCGCCGCGCTTGCCACCCCCTGCCGCTATTGCCCGAACGCCGCCGCAGTCGCCGCCATGGCGCTGTCCTGCGTCAGGTCGTAATGGAGGGGCGTAACGGTAACATAGTCCTGCGCGATCGCCGCCAGATCGCTCCCCTCCGGCACTGCATCGCTGCTGCCCAGGCTGAACCAGTAATAGCGGTAGCCGCGCGGGTCGGTCCCTTCGATGATCTTCGTGCGATCGACATCGTGAAAGCCCTGCCGCACGACGCGGATGCCCTTGACCGCGTCGGGTTCGATCGCCGGGAAGTTGACGTTGAACAGCATCCGGCGCGAAGGCGGCATGGCGATCAGCGGAGCGATGGCCTTTGCCCCCCATGCCTGCGCAGCGGCAAAGGGTACTGTGTCGCCCATCCCCTCACGCGCATAGACCTGGCTCAGCGCAATCGACCTGATCCCCGAAATCGCCCCTTCCATCGCGGCGGCCACAGTGCCCGAATAGGTCACATCCTCCGCCAGGTTGGCACCGCGATTGACACCCGACAGGATGAGGTCCGGCCGCGCGTCCTTCATCAAATGCCCCACGGCCATCATCACCGCGTCGGTCGGCGTGCCGGTGACGCTGTAATGCTGCGCGCCATGCTTGCGGATGCGCAGGGGCCGGGTGAGCGTCAGGCTATGCCCCGCGCCCGACTGTTCCTCGCTCGGCGCGACGATCCAGATATCGTCGGAAAACTGGCGGGCGATGACTTCCAGTACCTTGAGGCCGGGCGCGTGAACGCCATCGTCATTGGTGAGGAGGATACGCATGGAATAAACAACTCCGTTCGGGCTGAGCTTATCGAAGCCTTCCGCTGAGCGAAGCGAAGCCGCCTCGCTAGCGCTCGGCATGGCCCTTCGACTTCGCTCAGGGCGAACGGCTAAGCCTTTGGCGTCAGGCGCGTCACCCCACCCATATAGGGCGCCAGCGCCTCCGGCACGATCACGCTGCCGTCGGCCTGCTGGTAATTTTCCAGCACCGCCACCAATGTACGGCCCACGGCCAGGCCCGATCCGTTCAGCGTGTGGAGGAAACGGGTCTGCTTCTCCCCCTCCGGCTTGTAGCGCGCGTTCATCCGCCGCGCCTGAAAATCGCCGCAGTTGGAAACGGAGCTGATCTCGCGATAGGTGTTCTGGCTGGGCAGCCAGACTTCCAGATCCCATGTCTTGCGCGCACCAAAGCCCATGTCGCCGGTGCAGAGCAGCATCTTGCGATAGGGAAGCCCAAGCGCCTGGAGGATACCCTCCGCCGCCGCGCACATGCGTTCATGCTCCGCCTCTGACTCGTCGGGCGCGCAGATCGCGACAAGCTCGACCTTCTCGAACTGGTGCTGGCGGATGAACCCGCGCGTGTCGCGCCCGGCGGACCCCGCTTCGGAACGGAAACAGGGGGTCAGCGCGGTCAGGCGGACGGGCAGGTCAGAGAGCGGCACGATCTGGTTCGCGACCAGATTGGTAAGGCTGACTTCGGCGGTGGGGATCAGCCAGCGGCCATCGGTGGTCCTGAACAGATCCTCGGCGAATTTGGGCAATTGCCCGGTGCCGAACAAAGCCTCATCCCGCACCAGCAGCGGCGGGTTGACCTCCTCATAGCCATTCTCGGCCGTCTGCCGGTCCAGCATGAATTGGGCCAGCGCCCGGTGCAGCCGCGCCATCTTGCCGCGCAGCGCAGTGAACCGCGCGCCGGACAAGGCTGCGCCGCCCTCAAAATCCAGCCCCAGCGCCGGGCCGAAATCGGCATGGTCCTGCGGCGCAAAATCGAAGTCGCGGGGCGTGCCCCACCGGCTGGCTTCCACATTGTCGGCTTCATCGTCGCCCTGCGGCACATCGTCGGCGGGCAGGTTGGGGATCGCCGCCAGCATCGCGCCCAGCGCGTCGCCGACTTCCCGGTCCTGCGCTTCCAGACCGGGGGTGCTTTCCTTGATCGCCGCGACTTCGGCCTTCAGCGCTTCCGCCTTGTCCTTGTCGCCGGCGCCCATGGCCTGCCCGATCAGCTTGCTCGCCTCGTTGCGGCGGGCCTGTCCGACCTGCAACTGCGTCTTGATCGCCCGGCTTTGCTCGTCCAGCGCCAATATCTGCGTGGACAAGGGGGCCAGCCCGCGCCGGGCCAGGCCAGCGTCGAAAGCGGCGGGATTTTCGCGGATGAAACGGATGTCGTGCATGGGCCAGTCCTATGCCGTCGTGCGACGAGCCACGCAACCCTGCGCGCTGCCGATCGTTGAACAGGCATCCGCTAAAATGAAAAGGACCAGGCGATGCAGATAGAACAGGACGCGCTCATATTGGTAGCTGACGGCCGCAAGATGCTGTTTTTCCGGAACAAGGGCGATGCCGCCATTCCCAGCCTGGAAACCGAGCAGGTCGAGAAGCAGGATAATCCGGCCGATCGCGAACAGGGCAGCGACACACCTGGCCGCGCGTTCAATTCGGTGGGCGGCCATCGCAGCGCCATGTCGGAAACGAATTTTCACGATCTGGAGGAGGACCGCTTTGCCGCGCAGGCCGCCGACATCCTCAAGCATCGCGCCTTCGCCAATGATTATGAAAAGCTAATCATCGTGGCCCCGCCCGGCACGCTGGGCGAAATGCGCAAACATTATCACAAGGAAGTCGAAAGCCGCCTGGCAGGCGAGATCGCCAAGGATCTGGTCAATCATCCGATCGCGGACATCGAACGGATCATTGCCGACAATTGATCCGCACCAGTTTTGCCCCAACGAAAAGGGCGGCCCCCGATATCGGGAGCCGCCCTTTTTCATGTCATTGCCTGACGGGTCAGGCGGCCTTGTCGACCTTGCGATCAGCAAAGCGACGGCGGGCGACCAGTGCGACCGCGGCTGCACCGAACAGCAGGATCATCGGCGGGGCAGGGACGTCCGTGCCGCCGCTGCTGCTGCTCGATCCGCCGCTGGAACTGCTGGACGAAGAAGAAGAAGAACTGCTGCTGCTCGACGAGGAGGAACTGCTCGACCCCGAACTGCCGCTCGATCCGCTGCTGCCCGTGCTGCCGAAGCTGGACGATCCGCCCGACGAGGAGGAACTGCTCGACGAGGATGACGAGGAAGAGGACGACGAACTGCTGCCGCTCGACCCGGAGCTGCCCGACGAACCGCTGCTGCCGCTCGATCCCGAACTGCCGCTGGAGCCGCTCGACCCGTGATCATGGCCATGGCCCGGCTTGCCAGGCTTGCCGCCGCTCGATCCGCCCGAACTGCTCGATGAAGAACTGGACGAGGAGCTGGACGATGACGAGCTGGAGCTGGACGAGGACGAGCTGCTGCTGACATTGCCGCTCGACGTGGAGACATTACCGCTCGACGTCGAAACGCCGCTCGATGTCGACACGTTGCCGCTGGAGGTGGACACGCCACCCGTTGACGTGGACACGCCGCCGGTGGAAGTCGAAACCCCGCCGGTCGATGTCGATACGCCGCCAGTGGTCGAGCTGGTCGAGCTGCTGATGCCGCCGGTCGAGCTGCTGGTCGAGGAGATCACCACCGACCCGCCGCCGCTGCCGCCGCCACCGCCGCCGAAAAAGCCGCCGATGAAGCCGCCGCCGCCAAAGCCGCCGCCACCGCCCATGACGACAGGAACCGCGCCCCCGCCGCCGGACATGACCGGCATTTCGGCCATCGGCATCGGCGCTGGCAGGGGAATGGGAGCCTGTTGCGTGACGACCGTGACCGTGCGCGGCGTGCTGGTTTTCACCGTACGCACCACCTTGCGCTTCACTGTCCGCACGGCATAGCGTTTGCGCGGCGCTGCCGCCTTCGTGCTCTTGCTGCTATGAACCACTGCCGGCCGCGCATTTTCGGCGACATGCACCGCGCCACCGCCAATGATCGCTCCGCCGCAAGTGCAGGCGCATAACTTAGCCAATGCCATCCGTACCGACATAGGATCCACTCTTTACTTTGTTGCCCCCTGACCCGGCATTGGCTTTTTCCAATGATGGGCTGGTAGGAACTTCCTATGCGTAAGAACGCAAAAGAAAGCGTTAACTGCAACGCTGTTAACCCCGAATATGATATTCAAGTCGAGGAAAATCCTGCCTTCTTCCAAAGGGAAATGGTTAACGTCCCACTATGGAACGACTGTCGCGAGCCAGGTAAAAATCGCTTGATGCGTTTCGCCGATTTGCCTTGCGCGCGGGACTCGGCTGCGCCGGCGTCAGGCCCCGATGAAAACGAACCGCAGCAATATTGCCTGCTTGTGTCGCCCTTCGCCCGTCGCTATGACGCGCCCTCAATGAAAAGTCATGGGCGCCCGGTCGTTAAGCGCCGGCGTCCTCCGAGTCGGAGAGCCAGATGGCATCGGTCCTGAATTCCGATAAAGACGGCGACAAGCCGCCCAAATCGACTGTCGAACTTCCTGCAGACTACCGGCCTTCCGCCGATGAGGAATTCATGAACCCGTTGCAGCTGGAATATTTCCGGCAGCGCTTGTGGGACTGGAAAAAGCAGATCCATGCCGAAGCCGAAGGGACGCTTGCCGTCCTTCAGAATGAGCCGCTACGCGAACCCGACTTGAACGACCGCGCATCGAGCGAGACCGACTGGTCGATCGAACTGCGCACCCGTGACCGCCAGCGCAAGCTGATCTCCAAGATCGAGGCGGCGCTCCGCCGGATCGAGGACGGCGAATATGGTTATTGCGAAGTCACCGGCGAACCGATTTCGCTGGGCCGGCTGGAGGCCCGGCCGATCGCGACCATGACGGTCGAAGCGCAGGAACGGCATGAGCGGCAAGAGAAGATTTCCCGCGACGATTAACCCTTTCTCCATCCCCCCGCGCCTATGGTGCCCGCCAACTATCTGGCATTTTATTCGCGGGTCTTGGCATGAACGACCAACAGGAATCTTCCGATCGGGGACCGGCCCGCGCCGCGCCGCGTGACAGCCTGTTCCTGCTTACCAGTTTCATGACGCCCGAAGGCGTCCCGCTGGGCAAAGCCCGCGTCCGCAACCTGTCGGCCACCGGCCTGATGGCCGATTGCGAACGCGCTGTCCCGGCGGGCGCCAAGGTGGAATTTGAACTGCGCGGCATCGGCAAGATGACCGGAACTGTCGCCTGGGCGCGCGAGGACAAGATTGGTCTGGCCTTTGACGAGCCGATCGACCCGCAACTGGCGCGCAAGCCTGTTTCGACCGGTACGGCGCAACAGACGATGCCCGATTACCTGCGACTGCATCAGCACGGCTTGCCGCGGCGCTGATCCGGCCCGGACATAAACAGCCCCGCCTACCTGTTGGTTGCGGGGCTTTTTATTGTCTGAAAATGTGGACCGGAATGAAGGCGAAGGGCCGGACCGGCAGCCTGTAGCCGCCGTGTCCCAGCCTCCTCCCGTAGCGCGCTAGATGCTTAGTGCTGCGCTTCCAGTTCTTCCTTCAACCGCAATTTCTGCTTCTTGAGCGAAGCCACCAAAATAGCGTCGGGCATAGGCCGACTCGTCTCCGCCTTGATTCGGGCGTCGATACCTGCGTGCTTGGCAGAAAGAGCTGAAATGTGGCTGTTTTCCATAACATTCTCCAGATGAGGGGTGATGGACGACGAAGTAGATCATGAAATAATCATCGTGTCTCGCGCTGATTCGCACGCTGCGCCTGAATGAGAAAAATTTGCGATGGCCCGCGTCCGGGCGGCAGGGTATCAGGGGACATGACGAGCGTGGGTGACGGATCGGGGGCGCAGTGAGTCGGGAAGATATTATGCGCCGCCTGGAATTGTTGCGGGTGGAGCATCGCGACCTCGACAGCGCGATTGCCGTGCTGATGGAGTCGGGTGCAGGCGACCAGATGCAGATTGCCCGGTTCAAGAAACGCAAGCTGCGCCTGCGCGACGAGATTGCGCAGCTGGAAGACGGGCTGGTGCCCGACATCATCGCGTAAATCGGTGCTGGCGCGGAATTTTGTGGTTAACGTCGCGCTAACCGGCCCTGAATGGGACAGCCCCCGCTAAAAGCGCATCGATGGGCCTGACAAGGTTGCGATAATATGTCAGTCATCCTGCATGCAGAGCGCAGCTTTTCTGGATCGTGGCCTTCACCGGCGGCTGGTCGACGGCCTGTATCTCGAAGCCATGGTCATGGCTGACGAGGCACGGTCCTATTTCGACGGCAGCAACAGCCTGGACGAGGGGATGAGCGACCCGCTGCGCCGCGTCTCCTTCGCCTGCGAATCGCTGAAAGTGACCACCCGGCTGATGCACATCATCGCCTGGTTGCTCAGCCAGCGGGCCTGGCAGCGGGGCGAGATTGGCGATGCCGATCTGTCGGACGAGAAATATCGGCTTGGCCGCGCGACCCAGACGCCGCCCGAACTCGCCGCCGATTTTCCCTTCATGGCCCGGTCGCTGATCGATGCGAGCCAGGAATTATACGATCGCGTCGCGCGATTGCAGGACCGGATGGACATGATGCTGGGTCCGGCCACGGTCAGGGACGCCAACCCGGCGCGCGCGCTGATCGATCGCCTGCACAGCGCCTTCTGATCGTGTCGCGGCAACTGGCCGCATTCTACCGCTTCTAAGGCTGGCGCTTTCGCCCATATTTGGTCTAGACCATCGCCATGACCCATGGTTTGCGGACCTTTCGCCGCCCTCCTGGCCGCCCGCATTCCGCACGGCTCCTGCTTGTTCCGATGTTGCTCGCCTGTCCGGGCGGGGCGCTGGCGCAGTCCGTCGCGCCACCGCAAGCCGTGCCGGACCAGTCGCTCGACACCATGCCGGACATAGGCCTGGACTGGCCGGACATGGGGCAGGAGGACAGGGTGAAGCCGCTGCCCGCCGACCCGGCTGATACGCAGGTGGCGACGCCTGACGCTCTCCCTGACGCCGCCCAGCCGGTCGAGCCGGTCGAGGAAGCCGCGACCTTTGCTGACGCGGGGGAGGAGCGGCGTTACACCGTGCAACTGAACGGCATCGACACGATTGCCGATGCGACCTTCAAGCAGCGCTTCGAGGAATTGTCGGCGCTGCGGCAGGGCGATGGAAAGCCCGCCAACCTCGCGCAGATCAATCGTCGCATCAAAGAGGATAATGAACTGCTGGACCGGCTGCTGCGCGCCAAGGGCTATTATGCCGCGCGCATCCGGGGCGCGGTTGCCGCGCCGCCAGCGGGCAGCGATCGTCTGGCCGTCAGCTTCGACATTGTCCCCGGCACGCAATATCTGCTCGATTCGGTCGATCTGACCGGCCTTGCCGAAACCGGCGACAAGGAAGCGCAATTGCGCGCCGCCTTCCCGCCCAAGGTCGGCGATCCGGTCGATGCCGACGCCATTCTGGCCGGGCGCGACGCGCTGTCCGTGGTGCTGGCCGAAACCGGGTTCCCCTTTGCCAAGGTCGATCAACCCGAAGTGCGGATCGACCATGAGGAGCGCAAGGGCGACCTTGACATCATCATCACGCCGGGCGGCTATCGCAGCTTCGGTGCGATCCGCATGAACAACGAAAAATTGTTCAGCGCGCACCATGTTCAGGAAATCGCCCGCTTCCATCCCGGCGATCCCTACAAGGCGTCGGATGTCGAGGATCTGCGCCGCGCCATCGTCGCAACCGGGCTTGTCTCCTCGGTCAACCTGACACCCAAAGAGGCGGGCGATGGTTCCCATGTCGATCTGGCGGTCGATGTCCGCCCGGCGCCACTACGCACCATCGCGGGGCAGCTGGGTTATGGCACGGGCGAAGGCTATCGCGCTGAAGTCAGCTGGCAGCACCGCAATTTCTTCCCGCCCGAAGGCGCGGTAACGGTGCGCGGCGTCGTCGGCACGCAGGAACAGACCGCGTCCTTCACCTATCGCCGCAACAATTTCCACCGCCGCGACAATGTGCTGACCGGCCTGCTGTCGGTCAGCAACATCAGGCGCGACGCCTATGACGCGCGTACCATCACCCTGGCCGGCGGGCTGGAGCGGCAGACGAACATCCTGTTCCAGAAGGACTGGGTGTGGCGCATCGGCGCGGAACTCATCGCTTCCGACGAAGCCGATGCCTTCAGCGGCGGTGCGCGGCGCACCTTCCTGATCGGCGCAATTCCGTTAAGCCTGACCTATGATGGCAGCGATGATCTGCTCAACCCGACCAAGGGCTTTCGCCTGGGTGGCCGGTTCAGTCCCGAACTTTCCTTTCAGGACAAGACCTTCGGCTATGCCAAGGTGCAGGTGGATGGCAGCCTCTACCAGCCGATGGGCGAAAAGCTCGTCGTCGCGGCCCGTGCGCGCTTTGGCACGATCCTTGGCTCCACCGTCGATCAGATCGCGCCATCGCGGCGCTTCTATGCGGGCGGCGGCGCGTCGGTTCGCGGTTATGGCTATCAGGCGATCGGCCCGCGTTTCGGCGTGGACAACGACCCGGTCGGCGGCAAGAGTCTCGCGGAATTCTCGCTGGAGGGGCGGGTGCGCTTTGGCAATTTCGGCGTCGTGCCCTTCATCGATGCAGGCAATATCTCCACCACCTTCCTGCCGCGCTTCCGCGATCTGCGCATCGGCACCGGCCTTGGGCTGCGCTATTATAGCAACTTCGGCCCGATCCGCATCGACGTCGGTACGCCGATCAACCCGCAAAAGGGCGACCCGCGCGTCGCCGTCTATGTGTCGCTGGGGCAGGCCTTCTGATGGTGGACGAAGCGCCCGCCGCGAAGCCGCATCGCCGCCGCGCCTGGGATGGACGCTGGCAGCGCTGGGTGCTGGGCATCATCGTCACATTGCTGCTGATCGTCGCGGGCGCGCTGGCCTGGCTCGACACGGCGCCCGGCCATCGCTTCCTCATCAGCCGGATCGCGACGATCAAGCCGCCATCGGGCCTGCGCATCCAGGTCGACCGGATCGACGGCAGCATTTATCACAAGGCCGTTCTCCACAATCTGACCCTGTCCGACCCGACGGGCCGCTTCTTCGACGCGCCACGGGTCGAACTGGACTGGTGGCCTTTCGCCTGGGCCTATAACCGGCTGGACATCGACCGGCTGGTCATCCCGCGCGCCACCCTGCACAAATTGCCCAAGCTCAATCCCAGCCGGAAGCAGGGGCCGATCCTTCCCGGTTTCGACATCCGGCTGATGGAATTTTCGGTCGGACGGCTGACGATCGCGCCGGGCATTACTGGCCGTGCGCAGCAGGCGACGATGGCGGGCGACGCCGACATTCGCGGTGGCCGGGCGATCATAGACCTGACCGCCCGCGTGATCGACGGGCAGGACGCGCTGACCATCGCGCTGGACAGTCGCCCCGACGATGATCGTTTCCGCCTGGACGTCACGGTCAATGCGCCAAAGGGCGGCGTTCTGGCGGCGATGGCGGGCCTGAAGCAGGATGCCAATCTGCGCATCGGCGGCAAGGGCGGCTGGAGCCGCTGGGACGGTCGCCTGTCCGCCACGCTCGACGCCCAGCCTGTCGCCGATTTCGTGCTGGCCGCGCGCCAGGGCGCCTATTCGGCCCGTGGTTCGATCGAGGGCGGCGCGATCGCCGGCAATGGCCTTGTCCAGCGTATTGCCGCGCCGCGCCTGGTCGTGCGCGCCAATGGGACGATGGTGGACCGGGTGATCGACGGTCGCCTATGGCTCCGTTCCGCCGCGATCGATCTGGAAGCCGATGGCGCTATCGACCTGCGCAACAATGCGCTCGACAATATGCTGGTGCAGTTGAAGCTCGCCCATCCACAGGCCTTGTTCAAGACTATGCGCGGGCAGGATGTCGCGGCGAAAATCCGCCTGGACGGTGCATTCGCGACGCTGGGTTATGAATATCTGCTCACCGCCCGCCAGCTGGCGTTCGACAAGACGGTGATCAGCACCGTGCGGATGGATGGCAAGGGACGTCGGTCGGAAAATGGCCCGGCGCTGGTCCCGGTACGCCTGCGCGCCGCGCGGCTCGATGGGCAGGGCGAACTGGTCGAAGGGATCGTCCGCAATTTCGCGCTCGACGGCGTGCTCCAGATCAAGGGCCAGCAGATCGTCAGCAATCCGATGGACGTGCGGTCGGACAAGCTGCGCGGCAAGCTGCTGATGCTCGCCGACCTTCGGACAGGTCGGTATGATTTTGGTCTGGATGGCCAGATTGTCGGCCTGGCCATTCGTGGCTTCGGCATCGTCGACCTGACGTCGAAATTGCGCGCAGTGCCCGGTCCCAATGGCAGCTTTGGCCTGAGCGGCAATGCGCTGGCGCGGGTGCGGCGGCTGGACAATGAATTTCTGCGTACGCTGGGCGGTGGCCTGCCGACCGTTCGCAGCGCGCTCGCGCTGCGCCCCGATGGCCAGTTGGCGCTCACCAATTTGCAGCTTGATGCGCCGCTGCTGACGCTGACGGGCAATGGCCTGCGCCATCGCGACGGCACGATGCATCTGGAGGGGCAGGGACGGCATGGCCAATATGGTCCGGTCAGGCTGACGCTGGATGGCAGGATCGACCGCCCGACCATCGATGTGCTGCTGGCCAGCCCGATGAAGGCGCTGGGCCTGCGCGACGTGCGCGCAAAGCTGATCCCCGATGCAAGCGGATACAGCTATACCGCTGCGGGCGGATCGACCCTTGGTCCCTTCACCGGCCGGGGCGTCATCCTGTTGCCGCAGGGCGGGCAGGCGGTGGTCCGCATCGCACGGATCGACGTGTCCGGCGTCACCGCCAGCGGCGATATTCGCCCGGTAACCGGCGGGCTGGACGGCCAATTGGCGGTCAACGGCCCGGTGACGGGCTATATCAGCCTGAAACCAGTGGATGCGATCCAGCAGGTCCAGCTCAAACTGACCGCCAACGATGCCAGCTTCGACGGACCGACCGTCATCGCGGTGCGACGCGGCACGCTGGATGCGACCATGTTGCTTGATCCTTCGCGCACGACGCTGACGGCCACGGCGCAGGCGCGGGGCCTGCGCGTCGGCGGGGTGCTGCTGGGGCGCTTTGCCGCCAATGCCGATCTGGTCGATGGTCAGGGCAAGATACGCGGCAGCCTGTCCGGGCAGCGCGGCCGCATCTTCGACATACAGGGCGAAGCGCAGGTCGATGCCGATCATATCCGCCTGACCGCTGGCGGCACTGTCGACAAGCGTCCCATCCGCCTGACCCGCGCGGCGCTCCTGACCCGTACCGATGATGGCTGGCGCCTGTCGCCTGCGACCATCAGCTATGCGGGCGGATCATTGCAACTGGCGGGCGAACTGGGCAGCGCATCCACCCATGTCGAGGCGCGGATGCAGAAACTGCCGCTGTCCCTGCTCGACATTGGCTATGACAATCTGGGTCTGGGCGGCACCGCGACAGGCTCGCTCAGCTACGCCCAGCCGCGCGGCGGCGGCCTGCCGACCGGGACCGCGGAACTGCGCATCCGTGGCCTGTCGCGGTCTGGCCTGTCCCTGAGTTCCCGCCCGGTCGATGTGGGCGTCAACGCCGCACTGACGGCGGACCGTCTCGCCACCCGCATGATCTTCGTTGCCGATGGCAAGACGATCGGCCGGGCGCAGGCGCTGCTCAATCCGCTGGGGCGTGAAGGCGGCCTGGTCGAACGGCTCAACCGCGCGCCACTCTTCGCGCAGCTGCGCTATGGCGGCACGGCGGACACGCTGTGGCGGCTGACCGGGGTGGAAATTGTCGACATCGGTGGCCCTGTCGATGTTTCCGCGGACATGCGCGGCACGCTGGGCAACCCGCAGATCACCGGATCGCTGGCGACCGAAAATGCCGCGATCAACAGCCCCGTCACCGGTATGCGGCTGAAAAATGTCAAGGCGCGCGGGCGTTTCTCCGGCGCGCAACTGGTCATTTCCAGCTTTGCCGCGACCGCGCAAAATGGCGGCAGCGTAAGCGGCACCGGGCGCTTCACCTTCAACGGCATAGCGGGCGTCGGCATGGACCTGGCCATGCAGGCGGACAATGCTGCCCTGCTGGAACGGGACGATATTGCCGCCACGGTCACCGGGCCGATCACCCTGCGTTCTGATGGCGTGGGCGGGACGATCGGCGGCGACCTGACGCTCAACAAGAGCCGCTTCACGCTGGGCCGCGCTGCCGCCGTGGCGCAGATTCCGGAACTGGCGGTGACCGAAATCAACAGGCGTGGCGAAGAGGTTGAGCGGGTGCGCGCCAACGTCCCCTGGGCGCTGGCGATCAAGGCGCGGGCGCGCAACCGCCTGACCGTCACCGGCCTTGGGCTCGACAGCGAATGGCGCGCCATTCTCGACATTGGCGGCACCGTCACCAACCCGGCGATTGCGGGCCGGGCGGAACTGGTGCGTGGTGGCTATGAATTTGCCGGGCGCCGGTTCGACCTGCGCGAAGGGCGCATCCAGTTTGACGGCAAGACCCCCGTCAACCCGACGCTGGACATCGACGCGCAGGCCGACGTCAGTGATCTTACCGCCACCATCCATGTCGGCGGCACCGGCCTGAAGCCCGAAATCACCTTCACCAGCGTTCCCGCGCTGCCGCAGGACGAACTTCTGTCCCGCATCCTCTTTGGCACGTCGATCACCAACCTGTCCGCGCCCGAAGCCTTGCAGCTCGCTTCAGCGGTCGGTTCGTTACAGGGCGGCGGCGGGCTGGACCCGATCAATGCGGTGCGCAAGGCGGCGGGGCTGGACCGGCTGCGCATCATCGCCGCCGATCCGACGCAGGGGCAGGGGACGTCGATCGCGGCGGGCAAATATCTGACCCGCAAGACCTATGTCGAACTGATCACCGACGGGCAGGGATACAGCGCGACCCGGATCGAATATCAGGTCACGCGCTGGCTATCGCTGCTTGGCGCCATATCGACGCTGGGCCGCGAAAGCGCCAACGTGCGCGTGTCGAAGGATTATTGATCACACCGACGCCGTCGATGCGGTGGAACTCTGAACGGCGTACGATCAGTTCGTCGTTCCCAGCACTCAGGACGGGGACGAAACGGCCTGAACTGTGCCAATTCGGCAACATAAGTCCTTGTTTATCTTAGGTTCATGAAACCAACGGCTTTGTTCCGGCTTCAACGTCTCACCCCTGCGGGGCGTGAATGACAATTGGAGTTAAGCATATGCGTAAGTTTGTGGTCGCAACCCTTCTGGCCGGAACCGCGGTCGCCACACCTGCTCTGGCCCAGGACGTCGGCCCGACCTTCACCGGCCCGCGCGTCGAAGCGATTTTGGGCTATGACCATGTCGGCGCGGGCAGCGATGTCGACAATAATAATGGTCGCGACGACCAGTCGATCGACGGACTGCTCTACGGTGTGGGCGCTGGCTACGACATCAATCTGGGCAGCGCGGTCGTGGGCGTCGAAGGTGAATATACCGACTCGACTGCCAAGAGCGATCGCTACGACCTGACCGACCAGTTCGGTTTCGGCCGGGTGAGCCAGGGCCGTGACCTCTATATCGGTGCGCGCGCCGGTATCCTCGCCAGCCCCAATACGCTGGTCTATGTGAAAGGCGGCTACACCAACACCAAGCTCAACGTGCTGGCGGGCGATACCGACGAAACGACCGACACCGCGTTCAAGCTCGACGGCTGGCGCATCGGTGGCGGCGTGGAGCGCGCCATCAACCAGAACACCTTTGCCAAGCTGGAATATCGCTACTCCAAATATGACAGCGCCCATATCGACTATATGGACGGCGCCACCAGCAGCGAATTCGACATTGACACTGACCGGCATCAGGTCGTGGCCAGCGTCGGCTGGCGCTTCTAAAAGCAGGGCGGGGCGGGAGAAATCCCGCCCCGTTTCTCGTTACAGGATGAAACGTCCAACATCATCGTGAACGCATTAGACCCTACAGCGTCGCTTCAATCTCGCGCGCGGCGAGATCGGGATTTTCCGCCAGGCTGATCGGCCGCCCGACGACCAGGATGGATGCGCCGCGATCCAGCGCCTGTCGCGGCGTCACCGCGCGCTTCTGGTCGCCCATCGCGCCGCCCGCCGGGCGCACGCCGGGCACGACGAAAAAGCCGTCGGGCCAATGTTTCTTGACCATCGCCACTTCCTCGCCGGAACAGACGATGCCGTCCAGCCCGGCATTTTGTGCCAGGTCCGCCAATCGCCGCACCTGATCCTCCGCCTTGCCGCCCACGCCGATGTCGAGCAGGTCGGCATCGTCCAGGCTGGTCAGCACCGTAACCGCCACCACCTTGGTCTTTATGCCCGCCGCGGCCTTCGCATCCTCCAGCATCGCCCGTCCGCCTGCGGCATGGACGGTCAGGATCGCCGGTTCCAGCATGTGCAATGCCTGCACCGCCTTGGCCACCGTATTGGGAATATCGTGCAGCTTCAGATCCAGAAAGATCGGCAGCCCGAACTTCATCATCTCATGCACGCCGTGATGACCATTGGCGCAGAAAAATTCGAGACCCAGTTTCAGCCCGCCGACATGATGACGCACCTGCTGCGCCAGATTTTGCGCCTTGCCGAGGTCCGGCGTGTCGATCGCGACATAGAGGGGGCTGCTCATACGGGTCCTGTAGGATTGAGAGGGGAAAGGGGCGGAGAGGGGACGTCCGCGTCCAGAGGCGGGGTGACGACCGCAGGCGGCGTGGCGGCGGCGGTGACGGCCAGCGCGCGTTCCGCGCTGTCCAGCCGACGCTTCAACCGCCAGCGCGTCGCGCGGGCCATGATCCAGAAGGGCAGCGCGCCCATCAGAAATGCACCGATCAGCAAGACCGGCAACTTGGTTTCCATCACCATGTCGCCCCACAGGCGGACGGTCACGGGCACATAATTCGCCATGCAGAAAAAGGCCAGGGCGACCGCGATTACGACCCAGAATGCAGTCCGCAAAAATTGCATCGGCATGTCCTCTTGCTGCTCAACAGGGGCAGCTTAGGCGATCCCGTCACATTTCGGAAGCGTCTCATCCTATTTGTCGATGCGGATCGTCATCGACAATTGGGTGGCGGCACCCGGTGCCAGCACGGTCATGCCGTCCGCCCGATTGATCGCGTCGGGACAGTGGCTGACTGGCTCGATACAGAAATCGACCGAATTGGGCGGACGATAGACATGCAGCCAATCCGCGCCGCTCGCTGTCACGACAATGCGCATGCCATCGCCGCGCGCAATGATCGCGCGCCCGTCCCATCCGCCATAGACATTGTCGATCAGCGTGTCGCCCATCACCCTGGCCCCGCGCGACCAGTCGCCCAACATGTCGGCGGCGACTTCCCGGTCCGGCAGCATGTCGGGCGTCGAAAGCCACAGGCTGGTCGCTGCGAAGCGCAGCTGCGTCCCGGCGTCGGCCAGGAAATAAGGGTGAAATCCCAGCCCGGCCGGCATCGGCGCATCGCCGATATTGGTCAGCGTCAGGCGCATGTCGATCGCGTCGGGGCGCAGCGCCACATGCTGCTCGGCGCGATAGGGCCATGGCCATGCCGCGCCGCGCGCATGATCCTGAACCAGCCGCACCGCATCCGCCCCCTGATCGGCGACGGTCCAGGCTGCCTGCCAGCCAGTGCCATGGATGCTGTGCGGATGATCGCCGAAATTGCGCGGCAACTGATAGTCGCGCCCGTCAAAGCCGAACCGCCCATTCGCTATCCGGTTGGCATAGGGAACGAGCGGAAAGCTCGCCATGCCCAGGGGATCATGGCAGTCCCCCGGCGCGGGGCGCAGCACATCCTCGCCCCCATGGCGCAGCCATAGCAGCGATCCGCCCGCAGCGGGGGAAAGCGCCGCTTCCAGCGCCCCCGCCCGCAATACAAGCGGCCCGTCGCTCAACCAACCATCTCCTCAAGTTCGCGACCCTTGGTCTCCTGCACCATCTTGCGCACGAAGAAGTAGGAGATCGCGGCGAACAGCGCATAGCCGCTATAGGTCATGACCAGCCCCGGCGATACAGCCAGCGCGGGAAAGCTGACCGATATGGCCGCATTGGCGATCCATTGGGCAAAGCCCGCGACCGCCAGACCCGATCCGCGAATCTGGTTGGGGAACATCTCGCCCAGCATCACCCACATGATCGGGCCCCAGCTCATGTTGAAGAAGATCACGTAGAGATTTGCCGAGATCAGGGCGATCAGGCCATTATGCCCCGGCAGCGTGACCCCGCCATCCGCGCCGGTGATGGCGGTGGAAAAGGCATAGGCGACGATCGCCAGCGTCACCGCCATCCCCGCCGATCCGATCAGCAGCAGCGGCTTGCGCCCGATCCGGTCGATCAGCAACATCGACCCCAGGCAAGCGCCGATCGAAAGTACGCCAGACAATATATTGATCTGCAACGCATTATCTTCCGAAAAGCCGACGGCTTCCCACAGTGTCGCGCCATAATAAAAGACGACGTTGATGCCGACCAGCTGCTGGAACACGGCCAGGCCGATGCCGGTCCACACGATCGGGCGGATCTTGCCGCTGCTTTTTTCAATGAGGTCGGACAATTTGGGCCGATGATGGTCGGCGGCCAGGCTGTCGCGAATCTCCACCACCTTGCGCGCCGCTTCCTGCGCGCCGAACAGGCGGGTCAATACCGCCAGCGCCTCGTCCTCGCGCCCGCGCGCGACCAGATAGCGGGGGCTTTCAGGGATGAACAACAGAGCGAGCAAATAGATCGCCGCCGGAATAGCCTGTAGCCAGAACATCCAGCGCCATGCCGGGAAATCGAGCCAGAGCGGGGCGGTCGATCCGCCGGCATGGCGCGCCAGCACGAAATTGGCGACGAACGCGCCGGTCAGGCCGGAAATGATCATGACCTGCTGGACGCTCGACAGCCGCCCGCGTACCGCAGCCGGGGTGACTTCGGAAATATAGACCGGCGAAATCACGCTCGCCGCGCCAACGCCCAGTCCGCCGATGATCCGCGCAAGGATGAAGATGGCGGAAGAACCGGCGGCCCCGGCCATCAGCGCGCTGAGCAGGAACAGGATCGCCGCCAGCATCATGACGCCGCGCCGCCCGATCATGTCGGCCATCCGTCCCGCGCCAAAGGCACCGATCGACGACCCGACCAGAATCGCGCCGACATTGATGCCAATGCCCAGCTTGCCCAGGTCAAAGGCACTTTCCAGCCCCTTCTGCGTGCCGTTGATGACCCCGCTGTCATAACCGAACATGAAACCGCCGATCGTCGCCACCGCAACGATCGCCGCGATAAAGGCCATGTTGACCTTCTGCGCGCTGCCCTCACTCATCCTCTCGCGTCCTTCCCATCTTTATCTCGTTGCAACATGCCCCGGCCATCCGACCGTTACTGATAGCGCTAACAACATCGTCATTGCTTGGAAGTCAAGGGGCAGGTTGGACAAGGATGGTGGCACAGGCGGATTGCGACGGATAGTTGTCATGTAGCCGCCTTTCATCTTTTCCCCGCCGCCGCTTTGCGGCATAGCTGTCGCCGTCATGAGCAAAACCGAAAAGACTGCGCCGGACACCGACGCTCCATCCGCCACCCCCGTGCAACCCGTTGACGACAAGCGCGACCTTGCCAGCGCGGCGCGCAAATCCGCTGGCAAAGTCGCCTGGACCGGCGCGGCTGTCGGCATCGGCTCGGCCGCGATCGTCGCGGCATTGCTGTACGCGCGGAAACGCAGCTAGAGAAAATCCCGGCCACGCAAAAAGGGCGGCATGGTCTTCACCATACCGCTCATTTGTTGCGACCCTTTCGGGCTCTTCTTCTCCGTCCTTCGCGACGGGGAGGATCTTTGCGTCTGTTTAACCGGCGCCGCCACTCAGATAGGCGACCAGTTCCGGCTTGCTGATGGACACGCTCTTGTCAGTGTCCGCCGTGGTGAATGCGCCGCTGGCCCATGCCGTGACCTGCTCGGCAGGCAAGCTTTTGCCGGTTGCCTTCATTTCCTGATCCTTCAGGGCAACCATCCATTTGGAAAATTCCGCCTGGTCGAGTTGGCCGTCGCTATTGGCGTCATAGGCCGGAAATTCGGTGTCGACGATCGATGCGACTGCATTGCCGGGGTTGGCTGGCGTTGCGGGAGTCGCTGGCGTTTCGGCCTGCGGCATGCCCGCCTGCGGATCGCCCGGCATGGCCGGCTGGGCCGGCGTCGCGGGCATTGCGCCCTGTGATGGCATCGTCTCCTGCGCGATGGCGGGAGCGGCGATAGCAAGGGCGCTCGTGATTAGAAGCGTGCGGATCATGGCAATCTCCTCGGTTACTTGGCCATTACAGGATAAAACAATCTGTTCGGCATTGAATGACGAGGGGATAATGACCCAAAAGCGGGTAATGTTCCTGAACATCCGTTCATGTCTAACGGCTTGTCTTGGGAATATACTCGATTCGACTGTCTTTGCTGTTCCAATTGCGATCAGCCGAAGCGTTTAACTCGATTTTCTTTGGCGCAATCGGCGCGATTTGCCCCGGCGCAAGGACGCTGCTAGGCGCGCGGCACCTTTCCCTTCCTATGCAGGATTCGCCCATGGTCCCTCGCTACGCCCGCCCCGCAATGACCGCTCTCTGGGAACCGGAAGCCCGCTTCAAAATCTGGTTCGAGATTGAAGCGCACGCGACCGAGAAGCTAGGCGAACTGGGCGTCGTGCCGCCCTCGGCGGCCAAGGCGCTGTGGGACTGGTGGGCGACCAACCCGGTGATCGACGTCGCGGCGATCGACGCGATCGAGGCGGTGACCAAGCATGACGTGATCGCCTTTCTGACCTGGGTTGCCGAACAGGTGGGCGATGAAGCCCGCTTCATGCATCAGGGCATGACCAGCTCCGACGTGCTCGACACCTGCCTGGCGGTGCAACTGGCGCGCGCGTCCGACATTCTCATCGAGGATCTCGACAAGCTGCTCGACGTGATCAAGCGCCGGGCGTTTGAGCATAAGCTGACCCCGACCATTGGCCGCAGCCATGGCATCCATGCCGAGCCGGTGACCTTTGGCCTGAAAATGGCGGAAGCCTATGCCGAATTCACCCGCTGCAAGGCGCGCCTGATCGCCGCGCGCGCCGAAGTCGCCACCTGCGCCATTTCCGGCGCGGTCGGCACCTTCGCCAATATCGACCCCGCTGTTGAAGAGCATGTTGCGCAGAAGCTGGGCCTTTCCGTCGAGCCGGTCTCGACCCAGGTGATCCCGCGTGATCGCCACGCCATGTTCTTCGCGACGCTGGGCGTCATCGCCAGTTCGATCGAGCGCCTGGCTGTCGAGGTTCGCCATCTCCAGCGCACCGAAGTGCTGGAGGCGGAGGAATATTTCTCGCCCGGCCAGAAGGGTTCGTCGGCCATGCCGCACAAGCGCAATCCGGTGCTGACTGAAAATCTGACTGGCCTGGCCCGCGTCGTGCGCGCCGCCGTCGTGCCCGCGCTGGAAAATGTCGCGCTGTGGCACGAACGCGACATCAGCCATTCGTCGGTCGAGCGTTTCTTCGGTCCCGACGCGACCATCACGCTCGACTTCGCGCTGGGTCGCCTGACAGGCGTGATCGACAAGCTGCTGGTCTATCCTGAGCGGATGATGAAGAATCTCGACAAGATGGGCGGGCTTGTCCATTCGCAGCGCGTGCTGCTGGCCCTCACCCAGGCGGGCGTCAGCCGCGAGGACAGCTATCGCTATGTCCAGCGCAACGCGATGAAGGTCTGGGAATCAGACGGCCAACTCTCGCTGCTCGAACTGCTCAAGGCCGACGCTGACGTCACCGCCGCGCTGCCGGTTGCCGAGATTGAGGACAAGTTCAACCTCGATTATCATTTCAAGCAGGTCGACACCATTTTCCGCCGGGTGTTCGGCGAAGCATAACAATCGAACAGTCGTTTGTTTCGCGCGAAGTCGAGAAACACAAGGCGCCGTGCCGGATATTTCTCGACTTCGCCCTAAACGAACCGATGTTGCTACCGCCCGACTACTCTTGGCCGCACCCGCGGCGGAGCGTCCGATTGGCGCCGGATCAACTGATGATCCAGCACGAGATGCGCGGGCATGTCTTCATCCTGCGCGCGCCGCGCGCGTAGCATCTTGACCAGCAACTCCACCGCCGCGCGCGACATCGCGCTGATGGGCTGGCGGATCGTCGTCAGTTCGGGCCAGATCGTGGTTGCCAGCGAGGTGTCGTCAAAGCCGCATACGGTCAGGTCGCCCGGCACGTCCAGCCCGCCCCGATGGGCGATCGCCACGGTTGCGGCCGCCATATCGTCATTGCTGGCAAAGATGGCCGTCGGCGCATTGGGCAGCGCCAATATATGTTCGGCGGCGTCCAGCCCGGATCGGTAAGTGAAATAGCCCTGGGCGATATAATCATTCTGGACGGCGATGCCTGCTTCGTCCAGCGCATCGACATAGCCTTCCAGCCGCCGGATGCTGGCGCTCTGATTGGGATGGCCCTTGATGAAGCCGATGCGGCTGTGACCCAGCGAGACGAGGTGGCGGGTCATTTCATGGGCGGCCTGCCGATCGTCGATCCGCACAGCCGCCAGTTCGCCATCCGATCGCCCGGTGGCGACGGCGACGGCGGGAATATTGGCCGCGACCAGGGCATGCGCCATGTCCTGAAGGTCGCAGAGCGGGGGCGGCAGGATCACCCCATCGATTCGCCCGCGCAGCAGATGGTCGATCACCGCCTTGATGGAGGTTTGCTCATCCCATTTCTCGACCACCAGATGCACGCCGCTACCGCTCGCCTGCTCCAGGCTGCCGACCAGAAATTCGCTCAGATAAGATGAGGACGGATTGCTGTAGAGCAGGCCGATCCGCATCTCCTCGCCACCGGCCAGGCTGCGCGCCGCTGCGCTCGGCGCGTAATTCAGGGCGGCAATCGCTACGTCCACCTTGGCGCGCGTTGCCGGGCGGACGGCCTTTTCCCCGTTGATGACGCGTGAGACCGTCATCGGCGACACCCCGGCCTCACGGGCCACGTCATTGATCGTTGGCGCATTGCGCTGTCGGCGGGATGCTCTGCTGTCACTCAACGGATTGGGCCTTGTCATGCTAAATGTTTTACGGCGAGGTTCGTAGCGCAATCTGGCGTTCATCGCGAAGCGCAAAATGACACGCCACAATAGACATGAATTGGCCCAGCATCAGGCGCTATCGCGCGCGAGTTGTTCATGCTGCGCTGCACGATTGACAAGCCTGCTGCACTTGTTCCAATGGTACCGCTATCATTTATTCATCACCACGCGGCGGCATCACTCGGATCGCACCGCCGGAAGCGTCGCAGCAGGACCGTTCCATGGCAAAGAACATTAGGGCCAAGCATTTCGTCACCTGTGACCGCCGCGATGGCGGTGCCGTCATGGCGAACAGGTGATAGCGACGCTGAACAGAGTTTTCCTCTCCTGCCGGGGGAGGGAAAGCGCGCCATTGGCGCGGAAGGGTGGGGGCGGTCTGCACGCCGGCCCTCACCCTTCCCATGGCCGGTCGAGCGGGCGTGACGCTCAAACATAATCGGTACCCCCGCCTTCGTCGGAAGGACGAATGATTTTCCCTGGAGCGTCTGCATGACCGACATCCCAAAGCCATCGGGTAAAATACGCTGGATCGTTTGTGCCCTGCTGTTCGCGGCGGTCGTGCTCTCCTATATCGATCGGCTCGTCCTGCCGACGCTCAAGCCGGATCTTCAGCAACGTTATGGCTGGACGGAGCGTGGCTATGCCGACCTCGCCATCTGGTTTCAGGCCGGTTACGGCATCGCCTATGTTCTTTTCGGCCGACTGATCGACAGGATCGGCGCGCGCGCGGGCTATGCGGTGGCGGTGACGCTGTGGACGATCGGCCATGTCGCCCATATCTTTTTCACCTCAACCGCGGGCATGCTGATCGCCCGCATCCCGCTCGCGCTGGGCGAAGCGGGTACCTTCCCCGCCGCGATCGCCGCAACCAATGAATGGTTCCCCAAAAAGGAACGGGCGCTCGCCATCGGCATCTTCAATGCCGGGTCCAACGTCGGCGCGATCCTGACCCCGTTGATCGTGCCTGTCATCGCCGTCACCATGGGCTGGCGCTGGGCCTTCATCCTCACCGGCCTGCTGAGCGTGGTCTGGCTGGCCGCCTGGCTCGGTTTCTACCGCCGCCCGCGCGAGAAAAAGAGCCTGAGTGCGCAGGAACTGGCCTGGATCGAAACCGACCCTGTCGAAGAACAACGCCCCGTCAAATGGACCGCGCTGTTTCGACTGCGCCAGACATGGGCCTATATGCTGGGCCGCTTCCTGATTGACCCGGTCTGGTGGACCTTCCTCTTCTGGTTGCCGGACTTCTTCAACAAGCAATATGGCGTCAAGATGCTGGATTTCGGCCCGCCGCTGGTCGCGGTCTATCTGCTGGCCGATGTCGGGTCGGTGGCTGGCGGCTGGGCATCCTCGCGCTTCATGGGGCGCGGCTGGAGCGTTAACCGCGCGCGCAAGAGCGCGATGTTTCTGGCGGCCCTGTGTGCCGTGCCGATCGCCTTTGCGACCCACGCGCCCAACATGTGGGTGGCGGTCGGCCTGATCGGGCTGGCCTGCGCCGGGCATCAGGGCTTTTCCGCCAATCTCTACGCATTGCCGGGTGATGTGTTTCCGCGCTGGATGGCCGGATCAGTCATCGGCCTCGGCGGGCTGGCGGGCGCGATCGGCGGCATGATGATGGCGAAATTTGCTGGGACCATCCTGGAAAATATCGGCAGCTACGGACCGATCTTTGCCGTCGCATCCTGTGCCTATCTCGTCGCGCTATGCGCCATCCACCTTGTCATTCCGCGTTATCAGGTCGTCACCACCGCTGGCATAGGCCGCGTCGAAGGAGCATGATTCTTGCCTAAGCCTCTCATTCTGCATCCCGATCGTCTGTTCCCGGCCGAACCGCGCACCCGCGACATCGCCCGCGCGCTGTATGCCAGCGTCAGGGATCTGCCCATCGTCTCGCCCCACGGCCACACCGACCCGCGCTGGTTCGCCTATGACGAGCCCTTCGCCAACCCGGCGGAGTTGCTGATCGTCCCTGACCATTATGTGGTCCGCATGCTGTTCAGCCAGGGCGTCAGGCTGGACGAACTGGGCGTTCCCACCGTCGATGGCAGCGCAACCGCCAGCGATCCGCGCGCCATCTGGCGCATCTTTGCCGCCAACTATCATCTCTTCCGCGGCACGCCATCGCGCATGTGGCTCGACTGGGTCTTTGCCGAGGCGTTCGGCATCGACGTCCGGCTGGAGGCGGAGACGGCCGATCATTATTACGACCTGATCGACGCCGCGCTCAAAACCCCGCAATTCCGCCCGCGGGCGCTGTTCGATCGCTATAATATCGAAGTCATCGCCACAACCGAAGGCCCGCTCGACCCGCTCGACCACCACCGCGCGATCCGCGCCAGTGGTTGGGGCGGCAAGGTCGTCACCGCCTATCGTCCCGATCCGGTGCTCGACCCCGACGATCCCAAGTTCATCGCCAATGTCCAGCGCTTCTGCGCCATGACGGGCGAGGATGCGGGCAGCTATGCCGGCTATCTGCGCGCCCATGAAAAGCGCCGCGCGGATTTTCGCGCTGCGGGCGCGACCTCGACCGACCATGGCCATCCGTGCGCCTTTACCGCCAACCTGCCCCGCGCGGAGATTGAGGCGCTCTACGCCAGGGTCACCACCGGTCCGGTCAGCGCGGCGGCGGCGGAACTGTTCCGCGGCCATATGCTCACCGAAATGGCGCGCATGTCGATTGAGGACGGCATGGTGATGCAGTTGCACCCCGGCGTACACCGCAACCATAATGCCGCCGTGCTGGCGCGCTTTGGCAAGGACAAGGGCGCCGACATCCCGACCGCAGGGGAATTTGTCACCGCGTTGAAGCCCTTGCTCGACCTTTATGGCACCGACCCGCGCCTGACCCTCATTCTCTTCACCCTCGACGAAGATGTCTATTCGCGTGAACTGGCGCCGCTGGCCGGCCATTATCCCGCGCTCAAACTTGGCCCGCCATGGTGGTTCCATGACAGCCCGGAAGGGATGCGCCGTTTTCGCGAGCGCGCGACGGAAACCGCCGGTTTCTACAACACGGTCGGCTTCAACGATGATACCCGCGCCTTCCTGTCGATCCCGGCGCGCCATGACGTCGCCCGCCGCATGGATTGCGGCTGGCTGGCGCAACTGGTGGTCGAACATCGCATGGAGGAGGATGAAGCGTTCGATGTCGCCCGCGCCCTGGCCTATGACCTCGTCAAGCAGGCCTACAAGCTGTGACCCGCCTGTCGAGTCAGATGCTCGCGGTACTTCCCGCCGACGTCATTCGCCCAAATTATGACCGTAGCCAGGTCAAGCCGGGAGTCGTCCATCTGGGCATCGGCGCGTTTCACCGCGCACATCAGGCGGTGCTGTTTGACGACGCCCTGAACGCAGGCGACCTGCGCTGGGGCATCACCGCCGCCTCTCTGCGTTCGCCTGCCGTGCGCAACCAGATGGTGCCGCAGGACGGCCATTATACTATGCTGGTGCGCGATGGCGGATCGGAACAGGCGCGCATCGTCGGTGCGGTGCAGGACGTCATCGTCGCGCCCAGGGCGCCGCAGGCGCTCATCGCCGCCATGGCAGCGCCCGACACCCATATCGTTACGCTCACCATCACGGAAAAAGGCTATAAGCTTGACCCTGCCACCGGCGCGCTGATCGAGGATGACGCGCAACTTGCCGCCGACCTCCTGTCGCTGGAACAGCCGCAGACTGCGCCCGGCTATATCGTCGCGGCGCTGGCGCGGCGCAAAGCGGCGGGACTGCCTCCCTTCACCGCGATCAGTTGCGACAATCTTCCCCATAACGGCACCCGCCTGCGCAATGCAGTACTGGCGCTCGCCCGTCGTCACGATGCCGCTCTGGCGGAATGGATCGCGGCGGAAGGCGCTTTCCCCGAAACCATGGTCGATCGCATCGTTCCTGCGACCACGCCCGACGACATAGCCGCCCTGACCATGCGTCTGGGCGTTGAGGATCAGGCCATGGTCAAGACCGAACCGTTCATCCAATGGGTGATCGAGGATGATTTTTGCGGCCCGCGCCCTGACTTTGGCGCAGGCGTTCAGATCACCGCCGCCGTCGCCCCATGGGAGGAAGCCAAGCTCCGCCTGCTCAACGGCGCGCACAGCGGCATCGCCTATCTGGGTGGCCTTGCCGCGATCGACTATGTCCATGACGTCCTAGCCCTGCCCGAAGCCCGCATCTTCGTCGAAACGCTATGGGACGAGGCGGAAACGACCCTTTCCCCCCCGGCCGAACTCGACGTGGCGGCCTATCGCCGCGAGTTGATGGCCCGGTTCGACAATCCTATGCTGCGTCACCGTACGCACCAGATCGCGATGGACGGATCGCAGAAACTGCCCCAGCGCCTGCTTGCCACCATCGCCGCGCGGATCGAGACAGGGCAGGGGATCGACGCCCTGTCGCTGGCGGTCGCCGCCTGGATTCGCTGGCAGGTGGGCCATGACGATCTGGGCAATCTGCATGTCGTGGACGATCCGCTGGCCGTGCCGATCGCCGCCATGCTGGGCGCGACAGCGACGACGCAGGATCGGGTCGCCGCCATCCTCGCCTTTGACGCGGTCGTGCCGCCTGCTCTGGGCGCAAATCCGCTGTTCCGCGATATACTGGTCCGCTGGCTGACCATTTTGGAAACCTATGGCGCGCGCGCCGCGCTGGAGACTTTTCGCCCCAATTGACGCTGCCTATTTCCGCCTGCCCCCGGCCTCCAGCACCGTTTCCATCGCCACGAAGGTCGATGTGCTGGCGACATGGGGCAGGCTGGAAATCTTTTCTCCCAGCACGGTGCGATAGCGGCGGATGTCCGCCGTCCGCACCTTGAGCAGATAGTCGAAGCTGCTGGCGATCATATGGCATTCCTCGACTTCGGGAATGCGCCGCACCGCGTCGTTGAACTCGGTCAGCGCGCTTTCGCGCGTGTCGGACAGCTTGACCTCGGCAAAGGCGACATGGTCGATCCCCAGCTTGGCCGGATCGACCATCGCCCGGAACCCCCGGATCACGCCGCTTTCCTGCAATCGTCGCAGCCGTACCTGGCAGGGGGTCTTGGACAGCCCGACCGCCATGGCAAGGTCGGTCACGGTCATCCGCCCATCCTCCACCAGCGCGGCGATGATCCGGCGATCGAAATCATCCAGATCGACTATTTGTGGCGGTTTACCCATTCACATTGCCTGACATGATTCAATCATAGGTCATATCGATCATGAATGCGCCATTGAAAAGGCGGATTGACCTGATGAAATGCGATATTCTGCACGCCATGACCGCTCAGCCACCTTTCGCCGCCTTTGCCCCTGCCATCCGCGCGCAATCTCCGCTGCGGCAGGCGATTACCGCGGCCTATCGCCGGGACGAGGCAGAGGCGCTTGCGCCGCTGATCGCCGCTGCAACCCTTCCCGATGCGACCCGCGCTGCCGCCCGCGAAACCGCCCGCACGCTCGTCACCGCGCTGCGCGCCAATCACAAGGGCAGCGGGGTCGAAGGGCTGGTGCAGGAATATGCGCTCTCCAGTCAGGAAGGGGTCGCGCTGATGTGCCTGGCCGAAGCCCTGCTGCGTATTCCCGATGCGGCGACGCGCGACGCGCTGATCCGCGACAAGATCGCCGATGGCGACTGGGGATCGCATCTGGGCACCGACAGGTCGCTGTTCGTCAACGCCGCCACCTGGGGTCTGGTGGTCACTGGCAAGCTGGTCGGCAGCGTCGATGATCGCGGGCTGGGCGCGGCGCTGGCCCGCCTGCTCAACCGCGCGGGCGAGCCGGTGATCCGGCGCGGCGTGGATCTTGCCATGCGGATGATGGGGGAACAGTTCGTCACGGGCGAAACCATCAAGGAAGCGCTCAAACGCGCCAAGATCATGGAGGCCAAGGGGTTCGCCTACAGCTACGACATGCTGGGCGAAGCGGCGACCACCGCGGCCGATGCCGCACGCTATTATGCCGATTATGAACGGGCGATCCACGCCATTGGCAAGGCGTCGGGCGGACGCGGCATCTATGCCGGGCCGGGCATCTCGATCAAGCTGTCCGCCCTCCATCCCCGCTATGCCCGCGCGCAGGCGGACCGGGTCATGGCCGAATTGCTGCCGCGCGTGCAGCAACTCGCCGCGATCGCGAAGGGCTATAATATCGGCTTCAACATCGACGCGGAGGAGGCCGACCGGCTGGAGCTTTCGCTCGACCTGCTCGAAAGCCTGGCGCTTCATCCCGCGCTCACCGACTGGAACGGCCTTGGCTTTGTCGTGCAGGGCTATGGCAAGCGCTGCCCGTTCGTCATCGACTGGATCGTCGACCTCGCACGCCGCGCCGACCGCCGGATCATGGTGCGGCTGGTGAAGGGCGCCTATTGGGACGCGGAAATCAAGCGTGCGCAGGTCGATGGCCTAGCCGACTTTCCGGTCTACACCCGCAAGCTGCATACCGACATCGCCTATATCGCCTGCGCCCGCAAACTGCTCGCCGCGCCCGATGCGGTGTTCCCGCAATTCGCCACCCATAATGCCCAGACGCTCGCCACCATCTACCAGATGGCAGGCCCGGATTTCAGCATCGGCAGCTATGAATTTCAGTGCCTCCACGGCATGGGCGAACCGCTCTACGAACAGGTGGTCGGGCCGACCAGGTTGAACCGCCCCTGCCGCATCTATGCGCCGGTCGGCACGCATGAGACATTGCTCGCCTATCTCGTCCGCCGCCTGCTGGAAAATGGCGCGAACAGCAGCTTCGTCAATCGCATCGCCGACCCCGCCGTCTCGGTCGAGGAGATGATCGCCGACCCGGTCGACATGGTCAAAGCCATGCCAAGACCCGGCGCGCATCATGATCTCATCGCGCTTCCCGCTGCCATCTATCCCGACCGCCGCAACGCGGATGGCCTGGACCTTAGCGACGAAACCACACTGGCCAGCCTGACCGAGGCGCTCCAGCACAGCGCTACGCTCGACTGGAGCGCCGCGCCCGCTGGCGGAGCAGGGGTGGCGCGCCCGGTCCGCAACCCCGCCGACCATCGCGACATCGTCGGCGCCGTCATCGACGCCACGGCGCAGGAGGCCCAGGCCGCCGCCATCCGTGCCGCCGCGTCCGCATGGCCCACCACGCCCGTCGCCGATCGCGCCGCCGCGCTGGAACGGGCGGCGGACGCCATGCAGGAACGGATGCCCATCCTGCTCGGCCTCATCGTGCGCGAAGCGGGCAAGTCCATCCCCAACGCCATCGCCGAAGTGCGCGAGGCGATCGACTTTCTGCGCTATTACGCGCAGCAGGCCCGCGCCCGCCTTGGCGCGGAACAGACGCCGCTGGGCGTCGTCACCTGCATCAGCCCGTGGAATTTCCCGCTGGCCATCTTCACCGGCCAGGTCGCCGCCGCGCTGGTCGCTGGCAACGCCGTGCTGGCCAAGCCTGCCGAGGAAACGCCGCTGATCGCCGCCGAAGCCGTGCGCCTGCTCCATGAAGCGGGCGTGCCGACCGACGCGCTTCATCTGGTCCCCGGCGACGGCAGCATCGGCGCCGCTCTGGTCGGCGCGCCGCAGACCGCCGCCGTCATGTTCACCGGCTCCACCGATGTCGCCCGCCTGATCCAGCGCCAGCTCGCCACCCGTCTGTCGCCCACCGGCCATCCCATACCGCTGATCGCCGAAACCGGCGGCCAGAATGCGATGATCGTGGACAGCAGCGCGCTGGCCGAACAGGTGGTGGCCGACGTCATTGCATCCGCCTTCGACAGTGCGGGCCAGCGCTGCTCGGCCCTGCGCGTCCTGTGCCTGCAAGAGGAAGTGGCCGACCGCACCCTCACCATGTTGAAGGGCGCGCTGGCCGAATTGCGCATTGGCCGCACCGACGCGCTGCGGGTGGACATAGGCCCGGTCATCACCGCGGAAGCCCGCAACGGCATCACATCGCATATCGACGCCATGCGCGCGCTGGGCCGCAAGGTCGAGCAACAAGCGCTCCCGCCCGAAGCCACGCACGGCACCTTCGTCGCGCCGACCATCATCGAAATCGACAGCCTGGCCGATCTCGATCGGGAGATTTTCGGTCCCGTCCTCCACGTCCTGCGGTTCAGGCGCGACCGGATCGATGCGCTGGTCGATGCGATCAACGCCACCGGCTATGGCCTGACATTCGGCCTGCATACGCGGCTGGACGAAACCATCGCGCGGGTCACGAGCCGCGTGAAGGTCGGCAACATCTATGTGAACCGCAACGTCATCGGTGCGATCGTCGGGGTTCAGCCGTTTGGCGGATGCGGCCTGTCGGGCACCGGGCCAAAAGCGGGCGGCCCGCTCTATCTTGGCCGCCTCGTCACCACGCCCCCGGTCAGCGCCACGCGGGTTACGCCGCTCATCTCCCCGCTCAACAGCTTTGCTGACTGGCTCGACGCGCAAGGGGAGGGCGAGGCCGCCACCCAGGTCCGCCGCATTGGCGACAGGTCCGCGCTGGGGCTGGAACTGACGCTGCCCGGCCCTGTGGGGGAACGCAATCTCTACAGCCTCCACCCGCGCGGCACGATGCTGCTGCGCCCCACGACCCGCGCGGGCCTGTTCCGGCAGATGGCCGCGATCCTCGCTACCGGCAATGATGCGCTGGTGCAGGGCATGGCGCTGCCCCCCGGCCTGCCAGCCGATGTCGCCGCGCGCTTCGCCAAACCCGCCGACACGCCCGTCGCCGCCGTGCTGGTCGACGGTGAGCCGGACATAGTCTCCGCCATGGTGCAGGCCGTCGCCGACTGGCCGGGCCGCATCGTCCCGGTCCATGCGCCGGGGCCGGATGGCTATTGCCTCGACTGGCTGATGGAGGAAGTGTCGACCTCCATCAACACGACGGCCGCGGGTGGCAATGCAAGCCTGATGATGATCGGCTGAGCAGGCCGATCACCATGTCGGCTTCACTGTCTCACTCGTCGATATTGCGCCGGAAGGTTTCGGGCAGGAACAGCAAGCCGACGACGACGGTGGCCGCCGCGATCAGCACCGGATACCAGAGGCCATAATAGATATTGCCCGTCGCCGCGACCATCGCGAAGGCGGTCGTGGGCAGGAACCCGCCGAACCAGCCATTGCCGATATGATAGGGCAGCGACATCGACGTATAGCGGATGCGGCTGGGGAACAGTTCGACCAGCATCGCGGCGATCGGCCCATAAACCATCGTCACCAGCATCGCCAGCGCCCACAAAATCGCGACCACCGCTACCTTGTCGATCCGTGCATTGTCCGCCTTTTCGGGATAGCCGGCCTGCGCCAGCCCGGCTTTTAGCGCATCCTGAAATGCCGCGATTGCCGCCGTCTTGTCGGGTCCGGCCAGGGTCGCCGCGTCGGGCGCGGTGAAGCTGACGCTGCCCACCTTCACCACGGCGGGACTGCCCGCTGCCGCTTCGACATTGGCGTAGCTCACCCCGCTCTTGGCCATATAGGCTTTGGCAACGTCGCAGCTTGTCTGGTCAAACCGGTTCTTGCCGACCGGATCGAACTGGAATGAACATTCGCCACCATGGGCGACGATCGTCACGGGGGCGGACGCCTGCGCCGCCGCCAGTGCCGGATTAGCAGCAGTGGTCAGCGCAGCGAACAGCGGAAAATAGCTGATCGCCGCCAGCGCGCAGCCACCCAGGATGATCGGCTTGCGCCCGATCTTGTCACTGAGCCAGCCGAAAAAGATGAAGAAGGGCGTCGCCAGCGCCAGCGCGATCGCGATCAAGATGTTCGCCGTCGCCCCATCCATCCGCATCGTCTTTTCCAGAAAGAAGAGCGCATAAAATTGCCCGGTGTACCAGACCACCGCCTGACCCATCACCGCGCCCAGCAGCGCGATGATCACCCAGCGCAGATTGCCCCATTGCCCGAACGCCTCGGTCAGCGGCGCCTTCGACGTCGTGCCTTCGTCCTTCATCTTTTGAAAGACCGGGCTTTCGTTGAGTTGCAGCCGTATCCACATCGACACGCCCAGCAGCAGGATGGAAATGAGGAAGGGCAGCCTCCAGCCCCAGGCGGCAAAGGCGTCCTCGCCCAGCGCGAAGCGAAAGCCGATCACGACCAGCAGTGCGGCGAACAGGCCGAAGGTCGCCGTCGTCTGAATCCAGCTGGTATAGAGGCCGCGCTTATTTTCCGGCGCATGTTCGGCCACATAGGTCGCCGCCCCGCCATATTCGCCGCCCAGCGCCAGCCCCTGCGCCAACCGCATGACGAGCAGGATGATCGGCGCGGCCATGCCGATGCTCGCATAGCTTGGCAGCAGGCCGACCGCGAAGGTCGACAGGCCCATAATGCCCATCGTCACCAGAAATGTATTCTTGCGCCCGACCATGTCGCCGATCCGCCCGAACACGATAGCCCCGAACGGTCGCACCGCAAAGCCCGCCGCGAAGGCCGCGAGCGCGAAGATGAAGCCGGTCGTTTCGTTCACGCCGGAGAAGAATTGCGCCGAAATATAGGTGGCCAGCAGCCCGTAGAGATAGAAATCATACCATTCGAACACCGTCCCCAGCGAGGAAGCGGCGATGACCAGCTTCTCATTCTGGGTTGCGCCATGATGCTTGGGCAGGCCGCCCTCAATGTCGGTCACCATGACCCATTTCTCCCCAATGTTACCGTTATCATTCCTGCATGGCAGCAGTCGGGATGAAAATCCAGTGGCCAGATGCCATTGTCAGGCGCGCTTCGGAATGATCGTGCCATCAATAGCCGCATGATGGCGCGGTACGCATGGTCGATGCCGCAATCCGCTACGGACGGTTGCTGTGGCGCGTCAGTGCCGCACCATTGTGACCGCGCCATTGGCGGCATAGGCGGCGGTCGCCTCTGCCTGCGCCGTCTGGGGGTCTTTGCCGTCAAGGATCGCGGCGATCTGGCGGGGGCTGGGGACGCGGTCATAGACGCCATAAAGGTCGGTCTGCCCGACCATATGGATCGACAGCTTATATCCCTTGCCCGCCGCCGTCGGATCGAAGGCCAGCACCGTGCCGCTGTCATCCACCGGCACGATGATCGCGCCGTCGCTGCGCCCGGCCTGCTGAAGCATGTCATAGCTGCCATCGGCCGTGGTCACCGATCCGCGCACGCACAGGATGTCCTTGCCATCGCGCGGAATGCGGACCTCCTGCGGGATCGTGGCTGGCGTCGCTGCATCCTTGGTCAACTGCGCGTCGCGCATGTCGGCGGCGGGGCAGGCGTCGAAGCGCGCTGGCCCGGTCCTGTGCAACGCAGCGGGATCGTCCAGCGCCAGTCCGGCCAGCATGCCGTCCAGCCCGGCCAGCACATCGGCGCGGCGTTCCGTCGGCCCGGTCACGCGGATTTTGACGATCCAGCGCCCGGCATGGACAAAGCCCGCCGCCGTCGTCAATTCGCCATCGGCGGCATCGTCATAGACGGCGCGGATCGCGCTGTCCGCCTTGCCTGCCACTGGCGCGCTGGCATAGGCGGTGCGGCGCGTGCGCGATCCGAACCGCTCCATGATCGCCTTGTCGGTCATGTAGGCGGCCAGGGATGCGTCGGCATAGGTCGGCAGATAGACGTACAGCGTCGCCTGGATCGCGCCGTCGTCGGACAGGAATTGCGCATAATTGTCGACCGCGCGCCCGCCATTGGACGCCTCGCCGCTCTTCGTCAGCGACAGGCCGCCGATCGTCTGCGGCAGGCTGATCCCCGCTGTCGTCGCACGGATCGCGGTTTCGGTGGGCGTCCATGCTTCCGCGTCATCCGCTGCGCGCGCCAGCGAGGGCACGGCCAGGCAGAGGGCGGCTGAAACCATGATGAGGGCGCGCTTGGGCATCGGCATCCTTCTCCAGATCCAGACCGTCTTGGCGCGGCCTTGAATGTGAAGGAAAGGCTACAGGCAAAGCGCGTGCGCGCAAGAGTCTAAATCAGGCGACAGGCGGGATTTGTGCCGGATAATGGGGCAGGTCGGGATCATGATGGGCCCAGGCAGGGGCTGCATCGGTCCAGATAATGGCCTGCGGACCCAACAGTGCCGGATCGTCCAGCGCGCCGGCGCGGATGAAGGTCAGGTGCGAACGCGATTCGGCCAGGCTGAACAACGGCGTGCCGCAGGTCGGGCAGAAGCCGCGCTTCATCGCATTGCCGCTGTCGGCGACACTGTCATGCCAGCGCACCTCGCCGGTGGTGACGACATGCTCGCTGGGGAAGCAGATATTCACCGTGCCGGACCCGCCGCCCAGATATTGGCACAGGCGGCACCAGCATTGCCGCGCCGCCATCGGTTCCGCGTCGATCCTGATGCGGACGGCACCGCACAGGCACCCGCCTTCATGCGCCATGTCAGCGCCCCTGACGCCGGGCCATGAAGGCCAGCCGCTCGAACATCATCACATCCTGCTCATTTTTAAGGAGCGCCCCATGAAGCGGCGGGATGGCCTTGGTCGGATCGCTGTTCTGGAGGACGTCCAGCGGCATATCCTCATTCAGCAGCAGCTTGAGCCAGTCGAGCAACTCGCTGGTGCTGGGCTTTTTCTTAAGGCCCGGCACGTCGCGGATGTCGTAGAAAATATCCATCGCCTTCGACACCAGGATTTTCTGGATGCCGGGGAAATGCACATCGACGATCGCCTGCATCGTGTCGCGATCGGGGAATTTGATATAGTGGAAGAAGCAGCGACGCAGGAAGGCGTCGGGCAATTCCTTCTCATTGTTCGACGTGATGATGACGATCGGGCGATCCTTGGCCGCGATCGTCTCGCCAGTCTCATACACATGGAACGCCATGCGATCGAGTTCCTGCAACAGGTCGTTGGGAAATTCGATGTCGGCCTTGTCGATCTCGTCGATCAGCAGCACGGGCAGGGTGGGGGAGGTGAATGCCTCCCACAGCTTGCCCTTGCGGATATAGTTGGCAATGTCGTGGACGCGCTCGTCGCCCAGCTGGCCGTCGCGCAGACGGGCGACGGCGTCATATTCATAAAGCCCCTGATGCGCCTTGGTCGTCGATTTGACGTTCCATTCGATCAGCGGCGCCCCCAGCGCTGTCGCAATCTCCTGCGCCAGCACGGTCTTGCCGGTGCCCGGCTCCCCCTTCACCAGCAGCGGGCGGCGCAGCAGCACCGCGGCATTGACCGCGACCTTCAGGTCGTCGGTGGCGACATAATCCTGGGTGCCTTCAAAACGCATCATAGTTCGTCCGCTTGCCTGTCATGGCTACCGGACTAGGCAAAGCGATGCGGGTGCGCAAGCCACGCGGGCGATATGGCCCCAGGATCAGTTCTGGCGCGCGCGGATGTCGGCGCGGGCGGCCAGCAGATCCCACAGGCCGCGATGCTGGTTCAGCAACTGGCGCGCGCCGAACTGGATGGCCCGGTCGACCACGTCATCCCCGCCGATCGCGCGCGCGACCTCCAGCGTGGCGGCCCGTTCGGGCAGGGTGCAGCGGTGCGGTTCCATGCCGGCACGAAGCGCCGCCATGTCGAGGATGTGGCGCACCGCGCGCCAGTCGAGCACCAGCGCCATCGCCGCCCCCATGGCGCAACCGCGCCGGTCGGACTGGGCCAGCATGTCGAGCGCATGGCGTTGCTGGCCAACGGTGGTTTCGCAATCGGCCTGGCCCGCCGTGCTGGGGGCGGGGCCGACCGCGACCGAAACCTGGGTCAGATAGGCGCGTTCGGATGCGAAGGAATCGGCGGCCTCGATCAACCATGCACGCGCGGCATTGTCGGCCGATCGCGTGGCGGCATGATCGATCACGCCGGGATGCCGGCCATGCAGCAGGCACAGATAATAGGCACCATCCGCCAGATCACCCAGCGACAGAAGCGAATCCCGCGCCACGCTGGCGCCCGCGCGATTGGCATAGGCATGGGCCGCCGTGCCATCGGCAGCGACGAGTGCCTCCAATATCCGCGATATATCGCCAAATTGATAGCGTGGTGCCGCTTCGCTCATATGCCATTCCCTGTTCGCCCCGGTCCGCCAGCGGGGATTTGACGGTCAAGCTACGGGAACGGGGTAAAGGAGCGGTTTACGGACGAGAAAAAAGGCGATCACGATCTTTGCAAAGCCGCTAATGGCGTTTTGAAAAGCGTTCATCCTCCCCCGGCTGGAAAGCGGTATCGCATAGGGAACTGTCTGCTCCTTCATCGTCATGCTGAACTTGTTTCAGCATCCATCGTGCACCACAGGCCGCCGCTATCGTAAAATCCAATAGAAACAAAAGATTGCTAGTGGTCCGAAAAGATTCTGACATTTGAACACGCCTTATCCCATAAGGTAGCAAATGTCAGAATCGGACCACTAGTGACGGGAAATGGATCCTGAAATAAATTCAGGATGACGTTGTGTCATGACGAGAAATCAGATGCGATACTAACGGAGGATGGGCCTGTTCAATCCGCCGATGCCGCGTCGGCAAACGACATGATCGCCATGAAAAAGGGCGGCCCAGTCAGACCGCCCTTTGATACTCACCGACAAGCAGCAGCTTATTGATCGAGGAAACTGCGCATCTTGCGGCTGCGGCTCGGATGCTTGAGCTTGCGCAGCGCCTTGGCCTCGATCTGGCGGATACGTTCGCGGGTCACGCTGAACTGCTGGCCCACTTCCTCCAGCGTATGGTCGGTGTTCATGCCGATGCCAAAGCGCATCCGCAGCACGCGTTCCTCGCGCGGGGTCAGCGACGCCAGCACGCGGGTGACGGTTTCCTTCAGGTTCGCCTGGATCGCGGCATCCACCGGGATGATCGCATTCTTGTCCTCGATGAAGTCGCCCAGATGGCTGTCTTCCTCGTCGCCGATCGGCGTTTCGAGGCTGATCGGCTCCTTGGCGATCTTCATCACCTTGCGCACCTTCTCCAGCGGCATGGACAGGCGCTCGGCCATCTCCTCCGGGGTCGGTTCGCGGCCCTGCTCGTGCAGGAACTGGCGGCTGGTGCGGACCAGCTTGTTGATCGTTTCGATCATATGGACCGGAATACGGATGGTCCGCGCCTGATCCGCGATCGACCGGGTGATCGCCTGACGGATCCACCAGGTCGCATAGGTGCTGAACTTGTAACCGCGGCGATATTCGAACTTATCGACGGCCTTCATCAGGCCGATATTGCCTTCCTGAATAAGATCAAGGAATTGCAGGCCACGGTTCGTATATTTTTTAGCGATGGAGATGACGAGGCGCAGGTTCGCCTCGACCATTTCCTTCTTGGCGATCCGCGCCTCGCGCTCGCCCTTCTGCACCATGTTGACGATGCGGCGGAACTCGCTGAGCGACATGCCGGTCGCCTGCGCGATTTCGCTGACTTCGGTGCGGATGCGTTCCACCGCGCGCCCTTCGGCAGCGACGAAGGCGGTCCATTTCTTGTCGATGCCGGCAACCCGGTCCAGCCAGCCATCGTCCAGCTCATGGTTCACATAGCGGTCGAGAAAGTCCTTGCGCGGCACCTTGTGCCGCTCGGCCAGACGCAGCATCTGGCCGCCCAGCGCGGTCAGGCGCCGGTTATAGGCATAGAGCTGATCGACGAGATATTCGATCTTCTGCTGGTGGAACTGGACGCTTTCGACCTCGGCGGTCAGGCTTTCGCGCAGTTCGTGATAGCGATCCTCTTCCGCCTGGCTCAGCGCATCGCCATTGCCCATAGCCAGCATGCGCGCGGCCTGGATGCTCGAAAAGGCACGGAAAATCTCCGTGATGGTCGCAAACTTCTCCAGCGCCATCGGCTTGAGCGTTTCTTCCATCTGCGCAAGGGAGAGGGTGTTGTCCTCTTCCTCTTCCTCTTCGGCGCGGCGGGTGCGACGCTCGCCCGAACCATCCTCATCCTCGTCGGCGTCGGCGGACTCCTCTTCGGGCTCCTCCTCTTCCTTGAAGCTGGGACCGGCAGTCTTTTCGCTTATTTCGCCATCATCATCCTCGGCGCCTTCTTCCAGGCTTTCGGGCGCAGGGTCTTTGGACAGCATCGCGTCGAGATCCAGAATCTCGCGCAGTTGCATTTCGCCATTGTTGAGCGCGGTCGACCATTCGATGATCGCGTTGAAGGTCGTCGGGCTTTCGCACAGGCCCAGGATCATGGTGTCGCGACCGGCCTCGATCCGCTTGGCGATGGCGATTTCGCCCTCACGGCTGAGGAGTTCCACCGCGCCCATTTCGCGCAGATACATGCGAACGGGATCGTCGGTGCGATCGACCGTTTCCTTCTTCTTTTCGGTGATCAGCCGGGGCGAGCCGTCATCGTCCTCCGCCACTTCATTGGCGTCGTCATTGTCGTCCTCGCGCTGCTGGTCCTCGCCATCATCGCCGGCTTCTTCATTTTCGACGATGTTGACGCCCATGTCGTTGAGCGCGGACATGACATCCTCGATCTGCTCGGACGACATCTGGTCCTGGGGCAGGGCGCTGTTCAGCTCGTCATAGGTGATGTAGCCGCGCTTCTTGGCACGGGCGAGCAGCTTCTTGACCGAGGCTTCGTTCAGGTCGAGCAGCGGGGCATCGCCACCTTCATCTCCGCCATCACCCGCACCCGCACTTTTGCTGTTCGCCTTGGTCGCCATTTATTCGCCTTAACTCCGCCGCTCCTTCTTGCCGGAGCGATCATTCAAATCCCTCGTCCCATGACGGGACGATCATATCACTCAATGTCGTCGGACTGCGCGAGTTCCGCCAGGCGGCTTTCATGGTCCATTTTCAGCCGATGGACCCGTTGCTGCTCGGCATAGCTTGCCTCGTTGAGGTCTTCCCTCGCCCGTCTCGTCGCCTCCGCCAATGCAGCGTCCAGCTCCGGTCCCTGCGCCATCACCCGAATGGCCTCCTCCAGATCGCGGGTCACGCGATCGGCGTCGGTTGTCATCCTGTGGGGGGTGAATGTGAACGTGTCGGCCCGAAGCATCCCCTTCGCCATATTATACACTTCACCTGGCCCCAATATGGTAAGGAGGCCACCGGTTTCAACTGTTTCTTTGCGAAAGGATGCAGCAATCATCGCGGCGAGCAATTGACCCAGCGCCCGATCCGCCACTTGCAGGCTCGCCAATGTCTCGCGATGGCGAACAATCTGGTCGGGATGGCGCAGCAAACTGGCCAGAATCGCGCGCAGCAACCGCTGTTCCATGCCGGTTGCGCCGATCGCGCGGGCTTCCTGGCCGACCGGGGCGATCGGCGGTTTCCAATTCCCCTTCTTGTCGCGCTGCCAACGGCCAGCATTATTGGCACCTTGCCCGCGCGGGGCGTTGCTGAAGGCGGGCCGGGCGAAAAACAGCGCGTCATAGCGCTCGCGGAACGCATGGGCATAATGGGCGCGCACGTCGGGATGGCCGATCGCCTCGGTAATCGCCGCCAGCCTGTGCTTGAGCGCCGCCTTTTGCTCGGGCGTATCGAGCGGCGCGACAGTCTGTTCGTGGCTCCACAGCCGGTCGACCAGCGGCTGCGCGGCGGCCAGCACCGCGTCCATCGCCGCTGGCCCTTCGGCGCGGATCAGGTCGTCGGGGTCTTTGCCCGCAGGCAGCGTCGCAAAGGCCAGGCTATGGCCGGGGCGCAGCAGGGGCAGGGCGCGCATCGCCGCGCGGATCGCTGCCTTCTGCCCCGCCGAATCGCCATCGAAGCACAGGATCGGCACCTCGACCATCTTCCACAATCGTTCGATCTGATGCTCGGTCAGCGCCGTGCCCAGCGGCGCGACCGCATCGGCAAAGCCCGCCTGCGCCAGCGCGACCACGTCCATATAGCCTTCGACCACGATCACTCGGCCCGTATTGCGGCTGGCGGGGGAGGCGCGGTCGATATTGTAGAGGGTGCGTCCCTTGTCGAACAAAGGCGTGTCGGGGGAATTGAGATATTTCGGCTCCCCTGCGCCCAATATCCGCCCGCCAAAGGCAATCACCCGCCCGCGAATATCGCGGATCGGCAGCATCAGCCGCCCGCGGAAACGGTCGTACGTGTCGCGCTTTCTGGTCTTACCGCCATCCGGCTCGGCACCGTCCGGGTCGATCAGGAGGCCCGTCTCGACCAGCATCGGTTCGCCAAATTCCTTGAGCGCGCTTTTCAGCCGCCCGCGTCCATCGGGCGAATAACCAAAGCCGAACGCTCGCCGCGTCGCATCGCTGATCCCGCGCTTTTGCAGATAGGCCCGCGCGTCCGCCCCGTCGATGCCGCCCAGTTGCTCCTCGAAAAAGCCCTGTGCCGCCGCCATCGCGTCATGCAGCCCCTTGGCCGCCTCCGCCCGTTTGGCCGCGCGCGGATCGGCCGCAGGCACGTCCATCCCCGCCGCCTGCGCCAGTTCCTTCACCGCCTCCATGAAGGGCAGGCCGCGCTGGTCCGTCATCCACCGGATCGCGTCGCCATGCGCGCCGCAGCCGAAGCAGTGGTAAAAGCCCTTCTCGTCATTGATCGTGAAGCTGGGCGTTTTCTCGTTATGGAACGGGCAGCACGCCTTATATTCGCGCCCCGCCTTCTGCACCTTCACGGTACGCCCGATCAGCGTGGACAGCGATGTACGCGCACGCAATTCATCGAGAAAGGCGGGGGTCAGGGACATTAACTCCCCTCCGGCGGCACTTCACCACCGCCGTTCGTTTCGAGCGAAGTCGAGAAACCCACACGCGGCATTTGCGGTTTCTCGACTGCGCTCGAAACGAACGGCGTGCGGGACGGATTTCGCTCGTGCGGCGGTCTGGCGAAGTGCGATAGCATTGACCAGTTCCCGGCAATCAGCGCCTCTTTCTTGGCGCGCGACCAGCCGCCAATGACCTGCTCGGCTTCCAACGCCTCGATCCGCGTGCCGAACGTTTCGCTCCAGACCAGCACTACCGGACGGCGTTTTCGCGTAAACGCACTGCCTTCACCATTATGATGCTGGCCCACGCGGTGATCCAGATTGTCGGTGTGGCCGGTATAATATCGACCGTCAGAGCATTTCAGCATGTAGGTCCAGAAAGCCATGTGCGGAATATGCCTGAACCGGCCTTTAAGTCGAGCGTCATGCCCAGCGTTTCTCGACTTCGCTCGAAACGAACGGCGGTTGTGGGCAACCCCTCCCTTGGGCGGGAGGGGCTATAATATGTCAACCAAGCGCCGCCTTCACCAGCGCGCTTGCTTTGCTCATGTCGATCACCTGGCCGTGCCGTTCCTTCAGCACCGCCATCACCTTGCCCATATCCTTGACGCTCGCCGCGCCGACTTCGGCCTTGATCCCCTCGATCGCCGCCTTCGTCTCCTCCTCGCTCAACTGTTGCGGCAGGAAGCTTTCGATCACGTCCAGTTCGCTCTGTTCCTTGGCGGCCAATTCGTCGCGCCCGCCATTTTTGAACATGTCGATCGATTCGCGGCGCTGCTTGACCATCTTTTGCAGCACTTCGACCACGACCACATCGTCGTCGGGCACGCTGGTGGCCACGCGCAATTCGATGTCGCGGTCCTTCAGCTTGGCCAGGATCAGGCGCACGGCGGCCAGCCGTTCCTTGTCGCCCGCCTTCATGGCTGTGATCTGGGCGCTCTTGATGGTATCGCGAATCATGGCGAAGCGAATCCTGTTCTGATCGGGAAAGAAGTAGATATAACGCCAAAAGAGATTTTTAACAGGCGTTGACCGCGACGTCGCACAGGCATAGGTGACCGGCCGTTTAACCCGCACCAGACGGGACCCCGCAAAAGCAAAAAAGGACCACCCGACCATGGCTGACGCCAAGACCCTCATTGTGCCCAAAGGAGCGACAGGGGTATTGGTTTTTGCCGATGGTTCCGCCGTGTTCGGCCGTGGCTTCGGCGCTGTGGGCGAAGCGGTGGGCGAACTTTGCTTCAACACCGCCATCACCGGCTATCAGGAAATCATGACCGACCCCAGCTATGCGGGTCAGGTCGTGACCTTCACCTTTCCCCATATCGGCAATGTCGGCACCAACGCCGACGATGTGGAAGCGGATACGCCCTTCGCGCTGGGCTGCGTCGTGCGGCAGGACGTCACCGAACCCAGCAATTTCCGCAACGTCCAGCCATTTGACGCATGGATGCGCGATCATGGCCGCATCGGCCTGTCGGGGGTCGATACCCGTGCGCTGACCCGCATGATCCGCGAAAAGGGCGCGCCCAACATCGTCATCGCCCATGATCCCGACGGTCAGTTCGACATCGCCGCACTGGCTGCCAAGGCCGCCGCCTGGCCGGGGCTGGAGGGCATGGACCTGGCCATCGAAGTCACCGCCAAGGACAGCCGCTTGTGGAACGATGGCGGGTGGACGCTGGGCAAGGGCTATAGCCTGAACGAAACCCAAACTCCGTTCGTGTCGAGCGCAGTCGAGACACCGGAAAGCGGCTTCTCGACTGCGCTCGAAGCGAACGGAGCCAGTTCAAGACCCCATGTCGTCGCCATCGACTATGGCGCGAAGAACAATATCTTCCGCAATCTGGTGAAGGCCGGCGCGCGCGTGACCGTGCTGCCCGCCACCGCGACCTTCGATCAGGTGTCGGCCCTGTCGCCCGATGGCGTGTTCCTCTCCAACGGTCCGGGCGATCCCGCCGCGACCGGCGCATATGCCGTGCCGGTGATCCGGCAGGTGCTGGACGCGGACATTCCCGTGTTCGGTATCTGCCTTGGTCACCAGTTGCTTGGCCTTGCCGTCGGCGCAAAGACCATCAAGATGCATCAGGGCCACCGCGGCGCGAACCATCCGGTCAAGCGGCTGGAGGACGGGCTGGTCGAGATTACCAGCATGAACCACGGCTTTGCGGTCGACGCGGCCACGCTCCCCGCCAATGTCCGCGCCACCCATGTCTCGCTGTTCGACGGCAGCAATTGCGGCATTGCGCTCACTGACAAAAACGCCTTCTCGGTCCAGTATCACCCCGAAGCCTCGCCCGGCCCGCAGGACAGTTTCTACCTGTTCCAGCGCTTCGTCGATGGCCTCAAAAAAGCCGTGGCGGCATGAGCATCAAGCTGCCCCCCGTCGATGAGGCGCGGCTGGCCGCCGAATGGGAAGCGGACCGTCAAGTCCTCGCCAACCTCGCCGCCAATGGCGACAAGGCGATGATCCCGCGCCCGGTGGACGTGAGCTTTCGCGGATCGGAAAAGGATTTCGAGCGCGTCCTGACCATTGCCAGCCAGTTCGGCATGGTGGAACTGGACCGGGAGGAAGATGAGGAAGGCGACCTGTTCCTGTTCCTGGAATGCGAACAGGCAGTCGACGAAGCTTCGATCCGCGCCCTGACGAAGAAATGCCTCCAGATCGAAATCCTCTGCGGCGTCGAATATGACGGCTGGGGGTGCGAGGCGCGGACGGGGGCGGTGCATTGAGGCAAGTACCGTGGATTTTGATCGCAATCGCGCTTGCGGGATGTGCAAGTGATCGCAAATTTTCTCAAAGCGATTTCGATAAGATCTCCGATAAATGTGGCTTGCCGCGATCAACTTTGAATTTGAGGGGCAAGGACGAGCTTCAACTCCAGCCGCCACTGGACGCAAAATATGAAGCGGTCGATTGCATCCTCAAAGAACTTAAAAAAGCCAACTATCCATTGAAAATGGGCTTTGTTGGTAACGAACTCTATAAAGAAGAGGCTTCCAATGCCCAAGCGCACTGACATCTCCTCCATCCTCATCATCGGCGCTGGTCCGATCATCATCGGCCAGGCGTGCGAGTTCGATTATTCGGGCACGCAGGCGGTGAAGGCGCTCAAGGAAGAGGGCTATCGCATCATCCTGGTCAATTCCAACCCGGCCACGATCATGACCGACCCGGAATTTGCCGACGCCACCTATGTCGAGCCGATCACGCCCGAAATCGTGGCGAAGATCATCGAGAAGGAGCGGCCGGATGCGGTGCTGCCGACGATGGGCGGGCAGACCGCGCTCAACACCGCGCTGGCTTTGTTCAATGACGGCACGCTGGAGAAGTTCGGCGTTCAGATGATCGGCGCGGACGCCGAAGCCATCGACAAGGCGGAGGACCGGATCAAGTTCCGCGACGCCATGGACAAGATCGGCCTGGAATCCGCCCGTTCGCGCATCGCCCACTCCATGGAGGAGGCGCTGGAGGCGCTGGAATTTACCGGCCTGCCTTCCATCATCCGCCCCAGCTTCACCATGGGCGGCACCGGCGGCGGCATCGCCTATAATCGCGATGAGTTCATGACCATCGTGCGCGGTGGCCTGGACGCATCGCCCACCACCGAAGTGCTGATCGAGGAATCGCTGCTCGGCTGGAAAGAATATGAGATGGAGGTCGTGCGGGACCGCAACGACAATTGCATCATCATCTGCTCGATCGAAAATGTCGATCCGATGGGCGTTCATACCGGCGACAGCATCACCGTCGCCCCGGCGCTGACGCTGACCGACAAGGAATATCAGATCATGCGCAACGCATCCATTGCGGTGCTGCGCGAAATCGGCGTCGAAACAGGCGGTTCCAACGTACAGTTCGCGGTCAATCCCAAGGATGGCCGCCTGATCGTGATCGAAATGAACCCGCGCGTCTCGCGCTCCTCGGCTCTCGCGTCGAAGGCGACCGGCTTCCCGATCGCCAAGGTCGCGGCCAAGCTGGCCGTGGGCTATACGCTCGACGAGATTACCAACGACATTACCGGCGCGACGCCAGCGAGCTTCGAGCCGACCATCGACTATGTCGTGACCAAAATCCCGCGCTTCGCGTTCGAAAAGTTCAAGGGCGCGGAACCGCTGCTTGGCACCGCGATGAAATCGGTTGGCGAAGTCATGGCGATTGGCCGCAACATCCATGAATCGATGCAGAAGGCGCTGCGCGGTCTGGAAACCGGCCTGTGCGGCTTCAACGATGTCGAACATCTGGCCGGCGCGCCCAAGGATGACATCGTCGCCGCCTTGTCGCAGCCCACGCCCGACCGATTGCTGGTCGCGGCCCAGGCGTTGCGCGAAGGGCTGAGCGTCAGCGAAATCCACAATATCGCCAAGTTCGATCCCTGGTTCCTTGAACGGATCAAGGAAATTATCGATGCGGAAGGCGAGGTTCTGGAAAACGGCCTGCCGCGCGATGCGGACGGGATGCGGCGCCTGAAATCCATGGGCTTTTCCGACAAGCGCCTGGCCTATCTCGCGCTCAAATCTGCCAATCTGCGCGGCATGGAACGCGGCATCGCGCGCGGTTCCGGCCTGATCCACGAAGCGGTCAAGGCGATGACCGGCGGCGTGACCGAGGATGAAGTGCGCGCGCTGCGCCATAAGCTGGGCGTGCGCCCGGTGTTCAAGCGCATCGACACCTGCGCCGCCGAGTTCGAGGCGAAAACGCCCTATATGTATTCGACCTATGAAGCGCCGATCTTTGGGGAAGCGGAAAATGAATCCGCCCCGACGGATCGCGAAAAGGTGGTCATCCTGGGCGGCGGGCCGAACCGGATCGGGCAGGGGATCGAATTCGACTATTGCTGCGTCCATGCCTGCTTCGCATTGAGCGACGTTGGCTATGAAACCATCATGGTCAACTGCAACCCCGAAACCGTGTCGACCGACTATGACACGTCGGATCGCCTCTATTTCGAACCGCTGACTGCCGAGGATGTGCTGGAAATCCTCGACATTGAAAAGTCGAATGGCACGTTGAAGGGCGTCATTGTCCAGTTTGGCGGCCAGACCCCGCTCAAGCTGGCGCAGGCGCTGGAGGATGCGGGCATCCCGATCCTGGGGACTTCGCCCGACGCCATTGACCTGGCCGAAGACCGCGAGCGTTTCGCGGCGCTGATCGACAAGCTGAAGCTGCGTCAGCCCGCCAACGGCATCGCCCGCAGCCGGGAGGAGGCGATCGCGGTCGCCAACCGCATCGGCTATCCCGTCCTCATGCGCCCCAGCTATGTTCTGGGTGGCCGGGCGATGGAGATTGTCGACGGACAGGCGCAGCTGGAAGAATATATCACGACCGCCGTTCTGGTGTCGGGCGAATCGCCTGTGCTGATCGACCAGTATCTGCGTGATGCGATAGAGGTTGACGTCGATGCCCTGTGCGACGGCGCCGACGTCGTCGTGGCTGGCGTGCTCCAGCATATCGAGGAAGCCGGCGTCCATTCGGGCGACAGCGCCTGCTCGCTGCCGCCCTATAGCCTGAGCAATGACATCATCGCGGAAATCGAACGGCAGACCGAAATATTGGCCCATGCCCTGTCGGTGCGCGGGCTGATGAACATCCAGTTCGCGGTCAAGGATGGCACGGTTTACCTCATTGAGGTGAACCCGCGCGCCAGCCGCACCGTCCCCTTCGTGGCCAAGGCGATCGGCACCCCCATCGCCAAGATCGCCGCGCGCGTGATGGCGGGCGAGATGCTGGAAACGTTGCCCACGATCGACCGCAATGCGATCAACCATGTCGCGGTCAAGGAAGCGGTATTCCCCTTCGGTCGCTTCCCCGGCGTCGATCCAGTCCTGTCACCGGAAATGAAGAGCACCGGCGAAGTCATGGGAATCGATAGCGATTTCGCCACCGCCTTCGCCAAGGCGCAGATCGGCGCTGGCACCATGTTGCCGACTGGCGGCACGGTGTTCATATCGCTGAAGGATGGCGACAAGCAGGTCATCCTGCCCGCTGCCAAGAAGCTGGCCGCCATGGGCTTCCGCATCATCGCGACCGGCGGCACCGCCACCTTCCTGGCCAACCATGGCATTGCGGTCGAAACCGTCAACAAGGTGGCGCAGGGCCGTCCGCACATCGTCGACCGGATCACCGACGGTGACGTGCAACTGATCTTCAACACCACCGAAGGCTGGCAGTCCTTGAAGGACAGCAAGGCGATCCGCACATCGGCTCTACGGGCGAAGATTGCCAGTTTCACCACGGCCGCCGCCAGCGTCGCCGCAGCGGATGCAATCGAGGCTTTGCGGGACCATCCCCTTGAAGTGCGGTCGCTCCAGTCCTATTATCCCCTGTCGCAAGCCTGATCCCCTGCACAAGGACACACGCTGCGGGTGGCACCATGTTGGTCGCCGCCAAAGGGAAGTTTTGACGAAGGATTTGCATAATGGCGACCGTTGAGAAGATGCCGATGTTGCAGGTGGGCTATGACAAGCTCATGGGGCAACTCCGCGAACTCAAGGCTGAACGGCCATTGATCGTTGACGCCATCGAAGAGGCGCGCGCCCATGGCGACCTGTCGGAAAATGCCGAATATCATGCGGCGAAGGAACGTCAGGGGCAGGTGGAGGCCACCATCTCCGATCTGGAGGACAAGCTTTCGCGCGCGCAGATCATCGATCCCAAGAGCCTGTCGGGCGACAAGATCGTGTTCGGCGCGACTGTCACCTTGCTGGACGAGGATGACAAGCCGGTCAAATATCAGATTGTGGGTCAGGCCGAAGCGGACGCGAAGCTGGGCATGATTTCCTATAACAGCCCGCTTGGCCGCGCGCTGATTGGCCGCACGGTCGGTGAAGATGTGGAAGTGTCTGTCCCGTCGGGCGACAAATTCTACCAGGTCGAAAAAATCGATTTCATCTGATCGTGAGATTACCTGCAGGCAGGATGACCAACGGGATCGCGGCGATAACCTTCGTCGCGTTTCTGCTGCTTGATCTGACCGGGCGCACGGATGATGCGGCCATCATCGGCGGCTTCATTCCTGCGCGCATTGCCGATCCGGCGCTGCTGGATGGCATGGCGGCTGTCCCTGCCTGGCTGACGCCGCTCAGCTGCACGCTGATCCACGCAGGCTGGCTGCATATCGGCTTCAACCTGCTGATGCTGGTGTTTTGCGGGCGGCAGGTCGAACAGGTGTTGGGGAAGGGCGGTACGCTCTGCCTCTATCTGACCGGCGCTTATGGCGCATGCGCCGCGCAATGGGCGATCGACCCCGGTTCGACCAATCCCATGGTGGGCGCCAGCGGTGCGATATCGGCGATCATGGCGACCTATGCCCTGCTATACAGCCAGCAGACGGTGCGTAGCATTGGGCCGATCTCGGCAAATATCGTGCGCCTGCTCTGGCTGGCGGCGGCGTGGATCGGCTTGCAACTGATGATCGGCATCGCGACCGCTGGCAGGATGGGGCAGCTTGGCCAGATCGCCATTGCCGCGCATATTGGCGGCTTTCTTGTGGGGCTGGTGCTGACGCGCCCGCTGTTGCGCTGGCGTTTCCGAAAGCCGCCCCAGCCCCTCAACTAAATCATCAGCTGGACGGCAGTTCCGGTTCCAGCAGCCGGTGCAGATGCACGATCACATAGCGCATTTCCGCGTCGTCGACGGTCCGCTGCGCGGCGCTGCGCCACGCTTTCTCCGCCGACACATAGTCAGGGAACACGCCGACCAGATCGACCTTGCTCAGGTCCTGAAAATCCAGTGTTTGTGGATCGGTAACGCGACCGCCCATCACCAGATGCATTTTGCTCATGGCGTTATCTGTCCTCTTTTGGGTGAACGCTGCTCCTAGCAGCGGTGCAGCGTCCATCCAAGGGGGGCAGAGGGGGCAATTGCGTGCTTTTGCTGCCGGCGCGATTAGTTTTTCGGCAATCGCGCCTTTATCGCATCGGCCAGCGCGTCAACCTTGGCGTTGACGAGGGCCACGACATCTTCGGTGATGTGCGTAGCCTTGCCCGGCAGATCGCTCGACGCTGCCGTCTTGCGCGCCGTGGCGGCCAGATCGCTTGCGCTCTGCTTGATCGATTCCGCGCCGTCGGTCGCGGCCGATCGGGCAGCAAGCGCTGCCTCGACCACGCGCGCACCAGCGGCGCTGGCAATGCCCGGCAGCGCTTTCATTGCAGCCCGGCTCTTGGGGAACATCCATGCGACCAGCGCGCCCGCCGCGACGGCGCCAGCGACGGCCACGACCGGATGCTCCTGCACGATCTGGTTGGCGCGCGTTGCGATTTTCTGCGTACGGTCGCGCGCGTCGCCATAGGCTTCGCTCGCTTTATCCCGGCTGGTCTGGATCAGCTCGCCTGCGCCTTCGCGGGCCTTTCCGGTGCCATCCTTGATCTTGTCCGTCGCGCTTGCCGCGACATAATTTGCCGCTTCGCGAACGCGGCTCAGTTGGGCGCGAATATCAGCCATTTTCAGTCTCCGAATGGTCGGGGTTCGTGTCGGTATGTCCAACGTACAGCCGCCCGAAAAGTGCCGCGAGCGGGCGACGGACAAGGAAGAGGAGGATGGCCGCGCCCGCCGCCCCGACCATGGCTGGCCGCTGGCGTGCCGTGGCGGCGGCATAGGCCATGCCGTCCATCGCAACATCCACCACCTTGGTCGTGGCGTCCTGCTTCAACCGGGCGGGCGTTACCCGCGCTTTGGCAGCCTGAGCGCTGGAAATCAGGCTTTGTTTTGCGGCCTCGGCCCGCGCGACAGCCTCACGATATTGCAACGGACCACTCATGGGGTAATCGCCTTCTTCATCCGGGAGATCCGTGCCTTTGCTATCAGCAAAAGCCCGGTCGTGACCAGCAGGCTGGCGCCCAGCACCGCGAAGGTCGCCCAAAGCGGGCCAAGCTGTGGCGATAGCGCGATGATCAGCCCGATCAGGAATGCCACCAGCGTGGCGAATATCAGCATGATCGCTACCACGGCAAAGATCGCGGCATCGCGCACGCCTGCCCCGATAAGGCCGGCGCGCGCCTTCTGCTTGTCCGCTTCCGCCGCTGCATAAGCACGGCCATCGGCATAGAGACGGGCAAAGACATCACGCACCGATTCGTCGGGCGCGCCGTCCTCATGCCCGTCGGCTTGCGGCGTGACCGCCGTTTCCGCTGGCTTGTCTGTCAAATCTTCCTCCGCCCCGTTCGCCGGGGCCTTTGCGCAGATGTCAGGTGTCGCTGTCCGAACCCTTGGCCAGACGCATCAACACGAAGCCGACCACCGCCGCCGCGCCGATGGCGACAGCCGGGCTTTTACGCACGAAATCGCGCGCTTCGCTCATCAACTGGTCGACATCCTTGCTGTCCAGCGTGTCCGCCGCGCCGGCAACCGATTCGGCCGCCTGCCGGGCATAATCGCCATATTGCGGGCCTAGCTTTGCATCGACCGTGCCTGCCGTATCGGAAATCAGCTTGGCCAGGCTCTGCATCGCCGTGCCGGTCTTTTCCTTGGCGACGCCAGCAGCCGACTTGGCGGTCTTGCCTGCCTGTTCCTTGATCGGGTCGATATGCGACTTCCAGTCGACAGCGCCCAGCGCGTCGGTGGCGGACTTGGCCGCCTGTTCCGCCTTCGCCTTGATGGGCGCGATCTGCGCCGACCAGCCGGTCGATGATGCGCCGTTGCCGGGCTTCTTCGTGGCCTTCGCGCTGGTGGTCGCCTTTGCGGTCGTTGCCTTTGCGGCCGCTACCTTGCGCACGGGCGTCTTGCGCACTGGCGTTGCCTTGACCACGGGGGCGCTGGCTGCGGTGGCCTCGACCGGCTTGGCCTTGCGCGGCCTGCCGACCGACTTTTTCGGCGCTGTCTTGGCGGGCGGGGTGTCGGGCGTGTCGGCCATGGTCCTAAGTCTCCCTTTCGGTTGCGCGGCTGGGGCGCGCGCCGCGGCAAATGATACTTGGGTCAAATGCTTTGCGGTCGCTCACAGTTCCGTAGCCGTTCCAATTTCGACCATCGGCATTTTTTCCGCCCATGCAAGCCCCTCTGCATTGCCAAGCACGGGGGCGCTGGCTAAGCGGAGCGCGAAAATAGGCGTCCTGCCGCAGCGCAGGCCATATTTCAGGGAGCGACCATGACCGCCATTCTCGACATTCACGCCCGCCAGATTTTCGACAGCCGGGGCAACCCCACCGTCGAAGTCGACGTCACCCTTGAAGATGGCAGCTTTGGCCGCGCCGCCGTCCCGTCCGGTGCATCGACCGGCGCCTATGAAGCGGTGGAAAAGCGCGACGGCGACAAGAGCCGCTATATGGGCAAGGGCGTGCTGCAGGCGGTTGCCGCCGTCAATGACACGATCGCCGAACAACTGATCGGCCTGGACGCGGAAGATCAGGGCGAAGTCGACGCCGCGATGATCGAGCTGGACGGCACCGACAACAAGTCGAACCTTGGCGCCAACGCGATCCTGGGCGTCAGCCTGGCGGTGGCGAAAGCGGCTGCCGATGCGCGCGGCCTGCCGCTCTACCGCTATGTCGGCGGCGTGTCGTCGCATGTCCTGCCGGTGCCGATGATGAACATCATCAACGGCGGCGAACATGCCGACAATCCGATCGACTTTCAGGAATTCATGATCATGCCGGTCGGCGCGGAAAGCATCGCCGACGCCGTGCGGATCGGGTCGGAAATCTTCCACACGCTGAAAAAAGGCCTGCATGACAAGGGGCTGGCGACGTCGGTGGGCGACGAGGGCGGCTTTGCCCCCAACATCGCCTCTACCCGCGATGCGCTGGATTTCATCATGCTGTCGGTCGAAAAGGCGGGCTACAAGCCGGGCGACGATGTCGTGCTGGCGCTCGATTGCGCCGCGACCGAATTTTTCAAGAACGGCAAATATGAGATTTCGGGCGAAGGCCTGTCGCTCAGCCCGGTCGAAATGGCCGATTATCTTGCCGCCCTGTGTGCCGACTATCCGATCAAGTCGATCGAGGATGGCATGAGCGAGGATGATTTCGAAGGCTGGAAGGCGTTGACCGACAAGATCGGTGGTTCGGTCCAGCTGGTCGGCGACGACCTGTTCGTCACCAATCCCAAGCGTCTGGCCATGGGCATCGACATGGGGCTGGCCAACTCGTTGCTGGTCAAGGTCAACCAGATCGGCACGCTGACCGAGACGCTGGCGGCCGTCGATATGGCCCATCGCGCGCGCTACACCGCCGTCATGTCGCATCGGTCGGGCGAGACCGAGGACGCGACCATCGCGGACCTCGCCGTCGCCACCAATTGCGGTCAGATCAAGACGGGTTCGCTGGCGCGTTCCGACCGGCTTGCCAAATATAATCAGCTCATCCGTATCGAGGAAGAACTGGGCGACATCGCCGTCTATGCGGGCCGCTCCATCTTCCGCTAAAACTGTCGGGATTCGGTTGGCCGCAAGTTAACCATTTTTTACTTGCGGCCAGTCTCTCCCTGTGATTCATCTTGGTCATGGCGCATATCGCGAAGCTTCGTTCCCTTCTTTTCTCGGCCTTTGGTCCGGCGGTCGCGCTGCTGCTGCTGCTCGTCTTTGCCCTCTATGTCGTGCTGGGGTCGAACGGGGTGCTGGCGTGGGGCGATTATTCGCGTCAGTTGCGCGCGGCCAAGGCCGAACTGAAAAGCACGCAGGCGACGCGCGCCGAATTGCGCAATCGCGTCGAGGCGCTCGATCCGCGCCGTGTCGATCCCGATCTGGCCGATGAACTGATCCGTCGCCAGCTCGGCGTCATCCACCATGACGAAGTGATCGTTCCGCTCAACTGAGCCGCCTTCAAGGAAAACGTAAGGTTTTTGCGTAGAAATCGCCGTAGCCGCAATTTTACTGCGGACGGATTGATCTTGGCTTTGCAAACTTCGCAGATGGGGTGAAGTTTGCGGAATTCTTATTGATCTGGCCCGGATTCAGGGGCTTCGTCGTTGCAATATCTCCAGCACTCCCGCTATATCGGACTTCCTTCCATCCTACCCCACGCAAAAGGATAAGAGCCTTGGCGAAACCAACGACGCCGCGTCCTTCACGCGCAACGGCAAAGGCGGCTGCACCCGCCGCCGGCGCGGACCATAACCGGCCTCGCCCTGAAACTCCCACTGATTACAAGGCATCCAAGGAAGAGTTGCTGGAATTCTACCGACAGATGGTCCTCATCCGCCGGTTTGAAGAAAAAGCCGGCCAGCTTTACGGCCTGGGCCTTATCGGTGGCTTCTGTCATCTTTACATCGGCCAGGAAGCGGTCGCCGTCGGCATCCAGTCGGCGCTCAAGCCCGGCAAGGACAGCGTCATCACCGGCTATCGCGACCATGGCCACATGCTGGCCTATGGTATCGACCCCAATGTCATCATGGCAGAACTGACCGGCCGTGAAGCGGGCATTTCCCGCGGCAAGGGCGGTTCGATGCACATGTTCAGCGTCGAACATAAATTTTACGGCGGACATGGCATTGTCGGTGCGCAGGTGTCGCTGGGCGCAGGGCTGGGCTTTGCGCACAAATATAATGGCGATGGCGGCGTGTGCGTCGCCTATTTCGGCGACGGCGCGGCCAACCAGGGCCAGGTCTATGAATCCTTCAACATGGCCGAACTGTGGAAGCTGCCGATCATTTTCGTCATCGAAAATAATCAGTACGCCATGGGCACCAGCGTCAACCGCTCGTCGGCCGAGGACCAGCTCTATCGCCGGGGCGAAAGCTTCCGCATTCCCGGTATCCAGGTCAACGGCATGGACGTGCTGGCCGTGCGCGGCGCGACCGAGGAAGCGCTCAAATGGGTGCAGGGCGGTAATGGCCCCATCCTGCTGGAAATGAAAACCTACCGCTATCGCGGCCACTCCATGTCCGACCCGGCCAAATATCGCTCGCGTGAGGAAGTCCAGGCGATGCGCGACAAGTCCGACCCGATCGAGGGCGTCAAAGCCTATCTCTCCGCGCAAGGCGTGGGTGAGGACGAACTCAAGAAGATCGATCAGGACATTCGCAAGATCGTCAGCGAAGCGGCTGATTTTGCTGAAACGTCGCCTGAGCCGGAGATGGCTGAACTCTATACAGACGTGCTGGTGGAGCAATATTAATGGGTATCGCAATCAAGATGCCGGCGCTCTCGCCGACGATGGAAGAGGGCACGCTGGCCAAATGGCTGGTCAAGGAAGGTGATGAGGTCCGTTCGGGCGACATTCTGGCCGAAATCGAAACCGACAAGGCGATGATGGAATTCGAGGCGGTCGACGAAGGCAAGATCGGCAAGATCATGATTGCCGAGGGCACCGAAGGCGTGAAGGTCGGCACCGTGATCGCCGAGATGGCGGGCGAGGGCGGCGAGGACGCTGCGCCCGCACCCAAGGCGGAAGCCAAGGAAGCGCCTAAAACAGAGGCCGCGTCCGAAGCGCCGAAGAAGGCCGAGAGCGGCACGTCCAAGCTGGCCAGCAACGTCAAGGCGTCGGTTCAGGACCCCGCCATCCCCGAAGGCACCGAGTTCGTGAAAACCACGGTCCGCGAAGCGCTGCGCGACGCCATGGCCGAGGAAATGCGTGCCGATGAGCGCGTGTTCGTGATCGGTGAGGAAGTCGCCGAATATCAGGGTGCCTATAAGGTAACGCAGGGGCTGCTCGACGAGTTCGGCGCCAAGCGGGTCATCGACACGCCGATCACCGAATATGGCTTTGCCGGCATCGGCACGGGCGCGGCGATGGGCGGTTTGCGCCCGGTCGTGGAATTCATGACGTTCAACTTCGCCATGCAGGCGATCGACCACATCATCAACTCGGCGGCCAAGACCAATTATATGTCCGGCGGCCAGATGCGTTGCCCGATCGTGTTTCGTGGTCCCAATGGCGCGGCCAGCCGCGTGGGCGCGCAGCATAGCCAGAATTACGGCCCCTGGTATGCCGCCGTCCCCGGCCTGATCGTCATCGCCCCTTATGACGCTGCCGATGCCAAGGGGCTGCTCAAGGCCGCGATCCGCAGCCAGGACCCGGTCGTGTTCCTTGAAAACGAACTGCTCTACGGTCGCAGCTTCGACGTGCCCAAGATCGATGACTATGTCCTGCCGATCGGCAAGGCACGGATCATGCGGCCGGGCAGCGACGTCACGCTGGTCAGCTATTCGATTGGCGTTGGCCTTGCCCTCGAAGCCGCCGAAACGCTGGCGGCAGAGGGTATCGATGCGGAGGTCATCGACCTGCGCACGCTGCGCCCGCTGGATACGGCGACGGTGCTGGAAAGCCTGAAAAAGACCAACCGCCTTGTCGTGGTGGAAGAAGGCTGGCCGACCTGCTCGATCGCGTCGGAAATCGCCGCCGTGGTCATGGAGCAGGGCTTTGACGATCTCGACGCCCCGGTCCTGCGCGTCGCGAACGAAGACGTGCCGCTGCCCTATGCCGCGAACCTGGAAAAGGCAGCCCTGATCGACTCGGCCCGCGTCGTCGCGGCGGCCAAGAAGGTCTGCTACAAATAAATATCAGGGTGCGGGCGGCGGAAAAACGCCGCCCGTTTCTTCCTTCAGTCGCTACGGCCCGTCAGGAGCAGGTCGAGGCTGTGACATTTTCCGAATTGTAAACCTGGGTCAGATCGCGGCTGTCGCGGACATTGAAGGCTGAGGTTTCGGTGATGTCATTGAGCGGCAACCAGAATAACGGCATCAGCCTTTTGTAACGATATCGGATTTCTACGAACATCACGGCGGTTCCGGTCGCTGCCTTCAACTCCTTGCCGGTCGGTCCCATGCCCGCGAATGATGTACCGGTTGCGCCAGTGCCCTGCGTGCCATAGGCCGAGGCATAGTTGACCGCTCCAAAACAGCGCTGCCATTTGATCGTCTGTCCGCCATCGCCGTTCAGTTGCAGGCTGGACAGGATGATGCGGCTGTTGGCTGCCAGGTTCAGGCCCGATGCCTGAAGATCCGCGCCGATGAACACATCGTTGATTTCCGCTTCGCTGATCGGCTTGTCGTTGATCGCGCTTTGCGCGCCCATGCGGGACGCATTGTCCGACACCATCACGCCCAGTTCGCCGACCCGTTTGACCGTGATGGCATAGTTGGTCAGCTCCAGCGCCGATGTCGTCAGGATCATGAGGAAAGGCAGGACCATGGCGAATTCCACCAGCGCCATGCCGCTTTCACTGCGCCGCAGACTGCGCGCATGATGTCGCCATCCGTTGCGAAGGGCGGAAGGGGAAGGCAGGATCGCGGTCATGCTGTGATCTTCATATGCAATTGCCGGTGAGGGGTTCGGACTGCTTGTCGAAGGGCTGGTTGCGCAGGATGGTGCTGGACGCCATGGTCACTTGTTGCGACCAGCCCAGCAGATAGGCCATCGGGAAGATGCGATTGTAGCGCAGCGTTACGGTATAAATGGTCACGTCTTTCGCACCGCCCTGGCCAGTCACGCCTGAATCCAGATCGCGCACATTGTTGCCGTTGGCGTCATCGAAGGTTTCGTTATTGTTGCATATGCCGTCGCCATTGCCGTCGACAAAGGCTTCGGCCTTCGATTGCGCGCGGCCATAGGATTTGTACGCCATGCGCGAGAAGCTGAAATCGCCGCCCGCCACGAGGCGCTTTACCGACGCTTCCACGATCCCGTCGAGCGCATCGCGATTGGCTTGGGTTGCCGTTTCCAGCGCCGATGCGCGCCCGGCTGCCTGTACCTCGCCGCTCAGGATCGCCCGCGCATAAAGATAATAGGCAGTGTCGAACAGGAACATCAGGATGAGGATCAGCACTGGCGCGACAAAGGCGAATTCCAGGACCGTCACCCCGCGCTTGTCAAGGCGCAGGGCGCGCAGCAGCCCCCTGCCGGGCCATCGCGAGGCAGCGTGTTTCATCGTGTGATCCGCAATTGGGCGATCTGCGACGCGATCTGCGAGAAGGTCGTCGTCAACTGATCGGCATTGTCCGCCTGATAGGCACGGCCAGGCGATGCGCAGTTCGACAGTAGCGTCGTGAGATTGGTGCCGAAGGCGATGACCCAGACGGTGATATTCTTCTGGGTCTTGGCAATCGTGCACAATTCAGTGAGACGAGCTTCCGTGATGGCATTCTGATCGGCGTCGGTTGGGATGGACGCCGTGGATGTCCGGCGCCGGGACACGGCGGACAGACCCCATGCGTCATAGCTCCCGATGCGCGTGTCGGTTTCACCGTCGGTCATGAAGATGAGGTTGCGGGCGTAGCGCCCGGTCGATTCCGCTGCTGCATGCTCGGCCGCGAACAAGCCTTCGCGTGACATGAGACGCAGGCCCCAGAGCATGCCGATATCATGATAGGTAAAGCCCGCCGTCGTCAGCCCGTTCATGTAGGTCGACAGGGTAGAGGAGTCGATTTCCGCCAGCTTGCGCGCATAGGTCGGACAGGCGGCATATTGGTCGGTTGACCCGTTGGGCGTGTAATAGTTGGTCGTGGAATTGGGCGAGACGACGCGGGTGTAGGTCGGCGCCGAACCGCTATATTCCCAGCCCGACGTCGAGGTTGCACCACTGGCGCGGCGGCCATAGATAACCCCAGGAAGGAATGGCTTCCATTGCGTTTCAGGCTTGGCCGGATCGGGAATCAGATCGATGTCCATGTCGTAGCGGGGAACATCAGTCCCTTCATTGTTGCGACGGGTGGCGCGTTCCTCGATGCAGCCGTTGGCCTGAGTCCAACTGATTTTTCGAGCCGCGCCGAAATTATTGGATACTGGTGCTGTAAAAAAGCCGCCGCTGACCAGTTCATCGCCTGAACCGGCGCCCTTCAAATCGGCGGCGGGGTATGTCACTGGCTGATAAATCCAGTGATAGGCTGTCTTATCCGCATTCTGGTCACCGGCATTGGGATTTTCTGACACCGTCTGGGTGTAGGTTTCGATATAGTTATTCCAGTTGGTGGGCGTTATCCAGCAGATGCCTTTATTCAGGCCTGCCGAATAGGTGACGCCATCGCGCGTCCGGACGCGCGTCCGCGATCGGGGCAGGGCGGTGGCGGACGGCGACCATGCCGACCATGGGGTGTAGCTATCGCTCAGCGAATTCGCAGGCGCGGAGCATGTTTCCGAAGAGCCCTGATATTTCGTGCCTGTCGATTTATCGCCACTATCCAAGACAGATGTGTTGGTAGTGATGGTTCCGCCCTGGGTTGACCCCGGAATAACCGATGTTCCGTCCGGCACGCGGGAATCATAGACCGGATTGTCCTGAATCCAGTTGCGCTTGAGCAACATGCCGACATTGACCGTCGAGGAATAGGGCACGAAACCATAGCGGATATGACTGCCCGCCGGCTTCACCTGTTGCAGGGCATTGTAGAAATTCTGGACGGCGGTGCGTAGCACGGCGATGCGGCTTTCGCTGTCGCCGGGGTTGACGTCGTTCATCGACAGGGTGGTGTCTAGCACGAACATGACGTCTGTGTTGGGCAGTTGCAAATCCGCCGTGCATTCAGCCGAAATGGTACGGCTGCTGAAGCCGAACAATTTCATCAGCGTCATGGGCACCGCGACGGACGCGGTGCCGGTCACGGCGCCCGTGTCTGATGCGGCATAGTGGATCGTGGGTGCCCCCGCGCCATATTTGTTGGCGGGAAAATTCAGATTGAAGAAATTCTTGGCGGTTTCTTCATTGCTGTTCGTGCCGGTCGTCCAGGTAATGCCTGACATGGAGCGGCGCCCCGCCAGCGCGCCCGCGTCGCATGCCTGCTGAAGGCGGGTCTTGGCCAGGTAGAGCCGACTGACGTCGATACCCCCGCCGATCAGGCCCGCCAGCGGGAAAATCGCCGCGGCAACGATGGCAAGGACATTGCCAGCCTCGTTATGTGCCAACCGGGCCATAAACCCGTTCGTCCGATTGATCTGCTTGCCCATCTGTCCGCAATCACCCATGTCGCGCCCAACACCCCCCATGTCCGGGCGGGGCAATTCTGTTCGCCTATGCAGGCACTCTGGTTAGAATGTGTATGAGGAAGATGGTTAAAGGACCGATAACTACCGCGCCTGATGATGGCCTTTCCCCGCTGGCGACGCTGCTGAGCGCCCATGCGGGGGCGGACGGGGCGCGGCATCGGGCGATCTGGGCCTATGATGGGCGGCTGGCGCATATCGCGCGATCGACCCGCGAACCCACGATCGGCCAGATGCGGCTGGCATGGTGGAATGACGTCATCGACGATGCGTCGGGGATCAAGGGGCAGGGGGAGCCAGTGATCGACGCGATGCGCGCGACGGGCGCCGCTGCCGCACCGGGACTGGTCGCGATGATCGACGGCTGGGAAATATTGGTGGTGGAGCCGGAAATCGATGTGGCGGGCCTGCGCAGCTATGCGGTGGGACGCGGCGGCGGGCTGTTCCGCGCCCTGGCGGGGGAGGCGGACGCCCCCGACTGGCTGGTGCAGGCCGGGCAGGTGTGGGCATTATGGGATCTTTCGGGCCATGTCGGCGATGATCGGCTGGCCGATGAAGCGTTGGCGCTGGCCAAGCAATTCGTGACGGACCCGCCACCCGACTGGCCGCGCGCCTGGAAGCCGCTGCGGATCGCCTATACGCTCGCCCGGCAGGATGTGCTGGCCGGACGCCGCGCGCCCGCCGCCATGCCGCGCGCCTTGGCGTTGCGGCTGTTGCGGGTTGCGCTGTTCGGGCGCTAGGATAGGCTGGCGAAGCAGCCGGGGAGAATGAGGGCATGGGGCGATTGCTGGCAGGCGCGATGGCGATGCTGCTGCTGATCGCGGGCGGCCTGTTCTGGTGGCAGGGGCAAGCGAGCAACCAGCCGGTCCCGCAACTCGCATTCGCCCCGCCGCCACCGCCGCCGGTCGAGAGCCTGCCGCAGGGCGATCCAGACGCCATCGGCGACGCGCCGCCCATGCCGGCCGAGGCCAGCCCGCAAAGCCGCGAGCAGCGGCGTTTTGCCCGTTACGACCGCAATCGCGATGGCGTCATCACCCGGATCGAGATGATGGGCAGCCGGACCAAGGCGTTCAAGGCGCTCGACAAGGATGGCGACAATCTCCTCTCTTTCGAGGAGTGGGCGGTCGCGACATCCGATCGTTTTGGCGCGGCGGACGGGAACAAGGATGGCAAGCTCACCCCGGCGGAGTTCGCGGCGACAGCGCCCAAACGCAGTGCAAAGCCCAAGTGCAAATGCTGATTCGTGTTCCCGCGCAGGCGGGAACCCAGTCCCACGCTCCGAACTAGGCTCCGCCTGCGCGGGAGCACCTTGTTGTTCAGGCGATCTCCATCTCGCCCAGCCACGCCCCCAGCGATGCGCGCGCGCGCGCCGTGTAGGCCTCCTTGCGCTGCTTTTTCTTCACCTCGTCCAGCGTTGGAAACAGGCCGAAATTGACATTCATCGGCTGATAGTCGGCACTCACGACATTGCCCGTCACATGGCCGAGCAGCGCGCCCAGCGCGGTGTCGGCGGGCGGCGGCGTCATGACGCGGCCCTGCAATTCCGCCGCTGCGAACCGCCCCGCCAGCAGCCCGATCGCGGCACTTTCGACATAGCCCTCGCACCCCGTCATCTGCCCGGCAAAGCGGATATGCGGCGCGCTTTTGAGGCGCAGCGTCGGATCGAGCAGCTTGGGCGACTGGATGAACGTATTGCGATGCAGCCCGCCCAGCCGCGCAAATTCGGCCTTCTCCAGCCCCGGTATGGTGCGGAACAGTTCCACCTGCGCGCCATGTTTCAGCTTGGTCTGGAACCCGACCATGTTCCACAACGTCCCGCTGGCATTGTCCTGCCGCAACTGCACGACGGCATAGGGCCAGCGCCCGGTGCGCGGATTGTCCAGCCCCATCGGCTTCATCGGCCCATGGCGCAGCGTTTCCGGGCCGCGTGACGCCATCACCTCGATCGGCATGCAGCCCTCGAAATAGGGGGTGTTGGCCTCCCACTCCTTATACTCGGTCTTTTCGCCGTCGATCAGCCCCTGGACGAAAGCCTCATATTGCTCCCGGTTCATCGGGCAGTTGATATAATCCTTGCCCTCGCCACCGCCGGGGCCGATCTTGTCCCAGCGATTGGCCATCCAGCACTGATCCATGTCGATGCTGTCATGATGGACGACCGGCGCGATCGCGTCGAAAAAGGCCAGATGCTCCATGCCAGCCGCTTGGCCGATGCTGGCCGCCAGCGCAGGCGCGGTCAGCGGCCCGGTCGCCACGATGGTCATGCCGGACGTGGGCAGCGTGTCGATCCGTTCGCGGACGATCTCGACATTGGGATGATCGGCCAGCGCGCGGGTCACGCCGCCCGAAAAGACGTGCCGATCCACCGCCAGAGCGGAGCCGGCGGGCACCTTGGCCGGCTCGGCCTGCGCCATGATGACGGAATCGAGCCGCCGCATTTCCTGATGCAGCAGCCCTACGGCATTCTTGTCGGCATCGTCGGACCGGAAACTGTTGGAACAGACCAGCTCCGCCAGCCCCTCGGTCTGGTGCGCAGGGGTCATATCCCCCGCGCCGCGCATTTCCGACAGGCGCACCTTCACCCCCGCCTGCGCCAATTGCCACGCCGCCTCGGACCCGGCCAAACCGCCGCCGATGATATGCACCTGATACTCTGTCACTGATCCGCCTTGATGTCGCACTTCTGCCGTTCGGGCCACGGCCTATAGACCAAGGTGACGCGACAGGACAGGGCAGTGATGCAGCTTCATTGCCTTGCGATCGTCATGGCGCGGACCGGCGGGCGCTCAAACCCCCACCAAAACCCCCTCGCCATAATAAGCGCTTTCGTCCAAAATCCCCTCGCGCTTGGCAACGACCACGCCCACCAGCACTTGTCCCGTGACGTTGACCGCCGTACGGCCCATGTCGAGGATCGGGTCGATCGCCAGCAGCAGCCCCGCGCCCTCCAGCGGCAGGCCGAGCGTCGACAGGGTCAGCGTCAGCATCACGGTCGCGCCGGTCAGGCCTGCCGTTGCTGCCGAACCGATCACCGATACCAGCGCGATCAGCGCATAATCGACCGCGCTCAGCGGGATGCCGTAAAAGCCCGCGACGAAGATCGCCGACAGCGCGGGGTAGATCGACGCGCAGCCATCCATCTTGGTGGTCGACGCCAGCGGAATGGCGAAGGCGGCGTAGCTTTTGTCGACGCCCAGGCGTTCGGTCACGGCTTCGGTGACCGGCATGGTGCCGACCGAGGAGCGGGAGACGAACCCCAGCTGGATCGCGGGCCATGCCTTCGCAAAGAAGGGCAGGGGTTTCAGGCCATGGGCGATCAGCAGCGTGGGGTAAACGATCAGCAGGACGATCGCCAAACCCAGATAGATGGCGCCGGTAAACACACCCAGCCGTGCCAGCGCGTCCCAGCCATAGGTCGCGACCGCCGCGCCGATCAGGCCTGCCGAGCCGATCGGCGTCAGGCGAATGACCCAGCCGAGCAGCGCGCGCACGACCGCCAGCAGGGAGCGGACGAAGGCAAGGAATGGCTCCGCCTTTTCCCCGACCTTCAGCGTCGCCAGCCCGACCGCGATGGCGATGACCAGCAATTGCAGGATGTTGAAGCCGATGCTGGTGCTGGTCGTGCCATCCGCACCCACCGAGGTGCTGCCGCTGAGCGCCAGACTGTTGCCCGGCACCAATCCTTTGAGGAAATCGAGCCAGCCGCCCACGGCGTCCGGCTGCTTGGCGGCAAGCGCAGCGGTGCTCAGCCCCACGCCCGGCTGAACGATCAGGCCGATGGCAAGGCCGATGATGACCGCGATCAGGGCCGTGATGGCGAACCATAACAAGGTTTGCCCGGCCAGCCGCGCGCCATTGTCGAGCGCGCGCAGATTGGCGATCGACGCGACCATGGCCGCGAACACCAATGGCGGGACGATGGCTTTCAGCAGGGAAACGAAGATCGACCCGACCGTCTGGAGCGTGGTCGCCAGCCAGTTGAGGTCGCCATCCGGTCCCGCGCCGATCTGGCGGGCGACAACGCCCAGCGCCAGTCCGGCGACCATGCCGACCAGTACCTGAAATCCGAAACTGCGATAGGGTAGGGCCATGGCTGAACGTCCTGCGGGGCTAAGGCCGATCAATATGGGACGACGACATATAATTGCGCGCAAGCAAAAATTGCGCCGGGTTTAGTTTTTGCCGGGGTGGGTCGGGGGTTTGGCATCCCCCCTTCGCGTTCAGTCACAACAACCATTCGGGCTGAGCTTGTCGAAGCCTCGTCCTTTCTGCCTTGAGAAGAAGGACGTTCGTTGATCTTCGGTCGCCTCCGGCTCGACAGGCTCAGGGCGAACGGACGTAGAGTTCTTTCATGCGATCAGATTGGCGGCTGCCCACCACTATGCCACATTGCCGGGCAAATGGATTGAAAGGGCATATATGAACTGGCGACTGGGGCTGTTGGCGGGCGCGGCGGCGATGCTGCCACAAGGGGCGATGGCGGCGGCTGACCCGGCGGCGGCGAAGGATATATTGATGCGCTCGGTCGCCTTCCGCACGGTCGAGGGGGCGGGGCAGGTGCCAAAGCTGGCGGCCTATTACGCATCGGTGCTGAAAAGCGCTGGCTTTGCCGACGCGGACGTCGTCATCACGCCAATGGGCGAGACGGCGACGCTGGCCGCGACGATCAAGGGCCGCGACGCCGCATTGAAGCCGCTGCTGATGATCGGCCATATGGATGTGGTGGCGGCCGATCGGGCGGACTGGACCCGCGACCCCTTCGTCCCGGTCGAAGAAAATGGCTATATTTTCGGGCGCGGCGCAGAAGACAATAAATATGACGTCGCGATGATGGTCGCGACGCTGGCGCAACTGAAAAATCAGGGCTGGACCCCGCGCCGCACCGTCATCCTGCTGCTGTCAGGCGATGAAGAAACCGCGATGGTGACGACCAGGGCGCTGGCCGCGCAATATAAGGAAGCGGAAATGCTGCTGAACGGCGATGGCGGCGGCGGACTGCTGAATGAGGAGGGGAAGCCGGTCCTCTATCAATTGCAGGCTGGCGAGAAGACCTATGCCGATTTCGAAATCGCCTTCACCGATCCGGGCGGGCATTCGAGCGCGCCGACGCCGGGCAATCCCATCTATCGGCTGGCCAAAGCAATCGACAGGATCGCCGCCTATCAATTTCCTGCAATGCGCAATGAACTGACCAGGGCGTCGCTGGCGCTGTCGGCAAACCGGATCGGCGGAGAGGTTGGCGCGGCGATGCGGCGTTATGCCGAAACGGGCGATGCGGCAGCGGCGGAATTGCTGTCGACCAGGCCGGAATTTGTCGGGCAGGTCCGCACCACGTGCGTCGCCACCATGGCGCAGGCGGGCCATGCGCTCAACGCCCTGCCACAGAGCGCCAAGGTGATGGTCAATTGTCGCATCTTCCCCGGCGTGGCTATTGAGGCTGTAAAGGCTGAACTGGTGAAAGTGGTGGCCGACAGCGGCGCGACCGTCAAAACGCTGGGCGATCCGCTGGCCAGCGATGCGTCACCCCTGCGCACCGACGTCATGAAGGTGGTGCGCGACGCGGTAACCGCCCGTTCGCCTGACATCATAGTCATGCCCGGCATGTCGGCGGGCGCGACCGACAGCCTCTATTTCCGCGCGCTGGGGGTGCCGAGTTACGGCGTCTCCAGCCTGTTCATGAAGGCGGAGGATGGTTTTGCCCACGGTCTGAACGAGCGGGTGCCGGTCGCTGGGATCGGGGAGTCGCTGCTGCAATGGGACACTGTGTTGCGGGCGTTGGCGAAGTAGAACACAACCTCCGTTCGCCCTGAGCGAAGTCGAAGGGCTCGCCCGACCAGCGGGAGGGCACTTCGCTTCGCTCAGCCCGAACGGTGAGGCTATTACCCCCGCGCCACCGCGTTGGCAGCCGACAGCACCGCCTGCACCGAAGCCGTCGCGACGTCGGCGTCGGTTCCCACGCCGAACACGGTGCGCCCGTCGGGCGTGCGGCATTCGACATAGGCGGCGGCGTTCACGTCGCTGCCCGATCCGATCGCATGTTCGCTATAGTCGGCGATTTCCAGTTCGACGCCCAGTTCCTCGCGCAGCGCGGCCAGCACGGACGACAGCAGGCCGTTGCCACGCCCCGAAATTGAGCGTTCGCCGCCCTTGTGCGCGATCTTGCCGGTGAAGATGCGGTCGCCTGCCGCGCCGCCTTCCTGATAGTCGATCAGGCGATAGGCCTGTTCGCCGCCCAGATGATAATGGTCCTGGAACGCGGTCCAGATGTCGGCGGCATTGAGTTCGCGGCTGGACTGGTCGGCCATGCCCTGCACCACGCGGCTGAAATCGGCCTGCATCCGCTTGGGCAGCTTGAAGCCCTTGTCCTGCTGCAATACCCAGGCGACGCCGCCCTTGCCCGACTGCGAATTGACCCGGATCACCGCCTCATAGTCGCGGCCCAGATCCTTGGGGTCGATCGGCAGGTAGGGCACGTCCCAGATCAGGTCGTTGCGCGCTTCCTGCGCGGCAAAGCCCTTCTTGATCGCGTCCTGGTGGCTGCCGGAAAAAGCGGTGAACACCAGTTCGCCGGCATAGGGATGGCGCGGATGGACGGGCAGTTGATTGCAATATTCGACCGTCTGAATGACCTCGTCAATGTCGCTGAAGTCCAGACCGGGGTTGATCCCCTGCGTGTACATGTTGAGCGCCACCGTCACCAGATCGCAATTGCCGGTGCGCTCGCCATTGCCGAACAGACAGCCTTCGACACGGTCCGCGCCCGCCATCAGCCCCAGTTCCGCCGCTGCAACGCCAGTACCGCGATCATTATGCGGGTGCAGCGAAATGACGACACTGTCGCGCTTGCTGATATGGCGGCACATCCATTCGATCTGGTCGGCATAGATGTTGGGCGTGGCGCACTCGACCGTCGCGGGCAGGTTCAGGATCAGCGGCTTGTCAGGCGTGGGCATCAAAATGTCCATCACCGCCTCGCAACATTCCAGGCTGAAATCCAGTTCAGCGGTGGAGAAGGTTTCGGGCGAATATTCAAAATGCCAGTCGGTATCGGGCTGGGCCGCCGCATTGTCGCGCAGCAGCTTGGCAGCGGTGACGGCGATCTCCTTGATTTGCGGGCGCTCCATGCCGAACACGATCCGCCGCCAGGCAGGCGACACCGCGTTATAGACATGGACGATCGCCTTCTTCGCGCCGCGCAGGCTTTCGAACGTCGTCGCGATCAGATCCTCACGCGCCTGCGTCAGCACCTGCACCATCACATCGTCGGGAATGCGCCCATCCTTCACCAGCGCGCTGATGAAGTCGAATTCGGTCGCGCCAGCGGACGGGAAACCGACCTCGATCTCCTTGACGCCGACTTTTACCAGCAGGTCGAAGAAGCGGCTCTTCTTCTCCGCATTCATCGGGTCAATCAGCGCCTGATTGCCATCGCGCAGATCGGTCGAGAGCCAGCGTGGGGGGCTGGTGATGACATTGCCCGGCCATTGGCGGTTGGGCAGGTCGATCTGTGGGAAGGCGCGATATTTCTGGGATGGATCAGTCAACATCATGGGTCAGCTACTTCTTTTGCGAACGGGCGCGCGGCTATTCGATGGCGCGCGGCCCGGTTAACGATGATCAGCGAAAAGGAAGCCCTTAGGCGTATCGTTGCTGCCCATAATCGAAAGGCAGCGCAAAAACCACGCCTAAGGGCGTGTAAGTCGTAGCAGGGGAAGAAGCGTCGCGCTCTGCATGATGGGGACGGCATAGCCGCTTTTGTGGCGGGGCGTCCAGTGGTTATTGCCCAACCCGGATCCGTCATCCTGACGAAAGTCAGGATCCAGGGTCCGGCACACAGCGCCGGACGCTCTGGACCCCGGAGCAAGTCCGGGGTGACGGAGGGGGATTGATCGCCTTATTTCTGGAACGCGGCGACGATTTTCAGTTCGATCGCGTCGCCGACCATCGGCACGCCATAGGCCATGCCGAAATCGCTGCGCTTGATCGTCGTGGTTGCGACGAAGCCGACATTTTCCTTGCCGCCCGCCATCGCCGGAGCCTTGCCCGCGCCATAAAGTTCAGCGTCCAGCGTCACGGGCTTGGTCACGCCCTTGATCGTCAGATTGCCGGTGATGTCCGCCCCGGTCGCGCCATCGGGCTTCACGCTGGTCGACACGAAGGTCGCGGTCGGGAATTTGGCGGCGTCAAAGAAATCCGCCTTCATCAGATGCTCGTCCAGCTTGGGTACGCCCGTGCGCAGATTGGCGACCGTGAAGGTGACGGACACTTTGGATGCGGCCGGGTTCGCCTTGTCCAGGGTCAACGTGCCGGTCGGTTCGGCGATGGTCCCCATATTGCTGGTGAAACCCATATGGTCCCACGCGAAAACCACCTGGGTATGGCCCGGATCGACGGTGTAGGTGCCGCCTGTCACCTTGGCCGGATCTTTGGTGCCGGGCGCGGTCATCGGCGCCTGCGCGATCAGGACTGTGCCGCCGGTCAGGGCGATCAGGGCAGCGGCGGGGATGAGATATTTTTGCATGGGAAAACTCTCCACAACGATCAAGGGGCGCTACCACAATAGGCAGCGCCCCCGACAAGTTCCAGAGCCGTAACCAGAACCGGATCGTTCCCCCTTCTGGCGCTGTCACGAGATCAAAAATCCTCCCCTTTGAGGGGAGGTGGATGGCCGAAGGCCAGACGGAGGGGTGTCGCCCTCACGATAGGGCGACACCCCTCCACCACCGCTACGCGGCGGTCCCCCTCCCCTTGCAGGGGAGGAATGATCGGTCAGTTCTTTTCCTGATCCACCAGCTTGTTGGCGGCGATCCAGGGCATCATCGCGCGCAGCTTCGCGCCGGTTTCCTCGATCGGGTGACGCTTGGCCGCGATGCGGCTGGCCTTGAGTTCCGGCTGACCGGCGCGGTTGTCGAGCACGAAGTCCTTGACGAAGCGGCCCGACTGGATGTCGGCCAATACGCGCTTCATTTCCTTCTTGGTTTCTTCGGTGATGATGCGCGGGCCGGTCTTGATGTCGCCATATTCGGCGGTGTTGCTGATCGAATAGCGCATGTTGGCGATGCCGCCTTCATACATCAGGTCGACGATCAGCTTCAGTTCGTGCAGACATTCGAAATAGGCCATTTCGGGTGCGTAACCGGCTTCCACCAGCGTTTCGAAGCCGGCCTGGACCAGCGCGGTCGCGCCGCCGCACAGCACGGCCTGCTCGCCGAACAGGTCGGTTTCGCATTCCTCGCGGAAGTTGGTTTCGATGATGCCGCTGCGGCCGCCGCCAACGCCGCTGGCGTAGGACAGGGCGATGTCATGGGCGTTGCCGGTCGCGTCCTGATAGACGGCGATCAGGCAGGGGACGCCGCCGCCGCGCTGATATTCGCTGCGCACGGTGTGGCCCGGACCCTTGGGGGCGATCATGATGACGTCCACATCCTTGCGCGGCTCGATCAGGCCGAAATGGACGTTCAGGCCATGGGCAAAGGCCAGCGCCGCGCCGGGGCGCAGATTGGCGTGGATGTCGTCGGCGTAGATGGCGGCCTGATGCTCATCGGGGGCCAGGATCATGAGGACATCGGCCCAGGCGGCGGCTTCGGCGTTCGGGAACACCTTGAACCCGGCGCCTTCGGCCTTCTTGGCCGACGCCGAACCGGGGCGCAGCGCGATGGCGACTTCCGCAACGCCGCTGTCGCGCAGGTTTTGCGCATGGGCATGACCCTGCGAACCATAGCCCAGAATAGCGATCTTCTTGCCCTTGATCAGGCCGATGTCCGCGTCGTGATCGTAATAAACCTTCATGAGTGTCTCTTCCCTCGAACCGTGCCATTTTCCTCGCCCCTTCAGGGGAGAGGATACGAAATCTTGGCGCGGCGAAGCCGTGCCTAGATGAAGTTGGAGAGGAGGACCGCTGTGTCAGCCCTCTCTCCAGCTGCGACCAGGCAGTCGATCAGAGTCATGTGCTCTAAATCGACTGCCTGGTCTCGCTTCCTCTCCCCGCCGGGGAGAGGAGAATTCAGGTTAAATCGCTTCTTTCCCCCGGATCAGGCCGACGACGCCGGTGCGGCCAACCTCGACCAGGCCGATCTGGCGCATCAGGCCGACGAAATTGTCCACCTTGTCGGTTGTGCCGGTGATTTCGAAAATGAAGCTTTCGATCGTCGTGTCGACCACCTTGGCGCGGAACACGTCCGCCAGGCGCAGCGCCTCGATCCGGTCCTCGCCTGTGCCCGACACCTTGACCAGCGCCAGCTCGCGCTCGACGAAGGGGCCGCTTTCGGTCAGGTCCGTCACCTTATGCACCGGGACCAGCCGGTCGAGCTGGGCGATGATCTGGTCGATCACCTTGGGCGGGCCACTGGTGACGATGGTGATGCGGCTTACGCCATGGTCGGGGGTGATGTCGGCCACGGTCAGGCTGTCGATATTATAGCCGCGCGCGGTGAACAGGCCCGCGATGCGCGCCAATATGCCGGCCTCGTTCGAGACGGTCAGCGACAGGACGTGTCGCTGGCTCAATTCTTCCTGAATATGCATCAGATGCTTGTCCCGTTTTCCTGCTCTGCGTCCCCGTCCGCCTTGTCGGGTCGCTGCGAAATCATCGCCGTAAAGGCATAGTGCCAGCCGCCATCCTGCCGGTGGGCGAGGCGGACGGGAAAGCCCGTAACCGCATCGAACATCCGGCTAAGATGCTCGCCCACATAGCGCGGGCCGATCAGCAGCGTGCCGATATGCCGCTCATGATGGTCGAACCCCTGGTCCAGATGCACTTCCCATTCGTCATTGTCCGGATCGGCATGGTCGATGGTCCAGCCGGTCAGCTCGGCGCTGCCCACGTTCCGCTCGAAATCCCATGGTTCCGTGACGTGAATGCGCAGTTTCAGGTGCTGCGTCACACCGTCATCCTCATACCAGCGCCTTGGCTTCGTCCGTCATGCTGCCCTTCACCTGGCTGGGGTCGAGCAGCATGTCGGTGTGCGCCGCACCCGACGGGATCATCGGGAAACAGTTGGACAATTTGGCCACGCGGCAGTCGACGATCACCGGGCCGGGCGTGTCGATCATGGCGCGGATGCCGCTTTCCAGATCGTCCGGCCCCTCGATACGAATGCCGGTCCAGCCATAGGCTTCGGCCAGCTTCACGAAATCGGGCAGGCTGTCGGAATAACTGTTGGAATAGCGGCTCTGATAGGTCAGTTCCTGCCACTGGCGGACCATGCCCATATATTCATTGTTCAGGATGAAGATCTTGACCGGCAGGCGATACTGGCTGGCGGTGCCCATTTCCTGAATGTTCATCTGGATCGACGCATCGCCCGCGACGCAAATGACCAGGCTGTCGGGATTGCCCATCTGCGCGCCGATGGCGGCCGGGAAACCATAGCCCATCGTGCCGAGACCCCCGGAGGTCAGCCATTTGTTGGGCGCATCGAAGCCGAAATGCTGCGCCGCCCACATCTGGTGCTGGCCGACTTCGGTGGTGATGATGACGTCCTTGCCGGTCGCGGTGCAGGCCGAGTACAGGTCGGCGATCGCGCGCTGGGGCATGATTTCGGCGCCGTCTTCGGCATAGCCAAGCGACTTTTTCGCACGCCAGCCGTCAATCTGCGCCCACCAGGCCGACAGGTCGGCGGCTTCATGACCGCGCGCCTTCCACAGCGCCACCATGTCCGCCATCGCGCTGCCGACATCGGCGACGATGGCGACGTCGACATCGACGATCTTGTTGATGCTGCTGCGGTCGATGTCGATATGGACCTTGCGACTGTTGGGCGCGAAAGCATCCAGACGGCCAGTAACCCGGTCGTCGAAACGCGCGCCGACGCAGATGATGAGGTCCGCCTTGTTCATCGCGAAATTGGCTTCGTAGGTGCCGTGCATGCCCAGCATGCCCAGCCATTGCGGGCCGGTCGCGGGATAGGCGCCCAGGCCCATCAGCGTCGACGTGACGGGCGCGCCGGTCAGGGCCGCAAGTTCGCGCAACAGGGCGGAGGCTTCCGGCCCGCTGTTGATGACACCGCCACCCGTATAGAAAACCGGCCGTTCCGCAGCGGCCAGCATCTCGACCGCAACGTCGATCCCGGCGGCGTCCGCCTTGGTCTGCGGATGATAGCTGGCATGGGCGACCGGCGCGGGACGCTTGTAGGGCGCGGTGGCGATCTGGACATTTTTTGGAATGTCGATGACGACGGGGCCGGGGCGGCCAGTCGTGGCGATATGAAACGCCTCATGAATGACGCCTGCCAGTTTCGCCGGGTCTTTCACCAGATAATTATGCTTGGTGCAGTGGCGCGTAATGCCGACCGTATCCGCTTCCTGAAAAGCGTCGGTACCGATCAGTTGGGTTGGAACCTGGCCGGTGATGACGACCATCGGGATCGAATCCATCAGCGCGTCGGTGATGCCGGTGACGGCATTGGTCGCGCCGGGGCCGGACGTGACCAGGACGACACCGGGCTTGCCGGTCGACCGGGCATAGCCCTCCGCCATATGGGTCGCGCCCTGTTCGTGGCGGACCAGCACATGCTTGATCGTGGGATGATTGAAGAGTGCGTCGTAAATGGGCAGCACTGCGCCGCCCGGATAGCCGAACACGACTTCGACACCCAGATCCAGCAGGCATTCGACCAAAATGTCCGCGCCGCTCTTTTCGGCCACGATAGATTCCTTCGCATTGTTCAAGCCGGGCCCTTTGCGTCAAGCGACGCGAAATGGCAAGGTAGCCGCCACTATCTGACACAAAATGACGTGTCAAATACTATTGTTGTAATTTAATTGCCAATTCGTCGACTATTTTATCATCAATATCCCGCCTTTCGCGCGTCCAGCCTGGCGGCGGCTGGTTCGAAAACCAGGTATATTGCCGCTTGGCATATTGCCGCGTCGCCAGCCGACCTTTTTCAATTGCTATGTCCAGCTCAGTGTCGCCTTTGATCCAGCCGCGGATTTCCGGCACGCCGATCGCCCGCATCACCGGCAGGTCGGGGTTCAGATTGCGCGCCAGCAGCGCCTCCACCTCCGCCGCTGCGCCCTGTTCCATCATCTGCCCGAACCGCCGGTCGCACCGCTCCATCAGCCACTCGCGCGGCGGCAGCAGGATCATCGGGGTCAGGGTGATGGCGTCGCCGATGCCGCCGCTTTTATGCTGCTGCCAGGCTTTGAGCGGCTTGCCGGTCGATCGCACGACCTCCAGCGCCCGCGCCACCCGCGTCGTATCGGCAGGGGCCAGTCGGGCGGCAGCTTCGGGATCTTCGACGCGCAATGCCGCATGGGCGTCAGCGACCGGCAACGCCCGCACCGCCGCGCGAATCTCCGGGTCGATCTCAGGCACCGGCGCGATGCCGTCCAGCAGCGTGCGGATATAAAGGCCGGTCCCGCCGACCAGCACGGGCAGGCGTCCGGCGCCATGGGCGGCAGCAATCTCTGCCTTGGCCTCCGCCGCCCAGCGCGGTGCGGTGCAGGCATCCGCCCCGTCGATATGGCCGAACAGCTTGTGCGGCACGTCGCCCATTTCCTCTGGCGAAGGACGGGCGGACAGGATCGCCAGATCGGCATAGACCTGGCTGGCGTCGGCATTGATGACGATGCCATTTGCGGCTTTGGCCAGCGCAATGGCAAGCGCGCTCTTGCCGCTGGCGGTCGGCCCGGCAATAAGCGCGACCCGTGGGCGGGATTCGCCCTGTTGTGGTTCAGGAGTGTGCATGTTCGTCGCGACCTTAGTGGCAAGCGCCTCGATGGGGCAGGGGGATATTGCGCAAGGGGCGGACAGACTCGCTCAGGCGGGATGCAGGCCGGGCGATATAATCTGGCTGGACGCGGGCAAAGCCGCCGACATCCTTTTCGCCGCCGACCCGGCCGGAGCCCGTGCCGCGCTTGCCGATCTGGGGCAGGGCATCGACGTGATCGTCCAACCCGCCGCCACCCGCGAAAAAAAGCTGATCATCGCCGACATGGATTCGACCATGATCACGGTCGAATGTATCGACGAACTGGCCGACTATGCCGGGATCAAACCGCAGATCGCCGAAATCACCGAACGGGCGATGCGCGGCGAACTGGACTTTGCGGGTGCGCTGGACGAGCGGGTCGCGCTGCTCAAAGGGCTGGAGGACAGCGCCATCGACCGCTGCCGCGCCGAACGGGTGACAATCATGCCCGGCGCCAGGGCACTGGTTCGCACGATGAAGGCGCGGGGTGCCAAAGCCCTGCTGGTGTCGGGCGGCTTTACCCGCTTCACTGATCCGGTCGCGGCGGAAATCGGCTTCGATGCCGCTGTCGCCAATGTGCTGGAGATAGCCGACGGCGCGCTTCTGGGCACTGTCACGCGCCCGATCGTCGATGCCGCGCGCAAACGGGCGGAACTGGAAGGCATGATCGCTGGCGGCATGGATCGCGCGCTGACGCTGGCTGTGGGCGATGGTGCCAATGATATTCCGATGATCGAGGGGGCGGGGCTGGGCGTCGCCTATCATGCCAAGCCCAAGACCCGCGCGGCGGCCGCTGCGGAAATCGTCCATGGCGACCTGTCGGTGCTGCTTTATGCGCAGGGCATCGCCTCGGCCGACTGGGTGCAGGACTGATTGTCGGCCATTTCGTCACATTATCGTGGTTAAGCCACTGTTCGCCGTCATTTCGCTCCGGTAATGGATTATTTTGCGCGGTTCGCACGTTGCCCTCGCGTCGCACCTGCTGCGGCTAGAGGTCAATGCGGCGTCCGGCGATCCCCGCCATCGCGCCCAGGGAGAAGATATGAAAATCAACCATATGGCTTTGGCTGCCGCCGGGCTGTTCGCGCTGAGCGCCTGCGCCAAGAATGAACCGCCCGTCACCGCAGCGCCGCCCGTCGGGCCGGGCGCGATTGCCGGCACGGTCGCTGCCGATCGTGATGGCGACGGCTATGTCGATGGCTATTACACGTCGGACGGCATGTATCACGCCGTGCAGGGTCCGCCTTGCCCGCCGCCGCCCCCGCCGCCGCCGCCCCGTCGCGGAGAACGCGGCTGATCCGTAAGATGAAGCGGGCGCGGCACCACCGCCGCGCCCGCGCCTTTCCCCTCGCTATGCTGCTTGCGGCCTGCGCCGTCTCGCCGTCTGTGTCCGCGCGTGCCCAGCCCGCCGATGCGCCTGCGGATGCGGCCAAAGCCAGCGTCGCGAGCGAAATTCGCGCGGGCGTGAGCGGAAAGCTCAAGGATTTCTACGGCCCGCGCGGCTATTGGCCGCTCTGGGTGGAAAAGGACGCGATCGGGCCGCAGGCCGACGCATTGCTGGCGCTGATCGCCAGCGTCGATGTCGATGGCCTGGCCCCGCGTGACTATGATCCGCGCGGCCTCCAGCGCCTGATCGAGGAAGCGGACGCCAGCCCCACGCCCAAGGCACTGGCCCGCGCCGATCTGGCGCTGTCAAAAGCCTTTGCCGCGCTGGTCGCAGACATGCGCCGTCCCGCACGCGGCATCGGCATGCGCTATTTGGACCCGGAAGTCGAACCGCGCGATCCCGATCCATCGGACCTGCTGCGTGCCGCTGCCGTGACCCCGTCGCTCACCGACTATATCCAGACCGCTGGCTGGATGAGTCCCTTCTATATGCGCCTGCGCACGGCCCGCGCCGATTACCGGGCGCGCTGGGGCGACCTGCCGGGCGTTACGGTGCCGGAAGGGGTGAAGCTGCGCCCCGGCGGCAGTACGCCGGAAATCGCGCTGCTGCGCCATCGGCTCGGCCTGGCCCAGGGCGCCGCCTATGACCGGGCACTGACAGCGCGTGTGCGCGCGTTCCAGAGCGATCATGGGCTGGCCGCGGACGGCATAGCGGGCGGGCAGACGATCAGCGCGCTCAACCGGGGACCGGCTTATTATGACCAGCAGTTGGCGCTCAATATGGAGCGGGCTCGCTTGTTGCCCGGACCCTGGGTGCGGCATGTCGTGGTGGATGCCGCATCGGCCCGCCTCTGGTATTACAGCAAAGGCGCGCTCGACGGCACGATGAAGGTCGTGGCGGGCGCCAGGGAATCGCAGACGCCGATGATGGCGGGCATGATCCGCTACGCCACGCTCAACCCCTATTGGAACATCCCGCCCGATCTGGTGCAAAGCCGGGTCGCGCCAAAAATCCTGAAAGGCGCCTCGCTCAAGGGCATGCATTATGAGGCATTGGCCGACTGGAGCGCCAATCCCGCGCCTCTTGCCCAGAGTGCGGTCGACTGGGGTTCGGTCGCGGCGGGGCGCAGCGAAGTGCGGGTGCGGCAATTGCCGGGCGGCGACAATGCCATGGGCCGGGTGAAATTCATGTTTCCCAACGACCTTGGCATCTACCTGCACGACACGCCTTCGCGCGACCTGTTCGCCAAGCCTGCGCGCCATTTCAGCAATGGTTGCGTCCGTCTGGAGGATGCGCAGCGCCTTGGCCGCTGGTTCTTCGGCAAGCAGCCGGTGGCGGACGGCAGCGCGCCGGAACAGCATCGGCCTTTGCCGCAGCCGGTGCCGGTATATCTCACTTATCTGACCGCCGTTCCGACCGCGCAGGGGGTGCAGTTTCTGCCGGATGTGTACGGGCGGGACGGGGATTAGGGGCGCATCAAATGCGGGGCTATCATATATGACTCCGCCCCCGCCATCATCGTCATGCTGAACTTGTTTCAGCATCCATTTCTCGTCTCCAGCGGCGGCTTTTGGGGCACGATGGATCCTGAAATAAATTCAGGATGACGTTGAGGATGGAGCATTCGCTGGCCTAAAGACCCGCCACCAGCCCATCAATCGCGCCCTGCAAAATGTAACTCGCCGCCAGCTTGTCGACCAGTACCTCGCGCCGGGCGCGGCTGGCGTCGGCTTCCAGCAGGGTGCGGGTGACGGCCTGGGTCGACCAGCGTTCGTCCCACAACAGGATGGGCAGGCCCAGATCGGTCAGATTTTGCGCAAAGGCGCGGCTGGACTGGCTACGCGGGCTGCCTGTGCCGTCCAGGTTTAGCGGCAGGCCGATGACGATGCCCTTGACCTGCTGCTGCGCGATGAAGGCGGCGATCGCGATCTTGTCCTTGGTGAACTTGCCGCGATTGATCGTGTGGGCCGGGCTGGCGATCGACCAGCGATCGTCGCACAGCGCCAGTCCGATCGTCTTGGTGCCGACATCCATGCCGATCAGTCGCCCGCCTTCGGGCAGGCACTCGCGAAAGGCGACGCGATCCGTGGTCAGGAGGCTCATGACTTCAGGAATGCGGCCAGCCGTTGCCGGGCGTCGTTGCGGACGTTGGCCCAGAACAGGCTGTAATCATACACATGGTAATTGTTGCCGGGCAGGGTGAAGGGGCCCATGTCCACCGGTTCGCCGATCATCAGCACGCCGCTGGTGTCGCAGCGGGCAGGCACGATGCCTGACAGGAGGCGCGGGGGCTTGCCTGCGTCGCGGCTGTCGAGCGTGCCGCGATTGGCGCTGGCGGGCGCTGCGCCGTTGAACGCGCCGGTGATGGGGTTGGTGCAGAGCATGTGGGTGCCCTTGCGCGGCTTGCCGGTATAGCCGGTTTTCTTGCCGAATGTTTCGATCACCGCTGACGGATCTGCCGGTTCGGCATAGCTTTGCCAACTGACGATGCAATGTGCCTGCGCAGCCCGCGCGCAGGCAGGCAGGCCGAGTGCGGGCAGGTCTGCCTCGACCGAAATCGGCCAGCCCACGGCATAGACCGCGGCGATCCGCTTCTCTACCGGCTTACCCGCGACTTGTTCGCGCAGCAATTGCAGCAGGTGGCGCGACCCCTGGCTATGCCCGGCCAGTATCAGCGGCCCGGCAGGATTGGCTTTCAGGAAAGCGGCGAACGCCTGGGCCACGTCGCGATAGGCGACAGCGAGCGCCTTGTCCCCCTCCGGCCCGTCGGTCAGAAAAGCGCCAAAGTTGGCCTGGCGATAGCGCGGCGCCCAGATATTGCCAGCCGCATTGAACGCACTGGCCTGGCCGGTCACGAAGCGGCGCGCGGTTGCGTCAGCTTCTTTCTCGCCAATCGGCGCGTTCCAATGAGCGTTGCTAAAGGTGGTGATGTAGCTGGTAGGGTGGATGAAGAATACCGCAGCCTTTTCCGGAACGGGCGCATCCTTGACCCCCTGTGGCGTCCAGAGCGCGGGATTATCCTTTAAGATGTCGGGCCTGGCGATCCACATCGCCTGCTTGTCATAAGCGTCGGCAGGCAGGGGTTGAAGGTCGCTAAACGCTTCGCGCGGGACCATCGCAATACGCATCAATTGGGGCTGCAAGATTCCATAAGCCAGCTTACCCACGATCACCAACACAATCAGGCCAGCGATGACATAGAGGAATTTGCGCGCCACGACTGCTCTCCGATGTCGGGCGGACCCTGGCCCGCCCTTCTTCCCGCCTGTCTGGCGCAAGCGCTGCGCCTGCGCAAGATGAACCATGGTCGACAGGTCGCCCCTTGAAGCAGGTTGAACCGAGTGCTAGCGGCGAAGCCATGTCGATAGACCTTCAAACCGTAAAAAAGATCGCCAGCCTTTCGCGCATTTCGGTGACTGACGCCGAAGCGCAAGCGATGGTGCCCGAACTCAACAACATCCTTGGCTGGGTGGAGCAATTGGGCGAGGTGGACGTCACCGGCATAGAGCCGATGACCGCCGTCATTCCCAATGTTCAGCGCCTGCGTGAGGATGTCGTGACCGACGGCAATGTCCGCGAACTCGTGCTGGCCAATGCCCCCCAGGCCGAACATGGCTTTTTTGCCGTTCCCAAGGTGATCGAGTGACCAATCTGACTGACCTGACCGTAGCCGAAATCCGCGACGGGTTCCGCGCTGGCGATTTTTCTGCGCGCGAAGTGGCCGAAGGGTTCAACGCCAATGTCGCGGCGGCCAAGGCGCTCAACGCCTTCATCGTCGAGACGCCGGACAAGGCGCTGGAAGCCGCCGACGCGGCCGACAAGGCGAAGGCTGCTGGCGAAACGCCGGGCGCGCTGGCCGGTGTGCCGATCGGCATGAAGGATCTGTTCTGCACCAAAGGCGTGCAGACCACCGCGGCATCGCACATGCTGGAAGGGTTCGTGCCGACCTATGAATCCACCGTGTCGGGCAAGCTGTGGGCGGCGGGCGCGGGGATGCTGGGCAAGCTGAACCTGGATCAGTTCGCCATGGGATCGTCCAACGAGACCAGCTATTTCGGCAATGTCATCTCCCCATGGAAGCGTGGCGGCGGCGAAAATGCCGCGCTCGCGCCTGGCGGCTCTTCGGGCGGTTCCTCCTCGGCCATTTCCGCGCGGCTGTGCCCGGCGGCGACCGGCACGGATACTGGGGGCTCGATCCGCCAGCCTGCCGCCTTCACTGGCATTTCGGGGATCAAGCCGACCTATGGCCGCTGCTCGCGCTGGGGCATCGTGGCCTTTGCGTCCTCGCTCGATCAGGCGGGGCCGATGGCGCGGACGGTTCGCGACAATGCGATCCTGCTGGAAGTCATGTCGGGCTTTGACCCCAAGGATTCGACCAGCCTCGACCTGCCGGTGCCGCAGTGGGAAGCCAATCTGTCGAGCGACCTTAAGGGCAAGACGGTCGGCATTCCGAAGGAATATCGTCCCGATGGCCTGAACGCCGAAATCTCCGCCATGTGGGATCGCGGCATCGAATGGCTGAAGGACGCAGGCGCCAATGTGGTGGAGGTATCGCTGCCGCATACCCAATATGCGCTGCCGACCTATTATATCATCGCGCCTGCCGAAGCGTCGTCCAACCTCGCCCGCTATGACGGCGTGCGCTATGGCCAGCGCGACCTGCCCGATGGCGCAGGCTTGCAGGACATGTATGCCGCGACCCGCGCCGCCGGTTTCGGGCCGGAGGTCAAGCGCCGGATCATGATCGGCACCTATGTGCTGTCTGCGGGCTTCTACGACGCCTATTATACCCAGGCCCAGAAGGTCCGGGCACTGATCGCGCGCGACTTCGAACTGGCATTTGAAAAATGCGACCTGCTGCTGACGCCGACCGCGCCCAGTTCCTCCTTCGCGCTGGGCGAGAAGCAGGCCGATCCGCTGGCCATGTATCTGAACGACGTCTTCACCGTGCCCGCGTCGCTGGCGGGGCTGCCCGCGATGGCTGTGCCGGGCGGGCTGGATTCGGCGGGGCTGCCAATTGGTTTGCAGGTGATTGGCAAGGCGCTGGACGAGCAGACTGTGCTGAACGCGAGCCTTGCCATTGAAGAGCGGGCCGGGTTCACGGCGCGGCCGGACAAGTGGTGGTGAACTGGATCGGCGAGATTTTCGTCCAATTTATTGGAGAAGGCCTCGTCGAAGGTTTCAAGCGGCTGAAATTCGGGCGGTCGAAGCTCGCATCGCAGACCCGCGATAGACAGAAAATTCTGGAACGGCGCGCTCGCGAGCGCGCGAACAGACGGAAGCATAGATGACTGAATCAACCTATCGCATCCAGGGCGCAACCGGCGAGTGGGAGGTCGTGATCGGCCTGGAAGTTCACGCGCAGGTGACGTCGAACGCGAAGCTGTTTTCCGGCGCGGCAACCGCGTTCGGGGCAGAGCCGAACACGCAGGTCAGCCTGGTCGACGCGGCGATGCCCGGCATGCTGCCCGTCCCCAACCGCGAGTGCATCCGTCAGGCAGTCCGCACCGGCATGGCGATCGAGGCGCAGATCAACAAATGGTCGCGCTTTGACCGGAAAAATTATTTCTACGCCGATCTGCCGCAGGGCTATCAGATCAGCCAGCTCTACCACCCGATCGTGGGTGAGGGGCAGATCGAGATCGTCCTGGACGAGAAGAACCCGGACAGCAGCACCAAGGTGATCGGCGTCGAGCGTATCCATGTCGAGCAGGATGCGGGCAAGCTGATGCATGACCAGCATCCCACCAGTTCCTATGTCGACCTCAACCGGTCGGGCGTAGCGCTGATGGAGATCGTGTCGAAGCCCGACATGCGCTCGCCAGCGGAAGCCGGGGCTTATCTGTCCAAGCTGCGGACGATCCTGCGCTATGTCGGGTCGTGCGACGGCAATATGGACCAGGGGTCGATGCGTGCCGACGTGAACGTGTCGGTTCGCAAGCCCGGCGAAGAATTCGGCACCCGTACCGAAACGAAGAATGTCAATTCGGTCCGCTTCGTCATGGCCGTGGTCGAGCATGAGGCCAACCGGCAGGTCGATGTGCTGGAAGCCGGCGGCAAGATCGTGCAGGAAACCCGGCTCTACGATCCCGATCGCAACGAAACGCGGTCGATGCGGTCGAAGGAAGACGCGCACGACTATCGCTATTTCCCCGATCCCGACCTGTTGCCGCTGGTGCTGGACGATGCGTTTCTGGACGAATGCCGCGCCTCGCTGCCCGAACTGCCCGACGTCAAGCGCAAGCGCTATGAGCAGGCGCTGGGCCTGTCCGCCTATAATGCCGCGACGCTGACCGCCGACGCCGACACGGCGCGCTGGTTCGAGACGCTGGTGGCCGAAGCCGCGCGCATCCAGGGCAAAAGCGAGAGCGATGTCGCGAAAGCATCGGCCAACTGGCTATTGTCGGAACTCTATGGCGCACTCAATCGGCTGGGCAAGACGCTGGAGACCAGCCCGGTCGGCCCAACCGATGGCGCGGAACTGCTGGCACTGGTCGCCGACGGCACGATCAGCGGCACGATCGCCAAGCAGGTGTTCGAGATCATGCTGGAAACCGGCGATAAGCCCGGCAAGATCGTCGAGGAAAAGGGCCTGAAGCAGACGTCCGACACTGGCGCGATCGAGGCGGCAGTGGCCACTGTGCTGGCGAACAACGCCGACAAGGTCGAACAATATCGCGGCGGCAAGGAAGCGCTGTTCGGCTTCTTCGTGGGTCAGACCATGAAAGCCATGCAGGGCAAGGCCAACCCACAGGTCGTGAACGAACTGGTGAAGAAGGCATTGGCCGGGTAAGCGGAAAATTCATCCTCCGGCTGGCGAGGATGGGGCAAATTTAAGGGGCGTCGCCGGTGGGGATGGCGACGCCCCTCTTTTGTGCCCGGCCCCTGGGGGAGGGATCATGCCGGGGCGGAAATGGACGGGCCGGGAAGTCTGTGGGGTGTGGCCCGTCCATTCATAGGCAAGACGTCACAGCACGAAGTTAACCGTCGCCCGAAATGAGATGGCGACGTGATTTTGCTGTTCTTCCGCGCCGAATTCGCCGCCGACCCGGAACGTGTCGGTGCCGCCATAGAGGCGCGCGCGGCCTGTCCAGCCATTGGTGCGATCGTCGGCAACCAGGGTGAAACGATCGCCATCCTTGAAATTGGCCACCGTGTCGCCCAGCGATCCGCCAATGATCTGGCGACGACCGCCCTCCAGTTCCAGTCGGACCCAGCCATCTTCACGCTTCAGGCTGCCAAAGTCATAGCCCGCCGTCACTGTGCCGCTGGCCGTGGTTTCGTCGCTGGTCCGGCCCAATACGGTGAGGTTGAAGGCGTCGCCGCCGCCACTCTCGCTATAGCCATCCTCCTTCAGGCGATAATAGTCGATGCCGATCGCCGGGCGCAGGCTGATGCGGCCCATCTGCCATTGATAGGAGGCGCCGGCCGTGGCGGAATAGAGTTTGCCGTTCCAGTTGCCGTTCGCGGTGCGGGTGACATCGCCATTGTCGAAACGGCGGGTGCCGTCAAAGCCGATATGGGCGGCGGACAGACGGGCAAAGGCCAGCAGCGGACCCCATTGGCCGCGCCAGTGCGCCGCCAGTTCATATTGATCGGAATCGACCGCATTGTTGGAACTGCCGCCGCTGTCGCTGGCGTGGATATAGGCGAAGGAGCCGCCGAACGCGCCCAGATCGGTCAGATATTCGACCCCGCCGCCTGCGCCCCAGCCGTTGATGTCGTAGGAGGCTGTATCGCCCACGCTCTTGGCGCCGCCAAAGCCCACCTGTTGCAGCCAGAAGCCCAGCCGCCCGTCCTTGGTCCGATACACGCCATTGGGATCCGACAGGATGCGCGCGGTCGCGCGCGATCCCGACGTCACTGCTTCGAACGTGCCGCCCGCATGATCGGGCAGCATCTGGCGCAGATTGGTGGCCAGAGTCGTGCCATCGCTGATGCCGAGATAGGCGGTGGCGACGGCGGCATCATTATCGAGCGCATTGAAGATCGCCGGATAGGCGCGGGCGAGCGAGCCGGTCAGCCCCAGTTCGGTCACGCTTTTGGCGGCAATCGAGAGGGTGACGGTCCCGGCATTGCTGTCGCCGCTGATGTTGCCCTTGAACAGATAGGGGAGCAGGGTGCTGGTCGCCAACGCCGGGGCTCCGCTGAGCGATCCGGCACGGACGATGATATAGTCGCCCGCCGATCCGCCGACCTGGGTCAGGTTGACCTTCACCTGCGATCCGCTGGCGAAGCTGGCCGCGCCCGCCACATTATAGACGGTGGCGGCATTGGTCGCCGCGTTGATGGTGACGCCCAATGTCGATGTGCCGCTGGCGGACAGCGACGCAAGAGACACCGGGCCGCTGTTGGTGGCGTTGAGCGTGCCGCCGTTCAGTACGACAGCCATGTTACCGCTGTTGCTGATCGCGCCGGTCAGCGCCGACGTGCCGCCCAGGGTCAGCGTGCCGCTGCCGCTGCCGAAATCGACCGCGCCGTCCAGTCTGGCGCTGTCGGCCAGGGAGAGGTTCGCATTGCCGACACCGAAGTCGACATTGCCGGTCAGGCTGGATGCGCCGGACAGGGCTATGCTGTCATTGCCTGCGCCCAGCGTCAGATTGCCGGTGATGCTGCCGGCCGAAACGGTGAGCCCGTCATTGCCCGATCCCAGTCGAATATCGCCGATAATGGTCGGCGCAGCAGCTGTCGAGGACGCGAGCGCCTGCGTCAGGGTGACGCCGCTGCTGTTGGCGGTCAGGTCTATGGCGGTGTTGGTCAGGCCGCCCGATGCGCTGATCCGGCCAGTGTTGGACAGGCTGGCGAGCGTGCCGGAGGAATCGAGTATGGCGATCGCCGTACCTTTTTCCTGATTGGCTGCCGACGCGCTGACGGTGCCGCCGATGGTAAGGGCGTTGGCCGACGCGCCAGCGTCGATGACGATGGCGCGAGCCGATGTGCCAGCCAGCGCCGATCCTGCCGCGCCGACCGTGCCGCCGACCTTGATCGTGCCGGTACTGGCGCCCGATCCAAGCCGCAATGCAGTGGCGTTGCTGTCGTAGGAGACGGCGGACACCGTGCCGTCGATCCCGATGCCGTTGGCGATGGTGACATTGCCGCCCAGTCCGCCGATGCTCAAACCATTGGCGGCAACCCCGTCATACACGCCAAAGCCGCCAATCTGGCCCTTGACGATCAGGCCATAGCCCGAACTGTCGGCTGCGACCGCGCCGATGACGGTGTCGGCATTGGAAGCGCCGACCTGCACCGCAGCGGCGGAGCCATAGGTGACGATTGAGGCGCTGCCTTCGCTGGCGTCGGGCAGGCCGTCATCGTCCACGTCGGTATCCGTGCTGCTGGGCGTCGGCGGTACGTCGAAGATCACGCCGCCGCTGACATTGCCAGCGATGACGACGGCGGAGCCGCCCTGCAGCAGATCGTCAGCATCCAGCTTGGTCACGTCGGTCGGACGGGTGGTGGAGCGATAGCCAGTGCTGGCAATGTTGCCCTGGATTTTGAGCGCGCCATTGATGTCGCCCAGCAAAGCCGCGCCGATGCTGTTGGCGCCCTGCACCGACGTCGAACCGCGCAGCGTGACGTTGCCGGTGACGGCATTGGCGACCAGTCCGTAGCTATTGTCGCCGGTGACGTTGGTGATGCCGCTGGTCGACAGATTGCCGGTCAGCGCACCGTCCAGCCGAAGGCCCGCCGACTGGTTACCCTCGATCGTGATTGTACCACTATGGTCGATATTGCCGACATGCGGCGCACCGGACTGGACCCGGATGCCGGTCTTGCCCGATCCTTTGGCGAAGGGGCCGTCTATGTCGCCATCACTGTCGGTGTCGGTCGCGGTATAATTTTCGGTCAGGGTAATCGTGCCGCTGTTGGTGATGTCCCCCGTCGTGCCGGGTGCGGCGAGGATGGCGGTAACATCGTTCGCGTCATTGATCGTGATCGTGCCGGCATTGCTGACGTCATGGTTGCTGTCGAGCGTGACCCCGGTGCCGCTGGTCAGCGTGATCGATCCAGCGGAACTGATGACGATGTCGTCCGCCGATCCATTCGCTACGGTCGATGTCCTGACTGGGGTAGTGGTCGAAGTGCCGATCGTGGTGGCGGCCGTTGCATTGGCCAGCGTCAGCGCGACCAGCGCCGGGGCGATGGCCGTGCAGGCCAGTAGATGTCGCATGATGTCTCCTCTGCGTCCCGCGCCTGATTTTTATGCGCGCGTGCAGGAAGGACGGTGCCGGATCGGCATTTCCGTCTGAACCGATGTTCAGAAAGCGAAATCCATGCCGATGCGGACGGTGCGGGGGCGTAGCGGGGTGTAATAGTCGGTATGGAGGTCGAACGGCGTGCCGAGCGAGAAACGGTTGCCGTCGCTGTCGAGCAGGTTGGCCAGCGAAAGGGATATTTGCACCGGGCCGCGCGTCGCGCTGGCCGACAGGCTGGTGTCGACATAATCGCCCTGCGTCCGCCCCAATATCGGTCCGACGCCCAGTTGCGACTTGCCGACATAACGGGCCAATCCTGACAGATGCAGACGCATCCCATTGCCCATCACAGTGCGATAGTCGAACGCCAGCCGTCCGCCCAGATTGGCGACGTTGGGCAAGTCCAGCGAGCGCCCTTCGAAGGATAGCGCCCGCAGGAATTGCGCCGGCTGGGTCAGGCGGCTGTCATTATAGATGATGCTGGCATCCAGCGTCAGGCGCTGCATCGCGCGCACAACGATGCGTCCTTCGGCGGTATATATGCGCCCATCGCCGATATTCGCGGTGGTGGGCAGGCCGATCCGGTCGGTCACGTCGGCCTGGATATTGCGCCAGTCGGTATAGGCGAGGTTGGCGCTGATCGCGATGGCGTCGCGCCCCGCCACGCCTTTGCGAAAACCGATTTCGGCCGTCGAGATGCGGTCATTCTGGAACCGGCGGACGCGCTGGTCATCCACCGCCAGACCGCCGGGCCGGAAGCCTTGCTGATAGCGGGCGTAGAGGGTGACGCCGGGGATCGCGTCCGTCAGCAGCGCGAAGGAGGGCAGGAAGATGGTTTCGCTGCGGTCCGCCTGCGCTTCGGCGCGGGCGATCTCGGCAAAGGACAGGGCGGCAATGGGATCGAGCGCCTCGCCCGACAGGCGGCTGTTGGTCAGCCGTCCGCCAACGGTCGCGATCAGGCCCCTGGCTGGCTCGAAAGAGGCTTCGCCGAACAGGGTCGCTTCCTTGACCTTGTTGCGGACCCCGGTGGCGGTGGCGGGCAAGCCGCGGCCGATCATGGGCACGCCGGGGATCACCTGCGGCTGGAACATGGCGGTGCCATAGGAGGTCAGCGATCGCCGGAGCTTCGACTGGCTTTGCAGATAGGATGCGCCCAATATCCAGCCCAGACCGTTGTCGAGATCGCGCACCAGCCGGTTTTCGGTCGAGAAGATGTCGATGTCATTGCGCTGGCGGAACAGCGCGCTGGGTCCATCCTGTTGCGTGGCGTCGTAGCTTTCGGCGAGTTCATGATGGACGAAGCCGGTGGAGGAGACGAAGCGCAGGCTGTCCCATTGGCGCTCGACCCTGATATTGCCAAGCAGATAGTCGGAAAAATAAGGCTGGGCGACGCTGGAGGCGCGCTGGAGCCGGTCGAGCGACTGGGTCGCATATTGCGCGTCGCGACCATGAATATGCTGGTACACGCCGTTCAGGTCGACGGTCCAGTTTTCGTCCGGGGCAAAGCGCAAAGCCGCCCGGCCACCATAGGTGCGGGTGCGATTGACATCGTTCAGGTCGCGCCTGACATCGTCAATATAGCCACCCTCCTGCACGCCATAGCCAACGACCCGCAGCGCAATTTTTTCCGGCATGATCGGCAGGTTGATCGTCGCCGACAGATCGCCGCCCGGCGCGCCATGCTGGGTGGCGGAAAGGCCCGCCGATACCTGCCCGCCAAATTCACCCAGATTGGGGGCATTGGGCATGATGCGGATGATGCCGCCAAGCGACCCCGCGCCGTAAAGCGTACCCTGCGGTCCTTCCAATATCTCGACCCGGCCGACATCATAGAGTTTGAGGTCCGGGTCAGGCGCGGCATAATTGAGGCGCATGTCGCCCAGATATTGGCCAGTTGTGGCCTGGGTTGGTCCCGCGACGCCGGAATCGGCGATGGCGCGGATGAACAGTTTGTTGCGGCCATTGCCCGCATGGGTGGAACTGAGGCTGGCGACCCGCGCCAGCAGCGTGGCCGTGCCGCCCGACGCTTCGCCGCTGGAAAAGAGATTGGCGTCGATCGCTTCGACCATGCCGGCATAGCGGGGCAGGGGCGTGTAGCGTTTGGACGCGGTGACGATGATTTCCGCAACGGGCTGATCGGGCAGGGGGGCTGCCGGTGCGCGGACGGGGGCTTGGGCGGTTGCCGCCGGGCGCGCGCGCACGATGCGCCAGGTCGAGGCGTCGATCATCATGGCCCTGGCACCGCTTCCCCGCAGCAGGCGCTTGAGCGCCGCTTCAACCGACAGGCGGCCCTTGACGGCGGGGGTGGCTATGCCGGCGAGCGACTGGTCCGACATGCCGACGCTGACGCCGGTTTGGCGGCCAAGCGCCACCACGGCCTCGCCCAGCCGTGAAGGGGCGATGCTGATAGTCTGTCTGTCCGCCGCGTGCGCGGGCGTTGCGATCGCTAGGGCGGTGACGATCAGGAGCTCAGCTTTGCGGCCCATTCCCTTCCTTCAGCACCCAGCCGTCGCCAGTGCGTATCGCGCTCAGCCCCATGAGCGGCGCGGCCCCGGCGAAGAAGCGCGCAGGGTCCTTGTCCAGCCGGATCGTGCCAGTAAAGCGCATCGCCCGCGCGCCGGGCGTGGTGGTCAGCGCGATGCCGAGCGAGCGGGCGATGTCCTGGCTGATGTCGGCCACGGCGGCATTGGCGTAGACGAGGCGTCCCTGCCGCCAGCTAGCGACGGCGGCAGGCGCAACGTCCATCACCCGCAATCCATCGCCATCATCGGCCAGCGCGCGTCCGGCGGGCAGGCTGATCGCTTCGGCCTGCGGATTGTAGATCACCTTGCCTTCGGATACGCCGATCCGGGTCGCGCCGCCGGTGTGGACGATGTTGAATATCGTGCCCGCATCCTCGAACACGGCATCGCCCACGGTCACGCGGAAGGGATCGGCCGCATCATGGCGTACGGTGAAGGCCGCTTCGCCGCTGTCGAGCGCGGCAAAGCGGGTATTGTTATGGTCGAGCCGCAGCGTCGTGCCGCCATTGACGTCGATCCGCGTGCCATCGTCCAGCGCGATGGTCTGCGTTTCGCCGGGCCGGGTGGTGATGGTGTAGATGTCGGCACGGTTCATCATGCTCAGCGAAATGGTCGCGACCAGCGCTGCTGCAATCGCGCCACCGCCAACCCAGCGCCATGTCCGGTGCCGGGGTTCGCCCGGATCATTGGCGGCAATGGGCAAGGCAGCGGGCAGGGCTGCGGGACTGGACGGGATGATGGCGTCCAGGTCGGCGTCGGCCACCATCAATGCGTCATAGGCGGCGGCGCGCGCCGGGTCGCCCTCCAGCCACAGCGTGAACGCCTCCCAATCGACAAAGTCGGGATCGCGCGTGCGGATGACCCATCCCAGCGCTTCCTCTTGCATCATGGCTCCAGCCCTGTTCATTTCTTGCCCCTTGCAGAGACTGACGCCGCCGACCCGCTCATGCCGTATCCATTTTCTGCTTGAGCGCGATCATGGCACGATAGGCCTTTTGCAGATCCTTCTCCACCGTGGTCAGACTGACCCCCAGTTCCTCGGCGATCGCGCGTTGCCCGACACCCTCGATACGGAAGCGACGGAACACCATCTCGACCCGCGGGCCGAGCGCGCGCAGCGCCTCGCGCGCTTCATCCAGCGTCTGGTTGAGGATCAGTCGTTCGTCGACCGGCATGTCGTCGACCGGATCGGCCATCACGCCGCCTGCCCCTTCCGCCCAATCCTGTTCGCGCCGTTCGCGCCGCGTGGCGGATCGGTATCGGTCCAGCATCAGATTATTGGCTATGCGATAAAGATAGGGGAGCGGATCGGCGACCGGGCCGATATCCTTCGACTCCAGCTTCATCCACATGTCCTGGATCAAGTCCTCCGCATTTTCCCCGGCGCCGCGCGCCCGAAGGAAGCGCAGCAAGGCGGCGCGGTTTGCCATGAATAGTGCGGAGAGGCCGGTGGCCATGCCTGTCTATATCCAATGCGAGGCAAGTCTTGGCAGGTTGCCATAGATGGCCGAGCGGGGTCTTGGCAATCGGCAAGCTGTTTACGGGCGTGCGTTGCTGTTTTAGGGTCGGAATTGATCCAGACTTTACCATCCTCCCCTGGAAGGGGATGTGTCAGCGCGGAGCGATGATGGAGGGGTGTGAAGCCATCGATAGCTTGCCCCCCTCCGTCCGGCCTGCGGCCATCCACATTCCCTTGCAGGGGAGGATGGGTTCAAATCTCAATCCTTATAGGGAGCAGCGTTGAGCATGACAGATGGCGTGGACAAGGCGGCGGCGCAGGCGGCGGGGATGGACCCCAACCGGCTTGGTGCGCTGATTGACCAGCTCGACACGACCTATCTGGCGTCTGGCAAGCTGGCGCACATGCAATTGCTGATTTCGCGCGATGAACAACCCGTGTTGGCGGTGGCGCGCGGCGCGGCGCGGGCGACTGGCGAGCCGCTACGGGACGATGCCTTGCTCCGCATTGCGTCGATGACCAAGCCGATCACGTCGGTCGCCTTCATGATGCTGGTGGAGGCTGGCAAGGTGGCGTTGGATACGCCGGTGACGGACGTCATCCCCGAATTCGCCAACCTGCGCGTCGGACGGGGCAATCGCGCGCGGCCCAAGCAGGTGATGCGGATGATCGACCTGCTGCGGCACATGTCGGGGCTGACATATGGGCTGCAACGCCAGACGCCGATCGACGCGCGATACCGGCAACTGGGGCTGGACGAATTTCAGCAGAAACGCACGTCGGACGAATTCATTGCCGATCTTGCCCGGCTGCCGCTGGAATATTCGCCCGGTGAGCGGTGGATCTACTCCGTGTCGACCGATGTGCTGGGCGTGGTGGTTGAACGGCTGAGCGGCATGGATTTGGATGCGTTTTTCCGCGCCCGCATATTCGATCCGCTCGGCATGATCGACACCGGCTTCGTCCTGCGCGACGATCAGGTCGAGCGGATGACCGATGCCTGGCGGCTGAACGAGGATGGCGAACGCGTCATCGCCGACCTGGGCGCGCGCAGCGGCTGGCGGCGGCAGGGCCGCTTCCTGTCCGGCGGCGGCGGGCTGGTATCGGGCGTGTCGGATTATCATCGCTTTGCGCGCATGTTGCTGCGCGGCGGAGAATTGGATGGCGCGCGGCTGTTGCGGCCCGAAACCGTGGGGATGATGCGGGACAATCAGTTGCCGGGCGGCAGCGACCTGGCCCGCTATTCGACCGGCATGTTCAGTGAGGCCGACTATAATGGCGTCGGCTTTGGCCTCGGCTTTGCAATGGATCTCAAAAGCCAGGAATATTATTGGGGCGGGGTGTTTTCGACCTTTTTCTGGATCGACCCGATCGAGCGACTGATCGGCATTTTCATGACCCAGTTGCTCCCGTCCAGCGCCTATCCGGTGCGGGCCGATCTGCGCGGTGGTGTCCGGGCTTCGATTGTCGATCATCGGGGCGGTCAGGCGCATTGATTTTTTTGCTGCGCCGCAAAAACCCTTTGGCTTGGGGCGCGACGCTGTGCCATCATCGCGCCGACAATATAGGGGGACCAGCCGCATGAACCTCAAGGGCCAGACCAAACTTCCTATCCCCGAACCGCGCCGGGTCGATCCCCAGGTTCTTGCCCATGAGATTGTCGAGCGGCTCACCTATCGCATCGGCAAGAATGCCGCCGCCGCCAAGCCGCACGACTGGCTGCACGCCGTCATCCTTTCCATCCGCGACAGGGTGATCGACGCCTGGATCACGTCGACCCAGAAAACCTATGAGGAAGAAGGGCGGCGGGTCTATTATCTGTCGCTGGAATTTCTGATCGGCCGCCTGATGCGCGATGCCGCGTCCAATATGGAAATGCTGGACGACATGCAGGCAGCGCTTGCCTCTTTGGGCGTCGATATAGACATTATCGCGGCGCTGGAGCCGGACGCGGCGCTGGGCAATGGCGGGCTTGGCCGTCTGGCCGCTTGCTTCATGGAGAGCATGGCGACGACGGACGTGCCAGCCTATGGCTATGGCATCCGCTATGTGAACGGCATGTTCCGGCAGGAAATTTCCGACGGCTGGCAGGTGGAACTGCCCGAAACCTGGCTGGCGCACGGCAATCCCTGGGAGTTTGAGCGGCGCGAGGCCAGTTACGAGATCGGCTTTGGCGGACGGGTCGATCCCGTCGAGAGCGAGGATGCCGGACCGCATCAGATGCACTGGCATCCGTCCGAACGGGTGATCGCGACGCCCTATGATACGCCGATCGCCGGCTGGCGCGGCAAGCGGGTCAATACGCTGCGGCTGTGGCAGGCGCAGCCGATCGATCCGATCCTGCTCGAAAAATTCAATGCGGGCGACCATCTGGGCGCGCTGGCCGAAAGCAATCGTGCCGAGGCGCTGACCCGTGTTCTCTATCCCGCGGACAGTTCAGCCGCGGGGCAGGAATTGCGGCTGCGGCAGGAATATTTCTTCTCCTCCGCGTCCCTGCAGGACATTGTGCGGCGGCATCTGCAATATTTCGGCAGCATCCTGACCCTGCCGGACAAGGCCGCGATCCAGCTTAACGACACCCATCCGGCGGTTGCGGTGGCCGAGTTGATGCGGATATTGCTCGACGATCATGGGCTGGATTTCGGCGAGGCGTGGGACATCACCCGGCGCACCTTCAGCTACACCAACCATACGCTGCTGCCCGAAGCGCTGGAAAGCTGGCCGGTGCCGCTGTTCGAGCGATTGCTGCCCCGGCACATGCAGATCGTCTATGCCGTCAACAGCCGCCTGCTGGCCGAAGCGCGCAAATCCGGTCAGTTTGACGACCATGGGATTGGCGCCATCTCCCTGATCGACGAGGGCGGCGACCGGCGGGTGCGGATGGGCAATCTGGCCTTTGCCGGATCGCACAGCGTCAATGGCGTGTCGGCGCTGCATACCGATCTGATGAAGGTCACGGTCTTTGCCGACCTGCACAATCTCTATCCGACGCGGATCAACAACAAGACCAATGGCGTCACCTTCCGCCGCTGGCTGATGCAGTGCAATCCGGGGCTGTTCGCGCTGATCCGCGAGGCGATTGGCGACCGTTTCATGGACGATCCCGAAGCGCTGCGCGACCTTGATCCCTTTGCCGACGACAGCGCGTTTCAGGAGAAATTCCTGGGCGTGAAGCGGGCGAACAAGGAAGCGCTGTCCAATATATTGCGCCAGAAGGTGAACGCCCGGATCGATCCGGGCGCGATGTTCGACATCCAGATCAAGCGCATCCACGAATATAAACGGCAATTGCTCAACATCGTCGAGGCCGTGTCGCTCTATGACCAGATCCGGTCACACCCGGAAAAGAACTGGGTGCCGCGGGTCAAATTGTTCGGCGGCAAGGCGGCATCGAGCTATCATAATGCCAAGCTGATCATCAAGCTGGCGGGCGACGTGGCGCGCGCGGTCAACCATGATCCGGCAGTGCAGGGGCTGCTTAAATTGCAGTTCGTGCCCAATTATAACGTGTCGCTGGCCGAAGTCATGATCCCGGCGGCTGACCTGTCCGAACAGATTTCGACCGCGGGGATGGAGGCGTCGGGCACCGGCAATATGAAGTTCGCGGTCAATGGCGCGCTGACCATCGGCACGCTGGATGGCGCCAATGTCGAGATGCGCGATCATGTGGGTGAGGAGAATATCATCATCTTCGGCCTGACCGCGCAGGAGGTGAACGAGCGCCGTGCCAACGGCTATAATCCGCGTGAGGTGATCGATCAGAGCCGCGAATTGTCGCAGGCACTGAACGCGATTGCCAGCGGCGTCTTCTCGCCCGACGACCCCGATCGCTACAGGGGGCTGATCCAGGGCATCTATGACCATGACTGGTTCATGCTGGCGGCGGATTTCGACAGCTATTCCGCCGCGCAGCGCAATGTCGATGCGCTCTGGACGGATGGCGCTTTGTGGGCGAAGAAGGCGATACATAATGTTGCCCGGATGGGCTGGTTCTCGTCGGACCGGACCATCCGCGAATATGCGACCGACATCTGGAAGATAAAGCCATGAGCGGAATGCGAGGATAAGCGGTGTTGACGCCGGAACAGATTGACCGGCTGATACAAGGTCGCGAGGACGACCCCTTTGCCACGCTTGGCGTGCATCCGGCTGAAAGCGGCTTTACCGCCTGTGTGCTGTTGCCCGAAGCGGTCGGCGTCAGCGCCCAGACGCTGGATGGCAAGCCGGTCGGCGAACTGGCGGCGATCCACCCGGACGGGCTGTTTTTCGGGAAGGTGAAAATCCGCAAGCGCCAGCCGTTGCGTTACGTCGCCCATTATGGCGATGGCGGCGACCATGTCATGATCGATCCCTATGGCTTCGGCCCGGTCCTGGGGCCGATGGATGATTATTATTTCGCGCAAGGATCGCACGGACGCCTGTTCGACAAGCTGGGCGCGCATGCAATGACCCATGATGGGGTGACCGGCACGCATTTTGCCGTGTGGGCGCCCAATGCAAAGCGCGTGTCGGTGGTGGGCGACTTCAATCGCTGGGATGGCCGCCGCGCGCCGATGCGCCACCGGGCGGACGCTGGCGTGTGGGAGATTTTCCTGCCCGATGTCGGGCCGGGCAGCGCGTATAAATATGAGATTATGGGCGCCGATGGCGTCATCCTGCCGCTCAAGGCCGACCCCTTTGCCTTTCAGTCCGAACTGCGCCCCTCCACCGCGTCGATCGTCGCCGCGCCGCTTGACCATGAATGGGGCGACGAACGGCATAAGGACCATTGGCAGAAGGCCGATGCACGGCGTGAGCCGGTGTCGATTTATGAAGTCCATGCCGGGTCATGGCAGCGGGACGAGTCCGGCGATTTCCTGAGCTGGGATGAACTGGCGCGGCGGTTGATCCCCTATGTCGTCGGCATGGGCTTTACCCATATCGAATTTCTGCCGATCAGCGAATATCCCTATGATCCCAGTTGGGGGTACCAGACGCTGGGTCTCTATGCGCCGACCGCGCGGTTCGGCGATCCGGCGGGCTTTGCGCGTTTTGTCGACGGGGCGCACCAGGCCGGGATCGGCGTGATCCTCGACTGGGTGCCGGCGCATTTCCCGACCGACGAACATGGGCTGGCCTATTTTGACGGCACGGCGCTGTATGAACATGCCGATCCGCGCAAGGGATTCCACCCCGACTGGAACACCGCCATCTATAATTTCGGGCGGCGCGAGGTATCGCAATATCTGGTCAATAACGCGCTGTTCTGGGCCGAGCGCTATCATGTCGACGGGCTGCGCGTCGATGCCGTCGCTTCCATGCTCTATCTCGATTATTCGCGGGCGCCCGGCGAGTGGGTGCCCAACGATCATGGCGGGCGGGAGAATGTGGAGGCAGTGGCCTTCCTCCAGCAACTCAACACCGTCCTGTACGGCACCCATGGCGGGGTGATGACGATCGCGGAGGAATCGACCAGCTGGCCCGATGTGTCGCGCCCGGTGCATAGCGGTGGCCTGGGTTTCGGTTTCAAATGGAATATGGGGTTCATGCACGACACGCTGCGCTATTTGCAGCGCGATCCGGTGCATCGCTGCCATCATCATGACGACATCACCTTCGGCCTGCTCTACGCCTTTACCGAGAATTTCGTGCTGGCGCTGAGCCATGACGAGGTGGTGCATGGCAAGGCGTCGTTGCTGCACAAGATGCCGGGCGATGACTGGCAGAAATTCGCCACGCTACGGGCCTATTATGGCCTGATGTGGGGGTATCCGGGCAAGAAGCTGCTGTTCATGGGGCAGGAGTTCGCCCAGCGCGGGGAGTGGAGCGAGGAACGGGCGCTCGACTGGCATCTGGTCGATCATGCCCCCCATCAAGGCGTGCAGCAATGGGTGAGCGATCTCAACCATCTCTATCGCTCCCGACCGGCGCTGCACGCGCGCGATTGCGAGCCGGAGGGGTTTGAATGGGTGCTGGTAGATGCCGCCGCCGACTCCGTCTTTGCCTGGGTGCGGCGGGCACCCGGCGCGCGTCCGATCGTCGTCATCAGCCATTTTACGCCATTGCTGCGGCATGGTTACCGGATGCGTTTGCCATCGGGCGGAACGTGGCGCGAAATATTGAACAGCGACGCGGCCGGTTATGGCGGCAGCAATGCAGGAAATATGGGCATGGTGACGGCGGATGAGGAGGGATGGGCCAATGTAACCATTCCCCCATTCGCGACGTTGATGCTGGAACTGGATATTTAAGGAAGCCGACGGGCGCGTGCAGGCGACGGACGGGGCAAAGCGAGGAGAGGCCCGAAATGCAGCAACCACGAAACCAGCCGATCGCCCGTGACGCCATGGCCTATGTGCTGGCGGGAGGGCGCGGCAGTCGCCTGGCGGAACTGACCGACAAGCGCGCCAAGCCTGCCGTCCATTTTGGTGGCAAGGCGCGGATCATCGATTTTGCCCTGTCCAATGCGCTTAACAGCGGTATTCGCCGCATCGGCGTGGCGACGCAGTATAAGGCGCATTCGCTGATCCGCCATTTGCAGCGCGGCTGGAACTTCTTTCGCCCCGAACGCAACGAGAGCTTCGATATTCTGCCCGCCAGCCAGCGCGTATCGGAAAGCCAATGGTATGAAGGGACCGCCGACGCCGTGTTCCAGAATATCGACATCATCGAAAGTTATGCGCCCGAATATATGGTGCTGCTGGCGGGCGATCATGTCTATAAAATGGACTATGAGCTGATGCTCCAGCAGCATGTCGATAGCGGCGCGGACGTGACGGTCGGATGCATGGAAGTGCCGCGTAGCGAGGCGTCCGGCTTTGGCGTGATGCATGTCGATGAAAAGGACTGGATCACCGCCTTCGTCGAAAAGCCGAAAGACCCGCCTGCCATTCCCGGCCAGCCCGACATGGCCCTGGCGTCGATGGGCATCTATGTTTTCCAGACCCGGTTCCTGATCGAGCAGTTGCGCCGCGATGCGGACGATCCGGCAAGCGAGCGCGACTTTGGCGGCGACATCATCCCCCATATCGTCAAGCATGGCAAAGCGGTGGCGCACCGCTTTTCGAGCAGTTGCGTACGTGCCGAAAGCGAGCTGGTTCCCTATTGGCGCGACGTGGGGACGATCGATGCCTATTGGCAGGCGAGCATCGACCTGACCGACGTGGTACCCTCGCTGGATCTGTATGACCGCAGCTGGCCGCTATGGACCTATTCCGAAGTCACTCCGCCAGCCAAGTTCGTGCATAATGAGGATGGGCGGCGCGGGTCCGCGACATCGTCGCTGGTGGCGGGCGGTTGCATCGTGTCGGGTTCATCGCTGCATCGCAGCCTGCTGTTTTCCGGGGTCAAGACGCATAGCTTCTCGTCTGTCACCGATAGTGTGATCATGCCGAATTGCGAGATCGGGCGCGGCGCGCGGTTGCACAAATGCGTGCTCGATTCCGGCATCATCATTCCGCCCGGCCTGATCATCGGCGAACATCCGGAGGAGGATGCGCAACGCTTTCGCCGGACCGACAGCGGCATATGTCTGGTCACGCAGCCGATGATCGAGCGGCTGGTGGCTTGAGCGGTCGCATGGCGATGAAATTGCTGTCGGTTGCGTCCGAAATCTATCCGCTGGTCAAGACGGGCGGTCTGGCTGACGTCGCAGGTGCGCTGCCGGGGGCGCTGGCGGCGCAGGATGTGCAGGTGCGCACGTTGGTGCCGGGTTATCCCGGCGTGATTGCGCGTCTGGGCAAGGCGAAGGTGGTGCGTCGTTATGAGGCGCTGTTCGGCGTTCCCGCGACGGTGCTGGCGGCGAGCGTCGACGGACTGGACCTGCTGGTACTGGATGCGCCCGATTTCTACGCGCGCGAAGGCGGTCCCTATGGCGATCCTGCGGGCAATGAGTGGCCTGACAACTGGCGGCGTTTTGCGGCCCTGTCGCGGGTGGGGGCGGATATTGCAGCGGAGGGACTGAAGAGCTGGCGGCCCGATGTCGTCCATGTCCATGACTGGCAGGCGGCAATGACCGCGGCCTATATGCGCTTTGGCCCGGCCCATGGCGTGCCCAAGGTGGTGACGATCCACAATCTGGCGTTTCAGGGGCGGTTCGGTGCCGACATCTTTGCCGCGCTGGGCCTGCCGCAGGAGGCGTGGGGGGTGGATGGCGTCGAATATTATGGCGGCATCGGTTATTTGAAGGCGGGGCTGGTATCGGCGGATGCGATTACGACAGTCAGTCCGACATATGCGGAGGAAATTCGCTCGCCGGTCCACGGCATGGGGCTGGACGGCCTGATCAACGGGCGGGTGGACCGCCTGCACGGCATATTGAACGGGGTCGATACCGACATCTGGAATCCGGCAAATGATGCTTTGATTTCAAAAACTTATTCCGCACGATCGCTTGGTGGGCGGATGGCCAACCGGCGGGCGCTGGAAAGCCGATTTGGCCTGGATCATGACGGTGCGCCGATCTTCATCATCGTCAGCCGGTTGACCTGGCAGAAGGGGATGGACCTGCTGGTGGACGCGATCGATCATCTGGTCGGGCTGGGGGCGAAGCTCGCCGTGCTGGGATCGGGCGACCATCCGCTGGAGGGTGCATTTCTGGGCGCGGCGGACCGGCATCGCGGACGGATCGGCGTGCAGATCGGCTATGATGAGCCGCTGTCGCACCTGATGCAGGCGGGGGGAGACGCCATATTGATCCCGTCGCGGTTCGAGCCGTGCGGACTGACCCAGCTTTATGCGTTGCGCTATGGCTGCGTGCCGGTGGTGGCGCGGGTCGGCGGGCTGGCCGATACGGTGATCGACGCCAATGAGGCGGCGCTGGCGGCAGGGGCGGCGACAGGCATCGTCTTTGCCCCGTCCGATCCGCTGGCCTTGCATGGTGCGATCGGCAGGGCGGTGCGATTGCATGGGCAACGGCCGGTCTGGCAGGCGATGCAGCGGGCGGGGATGCGCAGCGAAGTGTCGTGGGATCATAGCGCGGCGCGCTATGCGGCGCTGTACCGGGCGTTGCTGGCGGAGGTGGCGTGAGCGGGGGCGGATGTGCGCCGGTCATCGGCGCCACCGCCACCCGCTTTTCGATCTGGGCGCCGGAGGCCGAACAGCTATGGCTGTGCCTGTTCGATGACGCGGATCGGGAGCGGCGCGTGCCGATGCTGCGCGACGTCGATGGCGTGTGGCATGTCGAGCTGTCCGGTGTCGGGGCGGGCGCGCGGTACGGCGTGCGCGCGGATGGCCCTTATGATCCGGCGGCGGGGCTGTGGTTCGATCCCGACAAGCTGCTGCTCGATCCCTATGCTCCGGCAGTCGACCGGGCCTTCGTCTATGACCCGGCGCTGACGGCCAAGCGGGGGGAGGGCGAGGATACGGCGCCGCTTTGCCCGAAGGGGGTGGTGGCTGCGCCGTTAATGCCTGTCCCGGCCAGGCCGCCGCATTTGACGCCGGGCGGCCTGATCTACGAACTGCATGTGCGCGGCTTTACGATGCTGCATCCCGATGTGCCGGAGGCGCTGCGCGGGACCATCGCCGCGCTGGCCCATCCGGCGATCATCGCGCATTTGAAGCAGTTGCATGTGTCCGCCGTGGAACTGATGCCGATCAACGCCTGGATCGACGAGCGGCATCTGGGGCCGATCGGCCTGACCAACTATTGGGGCTATAATCCGGTCAGCTGGTTTGCGATCGACCCGCGCCTGGCGCCGGGCGGCATGGCGGAACTGCGCGCCACTGTGGCGGCTTTGCAGGACGCAGGGATCGGCGTGATCCTGGACATGGTCTATAATCATAATGGCGAGAGCGACATGCAGGGGCCAACGCTGTCGCTGCGTGGCCTCAATGCCCGCGACTATTTCCGCCATGCCGACAGTGGGGAACTGATCAACGATACCGGGACCGGCAACAGCATCGCGTGCAACCAGCCGATGGTGCGCCGCCTGATCCTGGATACACTCCGCCATTTCGTGACGCAGGCGGGGGTGGATGGCTTCCGTTTCGATCTGGGGCCAGCGCTGGGGCGGATGACGGACGGGTTCGATCCCCATGCGCCGTTGCTGGAAGAGATGCGGGCCGATCCGGTGCTGGCCGACCGGGTTATGATCGCGGAACCATGGGATATTGGACCGGGCGGTTATCAACTGGGCCGGTTCGGGCAGGGGTGGCTGGAGTGGAACGACCGCTATCGCGACGACATGCGGCGCTTCTGGCGGGGCGACGCCGGGATGCTGGGTGGATTTGCCACGCGCCTGACGGGATCGTCCGACATATTCGGCGGGGATGTGACCCGGACCGTCAACTTTCTGGCCGCGCATGATGGTTTCACGCTGGCGGACCTTACCGCCTATGAGCAGCGGCATAACCACGCCAATGGCGAGCAGAATCGCGATGGCCATGGCGAAAATCTGAGCTGGAACAATGGTGTCGAGGGGGTAAGCGACGATCCCGTCATCATAGCGGCCCGGCGGCGCGACGTGATGGCGCTGCTCTCCACCCTCTTCTGTTCGCGCGGGGCGATCATGCTGAGCGCGGGGGATGAATTTGGCCGCAGCCAGCAGGGCAATAATAATGCCTATGCGCAGGATAATGCGATTGGATGGATCGACTGGTCCGGGCGTGACCGGGAGATTGAAGCCCACGCCTTCACCCTGGCAGCGCTGCGGGCGCGATGTCCTGATTTCAAGGATATTGCCATGCTGCGTGCGGAGGATGTGGCATGGACCGACGAGAGCGGCCGCGCCATGGACGTTGCCCAATGGGAGCAGCCGGAGCGACGCTGCGTTGCGCTGCATTTCCTGCGATCGGGATGGACATTGTGCGTGAATGGCAGCGCAGAGCCCCGCGAATTTCACCTGGGCGATGATCGTTGCGTAACTGTTGCCAGCCGAAGCCTGTTGTTGCTCGATCCATTACCCCGCTAAGGGGCGTGAGTCTCCCGACGGTCGGGATTGGAACGAGCAAGAGAAAGTTGAGCTGATGCCGGAAGAACAGCCCCCCATATTTCGAGGCTATCGGCGCGGAAAGGGCAAGGGGGCCATGCCGGGTTCGGCCTATCCAGCGATGATCGACACGCTGCGCGATTTTCTGGACGATCTCGCCGCTGCCAAGCTTGATGAAACGACGATAGAGGCGCTGGCAGCGGACCTGCAGCAATGGCGCGGGCGACTGGCGCCGTTGAAGGCGAGTGAGGAACATCGGATGTTCGGGCGGGTCGACAATGTGCCGGGCCATGGTCAGGTCATGTGTCCCGCCATCGACATCGAAGAGCTGGATGAGACGTCTGTTCGGGCGCAGGTGACCTTTGGCGACTATTTTCTGGGGGGCAATGCGGCCGCTCATGGTGGTGCGGTGTCGCTGATGTTCGACGAACTGCTGGGCATGTCGGCCAATGCTGGTCCGGGCGGCGTGGCGCGCACTGCCTATCTGCACATCAATTATCGCGCGATCACACCCATGAACCGGCCATTGACGGTGACCGCGACCGTTTATGCAATCGAAGGCAGAAAGCGGTTCGTGCGCGGGGAATTGAAGGATGGCGAGCGGCTGTGCGCCGATGCCGACGGGCTGTTTCTGGAACTGCTGCCCGGCCAGCAATGATGTGGTGAGTCCAGCTGGGTTCGAACCAGCGACCTACTGATTAAAAGTCAGTTGCTCTACCGACTGAGCTATGGACCCCAACTGCTTAGGTGCGGACGCCCTAGAGGGGGCGGCGGGGATGGTCAACCTCTTGTGGCATGCTTTGGCTGGCTTTTTGCAGGCGGGCGCGGAGGTGACGGACGTTGAGCCCTGAGCGAGGATCGCGCCAGGTGGGGGCGATGCTGCGGAGCGGGGTCAAAACGAAATCGCGCGCGGCAAAGGCGGGATGGGGGATCGTCAGTGCAGGGCTGTCCCATGCGCCGCCCGACCACAGGATGATGTCGATGTCGATGCTGCGCGCGCCCCAGCGGCGGTAGCGGCGCCGGCCCAGCGCCTGTTCGATCGACTGGAGCCATGCCAGCATGGCGGGCGGGGCAAGCGGGCTTTGGACCAGCAGCGCGGCGTTGGCGTAGCGGCGGCGGGACGGACCGATGGGTGGCGTTTTGATCGTCGGCGAGATTGCGATCACCCGGCCGCGCTGCGCGATTCGCGCAGTCGCTTCGACCAATAGCCTGCGCGGCGTCAGGCGAGCGGACAGGGCGCGGTTCGATCCCAGCGCCAGGGCATAGAGATGGAGGATCGCGGTCGCCATGGGCTGCGCTTACAGCTGTGGCGCGCGCGCGCAAGTCGCGCGTTCAGGATTGTGCGGGTGGCGCTTTGCCATGTTTCGCTGATGCCTTCATTTCTTCATAGACGACGTCGCGCGCATCGGGCTCCAGCGCCTCCAGATATTTGATCGCGGCCTTGTAGGTCAGGAAATCCTTGCCATCGGCGATGATCGGCACGGTGCGGCCATTATAGATTCGCCTGAGCAGGCGTCGTTGCGTCCTGCCGATCGGCGACGCGCTTTCGGTGTCGGTCATGGTCTGTGGTGGAACCTTGTGCATGAAAAAGGGCGGCTCCTTGCGGGGCCGCCCTTTTGTAAAGCCTTGGGTGAAAGCCGATCAGCGCGAATAGAATTCGACGACCAGATTGGGTTCCATCTTCACCGGATAGGGCACTTCGTCCAGCGTGGGAACGCGGACATAGGTGACCTTGGCAGCGCCATCGGGCGAGACATAGTCGGGGATGTCGCGTTCGGCCAGAGCCTGCGCTTCCATCACCAGCGCCATTTCCTGCGCCTTCTTGCCCAGGGTGATTTCGTCGCCCGGCTTCACCAGACGCGAGGCAATGTTGCACTTCACGCCGTTCACATAGATGTGGCCGTGCGAAACGATCTGGCGCGACGCGAAGATGGTCGGCGCGAACTTGGCGCGATAGACGACGGCGTCCAGGCGGCGTTCGAGCAGACCAATGAGGTTCTGGCCGGTGTCGCCCTTCATGCGGCTGGCTTCGAAATAGTTCTTCTTGAACTGCTTTTCGGTGATGTCGCCGTAATAGCCCTTCAGCTTCTGCTTGGCGCGCAGCTGGATGCCATAGTCGGACACCTTGCCCTTGCGGCGCTGGCCGTGCTGACCGGGACCATATTCGCGCTTGTTGACAGGCGATTTGGGACGGCCCCAGATATTCTCGCCCATGCGACGGTCGAGTTTATACTTGGCGCTTGTGCGCTTCGTCATAGATAATTCCTTACAAATGCTAACAACTAAGCCCGCCCTGAAAGGGTGAGCATCATTCCCGGTATCGCCTACGTCCGTTTTGCGTTGGTGCGCTCAGGGGCAGGGCCGCCGCTTCACCGGGATGCGAGGCCAATTGCGAAGGCGCGCCTATGGCCACAAGGGGGCGGCATGTCAACCCTCGACAGGGGCGCAGGCTGCGCCTAATTGGCGGGGCATGAACCCTGATGACTATAGCAGCATGGCAGAGGTGCGGGCGGGCGTCGATGCGATCGACCGCGATCTGGTGGCGCTGCTGGCCCAACGCTTTGCCCATATGCGCGCCGCCGCCCGGATCAAGCCGGATCGCGGCGCCGTGCGGGACGAGGCGCGCAAGCGTCAGGTGATCGATCAGGCCTGCGCGCAGGCGGCGCAACTGGGCGTGCCGGTGGCAATCGTCGCCGATCTTTGGGAGCAGCTGGTCGAAGCGTCGATTGCCTATGAAATGGCCGAATTCGACCGGACGCGAGGATAGAATCCCGACCCGTTCGGAGGAGGGGCGCCAGACCCTTAGCGTTCGCGCGGGCGATTGAGGTGGGACAGGACGCCACGCAGCGTCCGCACCTCCAGATGGTTCCAGCCCGGCTTGGTCAGCAGGTTGCGCAACGTCAGCTTGGTTGCGGGCGCGCGATCGGGTGGGAAAAAATAGCCGACCTTTTCCAGCAGCGTGTTGAGCTGCTCGATCATCCCTTCCAACTCCACCTGCGGCGCGGGTTCGCCCAGGTCGGTGACGGTCGGTTGCGACAGATTAGCCTGTTTCGACCATTCATAGGCGCAGAGGATGACCGCCTGGGCAAGGTTCAGGGAACCGAATTCCGGGTTGATCGGCACGGTCAAGATCTTGCGGGCGAGCGCCACATCCTCGGTTTCCAGACCGGATCGCTCCGGCCCGAAAATATAGGCGCAGCGGCCCTGAGCGACGTGGATTTCGCGGGCGGCTTCCTCTGGTGTGACGACGGGCTTGGTCACGCCACGCTTGCGCACGGTGGTCGCATAGACATGGGCGCAATCGGACACAGCGTCGGCCAGGGTTTCAAAGACCTGCGCCTGATCGAGAATGAAGTCTGCGCCCGCGGCTGAAGGGCCGGCATCCGGATTGGGCCAGCCATCGCGCGGCGCGACCAGCCGCATTTCGGTAAGACCGAAATTGAGCATGGCGCGCGCGGCCTTGCCGATATTTTCGCCAAGCTGGGGGCGGACCAGGACGATGACGGGCGGGGTGGTGACGGGGGGAGGGGACATGACGGGTTCCGATTGGTCAGAAGGATCAGTCTTATCCTCCGTTCGCCCTGAGCGAAGTCGAAGGGCGTCACTGAGCGAAGGCGAAGTGCGGGAAACAGAAGCCTTCTTCAGCGAATCCCAATTTTCCGCGATCAAGGCTTCCTTTTTCTTGCGAGACCAGCCCTTTATTTGCAGTTCACTGGCGAGCGCTTCTGCGCGGGTTCCAAACTCGGCACACCAGACAAGTTCGACAGGGCGACGGTCGAACGTGTAACCTTTGATTGCGCCTGACTGGTGCTGGGCAATCCGGGTCTCAAAACTGTCTGTGTGGCCAGTATAATAAGAACCGTCTGAACAGCGCAGCATATAGGCGTGAAAAGTCATTGCCTATCAGAACCTCGCTGCGCTCGGTCGAGCCCTTCGACTTCGCTCAGGGCGAACGGGTGAGGGGTTGCGCGTCTCATACTCACCCCCCCACTTCCTTCACCGTGCTCGCAAATTCCTCGAAATCCTTGGCGTCGGTGAAGTCCTTATAGACGCTGGCGAAGCGGATATAGGCGACGCTGTCGAGGCGTTTGAGGCCTTCCATCACCAGTTCGCCGATCGTGCGGGCAGAGACTTCGCTGTCGCCGCTGGTTTCGAGCTGGCGCTGGATGCCTGAGATGAGTTTTTCGATCCGGCTGGGGTCGATCGGGCGCTTGCGGCAGGCGATGCCGATCGAACGGGTCAGCTTGTCGCGCTCAAAGGCTTCCTTGCGGCCCTCGCTCTTGACTACCCAGATGTCGCGCAACTGGATGCGTTCGAAGGTGGTGAAGCGCGCGCCGCAGGCTTCGCACTGGCGGCGACGGCGGATGGCATTGCCATCTTCCGTCGGCCGACTGTCCTTCACCTGACTGTCCTCATGGGCGCAAAAGGGGCAGCGCATTCACATTCTCCCACAAGTTCCCCCTCTCGCTTGCGGGAGGGGGCCAGAGGGTGGGCCTGTCCTAACGCTGCCTAAGCCGGACAGGCCCCACCCCAACCCCTCCCCTGAAGGAGAGGGGCTTCATGTTGCTCAATAAATCGGGAAGCGGCTTGTCAGGGCCAGCACCTTGTCACGCACATGGGCTTCGGCCTGGCCGTCGCCTTCGTCGCCGTTGCGCTTGAGCCCTTCGACGACCTGCGCGATCAGTTCGCCGATCTCACGGAATTCCGCTTCACCAAAACCGCGGGTGGTGCCGGCGGGGGTGCCAAGGCGGACGCCCGACGTCACGAACGGGCTAGCGGTGTCGAACGGCACATTATTCTTGTTACAGGTGATGAAAGCGCGGTCGAGCGCCTTTTCAGCGGCCTTGCCCGTGGTGTTCTTGGCGCGCAGATCGACCAGCATCAGGTGATTGTCGGTGCCGCCCGATACGATCGACAGCCCAGCATCGGCCAGCGTGGCGGCCAGCGTCCGGGCATTGGCGACGATCTGGTGGGCATAGGCCTTGAATTCAGGGCTGAGCGCTTCCTTGAACGCGACTGCCTTGGCCGCGATGATGTGCATCAGCGGGCCGCCCTGCATGCCGGGGAAAATGGCGCTGTTGATCTTCTTGGCGATCGCTTCGTCATTGCACAGGACAATGCCGGAGCGCGGGCCACGCAGCGACTTGTGGGTTGTGGTGGTGGTGACATGGGCATGAGGGACGGGCGAGGGATGCGCGCCGCCCGCGACCAGGCCGGAGAAATGCGACATGTCGGCGAGCAGATAGGCGCCCACTTCGTCGGCAATCTCGCGGAAGCGCGGGAAATCCCACACGCGCGAGTAAGCGGTGCCGCCGCAGATGATGAGCTTGGGCTTGCACTCGCGCGCGATGCGGGCGACTTCGTCCATATCGATCAGATGATCGTCGGCGCGCACGCCATAGGGAACCGGGTTGAACCATTTGCCGCTCATATTGACCGGCGACCCATGGGTCAGGTGGCCACCCGACGACAGGTCGAGACCCATGAAGGTATCGCCCGGCTGGAGCAGCGCCAGGAATACGGCCTGATTCATCTGGCTGCCACTATTGGGCTGCACATTGGCGAAATTGGCGCCGAACAATTGCTTGGCGCGCTCGATCGCCAGCGTTTCGACCACATCGGCATATTCGCAGCCGCCATAATAGCGCTTGCCCGGATAGCCTTCGGCATATTTGTTGGTGAAGATGGAGCCAGCGGCTTCCAGCACCGCCTTCGACACGATGTTTTCGGACGCGATCAGTTCGATCTTGTCCTGCTGACGCTTCAGCTCATTGCCGATCGCGCCGAAGATTTCCGGGTCCGCGCTGGCAAGGCTTTCGCTGAAAAAGCCGTCCTGGCGGATGGCGGGGGCGAGGGTGTCGATGCTCATCGAAAATTCCTTTCAGAGCGCGGGTCAGATTGCGGGTTGGGACAGTTTTTCGACGCGGCCGCTGTGGCGGCCTCCGCCAAATTCGGTGGTGAGGAAAGCGGTGACGCAGGCCTTGGCCATGTCCACGCCGGTCAGGCGCGCGCCCATGGCCAGGACATTGGCGTCATTATGTTCGCGGCTGAGCGCGGCGGACAGCGGTTCCCCGACCAGCGCGGCGCGGCAGGCCGGGTTGCGATTGACCGCGATCGAAATACCAATGCCGGAGCCGCAGAGCGCAATGCCACGTTCGGCGTCGCCAGACGCTATGGCTGTCGCCAGTTTGTAACCATAATCGGGATAATCGACCCGGTCGGCAGTGGCCGGACCCAGATCGGCGACATCATGTCCTTCATCACGCAGCCATTGGGCTAGTTCCGCTTTCAGATCGACGGCGGCATGATCGGATGCGATGGCGATTTTCATATGGAATGTGTCCCTTCACCACGGGGGTGATTCGTTCCCGCGCCTCATAGGGGGTGAGGGCGGCAATTGCCACCTTGGACCGACGCCCTTATGGGAAGGGCCATGACAGGCACGATTTTATCTATATTGATGCTGGCCGGGCTGCTGCTGACAGGCGGCGGGCTGTATGTGATGGTCAAGCTGCGCGATCGCAAGCGCGGCGCGCTGATGATCGTCGCGGGGCTGGTTATGTTTGGCAATGTAGCGATCACGGCGATTCCGGGGCCGGACCTGCCGGGGCTGGAACAGCGCTGAGCCATACGGGCAAGGCCGAGCAAGGGGCAAACGGCCTGTTTTAACACCGTTCGGGCTGAGCGCAGTCGAAGCCCTGCACTGAGCGAAGCGAAGTGGCTTCGACTGCGCTCAGCCAAGCCCTTCGACTTCGCTCAGGGCGAACGGGCATAGGGAGTGGAAGCCCCTTGCCTCCCAATCCTCAGCGGATCGGCGAATCCGGGGACAGACGCATGTCGAGATAATTGTCCACCGACTTCATCAACTGGTCGAGTTCATGTTCGAAGAAATGGTTGGCGCCACGGATCTCGTCGTGGTGGATGGTGATGCCCTTTTGCGTGCGCAGCTTGTCGACCAGCTTTTGCACAGCACTGGCGGTCACGACTTCGTCCGAGGTTCCCTGCACTATGATGCCCGACGAGGGGCAGGGTGCGAGGAAGGAGAAGTCGTACATGTTGGCGGGGGGCGCAACCGAGATGAAGCCGCGAATTTCCGGGCGGCGCATCAGCAGCTGCATGCCGATCCATGCGCCGAAGGAGAAGCCCGCGATCCAGGTGGTCTGCGCTTCGGGATGGAAGCTCTGCACCCAGTCGAGTGCCGCTGCTGCATCGGACAGTTCGCCAATGCCGTTGTCGAACGTCCCCTGGCTGCGGCCCACGCCGCGGAAGTTGAAGCGCAGCACGGCGAAGCCGCGCTTCACGAACGTCTTGTAAAGCGCCTGGGTGATGCGGTCGTTCATCGTGCCGCCGCCCTGAGGGTGCGGATGCAGGATCATGGCGACCGGCGCACGCGGGCGGGGCGGGGGGCTGAAGCGGCCTTCGAGACGACCTTCGGGTCCGGTAAAGATTACGTCGGGCATGGTACCTGTTATCGTTATGGCCACCGAACACCATTGTCAGGCCGGCGGTCGGTGGCAAAAGGACGCGCGCCACGCCATAAGCTGGCGCTGCGCGGCAGACCGCCTATATAGAAGCCGCCGCCATTTCCGCAATCAATGAGTAGCATCGCATCGTGGCTGCCCAACGCCTCTATCTTGACCATGCCGCGACCACGCCGATGTTGCCCGCCGCCAAGGCGGCGATGGTGGATGCGATGGACCGCTGGGCCAACCCGTCCAGCCCCCATGCCGATGGACGCGCGGCGCGCGCGACGCTGGAAACGGCGCGCGCGCGGATCGCCCAGGTGCTGGGATGGCGGGGGCATGTGATCTTTACGTCAGGGGCCAGCGAGGCGATTGCGATTGGGCTGACGCGGGCAAAGGCGGCTCGGGTGATGACGTCGCCGGTCGAGCATGATTCGGTATTGCGGGTGACACCGGGCGCGGAGCGGCTGGTTGTGGACGCGGACGGGTGCGTTTGTATGGTTCGTCATTCTTCCAAAGGCGGGGATGACGGGGTCATTGTCGCCATCCAGCACGTCAATAATGAAACCGGGGTGATACAGCCGCTCGACGCGCTGGAGCGTGATGGAGCGCTATTGTTTGCCGATTGCGCCCAGAGTGCTGGCAAATTGCCGCTGCCGGAAGCAGACATGATCGCGATCAGCGCGCATAAATTTGGCGGACCGCCGGGTATCGGCGCCTTGCTGGTGCGCGATCTGGGGTTCCTGCACGCCGGGGGCGGGCAGGAACAGGGCTATCGGGCGGGGACGGAGAATTTGCCTGCCATATTGGCGATGGCAGCCGCTTTGGAGGCGCGCACGGACTGGTTGCCTGATGCGGCGCGGCTGCGCGCGCGGCTGGACGCGGGGGTCGAGGCAGCGGGCGGGCAGGTCGTCGCGCGTGATGCGCCGCGCATTCCGGCCATAGCCAGCTACCGCATGCCGGGCCTGTCGGCGCGGGCGCAACTGATTCAGTTTGATCTGGCGGGCATATCGGTGTCGGCGGGCAGCGCCTGCTCGTCCGGGTCGCTCAAGACCAGCCATGTGCTGCATGCCATGGGCTGGGACGAGGCGGCGGCGGGCGAGGTGGTGCGGGTCAGCTTCGGGCCGCAAACGGATGAGGCCGATGTCGATCGGTTTCTGGGGCAATGGACCGCCATGGCGGCGCGGGCGGGCCGATGATCTATCTGGATTATCAGGCGACGACGCCGCTGACCCCCGAAGCGTTCGAGGCGATTGTGCCGTTGCTGCGTGACCAGTTCGCCAATCCGCACAGCGCGCACCGGCTGGGCCGGGCGGCGGCGGCGCAGGTAGAGGTGGCGCGGGAGGAGATAGGTCGGTTGCTGCCCGGTGGGGGACGGCTGATCTTCACGTCCGGGGCGACCGAGGCGCTCAATATCGCGATACAGGGTGCGCCAGCGGGTGACGTTGTGACGATCGCGACGGAACATGCGGCCGTGCTGGATACGGTGGAGGCACTGGGCAGGGCGGGGCGGACAGTCACTATTTTGCCGGTTGGGCCCGATGGGTTGGTGGATATGGATGCCGCCGCGCAGGCGATCCGGCCGGGCGTCGCGCTGGTGGCGGCGATGCTGGTGAATAACGAGATTGGCGTGATCCAGCCGGTCGCGGCACTCGCCGACCTTGCGCATGAGGCAGGCGCGTTGTTCCTGTGCGATGCGGTGCAAGGCTATGGCCGGGTGCCTATCCCCGACACATGCGACATGGTGGCGATCAGCGCGCACAAGATCCATGGTCCCAAGGGAGTGGGCGCCTTGTGGCTGCGCGACGGGGTGAAGCCCGCTGCGCTGATCCATGGCGGCGGGCAGGAGAGTGGATTGCGATCCGGTACGCTGTCGCCTGCATTATGCGCGGGGTTTGGCGTGGCGGCACGGTTGATGCGGGATCGGGCGGAGGCGGACCGGACGCATGTCGAAGCGCTTGCTGCCCTGGCACGCGGACTGTTTGCCGACTGGACGCTCAATGGCAGCGCGGACGCGCGTTATCCCGGCAATCTCAACCTGCGCAGGGACGGGATCGACGGCGCGCGGTTGTTGTCATATTGCCGCAATGTTGCTTTTTCGTTGGGAAGCGCTTGCGCAAGCGGGTCCGGGCGTCCTAGCCATGTGCTGCGCGCGCTGGGCCTGACCGATGCACAGGCGCGTGGATCGGTGCGGATCGGCTTTGGCCGCTACACGACACCGGCCGAACTGGAGAGCGCTGCGGAAGCATTGAACATGGCGGCAGCCGCACAAGCGGCGCCGTGACAGGGAGCGTCGCATCAATGACCAGGATCATTTTCATCAGCGCCGATGGCGAGCGACGGCAGGAAGTCGATGCTCCGGCGGGGTCGATCCTGCTGGATGTAGCGCAGGCCGCGGGTCAGCCACTGGAGGGTACGTGCGAGGGGCAGATGGCGTGTTCCACCTGCCATGTCATCGTCGACGCGGCGGATTTCCCGCAACTCAGCCGGGCGAGCGAGGATGAGGAGGACATGCTGGACCTGGCGGCATCCGCCACGCGCACCAGCCGCCTGTCCTGCCAGATTGTGCTGCCGGAAGGGCTGGAAAGCCTGACCGTCCGTATCCCGTCCGAATCCTACAATATGCAGGGCATGTGAGCATCGTCATGGGCCGACCATTCCGCATCGCCGCGCTGGCCGCTCTTATGTGCATGGCCACAACTGCGCCCGCCGCGCCGAAGAAGGCCGCGCCAGAGCCAGTGCCGACGCCAGTGCCAACAGGGCGGCTCGATTCGCTGCTGCCGCCGCCACCCCGCTATCTGGTGCCGCAATCGGCGCTGGCGTCGGTGCGCAATCCCCGGTCGATCGAAGAGGAGACGGGCGGGCGGCTGGGCATTGCGCTGGTCGACAGCAAGGGCGCCCTGATCCTGGGGTTCAACCGGGACGATCGCTTTGCGCTCTGTTCGACCTTCAAGGCGCCGCTGGCCGCTGCCGTGCTGATCGGTGCGGAAGGCGGGAAATTCGGGCTGGAGGGGGAAATTCCCTTCGGCAAGGACGACATACTTGATTATGCGCCGGTGGTGAAAAAGAACAGGAAACGCGGCCGGATGAGCATGGCCGAGCTGGCGCAGGCGGCGGTCGAGGTGAGCGACAACAGCGCGGCGAACCTGCTGCTGCCGATGCTGGGCGGGCCGCAGGGGTTGACCGCCTTCATGCGCGCCCATGGCGACAGCGTGACCCGGCTGGACCGCAACGAACCGGCTTTGAACGAAAATGCCCCGGACGATCCGCGCGACACCACCACCCCCGCCGCCATGGCGGAATTGATGGGGCGTTTGTTGTTCCGCGACATGAAGGGCGAGAGCGCAGATCGCTTGCGTGGCTGGCTCAACGCCAGCACCACTGGCGACAACAGGATCAAGGCGGGGCTGCCCGAAGGCTGGACGTCGGGCAGCAAGACCGGATCGTGCGGCACCGCCTATAATGACGTGGCGCTGGTGAAGGCGCCGTCGGGTGAGGAATATATCCTTGCCATCTATCTCGATCGACCGACCGTGGATGCCAAGGCGGCGGAGGCCGCGATCGCGCAGTCGGCGCAGGCCGCGCTCGATTTTCTGGCCAAGGCGCAGAAGAGCGGGCTGGATTAATTACAGTCCGTTCGCTCGACACGAACGGATGTGGTGTGTGGCCCCTTGCCATCCCCATCCTTCTTCGCCATATGCCGCGCCGGGAGTCGGGCGGACGAGGTCGTCGCCAACCTGGTCAGGTCCTGACGGAAGCAGCCACAGTGATTTTGCCGCGGGTCGTTCCGGCTCCCACCTTCCAGCCATCATCCAGCTTCGACAATAGCCATCCGAACGGCTAGACAAGCCCCATGTCCGATTCCCCCCAGCCCTATCGCGTCCTTGCGCGCAAATATCGGCCGCGCAATTTTCGTGAGTTGATCGGCCAGGACGCGATGGTCCAGACGCTGGGCAATGCGATCAGGCGGGGACGGCTGGCCCATGCCTTTCTGATGACCGGGGTGCGCGGGGTCGGCAAGACATCGACCGCGCGGCTGATCGCCAAGGCCTTGAACTGCATTGGCGAGGATGGGCAGGGCGGGCCGACGATCGACCCGTGCGGCGTGTGCGAGCCGTGCCGCGCGATTGCCGAAGGGCGGCATATCGACGTGGTCGAAATGGATGCTGCCAGCCATACCGGCGTCGACGATGTGCGCGAGATCATCGAGGCGGTGCGCTATGCCGCCGTATCGGCGCACTACAAGATCTACATCATCGACGAAGTGCACATGCTCTCCAAAAATGCGTTCAACGCGCTGTTGAAAACGCTGGAGGAGCCGCCTGCCCATGTGAAATTCCTGTTCGCCACGACCGAGGTGAACAAGGTGCCGGTGACGGTGCTGTCGCGCTGCCAGCGGTTCGATCTGCGCCGGATTCCGGCTGAATTGCTGGCGGGGCATTTCGCGCATGTGGTGGAGGCCGAAGGCGTCGCGGCGGAGGCGGATGCGCTGTCGCTGATCGCGCAGGCGGCCGAAGGATCGGCCCGCGACGGGCTGTCGATACTCGACCAGGCGATTGCCCATGCCGAGATGGGCGAGGGCGAGCCGATGGTCACAGCGACCCAGGTGCGCGACATGCTGGGCTTGTCGGATCGCGGATCTGTGCGCCGGTTGCTGGGCCTGTTGCTGGAGGGCGATACCGCCGCCTTGCTGGGCGGCGTGCGCGATCAATATGCGCTGGGGGTGGAGCCGCTGGCGCTGATGCGCGGGCTGCTGGAACTGGTGCATGCCGTAACGCTGGCGAAGGCGGGGCGCGACATTGCCAGCCCCGGCCAGTCGGCTGAGGAGCGCGAGATGCTGGCCGACTGGGCGTCGCACCTCGGCTTCGCGCCCCTGCATCGCTTGTGGCAGTTGCTGCTGAAAGGCCATGACGAGGTGGCGGGCGCGATCCTGCCGATCGAAAGCTGTGAAATGGCGCTGTTGCGGGTGATGCACGCGGCGACCATGCCCGATCCGGGCGAACTGGCGCGGCTATTGCGCGAGGGCGGGCCTGTCGCAGCCGCGACGCCGGGCGCGGTTGCCGCCGCGCCACCGGCTGGCCCGGCCGCGAAGCTGCCTGCGACGTTCGAGGATTTGATCGAGGCGCTGTGGCAAAGGGGCAAGGGGCAACTGGCGCAGGAACTGCATGACTGCGTCGGGTTAGTCCGTTATGCGCCGCCTGAACTGGATTATCGCGCGACGCCGCAATTGCCGTCCGATTTCGCGGCGCGACTGACCCAGGCGTTGCGGGAGATGACGGGCATCGGCTGGCGCGTGGCGGCGAGCGATGCGGCGGCGCAACCGACCTTGCTGGAGCGGGAGGAAGCGGCCAAGGCCGACGCCCGCGCCGAAATTCTGGAAATTCCGGTGGTCAAGGCGGCAATGGCCGCTTTCCCCGACGCTGCGCTGGTCGAAACCGATCAGCCGGAACAATGGAGTGCATGAGGCATGAAGGATCTGAACGAAATATTGGGCATGGCCACCCGCGTGCAGGAGGAATTGCAGCGCGCGCAGGATAATCTGGACAAGCTGGAAGTCGAAGGCGCGGCCGGTGGCGGGCTGGTCAAGGTCCGCGCGTCGGCCAAAGGCCGGATCATCGGCGTGTCGATCGACGACACGCTGCTTGCACCGTCCGAAAAGCAGATATTGGAGGATCTGATCACCGCGGCGTTCAACGATGCGCGCAAGAAGGCGGATGAAGTCAGCAATGCCGAGATGGGCAAGATGACGTCGGGCCTGCCTTTGCCCCCCGGCTTCAAGCTGCCTTTCTGATGGAATCAGGGGCCATATCTGCCCTGCGAAACCCGATAACCATCGGTTCATCGTTGCGGCATTATGACATGTGACGATTGATTGGTGCGACGGTCATCCCCATAAAGGCGGTGAACCGTAGGACAGGGCCGCTTCTTTTGGCCCCGGAGAGTGAATGACCGTGCAATATCCCCTTCTGCCGCTGCGTGACATTGTCGTTTTTCCGCAGATGATCGTCCCGCTCTTCGTGGGTCGCGACAAGAGCGTTGCCGCGCTGGAAGCGGCGATGGAAGGTTCCAAGGAAATCTTCCTGGTGTCGCAGCTTGACCCGGCAGAGGATGATCCGGGCCGCGATTCCCTCTACGACACTGGCGTCGTCGCCATGGTGCTGCAACTGCTCAAGCTGCCTGACGGCACCGTTCGCGTGCTGGTGGAGGGCAAGCATCGCGCCCGTTTGCAGACGATGGAGAGCAAGGACGGCTATCTGGTTTCGGATGTCGAGACGATAGAGGATATCGCGGCCGAGGGACCGGAAGCGGCCGCGCTGATGCGCTCGGTTGCCGAACAGTTTGAAAATTACGCGAAGCTCAACAAGAAGCTGCCTGCCGAAACGCCGGTGCAGTTGCGCGAGATTGAGGATGCCGGGCGGTTGGCGGACGCGATTTCCGCCAATATCAACGTCAAGGTGTCCGACAAGCAGTCGTTGCTGGTGGAGGCCGATCCGGTCAAGCGGCTGGAGATGGTATTTGCCTTCATGGAAGGCGAACTGGGCGTCCTGCAGGTCGAAAAGAAGATCCGTGGCCGCGTGAAGCGCCAGATGGAAAAGACCCAGCGCGAATATTATCTCAACGAGCAGTTGAAGGCGATCCAGCGCGAACTGGGCAATGGCGATGGTGAGGAAGGCGACGAGCTTGCCGAACTGACCGAGAAGATCGCCAAGACCAAGCTGAGCAAGGAAGCCCGCGCCAAGGCGACGGCGGAGCTGAAAAAGCTGAAGGGCATGCAGCCCATGTCGGCCGAAGCCACGGTCGTGCGCAACTATCTGGACGTGCTGCTGGGCCTGCCCTGGGGCAAGAAGGGCAAGGTCAAGAATGACCTGAAGAAGGCGCAGGATATTCTGGACCAGGATCATTTCGCGCTGGAGAAGGTCAAGGACCGGATCATCGAATATCTGGCCGTGCAGGCGCGCACCAACAAGCTGAAGGGGCCGATCCTGTGCCTCGTCGGCCCGCCGGGCGTGGGCAAGACATCGCTTGGCCGTTCGATCGCCAAGGCGACCGGGCGCGAATTCGTGCGCCAGTCGCTGGGCGGCGTGCGCGACGAGGCGGAAATTCGCGGCCACCGCCGCACCTATATCGGATCGCTGCCGGGCAAGATCGTGACCAACCTGAAAAAGGCCGGCACGATGAACCCGCTGTTCCTGCTCGACGAGATCGACAAGCTGGGCCAGGATTTCCGGGGCGATCCCGCGTCGGCGCTACTGGAAGTGCTGGACCCTGAACAGAATAACAAGTTTCAGGACCATTATCTGGAGATCGACGTCGATCTTTCAGACATCATGTTCGTGACGACGGCCAACTCGTTGAATTTGCCGCAGGCTTTGCTCGACCGCATGGAGATCATCCGGCTGGAGGGCTATACCGAGGATGAGAAGGTCGAAATCGCGCAACGCCATCTGATTGCCAAGCAGATCGATGCCCATGGCCTCAAGGACGGCGAATTCGTCGTGACGGAAGCGGCCGTGCGCGACCTGATCCGCTATTATACGCGCGAAGCGGGTGTCCGCACGCTGGAGCGCGAGATTGCGCGTCTCGCCCGCAAGGCGCTGCGCAAGATATTGGAAGGCGTCTACGAGAAGGTCGAAATTACGCCCGACAATCTGGCCGACTATGCCGGGGTGCGTAAGTTCCGTCACGGCGTGGGTGAGGACGAGCATCAGATCGGCGCGGTGACGGGTCTGGCCTGGACCGAGGTTGGCGGCGAATTGCTGACGATCGAGGCGGTGACCGTGCCGGGCAAGGGCATGATCAAGACCACCGGCAAGCTGGGCGAGGTGATGAACGAATCGGTCCAGGCGGCCTTCTCCTATGTACGCGCGCGGTCGCCCGGCTATGGGATCAAGCCCAGCCTGTTCAATCGCAAGGACATCCACATCCATCTGCCCGAAGGGGCGGTGCCAAAGGATGGGCCTTCGGCAGGTATCGGCATGGTCACCTGTATCGTGTCCACACTGACCGGCATCCCGGTGCACAAGGACGTGGCGATGACCGGCGAGGTGACGTTGCGTGGCAGGGTGCTGCCGATCGGCGGCCTGAAGGAGAAGCTGCTGGCGGCGTTGCGCGGGGGCATCAAGACGGTGCTGATCCCGCAGGAAAACGAGAAAGACCTAGCGGAAATTCCGGCCAATATCCGTGACGGGCTGGAAATCGTGCCCGTGTCGCATGTCGATGAAGTGCTTTCGCGGGCGCTGGTTTCGGTGCCCGAAGCCATTGCCTGGACCGAAGAGGATGACCTTGCCGCGCAGCCAAGCAGCGGGTCGAGTCGGGATGGGGATGCTGCACTGCGGCATTGATTGGAGGGAAAAGCGGCGTATATCCGCCGGTTTCGATCGATTGTACGCCTGGGGGCGATAATTTGCATCGAAGCCGGTGACTTCGTCGCTTTCTCTTTGACAGGCGCTGGAAGCTGCGCCTTATTGCGCCGCCTACGCCGCGATTCCTATACAACCAAATAGCACAGGGGGTTCCCAAGGCATGAACAAGCAGGATCTTATCAGCGCTGTCGCGGACAGCAGCGGTCTCAGCAAAAGCGACGCCAGCAAGGCCGTCGAAGGTGTCTTCGACGCCATCACCGGTGCGTTGAAGAAGGGCGACGAAGTGCGCCTGGTTGGTTTTGGCACATTTTCCGTTTCGCAGCGCAAGGCGTCGACCGGTCGCAACCCGCGCACCGGCGAGACGATGACGATCAAGGCGTCGGCCCAGCCCAAGTTCAAGGCTGGCAAGGGTCTCAAGGATTCGGTCAACTGACGATCAGGGCGCTTGCCACTGGGCGAGCGCTCGACGTCTGACTCAAGCCGGTGTCGCGGCCGGAAAGCGTTTAGGAGAGTAGCGTTGCCAGAGGGAATTGTCCCAGGCGCGCATGTATGTCTGGGCAAAGGGGTGAAGGCTGATCCAGTCTTTGCCCCTTTTTCCGTTCATGGGACAATGTCGGTTAAGGGGGCGGCATGACGGGTAGGATGGGTGCGTTCGGCGCGCTGGGGCTGGCACTGGCCCTGTCAGCGTGCGCGGGGGGCGATTATCGCCCGGTGCGCGACGTGCCCGTCAGGATCGGTCCGCCCTACACCGTGCGGGGCGTCACTTATGTCCCGGCTGCCGATCCGGGCTATGACATGCTGGGCTATGCCAGCTGGTACGGATCGGAATCGGGCAATCGTACGGCCAATGGCGAGCGTTTCCGGCCAGACTGGGTGACGGCGGCGCATACCAGCCTGCCGCTGCCCAGTTATGTCGAGGTAACGGCTCTGGACAGGGGGCGCACCATCGTCGTGCGGGTCAATGATCGCGGGCCGTTTGCGGGCAAGGGGCGCGTGATCGACCTGTCGCGCGGCGCGGCCGAGCAACTGGGCATGCGCGCGCAGGGGCATGTCGCGGTACGGGTGCGGGTGGTCAATCCGCCGGAAAAACAGCGCGAACGGCTGCGCAAGGGCAAGACGGCGGAGGAGCGTCCGCGCGTGCCCGAACGAATCCTGGTCAAGCTGCGCGCGCAGATGAAGGCCGCGGGCCTGTAACCCTCGCGCGAAAGATGGGGCGGGAGCAATTGCCTGCTTGACGCCCGGTTATCCGCCGCATATGTGCCCACTTCTCGCGGGGCAAAGCGCCCCATGGTGAGTGCTGTGGCGATCGTAGCTCAGTTGGTTAGAGCGCCGGTTTGTGGTACCGGAGGTCGCGGGTTCGGATCCCGTCGATCGCCCCATTCTTTCTTTTCCTGGCCCGGTTCCGGCATAATTGCCGTGCAGGCGGGAAGGGGCTTCGCAGCATCGCGATTGCGCTCTATAGCCCCGGCATGACCGATGCGCGCGACAAGGGGCTGACCCTCAATCCCAAATTTGACGATCATGGCCTGATCACCGCCGTGGTCACTGACGTGGCGAGCGGCGACGTGCTGATGGTGGCGCATATGAATGCGCAGGCGTTGGCGCTGACGGTCGAGACAGGTCTTGCCCATTTCTGGTCGCGCAGCCGGCAGTCGCTGTGGAAGAAGGGCGAGACGTCCGGGCATATGCTGGCGGTGCGCGACATCCGGATCGATTGCGATCAGGACGCGGTGTGGGTGAAGGCGGTGCCAGCCGGGCCGACTTGCCATACCGGCGCGCGATCCTGTTTCTTCCGCCGCGTCGGGGCGGATGGGCTTATGGCGGTTGATGCGGCGGACTAGCCTGATCCTGTTGTTATTGCTGGCGGCATGCCAGCGTGAACCGGCAAGCGACGCGGGGCCGGTGACGGGCGGTGTTGCCGCGTCGGGGCTAGAGCAGGCGGCGATTGCCAGTGGCGCAATCGCGGATGCGGCGGCGATTTCCCCCGTCGGATTGTTTCAGCGCAACCATGAGGCCGGGCGCGATGCGCTGTGCGTCATTCCCGGCAAGGGCGGCGCGCTGCGGTTCGGGCTGGAGGCCAATTTCGGCGAGGACCAAAGCTGCCGGGGACGGGGGAACGCCCGCCGGACGGGCGACAAGCTGATCCTGAGTTTTGCCGGGGGCGACCGCTGCATCATCGTGGCGCAATATGATGGCGATCAGGTCGCGCTGCCGGGCGTGGTCGACATGGCCTGCGCTGACCTGTGCGAGGGGCGTGGCACGCTGGAGGGGGTGAGCTTTCCGCGGATCGCCAATGATGCGGCCAGCGCGCTGCGCGCGCGCGATCGCGGCGGCGATGCGCTATGCGAGGCTCAATAGCCGATATAGCGTCCGGGGCGGTGGTTGACGATCAGTACCGCATTGATGGCCGCGGCTGACAGGATCGAGAGGGCGAAGCGGTCCACGCTGAGCAAGGGGAGCGAGGCGAACAGGATCAGCGCGTCGCCCAGCATCTGTGTCCGTCCGGCATTCCAGCCCCGGCGCCTTTGCAGCAGCAGGGCGATAACGCCCAGGCCGCCCACGCCTGCGCCATGGCGGGCGACAGCAAGGATGCCAAAGCCGATGATCGAGCCGCCGAACAGCGCGGCGAAAAGCGGGCTGACCTGCGCCAGATGCAGCGCTGACGGCATCATCAACCCCATCGCCATGATCGCCAGATTGGCAAACAGCGTCTTGATGCCGAAGGCGATGCCCATCGCTCGTCCGGCGAAGAGAAAGAAGGGGATGTTTGTGAAAAGGAACAGCGTAGCCGGCGGATAGTGGACGAGATAGGAAAGGAGCAGCGCGATCCCCGCCATGCCACCGGTGACCAGATTGGCGGCCTTGAGCAGCATCAGTCCCATCGCGATGAATGCGCAACCGATGATGATGGCATAGCCGTCTTCGGCCAGATTATGGGGGCGGGGTGCGAGCGACGCAGAAGCAGGGGGCATGGCATGTCCGTCAGGGGTTATGCCCCAGGCCATCCTCTCCCCCTTACGGATTCATGATAACCGCGCGAGCCCGTGCTGCAAAGCCTTGGTCTTAGCCGCCCGTGTCGATCTCTGCCGGTCCGAACTGGTCGATGGCCTCGAAAAGCCGGGCAAGCGCTTCGCGTTCTTCGGGCAGGATTTCCGGGCGCCAGACTTCGAACAGCAGGACGACGCGGGTTTCAGCGCTGCGGTTCCATGCCTCATGTTCGACGCTGTCGTCGAAGATCAGCATTTCGCCCGTCCGCCAGGCGCGGGTCTCAGCGCCGACGCGCAGCGCGCAGTCGCTGGGGGCGAGCAGCGGCAAATGGCAGATCAGGCGGGTATTGAGCAGGCCGTGGTGCGGCTGGATATGCGTGCCAGGCTTGAGCAGCGACCAGAGCGCCATGGGCGAGCGGCCAGCGATGATCGGCCGTGGCGCCAGATTCAGCGCAGCCATGACGGCCGGGCAGCGGGCGGCGTGGTCCGCCACGGGCTTGCCGCTTTGCCAGAAATAATAGGCGCCCCAACTGGGATCGTCGCGCAGCGGGTTGTTGGGGGCGGGGCCGTGCGACGGGGTTTCTACATAGGGCGCAAAATCGGCGGCGCCTGCGCGGACGGCGTTCAACTCCGTCACTATATCATCTGTCATCGCCTCTATTGCGGCGACCCAGTCAAACTCTTCCCGCTCGTAAAAGGCGCGTTGGGGCAGGCCGGGGAAATAGAACATGCTGGGTTGCTGGAGGTAAAGCTGGCTCTTGCCCAGCAGCAGATCGGTCGCCAGCGTGATGCGGGGCAAGGCAGGCAGGTCGCTGATGGCGGCGCTCAGATGGTCCTCGAACCGGGCGCTGGCGTTGTTCAGGATCGCCTGCGCCTGAAGCAGCATCGGCTGGAGTTGCGGCGGCGCGCCGGTCGCGGCGGCTTGCGCCACGGCGGCACGGCACCAGCGCGTTGCCTCCCGGTCATCGCCGCGTCGCAGGGCATTCTGTCCCATGGCCAGCAGGGCGGGGAGATCGCGGGGCTGTTCCCGCAATATGCGCCGGAGCGCGGCGGCTTCGCCGTCCCAGTCGCCGGTGCGGTTGCATGCCTGCGCCAGCAGCATGGGTGGCGGGGCCGCCATTTCATGCAAGGCTGCGCGCGCGACTGCCGCATCCCCGCGTCGCAATGCTGCGATGGCTGCCTCTTGCAGCGCGCTCTCTCTTGCCCGGTCGGTCATGGTCCCGCCTTAAACGGTGGCGGAGCGGCGCGAAAGCGGCTTATTCGCAGGGGACGGCCACCAGCCGGTCGGTGCGCCGCTCCAGCATGATCGACAGCAGGAAGATGCCAAGCCCGCCCAGCGCCAGCGCCGCACCGATCCAGCCCGTCGATGTGAGGCCGTAGCCTGCCGCGATCGAAAGGCCGCCAAGCCATGGGCCAAGCGCATTGGCGATGTTGAAGGCGCTGTGGTGCAGCGCGGCCGCCAAGGTCTGCGCATCGCCCGATACGTCCATCAACCGGGCCTGCAATGGTGTGCCAAGGCCGCCGCCTGCGCCGATCAGAAAGATGCTGAGGCAGAGCGTCCAGATATTGCCGGCCATGAAGGGGAAAAGCGCCAGAGCGGCCGCGCTCCACAGGGTGACGCCGATGACGGTGCGCTTGAGCGAGCGGTCCGCGCACCATGCCGCGACGAGATTGCCGATCGTCAGGCCGATGCCGAAAATGGCGAGCACCACCGGCACCCAGGATGGGGAGACATGGGTGATCTCCATCATGGTGGACGCCACATAGGTATAGACGGCGAACAGCCCGCCAAAGCCAATCGCGCCGGTCAACAGAGTGAGCCAGACCTGGGGCCGGGTGAGGGCGCCCAGTTCGCGCGCCGGGCTGGCCTTTGGATCGCCCGCATCGCGCGGGGCGTAGAGCGCCACCAGCGTCATTGTCGCAATGGCGAGCGTAGTCACGACGATAAAGCCGGAACGCCAGCCCATCGCCTGCCCCATCCAGTTGGCGACGGGTACACCGACAACGGTTGCGACCGTCAGGCCCGACATGACCCGCGCAATCGCCTGCGTGCGCCTTTCGATCGGAACCAGGCTGGCGGCGACCAGTGCGGCGACGCCGAAATAGGCACCATGCGGCACGCCGCTCAGAAAACGGAACACGAGCATCCAGCCATAGCTGGGCGAGAGGGCGGAGAGGCCGTTGCCGATAGCGAACATCGCCATCAGGCCGATCAGCAAGGTTCGGCGCGGCAGGCGCGCACCAAAAGCAGCAATAACAGGCGCGCCCGCAACCACCCCCAGTGCATAGGCGCTGATCGCATGGCCTGCGGTCGGCGCGTCTATGCCCAGGTCATGGGCAAAGAAGGGCAGCAGGCTCATGCTCGCGAACTCGGTCGTGCCGATGGCGAAGGCGCCGACCGACAGCGCAAAAAGGACGAGCGCGGGATGCGCGGTCGGGCGGGAAGTGCCCATGGTCAGCTCCATGCTGCATTGCAAATAGGGGGAGCCGCCAGATGGGCGCAGTGACAGCGCTGGTCAAGGGCGGTGCCGCGTGAGTTTATTGCAAGTGCGTGGTCATGACGTGCAACCCGGCGCGGGCGTGGCCGAATGCATCTGGCCGTGCGGCATTAGTGGGCTTATCCGCCGACCTGCGCCTTGCTCACATCCAGCATCTTGCCGTTGGTGATGACGACCAGATCGCCCAATTTGGTGACGCCGAACAGCTTTTGGGCAAATTCCTTGGGTACCCCGATGCAGCCATGGGTGCCGCGGCCCCATTGGACGTCGCTGCCATGGATGAACACGCCGTCATTGGTCAGGCGCTGCGCGAAGGGCATGGGGGCATTGTCATAGGTGCGCGAATAATAGTCGGCATGTTTGGCCATGATCGGGAATGCGCCCAGGGGGCTGGGCTTGTCGGTTGCGCCGTAGAGAATGACGGCGGCGCCGATTTCGTAACCGGCGCGGAATACGGACAGGGTTTGCGCACGCAGGTCGACAGTGATGATGACCCGTCCGGCGGCGGGGGCGCCATGTTCGTCCCAGACATAATCGCCGTGGCGGAACGGCCCGTCAATCTTGAGCACGCGTTTGACGCGCAGGGCGTCGGGATCGACCGCCATGCCCTGATCGCTGCTGCGCTCGACGGGTTTGGCCGGTGCCGGAGCAGGCGCGGCGGCAGTCGTGGCCGCTGGCGCTGTTTCCTCGGCAGCGGGCCGGTCGATCCAGTTAGTCACGAGCAGGCCGACGCCCGCAAGTCCCGCGCCGATCGCCAGCTTGGGTCCGGCGCTTTTCGCCAGCGCCTTGAGCAATCCAGCCATGTCAATCCTCGCTTGAATCCCGTCGGCGACACTATAGCGCCGAAAAGGTTAAGCTCAGCCTTCGCGCGCGACTTCCGCTGCCGCGATGGCGGTGAGATTGAGTATGCCGCGCGAAGTGACGCCCGGCGTAAGGACGTGGATCGGCTGTTTGAGGCCCATCAGCATCGGCCCGACCGTGGGCGAGCTGGAGGAGGCGGAGAGCGCCGTCAGCGTGATATTGGCTGCGTCCAGATTGGGCATCACCAGCAGATTGGCCGGACCTTCAAAGCGCGAGTCGGGAATGAGGCGTTCGCGCAACGACTGGCTGAGCGCGGCGTCGGCGTGCATTTCACCATCGACCATCAGTTCGGGCGCGGCTTCGCGGACCAGCTTGAGCGCCGACCGCATCTTGCGCGCGCTGTTGCTGTGCGAAGCGCCGAAATTGGAGTGGGACAATAGCGCCGCGCGCGGGGTCAGGCCGAAATTGAGCAATTCCGCCGCCGCCAGCAACGTCATTTCGGCTACCTGCTGCGGTGTCGGGTCGGGCACCATATGGGTGTCGGTGATGAACAGCGCGCCTGCGTCCAGAATCAGGCCAGACAGCGCATAGACGCGGCTCTGCCCCGGCTCCCGGTCGATGATGCGCAGCACATGTTCGACCTGGCCCCAATATTCGCTGTTGCCCCCGACCAGCGCGGCATCGACACGGCCGGTGCGCAGCAGCATGGCGGCAGTAACGGTCGGACGGCGATAGACATGGCGGACGACTTCGGCGGCCGGCACGCCGCGCCGGGATGCGATGGCGCGATAGGCTTCGACCAGTTCGCCCATGACCAGATGGTCGGTTTCCGGGTCGATCACCTCGACATCGCGGTCCAGCTGAAAGCGCAGGCCAAGATCTGGCAGCTTCTGCTTCAGGATGCGGCGACGCGCGACGATGACCGGGCGCACAATCGCTTCGTCCAGCGCGTCCTGAATGGCGCGCAGCACGCGCTCATCCTCTCCTTCACCATAAGCGATCCGGCGGCCGCCGCCGCGGGCGGCCTCGAACACCGGCATCATCAGCTGGCCGGAGCGGGTGTTCTGGCGCGACAGGTTGCGCTTATAGTCTTCCAGATCAATCGGGCGGCGGGCGACGCCGCTGTCCATCGCAGCCTTTGCCACGGCGGGCGCGATCTCCGCGATCAGGCGCGGATCGAAGGGGGTAGGGATGATGTAGTCCGGGCCGAATGCCAGCTTCCGGCCGCCATAGGCTTGCGCAACGCTGTCATGCGCGGGCAGGCGTGCAAGGCCGGCAATGGCTTCGGCAGCGGCGGCCTTCATCGCTTCGTTGATCTGGGTCGCGCCGACGTCCAGCGCACCCCGGAAGATATAGGGGAAGCACAGAACGTTGTTGACCTGATTGGGATAATCCGACCGGCCCGTGGCGATGATAGCGTCGGGGCGCACTTCGCGCGCGGCTTCGGGCCGGATTTCCGGTTCCGGGTTGGCGAGCGCGAAGATCAGCGGATTGGGAGCCATCAGCGGCAACCATTCAGGCTTCAGCACGCCGGGGGCGGAAAGACCCAGGAACAGATTGGCGCCGGGCAGCACGTCGGGCAGGGAACGGGCGTTGGTGACGCGGGCGTAGCGCGCCATGTTGGGGAGCATCCCTTCGCGCCCCGCATGGATGACGCCGTCCTTGTCGGTCATGGTGACGTTATCGACCGGCAGGCCCATCGAAACGAGCAAGTCGACGCAGGCAAGCGCAGCGGCGCCTGCCCCGGACGTCACAAGCCTGGCATCGGCCAGTGTCTTGCCCTGCAAGACGAGCGCGTTGCGCACGGCGGCGGCGACGACGATGGCGGTGCCATGCTGGTCATCGTGAAAGACCGGAATGTTCATCCGTTCCTTCAGCCGCGCCTCGATCGCGAAACATTCCGGCGCCTTGATATCTTCCAGATTGATGCCGCCGAAGGTCGGCTCCATCAGCGCGACGGCTTCGACGAACTTGTCGGCGTCAGTCGTATCGATTTCGATGTCGAATACGTCGATGTCGGCGAATTTCTTGAAGAGGACCGCCTTGCCCTCCATCACCGGCTTCGATGCCAGCGCACCAATCGCGCCGAGGCCAAGGACAGCCGTGCCGTTGCTGATCACCGCGACAAGATTGCCCCGCGCGGTGTAATCGAGCGCCTTGTCGGGATCGTCGGCGATTTCCATGCAAGGTGCCGCAACGCCCGGCGAATAAGCCAGCGCCAGATCGCGCTGGTTGACCATTCGCTTGGTCGGTTCGATGCGGAGTTTCCCCGGTCGGGGAAAGCGGTGATAGTCAAGGGCGGCGCGGCGTGTGTTGTCGTCCATAAAATGCCCTTAGAGCGGCTGCGCGTCAGGAGCAATGGCCGTGCGCTCCCAAGGTGGAGTTGGCGCATAGAGATTGGTCAGAAAATCGACGAAGCTGGTGATTGAGAGCGGCGGATTTTGCTGCGGCAATTGCACCGCGAACAGGCCAACATCCGAAGAACCTTCAAAGTCGGGCAAAATCTGTCGCACGTCACCGCGCGCCAAAGCGTCGCTAATGTCCCACAAGGATCGCAGCGCGATGCCGCCGCCAGCGAGCGCGATTTCGCGGACGACTTCGCTGCTATTGGTACGGACGTGGCTGCGGCCCTCTATCGTCACCGGACCTTTCGGCCCGACCAGCCGCCAGGGCATCTGCCCCTCAGCGGCGAGCAGGCGATGAGCCTTTAGGTCCGCTATCCGCCGGGGCGTATCGAACCGGTCGAGATAAGCCGGCGCAGCGCACAGGATGCGGCGATTGGTGGCAAGCCGCCGGGCGGCAAGGGTTGGGCCGGGATCGGCAGTGATGCGGATGGCGAGGTCCGCGCGCGCCTCGATCAGGTCGGCGAAATCGTCGGACAGGTTGAGGGTCAGGTCGACACGGGGATGATCGTTGAGGAATCGGGGAAGCCAGGGCGCGAGATGAAGGCGACCAAAGGATGTGGGCGCGGTGATGCGGAGCGGCCCGGCAGCGACGGCCGAGACGCCTGACACGCGCCGTTCAGCCTCGTCGAGCGCCGCCAATATGGCGCGCAGGTCGGTATGGAGCCGCTCCCCCGCCGGGGTGAGCGCCAAACGTCGGGTGGTGCGATGGATCAGCCGCGCGCCAAGCCGCTCCTCCAGCCGGGCGAGGCGCTTGGACATCATGGCGGGTGATATATGCAGGCGGCGGCCCGCTGCGGCCAGGCCGCCTTCGTCCACGATGGTCGTGAACAGTTCATGGTCCGGGTCCATCATATTAATTCACCATGGGAAATACTGTGTTCGTATAATAGTGAATATACGACATAATCGAAAAGGTCTATGGATGCCCCAACCAAGGAGTGGAATGATGACCGAACGCATGATCGACCGGGCTGGCCTTCAGGTCGCAGCTTCGCTCGCCGCCTTTATCGAAGACCAGGCGCTGCCCGGCACCGGGATCGAGCCTGAAGCCTTCTGGGCCGGAACAGCGGATATTTTTGCTCGGTTTGCGCCCGATAATGTCGCTTTGCTGCGCAAGCGCGACACGATGCAGGCCCAGATCGATAGCTGGCACGAACAGCGCGCCGGGCAGCCGCATGACGCGGCCGCCTATCAGGCGTTCCTGCGCGAAATCGGCTATCTGGTCGCAGAGCCTGCACCCTTCACCATCGGGAGCGAGAATGTCGATGATGAGGTCGCACGGCTCGCCGGGCCGCAACTCGTCGTTCCCATCCTCAATGCACGTTTCTTGCTGAATGCGGCCAATGCGCGCTGGGGCAGCCTTTACGATGCGCTCTATGGCACTGACGCGATCCCCGGATCGGCTGCGGGCAAGGGCTATGACGCTGCGCGCGGGGCGCAGGTCATCGCCTGGGCCAAGGCGTTTCTGGACGATGCGGTCCCGCTGGCCAATGGGCGCTGGGCGGATCTGACCAGTGACGAGATCATCCTTGCCCATCCGGCGCAATATCTGGGGCAGAGCGCGAAGGGCCGTCTGTTCCGCCATAACGGCCTGCATATCGAGGTTGTTTTCGATCGAGACCATCCGATCGGCGCGACCGATCCCGCTGCCATATCCGACGTCATCCTTGAATCGGCGCTGACCGCGATTTGCGATCTGGAGGATTCGGTCGCGGCGGTCGATGCGGAGGACAAGGTTGCGGCCTATGCCAACTGGCTGGGCCTGATGAAGGGCGACCTGACCGAGACGTTCGAAAAGGGCGGCGCGATGATGACCCGCGCGCTCAATCCCGACCGCGCCTATAGCGCGCCCGATGGCAGCAACTTCACCCTGCCGGGGCGCAGCCTGTTGTTTGTCCGCAATGTCGGTCACCTCATGACCACGCCTGCCATCCTGCTGCCCAATGGCAAGGAAGCGCCCGAAGGCATATTGGACGGCATCGTCACCAGCCTGATCGCGCTGCATGACTTGCAACGGGACGGCGGCAACAGCCGGGCGGGTAGCGTCTATATCGTCAAGCCCAAGATGCACGGGCCGGAGGAAGCGGCCTTCACCAACCGCCTGTTCGACGCGATCGAGGATATGCTGGGCATGGCACGCCATACGCTGAAAGTCGGCGTCATGGATGAGGAACGGCGCACCTCGGCCAATCTGGCCGCCTGTATCCATGCTGTTTGCGACCGGATCGTTTTCATCAACACCGGCTTCCTCGACCGCACCGGGGACGAGATGCACACGTCGATGCAGGCCGGGCCGATGATCCGCAAGGGCGAGATGAAGAGCAGCGACTGGATCGCGGCCTATGAGGATCGCAACGTCCAGATCGGCCTTGCCTGCGGGCTGTCGGGCCGGGCGCAGATCGGCAAGGGGATGTGGGCCGCGCCCGACCGCATGGCCGACATGCTGGAGCAGAAGGCCGGGCATCCCAAAACCGGGGCAAACACGGCCTGGGTGCCTTCGCCCACCGCCGCGACGCTGCACGCGACCCATTATCACCGGATCGACGTTTTTGCCCGGCAGGAGGAGCGCAAGGCAGAGGGCATTGCCTCGCTCGACCGGCTGCTGGCCATTCCGGTCGCTAACGGGCGCAACTGGTCCGAGGAAGAAATTGCCGAGGAACTGGACAATAATGCGCAGGGCATGCTGGGCTATGTCGTCCGCTGGATCGATCAGGGGGTCGGTTGTTCGAAGGTTCCTGACATTCACGACATCGGCCTGATGGAGGATCGGGCAACGCTGCGTATTTCGTCGCAGCATATGGCCAACTGGCTGCTGCATGGCGTCTGCACGGCGGAACAGGTCGATGCGGCGCTCGCGCGGATGGCGGCGAAGGTCGATGCGCAAAATGCAGGCGATCCGCTGTATCAGCCGATGAGCGGTCGGGAAGCGGAGAGCCTGGCCTTTCAGGCTGCGCGGGCGCTGGTGTTTGAAGGCGTCGAACAGCCCAACGGCTATACCGAGCCGCTGCTTCATGCCTGGCGGGCGCGGGCCAAGGCGCAGGCGGCGCTCGAACCGGCATAAGCCATTGCCACAGGCAGCCTTTTGACAGGTTTGGGCGTTCTCTCCTCATTATGTGGGAGAGGATCATCTTGAAACAGTCTCTGCTTGTGGTGGCCCTGTGCTGTTCGGCGTGCAACCTGTCGGTGACGGAGGCGAATGACAGTGCCCCCGCGCCGCAGGGGGAAGAACGTAGCGCAACGCAGGCCGCGATCGATCCCTACGCCTTTGTCCTGCAGCCTGAACCGGCTGGTGTGCCGCCGCGCGTGGATTCGATCCTTCAGGCGCAGGTCGCGCTCGATCGGGCGGGCTTTTCGCCCGGCGTGCTGGATGGCAAGGAGGGCATGTCCTTCACCAAGGCGCTCACCGGCTTTCAGCAGGCGCGCGGGCTGACCCCCAATGGCAAATATGATGAGGCGACGGCGAAAGTCCTGCTGGGCGATGCGCCGCCACCCGCCACATGGATCGTGCAGGTGCCGGAGGGTTTTGCGCGCGGGCCGTTTGCCGAAATTCCCAAGGGGCTGAACGAACAGGCGAAGCTGCCTGCCTTGTCCTATCGCAATCTGCTGGAGAAGCTGGCGGAGCGGTTTCACACAACGCCGGAGGCGCTGGTGGCGCTGAACCAGCCGGGCACGCGGGTAGGGGCGGGAGCCAACATCCGGGTGCCGGCGATCGCCAACCAGCCCGTCGCCACGATCGAGGGCGATGCGCGCGGTTGGGGCGAGACGCTGGCGAGCCTGGCAGTCGCCAAGGATCAGCCCAAGGCCGATCATATCGTGGTCGACAAGTCCGAAGGGCTGCTTAAGGTCTATGACGCCGACGACCGGCTGATCGCGCAATTTCCGGCGACCACCGGGTCACAGCATGATCCCTTGCCGATCGGCGACTGGACGGTGAAGGGCGTCAGCCGCAATCCCGATTTCCATTATAATCCGGACCTGTTCTGGGATGCGTCGGCCAAGGATGAGAAGGCGGTGCTGAAGCCCGGTCCCAATGGTCCGGTCGGTGTGGTCTGGATCGACCTGTCCAAGGATCATTATGGCATTCATGGCACGCCGGAGCCGCAGAATATCGGCCGGACCCAAAGCCATGGCTGCATCCGCCTGACCAATTGGGATGCAGCGCGGCTGGCGCAGATGGTGCAGAGTGGCATGAAGGCGGTGTTCCAGCCGTGAAACTGCGGGCGCGACGGTGGGGCTGGGTGGCAGTCGCGCTGCTGGCCTGCGTCGCCTTTGCGCATTTTTGCGTCCGCATCGTCCCGGCCGATGCGCCCGCTGGCGATCCGGCGCCTGTCCAAGAGGCCGCGGATCGTGGCGGAGCGTTGATCGTGCCGGTCGCGGGCGTCTCGCCTGCCGCATTGACCGATACTTTCAAGCAGGCGCGGGCGAGTGGAGCGCGACGGCATGACGCGATCGACATCATGGCGCCCCGCGGCAGCCCGGTCATCGCGGTGGCGGATGGAAGGATCGAAAAGATATTCTGGAGCGAGGCGGGCGGGCGGACGCTCTATCTGCGCTCGCCCGACCGGCGCACCCTCTACTATTACGCCCATCTGGACAGCTATGTGCCCGGCGTGCGCGAAGGACAGACGGTGCGTCGGGGGCAGTGGATCGCGCGCGTGGGGAGCAGCGGCAATGCCGATCCGGCGGGGCCGCATCTCCACTTCGCGGTCCACATAATGACGCCGGACGAGCCGTGGCATGGCGGGCGTCCGGTCAATCCCTATCCGCTGTTGACCCGCGCCCGATGACGCCCCTCTTGCCCTGAGGCCCGTCTGTCTGTATTGGCCCGGCCAGCCTTTTTTGATGAAGGCGCGGCTCTTTTCACCACAGACATATAGGCAGGCTCTTCCCATGAAGATCAGCGGCGTGGACATTCGTCCCGGCAACAATATCGAATATGAAGGCGGCCTGTGGCGCGCTGTCAAGATTCAGCACACCCAGCCCGGCAAGGGCGGCGCCTATATGCAGGTCGAACTGAAAAACCTGATCGACGGTCGCAAGAATAACGTCCGCTTCCGCTCCGCCGAAAGCGTCGAGCGCATCCGGCTCGACACCAAGGATTTCCAGTATCTCTACGCTGAAGGCGACATGCTCGTTTTCATGGATCAGGAAAGCTATGAGCAGATCAACCTGCCGCAGGAATTGCTGGGCGATGCCGCCGACTTCCTGCAGGACGGCATGGAAGTGACGCTGGAAATGTATGAGGAGCGGCCGATTTCGGTGCAGTTGCCCGACACGATCGAGGCGACCGTGGTGGAAGCCGACGCCGTGGTGAAGGGGCAGACCGCCTCCGCCAGCTACAAGCCCGCAATTCTGGACAATGGCGTGCGCGTCATGGTGCCGCCGCACATCGTCAGCGGCACGCGCATCGTGGTCGATGTCTATGCCCGCGAATATGTGAAGCGCGCGGACTGACTCGCGCTTGAAGCCAAGGGGAGGGTGGGTCGCGCCCTCTCCATCACATGCCCTCCCCCGACCCCTTCCGCCAGCGGGAGGGGAGAAAGACATAAAAATGGTCAGCCATTCAGGCCTTCTCACCGTCATGGAACGCGCCGCGCGCAAGGCCGGCTCCAAGCTGCGCCGCGACTTTGGCGAGGTCGAGCATCTTCAGGTGTCGCGCAAGGGGCCTGCCGATTTCGTGTCCAAGGCGGACAAGCAGTGCGAAAAGACGCTGGTCGAAGAGTTACAGAAGGCACGGCCCGACTGGGGTTTCCTGCTGGAGGAAGGCGGGGTGATCGAGGGCGATCCGACCAAGCCGCGCTGGATCATCGATCCGCTCGATGGCACCACCAACTTCCTGCACGGCATTCCGCATTTCGCCATCTCGATCGCGGTCGAGGAGCCGCTTTATGGCGGCAAGCGCGACATTACGACGGGTCTGGTCTATCAGCCGGTTTCCGATGAAAGCTATTGGGCGGAAAAGAGCCGTGGCGCGTGGCGGCATGACCAGCGGTTGCGCGTGTCGGCACGGCGCGACATGGGCGAATGCCTGATCGCGACCGGCATACCGTTCATGGGGCATGGCGACTTTGCGCAATGGACCCGCATTTTCGGCGCGGTCGCGCCGTCGGTCGCGGGGATTCGCCGCTTTGGCGCGGCGTCGCTGGATCTCGCCCATGTGGCTTCGGGCCGGTATGACGGCTTCTGGGAAAGCGGCCTGCAGCCCTGGGACGTGGCGGCTGGCATATTGCTGGTGCGAGAGGCGGGCGGCTTCGTGTCCGACTTCCGTGGTGGCGATCAGGCGATCGAGCGCAAGGAAGTGATTGCGGGCAATGACGCGATCCACAGCAAATTGCACAAGCTGGTCGCCAACGCCCTGCGCTAAAGGGCATCTAGGCCAAGCGGTTCAGCCACTTGGCCTTTTTGCGATTCATTCTCAGTCCTTAGGCCCCTTGCTTCGCATATGCAGCAGGCCTAAAGCGCCCCCACAACCTTTTCGCCCAGGGGATAACGTTGGTCGATCTTGCCCAATATCTGCCGATCCTGATCTTTCTTGGGGTCGCGCTGCTGCTCTCCAGCGCATTCGTCTTTCTGCCGATGCTGGTGGGTCGCCTGACCGGCGCGCACAAGCCGAACCCGGCCAAGCTCAGCGAATATGAATGCGGTTTTCCCGCGTTCGAGGAACCGCGCAGCCAGTTTGACGTCCGCTTCTATCTGGTGGCGATCCTCTTCATCATCTTCGATCTTGAAGCGGCGTTCCTGTTTCCCTGGTCGGTAAGCCTGGACCAGATCGGCTGGGCCGGCTGGGCGACGATGATGATTTTCATAGCGGAGCTGGTGCTCGGCCTCGTCTATGCGTGGAAGAAGGGAGCGCTCGATTGGGAGTAGAACTCTATAGCCCGGCGCCCGGCACCTTGCCGCCCGTCGGGACTCAGCCCGATCAGGACTTCTTCAATTCGCTCAACAGCGAAGTGAATGACAAGGGTTTCCTGGTCACATCGACCGAAGATCTGTTTACCTGGGCGCGTACCGGGTCGCTGTGGTGGATGACCTTTGGCCTCGCCTGCTGCGCGGTCGAGATGATTCACGTCAACATGCCGCGCTACGATATGGAGCGTTTCGGGGCCGCGCCGCGTGCGTCCCCGCGCCAGAGCGACGTGATGATCGTCGCGGGCACGCTGTGCAACAAGATGGCTCCAGCGTTGCGCAAGGTTTACGACCAGATGTCTGAACCGAAATATGTGATTTCCATGGGCTCCTGCGCCAATGGCGGTGGCTATTATCATTATAGCTATTCGGTAGTGCGTGGTTGCGACCGGATCGTGCCGGTCGACATCTATGTGCCGGGTTGCCCGCCGACTGCCGAAGCGCTGCTCTATGGCGTGATGCAGTTGCAGCGCAAAATCCGCAGGATCGGGACGATTGAGCGTTAAGATGGGTCATTCCGCACCGAAAATCGCGACCATCGAAGGGATCGTGCAGGAAATCGAGGCGATCCTCGGTTCGATGCTGATCGAGACGGTCGACCATGCCGACGAACTGGGCTTCATCGTGCAGCGCGAAGCGCTGTCGCAGGCGATGACGTTGCTGCGTGATCGCGCGCAATATCAGCAGCTGATGGAGATTGCCGGGGTCGATTATCCCGATCGCCCCGAACGGTTTGAGGTCGCCTATCACCTGCTGAGCGTGACGCGGAACCACCGCATCCGCGTGAAGGTGTCGACGGACGAGGACAAGCCGGTGCCGACCGTCACGCATATCTGGCCGGTCGCGGGCTGGCTGGAGCGCGAAGTGTTCGACATGTATGGCGTGGTGTTCGAGGGCAATACCGACCTGCGTCGCATCCTGACGGACTATGGTTTCAAGGGGCATCCCCAACGCAAGGACTTCCCGCTGACCGGCTATGTCGAACTGCGCTATTCCGAAGAGGATAAGCGCGTCGTCTATGAGCCGGTGAAGCTGGCGCAGGACTTCCGCAGCTTCGACTTCATGTCGCCCTGGGAAGGCGCGGAATATATTCTGCCGGGCGACGAGAAGGCGAAGGGCGAAGCGCCCGGCGCGCCGACGCCAACCCCTCCGCCGACATCCACGCCCAAGACCACCGAAAAGAAGGCCGACACGGGCGCTGGCGAAGCGGCGAACAAGGCGGCGAAGGCCAAGTCGGAGGAAGCGCCGGCCAAGCCTGCCGCGCAGACCGATGAAGGCAAGGGCGCCGCCAAGCCGGAGGACAAGGCATGAGTGTCAACCAACCTCCGTTCGCCCTGAGCTTGTCGAAGGGGTCGGCTGAGCTTGTCGAGGCCCCTTCACTTCGTTCAGGCGAGGGCTTCGACTTCGCTCAGCCCGAACGGATTATGGAGGCGGATCATGGCTGATTATCTCGAAAAGCTGGACCACCATACCGACGCCGCCGATCCGGCCTATGGCGACACGGAAATCCAGAATTACACGATCAATTTCGGTCCCCAGCATCCCGCGGCGCACGGCGTTCTCCGCCTCGTCATGGAGCTGGAAGGCGAGATCGTCGAACGCTGCGATCCCCATGTCGGCCTGCTGCATCGCGGCACCGAAAAGCTGATCGAATATAAGACCTATTTGCAGGCTTTGCCCTATTTCGACCGGCTCGATTATTGTTCGCCGCTGGGCATGGAGCATAGCTATGTCCTGGCGGTCGAGAAGCTGCTGAACCTGGAAGTGCCGCTGCGCGCGCAATATCTGCGCGTGTTCTTCGCGGAACTGACGCGCATCTGCAATCATATGCTCAACCTGGGCTCGCACGTCATGGACGTGGGTGCGATGACGCCCAACCTGTGGTTGTTCGAAATTCGCGAGGATTGCCTCAACTTTTTCGAGCGGGCGTCGGGCGCGCGCATGCACAGCGCTTACTTCCGTCCGGGCGGCGTGCATCAGGATGTGCCGCTGAAGCTCTTGACCGACATTGCCGACTGGCTCGACACGCGCCTGCCGCGCCTGTTCGAGGATGCGATCAGCCTTGTCGCGGACAACCGCATCTTCAAGCAGCGCAATGTCGACATCGCCGTGGTCAGCAAGGAAGACGCGCTGAAATGGGGCTTCTCCGGTCCCATGATCCGTGGCTCCGGCATCCCCTGGGACATCCGCAAGTCGCAGCCCTATGACGTCTATGACCGCATGGACTTCGACGTGCCGGTCGGCACCAATTATGACTGCTATGATCGGTTCATGGTGCGTGTCGAGGAAGTCCGCCAGTCGGCGCGGATCATGAAGCAGTGCCTCAATGAGATGCCCGAAGGGCCGATCGCCAGCTTCGACCGCAAGGTCGTGCCGCCCAAGCGCGGCGAGATGAAGCGGTCGATGGAAGCGCTGATCCACCACTTCAAACTTTATACCGAAGGCTTCCATGTGCCCGCCGGTGAAGTCTATGTGGCGACCGAAAGCCCCAAGGGCGAATTCGGCGTCTATCTGGTCGCTGACGGCACTAACAAGCCCTATCGCTGCAAGATCCGCCCAACCGCCTTCTCGCATTTGCAGGCGATGGACTTCATGATGAAAGGCCACATGCTGGCCGACACAACCGCTGTGCTGGGTGCGATGGACATCGTGTTCGGGGAGTGTGACCGGTGAGAATGGCAAATGCCTTCATCATCTTGCTTCTTGTAGGTTCTGGGTGCGCGCAGGCCGCGAAGCCCCCTGTTTTCACCATGAGGGGTGACGGGGCCGACACGGTGATGGCATATATCGACCAAGAGGGCGATGTGTCTCGGTGGTTTCCGACCGCTAAACACTGCACTCTTTCCCGCATTGAACCAGCACCACAGCCGTTGGATGGCCCAGAATTGGCTCCCAACGTCAAAGAGTTGACTGCATCTTGGTCGTGCGAGGGGGTATCATCACTTCTGCGCGTGTCATTCAAACTAACTAACAATGAAGTCAGTGCGGTTGACCCGCACTATGGGAAATAAGATGGCTGACGCACCTCATATCCCCGATGAAGCTGAAACCCGCGCGCGCTGGGGCGCTTTTGCGTGGACGGCGGAGAATGCCGCGCAGGCGGAGAAGATCATCGCCCGCTATCCCGCCGGTCGGCAGCAATCCGCTGTCATGCCGCTGCTCGATCTGGCGCAGCGGCAGGTGGGGGCGGAAACGCAGACCCAGGGCTGGCTGCCCGTGCCGGTGATGGAATATATCGGGCGTCAGCTCGATATGCCCTATATGCGCGTCTATGAGGTCGCGACCTTCTACACCATGTACAATTTGGCGCCGGTTGGCCGCTATCATGTGCAGGTGTGCGGCACGACGCCCTGCATGTTGCGCGGCTCCGACGATGTGTTTGCGGCCTGCAAGAACAAGGGTCTGGTCAAGGGCGCGACGACGCCCGACGGCCTGTTTACGCTGACCGAAGTCGAGTGCCTTGGCGCGTGCGCCAATGCGCCGATGGTGCAGATCAACGACGATAATTACGAAGACCTGACCTATGACAGCATGAGCGCCGTGCTGGAGACGCTTAGCGCGGGTGGCCAACCCAAGATCGGGCCGCAGATTGATCGCCAGACCAGCGCGCCGGAGGGTGGCCCGACCACGCTCAAGGAGATGGTGTCCGAAAATCACGATTATCGGGGGGATTGGGCATGACCGACGCACCTGCTGCACCGGCCCCGTTTGTCGGCCCGCTCGCCGACAGCGATCGCATTTTCACCAACGTCCATGGTTTTCAGGACTGGGGTATTGACGCCGCGATGAAGCGTGGCGATTGGGACAATACCAAGGCGCTGCTGGCGCTGGGCCAGGACGCGATCATCGACATCATCAAGGCGTCGAACCTGCGCGGCCGTGGCGGCGCGGGCTTCCCGACCGGCATGAAGTGGAGCTTCATGCCCAAGGAAAGCAAGGATGGCCGTCCGAGCTTCCTGGTGATCAACGCCGACGAATCCGAGCCGGGTTCGTGCAAGGATCGCGAGATCATCCGCCACGATCCGCACAAGCTGATCGAGGGCGCGCTGGTCGCGGGTTTCGCGATGCGCGCGCGGGCTGCCTATATCTATATTCGCGGCGAGTTCATCTACGAAGCCAAGGTGCTGTTCGCGGCGGTCGAGCAGGCCTATGCCAAGGGGTTCCTGGGCAAGAATGCCTGCGGATCGGGTTATGATTTCGACGTGTTCGTCCATCGCGGCGCGGGCGCCTATATCTGCGGCGAGGAAACCGCGCAGATCGAAAGCCTGGAAGGCAAGAAGGGCCAGCCGCGCCTGAAACCGCCTTTCCCGGCGGGCGCTGGCCTCTATGGTTGTCCGACCACGGTCAACAATGTCGAAAGCATCGCGGTTAGCCCGACGATTCTGCGGCGTGGCGCGTCCTGGTTCAACCGCTTCGGTCGCGAAGGCAATCGCGGCACCAAGCTGTTCCAGATCAGCGGCCATGTGAACAAGCCCTGCGTCGTCGAGGAATCGATGTCGATACCGTTCCGCGAACTGATCGATCGCCATTGCGGCGGCATCCGGGGTGGCTGGGACAATCTGCTTGCCGTGATCCCCGGCGGTTCGTCGGTCCCGCTGGTCCCTGCGAAGGAGATCATGGACGCACCGATGGATTTTGACGGGCTGAAGGCGCTCGGCTCCGGTCTTGGCACCGCCGCCGTCATCGTCATGGACAAGTCCACCGACATCGTGCGCGCCATCAGCCGCCTCAGCTATTTCTACAAGCATGAAAGCTGCGGCCAGTGCACGCCATGCCGCGAAGGCACTGGCTGGATGTGGCGCGTGATGGAACGGCTGCGCACCGGCGACGCCGACCTGTCCGAAATCGATATGCTGCATCAGGTGACCAAGCAGGTCGAAGGCCACACCATCTGCGCGCTCGGCGACGCAGCGGCATGGCCGATCCAGGGCTTGATCCGGCATTTCCGGCCCGAAATCGAACGCCGCATCAACGAGCGTGGCGCGCCTGTGATGGAGGCAGCGGAGTAATCATGCCTAAGGTCAAAGTTGACGGCGTAGAATTGGACGTCCCGGCAGGCGCGACTGTCTTGCAGGCGTGTGAGTTGGCGGGGAAGGAAATTCCGCGCTTCTGCTATCATGAGCGGCTGTCCATTGCGGGCAATTGCCGCATGTGCCTGGTCGAGGTGAAGCCCGGACCGCCCAAGCCGCAAGCGTCCTGCGCGCTGCCCGCTGCCGAGGGTCAGGAAATCCGCACCGACAGCGAAATGGTCAAGAAGGCGCGCGAAGGGGTGATGGAGTTTCTGCTCATCAACCATCCGCTCGACTGTCCGATTTGCGACCAGGGCGGCGAATGCGATTTGCAGGACCAGTCGGTCGCCTATGGCCGCGGTGCGTCGCGCTATGACGAAAACAAGCGCGCTGTGACCGAGAAGTATATGGGTCCGATCGTCAAGACGGTCATGACCCGCTGCATCCAGTGCACCCGTTGCGTGCGCTTTGCCGAGGAAGTCGCGGGCGTGCCGGAAATCGGCGCCATCTATCGCGGCGAAAATATGCAGATCACCACCTATCTGGAACATGCCGCCAAGAGCGAACTGTCGGGCAATGTGGTGGACCTGTGCCCGGTCGGCGCGCTGACCGCCAAGCCCTATGCATTCGAAGCGCGGCCATGGGAGCTGAAAAAGACCCATGCGATCGACGTGATGGATGCCGTTGGCACCAACATCCGTCTCGACAGCCGGGGCCGTCAGGTGCTGCGCGCCGTGCCACGCATCAATGACGATGTGAATGAGGAATGGGCCAGCGACAAGACGCGACACAATGTCGATGGTCTGGTGCGCAAGCGGCTCGACAAGCCTTATGTCCGCAAGGACGGCAAGCTGGTCCCGGCGACCTGGGCGGAGGCTTTTGCGGCGATCGCGGCGGTCCAGCATGGCGGCAGCGTCGCGGCGGTCGCGGGCGACCTGCTTGACTGCGAGACGATGTTTGCGGGCAAGGCGCTGGTCGAGAAGCTGGGCGGGACGATGCTCGAAGGGCGTCAAACCGGCCTGTCCTATGACGTGTCGAGCCTGTCGTCGGTCGTGTTCAACACGCCGCTGGCGGAGCTGGAAACGGCGGACGTCATCCTGCTGGTCGGCACCAATCTGCGCTGGGAAGCGCCGCTGGTGAACACCCGGCTGCGCAAGGCGATCAAGAAGGGCGCCAAGGTTTTCGGCATCGGGCCTGAGTTCGACCTGACCTACAAGGTCGAGTGGCTGGGCAATGATGCGTCGTTGCTCGCCAAGCTGCCGGAAGCGGTGGTCGAGGCATTCGGCAAGGCAGCGCGGCCCGCGATGATCGTGGGCGGCGGCGTGCTGGCCAAGGATGGCGCGCATGGTGACACGCTGGCGCTGGTCGAGACGCTGGGTCTGATCAAGGACGGCTGGAACGGCTATAACGTCCTGCATTTCGCGGCGGCGCGGATGGGCGGGCTGATGCTCGGCTATGCGACGGCTGGCGGGATCAAGGCAGTGGCGGCTGCCAAGCCCAAGCTGCTTTTCTCGCTGGGCGCGGACGAGGTGGATTATGCCGCCTTCGAGGGCAGCTTCAAAGTCTATGTCGGCCACCATGGCGACAAGGGCGCGCATGCGGCGGACGTGATCCTGCCGGGCGCAAGCTATGCCGAAAAGGCGGGCACCTATGTCAATCTGGAAGGCCGGGTGCAGCGGGGCGAAAAGGCTGTGTTTGCACCGGGTGACGCCCGTGAGGACTGGTCGATCCTGCGCGCCCTGTCGGACGTCATGGGTGCAACGCTGCCGTTCGACAGCTTCGAACAGTTGCGCGCCGAGATGGTCAAGGCCGTGCCTGCTCTGGGTGTCGAGGGACTGGCCGATTATGGCTGGTCGATCCCCAAGCTGCCGACCGGCGCGACTGGCGAACTGGCTTCGCCGATCAAGGATTTCTACCTGACCAACGCCATCTGCCGCGCCAGCCCGACGATGCAGCAATGCTCGGCCGAACTGGTCCATGGGGTTGAATTTGCGGAGGCGGCGGAATGATGCACCTCATCCGTGTTCCCGTGCAAGCGGGAACCCAGTCCCAGGGTCTGAACTGGATTCCCGCCAGCGCGGGAACACGTCGCTCTGTTAACGCCGGGGGCGCGAAGTGACCGCTTTCTTCCAAAATCTGGGCCTGCCGTTTGAAGGCGCCTGGTTCCTGTCGACCATCATCGGCATCCTCGTGATTGCCCTGCCGCTGATGCTGGCCGTCGCGATGATCATCTATGCCGATCGCAAGATCTGGGCGGCGATGGCGCTGCGGCGCGGGCCGAACGTGGTTGGCCCCTTCGGCCTGCTTCAGTCCTTTGCGGACGGGGCCAAGGTGTTCCTGCAGGAAACGATCATCCCGTCGGCGGCGAACAAGGCGCTGTTCATCATTGCGCCGATCATCACCTTCACGGTCGCGCTGCTCGCCTGGGCAGTGGTGCCGTTCGATGTTGGCGTCGTGCTGGCGGACATCAATGTCGGCCTGCTCTACATTCTCGCGATTTCGTCGCTTGGCGTCTATGGCATCGTGCTGGCGGGCTGGGCGTCCAACTCGAAATATCCCTTTTATTCCGCGATCCGTGCCAGCGCGCAGATGATCAGCTATGAAGTTTCGATCGGCTTCATCCTGATCAGCGTTGTGCTGTGGGCCGGCAGTTTCAACCTGACCGCGATCGTGGAGAGCCAGAAGGGCTATTACGGTTTCCTCAACGGCAACGGCTTCAACCCGCTGCTCTTCCCGATGGCGATCATGTTCCTGATTTCCGCCATGGCGGAAACGGCGCGCGCGCCCTTCGATCTGACCGAAGCGGAAAGCGAGCTGGTCGCGGGCTATCAGACCGAATATTCGTCCATGGCCTTCGCGCTCTACTGGCTCGGCGAATATGCCAATGTCATCCTGATGTGCGCGCTGAACGCGATCCTGTTCTGGGGTGGCTATCTGCCGCCGCTCGATTGGGCGCCGCTCTACATGGTGCCGGGTATCATCTGGCTGTTCGCCAAGATCCTCTTCTTCTTCTTCGTCTTTTCCTGGGTAAAGGCGACGGTGCCCCGCTACCGTTATGACCAGCTGATGCGGCTGGGCTGGAAAATCTTCCTGCCAACCTCGCTCTTCTTCGTCTTTCTGGTGTCGGGCTTCCTCATGCTGACGCGCTATGGAGGCGCACAATGAGCCTCGGATATTACGTCAAGTCTTTCACCCTGTGGGAGTTTGTGAAGGCGCACTGGCTGACCTTGAAATATTTTTTCAAGCCCAAGGCGACGATCAACTATCCCTATGAGAAGAACCCGATTTCGCCGCGGTTCCGGGGCGAACATGCGCTGCGTCGCTACCCCAACGGGGAAGAACGCTGCATCGCGTGCAAGCTGTGCGAGGCAGTGTGTCCGGCACAGGCGATCACCATCGAGGCGCAGCCGCGCGAAGATGGCAGCCGTCGCACGACGCGCTACGACATCGACATGACCAAATGCATCTATTGCGGTTTCTGCCAGGAAGCCTGCCCTGTGGATGCGGTCGTGGAAGGGCCGAACTTCGAATTCGCGACCGAAACGCGCGAGGAGCTGATCTACGACAAGGCCAAGCTTCTTGAAAATGGTGACAAGTGGGAACGCGCGATCGCCGCGAACCTTGCCGCCGATGCGCCTTATCGGTAATGCGCGCCGTGTCTAACTCAAACCCGTTCGCCCTGAGCTTGTCGAAGGGCTCGACTGAGCGCCGCGAAGTCACTTCACTTCGTTCAGTGGAAGGCTTCGACTTCGCTCAGCCCGAACGGTTTCCGGGGGCCATCCTGTGATCCACGTCTTAGCCTTTTACCTGTTCGCGATCCTGGTGGTGTCCAGCGGTGCGCTGACCATATTGTCGCGCAACCCGGTCCATTCGGTGCTGTGGCTGATCCTGGCCTTCTTCAACGCGGCGGGTCTGATGATCCTGCTGGGCGCGGAATTCATCGCGATGCTGCTGGTCATCGTCTATGTCGGCGCGGTCGCGGTCCTGTTCCTGTTCGTCGTCATGATGCTGGACATCGACTTTGCCGAACTGCGCGCCGGTTTCGTCAGCTATCTGCCGTTCGGCCTGCTGATCGCGCTGGTGCTGCTGGCGGAAATCGTGCTGGGCATTGGCCTGTGGAGCGCTGGTCCGATTGAACTGGCGCAGCGCGCGGCGCCGGCCACGCCGGACGTATCGAACATCAAGGCGATCGGTACGCTGCTTTACACCCGCTATATCTTCCTTTTCGAAGCGGCAGGCATCGTCCTGCTGGTTGCTATGATCGGTGCGATCGTCCTGACCCATCGGGCACGCGGCGGGGTGAAGGGCCAGAACATCGCCAAGCAGAATCGTCGCCGTCCGCAGGATGCGGTCCGCAATATCAATCAGCCCGCAGGGCAGGGGGTGGAGCTGTGATCGGCCTTCAACATTATATGGTGGTCAGCGCCATCCTGTTCGTGATGGGGGTGCTGGGCATCTTCATCAATCGCAAGAATGTCATCATCATCCTGATGGCGATCGAGCTGATTCTTTTGAGCGTGAACATCAACCTTGTCGCTTTCAGCGCCTTTCTGGGCGATCTGGTCGGGCAGGTGTTCAGCATGTTCGTGCTGACCGTCGCGGCGGGTGAGGCGGCCATCGGCCTAGCCATCCTCGTCATTTACTTCCGTGGTCGCGGCACCATCGCCGTCGACGATGTCAACCGGATGAAGGGCTGAGCCTGAACTCATGATCCAGCTTATCGTTCTTCTTCCGCTGCTGGCCGCTGCCATTGCGGGCCTTGGCAACAAGGCGCTGGGCAAGCTGCCCGCCAAGATCGTCACCACAGGCGCGCTGTTCGCCAGCTGCGCCATGTCCTGGCCGATCTTCATCAGCTTCCTGACCGGCAGCGCCGAAGCGCATGTGACGCCGCTGTTCACCTGGATTCAGTCGGGCAGCTTTGACGCGCAATGGGCCTTGCGGGTCGATGCGATGACGGCGGTAATGCTGGTGGTGATCACCAGCGTGTCCAGCCTCGTCCACCTCTACAGCTGGGGCTATATGGAAGAGGAGCCGGATCAGCCGCGCTTCTTCGCCTATCTCTCGCTCTTCACCTTCGCGATGCTGATGCTGGTGACGGCCAACAACCTGCTCCAGATGTTCTTCGGCTGGGAAGGGGTGGGCCTGGCTTCCTACCTGCTTATCGGTTTCTGGTTCCGCAAGCCGTCGGCCAATGCCGCCGCGATCAAGGCGTTCGTGGTCAACCGCGTGGGCGACCTTGGCTTCATGATGGGGATTTTCGGAACTTATCTGGTGTTCAACACCATATCGATCCCCGAAATTCTGGAAATGGCCCCGTCGATGGCGGGATCGACCATCGGCTTCCTGGGCCATCGTTTCGACACGATGACGGTGCTGTGCCTGCTGCTGTTCGTCGGCGCCATGGGCAAGTCGGCGCAGCTTGGTCTCCACACCTGGTTGCCAGACGCGATGGAAGGCCCGACCCCCGTGTCGGCGCTGATCCACGCCGCGACCATGGTGACGGCGGGCGTGTTCATGGTGTGCCGCCTGTCGCCGATGTTCGAGACGTCAGCGACGGCGCTGACCGTGGTAACCTATGTAGGCGCAGCGACCTGCCTGTTCGCGGCGACCGTGGGCACGGTGCAGACCGACATCAAGCGCGTCATCGCCTATTCGACCTGTTCGCAGCTGGGCTATATGTTCTTTGCAGCGGGCGTTGGCGCCTATGGCGCGGCGATGTTCCACCTGTTCACCCATGCCTTCTTCAAGGCGTTGCTGTTCCTGGGGGCCGGTTCGGTCATCCATGCGATGCATCATGAACAGGACATGCGCTATTATGGCGGCCTGCGGAAAAGCATTCCCATCACCTTCTGGACGATGACGCTTGGTACGCTGGCCATCACGGGCGTTGGCCTGCCGCTCATCGGCGTCGGCTTTGCCGGTTTCTATTCCAAGGACGGCATTCTGGAAGCGGCCTATGCTGCGGGCGGAGCTGGCACCGGCGTGTTCATCGTCGGCGTATTGGCGGCGCTGCTGACCAGCTTCTATAGCTGGCGTCTGGTGTTCCTGACCTTCTTCGGCAAGCCGCGCTGGACCCAGTCCGAGCATATCCAGCATGCGCTGCATGACGCGCATGGCCATGACGATCATGCAACCCACGGCCATGGATCGGAGCATGACAACGCGCCGGCCCAGGAAGATGCTGGCCATGATCCGCATGCGGCTGAGGCAGGCGCACATGAACTTCCCGCCGGGACGGGCGGCTATCATCCGCATGAAAGCCCGCTGGTGATGCTGATCCCGCTGATCATGCTCAGCCTTGGCGCAGTGTTTGCGGGCTTCCTGTTCCACGATCAGTTTATCGGGGCAGAGGGCGGCATCGAATTCTGGAAGGGCGCATTGTCGTTCGACAGTCATCTGATGCACGCGGCGCATGAAGTGCCCACATGGGTCAAATTCTCGCCGTTCACGGTGATGCTGACCGGGTTGCTGATTGCCTATCTCAGCTATATCAGGAACACCGACTGGCCTCAGCGCTTCGTCGCGACCTTTGGTGGACTCTACACCTTCCTGCTCAACAAATGGTATTTTGACGAGCTGTATACCTTCCTGTTCGTCAAGCCTGCCTTCGCCATCGGCCGCTTCTTCTGGAAGTTCGGGGACATCGGTTTCATTGACCGGTTCGGACCCAATGGCCTGGCCGCTCTGGTCGTGCAGGGCAATAAAGTGACCCGTCGGCTCCAGTCCGGCTACCTCTACACCTACGCGCTGGTGATGCTGATTGGCCTCGCCGCTGCCGCAACCTGGGCGATGACACGATAATGGACGGCTTCCCCATCCTTTCCCTGATGATGGCAGTGCCGATGGCGGGGGCCATCGCCTGTCTGTTCGTCGGCGCGAACAGCGCGCGCTGGATCGCATTGATCGCCACTCTGGTCGATTTCGTCCTGGGCATGGCCCTGTGGGCGCAGTTCGACCAGTCGGGCAGCGGCGCGCAATGGCAGTTTCAGGAATATGCGCCGATCTTCGGCAAATTTGCCTGGGCGCTCGGAATTGACGGCATTGCCCTGATGCTGATTGCGTTGACGGTGTTCCTGATGCCGATCTGCATCGGCGCCAGCTGGAACGCGATTCAAAAGCGCGTGGGCGAATATATGGCGGCCTTCCTGTTCATGGAGGTGCTGATGATCGGCGTCTTCACGGCGCAGGATCTCTATCTTTTCTACATCATGTTCGAAGCCGGCCTGATCCCGATGTATCTGATCATCGGCATCTGGGGCGGTGCTGACCGGATTTACGCCAGCTATAAATTCTTCCTCTACACATTGTTCGGATCGGTGCTGATGCTGATCGCGATGATGTGGATGGTGCATGAAGCAGGCACGACCGACATCCCCGTGCTGATGGCGTATAATTTCGATCCGCATATCCAGACCTGGCTGTTCCTGGCTTTCTTTGCCAGCTTCGCGGTCAAGATGCCGATGTGGCCGGTCCACACCTGGCTGCCCGACGCGCACGTTCAGGCGCCGACGGCCGGTTCCGTCATTCTGGCAGGTGTGCTGCTGAAGATGGGCGGGTACGGCTTCATCCGCTTCTCGCTGCCGATGTTTCCCGAAGCCTCGGCGCAGCTTGCGCCGCTGGTCTGGGGCCTGTCGATGGTCGCGGTGGTTTACACCTCGCTCGTCGCGCTTGTTCAGTCGGACATGAAGAAACTGATCGCCTATTCGTCCGTCGCGCATATGGCGATCGTGACGGTCGGCCTGTTCGCCTTCAACCAGGCGGGCATCGAAGGCGCGATGATGGTGATGCTGGGCCATGGTCTGGTCGCGGGCGCGCTGTTCCTGTGCGTCGGCGTCATCTACGACCGGCTGCACACGCGCGAGATTGCCTGTTACGGTGGCCTGTCGATCAACATGCCGCGCTACGCCATGCTGTTCCTGTTCTTCACCATGGCGTCGGTCGGCCTGCCCGGCACGTCCAACTTCGTCGGCGAATTCCTGTCACTGATGGGCATCTATCAGGCATCGAGCTGGGTGGCGCTGATCTGCACCACGGGTATCATCCTGGGCGCAGCCTATATGCTCTACCTCTATCGCCGCATCTGCTACGGTGAGCAGGTCAATGCCGATGCCGCCGCGATGCCGGACCTGTCGGGTCGCGAAATCTGGCTGCTTGCGCCGATCGCTGCGGTGGTGCTGTGGATGGGGGTTTATCCCGAAAGCTTCCTCAAGCCGATGCGCCCGGATATTCACGCACTCGAAGCCCGCCTGGCGCCAGCCGCGCCGGCCGGCGATTCCAAGATCAAGATGGGTGCGCCCAAGCCTGCGGGCGAAGCGCATGAAGGTGCCCATCACGAAGAAGCTCCTGCGCACGGGGAGGCGCACTGATGATCGACTCCGCTTCCCTTCTGGCAGTCCTGCCGGAACTGATTTTGACGGCCGGCGGCCTGATCCTGCTGATGGTGGCTGCTTTTGGCGGCGATGGCACCGCAAGGATCGTCAACGCATTGTCAGTGCTCACGCTGATCGTTGCGGGTGTGGCGCTGTCCAGCACGATCGCCCATGGGCCGGATGCATTTGACGGCCTGGTCCGTGCCGATGCTTTCTCCGTCTATGCCAAGGCGCTGATCTACGCGGCGGCCGCCGTGGCTATCCTGCTTGCGCCGCGCTTCTTTTCTACCGACAGCGCGCTGCGGCCTGAATATCCGATCCTGATCCTGTTTGCCGCGATCGGCATGGGCATGATGGTGTCGGCGGGCGACATGCTGACGCTTTATGTCGGTCTCGAAATGAACAGCCTGGCCTCCTACGTCCTGGCGAGTTTCATGCGGCAGGACGGGCGTTCGTCCGAAGCGGGCCTTAAATATTTCGTGCTGGGTTCGCTGGCGAGCGGTATCCTGCTCTACGGTATCTCGCTGCTCTATGGCTTTACCGGCAGCACCGCGTTTGATGGCATTGCCGTTGCGCTGGGCGATGGCGTGGGCAAGGGCGAATTGTTCGGTCTGGTGTTCGTGCTCGCGGGTCTTGCATTCAAGATCAGCGCTGTGCCCTTCCATATGTGGACCCCGGACGTCTATGAAGGCGCGCCAACGCCGGTGACGACCTTCTTTGCCAGCGCGCCCAAGGTTGCGGCCATGGGCTTGACCGTCCGCGTCGCGATCGAGGCGCTGGGCCCGGCGGGCATGGACTGGCAGCAGATCGTGATCTTCGTCGCGCTCGCTTCCATCCTGTTCGGCGCGGTCGCGGCGATCGGCCAGAGCAATATCAAGCGGCTGATGGCCTATTCGTCGATCAACAATGTGGGCTTCGCCTTGATCGGCCTGGCCGCTGGCACGCCCGCAGGTGTTGCCGCGACCATGAGCTATATGGCGATCTATGTCGTGATGACGATCGGTGCGTTCGCCTGCATCCTTCAGATGCGCGACGCCGACGGCAAGCCGGTCGAGACGATCGCCAGCCTGGCGGGGTTGTCGCAGTCGCGCAAAGGGCTGGCGGCCGGATTTGCGATCTTCATGTTCTCCATGGCCGGTATTCCGCCGCTGTTCGGTTTCTGGGCCAAATTCCTGGTGTTCGATGCGGCGGTAGCGTCTGGTCTGACCGCGCTGGCGGCGTTCGGCATCGCGGCGTCGGTGATTGGCGCTTTCTACTATCTCAAGATCATCAAGACGATCTATTTCGACGAGCCGACCGGCGCCTATGAGGCGAAGGGCGGGGCGGTTGAAAATATCGTCCTGACCGCCTGCGCCGTGGTCATCGTCATGGGCTATCTGCTCAACCCCCTACTGGATCAGGCGAGCGCCGCCGCTGCGGCGTCCCTGTTCTGACCATTCGCTTCGTCGCGGAGACCGGCTCCACCAATGCCGATATGCTGGCATTGGCGGAGCAGGGCGCGCCGGACGGCATCTGGCTGCGCGCGGGGCGGCAGACGGGCGGCAAGGGACGGATGGGCCGGGGCTGGGAAAGCCCGGTCGGCAATCTCTATTGTTCCGCACTGGTCCGGTTGCGCGCGAGTGACCCCATGCCGCATACGCTGGCGCTGGTTGCGGCCAATGCGGTTCACGCGCTGGTCGCGCCGCTCTGTGCAGGGCAGGCGCGGATCAAATGGCCCAATGACATATTGGTCGATGGCGCGAAGATCGCAGGCATTTTGCTGGAGCGGGCCGGTGATGCGATCGTTGTGGGGATCGGCATCAATGTCACTGATTATCCCCGCGGGCTGGATCGTTCGGTCACCAGCCTTTTGGCGCAGGGCGCCAGGGAGGCTGACGCTGGTGTGCTGATGGAGCGACTGGCGCAACTGTTCGGCCATTGGCTGGCGATCTGGCGCGCGCAGGGGCTGGACCCGGTGCGGATGCACTGGCTTTTGAACGCACACCCGACCGGTACGCCCATGCGGGTGGTTCAAGCCGATGGCGAGAGCGTCGAGGGGGCATTTGATACGCTCGACCAGCAGGGCATGTTGATCCTGCGCTTGGCGAACGGACACAGCCGTGCCATTCACGCGGGCGACATATTTCTCACCTGAACCAAGGACCGACCATGCTCCTCGCGATCGACGCGGGCAACACCAATGTGGTTTTCGCGCTGCTCGAAGGGCGCGACATTCGCGCGCGCTGGCGGATCGCGACCGATCCGCGCCGTACGGCGGACGAATATGCGGTGTGGCTCAACCAGTTGCTGATGCTGGAAGGCTATAAGATCACGGACGTCCATGCCGTGATTATCGCGACGGTCGTGCCGCGCGCGCTGCATAATTTGCAGGTGCTGGCGGAAAAATATTTCAAGACGACTCCTCTGGTCGCAGGACAGCCGCCGGTTGATTGGGGCATCGAACTGGACGTGGCCGAACCGGGATCGGTGGGCGCTGACCGGGTTGTAAATGCCATCGCCGCGCACCATCTTTATGCAGGCGACCTGATCGTCATCGACTTCGGCACCGCGACGACATTCGACGTTGTCGATTATAGCGGAGCCTATAAGGGCGGGATCATAGCGCCGGGGATCAACCTGTCGCTCGATGCGTTGGTCGCAGCGGCGGCGAAGCTGCCCAAGATCGCGATCGCGCCACCGGAAAATCGATCGGTCATCGGTCGCACGACCGAAGCGCAGATGCATATTGGTGTATTTTGGGGCTATGTAGCCATGATGGAAGGGCTGGTCGCCCGGATGAGGGCCGAAATCGGCCGCCCGACCAGAGTGATTTCGACAGGGGGCCTGGCGGTCCTCTTCAATGACAATAGCGATATTTTCGATGCGATCGCGCCGGACCTGACGGTTCAGGGCCTCGCGCTGATGCACGAACGGAGTTTACAAGCGTAATGAAACCCAAAGATGAGCTGCTCTTCCTGGCCCTGGGCGGGTCGGGCGAGATTGGCATGAACGTCAATCTATATGGATGCCAGGGCAAATGGGTGATGGTCGATCTCGGCATGACCTTTGGCGATCCCAATTATCCGGGCATCGAACTGGTGCTGCCGGACCTCAGCTTTATTGAGGAACGGCGCAAGGATCTGCTCGGCATCGTGCTGACCCACGGGCATGAGGACCATATCGGCGCGATCCCCTATCTGGCGGCCGACCTGGGCGTGCCGCTTTATGCGACGCCGTTTACTGCTGGCCTTATCCGCCTGAAGCTGGAGGAAGAGGGGCTGACCAAGGAGGTCAAGCTTCACGTCATTCCCAATGAAGGCAGCTTCGAACTGGGTCCGTTCGGCTTCCGTTACATGCCGCTGGCGCATTCCATCCCGGAAGGCAATGCGCTGGTCATCGATACGCCCTATGGGCGCATATTCCATACCGGCGACTGGAAGCTGGACGATCAGCCGCTGCTCGGCGTCCCCTCGACCCCGGAACAGTTGACGGCGGTGGGCGATCAGGGCGTGCTGGCGCTGGTATGCGACAGCACCAATGTGTTCAATGAGAAGGCCAGCGGTTCCGAAGGCGATGTCCGCGAAGGGCTGATGCAGGCGATAGAGGGGGCCAGGGGGCGAGTGCTCGTCACCACCTTTGCGTCCAATGCCGCGCGTGTTCAGACGCTGGGCGAAGTGGCGACGGCGATGGGACGCAAGGTGTGCGTCGCGGGCCGTTCGCTCGACCGGATCATCGGCATGGCCAAGGCTAGTGGCTACCTCAAGGATTTTCCGCCGACGGTCGACTGGGACGATGCGATGAAACTGCCGCGCGATGAGGTGATGATCATCGCCACCGGCGGTCAGGGGGAGGCGCGCGCCGCACTTGCGCGCATCGCGTTCGACAGCCATCCTATCAAGCTGACCGACGGTGACTTGGTCGTCTTTTCGTCCAAGCAGATCCCCGGCAATGAAATCGCGATCGGTCGCATCCAGAACGCGCTGGCGGCGAAAAATATCGTGATGGTCACGGACCGGCAGGCCGAAGTCCATGTGTCGGGCCATCCGGGGCGTCCTGAACTGGAAGCCATGTATCGCTGGATACGGCCCGAAATATTGCTGCCGGTCCATGGCGAACGACGGCATATGGCCGAACAGGCGCGGCTTGGCCTGGCGACGGGCATCCCCAATGCGGTGGTGCAGTCCAATGGCGATCTGCTGCGGCTGGCGCCGGGCGCACCGGCGATCATTGGGCGGGAAGAGGTCGGTCGACTGGTGCTGGATGGCGACGTCATCCTGCCAGCGGAAGGCGCCACCATGAACGAGCGGCGCAAGCTGGGTCTGCATGGCCAGATCAGCGTGGCCGTCGCGCTCGACGGCAAAGGAAGGCTGATTGGTCGACCGACGCTGCGGACGCAGGGCGTTCCGGTGGAAGAGGACAAGGCGGACTTTCTGGCCGAAGCGGCGGATGATGCCGCGGACGTGATTGCCAAGGGATCGCATGAGGAAGAGGCGGTGCGTGAGCGTATCCGCCTGGCCGTTCGCCGCGCGGCGACGCGCTGGACCGGCAAGAAGCCGATTGTGGACGTGTTGCTCATTCGGGCCTAAATCGCCCGTATGAATCTTTACGCCATCTTCGCCATCTATGTGCTGTTCTGGGTGATCAGCGCGTTCATCATGCTGCCCTTTGGCATCCGCACGCCCGACGAGACGGGCGAGCAGTTGCTAAAGGGGCAGGCGGATAGCGCGCCCAGCAATTTCAGGCCCGGCGTGGTGGTGCTTCGCGCGACCATTCTGTCAGGACTGCTGTTCGGTCTCTATTACGCCAATTATGTGCAGGGCTGGATCACGCTGGACATGCTGCCAGGTTATACCCACCAGAATTGACGGTTTGGGGATTAAGCCCCGCTCCTGACGTCGAGAGCGCGCGCCGGGATCAATCGGCGCGCGTCCGTTACTGGCGCAGCCGCTCGATCGCCTGCGCCAGCGCGACATAGAGTTTGCCCATGTCGGACGAGAGAATGGCGACGCCCAGCGCATTGCCGTCACGCGCCGACAGGATGATCCGCAGCATGCCTTCGAAATCATGGATGTAGCGGTTCACATGATCGCGGAATTCCGCGTCATTGTCATAATGCAGCGCAATCTCGCGCGATTCCCCGGCGTCCAGCAGCTTGACTGCACGGCGGGTGAATACGCCGCGATCGCCCTTCAGATAGGCCGACCAGCTTGAATCGGTGACGTCGTTCGACAGGATCTTGGCGACGTCGATCGCGGTGCTGTTGAGCGATTCGATCAGCAGCGCGGAGCGACGGGCAAAATGGTCGCGGTCGCGATTTTCCGCCGCCCGTTCCGCTTCCTCGATCCGCTGTTCGACATTGGCGCTGGTGTCGGCGATGGTCAGCAATTGGCGCGTCAGGCGCTCGGACGCCTGATGCGCGGCATTGACGGCTTCTTCGGCGACGCGCGCAACCTGTTCGATCTGCGCCGCGACCTTGTCTCCAATCGCGTTCTGCATTGCCTGTTCACTGGCGTCGGCCAGAGCCTGCGCGGCTTCGGGAATGGTCCGGCCCAGCGCCTGACGCGCACGCTCGGCGGCCTGATCGGCCGTATCCTTGACGCGCAGCAACGCGGTGACGAGCAAGGGTCCGGCGCCTTCGGTGATGCGGGTCGCATCCTGATGGGCGCCGTCCAGTGCGACGCGCAGCCGTTCGACCAGATTGCGATTGGCCTCCAGCCCGCCCTGCGTGCTTTCCAGCCATTCGGTCAGGCGACTGCCTTGGCCGCGCAGCATCGATTCGGCCTCTTCCGCCCGGCCAACCAATGCCTGCGATATGGCTTCCAGCCGCTCCATTTCGGGCGTCGTGTGGCCCAGCAGAGCGCGGCTCTGTTCCAAGCGGGCGTCGAACCGCTCCAGTGCCGCGGGATAGGTCTCGTCCAGTTCGCGCACGCTCGAATCGAGGGCGACGAGCAGGGTTTCGGCACAACCGATCAGCTTTTCGGCGGTCACGCCCCCGTTGGCCAATGCGCCGTCGATGCGCTGGGTTTCGGCGGTCAGGCGCGTAAGTGCTTCGGTCAGCCTCTCGCTCCGGGCGAGGGCGACTTCCTCCAGCGTCGCAAAGCGATTCTGGGTCGATGTGATCGTTTCGTCCAGCCCCGACTGGATGCCGGCCATCAGGCTATGTTGCCCGGCCATGACCTCGTTCATCTGGTGCAGGCGGTTTTCCACGTCGCCGATCGTGTTGGCCAGACCCGTGACCGTCTCGCTGCCGATGGCGTCGAGGCTGTCGCGTGAGCGGGTGACCAGAGATTCCAGCGCGGCCGACTGGGTCGACAAATTGCCCTCGGTCAGCGCCAATGCTTCCTGCGCGCGGGCCAGCGCGGTGTCGAGCCGTTCGCGCAAATCCTTCTCGATCGCGTCCATGTCCCGCGTCAAGGTCGCCAGGGTCGTTTCGCTGACGTCACCTATGCCCGATTGCGCCGCCGCGACCAGCGCTTCGAGATGTTCGGCGCGGCGCGAAAGGCCTTCGTCGGTCGTTGCCATCGTCGCGCGCACGCTGCGTAAGGCAGCGTCGAGGCGTGCGGTCAGATCGGCCTGCGCCCGGTCAAGATCCTCGATCAGGGCCGCGCGCACAGTGTCGCTGGTGCTGGCGATGCCGGTTTCGGCGGTTTCGATCAGTGTCGCGAGAGCGGCTGCCTGAATTTCCACATCCTGACGGGTCCGGTCCATCGCCTGCCGCGCGCTCTGGGCAGTCGCGTCGATCCGTCCGGCGGCGATTTCCGCCATGCCCGTCACTTCCTCATTGGCGACGCGGGTCGATTCCTGAAGCTGCGTCAGCTGGCTCGACAGGCTCTTGGTCGCGGACAGGGTGCGGGCACGGGCGTCGTCGGACAATTCGGCCAGCGCGTGAAGCCGCGCTTCCAATGTGTCGATTCGTTCCGCCAGCGCATGGCCGTTGTCCATGATCTGCGCCGCCATCCGGCCGGTGCGGTCCTCCAGTTCGGGGATCGTGGCGATCAACGAGTCCATCTTGGCGACCAGCGCAGCACTTGCCCGCTCCGCCGATTCGGCGCGATCGACCGTTGCTTGGGACCGGCTGGCGATCAGTTCGGCGGACGCCTCCATATTGCTGCTGGCCGCCGCGCCATAGCTGTCGAGCAATTCGGCCTGCTGCTGCATCGACTGACGGGCGGTTTCCAGCTGGGTGGCGATCCGTCCCAGTCGCAGTTCCAGCAGATCGGCTTCCGTCCGCAGGGCGCGGGCAGTGTCGAGATAGCGGCGCGATTCGGCGCGGCTGTTACGCATCAACAGCAGATAGGCGAGGCCCAGCAGGATGAGCGGGACGACCAGCGTGGCGATGGCATTGGCCCAGAACAAGGGGCCGCCGGGCAGGTCGCCCGCCGCGAAAATCGCCCAGCCGGCAAAGCCGACCCAGCCGATCGCGAGCAGGCTCAAGCCCACGCGTATGCGTTTGACCCAGCCATCGCCCGCGCCATCATCCGAATCATCTTCGTCGATGTTGAGAGACGCCTGTTTCAAAAGCAAAATGTCATCCGCCTGCGACGCGTCGCTAGCTGCGCTTGATTCGTCGCGCCAGAACTCGACGATTGTGCTGCCCCCTGTCATGTCGTGCATCCTAGCAGCTTTTCCGTCCGCGCAAATGCCCTGTTACCAAAACTTAACGCAAGCCAGATAGCGTCTGTCTCTATGTCCTATGATCCCGGCGCCCTTCATGCAGCTTTATCCGCAGCCGTCGGCGATGACAGCGCCCTGATCGCGGACCTGCGCGTCGCCTTCATGGAAAGCGCCGAGCGGCAGATCGATCTGCTGGGGCGGGCGCGGTGCGACGCCAATTGGGAACTGGCGGCATGGCGGCTGAAAGGGCTGGCGGCCAGTTTCGGGCTTACCGCACTGATGGCGCTGGCCGATGAGGCAGCAGAGGCCGCACCGGGTGATCCGCGCGTGCTGCGCCGGTTGCGCGCGGCGCTGGCGGGGCTGCAACAGACCTGAATCGTGGCAGTGGCACGGCTGCGCTTGCGCGAAGCCGCCAGCCTTGCGACAAGGCCCGCTGCACAACAATCGGGTCGATACCATAACGATATGAGTTTCGCGGCTATTCTCAGCGCCAGCCGGGCTTCGGGCGATTCGTCTGGTGGCCAGACGACCGTTGGTCAGCGCGCGAGTCTGTATTTTGCCGGACAGACGCTGGTGGAATATCAGGCGCGGCAGGCGGCGCAGGCCGGTGCGGATCGAATCATGATATTGGTGAGCGTGATCACCCCCGCCTTGTCGCAGGCGGTCGATCGGCTGAGCGCCGACGGGATCGCGGTCGCACTGGTGCGCGATATGGTGTCGATGGTGCGGGATGCGCCGCGCGATGCCGACGTTTTGCTGGTGGCCGACGGGGCGATCGTGTCGCAGTCCCATTTCGAGGCGATGGCGAGCGCGGAGGGCAATGCCCTGCTGGTCACGGATGACAGCCGCGCCAGCACCCCGTTCGAACGGATCGACGCGGGGCAACGCTGGGCCGGGCTGGCGCGAATCAGTCCGACCTTGTTGTTCGGCACGCTCGACATGATCGGCGACTGGGATTTGTCGCTCACGCTGGTACGGGCAGCGGTGCAGAAGGGCGCGCGCCGCGTCACCGTGGCGCAGGATGATCTGCTCGAAGGGCGCGTCGCGCTGATCGAGACCCAGCAGCAGGCCGATCTGGTGGCGCAGGCGGTCACGGCGGCAGGCGCTTCGTCGGCGCGGGCGCGGGGTGGCGTTGAACATTATCTGCTTTCGCCGCTGGCCCGGATGATCAGTCCGGCGCTGATGCGCATGCAGGTTCCCGCAATGCAGGTGCGGATCGCTGCCATCGCGCTGGCCGCGATCGCGCTGGTGCCGGTCGAGCTGTTATGGACGCTGACCGGGTTCGCGCTGCTGCTGGGCGCGCTGTTACTGGCGGAAATTGCCGATCGTCTGGAGGAACTGGCACTGCGACCGGCGCCGACGGGCTGGCTGGCATTTGTCACGCCATTACTGGCGCTGACCGGCATCGTGTTGGCGGGCAGCAGCACGATGGCCGCCGATCTGGCGCTGCTGCTCGCGATCATATTGGTGGCGGATCGCTGGCGGCGTACCGGCGGCGCCCGGCCATGGATGATCGTTACGCCCGGCACCGTGCTGCTAATGCTGATGCTCGCCGGATTGGTGGGCATGCTGGCGCAGGGTATCAGGGTGGCAATGCTGGCGCTGATCGCGTCGGCTGGCGCGATCATATTGCGCCCGCGCGACTGATATATTTCGATAGCAGGGTTTAGTGCATTTTAAGGACGTCGGGCTATGGTCCCGGTATGAACGCCTATTCGTCCCTTACCGGTGCGGTCATGGCGGACAGCTGGCCGATGGCGCAAGTCATGGCGGGCATGTCCGCCGTGCCGGTTGGCCATGCCATCGATCTGGCTTTCTTTTTCCCGGTCGAGGAACAGGCGCGCCACGATGCGTTGATCGCGGAAACGCGGCGGCATCTGGGCGGATGCCTGAACGCGATCGAGATGGCGCTGCGGCTCTCGCTCGACCACGCACCGGACGTTGCCCACATATTGTCGCGCTCGCCAGAACCGATTTGCTGGCCAACCGTACGGGCGCAACCGACGCTGATCGGGCCGGCGCTGCTGGCGCACATGCAGATGCGCGCCGGCGTCAGCCTGATGCTGCGGCAATTCGGCCAGGCCGATGTCGATCGGCTGGACGATAGCGATGGGGGCGTGCTCACGCTGGGCGATGATCCGATGATCGGCGACGCCCTGTCTGCGCTGGCGCTGGCGGAGGGGCGCTGGATCGCAGCGGGCGGCGAGGATCGGCCGATGCGGCCGGACCTGCCCGCTGAATATTTTGCCGAACTGGTCTGGACGGCGGCTGCCTGTCTGGCCGCTGTGGTTCAGCGGAGCGCACCCGATCCGGGAGATGCGATGCTGGTCGGGTTCGAGCGGTCGGGCTGGGCCTTGCTTGCCGATCATGACGAAAGTGCCAGTCCCGTTGCCGAGGCGGATCGGCTGGTGCGGCGGATCGGCGATCTTGCGGATTCGCCCGAACTGATGGGTGTCGCGCTGGGGCAGCGCCGCTTTCTGCTGTTTGCGGCGCTTGCGGCGCGGCGGCTGCGCATGACCACGGTGCAGGCGACCGAAATATTGGTGTTGGGGCCATTGGCGCAGGTGGCGATGCTGTGCCGTTCGCTCGGCGGATCGGATGCCGATTATCGCCATTTGCTGCTGGCGCTGCAACCGGTGCGTCCTTCACTGTCCGACGCGGCCATCGTGGCGGAGGCCGAATGCTATCAGCAACTGACCGAGACGCAGGCTGATGCGGCAGTCAGTGCGTTGCGCACGCCGCCCGCTTTCCGTTCACGGCTGGACCATCTGCGCCGGGTTACAGGCGCGTGAATATGCCGTCCCATCCCGCGATCATCCGGGCATTCATCTCCGCCGACGGCCTTTTGCTCAGCGCTGACCTGCCCTTGCTGGGGCTTCAGCGCGAAGCCGGGGGCGATCTTGGCGCGCCGGTCGCGGTACCGCAACTGGCGGCGATCGCGCGGCTGTGCGTGCGATTGGGGATTACCGTATCGCGGCCGATCATTGCGGCGACCCAGCATGGCGACATCGACATGTGGGTGCGGGCACGGCCCGACAGCGATGGCGTCACTCTGTCGATCATCGACTGGCATGAGCGGCCAGTCGCTGCGTTGCCAGCCGACATAGCGCGGCGTGAAGCGGATATTGCGGCGCTGGCCGATGGCTGGAACTGGCAGATAGACGTGCAGTTGCGGTTCCAGATGGTGCTGGCCGGAAACGACGGCCATGGCGCGCTGCCGCCCGATCCGCCCGTGCCGGGCAGCCGCTTTTCCAGCTATTTTCAGCTTCAGCCAGACGATGATGGCGACATGGCGATGCTGCGCGCCTTTGCCCAGCGGCGCGCCTTTCGGGACCAGACGGCAGCACTGGTCAGCGATCCGGCGCGGACGTTTCGCCTGTCGGGTTTCCCCATGTTCGATCTGGCCGGCCAACTGACCGGCTATCGCGGCACGGCATTCGCTCTGGAGCAGATGGCGGCTGGTCCGATCATGCAGGAGGCGGCAATTGCCCTGTATCCGGGCGAATTCGGCAAACGGCTCGACCGGTCGCTGCGCCAGCCATTGGGGCGGATCATCGCCAACGCCGATACGATCAGTGCCCAGTTGGAGGGGCCGTTGCGCCCCGACTATGCCGATTATGCGACGGACATTGCAGCGGCCGGACGGCATCTGATGGCGCTGGTCGATGATCTGGCAGATTTGCAGGCGATCGACCGACCCGATTTCAGCGTGATCGCAGAAGAGATTGATCTGGCGGATCTGGGTCGCCGCGCTGCCGGGCTGCTGGCGGTCAAGGCGCTCGACCGGAATATCCGCATATCAGCGCCGGACCCGGACGCGACCAGGCCCGCAATCGGGGAATTTCGCCGCGTGCTACAGATTTTGGTGAATCTGGTCGGCAATGCGGTGCGCTATTCGCCCGAAGGCAGCGAAGTGCGGATCGTCACCGAATGTGATCATGGCCAGGCGCGGATCATGGTGATCGACCAGGGGCAGGGGGTGGCCGTCGCGGATCGCGAACGGATATTCGAAAAGTTCGAGCGGCTGGGCCGCGACGATTCCGGGGGCAGCGGCCTGGGCCTCTATATCTCTCGCCGCCTTGCCCGCGCGATGGGCGGCGATATTCGCATTGGCGGCGCGCCCGGCGAAGGCGCGCGCTTCATCCTGACATTGCCGGCGGACGATTGATCCCCATGAAAAACGGCGCCCCTTTGACAGGGCGCCGTTCTGCATTTTGCATTGGGTCGCGCAGGCTTAGCGCTTGTCGACCGGGATATAGTCGCGCTGCACCGGGCCGGTATAGAGCTGGCGCGGGCGACCGATCTTCTGCGCTGGGTCCGAAATCATTTCGTTCCACTGGGCGACCCAGCCGACGGTGCGGGCCAGGGCGAACAGAACGGTGAACATCTCGGTCGGGAAGCCGATGGCCGACAGGATCACACCGGAATAGAAGTCCACATTGGGGAAGAGCTTCTTTTCGATGAAATAGGGATCGCTGAGCGCAATCTTTTCCAGTTCGCGCGCGACGTCGAACACCGGGTCGGTGACGCCCATCGTGCGCAGCACGTCCTCGGCGGTCTTTTGCATGACGGTCGCGCGGGGATCGTAATTCTTATACACGCGATGGCCAAAGCCCATCAGGCGGAACGGATCATCCTTGTTCTTGGCGCGGGCGATATATTCCGGAATACGATCGACAGTGCCGATTTCGCGCAGCATGTTGAGCGCGGCTTCGTTCGCGCCGCCATGCGCCGGACCCCACAGGCACGCAATGCCAGCCGCGATGCACGCGAAGGGATTGGCGCCCGACGATCCCGCCAGACGAACGGTCGATGTCGATGCATTCTGTTCATGGTCGGCATGGAGGATGAAAATCTTGTCCATGGCGTCCACGATCACTGGATCGGGAACATATTCTTCCGCCGGGACGGAGAAGGTCATGCGCAGGAAGTTGGCCGTATAGGACAGGTCGTTGCGCGGATAGACGAAGGGCTGACCCACCGAATATTTATACGCCATGGCCGCGATCGTCGGCATCTTGGCGATCAGGCGATGGCTGGCGATCCTGCGCTGCATAGGATCGTTGATGTCGGTCGAGTCATGATAAAAGGCCGACAGCGCGCCCACGACGCCGCACATGATCGCCATGGGATGCGCGTCACGACGGAAGCCGCGATAGAAGGTCGTGAGCTGTTCATTGACCATCGTGTGGCGCGTGATGGTACGGGTGAATTCGTCCAGTTCCTGGCTGGATGGCAGTTCGCCGTTCAGCAGCAGATAGCTGACTTCCATGAAGCTCGATGCTTCGGCCAGCTGGCCGATCGGATAGCCGCGGTGCAGCAGGACGCCTTCGTCACCGTCGATATAGGTCAGGCCGGATTCGCAGCTCGCGGTGGAGGTGAAACCGGGATCATAGGTAAACATGCCGGTGTTGGCGTAAAGCTTGCGCACATCGATGACCTGCGGACCGACCGAACCGTCCATGACGGCATAGTCCTTGGTCTCTCCTCCGACGGTCAAAGTGGCTTTGTTTTCCGACATATTGTTCTCCATTTATGCCATCAGCCAACCGATGCGTGCCCAACATCGGTCAGCCGTTCCAAGCTCCCCTCTTTCCCCAACAGGAAGAGGACATCAAAAATACCCGGCGAGACGGTGCGCCCGGTGAGTGCCGCCCGAAGCGGCTGCGCCACCTTGCCCAGCCCCAGGCCGGCATCCTCCGCCACGCGGCGAATTGCGTCCTCGATCGCTTCAACCGTCCATGTTTGAACTGGTCTCAAAGCGTCGGCTGTCTTGACCAGCAGCGCGCGCGCCGAGTCGTCTAGCAGAGCCAATGCCTTTTCGTCAAAATCCAGCGGGCAATTTTTGAACAGAAATTCGGCGCCCTCGGCAATTTCATTAAGCGTCTTGGCGCGCGGCTTGAGCGAGGGCATCGCGGCCGTCAATAGCGCCAGGCCGGTGTCCGGCAAGGCGCGATCCAGACGGGCGGCGACGCGCGGCGCGACCAGCGCGGCGAGGCGGGCGTCGTCCGCTTCGCGCAGATAATGGCCGTTCAGATTTTCCAGCTTCTTGATGTCGAAGCGCGAGGGCGATCGGCCGACGCCGCTAATGTCGAACAGCTCGATGGCACGGGCGATCGGGATAATCTCCTCGTCGCCATGGCCCCAGCCCAGCCGCAGCAGATAGTTGAGGACAGCTTCTGGGAGCATCCCCATATCGTCGCGATAGGCATCCACGCCCAGCGCCCCGTGGCGCTTGGACAACTTCGCGCCGTCCGATCCGTGGATCAGCGGGATATGGGCATAGACCGGCTCGTCCCAACCCATGGCGCGGATGATGCAAAGCTGGCGGAAGGCGTTGTTGAGATGATCGTCGCCGCGGATCACATGGGTGACGCCCATATCATTATCGTCGACGACGACGGCCAGCATATAGGTGGGCGTACCGTCGGACCGCAGCAGGATCATATCGTCCAGTTCGGCATTCTGTACGACGACACGGCCCTGCACCGCATCCTCGATCACCGTTTGGCCTTCGCGCGGGGCTTTCAGACGGATGACGAAAGGCGCGCCTTCAGGCGCTTCTTCGGGCGAACGGTCGCGCCAGCGCCCGTCATAACGCATCGGCTGCTTGGCCGCGCGCTGCTGTTCGCGCAGTTCCGCCAGTTCTTCGGGCGTGGCATAGCATTTATAGGCATGGCCGTTCGCCAGCATCGCGTTGGCGACTTCGGCATGGCGCGGCGTGCGGGCGAACTGAAACACCGCCGGTTCATCACCGCCCAGACCCAGCCAATCCAGCCCGTCAAAAATCGCCGCGACCGCTTCTTCGGTCGAGCGGGCGCGGTCGGTATCCTCGATCCGCAGCAGGAATTTGCCGCCATGGTGACGGGCGAACAGCCAGTTGAACAAAGCGGTGCGCGCGCCGCCAATATGCAGGAACCCGGTTGGCGATGGCGCGAAACGGGTCACTACCGGCTTGTTCATTCCCGTTGCACTTGCCGTCATATTCGCTGACATTCGTCCTGCCTGTTCCATGAATGCGTCGCCCCCTAGCATGGCTTTTGAGCCACGACAAACCTCCCTTTGGTGGGGGGCTGCGGCGTGGTTGCGCGGGGCGTTTTCGCGGGTGGAAAGCTGGCTGGAGACGGAGCGCGAGCAAATTCCCCTATGGGTGCCGATCGCGCTGGGCGCGGGCATCGCCGCCTGGTTCCTGCTGCCCGACAGGGCCGGGTGGCTGGCCTTTTGCTGTGGTGCGCTGGCGCTTGCTTGCCTGGGGTCGCTGCTGCCCGATGGCGCGCGGCTGCGGCGCATGATCGTGGCGGGCGGAATGCTGGCCTGCATCGGATGCGCGCTGATATGGGGGAAAGCGGTCCTGTTGGGGCAGCCGCCGCTGGCGCGGGCGGTCTTCACCGTGGTGACGGGTGAAGTGATGGCGGTTCGGGCGGTTCCCGCGCAACAGATGGTGCGGGCCATGCTGCGTCCGGTCGACGCGCCGGGCCTGCCAGCCACGATCCGAGTCAACATTGCCGAGGCGGATGTTCCGGCCGGATTGGGCGAGGGGGCGGTGATCCGCTTTCGCGTCCGTTTGATGCCGCCAGCCCCGCCCAGCGTGCCGGGTGGCTATGATTTTGCCGCGCGTGCCTATTTTCAGGGGATTGGCGCTACTGGCAAGGCGCTGAAACCGATTGACGTCCTACGCCCGTCAACCGCGCCGCCGCCGCTGCGGGCGCGCTTGTTCGCGCATATTCGGGGGCAGGTGGACGGGCCGGCGCAGGGCATTGCCGTGGCGCTGGCGACGGGGGACCAGGGCGCGATTGCGGAGGCCGATGCCGAAGCGATGCGCCGTAGTGGGCTTGCCCATCTGCTCTCGATCAGCGGGTTGCATGTGACGGCGCTGATCGGCGCGGTGATTTTCCTGTTGATGCGGGCGATGGCGTTGAGCCAGCGAGCGGCGCTCGACTGGCCGCTGATGCTGATCGCGGCGGCGGGCGGGGCGCTGGCGGGGATTGGTTATACGCTGCTGACCGGGGCGGAAGTGCCGACACTGCGGTCCTGCATCGCCGCGCTGCTGGTGCTGGGCGGGCTGGCGCTGGGGCGCGACGCGATCACGTTGCGGCTGGTCGCGGTGGGCGCGCTCATCGTCCTGGCCTTCTGGCCCGAAGCGATGACGGGGCCGAGTTTCCAGATGAGCTTTGCCGCCGTTACCGCGCTGGTTGCGCTGGCCGAGCATCCGCGTTTTCGCGCCTTGACCAGCGCGCGGGATGAGGGGTGGGCGCGCAGGGCGGGGCGGGTGCTGGCGGCAATGCTGATGACCGGCATTGTCGTCGAACTGGTGCTGATGCCAATCGCGCTGTTCCATTTTCACAAAGCCGGGATGCTGGGGGCGTTCGCCAATCTCGTCGCCATCCCGTTGACTACCTTTGTCGTGATGCCGCTGGAGGCGCTGGCGTTGCTGTTCGATCTTGTCGGACTGGGCGCCCCCTTTTGGTGGATGACCGCGCAGACGCTGAACCTGTTGCTGCTGGTCGCCCATGGCGTCGCCGCCAGTCCAATGGCGACAATGCTGACGCCGGCGGTGCCATCCTGGCTGTTCGCGCTGATGATCGGCGGGCTGCTCTGGTGTCTGTTGTGGCGCAGCGGGTGGCGCTGGCTGGGCCTTGGGCCAGTGGCGATCGGCGTGACCGGCGTGCTTTTGCTATCACCGCCCGATATTCTGGTGACGAGCGATGGCCGCCACGTCGCGGTGCGGACATCGACAGGCGGCATGGCACTGCTGCGCGCGGGCGCAGGCGATTATGTGCGCGACACGCTGGCGGAGAGCGCGGGCTATGACGGGCCGATCGAAGCGATGGCGGACCTGCGGCAGGCGCGCTGCTCGACGGATTTGTGCGCAGTGGGGATACAGGCGGGCGGGCGGCGCTGGCATGTGCTGGCCACCCGCAGCGATATGCTGGTCGAACGGGCCTTGTTCAGCCGGGAATGTGCCGCCGCCGACATCGTCATTGCCGATCGCGCGCTGCCCCGTTGGTGTCGCCCGCGCTGGTTGAAGATCGACCGACGGATGCTGGCGCGAACCGGCGGCATTGCCATTGACCTGGACGATGCGCGGATCAGCACGGTGAGGATGGCGGGCGACGCTCATCCCTGGATCGTCGCACCGCGCCCTCGCCGTCACCCGTCATAACGGCCTCAATTATAGCGGCGCAGCAGTCCCGCCAGCTTGCCCTGAATTCGCACCTGTCGCGGATCATAGATTTGCGGTTCATAGGCGCTGTTGGCGGGGTCGAGCCGGACGCGCTGTCCTTCGCGGCGGAAATATTTGAGCGTCGCTTCCGCATCGTCGATCAGGGCGACGACGATCTGGCCTTCGCGGGCGACATCAGTGCGCTGGATCAGCGCGAAATCGCCGTCCAGAATCCCTGCCTCCATCATCGAATCGCCCGACACTTCCAGCGCATAATGATCGCCAGCCCCCAGCAGCGCGGCGGGGACGGACAGCATATTCTGCCCCTCCATCGCCTCGATCGGGACGCCGGCGGCAATACGGCCATGCAGCGGGATTTCAATGACGTCATTGGCAGCGATCGGCAGGCTGGGCGCCAGTTGCGGCTTGGCCGGAGCAACCGGCGCAGGGGCGCGGTGCATGGCGTCGGGGAGCTTCAACACCTCCAGCGCGCGGGCGCGATTGGGCAGGCGGCGGATGAAGCCGCGTTCCTCCAATGCATTGATCAGCCGGTGAATGCCGGACTTGGATCGCAGGTCGAGCGCATCCTTCATCTCCTCGAAAGAAGGGGATACGCCACCTTCCTCCAGCCGGGTCTGGATGAAACTCAGCAATTCCTGCTGCTTGAGGGTCAACATGCCTGCGGTCCTCCATGGAACGTATAAGGAACACATAGGAAACGGAAGGAGGCGAGTCAAGCGAGCAACAACTGACCGGAAGCGGCGCATCCGGCCATGGGGACCGGGTTCAATCGAACGGTCGATCAGTCCGTCAGGGGCAGGATGGTGACAATGTCGCCTGCCGCGGCGATCGATGAACCGGCAGGGCGGACAATCAGGCAGTCGGCTATCGCCATGGCGGCCGTGGCGGCGCTGTCCTGCGACGTGACGGAGACGATCCCGGCCTCCCCTCGATAGGCGCGCAGATAATCGTCGCGATCGCCGGTCGCAGGCAGCGGCGCGGCAAGGCGCGCCTCGCTCAGGCGCGGGAGCGGCGCGGTTGATCCCGCGCGATGGCGCACCAGCGGCAACAGGAACAGCGTTGCGGTGACAAAGGCAGAGACCGGATTGCCCGGCAAGCCCAAAAATACGGCATCGGCAATGGTACCGGCCATCAGCGGCTTGCCCGGCCGCATCCTGATCTTCCAGAAATCGAGCGTGCCGCCCGCCTGCGCGAAGGCAGGCCGGACCATGTCATGATCGCCGACGGACGCGCCGCCGGTAGAGACGATGATGTCCGCCGACGCCGCGCGGTTCAGTACAGCCGTCATGGCATCAAGATCATCGGGAACGATGCCCAGATCAATGACGTCGCACGGCAGGGTTGCCAGCATCGCCGCCAGCATGGCCGCATTGGAAGAGGGCAGGCTGCCCGCCGGGGTCGGCGCGCCGGGCGGCACAAGTTCGTTGCCGGTCGAGATCAGCGCGACCGTGGGGCGGCGACCGACGGGCAGCGTCCCATGGCCGCCCAGCACGGCGAGCGCGATGCGCGCGGGCGTAAGGGCGCTCCCGGCTGCCAGCAACAGGGCGTTCATGGCAAAGTCCGACGCGGCAGGGCGGACGTTGCGCCCGACAGGCAAAGGATCGTCGCTGGCGGTCAGTCGGTCGCGCTCGCGGGTGGCATTTTCCTGAATCAGGATCGCGTCTGCGCCTGCTGGCAGGGGCGCGCCGGTGAAGATGCGGCAGGCCTGTCCGGGCGCCAGCGGCGCAGGCACAGCGCCGCCAGCCGCGCTTTCGCCAGTGACCTGCCATGGCCCCGGCCATTCAGCGGCGCGTACGGCATAGCCGTCCATCGCGGACAGATCGGCCCAGGGCTGGTTGCGCAACGCCAGTAGGTCGCTGGCCAGCCAGCGTCCGTTGCAGGCGGCGACCGGCGCTGTTTCCGCTGGCAGCGGGCTCGCAAGGGCGAACAGGCGAACCTGCGCCTCGGCGACGGGCAGCAGGCTCATGCCGCGCGCCAGTCGCCCGACTTGCCACCGCTCTTGGCGATCAGGCGGACCTGGCCAATGACCATGCCCTTGTCGAGCGCCTTGGCCATGTCATAGATGGTGAGCAGCGCGACAGAGGCAGCGGTCAGCGCCTCCATTTCCACGCCCGTCTGGCCAGCGGTGCGCGCGGTAGCGGTGACGGTCACGCCGCTTTCGTCCAGATCGAAGTCGATATTGACGGCGCTCAGCGCGATCGGGTGACAAAGCGGGATGAGGTCGGCCGTGCGCTTGGCCGCCATGATCCCCGCGACCCGCGCGACCGCCAGCACGTCGCCCTTCTTGACCAGTCCCTGCGCAATCGCGGCAGCGGCATCGGCGATCATGTCGATGCGGCCACTTGCAATCGCTTCCCGCGCGGTCACCGCCTTGGCCGACACATCGACCATGCGCGCCGCGCCGTCCGCGTCGAGATGGGTAAGGCCCGTCACGCGCCGGTCAGCAGGCTGTGCGTCGCCGCTTCGACATCGGCCTGCCGCATCAGCGTTTCGCCAACCAGGAAGCAGCGCACGCCATGATCGGCCATGGCGGTCAGGTCGGCATGGCTGCCAAGGCCGCTTTCGGCGACGAATGTGTAACCGGCAGGCGCCTTGCCCACCAGTTCATAGGTGCGGGCGAAATCGACGCTGAAATCGCGCAGGTCGCGATTGTTGACGCCGATCAGGCGGGATCGCAGCTTGAGCGCGCGCTCCATTTCCGCCTCGTCATGCACTTCGATCAGCGCGTCCATGCCAAGCCCAAGCGCTGCATCCTCAATCTCCGCCATCTGCCCGTCGTCAAGGGCGGCGACGATGATCAGGATCGCGTCGGCCCCCAGCGACCGGCTTTCCAAAATCTGCCAGGGATCGACGATGAAATCCTTGCGCAGTACGGGAAGCGCGCAGGCGGAGCGGGCCGCCATCAGATAATCGTCATGGCCCTGAAAATAGGGTTCGTCCGTCAGCACCGACAGGCAGGCCGCGCCGCCAGCGGCATAGGCCTGCGCATGGGCGGGGGGATCGAAATCTTCGCGGATCAGCCCCTTGGACGGGCTGGCTTTCTTGATCTCCGCAATCAGGCCGAAGCCGGAACGGGCTGCGTCGTCCAGCGCCTTGCGAAAGCCACGCGGGGGCGTCTGTTCGCTGGCGCGGGCGTGGAGCGACGACAGCGAATTCGCGGCCTTGCGCCGGGCGACATCCTCGCGCTTGAAATCGCAAATCTCGATCAGCTTGTTGGTCATTGATAGGCTATCCAGCAATTGAGCAGGGCATTGGCAAGGCCGCGGTCGATCGTCTCGGCCGCTTCCTCCACGCCCTCCTTAAGGTCAGCAACCGCGTCGGCCACGACAAGGGCGGCTGCGGCGTTGAGCAGCACGGCGTCACGATAGGCGCCCGGCTCGCCCAGCAGCAGCGCGCGCAGGGCGGCGGCGTTATGCGCTGCGTCGCCGCCGCGGATCGCATCGACCGGGGCAGTGGAGAGGCCCAGATCGGCAGCGGACAGGCGATGCATGGCAACGACGCCATGGCCCGCGACTTCGGCAATGTCATTGCCGCCTGCCAGCGACAGTTCGTCCAGCCCTTCATCGCCCGACACGATCATGGCCCGGTCGACGCCCAGTTCGGCAAGCGCCTGCGCATAGATGGGAACATAGGCGGGGCGGGCGATGCCGACCAGTTGGCGGCGTACCCCGGCCGGGTTGGCGAGCGGTCCCATCAGGTTGAAGATGGTCCGTTCGCCGATCGCCTTGCGGATCGGGCCGAGCCGCTTGAGCGCGGGATGGTAATTTTGCGCGAAGAGGAAGCAGATGCCGATCTCCGCCAGCGTCTTTTCGGCGCTGGCCGCCGCCCGGTCCAGGTCGAGCCCAAGCGCTTCGAGCGTGTCGGCTGCACCCGCCTTGGAGGATGCCGCGCGGTTGCCATGCTTGGCGACGGGGACGCCAGCGGCTGCGACGACCAGCGACACGGCGGTCGAAACATTGAGGGTATGATGGCCATCGCCCCCGGTGCCGCACACGTCGATAGCGCCTGCCGGGGCGGTGACCGGGATCATCCGGGCGCGCATGGCGCGCGCGGCAGCCGCGATTTCGATCGCGGTTTCGCCGCGCCGGGCCATGGTGACGAGAAAAGCGGCGATGTCCGCTTCGGGAAGGTCGGCGTCGAACAGCACGTCGAAGGCGCGGGCGGCGGCCTGCGCATCAAGCGGACTGGAAGGATCGGGCAGGCTGGTCATCGCGCTTGCCTTAATCATCAGCGGGGTAGTGAGTCGAGGGGTGGCGACGGCAATTTTGCGTGTGGGGGCCAGTCGCTCGGCCAAACCCCGACCTTGCAATCGGTCGTCGCCCCGCTATGAACCGCGACATTCGCAAGGACCCGGTGAAATTCCGGGTGGCTATTCCGGCCGCCGATCCGCCGGACAACATCACGCATGTTCTTACGCCAGCGCCTGTATCCCGGCGCGATATGCCCTGATGTGGAATTTTCAGATGACAGATTTTTTGACACGCTATCGCCAGCAATGGTTCAGTGACGGACAGGCTGCGCGTCGGGACGTCATGGCGGGTATCGTCGTTGCGCTCGCCCTCATTCCCGAAGCAATCGGATTTTCGATCATCGCTGGCGTCGATCCGCGCGTCGGCCTCTATGCCTCGGTCGTCATTGCGATGGTCGTGGCCTTTACCGGCGGTCGGCCAGGCATGATCTCAGCCGCAACGGCGGCGGTCGCCGTGCTGGTGATGCCGCTGGTTCGCGACCATGGGGTCGAATATCTGTTCGCCGCGACCATCGTGATGGGCATTGTCCAGATCATTGCGGGGCTGTTGCGGCTGGACCTGCTCATGCAGTTCGTGTCCAGGTCGGTGATTACCGGGTTCGTCAATGCGCTGGCGATCCTGATCTTCCTGGCGCAATTGCCGCAATTGACCAATGTCGGCTGGGAAACCTACGCCATGATCGCGGGCGGCCTTGCGATCATCTATCTTTTGCCACGCCTGACCAGGGCTGTGCCGTCGCCGCTGGTCGCCATATTGGCGTTGAGCGCAATCAGCATCGGCATGGGCCTGTCCGTCAACACCGTCGGCGACATGGGCAAGTTGCCGGAAGGGCTGCCCAGCTTTGCCTTTCCCATGGTGCCATTCACGCTCGAAACCTTGCAGATCATCTTGCCATATGGGCTGACGATGGCGGCTGTCGGCCTGCTCGAATCGCTGCTGACGGCGCAGATCGTCGATGACATGACCGATACCGACAGTGACAAGCGGCGCGAATGCGCAGGGCAGGGGAGCGCCAACATCGTCGCGGCGCTGTTTGGCGGCATGGGCGGCTGCGCGATGATTGGCCAGTCGGTGATCAATGTGACATCGGGCGGACGCGGTCGTCTTTCCACCTTTGTATCAGGCGCATTCCTTCTCTTTTTGCTGGCGGTGCTGGGGCCATTTGTCGGGCAGATCCCCATGCCCGCGCTGGTGGCGGTCATGATCATGGTGTCGATCGGCACGTTCAGCTGGAATTCCATCGCCAATTTGCGCCGCCATCCGCCCACATCGTCGGTGGTGATGGTGACGACGGTGGTTGTCGTGGTCGCGACACGCGACCTGTCGCTGGGCGTACTGGCGGGCGTCCTGCTGTCGGGCATTTTCTTTGCAGGCAAGGTTCGGCGGATGTTCGCGGTGGAACGCACAGTGTCGACGGGCCATGTGACCTATAATGTCGTCGGCCAGATATTCTTCGCATCGGTCGATCGCTTTACCAGCGCCTTCCAAGCCGAAGATGGATCGACGCCTGTGTTGATCGACGTATCAGGCGCGCATTTCTGGGATATTTCGGGGGTTGGCGCGCTCGACAAGATCATCGCGCGTCTGCGCCGCGACGGCTGCACGGTCGATGTGATCGGCTATAATCGCGCCAGTGCGGACATTGTCGATCGCTTCGCGCTGCATGACAAGACCGGCGTGGAAAGCGGCCTAGCCCCGCATTGAAGAGGGGTGGGAGGGGGCCCCGGTCAGGCCGCTTCGCGCGCCTTCACCTTCATGCCCGCTATCTTCATGAAGTTGGCCAGCATGTCATGGCCATATTCCGTGGCGATGCTTTCGGGATGGAACTGGACTGAATGGATCGGCAGCGTCGCGTGGCGAAAGCCCATGACCGAACCGTCCTGGCTGGTTGCATTGACGACCAGGCTGTCCGGAATATCATCGACGATCAGCGAGTGATAGCGGGTCGCGGTGAAGGGGGAGGGGATGCCGGCGAACAGGCCGGTGCCGTTATGAGTGACGGGCGATGTCTTGCCATGCATCAGGCCGCCGCGCACGACCTTGCCACCGAAATGCTGGCCGATCGCCTGATGACCCAGGCACACGCCCAGCAGCGGCGCGCCCGCGTCGGCGCAAGCCGCGACCAGATCAAGGCTGACGCCCGCTTCATTGGGGGTGCAGGGACCGGGCGAGAGCAAAAAGGCCTTTGCCCCGCTGGAGAGCGCCTGGCCCGCCGAAATGGCGTCGTTGCGGACGACCTCCACCCGCGCGCCCAGTTCCATCAGATAATGGACCAGGTTCCAGGTGAAGCTGTCATAATTGTCGATGACGAGGATCATGGGATCAGGGCTATAGAGAGGCAGCGCGGCAAGGGGAAGCGGGCTGCGCCATAAATGTCGCGACGGGAACACATGCCTCTGCTAAAGCCAGCCTATCGACGCGAACCCTGCCCGCAAGCATTCGCGTGACCGAGAGACACCAGCGCTCCCGCTTGCCAGCAAGGCGCTTTCTCTTGGACCAATATGTTCGTCTTTCCATCACCCCTGTCGTCGGCCGCGACGCATGAGCCGCGCGATCAACGTCAACGCGCCGCTGGCCGATGTGCAGGCGCTCTGCACCAGGCACGCGCTGGCCATATCCACCATCGAAGCGCTGACATCGGGCGGCACCCGCGTGGTGATGCTGAACCCTGATGGGGCCGACCGGATGCGCGACCTCATGAAAACCAGGCTGATCGAGTCGCCGGTCGTACGCTCCTCGCTGCATCTCGCGCGCCAGCCTCGGTCGGTGCTGCGCTAAAGCGGCCAGGCGAACGCCATCATGGTCTCGGCAGTCGGCTGCTCTATGATGGGCCGCCCATGCCATTGTCACGATGCACATGGGCCTTCCCTCATGCGGCGGCTTGAAAAGGCGCAACTTTACGCCCATATGGGTCGTGCCGGGTTCGCCCGGCTATGGTGATAAATTGTGTCGTGTAATAGACGCAGCGGACCCGGGGGCAGTACCCGGCGGTTCCACCACATATCCCGGTCGACCCATGGGCTGAACGGGATGTCTGACGGGGCCGAACTAGGATCGACGTGTGTTCAAAGACGATGTTTTTACCCGGCCCGTGTAAGCCGTTAAACTGTGCAAAACTCATAAGTGCCAACGATAACGAAGCACTCGCCATTGCAGCGTGAATGAGGGCCTAACGGCCTGACTTCATTCTAAAATAGCGCGGTTGAACCCACCGGGCAACAGAAGGGAATTCAGCGGCCTCCGGGAGGGCCGGGCAACAGAACCTCCCGGACCTTCATCCCCTTTGCTGTCATCGTTTGGCGGGCGTCGCTTGGTCGATTGCCTGACGCTGAACCTGTGCCCGTCGCCGCGCAGCGCGAAACCGGCCAGCACCGCGCGAATCGCTATCGACTCTGCGCATCCGTTCGATTACACTTTTATGACATTATGAAGAAAAAATTATAAGTGTCTGTTTTTACGTAAAAGAAAATCCTTTTTCGACCATCGAACCGCTATTGCTCAAATGTCATCATAATGAAATAATCAGGGCTATAGTTAGAAGGTTTTGCTGGAGAAATATGATGCTGAAGGTCGCCCTCATCGCCGGTTTTGCTCTCGCTTGCGTCTCGCCTGCCATGGCGCAGAGTGCGCCGGAGGATGTGATCGTGGTCGGCGTTCCCGACGGCGGCCTTGCCGCGCGCGATCTGACGGCTGGCGATTATGCAAAGGCGGCCAAGCGGCTGAAGGCCGTGTGGCCCGATAGCGCCAATGACCCCGCGCGCCTCATCAACCTGGGCAATGCCTATGCGGGCATGGGGCGCATGGTGGATGCCCGCTCCGCCTATAAGTCCGCGCGCTTCTCCCCGGAAATGACGCTGGTGATGGCCGACGGCAGCGAACAATCCTCGCGTGATGTGGCGCGGCGGGCGATGAGCCGTCTGACGCCGGTTTATGCGTCGCGCTGATCGAGGCATTCTGTTTCAAGCAATTGCACGGGGCGCGGGGCTTAACCGCGCCCTTGTCATGAAAGCATAACGCAAGTCACTAAACTGTCATTTTAGTGACGCTGTTTCGTCACCAAATCAGAACAAGCCTGTCACCGGACGTCCCTAACTGCCCCTTCGGAGGGCGACAGGGGGCGTTGTCCGAATCATATCCCCTGCGCTCCGCACAGCAACAATCCCGGTATTTTACCGGAGCGGAGACGACATGGCCAAGATTAACCGTATCCACACGATCCTGATGGCGAGCTGCGCCTGCGTAGGCCTGAGCGCCTGCGGCGCTGACGACATCGCTTCGCCGGGCGAGGGCACCATTGTCATCCCCGCGCCGACCCCGGCCCCCACGCCTACGCCTACGCCTACGCCGACCCCCACGCCGACCGGCGTGACCCCGGCTGCCAACTGCCCGACCATCGCCGGTTCCGCGCAGCTTGCCGACCTCGGCACCATTTCCGATGGTGGGAATACGTGGCGCAACTGCGGTTTCCCGACCCGCTTCACCAGCTCGACCGCGATCGCCAAGGTTCCGGGCGTCATCTATTCGCTGCCCGGCCGCGTCGATGTCGGCACCGATCAGGGCGCTGCCAGCACCAACACTGACGTCACGCTGACGATCGATCCGGGCGTCACCATCTTCGCCGCGACCGGCAACGCCTATCTGGCGGTCAATCGTGGCAACAAGATCAACGCTGTCGGCACCGCGTCGCAGCCGATCGTTTTCACCAGCCGTGAAAATGTGCTGGGGACCACGACTGACCAGTCGTCTGGCCAGTGGGGTGGCGTCGTGCTGCTGGGCCGCGCGAAGATCACCGACTGTCTGGCCCCGGCCGCAGCGGCAGGAACCACGGCGTGCGAACGCGACACCGAAGGCAGCAGCAACGCGCTCTATGGCGGCGCGAATGACGCCGACAGTTCGGGCCGCATGTCCTATGTCCAGATCCGCTATTCGGGTTTCGTGCTGGCTGACGGCAAGGAACTGCAAGGCCTCACGCCTTCGGGCGTTGGCACTGGCACGGTTCTTGACCATATCCAGATCCACAACAGCTCCGACGACGGCATCGAAGCCTTTGGTGGCTCGGCCAACATGCGTTATCTGGTGCTGACCGGGAACGAAGACGACAATCTGGATACCGATGTCGGCTTCCGCGGCACGGCGCAGTTTGTCATCTCGGTTCAGCGGGAAGGCAATAATATCGGGGACACCTTCCTCGAAACCGACTCGAACGGTGGTTCGGCCTCCAACAACGGCGAAGATGTGCTGCCCCGCCAGTATCTGAAGGTTGCAAACTTCACGCATATCCAGCGTTCCAACACCGGCGACGACGGCGCTTCGATGCTGCTGCGCGGCGGCGCCGATCTGGCGCTGGTCAACGGCATCATCGTCAGCCCCAACCAGAGCTGCCTGCGCATCAACGGCGCCGCCGCTGTGCGTGATGCTGACACCGCGCTTCAGGATGCCGGCAAGCCGCGCTACATCTCGGTTGTGATGCAGTGCAACGGCACGCCCTTCAAGGGCACTGGCACGGGCGTCGATGCAGCGCTGGTCCAGTCGATCTTCACTGCCGGTGCGAACAGCAGCTTCACCTACACCCCGTCGCTGACCAGCCTGTTCATCAACGGGGCAACGGAAACCGCTGTAGTGGCGATCGACCCCAAGACGATCGACAGTGCCTTCACCACCACCAACTATATCGGTGCGGTGAAGGACAGCAGCGACACCTGGTATGCCGGCTGGACCTGCAACTCGGCAACTGCCAGCTTCGGCAGCACCAGCAAGAGCTGCACGGCGATCCCGACGACCTGATCGGACCCACGACCTCAACAGGGGCGGGGGAGCGTGCATCTGCGCTTCCCCGCCTTCTTTTGCACTGCAATTCCCAAAGGGGGACCCCTAGCATGTCGAAGCCGCTCAGCCTGGCGCGCCTGCTCCTGATTTCATCCGCCCTGGTCGCACCTGTGGCCCTGGCGCAAACCGACCCCGCTGGCACGACCGGCGCGGATGCTGGCGGTGCCGTTACATCCGGCACGCCGACCGCCGCCGAACAGGCCGATTCCGATGCAGGCAATGTCGACGTGTCGATCCCCGGCGCGGACATTGTCGTCACCGGCCGCCGCACGACCAACGTGTCGCAGGCCGCGCCGCAGGTGGTCAACGTGCTGTCGGCGGCCGACATCAAGCGGACGGGCGAAGGCGATATTGCCGGTTCGCTCCAGCGCGTCACCGGCCTGTCGGTCGTATCCGGCGGCTATGTCTATGTCCGCGGCCTGGGTGATCGCTATTCGCTCGCGCTGCTCAACGGTTCGCCGCTGCCAAGCCCGGAACCGCTGAAGCGCGTCGTGCCACTCGACATCTTCCCGACCAGCGTGATCGCATCGACGCTGGTGCAGAAAACCTATTCAGCCAATTTCCCCGGCGAATTTGGCGGCGGCGTCATCAATCTGACGACCAAGGCGATCCCGGCCGAAAGCTATCTGGAAATCGGCTTTGGCAGTTCGGCCAACACCGAAACGTCCGGCCAATTGGGCTATACCCATTATGGGTCCAAGTCCGACTGGACCGGCTTTGACGACAGTTCGCGCGATGTGCCGCCGCTGCTCAAGCAGGCCTTTGCCAGCGGCGTGCCGTTCCCGAACATCAGCCGGACGGATCAGCAGGCAATTGCGATGCAGTTCCTGAATGCCGACACGTCGGTCGTGCAGCGGACCAACAGCCTGCCGTTCAACTTTTCCGCGTCGCTCAATGGCGGCACGGCGGTTGATGTCGGCAGCGACGGGCGGCTGGGCGTGATCGCTACCGCATCCTACAGCAACAAGTGGCGCACCCGCGACAATCTCCAGCAATCCTCGCTTGACGTGTCGCAGGGGGCTGGCAAAAGCTATCAGCAGGTCGCGACCGATAATGAAATCACGGTCAACGGGCTTCTTGGCCTGGGCCTGGAACTGGGTGAGCAGAAGCTGCGCTGGACCAACCTTTATATTCGCGACACGTTGAAGCGCAGCGCTTTGACCATCGGTCAGAATGACGGTTTGATCCAGGGCGCTGACTATTTGACGCAAAGCACCGGCTGGTATGAGCGTCAGTTGATCGACACCCAGTTGGTCGGTGAATTCAAACTCTCCGATGCCCTCAGCCTCGACATGCGCGGCGGCTTTGCCAATTCGCAGCGTGAAGCGCCCTATGAGCGCGAATTCACTTACGTCCGCAGCAATCGCGACCTGGCGACTGATCCGGTTGGCGACCGTTTCGTCAATGCGCTCAACCGTCAGCGCGGCGATGCGTCCGTTACCTTCAGCGACCTCAATGAAGATCTGTGGTTTGCAGGCGCCGACCTGAGCTACAAGATCGCGCCGGGCTTCTCGCTGACGGCGGGTTATGCCTTCAACGACACCAAGCGTCGTTCGTCGCGCTATGAGCTGCATTTCGATGCCGTCAACCTGCCCGTGCCGGTGCAGCAGTTGCGCCCGGACTATCTGCTGTCGGATGCGACGATCCAGTTGTACGATCTCGGCCTGCTCGAATTTTCGGGTAACTATCCGGTCTATGACGCGGCGCTGCGCACCCATGCGGGCTATGCCCAGGTGCAGGCGGACCTGTTTGCCGGCCTGTCGGTCAATGCAGGCGTTCGCTACGAAAAGGGCGAAATGTCGGTGACGGGTGTTGACGTTTACAACACCGGGCTGACGCCGTTCAACGAAATCCGCAAGGATTACTGGCTGCCTGCCGTTACCTTCACGTTCGAAGCGGCCAAGGGTCTGCAACTGCGCGCCAGCGGGTCCAAGACCATCGCCCGTCCGCAATTCCGCGAACTGATCGCCCAGCCCTATCTCGACACTGAATCCAACCGTTTCTTCCGCGGCAACCCGTTCCTGCAGGACAGCCAGCTGTGGAATGCGGACATCCGGGCCGAATGGTATATGGGCAAGGATGAACGGATCACGGCGGCGGCCTTCTACAAGAAGATCGACAATCCGATCGAAACCTACACGACCATCACCGACACCTATAATGTCACGACCAGCTTCGCCAATGCACCCGAAGCGACGCTGTATGGCGCGGAAGTGGAAGTGCAGAAATATGTGCCGCTGGATACCCTGTCGGATTCCAGCTTCTTCGTCAGCCGGCGCATCGCGCTGATCGGCAACTATACCTACACCCAGTCGAAGCTGAAGGTCGGCGCCGGGGACACGACCATTCCCTATACCTACACGACCGGGGAGCCGCCGGCGGCGTCCGACTTCTTCCTGAACGGCGTGCCGCTGACGGGGCAGTCTGACCATCTGGTCAACCTGCAACTGGGGCTGGAGGACACCGATACGCTGTCGCAGCAGACCTTCCTGCTGACCTATGCCAGCGATCGCGTGACCAGCCGTGGTCCCAACCTTCAGCCCGACATCAAGGAACGGCCGGGCATCCAGCTCGACTTCGTGGCGCGCCAGGGGGTCAAGCTGCCCGGTGGCATCAACAGCGAAGTCAAGTTCGAGGCGCGCAACATATTGGGCCGCAAGTTCCAGGAGTTCCAGGAACAGGACGGCAACCGCGTCTATTATAACCGCTACAAGATCGGCACGACCATCGCTGCATCGATGACGGTGGCCTTCTGACATGAACGGGGCCGCGAAGGCGGTCCCGTCACCGACAAGACGACCGGTCCGTTTCAGGCGGGCCGGTCGTTTTGCGTCAGGCTATCCCCACGGCTTTTCGCGATACCATTTGGTGATGACATTCTTCACGCCCACGCGAACCTTCATGCCATGGTGGAGGCTCGCGGGATTGGGCTGGCCCGGCGCAATCCGGTTGTTCCACGCAAGCAGCTTGCCGGTTTCCGGCTGGACGGTCTTGCCGATTTTGGGAAAGCGGGTCGCGCCACCTGCCCTGGGTTCGTCCAGATAGACCATCAGGGTCCAGGTGCGGTTACCCGCGACCGAACAATATTTGGGATAGTCCGCACCCTTGGGATCGAAATAGTCGGTATGGGCCTTGAACTCCTGCCCCACATAATAGCGCTGACCCTGGATCGGTTCGCCATAGGCGGGGTCGATCCCGGCAAAGGCCGCCAGTTTCGCGTCGATCGTCGCCACGAACGGGTCGCCATGGTCCAGGTCACAGGTTTCGCTGGTGCGAAAATAGCCGTCGCCATTGGCATCCGCGATGGTGGACGGGCGGCGATTTGCTTCGATTCGCTCGATCAGCGCCGCGCATTCGGCGGCGGACAGAAAATCGCGCCGGATGAACAGCGTCAGATCCCGGCTGGGGACGCGCTGGACGCGGGCATGGCTGGCGATCCACGCAGGATCGGCATCGGGAGCGGCGGGATGATCGGACATAATACTCGCAAGCATGGCCTGAGAGGGCGATTTTGCTACTGACCGGGACCGGAAATGCAAGCATCATGACAGCGGAATTTCGCCTGTCACAAATAGGTCATATGACTGTCATCCAGCCGTAAGACGAAGCGCCTAGCAGCGGTCCCATCATAAAGGGGCAAGCGGGCAGATGCGGGTGGCGATCGCCAACAGGTTGCGGGGCCGGTCGATTGACGGGCTGGCGTTGCTGGAAAAGGGGCTGATCGCCCTGCTGGCGCTGCAACTGGTGCGGCTGGCTTGGGTTGTTGTGACGCCAATCGGCAGTTTCGGCCCATGGGAAGGGCGGCAGGCGCAACTGCTGCCTCCCGCCGCGCGACAGGCGCTGTTCGCCAGCTTCGATCCTTTCTTTCGCAGCGGCGCGCCGCAAACGGCAGGGAAGGGTGTCGTCACGTCGCTGGCGCTGACACTCTATGGCATCCGGTTGAATGAAGGATCGGGCCTGGGGTCGGCGATCATCGCCGCGCCGGACGGTGTGCAGAACAGTTTTGCCGTGGGGGATGAGATCCTGCCCGGCGTGGTGCTGAAATCGGTTTCGTTCGATCATGTGACGATCGACCGGGGCGGGGCGGAGGAGCAGATATTCCTCGACCAGTCGGCGCCGGTGCCCACGGCCGCCCCGGAAGGGGGCGAAGCACCGGCATCGCCACCAGCGTCGCCACCGCCATCTTCGCCCCCGGCAGCGGCTGGCCCGACCGCCGACAGTCTGAAACGCGACATCGCCTTTGCGCCCCGGATGCAGAATGGCCGGGTCACGGGTCTGGTGGTCAGCGCGAAGGGGCCGGGCTTTGCCAGCGCCGGTTTCCGGCCCGGCGACATTATCAGCCAGATCAACGGCCAGCCGGTGGGCGACCTTCAGTCCGTGCAGAACCAGATCGCGCCCGGCGCGCGCCTGTCCCTGACCGTGGAGCGCGGTGCGACCGTCGCTTCGGTGAACCTCATAGTGCAAGGCCAATGACCAGATATTTCCTTCCCCTTTCCGCCGCGCTTGCGCTGGTTCTGGCCGCACCGGGCATGGCGCAGCAGACGCTGAACGTTCGCGATGCCGATATTCGCGCCTTCATTCAGGACGCTGCGCGCGTGACGGGCCGCACCTTCATCATCGACAATCGGGTGCAGGGGAAAGTGTCTGTCGTCACCGACCGGCCCTTGTCGCGATCCGAATATTTCGAGATCGTGCTGTCGACGCTACGCGCCAACGGCCTGGTCGCGGTGCCAGCCCCCGGCGGGGCATATCGCATCCAGCCCGCCGACGGCGCGGCGGGGCAGCCCAGCGGTGTTGGCCGTGCGGCCAATCGCAACAGTTTCGTCACGGAGGTGTTCCGCCTGCGCTCCATCGACGCGGCGAGCGCGCTGGAAACGCTGCGCCCGCTGGTCAGCAAGGACGGGTCGGTCACCGCCAATCGCGCTGGCAACAGCGTGGTGGTGGCGGACTATGCCGACAATATCGCCCGTATCCGGCAAGTCATCGCACGGGTCGATCGCGATATTTCATCGACGCAGATGGTGATGCTCAAAAATGCCGGTGCGCGGGAAATTGCGACATCGCTCCAGGCATTGGTGGAAAGCGGCGGCGGGGAAAATGCCGCCCCTTCGGCTGCGACCGTCGTGCCGATCGACAGTAGCAATGCCATCGCGATCCGCGGGGATGCCAACACGGTAGCACGCCTGGCCGCGATGGCCCGGCAACTCGATCAGCAGGCTGCGAGCGGCACCGAAATCCGGGTCTATTGGCTGGAACATGCGGATGCCGAAAAATTGCTGCCGGTGTTGCAGCAACTGGTCGGGCAATCGACCAGCCAGCCGGTAACCGCCTCCACCCCGGCGGCGGGCGGCGCTGCCCCGGCGAGCGCGGCGGCCGCGCCGGTTGTGGCGGCATCCTCCTCCTCCAGCGGCAGCGGTATTTCCACGCGCGGCCCGGCGATCGTCACCCGCTATGAGGGCGCAAACGCCATCATTGTGGCGGCCAATAGCGACGTGCAGCGGATGCTGGGCGAAACCATTCGCCAGATCGACACGCGCCGCGAACAGGTGCTGGTCGAAGCGATCATCGTCGAAATCAGCGATGCAGCGGCCAAGAAGCTGGGCGTGCAATTCCTGATCGGCAGCACATCGACCGGCTTTGCCGCGACCAATTACAGCAATGCCTCGCCCAATCTGCTGACGCTGGCGGGCGCCTATGGCGCGACGCAACTGGGCACGACCAAAACCACGGTGGTGGCGCCCGATGGTACGCAAACCACGACCGAAGTGCAAAATAGCGGCGATCTGGCCAGTACGCTCCAGCAATCGGCGTTCAACAGCCTGACCAGCGCAACCGGCGCGATTGCCGGGCTGGGCGGCAGTATCGGCAAGAACGGGATTTTCGGCGCGATCATCAACGCGGTGAAATCCGATACGGAAAGCAATCTTCTGTCCACGCCGTCGGTGATGACGCTGGACAATCAGAAGGCGTCGATCCTGGTCGGCCAGCAGGTGCCGGTGACGACCGGGGAAGCGCTGAGCCAGAATTTCGACAATCAGTTCCGCACCGTCCAGCGGCAGGATGTCGGCATCAAGCTGGAGGTGAAGCCGCAGATCAATACCGGCGGCGCAATCAAACTGTTTCTGCGGCAGGAAGTGTCGAGCGTGGCCGGGCCGGTCAGCAACTCCAGCAGCGACCTCATCATCAACAAGCGCGAGATCGAAACCACGGTCACGGTCGACGATGGCGAGATATTGGCGCTGGGCGGATTGCTGGACGATAATGAGCGCAAGACGATCGAGCGCATTCCCTTGCTCAGCGACATTCCGGGCCTTGGCGAACTGTTCAAATCGCGCAGCCGCAGCCGGACCAAGACCAATTTGATGGTGTTCATCCGCCCGACCATCCTGCGGTCGAAGGAGGATGCGCAGAAGCTGACCCAGCAGCGTTACGGCTATGTCCGCAACATGCAGTTACAGCGCAATCCCGACATGGAGCCGACGATCGACGAACTGGTCCGCGACTATATGGGCGCGACCCCGCCAGTCGCGCCGCAACCGGGCGATGCCATGGTGCAGCCGGATGCGCCGCAAATGATCGAACCGACCGTGCGCCAGTCAAGCGGCGTGGTGCGCCCGGTCGAGATACCGGCAAGCGGAGAACGCAAGTGAGCGAGAATGGGCAAGGTGCTCCTGCGCAGGCAGGAGCCCAGGGCGGAGAGGGCCGTGTCCAGAACCCTGGGCTCCTGCCTGCGCAGGAACACGAGGCTTTTGCATCAGCCCATCCACGCGCCATCGACATTCCCTATGGCTTTGCGCGCAAGCATGGCGTGGTGCTGTTGCCGCAGGAGGGCGAGCGCCTGTCGATCGCAGTGCGCGAAGGCAGCGATCCGCGGGTCTTGCTGGAAGTCCGTCGTCATCTGGCGCGCAGTTTCGATGTCAGTTTCGTCGATCAGGCCGAATTCGACCGGCATCTGTCCAACCATTATGCGATGGACGGTAGCGCGGCGGCCATGGCCGGGTCGATCGAAATGGGCGCGGACGAACTGGACATGCTGGCCGCCGACATGCCGACCGCCGACGATTTGCTGGACAGCGCCGATGATGCGCCCGCAATCCGCCTGATCAACGGCATCATCGCCGAAGCCGCGCGGCAGGGCGTGTCGGACATTCATATCGAACCCTATGAAACCGGCCTGGTCGTGCGGATGCGGATCGACGGCGTATTGCGCGAAACGCTGCGGATGCCGCCCCATGTCGCCCCGGTGGTCGTCAGCCGGGTCAAGGTGATGGCGCGGCTCGACATCGCCGAACGGCGCGTGCCGCAGGATGGGCGCATCGGCCTGACGCTGGGCGGCAAATTGCTCGACGTGCGCGTATCGACTTTGCCGAGCCGGGCGGGCGAGCGGGTGGTGCTGCGTATCCTGGACAAGGAAAATGCCGGGATCACGCTCGACCTGCTGGGCATGAACGGCGTGCCGGACCGGATTTTCCGCGAAGGCCTCAGCGAACCCAATGGCATCATCCTGGTCACCGGGCCGACCGGATCGGGCAAGACGACCACGCTCTATGCAGGCTTGCGTCAGCTCAACGACGGCAGCCGCAATATCCTGACCGTCGAGGATCCGGTCGAATATGCGATGGAGGGCGTGGGACAGACGCAGGTGAATGCCAAGGTCGGGCTGACCTTCGCTGCCGGGTTGCGCGCAATCCTGCGGCAAGACCCGGACGTGGTGATGGTCGGCGAAATCCGCGATCGCGAGACGGCGGAAATTGCGGTGCAGGCGTCGCTGACCGGGCATCTGGTGCTGTCGACCGTTCACACAAATGATGCGGTCGGCGCGATCACGCGGATGCGCGACATGCGGGTCGAACCCTTTCTGCTGGCCTCCACCCTGCGCGCGGTCATCGCCCAGCGGCTGGTGCGGCGACTGTGCCAGCATTGCCGCGAACCGGTGCAGGCGGACAAGTCCGCCAGCGCCCTGCTGGGCTTCGACCCCGGCACGATCATCTATCGGGCCAGAGGTTGCAGCGAATGTGGCGGCACGGGTTATAAAGGCCGGATCGGCGTGTTCGAGGCGATCCGGGTGGACGATACGATCCGACGCCTGATCAACGATGGTGGCGATGAATCGCTGATCGCGCGCCATGCTTTCCTCAATGCTCCCAATCTGGGATCGGCGGCGCGGGCATTGGTACGTGACGGGCAGACGACGGCCGAAGAGGCCATCCGCGTGTCGCGGCGGGACAGCGTGGACGCGGAAACCATCGCCGATGGCTGAATTTGACTATGTCGCGATCGACCCGGCGGGCAAGGAGCGGAAAGGCGCGCTGAAGGCGCAAACGCTGGAGGATGCGCGGGCGAAGCTCGACGCGCGCAAGCTGTTCATTGTCGAACTCAGCGCCGGTGCGGTGGAGGTCGCCCGCAAACGCACTGGCCTGTCGCTGCGCACCCCGCGCCTCAGTCCCAAGGAACTGACGCTGTTCACCCGGCAACTGGCGACGCTGACCCAGGTCAGCCCGCTGGAGGAATCGCTGCGCACGATCGGGCGGCAGAGCGAGCAGGACCATGTTCGGCTTATTGTCGGCAAAGTGCATGGCGGCGTGATGGAAGGGCGACGACTGGCCGAAGCGCTGGGCGTCGAACCCAAAAGCTTTCCGCCCCTCTATCGCGCGATGATCTCCGCTGGCGAAAGTTCAGGCAGCCTGCCCGCGATCATGGAACGGCTGTCGGACCTGATGGAGCGGCAGGCGCAGATGCGCTCCAAGGTGCTGACCGCCATCGCCTATCCGTCGGTGCTGGCCAGCTTTGCCGTGCTGGTCGTCGCGGCTCTGATGATCTTCGTCGTGCCCAAGGTGGTCGAGCAGTTCGATACGGTGGGGCAGGAATTGCCGTTGCTGACCCGGATGGTGATGGGCCTGTCGGCCTTTCTGGCGGGTTGGTGGTGGCTGCTGCTGATCCTGGCCGGGCTGGCGGCTCTTGGCTTCTGGCGGGCGATGAAGAATGAGCGGTTCCATTATCGGTTCGATGCGATGCTGCTGGGGCTGCCGGTGATCGGCAAGCTGACCCGCGATCTGCACGCGGCGCGGATGGCGCGGACGCTGTCGACCATGGTGGCAAGCCGCCTGCCCCTGCTGGAGGGGCTGACACTGACGGCCAACACCGTTCACAATCGGGTATTGCGACACGCTTCGGACGATATTGTCGAGGCCATTCGTGGCGGCGGCAGCCTGTCGGCGGCGCTCAGGCGGGCCGGGGTGTTTCCGCCCTTGCTGGTCTATCTGGCCGCGAGCGGCGAAAGCGCCGGGCGGCTCGACACGATGCTGGAGCGGGCGGCGGACTATCTGGAACGCGAATTCGACGCCTTCACCTCGACCGCGCTCGCCATGCTGGAACCGATCATCATCATCATGATGGGCGCGATCGTCGCCGTCATCATCCTGTCCATCCTGCTGCCGATCTTGCAGCTGCAAAGCCTGACCGGGGCTTAGGAGTTGAATATGGTTACACTAGAATCCGTTCGGGCTGAGCGTGTCGAAGCCCTGCCCTGCTTCAGAAGGAAAGAGCAGTCCTTCGACAGGCTCAGGACGAACGGGGAAGAAGGATTCGGGTCCGCCCGGCGTTCCGCCGAACATGGCTTCACCCTTGTCGAACTGATGGTCGTCATCGTCATCATCGGCCTGCTGGCGACGATCGTGGCGATCAACGTCATCCCTGCGACGGACACGGCGCGGGTCGAGAAGGCCAAGGCGGACATCGCCACGATCGAACAGGCGCTGGAGCAATATCGGCTCGACAATCTGACCTATCCTGCGGGATCGGACGGGTTGCAGGCGCTGCTCAATCCGCCCGCATCGCTGGCGCAGCCGCAACGTTACCGGCGTGGCGGCTATATCAAGAAGCTGCCCGACGATCCGTGGGGCCGCGCCTATATCTACACCGTGCCGGGGCGCAAGGGCGCGTTCGACATCAGTTCGCTGGGGGCGGACGGCCAGCCGGGCGGCGAGAGCGAAAATGCGGATATTCATTCCAGCGAGCTATAAAACCACATCCGTTCGTTTCGAGCGAAGTCGAGAAACGGTTCTCGACATGCTCGAACCGAACGGAAATGGCTTCACCCTCCTCGAACTGATGGTCGTCCTGACGATCATCGGTTTCATTTCGGCTGCCGTCGTGCTGGCTATTCCCGATCCGCGCGGGCGGGTGATCGAGGATGCCGACCGCTTCGCCGCGCGCGTTGCCGCCGCGCGCGACGAAGCGGTCGTGACCGCCGCCCCCATGGGCCTTTGGGTTTCCGCATCCGGCTATGGCTTTCAGCGCCGCGATGGCGGGCAATGGGTGGCGCTGGAGGACAAGCCTTTCGTCACCGCCAACTGGAAAAGCGGCACCCGCGCGCTGGTCGGCAAGGATGGGCGGCAGCAGATCGCCTTCGACGGCACCGGCTTGCCGACCGATCCGCTGACCGTAACGCTGGCGCGCGAGGGCGAGCGGGTGTCGGTGACGGTCGACATGGCGGGAAAGGTCATGGTCGGTGGGTAGTCGGCCATCTCCTCCACCGTCATGCCGGGACGACCATTTGAAAGGCGAACGCGGCTTCACCCTGCTCGAAATGCTCGTCGCGCTGGCGGTGTTCAGCCTGGCGGCGCTGGCGCTGGTGCGGTTGCAGGGGGTGACGCTGCGGACGGCGGCTGATCTCGATAGCAAGGCGCTGGGCCAGATCGTCGCGCGCAATCTGATGGTCGATGTGCAGAGCGACCCGGTGCCGCCGTCGGTTGGTGAAGAAGCGGGCGATGTCGAGAATGGCGGGCGGCGCTGGCACTGGAGCCGGACTGTCAAGCCGACCGACGACCAGCGCCTGTTGCAGGTCGACCTGACCGTCGATGGCCAGCCGGGCGCTTCGCCCGTGGTGTTGAGCTTCATACGGGTGGTGGAGTGATGGTGGCGCGCCTCAACCAATGTGGATCTGACAGGATCAAGGGTGACGATGGCTTCACCCTGATCGAGTTGCTCGTCGCTCTCATGATCTTTGCCATGCTCGCCAGCGCCGGTGTCCTCCTGCTGGGCAACAGCGTGTCGGCGCAAGCGCAGGTCAAGGCGCGGCTCGACGATATGGCGGCGGTGCAACGGGCTGGCGGGGCGCTGGCGGGCGATCTGGGGCAGGCTGTGCCACGCATTACCCGTACGGAGAGCGGCACGTTGGCACCCGCCTTCTGGGCGCATCATGAAGGTGAGGATCAGCCGGTGATGCAGTTCGTGCGGGGCGGGTGGGACAATCTGGGCGATCTGCCTCGGCCCTCCTTGCAGAAGGTCGAATATTGGGTGCGGCAGGGGCGGCTGGAGCGGCGAACCTATGCGCAACTGGATGGCGCGGCGGGGGATCAGCCTGCCGCCTTGCTGGAGGATGTAGAGGCGGTCGCGCTGAAATTCCGCGATGCGCGGGGGAAATGGCGTGACGACTGGACGCCGACCCAGCCCGACCTGTTGCCGCGCGCGGTGGAAATGACGCTCACCCGCGCGGGCGAGCCGCCGGTGACCTTGCGCTTTCTGGTCGCGCCCGGCCCGGTCGAAAAGCCGGTCATCGAAGGTGCGCCCGGTGCCTGATCCGCGCAAACCCAATGAACAGGGCGCAGCGCTGCTGACCGTGTTGCTGCTGGTAGCGGTGATGGCAGTCGTTGCCGCGACCGCGCTGGAGCGAGTGGCGCTGGCCACGCGAATGACCGGCAACGGCGGCGCGATCGATCAGGCGCGCGCCTATGCCGAGGCTGGCACGGCGGTTGCGCGCTTGCGGATCGGCGATCTGGTCGCGGCCAATCCGGCGAAGATGACGCTGGCGGGCGGCTGGCTGGGCGCGCCGCAAAGCATTCCGGTGCCCGGCGGCATCGCGACGGCGCGGGTGAACGACGGCGGCAATTGTTTCAACCTCAACAGTGTGGTCAGCGGCGAAAGCGAGGCCAGCCTGAAGGCGCGGCCCATCGGTGTGTCGCAATTTCAGGCGCTGCTGGTGGCGCTGGGCGTCGATGCGCGACAGGCGCAGGGCGCTGCGGCGAGCCTGGCCGATTGGATCGACAGCGATGGCGATCCGCAGCCGGGCGGGGCGGAGGATGCGGTCTATGGGCAAATGGCGCGGCCCTATCGCGCGGCCAACCGCCTGATGGTCGATGCCAGCGAGTTGCGCGCGGTCAATGGCATTACGCCTGCCATCTATGCGACGGTGCGGCCCTGGATCTGCGCATTGCCAGTCACGGATCTGTCGCCGATCAACATCAACACGCTGTTGCCGGAGCAGGCGCCGCTGTTCGCGATGCTGTTGCCGGGGCAATTGAGCGTCGGACAGGCGCGGCAATTGCTGGCGCAGCGGCCCGCGGACGGCTACGGCAGCACGAACCAGTTCTGGGCCTTGCCCTCGCTCGCCGGCCTGTCGCCGATGACCGAGGTGGCCGAGCAGGTCAAATTGACGACGGGATTTTTCGGAGTGGACGTGGCGGTGACTGTCGGGGGAACGCAACTGGTGGAGCGGTCGCTGATCGACGCGCGGGAAAGCCCCGCAATCGTGGTGCGGCGCAGCTGGGGTGCGGGGGCATGAGCGCGCGCGACGCCCTGATCGTGTTTCTGCCCGAAGCGCAGGACGCGCCGCCATATTGGATGCGCGTGATCGATGGCGCGCTGGTGCAATCGGGCGAGGGCGCGAACTGGCTGGCAGCGTGCGGCATTGCCGCCTTGCCCGTTGAGGCGCGGGTGATGCTGGTGCCGCCTGCGGCTCTGGTGGCTCTCCATTGGGCGCTGCATCCCGACCTTCCGGTGCGGCAGGCACGCGCGGCGTCACGGCTGGCGGTTCTGGCGGACGGGATATTGCCCGCCGATCAGCTGTTTGCGGTGACCGATGTGCAGGACGATCCTGCGCGGCCCCATATCGTGGCATTGGCGGCGCGGGCAGACATGCAGCATTGGCTGCTCTGGGCGCAACATCATGGGCTGGACCCCGATATTATCGTGCCAGCGCCGCTTTTGCTGCCGGAGCCGGAGGCGGGTTTTTCGCGCGGGCTGATCGGCGAGATGACGGTGCTGCGCGGCACGGATATGGCGCTGACCGGCGACTTGGCCCTGCCCGCCCTGATCGGCGACGCGCCGGTGGTGGATGTGCCACGGGGCGTGATCGAGGGGCGCGCCATCGCGGCGCTTGACGCCCCGCCCATCGATCTGCGGCAGGGTGATTTTGCCAAGCGGGTGCGGCGGCAGCTCGACCAGCGCGTGCTGAAACGCGCGGCTGTGTGGAGCGGGTTGATCCTGCTTGCCGCGCTGCTGATCGCACTGGTCGGCATCGTCAAAAGCCATCGCGAGGCCAGTCGGCTGGACGCGGAAAGCCTGGCGCTGGCGCAGCAGGTCGTGCCCGGCGCGAGCGATGCGGCCCAGGCGCTTGGCGCGATGGAGCAGCAACTGGCTGCGCGGGGCGCTGGTGGGCGGGCCTTTACCGCGCCGGTCGCAGCCCTGATGGCGGCGATGCAGGATGCGCCGGGCGTGGCGCTGACCAGCCTGTCGCGCGACCCGGACGGGATGATGCGCGCCACGCTGGCGGCGGCGAAGGCGGATGACATCAACATAGTGCTGCTCGCGTTACAGGCGGCAGGCTTCACGATTACGGCGACACCCGCGCAGGAGCCGGGCGGGCGGACGCTGGCAGAGATTACGGTGCGGTCATGATGGAACGGATGCAGGCGCTTTGGGCGGAACGATCGTCGCGTGAGCAGGTGATGCTGGGCGTGATGTTCGCCTTGTTGGCAGGCGTGCTCCTCTGGTTCGGGGTAGCAGTGCCGCTCGACCGGGCGCAGCGGTCGGCGCGCGACAATTTGGTCGAGGCGACCGAGCGCAACGCCGCGGTGCGCACGGCTGTGCAGCAGCTGAAGGCGTTGCCCAGCCGTCCGGCGGCTGGTGGCCCGGCCGCGCCGCTCGACCAGCTGGTCGGGCAGGGCGCTGGCGAAGCGGGCCTGACACTGGAACGCGCGCAGGCGCAGGGGCCGGACCGGATGGAGATTGCCATCGCCGCGATCCGGCCGGTCGCGCTCTTTTCCTGGATCGCGGTGCTGGAAGCGCAGGGCGTGCGGGTCGAAACGATGAGCGCGCGGCCCGCGCCGACCGCTGGCAGCCTGTCGGTGCAGGCGGTGCTGGTGCGGGGAAGCGGGCAATGATGGGATTGGTCTTGTCCCGCCGGATGCGGATCATCCTGTTGCTGATCGTGCTGCTGGGGTTGTTGCTGTTTCTGCCGATGCGGGTCGCGCTGGGTCTGTCCGGGCTGGAGCGGCTGGGCGTGGCCGCGCGTGACGTGCGGGGCACGGTATGGAGCGGGCGGATCGACCAGTTGATGCTGGGCGACATGCCAATGGGCAGCGTGCGCGCGGGCCTTTCTCCATTGGCGTTGCTGACGGGTCGGGCGCGGTTCAACATTGCCCGGACCAAGGGATTGGCCGACGACATATCGGGCGCGCTGACGGTTGGGTTCGGGCGGATCGGAGTGGATGACGTGACCGGCGCGGTGCCGCTGGGCCGGACCTTCGCGCCGCTGCCGATCGCCGGGCTTCAGATGGAGGATGTGTCTGCCTATTTCATCGGCGATCGGTGCGGTCATGCGCAAGGACGGGTGCGGGCGCGGATGGCGGGGCAGTTTCCGGGGCTGAACCTGACACAGGGTTTTTCCGGGGCCCTGGCCTGCGATGGCGATGCGCTGTTGCTGCCGCTCGCCAGCCAGTCGGGCATGGAAACGATCGCGCTGCGCATCTGGCGGTCGGGCCGGTACAGCGCGACCATGCGGGTGGAAACCGCTGATCCGACGCTGGCGGCATCGCTGGGGCAGGCGGGCTTTGCGACCGTGGGCAATGCGCAATTGCTGAAGGTCGAAGGGACGTTGTGACGCCGATATTGGCGACGCTGCTGGGTGGGGTGGTCGGCGCGATTTTCGGCAGTTTCCTGGCCACCCTGATCCTGCGCTGGCCGCAGGGACGGGGCGTGACGCGGGGGCGGTCGGCCTGCGATGGCTGTGGCCGCACGCTGACGCCGCGCGATCTGATCCCCTTGCTCAGCGCCCTGTTCCAGCATGGCCGGTGCCGGACGTGCGGCGCGCCGATCGATCCGCTGCATGGGCGGATCGAACTCAGTTGCGCAGTCATTGGCGCGCTGGCGATCGGCGCCATGCCGGATCTGGGCGGCCTTGGCTGGGCGTTGCTGGGCTGGATGCTGCTGACGCTGGCCGTGCTCGACTGGCGGCATTATTGGTTGCCCGATGCGCTGACCCTGCCGCTGGCTTTCCTGGGCCTGACGCTGGGACTTTGGGCGACCGATGTGGTGCTGGCCGACCGGATCATCGGCGCGGCGCTGGGCTATGGCAGCCTGCTGGCGATTGCGCTGACCTATCGCGCTCTGCGCGGGCGAGAGGGGTTGGGGCTGGGCGATGCCAAGTTGCTGGGCGCGCTGGGCGCATGGTTCGGCTGGCAGGCCTTGCCCTTCATCCTGCTGATCGCGGCGCTGGCCGGGCTGGGCGTCATGCTGGCGACGGGCCGGGCAATGGCAGCGACGGCGCGGGTGCCGCTCGGCACATTTCTGGCGCTGGCGGCGGTGCCGGGCTGGTATCTTGCCCACTCCCTGTTCTGACGACTGGCGCAAAGGAACAATAGAACATATAGTGAACATATGCGCGATTCGTCTCCTGTTCTTGCCCGGTTGAGGGAGAGCCTGCAACAGCTGGAGCCGCGCCGCTCGGCTACGCCAGCGGGGCTATTCGCGTTGGGGCATGACGGGGTGGACGCGGCACTAGGCGGTGGACTGGCGCGTGGGCGCTTGCATGAAATCTTTGCCGATCAGGAAGATGCCAGCAGCGGGGCTGGGGTTGCCGCCCTCTTCAGCCTGCGCGCGGGGGAAGGGCGTCCCTTCCTGTGGCTGCGCACCGAAGCGATGCAGAAACGGGTTGGAGGGTTGCACGCCACCGGCCTTGTCGAACTGGGGATCGATCCCGCCAATATGCTGCTGGTGCTGGCCCCTGACGAAGCCGCTTTGCTCCATGCAGCGGCGGAGGCCGCGCGTTGCGCCGGGCTGGGCGCGGTGCTGGTCGAAGGATGGGGGGCGATGCGCGGGCTGGACCTGACCGCCACTCGCCGCCTGATGCTGGCCGCCGAAGCATCGGGCGTCACTCTGTTCCTGCTGCGCATCGCCGCCGATACTGCGCCCAGCGCCGCCGATACACGCTGGCGGGTGAGCGCATCCCCCTCGATCGCGCTGGAAGCGGACGCGCCAGGAGCATCCCTGTTTCAAATCGAATTGCTGCGTCGGCGCGCCGGCCCCCCGGCCGGTCCCTGGCGCATGGAGTGGGACCGTGACCGACTTTGTTTCAGACGTGCTGCCAGTGATGGACGAACCATGGGAGGCGCAGAGCATGACGATCGCGACGCCAGCCCCCCGGCACCGCCGCTATCTCGCCCTGTTCTTCCCCTGGCTCCCGGCGGAGCGGTTGCGCCTGACCCGGCCCCATCTGTGCGCCGGGCAGGATGAACGGCCACGCGCCTTTGTCGAGAAGATCCGCGGCGCGTTGCGGCTGGCGGCGGTGGATGAGACGGCGGCGGCGCTGGGCCTGTCGCCCGGCCTGTCGATGGCGGATGCCCGCGCCCGTGTGCCCGACCTCGACCTGTTCGACCATGTCCCGCATGAGGATCAGGACTGGTTGGAGCGGCTGGCCGATGGCTGCACCCGCTACACCCCGACCGTCGCGCTCGATCCGCCCGACGGGCTGATCCTCGATACCAGCGGGTGCGATCATCTCTTTGGTGGAGAGGCTGGGCTGGCGGCCGATCTGGAGCGGCGGCTGGCGCGGCTGGGCGTGGCGGTGCGGCTGGCCTTTGCCGGAACGCCGGAGGGCGCGCGGGCGCTGGCCCGCTATGTGGCCGGGGCTGCATGCGACGAGGATAGCGCGATCCGCCGCCTGCCCGTAGCGGCGCTGGAACTGGAAGAGGAGGCGACGCTGGCGCTGCGCCGCGCGGGGCTGAAAACCATTGGCGATGTCGCGCGTCGGCCGATGTCCTCCATCGCCGCCCGTTTCGGCGCGGACGCGGTGATGGCGATCCGCCGGATCGTGGGGGAGGCGGACAGCGCGCTGACCCCGCGCCGGCTGGTCCCGCCGATGAGCGTGGAGCGGCGCTTTGCCGAACCGGTCGCGCGCACTGAAACCATGATGACGATCCTGGCTGAACTGGCAGGGGAGGCGGCAGGGATATTGGAGCAGAGGGGCCATGGCGGTCGCCGGTTCGAGGCGCTGTTTTTCCGCAGCGACGGGCTGGTGCGCCGCCTGACCGTGGAAACCGGCGCGCCGATGCGGGATGTGCCTGCGCTGATGCGGTTGATCCGCGAGCGGATCGACAGCCTGAACGATCCGATCGATCCCGGATTCGGTTTCGACCTGCTGCGGCTGAACGTCCCGCTGACCGAACCGCTGGGCGCGTCACAATTGCAGTTGGAGGGCGGCGCGACCGGCGAGGCGGCGGTGACCGCATTGGTCGAGCGTCTGAGCACCCGGCTGGGGCGCAACCGCGTCCGCCGCTTTGGCGCACGCGACAGCCATATGCCCGAACAGGCCGAATTTGCGCTGCCCGCGCTCGATACGTCGCCGTCCGGTTCGTGGACGACACCGGAACCGGGCGAGCCGCCGCTGCGTCCCATCCATCTGTTCGATCCGCCCCAGCCGATCGAGGTATTGGGCGCCGAAGTCCCCGACGGCCCGCCCCGCCGTTTCCGCTGGCGCCGGGCGTTGCACGAAGTCGCCCGGTTCGAAGGGCCGGAGCGGATCGCCGGGGAATGGTGGCGCAGGCGGCCCGTGTCGATCGAACTGCCCCGGCCCGGCAGCGATCCGGGCGAGGTCGATATTCGCTATCTGCTGGGCGACGCGCCCGATCATATTCGCGACTATTACCGGGTGGAGGACCGGCGCGGTCGCCGTTTCTGGATATTCCGCCTTGGTTTCTTCGAACCGGACAAGCCTATGCCGCGCTGGTATCTGCATGGCCTGTTCGCATGAGCCGGGGGCGTGATCCGGGGCCGGAGGGGGAGGGGCGTCAACCCATCCCTCTCGACACGGCGCTGCGGGCGCGGCGACCGGGACCGCCATCGCCTGCGCCGGATTTTGCCGAAATGGTCGCGGCAACCAATTATAGCTTCCTGCGCGGTGCGTCCCACCCGGCCGATATGGTCGGACAGGCGCTGGCGCTGGGCCATGCGGGCATCGGCATTGCCGATCGCAATACGGTGGCCGGGGTGGTGCGGGCGTGGAGCGCGCTCAAATCGGTGCGCAGGATGCTGGTCGAGGATGCCGAGGATCAGGGCATCCGCACGGGCGAAACCCCACAGTCGGCTGCGGAGCGCCGTCATCTTGCGGCGCAGGCGCTGCCGCTGGCGCAGGCTTTCCGTCTCGTCACCGGCGCGCGGCTCTGCTTTGCCGACGGGACGCCGGACATTGTCGCCTACCCCATCAACCGCCATGGCTGGGGGCGGCTGACCCGGCTGCTGAGCGTCGGCAATCTGAAAGAGACGGTGCAAAAGGGCGATTGCGACCTGCGTCTGTCCGACCTGATCGACCATGCGCAGGACATGGTCCTGATTGCTATGGCAGGGGAAGCGGACGAGGCGCTGCTGGCAGGGCTGGCGCAACGGGTGCCGGGTGCGCTGTGGATCGGCGTCACCATGCCGCGCGCCGGGCCGGACCGCCGCCGCCTTGCCCGGCTGGCGGCGATGGCCGGGCGGCTGGGGCTGCCGCTGCTTGCAACCTGCGATGCGCTCTATGCCATGGCGCAGGACCGGCCGTTGCATGATGTCGTCACCTGTATCCGGCAGGGCGTGACCCTGCGGGAGGCCGGGCGGCGGCTGGAGGCGAATGCCGAACGGCACCTGAAACCCGCACGCGAAATGGCGCGCTTGTTCCGCGACTGGCCGCAGGCGGTGGGGGCATGGCGCGATGTGCTGGACCGGATCGGGTTCGATCTGTCCCATCTGAAATATGAATATCCGCATGAGCCGGTGCCCGAAGGGTGGGTGGCGCAGGACTGGCTGGAACATGAAGTGCTGCGGCTGGCGGGAGATGCCTTTCCCGATGGCGTGCCGGATAGGGTCCATGCGATGCTGGCGGAAGAGTTCGCGCTGATCCGCAGCCGCAATTACGCCTGCTATTTTCTGACCGTCTATGAAGCGGTGCAGTTTGCCCGCAGCCTCGATCCACCGATCCTGTGCCAGGGGCGCGGATCGGCGGCCAATTCGGCGGTCTGCTATTATCTGGGGATCACCTCGGTCGATCCGACCAGGCATAACCTGCTCTTTTCCCGCTTCATTTCGGAGGATCGCGACGAACCACCCGATATCGACGTCGATTTCGAGCATGAACGGCGTGAGGAGGTGATCCAGCATATTTACGCCCGCTATGGTCGCGATCGCGCCGCCATAGCCGCGACCGTCATCCATTATCGCCCGCGCAGCACGGTGCGGGAAGTCGGCAAGGTGCTGGGCCTGTCGGAAGATGTCACCGCGAGGATCGGCAGCACCGTGTGGGGCAGCCATGCCAGCGGCATGGAAGAACGGCGCTTCCGTGATGCCGGGCTGGACGTGGGCAATCCGCTGGTCATGCAGTTGAAGGAACTTGTCGACCGGCTGCTGACCTTCCCGCGCCATTTGTCGCAGCATGTCGGCGGTTTCGTGCTGACGCAGGATCGGCTGGATGAAACCGTGCCGATCCACCATGCGGCAATGGCGGATCGCACATTTCTGGAGTGGGACAAGGATGATATCGACGCGCTGGGCCTGATGAAGGTCGATATACTGGCGCTGGGGATGCTCAGTTGCATCCGCAAGGGATTTGCGCTGATGCACGACCATGGCCTGGGCGACATGACGCTGGCGTCGGTGCCAGGCGAAGCGGCGCCGGTTTACGACATGCTGTGCCGGGGGGACAGCGTCGGCGTGTTCCAGGTCGAAAGCCGCGCCCAGATCAACATGCTGCCCCGCCTGCGCCCGCGCACCTTCTATGATCTGGCGGTGCAGGTCGCGATCGTGCGGCCCGGCCCGATCGAGGGGGATATGGTCCATCCCTATCTCGCCCGCCGGGCCGAGGCGCGCGATGGCAAGCCGCCTTCCTGGCGCTTTCCTTCGCCAGCCCCGCCGCACCCCGCCGATGAACTGCATCATGTGCTGGGCCACACCTATGGCGTGCCGCTATTTCAGGAGCAGGCGATGAAGCTGGCGATCACCGCCGCCAATTTCACGTCGGGGGAGGCGAACAAGCTGCGTCGGGCGATGGCGACCTTCCGCAATGTCGGGACGATCGGCGAATTTGAGGAAAAGATGATCGGCGGCATGGTGGCGCGTGGTTATGAACGCGCCTTTGCCCAGCGCTGCTATGACCAGATCAAGGGCTTTGGCAGCTATGGCTTCCCCGAAAGCCACGCCATCTCCTTTGCCCGACTGGTCTATGTGTCGGCCTGGCTGAAATGCTACCAGCCTGCCGTATTTGCCGCGGCACTGCTCAATGCGCAGCCGATGGGCTTCTACGCCCCGGCGCAGATCGTGCGCGACGCGATCGAACATGGCGTCATGGTGCGCGGCATCGACGTCAACGCCAGTGGCTGGGACAATGGGTTGGAGCCGATTGCGGTGGACGATCCCGATGCGCGCAAGCGCTGGACCCCGGCCAATCGCCGCTGGGGTGACATCGTGCCGCGCCACCGCAAGGATGGGGCGTTCGCGCTGCGGCTGGGCTTTCGCCAGATTGATGGTTTCCGGGAGGCTTGGGGGGAGGCGATTGCGGAGGATCGCGCGACATCCGGTCCCTTCGCCACGATCGAGGAACTGGGGCGACGGGTACGCCTGCCTGCCCGTGCGCTGCATTTGCTGGCCGATGCCGATGCCTGCCGCTCGATCGGGCGCGAACGGCGCGATGCGGCCTGGGATGTGCGAAGGATGCCAGCGGGCGAATTGCCGCTGTTTGCCGCTGCCCGCGCGCGCGAACTGGGGGAAGAAGCCGATGCCGCCCTGCCGCCCATGCCCCTGTCCGAAGCGGTAGCGGCGGATTATCAGCTGACCCGTCTGTCGCTCAAGCAGCACCCCATGACCTTCCTGCGCCCCGTTTTCGCGGCCGAAGGCCTGTTGACCAGCGAGCAGGTCAGCAGCGTCAAGAATGGCACACGGGCAAAGGTTGCAGGCGTGGTGCTGGTGCGGCAGCGGCCCGGCAAGGGCAATGCGATCTTCGCTACGCTGGAAGATGAGACAGGTATCGTCAACATCCTGCTCTGGGCCAGAATGCTGGACCGCTATCGCCTGCCGCTGATGGCCGCGCGGCTGATGGAGGCGCATGGTGTGGTGCAACGGGTGCGGGAAGGGCCGGTCGATGTGCTGCATCTGATGGCTGATCGCATCGTGGACCGTACCGCCGAACTCGATCGGCTGTCAGAGGATCATGCGACGCTTATTGAAGCGGGACCGGGCGACAAGGCTGTCCACCCGGTGATGTCGCGGATCCGCAACCACGGCCATCCGCGCAACGTGCGGATATTGCCGGGATCGCGCGATTTTCATTAGCGATTTTGCGAGTTGGTCGGGGAGACAGGATTCGAACCTGCGACATCCTGCTCCCAAAGCAGGCGCGCTACCAGACTGCGCTACTCCCCGACGCCTCGGCCCTTAGCGGTCTATCGCGCGTCCCGTCAATCGGCGATCAATGAAAGAAGAGCCAAAGTAGCAGAATGATGGGGATCGGCACTCCGATCAGCCATAATAACAGTCCCTTGCCCATGATATTCTCTCCTGTAACAATTCAGAAACAACTGATGGAGCGGGACGGATGTTCCGGGGGCAGGGGCGCAATGTCTCTGGCACAAACAAAAAGGGCGGGCTGTAGAGACAGCCCGCCCTTCGGAAATCTCGCTAAGGCGAAGATTACATCGCGTTCGCAGCGTTGTTGGCAGCGTTCGCAGCGTTGTCAGCAGCGTTCGTTGCATTTTCAGCAGCGTTCATGGCGTTGTCGACAACGTTTTCCACGACGGCGTTCGAAGCGTTCGCGGTTTCGTTGGCCGGCTTCTCACCGCAAGCGGCGAGGGCCATCAGGCTGGCCGAAGCGAAAACAGCAGCGATCTTCTTCATTGTGTACGGCTCCCATAGCATTATGCCGCGTCAGGCACGTTACAATGTGACCCTACGCGAGCGACCCGCATTAACGTGTGCGATGCACAAATCAATGCTTTTCTGCGCCGGTGAAACGATGGAATCACGCGACGGGGCGTTGTCTACTATAAAAGTTCACTTAATGCCCATGGATTCTTGCGCATTGGCAACAAGGTTTAACGTTACGGCCCAGGCGGCGACATTCTGCCGCAATTGCGCCAGGTCCACCTTGTCCAGCGTATCGTCGGGCGTGTGATGCAGCTCAAAATACCGGGTGCCGTCCTGTTGCAGGTCGATCACCGGCACGCCTGCCTTCACCAGCGGCGCAATGTCGGCGCCGCCGCCCGCTTCCTGCTTGCTGGCGCCGATGCCCAGCGGCGCGAGGGCCACTGAGATTCTGGTCGCGAGCGCATCATGCCCCTGCGGCAATTTGAAATCCACGCGCCACACACGATCGGCGCCAAAATCCGATTCAATCGCGAGCGCGTGTCTCTCCGTGCCATGCGCCTTGAAATAGGCCCGCGCCCCGTCGCCGCCAACTTCCTCGGCCCCGGCCATCAGCACGCGGATGGTGCGGCGGGGCTGGCCAGCCTTCGCCACCTGCAATGCCGCGGCCGCCGCGATGCCGCAGCCGGTCGCATCGTCGATCGCGCCCGTGCCCTGATCCCAGCTGTCGAGATGGCAGGCCGCGACCACCACGCCGGCCGCCGGATCGCTGCCGGGAATTTCCGCGATGACATTGCCCGACGGCTGGTCCTTGAGCATTTTCGATGTCAGCGTCAGGTGGAGCTTGACCGGCTGTCCCCGCCCGATCACGCGCGCCAGTTGCTCGGCATCCGGCACGGAAAGCGCGGCGGCGGGGATTGGCGTCACGCCATCGGCCCACATCTGAACACCGGTATGAGGCAGGCGATGATGGTCCGTCCCGATCGACCGGATCAATATGGCGATCGCACCTTTGCTGGACGCGATGCTGGGCCCCTGCCGCCGGGCGGCGCCGAAATAGCCATAGGAGGAACCGTCCTGCGTTGCCGTCATGTCATGGCTGACAAAGGCGATCTTGCCTTTGACGCTGGCGGCGGGTGCGGCTTCCAGATCGGCGAGAGTCGGGAAATAGACGACTTCGCCTTCTATCCCCTTGTCCGGGGTCGAACCGCTATTGCCCAGCGCCGACAGCACCAGATTCTGCGGGAAGGGGGAGAGGATTTTCGCTTCGTCCCGGCCGCGCAGCCATACCGGCATCGTATAGGGTTCGGCGCGCACATTGCTGAACCCCAGCGCCTTGAGCTTCGCCACCGCCCACTCGCGCGCGCGCGCTTCCTGCGGCGTGCCGGCCGGACGCGGGCCGACTTCGGTGGTCAGGCCTTCGGTGAAATCCCATGCGACCTCATCCTTGAGCGCGGCGTCGCGAATCGCGGCGCTGTCTGCCGGAGCGGCATGGGCCAGGACGGGGGTGAAAAGGCTGCCTAGGAGGAGGGCGGCAAGCGTGCCCGATCGGATTTTCTGCATGGGTGGGAGCGTAGCGGGCCATCGCCCATTTGCCAATGCGTCCCGCCTCCGCTAACTCCGCGCCAAATCCTCTTTTCCTACCGTTGGAGCTGCCCAAACATGTCCGCCTCCTCGCAATATGCCTATGTCATGAAGAACATGACCAAGAGCTTCCCCGGCGCGGCCAAGCCGGTTCTGAGCAATATCAACCTGCAATTTTACCGTGGGTCCAAGATTGGCATCGTCGGCCCGAACGGCGCGGGTAAATCGACCCTGATCAAGATCATGGCCGGCATCGACACCGATTTCACCGGTGAAGCCTGGCCGGGCGAAAATATCAGCGTCGGTTATCTGCCGCAGGAGCCGCAGCTCGACCCTACCAAGACCGTGCTGGAAAATGTGAAGGACGGCGCACGCGAGACCGCGGACAAGATGGACCGTTTCAACGAGATCAGCATGATCATGGCCGATCCGCCGGAAGACGTCGATTTCGACGCGCTGATGGAGGAAATGGGCACGTTGCAGGAGCAGATCGACGCGGTCGATGGCTGGACGCTCGACAACCAGCTGGAAATCGCGATGGAGGCGCTGCGTTGCCCGCCGTCCGACTGGTCCGTGGAAAATCTGTCAGGTGGTGAAAAGCGCCGGATTGCGCTGACCCGGCTGCTGATCCAGAAGCCCGACATCCTGCTGCTCGACGAACCGACCAACCATCTTGACGCGGAAAGCGTCACCTGGCTGGAAAATCATCTGAAGGAATATGCCGGGTCGGTCCTGATGATCACCCACGACCGCTACTTCCTCGACAATGTCGTCGGCTGGATTCTCGAACTCGATCGCGGAAAATATTTCCCCTACGAAGGCAATTACTCCACCTATCTGGAGAAGAAGGCCAAGCGTCTGGAGCAGGAGGATCGCGAAGCCTCCGGCCGCCAGAAGGCGATCAACGACGAACTGGAATGGATCCGGGCCGGTACCAAGGGCCGCCAGACCAAGTCCAAGGCGCGTATCAAGAAGTTCGAAGAGCTGGTCGCCGGGCAGAACAACCGCTCGCCGGGCAAGGCGCAGATCGTCATCCAGGTGCCCGAACGTCTGGGCGGCAAGGTGATCGAATTCAAGAACATCACCAAGTCATTCGGCGACAAGCTGTTGTTCGAAGATCTGTCCTTCCTGTTGCCGCCGGGCGGCATCGTTGGCGTCATCGGGCCGAACGGCGCGGGTAAATCGACCCTGTTCAAGCTGATCACTGGCCAGGAACAGCCCGATTCGGGTGAGATCGACATCGGTACGACCGTACGACTTGGCTTTGTCGACCAGAGCCGCGATCATCTGGACGACAGCAAGAATGTCTGGGAAGAAGTGTCCGACGGCCTCGATTATGTGAAGGTCAACGGCCATGACATGTCGACGCGGGCCTATGTCGGCGCCTTCAACTTCAAGGGGCAGGACCAGCAAAAGAACGTCGGCAAGCTGTCAGGCGGTGAACGCAACCGCGTTCATATCGCCAAGATGCTGAAAAAGGGCGGCAACGTGCTGCTGCTTGACGAACCGACCAACGATCTGGACGTCGAAACGCTGGGCGCGCTGGAAGAAGCGATAGAAAATTTCGCAGGCTGCGCCGTGGTCATCAGCCATGACCGTTTCTTCCTCGACCGTCTCGCCACCCATATCCTTGCCTTTGAAGGCGACAGCCATGTCGAATGGTTCGAAGGGAATTTCGAAGCATATGAGGAAGATAAGCGCCGTCGCCTGGGCGATGCCGCCGATCGACCGACCCGGTTGGCCTACAAGAAGCTGACCCGCTGAAGCGCGAATAGGGAGTTGGGACGCAGTAAAGCTGCGTCCCAACTCCCCCATTACCAAACGGGACTCTTCAGGCAGCGGGTCAAGCTGTATCTGGTCGTACGCACCGTAGAGGCGCTCAGGGGCGAACCATAAGCGCAATTGCGATTGCATTGCCCGCAGAGTCAATTGCGCATTTTGCAATTGCAATGATAGCGCTATCAATGCACAAGCAGCGGGCCTTCCAGGCATCCTCTCCTAAACTCTCAAGGGCCGCTCCTTCACAGGGGCGGCCCTTTTTTATTTCAACATGGGTCTTGGGTCTTGGGTGATGGGGCAGGGCGGTCCTTCACTGGCCTGGGCGCATGAGGACATTCAATTCACCCGTTTGATCCAGACCTGCCCGCCTTCGCGTGATTCGGTGATGAAGTTGGGTATCGCCTGCACAAGGTCGGACAGGCGCTTGTAGCCATAGTTGCGCACGTCGAAGCTGGAACGGTTGCCCGCAAGCTGGCCCACTGATCCCAGCCTTACAAAACCGCGCTCGTCGCGTTTGACGGAATCATAGGCGTCGATCAGCAACTTGATGACTTCCGCATCGACAGCCTTCTTGATGCTGGGAGCGGAGGGTTGCGCCGGGACCGGCGTGGGCGCTGGTGGCGCGGCTTTTGCGGGCTGCGCTTTCTTTTCATCAGCCTTGCGCGCGCGCGCTGAGGGCGTCGCCTTCTCTGCCACCGGATCGTCCGCATCGACCTCCGCCAGCGCCATGACGTCGATGAAGCGGGTGCAGGCGCGGCGGAAACCCTCCGGCGAACTTATCCGGCCAAAGCCATAGACTGGAATGCCCTGTTGCCGGATACGGGTGACCAGAGGAGTGAAATCGCTGTCGCTCGACATCAGGCCAAAGCCGCTCACACGGCCGCTTGCCATAAGGTCCATCGCGTCGATCGTCATTTTCATGTCGGTCGCGTTCTTGCCTTTGGTGAGGTCGAACTGCTGTTGCGGCTCGATGGCCTGCGCGATCGACAGCGCCGCCCAGCTTTTCAGCGTCGCCTTGCTCCAATTGCCATAGGCACGGCGGATATTGACCGTGCCCAGTTCCGCCAGCACCGTCATCACCGGATCGAAATGGGCGGCCGAGGCATTATCGGCATCGATCAGCAGGGCGATATTACCGCTCGGCCCGTCCAGTGATGTCATGACATGTCCTTTCAGGCAGGCGCGAAGATGCCGCTCTGCTCATCCATGACATGCAACTGCCCGTCGGAAATGGCAAAGAATGCGCCGATCAGTTTCAACTCGCCCTTGCGCTCCTTTGACCGGACGCAGGGGAAGGTGCGCAGATTGGCAAGGCTCACCTTGACGCCTTCCTGCTCCATCGCCCGTTCCACGTCCCGGCTGCGATCATCCCCATATTGGGCGATCACTTTCGCCCGCGCCGGGTCCAGCAGTTCGATCCAGCTATGGATGAAGCCGCCGTCACCCGGTTCGGCGTCTTTCAGATCCTGACTGAGCGCCGCCTTGCAACCCCCGCATTTGCCATGACCCATGACAATGATTTCGTCGACTTCCAGCACCTGCACGGCAAATTCCAGCGCCGCCGACACGCCGTGGCGACCGGGCGTCGTTTCAAATGGCGGCACCAGAGCGGCGACATTGCGCACGACGAAAATCTCGCCTGGATTGGTGTCGAAAATCTGGGCGGGATCGACGCGACTGTCGGAACAGGCGATGATCATCACCTTGGGGCTTTGCCCTTCGTTCAGTTCGTCCCACCGCTCGCGCTGCTGGGACCATCCGGTCTGGCGGAACCGGCGATAGCCTTCGATCATGTTTGAAAAATCAGTCATGGGCAGGTCTGTGCCGCACAATATCGGGGCTGGCAAGTGTGACCATGGATCGCTATCTGGGGCGCATGAACGATATCGCTCCTATCCCCATGCCCGGTGACCCTGCCAAGCCGGAGCGCCTGCGCAAGCCCGACTGGATTCGCGTGAAGGCGCCGACCAGTCCGGCCTATCATGAGACCCGCAAGCTGATGCGGACCAAGGGGTTGAATACGGTTTGCGAGGAAGCGGCCTGCCCGAACATCGGCGAATGCTGGACCAAGAAGCATGCGACGGTGATGATCCTGGGCGATGTATGCACGCGGGCCTGCGCCTTTTGCAACGTCAAGACCGGGATGCCGCGCAAGGTTGACGTCAACGAGCCCCAGAATCTGGCCGATGCCGCCGCCGAAATGGGGTTGGAACATATCGTCATCACCTCTGTCGACCGCGACGATTTGCCCGATGGCGGCGCGTCGCAATTCGTGAAGGTGATCGAGGCGCTGCGCCGCACCACGCCCGGCACGACGATCGAAATCCTGACGCCGGACTTCCGCAACAAGCATGAGCGGGCGGTCGAGATGATCGTCGCGGCGCGGCCCGACGTCTATAATCATAATCTGGAGACCGTTCCGCGCCTTTACCCGACCATCCGTCCTGGCGCGCGCTACTATGCCTCGCTGCGGCTGCTGGAGTCGGTCAAGCGGCTTGATCCCTCCATCTTCACCAAGTCCGGCATCATGCTGGGCCTGGGCGAGGAGCGGCTGGAAGTGCATCAGGTGATGGACGACATGCGCTCCGCAGACATCGATTTCCTGACCATGGGACAATATCTTCAGCCCACGCCCAAGCATGCCAAGGTGATCGAATTCGTTACCCCGGCTGCTTTCAACGCCTATGCCGCAATCGCGCGGGCGAAGGGCTTCCTGCAAGTCGCATCCAGTCCGCTCACCCGGTCCAGCTATCATGCTGGCGCGGACTTCGCCGAAATGCGCGCCGCGCGGGAAGCCAAGCTGGCAAAGGCTGCCCGGTAAGCCCATGCACCGGCATAATGAGACCCGGCACCTGCCCTACAGCCCGACCCAGATGTTCGATCTGGTCGCCGATGTCGCGCGCTATCCCGAATTCCTGCCCTGGATCAGCGCGATCCGGGTCCGCTCCGATAGCGACACGGAAATGGTCGCCGACATGATCGTCGGGTTCAAGGGCATCAAGGAAAGCTTCACCTCGCGCGTTCACAAGCATCGGCCCGACCATGTCCGGGTCGATTATCTCGACGGCCCCTTGAAGCATCTGCACAATGAATGGGCTTTTCGCGACGACGGACGGGGCGGAGTCCTGGTCGATTTCGAGGTCGAGTTCGCCTTCAAGAACCGGCTGTTCGAAATGCTGGCGGGGCAGATGTTCGACAAGGCGCTGCGCAAGATGATCGGCGCGTTCGAGACTCGCGCCGCGCAGCTTTACGCGCCGGACGAATCGGGCAGCAGCAGTTCGAGCGCGCACAGCGCGGCTTGAAGCCGCACGCCACCGCGGCCATCATTATCAAAATGCCGCATGTCCGCGACGATCTTGTCGGGACTTGCCCCGCGTTCGGCGCGGGCAAATACCACGGTGCCAACCGGCTTTTGCTCCGTTCCCCCGCCCGGCCCGGCGATCCCGGTGATCGCAACGGCGACATGGGCGTGGCTGTTGAGCAAGGCGCCCTGCGCCATGGCCCAGGCCGTAGCGATGGACACCGCGCCAAATGTTTCCAGCACATCATGCGAAACCTTCAGAAGTTCCGCCTTCATATCATTGGAATAAGTGACGAATCCTGCCTCGAACACGTCGGACGAGCCTGCGATTTCCGTGAGCGCGGCGGACACCAGTCCCCCGGTGCAGCTTTCAGCGACGGCGATGGTCCGCCCGGCACGACGGTTGGCGATGATGACCCGGTCGGCAAGTTCGACCAGGATGGGGGGAAGAATGCTGTCTGGCATGGGATCAGGATAGCGCGGGAAGGGAGAGGGTGGCAACCGCTTGCGCCGCAATACCTTCGCGCCGCCCTGTAAAACCCAGCCGTTCGGTCGTGGTCGCCTTCACGCTGATCCGGTCTACCGGCAGGCCCAGTATCTCGCCGATCCGCGCCCGCATGGCGTCGCGATGAGGGCCGATCTTGGGCGCTTCGCAGATGATGGTCAGGTCGACATGATCGATCGTCCCGCCGCGCGCCGTGACCCGGTTGCCCGCATAAGCGAGGAAGCGGTCGGACGACGCCCCGCGCCATTGCGGGTCGGATGGTGGAAAGTGGCTGCCAATGTCGCCCTCCGCCAATGCGCCCAGCAGCGCATCGACGATTGCGTGCAGCGCCACGTCGGCGTCGCTATGCCCGGCCAGCCCGCGATCATGCGGTACGCGAATGCCGCCCAGCCATAATTCTTCATCCGCGGCGAGGCGATGGACGTCATAGCCCATGCCCACGCGCACCGTGCGGGCGCTTGCCAGCCGGGCCTCTGCGCGGGCGAAATCCTGTGGATAGGTCAATTTTTCCAGCCCTTCATCGCCAGCGACCAATATGACGTCATGACCCTGCTCTTTCAAAATCTGCGCGTCGTCCGTGGCTTCGCGGCTTTCGTCCCAGCAGCGGTGCGCGGCCAATATCGTGTCGAACATGAAGGCTTGGGGCGTCTGGACCCGAAACAGGCTATCGCGCACGACGCCATCGCCCATCGCGCCATCCGCACCCCGCACCAGCGTATCGGCGACCGGCAGCACCGGGATCACCCCTTGCGCATCGTCGAGCGCGCCGAGCAGCCGGTCTATCACGGCAGTAGGCAGGAAAGGCCGCGCGGCGTCGTGGATCAGCACCCGATCGGCGCCACCCGCTGCCGCAATCGCTTCCAGCCCCGCGCGCACCGACCCGCGCCGACTGTCGGCGCCTTCGGTCAAGCCAGCAATGGCGCGATCCGCCAGCAGCGCGCGCACCTGCGCTTCCTGTCCGGCGCCGATAACCAGGTGGATCGCATCGATCCCTCCATGCGCCATCATGGCGTCGACGGCATGGAGGATAACAGCCTTGCCACCGATGGTTCGGAATTGCTTGGGAATGTCGCCGCCCACGCGACTGCCGGTGCCAGCAGCTACCAGCAGGGCAACGGTCCTGTGCCTGTTGTCAGTCATGGCGCGGGGCATAGACGCTTGCACGCACCCCCGCCAGACCCCTTCGCTTGCTCCATCGATCAATAACCGCTATGGGCTGCCTGTTTTTTAGGCACTATCCTTTGAGTATCATGCGCAGGCTTTCCCCCATATCCATCGGTCCGCTGACGATCGACATGCCCGTCGTGCTGGCGCCGATGACTGGCGTAACCGACATGCCGTTCCGCACATTGGTGCGCCGCTATGGCTGCGGCCTCAACGTGACGGAGATGATCGCGACTGCGGCGATGATCCGGGAAACCCGCCAGTCTTTGCAAAAGGCCGCCTGGCATCCGCTGGAAGAACCGGTGTCGATGCAATTGGCTGGCTGTTCTCCCGCCGAAATGGCCGATGCCGCGAAGCTCAACGCGGATCGGGGAGCGGCGATCATCGACATCAATATGGGCTGCCCGGTCAAGAAGGTGGTCAATGGTGACGCCGGCAGCGCACTGATGCGCGACCTGCGGCTGGCCGCTGCGCTGATCAAGGCGACGGTCGAGGCGGTGGACGTGCCCGTGACGGTCAAGATGCGGATGGGCTGGGACCATAGCAGCCTCAACGCGCCTGAACTGGCGCATATTGCCGAGGATCTGGGCGCGAAGCTGATTACCGTTCACGGTCGGACCCGCTGCCAGATGTACAAGGGGTCGGCGGACTGGGGCTTCATCCGTTCCGTCAAGGACGCCGTCAAGCTGCCGGTCATCGCCAATGGCGACATCTGTTCGATCGAGGACGCCGATATGGCGCTGGAACAGAGCGGCGCGGACGGGGTGATGATCGGGCGGGGTGCCTATGGGCGACCCTGGCTCATCAGTCAGGTTATGGCTTGGCTCGACCGGGGCGAGCGCGTTCCCGACCCGACGCTGGAAGAACAATATCACGTTATCATAGGGCATTATAAGGCAATGCTCGAACATTATGATAATTATACCGGCGTCAATATGGCACGTAAGCATATCGGCTGGTACACCAAGGGACTGACCGGATCGGCCGAGTTCCGCCATGCGGTCAATCAGGAGCCGAACGCGGACAAGGTGCTGGACATGCTCGCCCGCTTCTACGAACCGCTGATCGCCGGCGGTGCAGAGGCGGTGGACGCGCGTCAGGCGGCATGACCGGCGCGCAGCCGCTGGTGCCGCCGTTACGGATGCAGCAGGACGGGCCATCGCTGGCCGAACAGATGACGGCGCTGCCGGTGGCGACTTTGTTGGTCCGGCCCGACAACAGCATTGCCGAAGCCAATGTGCGGGCCGAAACCCTGCTCAACATGGCCCGTTCCGCCATCGTCGGCAGCGATGTCGCACGCACCATTCGTATCGCGGAGGCGGGCGCGCGCTTCGACATCTGGCACAGTCAGAAGCCGATCGCTGCCTATGATATAAAGGTCCATGCCGGGCGCACCGCTGAAATGGAGGTCGACCTGATGATCGCGCCGATCGTCGATCATGACGGCTGGCGTGTCGTGTCGCTCCATGCGCAAAGCCAGGCACGCAAGATCGGCCATCGCGGCACGTCGGGCGGTGCGCGATCCGCCATGGGCGCGGCGGCCATTCTGGCGCATGAGATCAAGAACCCGCTGTCGGGCATACGTGGCGCGGCACAATTGCTGGAAGGCGGGCAGGGCGGACGCGATGCGGCGCTGACCCAATTGATCTGCAATGAGGTTGATCGGATCGCGGCGCTGATCGACCGGATGCAGGATTTTACCACCGATCGCACGCTGGAATGTCGTCCGGGGAACATCTATCCCCTGATCGATCGGGCAGCAGACATCGCCGCAGCAGGATTTGCAAGAAATATCCGTATTATAAAGCGTTATGACCCATCCCTGCCATTCGCCAATATTAATGACGATGCGCTGGTACAGGTCATGATCAACCTGCTCAAAAATGCTGCGGAGGCATTGGAGCATGTCGCCAAGCCCCGCATTCGGGTCGAAACGGCGTTCCGGCACGGTGTGTCGGTGATGGTTGGCGGAGGCAAGGGCAGTGCGGTGCTGCCCATCGAGATCGTGGTGGTCGACAATGGACCGGGGGTGCCGGAACATATTCTGGACCATCTCTTCAACCCCTTCATCACCGGCAAGCGCGATGGGCAGGGGTTGGGCCTGGCGCTGGTGGACAAGTTGGTGCGGGACATGAACGGATTTGTGCAATATGCGCGCGATGCGGAGGCGGGTGAATCCACCTTCCGCATCCTGTTGCCGATGGGGATGGGCTGATGGCCGCAACAGGAACGGTGCTGGTGGTCGATGATGATCCGGCTATCTGCGTGGTGGTCGGCGAAGCGCTGCGGCGGCAGGGGCACAAGGTTAAGACCGCCGGGTCGATCCGCGAGCGCGCCGCGCTGATGGACAGTTTCACGCCCGATGTGCTGATCACGGACGTCATGCTGCCCGATGGCGACGGGTTGGAAGGGGTGGCGGACATCATCGCCGACCGCCCGGCGCTCAGCGTCATCATCCTGTCTGCGCAGAACACGCTCAACACGGCGATTCGTGCGACCGAAAAGGGCGCGTTTGAATATCTGCCCAAGCCGTTCGATCTGAACGAACTGACTCGCGCCGTGTCCGATGCGCTGGGCACCCGGCAGGCTGAAAATGGAGAGGCGGAGGAGGGAGAGGGGGCTCTGCCCCATGACGGGCTACCGCTCGTCGGGCGATCGCCTGCCATGCAGGAAGTCTATCGGACCATTGCGCGCGTGCTGTCCAACGACCTGTCGATCCTGGTCCTGGGCGAATCGGGCACCGGCAAGGAACTGGTGGCCGAAGCCATCCACAGTCTGGGTCAGCGCCGGACCAAGCCTTTCGTCGCGATCAACATGGCCGCCATCCCGCGCGAATTGATCGAAGCAGAACTATTTGGTTATGAAAAAGGCGCTTTCACTGGCGCCCACGCCCGTACCGCCGGGAAATTTGAGCAGGCGCAGGGTGGCACGCTGTTCCTCGACGAAATCGGCGACATGCCGATGGAGGCGCAGACCCGGCTGCTGCGCGTGCTGCAATCGGGCGAAGTGACGACGGTGGGCGGCTCCAAACCTGTTCGGGTCAATGTCCGCATTATCGCGGCGACCAACAAGCATCTGCCGCAACTGATCGAGGAAAACCGGTTCCGGCAGGACCTCTATTATCGTCTGAATGTCGTGCCGATTTCCCTGCCCGCGCTGCGTGAACGGCGCGAGGATGTGATCCTGCTCGCCCGTCATTTTCTGGAGCGCGCCGCGCAGGAAGGCTTGCCGCGCAAGACGCTGGCGGACGATGCAACCCAATTGCTGATGGTCTATCACTGGCCGGGCAATGTTCGCGAATTGCAGAATATGATGCAGCGTCTGGCGGTGCTGAGCCGCGAAAATGTCATCACTGGCGAGATATTGCGCAACATGTTGCCGTTGGAGGCGGTTCCGGCCGACTATGCTGCCCCTGCCGATCATCTGGCCCATGCGGTGCGCGACTGGGCGCGGCGGCAATTGGGGGTCGGCATCGGCCAGCCCAACCGCAACCTGCATGATGACCTGCTGGCTGTCATCGAGCCGATCCTGTTGCAGGAAGTGCTGGCGACGGTCGATGGCAACCAGATCCGCGCCGCCGGCTTGCTGGGCATCAACCGCAATACGCTGCGCAAGAAGCTGACCGATTATGGGCTGGACCCGCTGCAACTGCGCCTGATTGATTGATCCAGATCATCATCGTGCGAGACGAACGGATGGCCTGGATCGACCAGTAACAGCAGAAGCGACAATTACTGTGTTTGATCGGGCACGGGGTTGTTGTAACAAAGCCACTATGAGCGGCGCGACTACAGTTTCACGGCGGGTGCCTGGATGGCGGAGGCATTTGCCGCCTTTCCTGCGCCGACGGCGTCTGGCGGCGCTGGTCGAAGCGGTGACCCTGGCGCTGTTCGTGGGCATGGCGGTGCTGACCTACCGGCTCGTGTCGAGTAGCGGCCAATCCTATGCGCTGCTGACCCCGCCGATCGTGGCGCTGTTGCTGGTCGCCAATCTGGTGCCTGCCATCGCCCTGCTGGTGCTGCTGGGGCGGCGTGTCGCCAAGCGGCGCGCGGCGGCTTCGGCCATTGGCAGCGATGGCCAGTTGCACGTTCGGCTGGTCGCCATCTTCTCGATCGTTGCCAGCGTTCCCATGCTGCTGGTCGTGATCTTCGCCTCGCTCCTGTTTCAATATGGCGTGCAATTCTGGTTTTCCGACAGCGCGCGCGGAATGTTGCAAAATGCCAGCGATCTGGCGCGCGGCTATTATGAGCAAAATCTGCGCGAAGTCGGCGATGAAACGGTCACCATGGCCAGCGATCTGCGCGACTATCTGGCCCAGTCGAAGGTCAGCAGCCCGCGCTTTGCCGAGGGCTTCATCTATCAGGTCGTAACCCGCAAACTCAATCGTTCGGCCATCATTGAGGTTGGCAAGGATGGCGTCGCCCGCACCGCCGCCACGGTCGACCCGGAAAACCGCCCCGCCGCGCAGATGTTGACGGATGCCGTAATCAAGCGGCTGAACGCAGGCGAAAATGTGGTCGTTCAGGCCAAGCCGCAGCAGATCGAGGCTGTGACGCTGCTTTATCCGAATTCGAAAATCTATCTTTATGCCACCCGCGATTCCGGGTCCTGGGCGTTCAGCAATGTCGAGCGCGCGCAAAAGGTGATTGCCGATTATGACATGTTTTCGGCGCAATCGCGCGCGTTGCAGCTCCGCTTCAACATTGCCCTGTTCGTGGGATCGCTGCTGCTGGTGGGCATTGCGGTATATATCGCGCTGGCCGTTGCCGACTGGATGGTCCGGCCTGTCAATGAACTGGTGACGGCGGCCCGCCGGATCACGGCGGGCGATCTGTCTGCGCGTGTCACCAGCCCGCTTGCCCGCGACGAAATCGGCACGCTGGCATCCGCCTTCAATCGCATGACCCAGCGGCTGGAAGCGCAGACCGGGGCGCTGGTCGCCGCCAACAGCCAGTTGGACGAACGCCGCGCCTTTATCGAGGCGATCCTGTCGGGTGTGACTGCCGGCGTGCTGTCGGTCGATCGCAAGGGCGTGATCCAGTTGCTCAACCGATCGGCTGCGGCGATATTGGTGGAGGAAGGCGACGACCCGGTCGGCCGCCTGCTCAGCGACGTGTCGGTCGATCTGGCAGACCTGATTGCCTCGGACGAAAGCGCGGGGATCGTGCAGGTCCGCGCCCATGGCGATTTGCGGACGCTGGCGGTCAAGGTATCGGACGATGCGTCCGGCCATATCCTGACCTTCGACGACATTACGCAGCAATTGTCTGACCAGCGCCGAGCCGCATGGTCCGACGTGGCCCGCCGCATTGCGCATGAGATCAAGAATCCGCTGACGCCTATCCAGCTGGCCGCAGAACGGCTCCAGCGTCGCTATGCCGACGAAATCAGCAGCGACCGGTCGACCTTCACCCGGTTGACGGGCACGATCGTGCGGCAGGTAGGCGACCTGCGCCGTATCGTCGATGAATTCTCCTCCTTCGCGCGGATGCCCAAACCCGTGTTCCGGCGCGAGACGGTGGGCGATATTGCCCGCCACGCGCTGTTCCTGCACGAAGTGGCGCATCCCGACATTCGCTTTGATTATCATGCCGACGCGCCTGATCTGGAACTGGTATGCGACCGGCGCCAGTTGGGACAGGCGCTGACGAACATCGTCAAGAATGCGGTGGAAGCCATCGAGCCCAAGCCCGAACCGGCAGACGGTCAGCCGCGCGGGCATATATCGATGCAGGTCGCGCAGGTGGACGAGGATCTGGTCATCACCGTGCGCGATGACGGTATCGGCCTGCCCCCCGAACGGGAGCGCATATTGGAACCCTATATGACCACGCGGACCAAGGGGACGGGTCTGGGCCTCGCCATCGTCAAGAAGATTGTCGAGGAGCATCTGGGGGAAATTCGTTTCGACGACACGCAGGGGGGCGGCGCATCGGTAACATTGCGCTTTGCTGCGGCGGCGCTGGAAAAATTGGAAGAAGGGCAGGCTATCGCCATGCCCAAAGGAAAAGTGACGGCCAATGGCGCTTGATATTCTGATAGTCGATGATGAAGAGGATATTCGCGATCTGGTCGCGGGTGTGCTGGAGGATGAGGGCTTTACCACCCGCACCGCTGCCAACAGCGACAGCGCGATCGAGGCGCTGGATTCGCGCCGTCCATCGCTGGTCCTGCTGGACGTGTGGTTGCAGGGATCGCGCATGGATGGCCTGGAGCTGCTGGACGAGATCAAGCGGCGCGATCCGACGATTCCGGTGCTGATGATTTCCGGCCATGGCAATATCGACACGGCCGTCGCCGCGATCCGCAAGGGCGCCGCCGATTTCATCGAAAAGCCGTTCGAGGCCGACCGGCTGCTGCATCTGGTCAGCCGAGCAACCGAGACGGAACGGTTGCGGCGCGAAAATCAGGTGTTGCGCGCGCGGTTCGGGCAGGATGATGAACTGACCGGGACATCGGCGGCGGTCAACGGCGTGCGCGCCACGATCAAGAAGGTCGCGGGAACCGGCAGCCGCGTCCTCATTTCCGGCCCGGCGGGCGTCGGCAAGGAAGTCGCCGCGCGGATGCTCCATAGCTGGAGCGGGCGTGCTGATTCGCCTTTCATCATCGTCGCCGCCGCCCGCATGGACCCGGACCGGGTAGAGGAGGAACTGTTCGGTCTGGAGGATCAGAGCGGTCTGGTCCGTCCGGGCTATCTGGAACAGGCGCATGGCGGCACGCTCTATATCGACGAAGTTGCCGACATGCCGATCACGACGCAGGGCAAGATATTGCGCGTCCTGACCGACCAGAGCTTCACCCGTGTGGGAGGCCAGCGTCAGGTCAAGGTCGATGTCCGGGTCATTTCCTCGACCGCGCGCGATCTGTCGACCGAGATTGAAGAGCGCCGCTTCCGGGAGGATCTTTTCTATCGGCTGAACGTCGTGCCGCTGGTCATTCCGCCCTTGTCCGAACGGCGCGATGATATTCCGCCGCTGGTCGAACATTATCTCGCCCGCTTCGCCGCGGAACGGCGCGTGCCGCCGCCAGATATGGCGAGTGACGCGATGGCGGCCCTGCAGGCCAATGAATGGCCCGGTAACGTCCGCCAGTTGCGTAATGTCATCGAACGCACGATGATTCTGGCGCCCGGTGATCGGATTGGCCGGATCGAACTGGACATGCTGCCCGCTGAACTGACCAGCAGTGGCGGCGGCGAAGGCATGGGGCAGTCCGCCATCATGGGCGCGCCGTTGCGGGAAGCGCGCGAAAGTTTCGAGCGGGAATATCTGCGTATCCAGATCCGCCGTTTTTCCGGCAATATATCGCGCACGGCGACTTTCATCGGCATGGAGCGATCGGCATTGCACCGTAAACTCAAGCTGTTGGGCATCACTGACGGCAAGGAATAGCAAGAGCGATCAGGGGCGTGCCATTCCCCATGGACGCCCCTTCGCAATTGCGATACGATTGCTCCTGACCCCCGACAAGCGGGGGCAGGCAAGACACCCTGCCCAGGGGTGCAAGAGCGGGTAACGTCCCGCCAAGAATAAAGGACCGGCAGAGACCATGGCCGATAAAGTGAACAATCTTCAGGATATTTTCCTGAACAGCCTGCGCAAGAGCAAGACCCCGGTGACCATGTTTCTGGTCAAGGGCGTGAAGTTGCAGGGCATCATCACCTGGTTCGACAATTTTTCCGTGCTGCTGCGCCGCGATGGCCAGTCCCAACTGGTGTACAAGCACGCGATCTCCACCGTGATGCCTGCCCAGTCGATGGATCTGACCGATCTGCGCAAGGCGAGCGATGGCAATGGCAAGGCCAAGCTGTTGCAGGAAATCTTCCTGACTGCGGTGCGCAAGTCCGGCAGCCCGGTGACCATGTTCCTGGTCAATGGCGTAATGCTTCAGGGCGAAATCGCCGCCTTTGATCTGTTCTGCATGTTGCTGGAGCGCGACGGGATGGTTCAGCTTGTCTACAAGCACGCCATTTCGACGGTCCAGCCGCTCCATTCGCTCGACCTGTCCGGCGAAAACGAACAGGACGACTGATCCTGCACGGCGCGCTTGGTCGCATCCCTTCTATAGAGCGTCTGGAAAGGCCGTATCGAGACATCATGCGATGTGTATGATCCTTCGATACGGCCTTTCGGCTTTGCACAACAGGGGCACGGCGCGGGCATGAGCCTCGATCTTTCAGCCGTCATTGCCGATATTACGACCACCATGGCGTCGATGGAGGATCGCGGTCAGGTTGCGACCTATATCCCGGAACTTGCGACAATCGACCCCGCGCAATTCGGTATCGCCATCGCTACCGCCGATGGCCGGATGCTGACCGGCGGAGACGCCGACACCGGCTTTTCGATCCAGTCCGTGTCCAAAGTGTTTGCGCTTACCCTGGCGCTCGGCAAGGTCGGCGATCAGCTGTGGGACCGGGTTGGGCGCGAACCGTCGGGCAATGCGTTCAATTCGATTACCCAGCTGGAACATGAGCAGGGCATCCCGCGCAATCCTTTCATCAATGCTGGTGCGATCGTCGTCGCCGACGTCAATCTGGGCGGTCACGAGCCGCGTGTCGCCATTGGCGAGATGCTTCGCTTCGTACGCTATCTGGCCGGCGATGACAGCATTGCCATTAACGAGGCCGTTGCCGCGTCCGAAACCGCCACCGGATTTCGCAACATGGCGCTCGCCAACTATATGCGCGCCTTCGACAATGTGCGTCATCCTGCCGAACTGGTGCTGGGAAGCTATATCCATCAATGCGCGATTGAAATGAGCTGCCGACAATTGGCGCTCGCCGGTCGCTATCTGATGCTGGATGGCCGGCATCCGGGCGGTGGCCGGGTCATCTCGCCGCGCCGCGCGCGTCGTATCAACGCGCTGATGCTCACCTGCGGCCATTATGACGCATCGGGTGACTTCGCCTTTCGTGTCGGCATCCCTGGCAAGTCGGGCGTTGGCGGCGGTATATTGGCGATCGTACCGGGCCGTGCCGCGATTGCGGTCTGGTCACCGGGCCTCAATGCCAGCGGCAATAGCTGCCTTGGCACGCTGGCGCTCGAAGAACTCGCCCGCCGTACCGGCTGGTCGGTATTCAGCCCGCCGGAAGAGCGCGGCTGACAGTGATCATCGGATAGTTTGGAGCCCGCACCGTGGGCGGCAGTATCGCCGCGCTGGCAGGAAAAACTGGCTCCCCGAGTAGGAATATAATCTGCGTCCAACGGCGTTCGCGGTAGTTCTAAAAACCCAAGTAATACCAAGGCTGGCTGAGGCAGAACGTTCCATTCTGTTCATTGACGTTCCACTAAAACCGGCTAAAAGTGTGGGATCGAATGTGGGAACGGAATGATGGGAAAGCTAACCGCTCTGAAAGTCGAAAAGGCCAAGCCGGGGGTGCATGGCGATGGCGCGGGCCTTTACCTTCGCGTGAAGCCGTCCGGTGCCCGCTCTTGGGTTCTCAGGGTGCAAGTGCAGGGGCGGCGGCAGGACATTGGGCTAGGCTCGATTGCCGAACTGTCGCTGGCTGAGGCGCGGGAGGAAGCTGCCAAGCTGCGGAAAGCCGCGAAGCGAGGACTAAGCCCGATTGCCGAGCGCGACCGTGACAAGCGGCGCATTCCAACCTTCGCCGAAGCGGCCAAGGAAGCCCACGAGGAATTGTCCAAGGGCGATGGCTGGTCCGACAAGACCGCCAAGGCATTCAAGGCGTCACTGGCGGAACATGCCACGCCGAAACTCGGCGGCTTGCGTGTCGACGCCATCGGCTCGTCCGAAGTGATCGCGGCGCTTTCGCCGATCTGGACGGAAAAACCCGATATGGCCCGCAAGGTGCGTGGCCGGATCATGCAGGTTTTGGCCGTCGCTAAGGCGCGTGGCTGGCGAGCCGACGCCCTTCCTGATGTTCGGGAGTTACGCGCAGGGCTTGCCCGGCAGAAGCGGGGCGGAAACCTTGCTGCCATGCCCTATGCGGACGTGCCTGCCTTCGTGGCGAGCGAGTTGGGCAAGGAACTGGTGGCCAGCCGTGCCGCCATGCTCTTTTCCATCCTGACAGGCGCGCGCTCGGGCGAAGTGCGTCATGCGACATGGGATCAAATCGACATTGAAGCGAGGATATGGTCGCGTCCCGCCGCCGTAATGAAAATGAAGGTGCCTCACGTAATCACGCTGAATGACGCGGCGATTGCCTTGCTGGAACGGTTCACCGAAGCGGCTTTTCGCAAGGGGCTGATATTCCCCGGCGCTAAAGGCAAGCCGCTATCCGATATGTCGCTGTCCCGGATGATGCGGCTGGCAGGGCAGGAGGCGACCGTTCACGGCTTCCGCTCCAGCTTCCGCGATTGGACGGCGGAACAGATGCCAACAATTCCCGCTATGGTGGCCGAAATGGCGTTGGCGCATAGTGTCGGCACTGCGACCGAGCAAGCCTATCTTCGCAGCGATCTGCGCGACATGCGCCGGGCGCTCATGAATGGATGGGGCAGGCACGTTGCACCATCGCTTTCCGGTGCAGGCGAGAATGTTGTACCGATCGGCAAGGCTAAAGCCGGATAGAGAGTTTCACCGGGCTTCCTTCAGATTAACAAGCGCAAATCTGACTCTCCATCTTGCCCTGCCCTCATATGGTTGACGAAACAGCTTTGGATCATTCAATCAGGAAAATGATGGATCGGTACGATTGGCGCGCGACCCGCTCCAAGATGGGCTAGCAGTTAATTTAGCGGAGTCTGGCGGCGACGAGTTCAAGCAAATTGCCGTACGACCCCGCTTGACTTAGCGCTCCGGTGCGGGGCTGATCCTATTTGATCAGCCATTGATCCTTCGTTGTTTTGGATCTGCTGTTATTCGATCATGCGCATGTATTATATTCGAAGGTCAAACGATGTCGGCTGAATGGTCTGTAAAGCTCGTCAATTCTCAAAATGGCGGTGAATTTCTAGGTTGGAATCTGGAGAGTCCGGTTGAGGGGCTTGAAGATGAGAATAATCCTTCGCAAGATGTTCGGTTTCGTGGTTGGCTTCTGGCCCAAGGAGGACCGGGGCGAGTTGGTATCTCTCACAGTGGCACCTTGTTGATTGAGAAGGTCGCGGACCTTCTGCGCCCTGATGTCGCTCGAGCCCGCATTGCAGACCCTGCTGCACGCCCAAGTATGGAGCGCTGCGGTTTTGATATAAGCGTTCCCCGCCGTCTTGGACCTTACCGACTCGAGGTGCAAAGCTCGCCAGATTCAGGGGCGGAACCGGGCGTAATGACATTCGACATTGTTGACGAGCAAGGTGGTCCATATGCGATTGTGGGTAAAGCCGGCCAGTTGTTTCTTGGTGGGGACAGCAATGACAGCATCGGACAATTCACTGAAAGCCGTGAACTGCCAGAGCACTCGTTAAAAGCGTGGACCGCGACTTTCGACGCGATGACCGGATGGGAAACTGAGCTATCGCTGCGCATGGCCTTCCTCGTCGCTCCTGCAAAGGAAGAGATTCTACCGGAAGCATTTCCAATGCCGCGTGCAAGGCGCACCATTATAGACGATTTTCGCTTTCGCTTCGGAGCGAAAGCGATTGTTCCGATCCACGAGTTGCGAGCCCAGAAACAATTTAGTTATTGCGAAACTGATACCCACTGGACTGATTATGGAGCAACCATTGCTGCCCGGGCTGTCCTTAGACATTGGAAGATGGACGAGGAAGCGTTGGCTGCGCTACCGCAAGAGTTTATGGTGCATCAACGGCATGGTGACTTGGGTATCAAACTAGATCCACCAAAGGCCAGTTATGAGTTAGTTTTTTCCCGTAAATTCGATGGCTTTTTAGTCTTTGACAACGGCGTTCTTAACCAAGGGTGCTTGCGGCTCTGGCAAAACAAGGATGCTCCAGTAAAGGGTAGTTGCTTAATCCTTGGCGACAGCTTCGGCACTAACTTGGCGCAAAGCCTGACAAGTGTGTTTCGGAAAGTTGCTTATGCGTATCGGCCAGCAGGGTTTGACCCCGCCTTAGTGAGCCTGCTGCTGCCTGATTATGTAATCCTACAGTTGACACAGCGGTTTCTGCACGGAGTGCCAGAACGGCGGGCCACGTTATTCGACACTGCCGCCGCAAAAATTGCAGGTATGACAGAAGAAGAACGTAAGTCGATAATCGACCGATTGCGGATTCTAGCTCAGGGGCCGTTCGCAAACCTCGCCAACGAACACCTTGGTCGCTTTTAGAAGGCGGATTTTGCGCGTGTGACTTACTTACAAAACCGGCATAGCCTGCTGGGGGATAGGACGGCCATCCGACAAGCGCACTTCCCACGTGCTTCCCCGCTATACCTTTGGGAGCCGCTCGGGAGGCGGATATATGGTTACGCATGGGGGCAGCGTCCGCCCCAATTCAATTTCCTGCCGGGATGCAATCCGGGAATTGCACCAGCGCCTCAAAGCTGCGGTGCCTGATGCCGATCCCGCTCCATGGCTCGATGTTTCGCCCGTCCTTATCGAGATGTTTTCCGAAGGCGATGATGTTGCATTCGTCCGCCGCAAGAAGATGGAAGAACGTTCCATGCTTGTCTTGCAGCGAGGTTTGCTGTCGGGCGCGGTGCAGGCGCATTTCAGCGACGGATTGGAATCCCGCGATGTTCCGGGCTGGGCATGGGTAGGGGCAGAGCGGAATGAGCATGTCTGGTTAGAAGGGCGTTTGCCCTTGGACGTGTTCCTGCCGGACGAATGGCAGCGCTGGTCATGTCACTCGATATATCTGGACCGCGACACTTTCACGAAGTGGATGGATAGCCAAACCCTGTATGATCCCGCCGACTTGCCCGCACTCCCGCTCCCGTATGATGCCCAATCGAAGCCGGAGCCGGTCAAGAAACGGCTTCCCTCGGATGCGCCGTTTGTCACGCTGTCCGAGGCATTGACGTGGATCGCATTCGGCTTTGCGCTGGACCGTGTCAGCCTCGACCGCGCAATTTCCGGAAACGCCTTCGATGCAACCGATCCTCAAGCGGCGCTTTCCGATGCCATTGCTAGGCTGGCAATCCGGGCAAGCGGTGGCCAAATCGCGGCGCGCGGCAAGTGTGTGGAAAGCCATTCGACTGACGAAAGCAAGGTGCTCACTGCTCCGATTGACCCGGTGCGATTTGAGGATTTTGCTCAATTCGACATTCTCTATGACGGCTTGCGATACGGTACGGGCCTGACTTCGAACAAGGAAGGTAGCGCCCTTGAACGAGTGTTGCAGGATCGCACGGACGCGTTCCGCTCGGTCAAGGTTAGCCGCGCCGACCTATTGAAGCTGTTTCCCGATCATGAAGATACGGCGCGGGCGTTCTGTGTCCCGTTACCAGCGGCATTGCCTGAGATTGGCACCATCATGCCGCTGGACGAAGCGTTGTCATGGCTGGCGGATGGCAAGCCGTCACACGACATTGAGATTTGGCAGAATGCTGCTGGCGATTTGATTTTTCGCGATCCAAGTGGCGCAGTAATCGAGCCGCGCGCGGATGGCTCTCCCACGCCGTTCATGGAGACGTATCGCCAAGCCAGCCGCACCCTCCACGGCGCGCTACGGGAGGGCAGTTTGCCAGCCTATGTCGCGCCGACGAATGGCGGTCCGCTGCTTGTGCCTCGGTTCTATTGGAATGGCGGAAACCCGGAAAGCCTGCACCACGTCTATCGCGGCATGGCACCTGCGGATCATGGCGCGGGATGCCCCATTCTACTGTCGCGACTGGCATTCGGTGACTGGCGAGCCGCAATGGCAGCTTCCCCAAGTGCAGTTGTTGATCGTGCGCCATCTGTGAAGGCGGGCCGTCCACCGAGCGATGACGAGATTCTGGCCAAGGCCGATGAAATGAAAGCTCGCGGTTTAGATGGACGGACAATTGCCAAACAGATGCGGCTTGAGCCGGGCTTTGAGAACGTAGCGACTACGGCAGTGAGGGAATTAATAAAGGGACGGTGGAAGCCTGCAGGGAGGCCCAAAAAGGCCGCATGAAAACCCGCATACCCCTCCGCACATGGGCAATTTGCTGCGGATTTTTCAGTGTCGCTTGATTGCCTCGGTTCAAACCAAACCGAGGTAATCCAATGCAATCCGTCAAGCACGATCCCCCGAAGATCGGTTATAGCATTCGGGAAGCTTGTCAGGCGTCCAGCCTAGGCAGGACCACGCTCTACAATCACATTTCGGCTGGTCGCCTTCGCGCTGTTCGCGTTGGTGGCAGAACGATCATTCCAGCCGAGGCGCTGCATGCGCTAATCGCGGGGGAGGTCTAAGCCATGACCGAAAAGGGAAGGGCGGCGCTATGATCGACATTGACGCAATCCGCCGAGACAACCCCCTGCAGGCCATCGCGGGCGCACAAGTTCGCCTTCACCGGAGCGGAAATGAGTGGAAGGGGTGTTGCCCCTTCCATGCCGACCGCTCGCCCAGCTTCACCATCTTTGCCGATGGCGAGCGGTTCCATTGCTTTGGCTGCGGACAGTCGGGCGACGTGCTGGACTATGTGATGCAGCTTTATGGGCTGGACATGGTCGAAGCCGCTCACCGCCTTGGCGCTGGCGATCTGCCCAAGGCGGACCTTCCTAAGCTGCCGCCAGCCGATAGGGCGAACCGGAATGGGGAGGCGGTGGCGATATGGGAAAGGGCTATTCCTGCCCTTGGGACGCTCGCTGAGTCCTATCTGGATTGCCGGGGCATCCTTCCTCCGTTTCCGCCCGATATTCGTTTCTCACGGCTTCCCTATGGCAAATCTAATCCTTTGCCCTGCCTGATTGCAGCGGTGCGCCATGTTGCAGGCGAAGTGATCGGCATTCAGCGCATATATTTGCGCGGGGATGGCAAGGGGAAGGCCGATCTGCCCAAGGCGAAGCTGTCGCTGGGCACGGTGGCGGGTGGCGCTATCCGCTTGGGCGAGTTGGACCCTTCCGGCATGGTGACTGTCTGCGAAGGCCCAGAGGACGGCCTTTCGCTGCTTTCCATGATCGACGGTCCCGTATGGGTGGCGGCTGGCGCAAGCATGTTACCGGCCATGCGCTTCCCGCCCTGCGTCCGATCCGTTGTCATCGGCGCGGATAACGACGCTGCCGGGGAACAGGCCGTGCACAAGGCCGCCCAAGCCTTCGTCATGCGCGGGCTTTCCGTCCGCATCATCTATCCGGCGGCGGGCTTCAAAGACTTCAACGATGAACTGAGGGGGGAGCGGTAATGGCGACCAACCCGACACTGCAAGATCGGCTGGCGCAAGCGGAGCCGCTGGACATTTGGCCGGACCCGATCCCGCTTCGTGATGAACTGCCGTCCGTCCTGCCCATGAACCCAGCCCTGTTGCCCAGCCAATTACGGGGATGGGTGCAGGACATAGCTGAGCGGATGAACTGCCCGCCCGATCTTGTGGCGATCCCCGCCATGGTTTCGGCTGGCGCGCTGATCGGCAGGCGAATCGGCATTCGCCCGCAAAGGCGCACTGATTGGCTGGAAGTGGGCAATCTATGGGGCTGCGTCGTCGCACGTCCCGGCAGCATGAAAAGCCCAGCCGCAAGCGAGGCCCTATCCCGGATCAGGCGGCTGGAGGTTAAGGCTGCGGCGGACAATGAGGCGGCGTTGGCTGAGTTCAACGCCTCCGAATCGCTCTACAAGCTGGAGCGCGAGGGCGCGGAAAAGAGTGCGCGGCCATGGCGGTGCTGCAAGCGGTAGCGGAGCCGCAATCGCCACCGATGCGGCGGCATCTCACCAGTGACGCAACTGCGGAGAAGCTGGGCGAGATTTGCGCAGCCAATCCCAACGGGATCATGGTTCATCGTGACGAACTGCTGTCCCTATTTGCCGATCTGGACAATCCAGAGAAAACATCGGCGCGCGGCTTCTTCCTGACGGGATGGGGCGGGCTGGAGGGCTATACCTTCGACCGGATCATGCGGGGAACCGTCCGCATTCCAGCGGTCAATCTGTCGGTATTCGGAACGACGCAGCCCAGCCGGATTGCCGTATATGTGCGTGATAGCCTCAACCGCTTTGACGATGGCATGGTGCAGCGCCTGCAATTGCTCGCATGGCCGGACTTTTCAGGCGACTTCCGCGAAGCTGATCGCTTCCCCGACAGTGAGGCGCGGCGGCTGGCGCATGAATGCTATGGCGATCTTGCCAGTCTCGATGTGCGCGAGCTTGGCGCGCAATGGGATGAGTTCGACGGCCCCCACGGCGTTCCCTACCTTCGCTTTGCGGATGACGCCCAAGAGATATTCAGCGGATGGCGGGAAGGGCTGGAGCGCGGCTTGCGTGGTGATGACATGGCCCCGGCGATGGTGGCGCATCTGTCGAAATATCGCGGGCTTGTCCCACGGCTGGCGCTGGTCTGCCATCTCGCTAACAATGGCTTTGGCCCCGTGTCGGCGGCGGCCACCCGGCAGGCTATCGGTTGGGCGGAATATCTCGAATCCCATGCGCGGCGTGCCTATGCGTCCCTGTCGGTCGACAATGCCGAGGCAGCGCGCTCGATCTGGCGGCGGGTGAAAAGGGACGATCTGACAGGCCCGTTCACGGCGCGGGATATTCAGCGCAAGGGCTGGTCCGGCCTCAATGACAAGCAAAGGATAGCAGCCGGGCTGGAGGCATTGCTTGATGCGGACTGGATCGGCGCACGGGACGCCAATGCAGGCGAGCGAGGCGGGCGACCGTCGACCATCTATCTTGCAAATCCCAAGGCCATGAAGGGCTGAATGCCCCCGGCTGGAACTGACAAAACTGACAGAAGGGGGTTTCGTCGGTTTTGTCAGTGACCCCCAAGCGCATTTCCACGAAATGAGGTGATCCATGACAAAGCAAAAGGCCAAGGCGAAGGAACAGGTCATAACTGTCGCTGTCCCGGAAGCTGGCACGCCAGAGGAAGCCAAGGCGACTCTGGCAAAGGGCATTCCGGGCTGGGACGAACTGAGCAAGGAACAACAAACGGAACTGGCGGAAATTGCCGTCGCCCAGCGCAAGCAGCGCCAGCCGGTTCAAGTGACACTTACGCGCAAACCGAACGGCGGTCTTTCGATTGACATGGCTGGAAAGTGCGAGGCGCTTGGCGTGCTCAAGCTGCAAAAGACATTCTCAGCCGTGTCGATAGACCCAGTGAACGCGCGGGCCAGCGAGTTGCTGAATTATCTAAGAGCCTGATCCGAAATTAAGTTGAGTGGTATCAGCGGGTTAGCTTGACGGCGTGCCCTGTCGTTGATTCAGCGGTTTTGCGACAAACCAAAGGAAATCAACGATGTGGACCGACACCACTCGGGCGCAGTATGCCCGTGCGGACTTGGCTTTGCCAAGCGATTTGACCGATGCCGAATGGGCGCTGCTCGAGCCGTTCTTTCCGCCGCCCTCGCATGTAGGGCGTCCGCGCAAGTGGCCGCTCAGGCGGATTGTCGAGGCGATCCTGTATCTGTTGCGTGGCGGCCTCCCGTGGCGGATGCTTCCGCCGTGTTTTCCGCCGGTCTCGACGGTGCGGCGTTGGTTCTATCTGTGGCGGGACAGCAGGCTGTGGTTGTCGTTAAACCATACCCTGCTGCTGATCGGGCGCGAAGCTGCAGGCCGCCAGGGCTCGCCCAGCGCCGGCGTGATCGACAGCCAGAGCGTCAAAACCACGGAAAGCGGCGGGCCACGGGGTTATGACGCGGGCAAGAAGACAAAGGGGCGCAAGCGCCATATCCTGACGGATACCGACGGCAATCTCGTCCATGCCGTAGTCCACACCGCCGACATCCAAGACCGTGACGGCGCTCCGCTGGTGCTGGCCGAGATCATCAGGCGCTTCCCGTGGCTGCGCCATGTCTTCGCCGATGGTGGCTATGCCGGTGACAAACTCAGGGACGCGCTGCGCCGGATCGGCAAATGGACCATCGAGATCGTCAAACGGTCGGATGCCGCAAAGGGGTTTGTCATTCTCCCGCGACGCTGGGTCGTCGAGCGAACCCTCGCCTGGCTGAACCGCAATCGCCGCCTCGCCAAGGACTTTGAACAGACCATCGCATCGGCTACCGCATGGCTCTTCATCGCCTCGATCCAGCTCTTCGCACGCCGCATCGCAAGGCCATCAAATCACGCCCGATAATTTTGAATCAGGCTCTTAGCTCGACTTTGTACGTTTTTCGTCAGGTCCAGGTCCAGAAAATGCTGTTGTTAGCGATGTGGTCGAGTGCCTGATCGAGTGGCAAGACGCATCCGCCCATGTCGTCGATATCTTCCCAACGCCGTCGATGTGACCAGTAGCCGAGCCTAACGTCGTCACCCATACCGACCGGCTTCAGGCGCGCGATCGGCGCCTCGGTTGTCAGCAGGTAAAGGTGGTAGGCGCCTTTGTCCTCGTACCAGCCGACGCCGCCGCCATTGGCTGCGTCGAACGCTTCGATCTGCCGTGCGATTTCGTCGTCTTTCATGGCGCAACCATAGCTGCCTTCGGGTCAGAGCGTATCCGATTCAGCTCGCCGCATGGCAACAATCATAGCATTGCAACCCGTGCCAGTCGGGATTCGAAGCATGGGATGCTGGATCCAGACAAGGCCGTTATCGGCGACCCCGTTCCCCTGATACTGCGCCGTTGGCTGCAGCCGTTGCGGCCCTGTTTCACCGCGCCCAGTTGGGAGCACGTGCTCGTTCTGGTGATGGGTGCCGTGCTGGCAACAGGCAAGCGAACCGTTACCTCGTGCCTGCGTGTGACCGGCAGGGCCCAAGCCTCCAACTTTGCCAGCTATCACCAGATCCTCAACCGTGCCCGCTGGAGCTCCCGCGCTGTTGCCAGACGGCTGCTGGGCATTGTCGTCGATCGCCTTGTGCCCGACGGCCCTGTGGTCATCGGTATGGACGACACCATTGAACGCCGATGGGGACGCCGGATCAGCGCGCGGGGAATATACCGGGACCCGGTGCGCTCTAGCCACGGCCATTTCGTCAAAGCCAGCGGGCTGCGCTGGCTGAGCTTCATGGTGCTCACTCCGGTTTCATGGACCAGCCTGATCAAGGCGTTGCCGGTCCTGACGCTGCTCGCCCCTTCGGAGCGATCGAATCGAGCTCGCGGCTGTCGTCACAAAGTGCTGACGGACTGGGCCCGGCAAGGCGCACTGCAACTGTCGCGCTGGCTGCCAGGTCGTCAGATCATCTTCATCGGCGACAGCAGCTTCGCTGTCCATGAACTGGCCCATGCCATCGTACGGCGGGCAACGCTCATCAGCCGCCTACGGCTGGATGCGAACCTGTTTGCACCGCCCGCAGAGCGAACGTCGCGCACGATGGGACGACCCGCGCAGAAAGGCTTGGCGCTGCCGAAACTCAAGACCCTGCTGTCCAACCCAGCGACACGCTGGACGAGGATCTTCGTGTCCGCCTGGTATGGCCATGTCAGCGGCAAAGCACTCGATATCACATCCGGGATCGCCTTGTGGTACAGGCCGGGCACCCCGGTGTTGCCGGTCCGATGGGTGCTGGTTCGCGACCCCGACGAAAAGCGCGATCCGCAAGCCTTCTTCAGCACAGACATCGCCATCGAGCCCGCCGATATCATCGCCCTGTACGTCCGCCGATGGCAAATCGAAGTCACATTCGCCGAAACGCGCGCTCACCTGGGCGTCGAGACACAGCGTCAATGGACCGACAAAGCTATCGCTCGAACCACGCCGGCACTTCTCGGATTCTACAGCCTTATCTCGCTGTGGGCTGGTGATCTTCTCACTTCCTCAAGCACGCCTTACGCAGCCGCGTGGTATCGAAAAACCAGCCTGACATTCACCGACGCCATCGGCGCCGTCCGGCTTCAGCTCTGGGTCGGTGACATTAATTCGCATTCCCCGCCGCACCGGGAACCGCGGATAATTCCTCCCGCTCGCCTGGTCCGCATGGCAAACGCGCTGTGCTTCGCCACCTAAACGTACAAAGCCGAGCTAAGCTCGGTCAATGCAGACAATGACGGGCGCTACAATGCCGCGCTGTCGTTTATCGAAAGCATGGAGCCGCAAACCCAGGCCGAGGCACTGTTGCTGGTGCAGATGTATGTAACCCATGACGCGGCGATTCGCGCTCTTACCCAGCTTGGCAAATCCGAATGGGTGCAGACTTCTCAGATGTTCGGGAATCTCGCCACGAAGCTCCTGCGCACCTCTCAGGGGCAGATGGAAACGCTCGCCCGCATGCGGCGCGGTGGCGAACAAGTCGTGCGGCACATCCATGTCGACAATCGCGGTGGCCAAGCCGTCATTGCCGAAAGCATCAACACCGGGGGTCAAGGAAACAGGAAAAATGACGATCAATCCCATACAACCGGAGCGGCTGGCATCGGCTCCGCGCTGCTTGGCGCGGACCCGTTCGGGAACGGAGTGCCAATCTCCAGCCGTGAAGGGGCGGAAACGATGCCGCATGCACGGGGGGACAAATCCGGGCGCGCCTAAAGGAAATGGGAATGCCCGGAAGCATGGCGGACGGTCAGCCGAGACAATCGCGGCGGTTCGCTACCTCAAAGGGATTGCGCGGCTGGTGCGGGAGGTGGACTGCTAATATGTTCGGCGGGCTGCTTGTTCTGGCAGGATGTCCCCGCATTGCCATCCTTAAAGGTGCCGATGCTATCATCATAGATGAACGTAATCGGCGTGCCGCGTATCTCTCCCGTGGCACTCGCTTGAAAATCCGCTCGGCCTCCAATTTCGTTGCCGTTGATCTGCATCGTTTTGACAACATATCGCACGTCTTGGCCCATATATTGATACCGGATGGCCCCTGTCTTGTCAGACGTGTTCAGGGTGAGCCAGTATTTTGATAAGCCGCTGTCGCTTACGCAATATTTCTCAATAAGGATTGGAAGCGGCTTCGCGGTGCATGCGGTGAACAATCCCATAGTCGCACTAGCCGCGATACACATGCCCATGCGTCTGCTTAGCTTAATGAATAGGTCCATTTTGCGGTCATCCCTCTAAGCTAACGGGCACCGCCGGAAAAATGTTGTACCCGGCTTTCTGCTCGTAAGGGACTTTCCACCGTCCGCCAGCTTGAACTGCCACACCTCGTTCACCTGATCGCCGTTTTCATCCTTCGTGGTGGTATGGAGATCAATTTCATCGGCAGAGAAAAGATCAACTTTGGTCACAGCCCACACTACTTCGAAGTTGCGAAACTTCGTCGATTGCAAAACAAAGCGAGCTTCCCGTCCTTCGCAATTATCGTCGGTCAGTTCGTCCCAAGCGCCACGAAAGGCCTTCGGCACAGTGCTAACGGTGCGGGGGTAATCAAGGCGCTCTACATCATTGGTGCTGGCAGCTTTCAAGTGACCATTGATAGCGTCCTGAAATGCAGCCCCGATGATGGAGGATGGATCGTAAGCAACACGCTCGCCATCTTCGTATCTTATTATCCTGCAAGGTTCCGAGCAGAAGGATTTTGAGAGCGGTTTGCCATCTTTCGTAATCTGTCGCAGCGTATGCTGCCCCTTATCATTCTTTCCCAGATACCGAAAACCAATTACATCACCGACTGCCTTACCCTTCTTTTCGTCCTCTTCTGACACGGCTGTCACATAGTAATATGTGGAGCTTTCGTCTTCAACGAATCTGGGTGCTGGCCTAGGTTTAGAAGGGTTCACGAAGGCTGTCTCAGACTGGCTTGTCGGCGCATCTAGTGGCGCGCTGGACGGATTCTGTCCGCAGGAAACCAACAACAATGTTGCGGTTCCAATACCTAAGGCACTTTTCCTCATTCTTTCCCCCCCCCCCGAAATGACGACGCGTAATCGTTAGGAAGGGTATCTGCAACAGGCGCTGAGGAGGAGCGATTATCAAGGCCGGGTTGTCGTCTGCCGTTCAAAATTACCAAGCATTCCGTTGCGGAAGCTTTACCGGTACGTACCAATCGCCATGAAGGTTCTAACATGCCTCCGGCGACACATTTCATGGACAGCGCTAAAAATTCAGAGCTCCCGCGCGGGTCCGCCCAAAACTGAAATGTAACGTGGGATCAAACGTGGGAACGCCCATACTCGGATGCCGCCAACCCACTGATTTATTTCGCTAATTATAAGCGATGTTGGCTCCCCGAGTAGGATTCGAACCTACGGCCATTCGATTAACAGTCGAATGCTCTACCGCTGAGCTATCGGGGAGCAGCCCGACTTCCGCCGGGCAGGCCGCGCCTATAGCAGCGGCTTTTAAGAATTGGCAAGCGCTAATCTGATGATTTTTTTGGCTCCCCGTCAGGCCGGGCTTTGGCGCTGTCAAAGCGCCTGTTCAGGCGATGAATTGTTCGGCCGCGATGCGGTCGTCCAGCGTATGTTCCGGGTCGAACAGCAGGGTCAGGGGCGTCGCACGGTCGATCTTGACCTCCACTTGGGCCACATCGCGCACTTCGCGCTGGTCGGCCACGGCGCTGACCGGGCGCTTGACCGGATCGAGCACGGTGAAGCGGATGACGGTATTTTCCGGCAGAATGGCCCCGCGCCAGCGACGCGGCCGGAACGGGCTGATCGGGGTTAATGCGACCAGCGCCGATCCCAGGGGCAGGATGGGGCCATGGGCCGACAGATTATAGGCGGTCGACCCGGCGGGCGTCGCCACCAGCACGCCGTCGCACACCAGTTCAGGCAGGACGACGCGGCCATTGACCTGCACCTCCAGCTTGGCGGTCTGGCGGGTTTCGCGCAGCAGCGACACTTCGTTAATGGCCGGAATCGAAAACCGCTCACCATCGACCGTATCGACGATCATCCGCAGCGGATTGACCTTGAACATCTTGGCCGCTTCCAGCCGCTGCTCCAGCCGTTCCAGCCGCCATTCATTCATCAGGAAGCCGACCGTGCCAAGGTTCATGCCGAACACGGGGACGATCCGCCGCGCTTCCAGCATTGCGTGGAGGGTCTGGAGCATATAGCCATCGCCGCCCAGCGCGATGATCATCTCGGCTTCTTCGACCGGCACGAAATCATAAGTGGCGCGCAGCCGTTCCTCGGCAGCCTTGGCCGCTTGGGTAGGGGACACGACCAGCGCACGCCGCATTTCGTCGCTCATCCGCCGGTAACGCTCATGTGGCGGCGCGTCGCAGGCGCGGTTTCGCCCGCACCAATGCGAAAGTCGTGGCGCGCTGGCTTCAAACGCAATGCGCGGTCGATCAGCGGCTCGACAGCAGCCAGTCCGCCTTCACGTAGCGCCGTCTTGAAATCGACATGATCCTCATGGCCAAGGCACATGAAAATCTTGCCCTCGCACGTCATGCGAATGCGGTTGCAATCGGCGCAGAAATTATTGGTGAGCGGGGTGATGAGGCCAAGCCGTGCCGTCATCCCGGCGACCGCATGATAGCGCGCCGGGCCGCCGGTGCGGTCGGGCAGGGGCGTCAGTGCGTGACGCGCGCGAATATCATCCGCTACCTCGCTCAAGGGCAGATAATGGTCGGTGCGGTCCTCGCCCGTCTCGCCCAACGGCATCGTTTCGATCAGGGTCAGGTCCAGCCCTTCGGCATCGCACCAGCGCAGCATTGGCAGGATTTCATCATCATTGATGCCCTTGAGCGCCACCATGTTGATCTTGATCGCCAGTCCCACCGATTGCGCCGCTTTCAGCCCGGCGAACACCGCGGCAATGTCACCGCCACGGGTGACATGGGCAAAGCGGGCTGGATCGCGGCTGTCCAGACTGACGTTGATCCGGCGCACCCCGGCGTCGGCCAGCATGTCGGCATGGTCGGCCAGCTGGGTGCCATTGGTGGTGAGCGTCAGTTCGTCCAGCCCGCTGCCCAGATGCCGCCCGATCCGGCGCACCAGATCGCCAATATCGCGCCGCACCAGCGGTTCGCCGCCGGTCAGCCTGATCTTGTTGATGCCGCGCGCTACGAACAGGTCGGCCAGCAGCGCGATCTCCTCCAGCGTGAGCACCTGATTTTTGGGCAGGAACTGCATCTTTTCCGCCATGCAATAGCGGCAACGCAGGTCGCAGCGGTCCGTGACGGATATGCGCAAATAGCTGATCCGGCGGCCCAGGCCGTCGGTCATCTGCGCGCGCGAGGGGTCCGCCATGGCCATGGCAACCTAGCTAGGCGATGGACTTGCCCGGCGCAAGGGCAGCCCGGTTGCGGTAGAGGCAAGACGTCGGTAACCCGTTGCTGCTAAGGCGGCGCGATGCGCGCGTTCAGGGGACCATATCAGTGATCGCGGATCAGGCCGAAGACGGACAGCGTAGCCTGTTCATCCTGTCGCCCGGCGACCGGGACGGACTGTGCCATGCCGCGCGCTCAGCCGGCTGGCGCGCGATCGGCGCCAGACGCGCGCGAGAGGCACCGCAACGCTATTTGCGCAGCGAGGCGCAGGTTGCGCTGGTCGATATGCGTTCAGGCGGCGGGGAAGCCAAATTGCTGGCGCCGCTAGTCCCGGCGATGGAGGCGGGTGGCGGCGCGCTGATCGTGCTGGTCGACAAGGCGGACGAAGCGATCATCCCCGATCTGCTGGCGGCGGGCGCAACGCATTTTCTGACCGCACCCTATAGCGAGGCGTCATTGCGCGCCGTGCTGGCGTCCGCCCAGCGGCTGGTGGAGCGATTGGGCGGCGGGGCATCGCCCAGTCAGCGCGCGCAGCGCATCCGACGGGGCGACGCGCTTTATTGGGAATTGGGACGCGGCGATTCGCTGCTGCGGCTGAGCGAAAGTCTGGCCCGTCATCTCGATCTGCCCATGGCGCAGGTTCATCCTGCGACGCTGATCCGCCGCTTGCCAAGGGCGGAACGGCGCGCGGTGCTGACGGCACTGCGGGCGATGATGCGTGCCGGGCGACCTGCTGCACTGGCGCATGATCTGCCCGACCGGCCGGGCAACCGGCTGGTGCATCATCTGCGGATCGAGCAGGGGGTGGTTGCCGCCGATGTTGAATGGCTGTCCGACGCGCAAGAGCGGGATCTGGCCAGCCGCGACTATCTGACCGGCCTGCGATCGCGACAGGCGGCGCTGGACTGGCTGGATCGGCGTACCGGCCTGGCGACGACCGCCATATTGCTGTCGATCAGTCAGTTTGAACGGATGAACGCGGCCTATGGCCAGGTTGTCGGCGACGCATTGCTTGGCCGGATCGCGCGGCGGATCGAACGGATGGTCGACGATGTCGCACCCGGTGCGATGGTCGCACGCATCACCGGGACCGAATTTCTGGTCGGCCTGACCGGCGAAGCGGCGGGCAGCGATCGGGCGACCTTTCTGGCGCGCCAGTTGATCGCGGCGATCGGCCGCCCGTTCAGCGCGGGGGATCACCTTATCCGCCTGATCGCCCGTTGCGGCATAGCCCAGGCGCGGCCCGAAGACGATGCGACCCATTTGCTGCGCCGTGCCGGGACTGCGCTGGCGGATGCACGACAGGCAGGCGGGGAGGGCATCCGCATCCTGTCGACCGATCGGCACAGCCGTCAGGTCGATCCCGACCAGTTGGAAACCGACCTGCGACTAGCGCTCGACCGGGGCGAGATAGGCATCGTGTTCCAGCCGCAATATCCGGTCGATTCGGAGGTCATTAGCGGGGTCGAGGCGCTGGCGCGCTGGAACCATCCGCAATATGGCCCGCTGGGCGCGGGCATATTGTTCGCTACCGCCGAGCGATCCGATTATATGCTGCCGCTGTCGGCGCATATTCAGGCGGAAGCATTGCGGCAGGCAGCGGCGTGGCCGCGCGCGCTCGCGACGCTGCGCCTGTCGATCAATGTGACCGCTGCGGATATTGCCCAGCCGGGGTTTATGGCCGGGTTGCTGGCGATCGTCGACCGAAGCGGTTTTCCCCGGTCCCGCCTGACGGTGGAGATCACCGAAAGCGGATTGATCGAGGATGTCGATGCCGCCTCTGTGTTGCTGACCGCGCTTCGGTCCGAGGGGTTGGCGGTCGCGATCGACGATTTCGGGACTGGCTATTCCAGTCTCGCTTATCTCAAGAGCCTGCCGCTCGACTATCTCAAGATCGACAGCGGGCTGGCGCAGGATATTGCCGGAACGGCGCGAGACCGGATCGTCGTGCGCGGCGTCATCCACATGGCCAAGTCGCTGGGCCTCAAGGTCGTGGCCGAAGGCGTCGAAACGCAGCAACAGCTTGATCTGCTCGCGCGCGAAGGGTGCGATTTTTATCAGGGCTTCCTGCGATCGGCGGGGGTTTCATCCGCCGATCTGGTTGCGCTGGTGCTGGCGGGCTAAAGGCCCAGCAGCGGCCACAACACCATGCCAAGGCCGATCAGGCTGACCATGAAGATGAGCGTGCGGACCATGGGGATGCCCAGCGCATAGACGGGAAGATAGGCGATGCGTGCGCCGATCCATATCCAGCCGCCCAGCGCCGTCATGTCGCTGGTTCGTCCTGCCACTACCACGCCGATCAGAGCGACGATCGCAATTGGCAGCGTTTCCTGAAAATTCGCCTGGGCCCGCGTCAGCCTGCCTGCCAAGGCATTGAGCGGCGGCAGCGATTCGTCGCGCGCGCCCATATTCCAGTGCGCGCCATATTGCCGGGTTTTGGCGTGCGCGGCGACAAAGACATGCGCCATCAGCAAAATCATGGCCCAGGCAAGGATCGTCAGTTCGATCGGCATGGCAATAGTCCCTCTGTTGACAGGCAGAGGGTAGGCCGATGCCGGGGAAGCGGCAATTAAAAGCTGAACCCCGCTCGCGCGATCAGCGTATCGCCCGCGTCGCGGCGCGCGGGTCCGCCGATGCTGGTGCCGCTGTAGCGCAATCCTGCAAACCATCGCCCGCGATACCAGTCCAGCGCGATGCCATGATCGCGGTAGGTGCCGTCAGGTCGCAAACGGGCAGAACGAGCCGGATCGTCAGCATCACCCGATGATCGGCCGACATGGCCGGACAGGGTGAAGGGCGTGTTCGGCAGCGCTATTGCGCCGGCTATGGACAGATAGAGATTGTCGCCGCCTATGGCCGACTGATGGGGCGCATAGTGCGCGCCGAAGTCGATGCTTGCGGGGCCAAGGAGAAAGCCCGCAACGGCGCCGACTTCGCCATAGTCCTGGCCTGATGCACCCGGAAACATATGGTAACGCCCCTGGGCCGACAGCCGCCAGCCGCCCAGTTGCTGGGTCCAGTTCAACCCGGCGTCGATCACGCCATCCGCCCCACCATGCCGCGCGCTGCCCCACAGGCCGGTCGCAGCACTTTCGATGCTCAAACCATCCGTGACGGGAACGGACAGGCCCAGGCGCAGTGCCGGATCACCATCGCTCCAGCTGATACCCCGCCGCCGCTCGTCGCTCATCGCCTCGACAGATGCGTCGAGGCCGGGACTTTGCGCGACGGCTGGCACGGCATGGGCGGCGGTGACGAGCATCGCCGCCCAAAGGATGCCGTAACGCGGATCAGTTGGACGCAAGATTGCGCACCATGTCCAGTTCCGCCAGCAATGGCGCGCGGTCCTGCGCCACGGCTGCCGCCAACTGGGCCTGAACCTGGCCCTGATGGCGTTCGGCAATATCCTTGCGGAAACGGTGGCTCGGCGGGCAGGCCGCGCTATCGCTGCCCGACGCCAATGGATCGGTGGCGATGGTGCGGGCGAGTGCGGGACCATGGGCCAGGCTGCGGTCTATCTCGACCCGTGCGGTCCATTTGCACCGCTGCATATCCATCCGGTTGGGGGTTCGTGCGCCTACCGTGCGCGCGCTGACCACCAGTCGCGCGGTGTAATTGGCCTGAACCTGCATCCCATGATGATCGATCGCAACGCTATGCGAAGCCGCGGCAGCGGCGGCCATCGCGAAAAGGGACATGCTCATATATTTCTCCTGCTTTGCGACGTCGGGCTATCTTGCCTGATCGTCAGCAGCGTGACTTAGATAGTCACTGTTTCCCGGCCATTGCTGGCGCACGACAAAAGCCTGCTTTCGTCATGCCGCCGCCTTGGCCAGACCCTTCGACAATTGCAGCGCGCCGTTGAGGCGAGCTGCGGAATCGGCCCAGTTGCGGTTGACCACAACCTTGCTGTCAGGCCGCAGCCGGGCCACGCCGTCCAGCCGCTGAATATAGGCGACCAGCCCCGCCGGATTGGGGAAGCGATCCTCGAAGAAGCTGACCAGCGCGCCTTTTTGCCCGACGTCGATCTTGGCGATATTCGCCTTCACGCAATTCTGCTTGATCTCGATGATCTTGAGCAGGTTTTGCGTGGGGGCGGGCAGCTTGCCGAAACGGTCGATCAGTTCAGCGGCAAAGGATTCCAGTCCCTGCCGATCCTCTATCTCGTTCAGGCGGCGATAGAGACCCATGCGCAGGTCGAGGTCGGGGACATAATCGTCGGGGATCATGATCGGCGCATCGACACTGATCTGGGGCGAGAAGCTGTCGCTGCGCGCTTCAAGGCCAGCGCCGCCCGCCTTGGCGTCCAGAATCGCCTCTTCCAGCATCGACTGGTACAGTTCAAACCCGACTTCACGGATATGGCCCGACTGTTCGTCGCCGACCAGATTGCCCGCGCCGCGAATGTCGAGATCGTGCGAGGCAAGCTGGAAACCAGCGCCCAGCGTGTCGAGGTCGGACAGCACTTTCAACCGCTTTTCCGCCGTTTCGGTAATGATGCGGTTGGCGGGCGTCGTCATATAGGCGTAGGCGCGGGTCTTGGACCGGCCCACGCGACCGCGCAGCTGATAGAGTTGGGCGAGGCCGAAACGGTCGGCGCGATGGATGATCAGCGTGTTCGCGCTGGGAATGTCCAGCCCGGATTCGACGATGGTGGTGGAGAGCAGAACGTCGTAGCGCTTGTCGTAAAAGGCCGACATGCGTTCTTCCACCTGCGTGGCACTCATCTGGCCATGCGCGACGATCGCCTTGATTTCCGGCACTTCGGTGCGCAGATACTCCTCGATCTCGGTCAGGTCGGCGATGCGGGGGACAACGAAGAAGCTCTGCCCGCCGCGATAATGTTCACGCAGCAGCGCTTCGCGGATCACCACCCCGTCCCATGGCATGATGTAACTGCGTACCGCCAGACGATCGACCGGCGGGGTCTGGATGACCGACAGTTCGCGCAGCCCGGACATGGCCATCTGCAATGTGCGCGGGATCGGCGTGGCGGTCAGGGTCAGCACATGCACGTCGGTCTTGAGCGCCTTCAGCCGTTCCTTGTGGGTCACGCCGAACCGCTGTTCTTCATCGACGATGACCAGACCCAGCCGCTTGAACTCGATACCCTTGGTCAGCAGCGCGTGGGTGCCAACGACAATATCGACCGTGCCGTCGGCAAGGCCCGCCTTGACCGCCTTGGCTTCCTTGTCGGGGACCAGGCGGGAGAGGCGACCGATATTGACCGGGAAGCCGCGAAAGCGCTCCTCAAACTGCATATGATGCTGGCGCGCCAGCAGGGTGGTGGGGCAGATCAACACGACCTGCATCCCCGCCATCGCCGCGACGAAGGCCGCGCGCAACGCCACCTCGGTCTTGCCAAAGCCCACATCGCCGCAGACGAGCCGATCCATTGGCTTGCCAGCGCCCAGATCCTCGATCACGTCCAAAATGGCGCGCTCCTGATCCTCTGTCTCCTGATAGGGGAAGCGATCGACGAAGGCGGGGTAGCCTGCATTGTCCGGTTCAGCGACGGTGGCCGCGCGCAGCGCGCGTTCCGCAGCGGTCTTGAGCAGTTCACCCGCTATTTCGCGGATGCGCTCCTTCATCTTCGCCTTGCGCCGCTGCCAGGCTTCGCCGCCCAGCTTGTCGAGGCCCACGCCTTCGCTGTCGGAGCCATAGCGGGAAAGGACTTCGAGGTTCTCTACCGGCACGAACAGCTTGTCGCCGCCGGCATAGCTGAGCGCTACGCAGTCATGCGCCGTCTTGCTGACCGGGATCTGGGTCAGTCCTTCATAACGGCCAATGCCATGGTCCATATGGACCACCAGATCACCGGGCGAGAGGGTCGCCAGTTCCGCCAGGAAGGCGTCGGCGCTCTTCTTGCGCTTGGCCCGGCGGACCAGGCGATCGCCCAGCATGTCCTGTTCGGTCAGCACCGCGACGTCGGGCGCGGTGAAACCATGGTCGAGCGGCAGGATGGTCAGCACCACGCTGCCATTGGCGGCCAGCCCCAGCGCCTCCTGCCAATCGTCCGCCGCCGCCATGCGCCTGACGCCATGGTCGGCCAGCAGGCCCGACAGCCGTTCGCGCGCACCGGCGGAATAGCTGGCGATTACGACCTTTTTGTCCGTCCGTTGCAACGCCGCGATATGCTTGCCGACCGCGTCGTAGACATTGGCGTTCTGCGCCCGTTCCGGCGCGAAATCGCGCGGACCATCGACCGCAAAGTCCAGCACGGTGGCGCTGTCCGGTTCGTGAAATGGCGTCGCGACGTGCATTGGCCAGCGGGCGACGACCGCGTCCCATTCGGCAGCGTCTAGATAGAGAAGATCGGGCTTGAGCGGGCGATAGGCGCCCGGATCGGACGATTTCGCCTGGACCCGGTTGGCATGATAGTCCCTGATCGCCTCAAACCGGGAATCCGCTGCGCCAACGACGCCATGGTCGCGGATGATGACGGCATCGTCGCCCAGATGGTCGGACAGGGGAACCAGCTTTTCCTCAAACAGGGGCAGCCAATGTTCCATGCCCGACAGCCGCCGCCCCTCGCTGATCGCCTGATAGAGCGGATCGCCGGTCGCGGTCGCGCCGAATATTTCGCGATAGCGGCCGCGAAAGCGCTTGATCGTATCTTCGTCCAGCAACGCTTCGGACGCTGGCAGCAGGGTGAAGCCTTCCACGCTGCCGGTGGTGCGCTGATCGGTGGGGTCGAACCGGCGGACCGTCTCAATCTCGTCCCCAAAGAAGTCGAGGCGCAACGGTTGATCCTCACCGCCCGGAAACAGATCGACAATGCCGCCGCGAATCGCGAATTCGCCGCGATCATGAACGGTATCGGTGCGGACATAGCCATTGGCTTGCAGCATGTCGGCAAGGCGCGTGATCGCAATCCGCTCCTTGGGCGCCAGCTTCGCCACCAGTTGCCTGACGCGAAACGGGGTCAGCGTCCGCTGCGTCAGGGCGTTGAGCGTGGTCAGCACCAGTTGAGGGCCTTTGGGCTTGACCTGCAAGGCGTGAAGGCCAGCGAGGCGTGCCGACGCGGTGCGCAGCGAAGGGCTGGCGCGGTCATAGGGCAGGCAGTCCCAGGCCGGGATTTCGATGATCTCGATCTCCGGCGCGAAATAATGGGCCGTTTCCGCCACGGCGCGCATCAGTTGTTCGTCGGAGGCGACGAACACGGCGCGGGGCGAACCTGCACCATGCGCGGCGCGGGCGATGTCCGCCAGCAGCCAGGGCTGGAACCCCGCAGGAACGCCCGACAGGGTCAGCGGCGCTTTGGCGCGGAGGATTTTCTGGAGATCGGTCATAAATGTTCGCTCTTCAACTCAATCATCCTCCCCTGGTAGGGGAGGTGGCAGGGCGAAGCCCTGACGGAGGGATGTCATGCTATCGAGAGGGCGACACCCCTCCACCACGCCCTTCGGGCGCGGTCCCCCTCCCCTTGCAGGGGAGGAGTTTCTAATTTTCGATCTTCACGAAATCGAGCTTCAGGAACTTGTCCATCATCGGCCCTTTCCATTCGTCCGGCACGGGGATGGTGCCCAGCGCCCAGCCGATGATGTCGGCGTCCTGTTCATCCATGAACCGCTCGAACCAGGCGATCTCTTCGGCATTCCACTCCTTGTGATACCGCTCGAAAAAGCCGCCGACCGCATAATCGGATTCGCGTGTGCCCCGGTGCCAGGCGCGGAATTTCAGGCGGCGCATCTGGGGATCATCGTTCACAATTTGTTCCTTTTGCGGACACGCCGAAAAAGCCGATCGGATGTTTGTGCCATCGTCCCGGCTCAGCTAGATGGGCAGCAGATAGACATGCGACCCGATATTCTCAATCCGCTCTTTGCCGAAATCTCTGTCCTTAAGGGCATTGGACCGGCGCTGGCCCGCCCGCTGGAGCGGCTGGGGCTGGCGCGCGCGGTCGATGTGGCGTTCCACCTGCCGGTCAGCTGGGTCGATCGCGTCCTGACCGACGAACTGGATATGGCCGATGCGGGCAGGGTGATCGGCATCGTCCTGACCCCGGTGGATTACCGTGCGAGCGGCAGCGCCCGCGCGCCGTTCCGCGTCCATGCGACCGACAGGCATGGCAATCCGGTGTCGCTCACCTATTTCGGCCGGAACAGCGCCTGGCCGCGCAAGCTGTTGCCGCTGGGCGAACCCAAATTCGTATCGGGCAAGCTGGAAGCCTATGGCGACAATCTTCAGATCGTTCATCCCGACCATGTTCTGCCGCCCGACGAAGCGGCCACCATTCCCGCGCGCGAGCCGGTCTATGGCCTGTCCGAAGGGCTGACCAACAACCGGCTGCGCGATCTGGTGAGGCAGGCGCTGGCCCGCGCGCCCGACCTGCCCGAATGGATCGAACCCAGCCTGCTGGCCCGCAAGGACTGGCCGGGCTGGCGCGAGGCGCTGGCCCGCATCCATGCGGACCCGTCCGACGCCATGGCGCGCGAGCGGCTGGCCTATGACGAGATTTTCGCGGGACAACTGGCGCTGATGCTGGTGCGGCAATCTTCGCGACGGCGGCGCGGCGTGCCGATCGCGGGCGACGGACGGTTGCGCGCAATGCTCAAGCTGCCCTTCGCGCCAACGGGGGCGCAGCGGCGGGCCTTTGGCGAAATTGAGGGCGACATGGCGCAGGCCACGCCGATGCTGCGATTGCTGCAAGGCGATGTCGGGTCGGGCAAGACGCTGGTGGCGTTGATGGCGTTGCTCAACGCGGTCGAGGTCGGGATGCAGGGGGCGATGCTGGCCCCGACCGAGATATTGGCGCGCCAGCATTATGAGACGCTGCGCAAAATGGCGTCGGGCCTGCCGGTCGAGATCGCCATCCTGACCGGGCGCGACAAGGGCAAGGTGCGTGAGGCGACGTTGATGGGGCTGGCCGATGGCAGCATCGACATCCTGGTCGGCACCCATGCGATCTTTCAGGAAGCGGTGCAGTACAAGAATCTGGGCCTGGCCGTGATTGACGAGCAGCATCGCTTCGGCGTTGCCCAGCGGATGATGCTGGCGAACAAGGCCGAACGCGCGCCCCATCTGCTGGTGATGACGGCAACGCCTATCCCCCGGACGCTGACGCTGACCTATTATGGCGAGATGGAGGTGTCCAAGCTGGACGAGATGCCGCCAGGCCGTCAGCCGATCCAGACCGTGGTGATGGCGGCGACGCGGCTGGACGAGGTTGTCGACGCACTGGCCCGCCATGTCGAGGGCGGGGGGCAGGCCTATTGGGTCTGCCCGCTGGTGGAAGAGAGCGAGACGAGCGACCAGGCGGCGGCGGAAGCGCGGGCTGAATCGTTGAAGCTGCGCTTTGGCGACCGGGTGGGGCTGGTCCATGGCCGGATGAAAGGACCGGAAAAGGACGCGGCGATGGACGCCTTAGCCGCGAACCGGACGCAGATATTGGTAGCGACCACGGTGATCGAGGTGGGCGTCGACGTGCCCAATTCCAGCCTGATCATCATCGAGGGCGCGGACCGGTTCGGCCTGGCCCAGTTGCACCAGCTGCGCGGACGGGTGGGACGCGGCGACAAGCCGTCCGTCTGCCTGTTGCTGCGCGGCAATGCGCTGGGCGAGACGTCGCGGGCGCGGCTGGCGCTGATGCGGGAAACGAATGACGGCTTTCGCATTGCCGAGGAGGATCTGAAGCTGCGCGGGGCCGGTGAAGTGCTGGGGACGCGCCAGTCGGGCGAACAGCAGCTGAAACTCGCTACGCCCGAGCATCTGGCAGCGTTGCTGGAAGCGGCGCGAGATGACGCGCATTTGTTGATCGACCGCGACGGTGGGCTGGACAGCTTGCGCGGACAGGCGGCACGGACCTGCCTCTATCTGTTCGAGCGGGATGCGGCGGTGGGGCTGTTGCGCGGCGGCTAGGAAAAATGCTGCATTTGCGAAACAAATGAGGGTGCGCCACGTTCGCATCCCATGACCGACATCAGCATGACCCACATCACGCCCATGGCGGCGCTATCCATCGGCATCGCCGTTGGCGTGGCATTCCTGTTGCACTGGGCGATCTATGGCGTTGCGTTGCGGATCGTCCGCGCCCGCATGACCCCGCTGCTATTGCCGGAAATATTCCAGCCCACGCGATGGCTGGTCGTCCTGATGGCTCTGGCGGGTGGCCTCAAGTCCATCGAGATGGGACCGCGTGTCGAAGAGTTCTGGTCCATCGGGTCGAAGATGATCTTCGCGTTGCTGGTCGGCTGGCTCGTCCTGCGTGGGCTGCGCGCGCTGCGCAGCATGATCGAACACAAGGCCGACATGAGCGTGGAGGACAATCTGAAGGCCCGGCGGCGTCATACGCGGGTCCGCATCCTCTATCGCATCACCCAGAGCATCGTTGCGGTGTTGGTGATCGCGATGATGCTGATCGCCATTCCCGGTGTCCGTGCCGTGGGCGTGACGTTGATGGCGTCGGCGGGGCTGGTCGGTCTGGCGGTTGGCGCCGCGGCCCAGCCCGCGCTCAAGAATCTGATCGCGGGCATCCAGATGGCATTTTCCGAACCGATCCGGCTGGACGATGTGGTGATCGTGGAGGGGGAATGGGGCCGGATAGAGGATATTACGCTGACCTATGTGGTCGTCCATATCTGGGATGACCGGCGGATGGTGGTGCCGGTATCCTATTTTCTGGAAAAGCCGTTCCAGAACTGGACGACGAAAACGTCCGACCTGCTGGGCACCATATTTCTTTATGTGGACCCGACCGCCGATGTGGAGCGCATTCGCGCCAAGTTCATCGAAGTGACCGGCGCCAATGCCCCCTGGGACAAGCGCGTCGCCATCCTGCAGGTGACCGACCATCGCGCCGATGCGCTGGAGTTGCGGGGATTGCTGAGCGCCCGCAATGCAGGCATTGCATTCGATCTGCGCTGCGAGGTGCGCGAAGCGATGCTGTCCTTCCTGCGCACGGATATGCCCGAAGCGCTGGTGCGGACCCGTCAGCGGATAGATGCGGACGGATTGTTTACCACGCCGTCCGGCGCGGAGGGACGAGCGCCATGAGCGCGTCATAGGTACGCGGCGCGATGGGTCGCAGAAATTCGACGCCCAGCCGTCCATCCTCGACCCAGCGGACTTCGGCGGGATGGTCCTTCACGATCGGTAGCCAGATCGTCATCTGCTCACCCACCAGCAATCCGCCATCGCTGCGGCACATGGCGCCAAGCGGCGATATGTTGATGATGCGCACGCCATGGGTGCGGCCGCGCGCGGTGACGTGGCTGACCATGTCAACCAGATCGCGGGGCGCGCGGCGCTGATCCACGGCGGGATCGCGCGAACGCATGACATGATTGAGGTTGGCGAACAGCGAAGACATGGCCGCAGCCTAGGGGGACGAAGATGGACGCAATGCTACCGGGGAAGGTTAATTTTCCCCTAGCATTATTTCCCCGTCAGGCGATCACGATCCCATGCTTTTTCGCGCCGAAACTGACCTTGTCCCCCGGTTTGAGGGTCAGTGCGGGATCGTTTACCACATTCCCGTTCACCCGGATCGCATTTTCCAGCAATTTGCGTCGTGCTTCCTTGTTCGACGAGGCAAAGCCGAGCGCGACATTGGCCTGCACCACCGTCAACCCTTCCGCGCCGATACTGACGGTCGGCAGGTTCGCGTCCGACGCGCCTTCCTCGAACGTCTTGCGGGCCGTTTCCGCCGAAGCGGCGGCAGCTTCCGCGCCATGGGCCATGGCGGTGGCGGCATCGGCCAATATCTTCTTGGCCTCGTTGATCTCGGCACCCTGCAAGGCTTCCAGACGGGCAATCTCGTCCAGCGGCAGGTCCGTGAACAGCCGCATGAAGCGTCCGACATCGGCGTCCTGGGTGTTGCGCCAGAATTGCCAGTAATCATAGGGCGGCAGCGCGTCGGCGTTGAGCCAGACCGCGCCGTTCATCGTCTTGCCCATCTTGCCCCCGTCCGCCGTGGTGATGAGCGGGCTGGTCAGGCCATAGACCTGGGTGCCATCGACCCGGCGCGCCAGTTCGATGCCGTTGACGATATTGCCCCACTGGTCCGATCCGCCCATCTGCAACCGGCAGGCCGAACGGCGCGACAGTTCCAGAAAGTCGTAGGCTTGCAGGATCATATAGTTGAATTCGAGGAAGCTGAGCGATTGTTCGCGATCCAGCCGCAATTTCACGCTGTCGAAGCTGAGCATCCGGTTGACCGAGAAATGCTGGCCGATGTCGCGCAGGAAGGGGATATATTCCAGGGCGTCGAGCCAGTCGGCATTGTCGACCATGACCGCATCGGTCGGACCATCGCCGAAGGTCAGGAATTTTTCGAACACCCGCTTGATGCTGGCGACGTTCGACGTGATGAGATCGTCGGTCAGCAGCTTGCGCGCTTCGTCCTTGAAGCTGGGATCGCCGATCTTGCCGGTGCCGCCGCCCATCAGCACGATCGGCTTGTGCCCCGCCTGCTGCATCCGCCGCAGCATCATGATCTGCACCAGGCTGCCGACATGGAGCGAGGGGGCGGTCGGATCGAAACCGATATAGCCCGGTACGATCTCCTTTTGCGCCAGCGCGTCGAGACCCGCCGCATTGGTGACGTCATGGATATAGCCGCGCGTGTCGAGCAGGCGCAGGAGGTCGGACTGATAGTTGCTCATGGCGCGCGCCTGTAGCATTGGGAGGGCGGCTGTAAAAGAGGCGGAGAGTCGTAAATGCTGGCAATCGGCCTGATGTCGGGGACATCGCGCGACGGGATCGACGCGGCGCTGATCGAGACGGATGGGGATGGGCTGGTCAAGCCGGTCGCTTTTCATGCGCAGGCCTATCAGGACGGCTTCCGGGTGCGGCTGGCCGAAGCCTGCGCTCGCGCCATGGCGATGGATGCGCCGGGGTTCGAGCCGCTGATCGCCTCGGTGGAGGCGGAGCTTACTGAATTGCATGTGGAGGTGGTGGCCGACCTGCTGGGGCGGAGCGGCCATGTGGCGGAGGATGTCGGCGTCATCGGCTTTCACGGCCATACCGTCGCGCACCGGCCCGACCGGCGCTGGACCTGGCAGATTGGCGATGGCGCGGCGCTGGCCGGGGCGTTCGGCATCGCGGTCGTCGGTGACCTGCGCAGCGCGGATGTGGCGGCGGGCGGGCAGGGCGCGCCGCTGCTGCCGGTCTATCATCGCGCGCTGGCTGCCGCGCTGGAAAAGCCGGTCGCTATCCTCAATCTGGGCGGGGTTGCCAACATTACCGCAATCGGATCGGACGGGGCGCTGACGGCGTTCGACACGGGCATGGCGAGCGGGCTGATCGACAACTGGATGCAGGCGCATGGCGACATGGCGTATGACGCGGGCGGAGCCTGCGCCGCGCAAGGGCGCGTCGATGAGGCGCGGCTGGGCGCGATGCTGGCCGACCCATGGTTTGCCGCGCCGCCGCCCAAGAGCATCGACCGTGAGGCGTTCACGATCGAAGCGGTGCAGGGGCTGAATCTGGAGGATGGCGCGGCGACACTGACTGCCTTTTCCGCAGCGGCGGTCGCGCGCGGTATCGACCATCTGGCCGAGCGACCGCTGTGCCTGCATGTCGCGGGCGGCGGGCGGCATAACAGGACGCTGATGGCGATGCTGGCCGAGCGGTGCGGGGTCGATGTCCGGTCGGTCGATGCGCTGGGCTGGGACGGCGACGCGCTGGAGGCGCAGGGTTTCGCCTATATGGCGGTGCGCCATCTTGCGGGGCTGCCGATCAGCTTTCCGGGTACGACGGGCGCGCCGGCGCCGATGACAGGCGGGGTACTGTTTCGGGCTTAACTTCGCATATTTCCCGGTAAATGCGACATTATATTATGTGAGCGTGATCCTATCGCAAAGTGGCTGACGCATCATAACAGCCCGGTTTGTCATAGGACAGCGGGGTCATGATGATGTCGCCTCATGCTGGCCAAAGCCGTCCGGGCCGTCCGGTGGCCTTTGCCGTATCCAGCGGCTGGCGATCAGCTTGATCCCCGATTGCACCGGCAGCCCGGCATGTTCGCTCATCGGGTCGGGGCGTCCATCGGGCAGGATGTTGGCGAAGAGCAGTCCATCGCCCTTTCGACCGCGATGGGAGAGCGGAAGGCGGGTGAAGTGGGTTTGTCCGCCAGTATAATCGTCGTTGAGATAGACCAGAAGGGTCAGGCTGCGCTGGTTGGAAAGGCCCGGCACGGCGTCCAGATGGACGCGATATTGCTGGCCGGGGCGATAGCGCAGGACTTGCAGCGTTTCGCCCTGTTCGACCGTGGTGCCGCTGGCGGCGGCGAGGCGGCGGTTGATGGCGTGAATGGCGGGCCATTCGGACACGATGGGAAATCCCGCCGCGTCGGAATCGCGCACAGGATCGGCGACGAAGCGCTTTTGCCCTTCATGAAAGATCAGCGCCGGGCGTAGCCTGCGGTCGGACAGGCTGGCGAGCAGGTCACATTCCGATGGCGTGAGCAGGCCGGGCAGGGCGTGGATCATCGGGCTGTCGGACAATGGTTCAGGTGTCGGCCAGGCGAGCGGATCGCCATGGGCGTCGATCGCCATTGCCGCAATCAGGGCGCGTTGCCCGGCCGCGATCGGGTCGCGATCCGCCCAGTCGTCGAGCATCGTCAGCGCCCCGGCCCAGTCGCGTGCGCCACCCATGCCGGAAGCCAAGAAGCCCGCGAGAATCCGCGCCGCGCCGATGCTGTTGGCGGCGGCGAGATCCACCCGTGCCGCGGCCAGGTCACGCGGCAACCATCGCCCCTCGACCCGCCAGAGCGCCCGCATCGCCAGCGCATCGCCATCGCCGCGCGCACAAGCCGCATCGATCAGCCCATGCGCCGACGCACTGTCGCCACGCTGAAGCAGCGCCAGCGCTTCGGCCACGATCGTCGCCATCAGCGCTTGCGCGTCAGCTCCCGCATGGCCGCCTCGATGCCCTCGATCGTCAGCGGATACATGCGGTCGTTCATCAATTCGCGGATCAGGCGGATAGACTGGTTATAGCCCCAATGCGCTTCGGCCGTGGGGTTGAGCCATACGGTCGCGGGATAGGTATGGGCGACCCGTTGCAGCCAGACCGCGCCCGCCTCTTCGTTCATATGTTCGACCGATCCACCCGGATGGCTGACCTCGTAGGGGCTCATCGTCGCGTCGCCGACGAAGATCACCTTATAGTCATGGCCATATTTGTGGAGAATGTCCCAGGTCGGGGTACGTTCGGCGAAGCGGCGGCGATTATCCTTCCACACGCCTTCATACAGGCAGTTATGGAAGTAGAAAAATTCCATATTCTTGAATTCGCTGGTCGCGGCGGAGAAAAGTTCCTCACACAGCCTGACGAACGGGTCCATCGATCCGCCGACGTCCAGAAACAGCAGCAGCTTGACCGCATTATGCCGTTCGGGCCGCATCCTGATGTCGAGCCAGCCCTGCCGCGCGGTGCCGCGGATGGTTTCATCCAGGTCCAGTTCCTCCGCCGATCCTTCGCGCGCGAAACGGCGCAGGCGGCGCAGCGCGACCTTGATATTGCGGGTGCCCAGCTCCTTTGTGTTGTCGAGATTGGCGAAGTCGCGCTTTTCCCACACCTTGATCGCGCGCTTGTGCCGGCTCGTCCCGCCGATGCGGACGCCTTCAGGATTATAGCCGCCATTGCCGAAGGGGGAGGTGCCGCCGGTGCCGATCCATTTATTGCCGCCCTGATGCCGCCCCTGCTGTTCCTCAAGCCGTTTCTTGAGCGTCTCCATGATCTCGTCCCAGTCGCCCAGCGACTTGATCTTCTCCATCTCTTCGGGGCTGAGATATTTTTCCGCGACCAGTCGCAGCCATTCTTCCGGTATTTCCGCCTCTACGCCCGAACTGCCGAGCACGCCCTTGAACACTTGACCAAATACCTGATCGAAGCGGTCGAGCAGCCCTTCATCCTTCACATAGGTTGCGCGGGCGAGATAATAGAAATCCTCCGGCCGCCGTTCGATGACGTCGCGGTCCAGCGCTTCCAGCAGCAGCAGATGCTCCTTGATGCTGGCGGGGATGCCGGCGGCGCGGAGCGCATCGAGAAAATTGAGCAGCATGGCCGCCTTTGTCGGGCAGCGCGGCGCATGATGCAAGTGGCCGGACTCAGCGCTTGTCGGAATATTAAGTGTTGCAGTGCATGGTTAATGTGTCACTATCCAGTCATCGGGAAATTTGGGGCCTACGCTTGGAAAACAGGGACTTGCTGGCTGATCTTGGGGAACGGTCAGGCGACATCGCGTTGCAATGCAGCGAAACTGCGGGCTTTCTGAGCGAGTTGAACCTGCGGATACAGCAGGACTCAGCGAGGCTGTCCGATTTGCACGCTAATATGGATACGCTGGCCGCCAGCCAGAATGAAAGTGTCGCAGCCGCGCAGGAATTGAGCCTGACCGCGCGTCGGGCGGGGCGGATCATCGCTGAGGGACATGCGGCCATCACATTGTCGCTCGGCGAGGTGGCGGGGCTGGTCGAGCATGTCACGGGGCTGGAGGGGCATTTGCGCCAGTTCCTGTCGGTGATCGAGGCGGTGGGCGATATTTCTGACGAGCTGGGGACGATCGCGCGGCAGACGCGGCTGTTGGGCATCAATGCCGCGATCGAGGCGGCGCGCGGCGGGGAGGCGACGCAGGGCTTTGCCGTGGTGGCGGACGAAATCCGGCGGCTGGCGGGGCAGGCGGGCGAATCGGCGGCATCGGTCGGCGACAAGCTGGGCCTGCTGGATCGCGATGCCCGGCGGCTGATCGGCGGGGTGGAGGCCAATATCGTGCGCGGGCGCGATGTCGGCACGCATATCGACCGGCTGCGGATGAGCATGGCGGAGATTGCATCGCTGGTGACGCAATTTGCCGAACGGTCCGATGCGATCGTGACCTGCACCGACGAGGCGGACAGCGACGTGGCAGCATTGCGGCAGGGATTGGCGCTGTTCAGCCAGTCGGCAAGCGAAAGCGCGACGCGGGTGGAAGTGGCGCGCGGGCAACTGGAAGGGCTGGAGGGCATGGCCAACGCCATGCTCGATACCGCTGCCCATGGGCCAGGGCGGACCCGCAACAGCCGCTATATCGCGCTGGCGGAGGAAGGCGCTGATGAGGTGATGGCGGTGATCCGGCAGGGGATTGCGGACAATCAGCTGAGCCGGGGCGACCTGTTCGACACCGATTATCGCCGGATCGAGGGGACTGAACCGGCGCAATATCAGACCCGCTTCACCGCCTTTGCCGACGCGCTGCTGCGTCCGACGCTGGACAGGCGCACGGGCGAGGACAGCGCGATCGTGGGGTGCTGCCTGATCGACATGAACGGCTATCTGCCCACCCATATCAGCACCCGCAGCCAGCCGCAGCGGCCCGGCGATCCGCGCTGGAACATGGAACATGCGCGCAACCGCCAGATGTTCATGGACAGCCAGACCCGGCGGGCGCTGGACGGGGAGGGGGATTTTTTCCTGTTCACCTATCGCCAGGATCTGGGCGAGGGTCGCTATCGCGCGCTGCGAAGCGTGTTCGTGCCGCTGGTTTTCGAAGGGCGGCGATGGGGCCTGTATGAGGTTGGCTATCTGATCTGACGGCCCGAATAGGGACATTTGCGGATGGAGCGGGTGGCGGCGCAGGGATAAGCAGGAAGGCAATTGTCCAACGCCCTTGCCTGCCGGAGTTTCGCCCATGAAAACCATTCTGCTGCATATCCATGAGGATAGCGCCCAGAATAGCCGGATGGAGGTGGCGCTGGATATTGCCCGTGCGACCGGCGCGCATGTTCGCTGCCTTCAGGTTACGCCGGTGATCGATTATGTGTCGGCGGACATGTATGGCGGCAGCTATGTGCTGCCCCAAGACATCGACAATATCCGCATTGCCGAGGCGCAGGAAAAGGAAAAGATCGAAGCGCGTATCCAGCGCGAGGGCGTGGCGTGGGACTGGCGGCACAGCGATGGCGACGTCGTGCAATGCATCCTGTCGGCTTCCCGGCTGGTCGATGCGATCATCGTGACCCTGCCGGGGCCGGGCCGCCGGGGGATCGGCGATCCGTTGCCGATCGTCGCCGACCTGGCAATCAGCAGCCGCGCGCCCATCCTGGCCGTGCCCAAGGGGTGCAAGGCTTTTGCCTGTCAGGGTCGGGCGATGGTGGCATGGGATGGATCGCACGAGGCCGCCGTGGCCCTGTGCGCCGCGCGGCCATTGCTGGCGCTGGTGAGCGAGGTGCATGTCGTGACCGTCGAGGAAAAGGCCAAGCGCGATTTTCCGCCGATCGACGCCAGCGAATATCTTTCGCGCCATGGCATCGCGTCGGAAATCCACGAATGGCCGCGCAAGGGCCGGACGGTCGAGGAGGCTCTGGCCGCCGCCGCCGACGAACTGCGCGTCGACTGGATCACGATGGGTGCCTTTGGCCATAGCCGCCTGCGCGAAACCATATTCGGCGGCGTCACCCGCTATCTGCTGGGCGAAGCGCGGGTTCCGCTCTTGCTGGCGCACTGATTTCGCGTCAGTGATGGGCAATGGCGATCAACGATGTCGATCCGCGCGATGATGCGCATAGCCTGGAACAGGCGTTGCTGGGGTCGATCCTGGCGACGGTGCCCGACGCCCTGATCGTCATCGACGCGCGCGGGCGCATCATGTCGTTCAGCCCGGCGGCGCAGCGCATGTTCCAGTATGGCGAAGCCGAAGTGCTGGGCGAGAATGTGTCGATGCTGATGCCATCGCCCGATCGCGAGCGGCATGACGGCTATTTGGATCATTATCGCGAGACCGGGGAAAAGAAGATCATCGGCATCGGTCGCCTGACCACGGCGCGGCGGCGGGATGGATCGACCTTTCCCATCGAACTGGCGGTCGGCGAGGTTAGCGATCAGGGTATGCGATTGTTCACCGGCTTCATCCGCGACCTGACCGAGAGGCAGAAAACCGAACGGCGGGTACAGGATTTGCAGGCCGAACTCAGCCATGCGTCGCGCGTGACCGCAATGGGGACGCTGGCCGCGGCGCTGGCGCATGAACTCAACCAGCCGCTGACGGCAATCGCCAATTATATGGAGGCAGGGCGCGACCTGCTGGCGCAGGAAGGCGCGATCGACCGGACCTTGCTGGGCGAAGCGATGGACGAGGCCGCGACGCAGGCGCTGCGCGCCGGGGAGATCATCCGGTCGCTGCGCGAATTCATTCGCCGGGGCGAAGCGGACCGCCAGCCCGAAACCGTATCGACCCTGTTGTCGGAAGGGGTGGCGCTGGCCTTTATCGGCATCAACAGCCGGGGCATCGATATGGACATCGCCGTCGATCCCCGTGTAGGCCGCATCATGGCCAACCGGGTGCAGGTGCAGCAGGTGATCACGAATCTCGTCCGTAACGCGGTGGAAGCGATGGAGGGGCGTCCGATGCGCATTCTCCATCTGTCGGCCGCGCCTGACGATGATGGCCGGGTGGAGATTGTCCTCGCGGATAGCGGCCCCGGCCTTGATCCGGCGGTCGAACGATCGCTCTTCACCCCGTTCAGCACCACCAAGCCGACGGGCATGGGCGTCGGGCTGTCGATCAGCCGCACCATCGTGGAAGGCCATGGCGGCCGCATCTGGGCGACGCGATCGCGCTGGGGCGGTGTCGCCTTTCATTTCACCTTGGACGCCGCGGATTGACGCCATGACCCAACCCCTCATCTATGTCGTCGATGATGACGAGGCGATCCGCCGATCGCTCAGCTTCATGCTCAAGACCAGCGGCTTTGTTGTGCAGAGCTTTTCAGGCGGCATCCCGTTCCTGAAGGAAGCCGCCGGGCTGGAACAGGGCTGCGTCCTGCTGGACGTGCGGATGCCGGACATGGACGGACTGGAGGTGCAGCGCGAACTGCGCGCGCGGGGCGTCCTGTTGCCCGTCATCATCATGACCGGCCATGGCGATGTCGGCATGGCGGTGGCCGCGATGAAGGCGGGCGCGACCGACTTTATCGAAAAGCCGTTCGAGAAGGCGGCTCTTCTGGACGCCATCGCCGCCGCCAATGCGCAGGTTGCCGCCCACCGCGATGCCGGCGCGCGGCGCGAGGATGCGCAGGCGCGTCTCAACATCCTGACCGATCGCGAACGCGAGGTGCTGAACGGTCTGGTCGAAGGACTGCCCAACAAGTCGATCGCCTATGATCTGGGCATTTCGCCGCGGACGGTGGAAATCCATCGCGCCAATCTGATGCAGAAGCTGGACGTGCGCAGCCTGTCCGAAGCGCTGCGCATCGCGTTCCAGGCCGGGATGCAATGATGCCCGATCAGGGACATTACGGATAGGCTGATGCCCGCCGCTGCGTCAGGCAGCGATCATGATGATGCATTTTGATCTGGCGCAAACCGCGCCCGCCGCCTCCGCCCCGGTTCCGTGCCAGGACGCCAGCTTCTGCCAGCGATGCGACGTGCGTGCGCGCGCGATTTGCGGCACGCTGGAGGAGGATGATCGCGCCGCGCTCAATCGGCTTGGCCGGCGGGTGACGGTGCAGGCCGGGCAGACGGTGATGTGGGAAGGGGACGATGCCACCATCGTCGCCAACGTCATCGAAGGCACGCTCAAATTGTCGGCCTCCACCGGCGATGGACGCGAACAGATTGTCGGCGTGGTCTATCCGTCCGATTTCATCGGTCGCCCCTTTGGCCGCAGCACCCCCCATAGCGTGACCGCGCTGACCGACGCGCGCCTCTGCCTGTTCACGCGGGGTGCGTTCGACGGCTTTGCCCGCACCCATCCCGAACTTGGCCACCGCCTGCTGCAACGCACGCTGGACGATCTGGACCGGGCGCGCGCCTGGATGCTGCTGCTGGGCCGGAAGAATGCGCGGGAAAAGATCGCGACCTTCCTGCTCGATATGTCGCACCGGCTGGCGGGGGAGGGCGCCGGGCCGCTCGACAGCTTCGCGCTGCCCCTGTCGCGCCAGCAGGTCGCCGATGTGCTGGGCCTGACGATCGAGACGGTCAGCCGCCAGATGACCGACATGAAGCGGGCGAAAATCATCGACCTGCCGAACCGCCGCACCGTCGAAATACTGGATCGCGACCAGTTGTCCTGCCTCGCCGAAGCGGCCTGACCGGCACATATCGGCCCGGATAGGGACATTCACCTACAGACCCCGATGCCCCCTTTTGACAGAGGACAAGGACAGTCGATGTCCGCCCGTGCAGGCGATTTCGACGAACATATCTCCTGGGGGATAAGCATGGAACAATTGGTCATGAAGGCGGGCGGGTGGTTCGCGCTGGCCCTGCTCGCGGCCGCTGCGGCGGTCATGGCGGCGGACAGCGGTTTTGCCGTCCATATGACGATCGTGGCGGCGACCGGACTGCTGCTCGCGGCGCTCACCCTGAAACGCGCCGACTATGGTGCGATCATCCGCGGCGCGCTCAAGATGCCCGATCGGGGGCGTTATGATGACGACATGATCCGCTGGGGCGTCATTGCGACGATATTCTGGGGTCTGACCGGTTTTCTCGCCGGTCTCTACATCGCGCTCCAGCTGGCCTTTCCCGCGCTGAACCTGGGGATTGAATATACCAGTTTCGGGCGATTGCGGCCGCTGCATACCTCGGCAGTCATCTTTGCCTTTGGCGGCAACGCGCTGATCGCGACCAGCTTCTATGTCGTGCAGCGCACCTGCCGGGCGCGGCTCGCCTTTCCCACCATGGCCCGCTTCGTTTTCTGGGGATACCAGATGTTCATCGTGCTGGCCGCCACCGGCTATCTGATGGGCATTACCGAGGGCAAGGAATATGCCGAGCCGGAATGGTATGTCGACCTGTGGCTGACGGTCGTGTGGGTCTGTTACCTGCTGGTGTTCGGTGGGACGATCCTGAAGCGGTCCGAACCGCATATCTATGTCGCCAACTGGTTCTACCTGTCCTTCATCATCACCATCGCGATGCTGCACATCGTCAATAATCTGTCGATGCCGGTCAGCCTGCTGGGGTCCAAAAGCTATGCCGCCTTTGCGGGCGTGCAGGATGCGCTGACCCAATGGTGGTACGGCCATAATGCGGTCGGCTTCTTCCTGACCGCCGGCTTTCTGGCGATGATGTATTATTTCGTTCCCAAACAGGCCGAACGCCCGGTCTATAGCTATCGCCTGTCGATCATCCACTTCTGGTCGCTGATCTTCCTCTATATCTGGGCGGGGCCGCACCATCTGCATTACACCGCGCTGCCCGACTGGGCGCAGACGCTGGGCATGGTCTTTTCGATCATGCTGTGGATGCCCAGCTGGGGCGGGATGATCAACGGCCTGATGACGCTGAACGGCGCATGGGACAAGATCCGCACCGACCCGATCATCCGCATGATGGTGATGGCGCTCGCCTTCTACGGCATGTCGACCTTCGAAGGCCCGATGATGTCGATCAAGGCGGTCAACAGCCTGTCCCATTATACCGACTGGACGATCGGCCATGTGCACAGCGGCGCGCTGGGCTGGAACGGCATGATTACCTTTGCCTGCCTCTATTATATGGCGCCGCGCCTGTGGGGCCGGGGGCGCCTCTATTCGCTGCGCATGGTCAACTGGCACTTCTGGTTGGCGACGGTCGGCATCGTCCTCTACGCCGCGGCGATGTGGACGGCGGGCATCATGCAGGGGCTGATGTGGCGCGAATATGGGAGCGACGGCTACCTCGTCTACGCCTTCTCCGAAGTCGTGAAGGCCATGTTCCCGATGTACCTGATCCGCGCGGCCGGCGGCCTGCTCTATCTGGCTGGCGCGATCATCATGGCGGTCAATATCGGCCTGACCATCGCAGGTCGCCAGCGCGAGGAAAAACCGATGCGCGACGCTGCCTTCGATCCCGCCGCCGACCGTCCCCTCCAGCCGCACGCCGCGTGACGGAGAAACCGACATGGAAACCAAGACCAAAAGCAAATTTTTCGATCATGGCAGGCTGGAACGCAACGTATCCCTGCTGGGCATCGCTGCGCTGATCGTCGTTGCCATCGGCGGCATCGTGGAGATCGCGCCGCTGTTCTGGATCGACTCCACGATCGAGAAGGTGGAGGGGATGCGCCCCTACACCCCGCTGGAGCTGGCCGGGCGCAACATCTACATCCGCGAAGGCTGCTACAACTGCCATAGCCAGATGATCCGCCCGTTCCGTGACGAGGTGGAACGCTATGGCCATTACAGCCTGGCGGCGGAAAGCATGTATGATCATCCCTTCCAGTGGGGGTCCAAGCGGACCGGGCCGGATCTGGCGCGGGTGGGCGGACGCTATTCGGACGAATGGCATGTCCAGCATCTGAAAGACCCGCGCGCGGTGGTGCCGGAATCGATCATGCCGACCTATCCCTTCCTGGCCGAACGCGACCTGAAGGCCGGTGACATGAGCGGCGACCTGACCGCCCTGGCGCGCGTCGGCGTCCCCTATGACAAGGACGCCATCGCCGCCGCCAATGACGATCTGAAAGCGCAGGCCGATCCCAGCGCCGACAGCACGGCGCTGGCGAAGCGCTATCCCAAGGCGCAGGTGCGCGATTTCGACGGTGATCCGAACAGGCTGACCGAAATGGATGCGCTGGTCGCCTATCTCCAGATGATCGGCACGCTGGTCGATACCAAGGCCGCCGCCGCGCAGGAGACGGTGCGATGAGCTATGACGCGATGCGCCATTTCGCCGACAGCTGGGGCCTGGTTTTCATGGGCCTCTCCTACCTGATCCTCATCGGCTGGCATTTCCGGCCCGGCGCGCGCCGCCGCAGCGGCGATGCCGCCACTATGATCTTCACCGACAGCGACACCAAGGGGGGCGACCATGGCTGACCCGACCAAGAGCAAGATCGACCAACATAGCGGCACCCCGACGATGGGGCATGAATGGGACGGGATCGAGGAACTGGATACGCCGCTGCCGCGCTGGTGGCTGTGGACCTTCTACGCCTGCATCCTGTTTTCGCTGGGCTATGTCATCGCCTATCCGGCCTGGCCGCTGGTGAACAGCTATACCAAGGGGATGCTGGGCTGGTCCAGCCGTGGCGATCTGGCGCGCGACATGGCGGCGCAGGCGGCGAAGGTCGCGCCGATCCACCGCGCTATCGCGGCGACGCCGATCGACCAGTTGCCGGCCAATGCCGCGCTGATGCAGGCGGCGGTCGATGGCGGGCGCGCGGCGTTCAAGGTCCATTGCGTGCAATGTCATGGATCGGGCGCTGCCGGATCGAAGGGCTATCCCAACCTGAATGACGACGACTGGCTGTGGGGTGGCGATCTGGTCACCATCGAAAAGACGATCATCGATGGCATCCGCAATCCCGATCATGCCGAAACCCGCATGTCGATCATGCCCGCATTCGGCCGTGACCAGTTGTTGCAGGCGGCGCAGGTCGAAGATCTTGTGGCGCATGTCCGCACGATCAGCGGCCAGCAGAAGCCGGATGCCGCGTCCCGGCGGGGCGGGCAGCTTTTCGCAGACAATTGCGCCGTCTGCCACGGCCCGGCAGGCAAGGGCAATCGCGAGCTAGGCGCGCCCAATCTGACTGATGGCATATGGCTGTATGGCGGCGACGCGGAGAGCATCCACCAGACGGTGTGGAACAGCCGCCAGGGCGTGATGCCGCGCTGGGGCGACAAGCTGGACCCGGCGACGGTGCGGATGCTGGCTGCCTATGTCCACAGCCTGGGTGGGGGCGAGGCTGCGCCGGTGCCGGTGCCGACGGTGGCGGCTGCGGTGGACAACGGCGCGGCGGAGGCGACGAGCGATGTGCGGCAATAGCCTGCCAGCGCAAGGGTTGGTGGATGGCAGGCGTCAGGTGCGCCTGCCATGACCGCCGCTCCCCTGTCCCTCTATGCCAAGCGCAAGGGCGTTTATCCCAAGGCGATCGACGGCTTTTACCGTCGCCTCAAATGGGTGGTCATGGCGGTCACGCTCGCCATCTACTGGATAACGCCCTGGCTGCGCTGGGATCGCGGCCCCTATGCGCCCGATCAGGCCGTGCTGGTCGATCTCGCCCATCGTCGCTTCTACATGTTCGCGATCGAGATTTGGCCGCATGAATTCTATTATGTCGCCGGACTGCTGGTCATGGCCGGGGTCGGCCTGTTCCTGGTCACGTCCGCAGTCGGGCGCGCCTGGTGCGGCTACGCCTGCCCGCAGACGGTGTGGACGGACCTCTACCAGCATGTCGAACGCTTCATCGACGGCGACCGCAATGCCCAGATCCGCCTGGACAAGGCGCCCTGGAGCGCGGGCAAGATCGCTCGCCGGGTCGCCAAATGGAGCATATGGCTGCTCATCGCCTTTGGCACCGGGGGCGCGTGGATTTTCTATTTCGCCGACGCGCCGACGTTGCAGCAACAGTTCTGGAGCGGGACCGCTGCGCCTGTTGCCTATGCAACGGTCGCCGTCCTGACCGCGACCACTTTCATCCTGGGCGGCTTCATGCGCGAACAGGTGTGCATCTATATGTGCCCCTGGCCGCGCATCCAGACCGCGATGCTCGATGAAAAGTCGCTGGTCGTCACCTATAAATATTGGCGCGGGGAGCAGCGGGGGAGCCTGAAAAAATCGCTGGCGCAGCCCGACGCCTTTGGGGATTGCATCGATTGCGACCAGTGCGTCGCCGTCTGCCCCACCGGCATCGACATTCGTGAAGGGCCGCAGATCGGCTGCATCACCTGTGCGCTGTGCGTCGATGCCTGCGACAAGGTGATGGCGCAGGTGGGGCGTCCGCGCGGCCTGATCGACTATTGCACCGAGGATGACGCCACTGCGGAAAAGGCAGGCCGAGCGCCACGCCCCGTCATCCGTTCGCTGCTCCATGTCCGCACGCTCGTCTATCTGACGCTGTGGAGCGCAGTTGGCGTCGCCATGCTGTTTGCGTTGGGCACTCGCACCCGGATCGACATCAGTGCGCAGCAGGATCGTAATCCCATCGCGATGCGCCTGTCCGACGGCACGGTCCGCAATGCTTTCACCGTCAAGCTGCGGAACATGGAATCGCGGCCACGGCCCATGCGTATATCGGCAGAAGGGCTGGCCGGGGTCAGCCTGTGGACCGACCGGGATGGCCGGGCCGATGCGCGGGCGGCGATCGACACGATCGTCCCGTCCGACAGCGTGGCGAAATTGCGCATCTTCCTGGCCGCGCCAGCGGAGGGGCCACAGCGCGAGGATTTCGCCTTCACTGTCCGCGCCACCGACCGCGAAGGCGGCACAGCCAGCGAACCCGCCCATTTTGAAAGGTTGCAATGATGCCCGGCTTTCACCTGACCGGCCGCCATGTCGCGGCGATTTTCGTGGCCTTCTTTGCCGTGGTGATTGCGGTGAATGTCCTGATGGCGAGCTATGCCGTGGGCGGTTTTGGCGGCACGGTGGTCGACAATAGCTATGTCGCCAGCCAACGCTTCAACGGCTGGCTGGCGCAGGCGCGGCAACAGGATGCGCTTGGCTGGCAACAGGAAACACGGCTGGACGCTGCCCGCCATGTGATCCTGAAGCTGGTCGGGCCGCGATCACAGTCTATGACGGTAACCGCGACGGCGGAGCATCCGCTGGGGCGCGCGCCCGACTTGGATTTGCGCATCGAGCGGCAGGCCGATGGCGAGTGGCGGGCGGCGCAGCCGTTGCCCGCCGGGCGGTGGATCATCCACTGGACAGTCAGGGCCGACGGGCACGAGATTCGCGTTGTGGAAAGGCATGGATGATGGCGAGCCTGCCCGTCACCCTGACGCCCGATCCCATCGCACCGGATGCTGCCCATAGCCTGTTCGCTGTGCCGGACATGCATTGCGCAGGCTGCATCGCCAAGGTCGAGCGCGGGCTGACGGCGCTGCCGGGCATTCATGCCGCGCGGGTCAATTATTCGGCCAGGCGCGTCGCCATCACCCATGATCCGGCGCTGACCCTGCCGGACCTGCGCGCGGCGATTGCGGGCATAGGTTTTGCCGCCGAGCCGCTGGCCGATCCGACGATCGCGGTGGAGAATGCGCAGGACAAGCGGCTGTTGCGCGCGCTGGCCGTCGCTGGCTTTGCATCGATGAACATCATGCTGCTGTCGGTATCGATCTGGTCCGGGGCGGTGGGCGCGACCCGTGAGCTGTTCCACTGGCTGTCCGCCCTGATCGCGCTGCCGACGGTCGCCTATGCCGGGCAGCCATTCTTCCGTTCCGCCTTTGCCGCGCTGCGGGTCGGGCGCACCAATATGGACGTGCCGATCAGCATCGGGGTGCTGCTGGCCACGGGCATGAGCCTCTATGAGACGATTACCGGCGGCACCCATGCCTGGTTCGACGGCGCGGTGATGCTGCTGACTTTCCTGCTGGCTGGACGATGCCTGGACGCGATGATGCGGGGGCGGGCGCGGGACGGCGTCGCCGCCCTGCTGCGCCAGACCGCGCCGGGCGCCTATGTGATCGAGGCCGGTCAGCGCCGCTGGGTCGAAGCGCGCGCGCTGGTGCCGGGGATGATGATGCAGGTTGCCGCAGGCGAACGCTTTGCGGCCGATGGCGAAATTCGGGAGGGGAAAAGCAGCGTCGATCTGGCTTTCCTGACGGGTGAGAGCCGTCCGGTGGCGGTCGGCGTCGGTGATGGCGTTCATGCAGGCGCGCTCAATATGGACGGGCCGCTCAGCGTGGTCGTAAGGGCGGCGGGCGCGGATACGCTGATCGCCGACATAGCGCGGATGATGGATGCAGCCGGGCAGGGCAAGTCACGCTATGTGCGGATTGCCGACCGGGCGGCGCGGCTTTACGCGCCTGCCGTCCATCTGCTTGCTGCCCTGTCGTTCGCAGGCTGGATGATCGCTGGCGCTGGCGTGCATCAGGCGCTGCTGATCGCGACCGCCGTGCTGCTGATCACCTGTCCCTGCGCCCTTGGCCTGGCGGTGCCCGCCGCGCAGGTGGTCGCGTGCGGCGCGCTGATGCGGCGCGGCATATTGGTGAAGGACGGGTCTGCGCTGGAGCGGCTGGCCGAGGCGGACCGCGCGATGTTCGACAAGACCGGTACGTTGACGCTGGGGCGGCCAATGCCCGAAAATCTCGATGCGTTGCCTGCCGATGTGCGGCCAGTGGTGCTGGCGCTGGCCCGCGCCAGCCGCCATCCGCTGAGCGCCGCTCTGGCCGAGGCGCTGCAACGGGAAGGCGTCATGGCGGCCACGCTGTCCGACCTGCGCGAGGAGGCTGGCGTTGGCGTCAGCGGCTTGTGGCAGGGGAGGCCGGTATCGCTTGCCCGACCGGCCAATGCGGGCAACTGGACCAGCCTGTCGACCGAATATCGGGATGGCGATTGCCATATTCTCCTGACCTTTGCCGACATGCTGCGTCCCGATGCCGCGGCGACGGCGGCGGCGCTTCGCACCCTTGGCCTCGATCCCATCATAGCGAGCGGCGACCGGCCGCAGGCGCTGCATGAAGTGGCGATGGCGACGGGGATGCTGGCGACCGGCCATATGAGCCCGCAGGCCAAGCTGGCGATGATCGAGCGGCTCAAGGCGCAGGGGCATCGCGTCCTGATGGTCGGGGATGGCCTGAATGACGGGCCTGCGCTGGCGGCGGGCCATGTCAGCCTGGCGCCTTCATCGGCCAGCGACGCCAGCCAACTGGCGGCCGATGTCGTGTTCCTGGGCGACAGCCTGTCATCGGTTGCGGTTGCCGTCCGTGCAGCGCGGCGGACGCTGGCGATCGTGCGTCAGAATTTCATGCTGGCCGTGGGTTATAATCTTCTGGCGGTGCCGCTGGCGATCACCGGGCTTGTCACGCCCTTGGTCGCGGCGCTGGCCATGTCCGGTTCGTCGTTGATCGTCATTGCCAATGCGCTGCGTTTGCGGCGGGCGGCACGATGATCGGCCTTGCCCTCCTCATTCCCATTGCCCTTTCGCTGGGGCTGGTCGGGCTTGGCGCCTTCTTCTGGGCGTTGAAGGCGGGGCAGTTCGATGATCCTGACGGCGCTGCGCTGCGCATATTGAACGATGATGACTGACGGCGCGCGCGATCCTGATTAAGCGCTATTGCGCCAGCAGGTTCAGCGCGCGGGTCATGAGCGCCACGAAGCGGGGTTCATCGACGCGCGCGGCGCTGTCATTCCAGCTGGCGGCGATGGCGAACCACCGGCCATCGCGCGCCTGCACCAGAAAATTCATGGCGATGACGCCCGGTTCTGATCCGCCCTTGTAGCCCAGATAGCGCCAGCGTTTGCCATCGGCAGGCGCAATGCCGGGATTGACCGCCATGATCGGCAGGGCATCGCCGCCATTGCGCCGTAGCCAGTCGAGCAACCGGACCATGTCGCGCGGCGTGGCGAACCATTCGATGCTGTCGATGGCGGTGGGAATGTCCGCAACCGTGCCGATGTCGACCGCGCCCGCCGTCAGTTGCGCGGCGTTGGCAGTGATGATCGCACGGCGCTGGTCCGGCGTCGCTGCGGCATAGTTGCGCGCGAGATCGGCATGGGCGGGCATTTTGAGCGCGAACGCTTCCGCCGTCGTCAGCAGGGGCAGCGTCGCGTCCGGGCGGGCATGGCCGCTGGTTGCGACCATGGCATCGACCCGCGTGCGCCCCAGCGCCAGCAACAGCGTATCGGCCGCGCTATTATCGCTTTCCGCGATCATCGCCAGCGCCAGACTGTGCAGCGTCATCGGCGCGCCATCGGGCGTCGTCAATAGCCGCCCTGAAAAGCTTTTGTGCGACAGCGGGATGACGTCGCTCCAGCGTCGCTCGCCTGCTGCCACGGCGCGGGCGAGTTCCGCCAATATATAAAGTTTGAAGGATGATCCCGTCGCCATCAGCGTATCGGCGTGCTGCTCGTGCAGCCAGGCTGGGCCTGCATCGCCCAGTTGCGCTATCGAAAGCGCGGCCTAGCCGGGGAGGGCAGCGATGCCGGCCATAACCCGGTCCATATCGTCATCCGTCCGCCGCGTGCCGACCAGTTGCAGGCCAACCACCCGGTTGGGCGCCTGGGGGGCGACTACCAGCGTAAAGCCGATCGTCGCCCGCTCATAACGGATTTCCACCACGCCTGTCGTCGGGCTTTCGACCTGCACTGCGCCGCGCGCCAGCGGCTTGCCATATTGCTTGCGCAGATCGGCGGCCAATGCGCGCCATTGCGCGACCGGGACGGCGTCCAGAAACAGGGTGGAGAAATAGGTGTCCTCGCCGCCCGGCGCGGACAGGATCGACAATAGCTGGTCGGCCCTGGCCTGATAGGTCGCGTCCCTGGCTGCGCCAACGGTCGGCCACAGCGCCAGCCCCAGCAAGGCAAGCGCCGCGACAAGCATCTTCATGCGTCGATCGCTTCTTCGTCCACCGCCGCTGCATTTTCCTGAATGAAGGCGAAGCGGTGCGCCGGATTGGTCCCCATCAGCCGGTCGACCAGATCGCGCACGCTGGCGCGGTCCTCGACATCGGCGGGGAGGGTGATGCGGATCAGGCTGCGGGTGGCGGGGTCCATCGTGGTCTCGCGCAGCTGCATCGGGTTCATTTCGCCCAGCCCTTTGAAGCGGCTGACCTCGACCTTCTTGCCCTTGAACTCCTTGCGCAACAGTTCCTCGCGATGCGCGTCATCCTTGGCATAGAGGCTCTTGCCGCCCGCCACGATCCGGTAGAGCGGCGGCTGCGCGAGATAGAGATGCCCGCGCCGCACCAGTTCCGGCATCTCCTGAAAGAAGAAGGTCATCAGCAGCGTTGCGATGTGCGCGCCGTCGACGTCGGCGTCGGTCATGATGACGATGCGCTCATAGCGCAGATTGTCGGGGTTGCAGTCCTTGCGCGTGCCGCAGCCCAGCGCCAGGATCATGTCGGCAATTTCCTGATTGGCCAGGATCTTGGCAGTATTGGCGGATGCGACGTTCAATATCTTGCCGCGCAGGGGCAGGATCGCCTGCGTCTTGCGGTCGCGCGCCTGCTTGGCCGAGCCGCCCGCCGAATCGCCTTCGACCAGGAAAATCTCGGTTCCTTCGGGATTGTCGGTCGAACAGTCGGTCAGTTTGCCGGGCAGGCGCAGTTTGCGCGCGCTCGTCGCGGTCTTGCGCTTGACGTCCTTTTCCTGCTTGCGCCGCAGCCGATCGTCCATCCGGTCGATGACATAGGCGAGCAGCGCCTTGCCGCGATCCATATGATCGGTGAGGAAATGGTCGAAATGGTCGCGCACCGCATTTTCCACCAGTCGCGCCGCATCCGGGCTGGTCAGGCGGTCCTTGGTCTGGCTTTGAAATTGCGGTTCGCGGATGAATACCGACAGCATGATTTCCGATGACGTCATGATGTCGTCGGCGGTGATGTCCTTCGCCTTTTTCTGACCGACCAGATCGCCAAAGGCGCGGATGCCCTTGACCAAAGCGGTGCGCAACCCCGCTTCATGCGTGCCGCCATCAGGCGTGGGGATGGTGTTGCAGTACCAGCTATAGCTGCCATCGGACCAGAGCGGCCAGGCGACGGCCCATTCGACCCGGCCAGCAATGCCGGGAAAATCCTGGTTGCCGGTGAAAAACACACTGGTCGCGCATTCGCGATTGCCGACCTGTTCCTTCAGATGATCGGCAAGGCCGCCGGGAAACTGGAACACGGCTTCTGCTGGCGTATCGTCGCTGATGAGCGAAGGATCGCATTTCCAGCGTATCTCGACACCCGCGAACAGATAGGCCTTTGACCGGGCGAGGCGATAGAGGCGCGCCGGCTTGAACTTCTGCTCGCCGAAAATGGCCGTGTCCGGCGTGAAGCTGACGGACGTGCCGCGCCGGTTGGGGGCAGCGCCCACCTTTTCCAGCGGGCCAAGCGGTAATCCCTGCGAGAAGCTCTGGCGGAACAATTCCTTGTTGCGGGCGACCTCCACCACGGTTTCGGTCGACAACGCGTTGACGACGCTGGCCCCCACGCCATGCAAGCCGCCCGACGTGGCATAGGCCTTGCCCTCAAACTTGCCGCCCGAATGGAGCGTCGTCATGATGACTTCCAGCGCCGACTTGCCGGGAAATTTCGGATGCTCGTCGATCGGCATGCCACGGCCATTGTCTATGATGGTCAGGCGGTTGCCCGCCTCCAGCGTCACCTCGATCCGCGTGGCATGACCCGCCACCGCTTCGTCCATGCTGTTGTCCAGCACTTCGGACGCGAGATGGTGCAGCGCGCGCTCGTCCGTGCCGCCGATATACATGCCAGGGCGACGACGGACTGGTTCCAGTCCTTCGAGCACTTCAATGGCGGAGGCATCATAGCCGGAGGAGGATGTGGGCTGGGCGGCGAACAGGTCATCGGACATGATTGCAAGCTATAGGCAGGCGCGCGATCCGCGCAAGCACTGTGCTGAAATGGCAACAGCAACAAAATGTTGCATTGCGATGTGAAACAAAAGCGCCGTTCGATCCGTTAGCGGAGCGCAGTTGGGTTTCGATACCCGATCAGGCGAGGAGATTTTTTCAATGTTTTTCAACCGTATCGCGCCGCTTGGCGCCACCCTGGCGCTCGCTCTGGCGGCGGCCCCCGCCTTCGCACAGGATAGCGGCCCGGTCGATTGGACTGGCCCTTATGTGGGTGGGTCGTTCGGCTATAATTTCCAGAAGAGCGACGGCGCAGAGCATCTGCGCTTCGATACCAATGCCGACGGCAGCTACAATGACACGGTGACCACCATCACCGGCGCCAATGCCTTTTCGCCCGGCACTTGCGGCGGCGCAGCGCGCGGCCCCACCCCGGCGTCGGGTTGCGACGATGACAAGGATGCGATCGGCTGGATGGGCCATGTCGGTTATGACATGCAGTTCGGCGGCATCGTCGCCGGTGTCGTCGCCGAAGCGGGCAAGGCCTATATCAGCGACAGCGTGACCGAATATTCGACCACCCCGGCCTTCTACACCATGACGCGGCGGATCGACTGGAACGGCAATCTGCGCGCGCGCCTGGGCTACACCACGCCCAGCGGCATCATGCCCTACATCACTGGCGGTCTTGCCTATGCCAAGGTCAAGAACAGCTTTAGCACCAGCAATGGCGCGAACAGCTTTACCTCGGTCAATGCCAAGGAAGACGCATGGGGCTGGACCATGGGTGGCGGCCTCGAAGCGAAAGTGTCCGACAATTTCTCGATCGGCGCGCGCTATCTGTGGACCCGCTATAATGTCGACGATTATCGCGTCGATGTCGGTGCGGGGACTGCGCCTGCCACCAATCCGTTCCTGATCACCCCGTCGGGCGGCACGAGCATGAACCGTGGCGACAAGTTCGACACGCAGAGCGTGATGGTGACCACCAGCTTCCGCTTCTGATAGATGGCATGAAAAAGGGGCCGGTTCCTACGCAGGAACCGGCCCCTTTTTTTGTATCCGGGTCAGATGGTCAACGCACCCTGGGGCCGCCGAAAGGCAGCGGCGGGGGCGGGCGGCGGGTGCCGCGCGGCAGTTGCGCCTGATAGGCGCGGCCGCAATGTTCGACGCAATAGGGGAAGCCGGGGTTCACCTGCTCGCCACAGAAATGGAAGTCGGGCTCGCCCGGATGCCCCATCGGCCATTTGCAGATCCGCTCGGTGAGGTCGAGCAACGACGTCTTGCCCGCGATTTCCGCACTGGGCTTGGCCGGGACCAGGCGACGGGGCGGCGCGGGCGGGATCGGCGCCTGCTGATCGCCCGGACCCTGACGCAGGAAACCGCCCGGCCCGACCGACACGATGCGCGGTTGCGGCTTGGCGGCTGCGTCTTCAGCGACGGGCACTGGCGCAGGCGCGGCAGGCGCTGCGGCAGGCGTGAAGGCGCGGACTGGGGCAGGAGCTTCGGCCACCGGCGCGGGCGCAACCGGGCGCGGCGCGGCCTCTGCTTCGACCGCCGGAGCGGGGCTGGCTGGCTTGCGCGGCGGCGCGGGAGCCTTTTTGGGCGCATCATTGGCCTTGACCGGCGAAGGACGCGATTGCAGGCCCAGGCGATGGGCCTTGCCGATCACCGCATTACGGCTGACGCCGCCCAATTCCTCGGCAATCTGGCTGGCGGTCAGGCCGCGTTCCCACATACCCTTGAGCTGGTCGATACGCTCGTCGGTCCAGGACAATGAAACACTCCTCAAAATATCTGGCTGCGCCCCTATATGGGGAGCCGGTGCGCAGGTTCAAATCCGTGAACAGCGCCCTTGCAGCAAATCCTCTCAGCCGATAGTCGATCCATCCATGAACGACCAGCCCAAAATTAGCCCGACCGCGCCCGCCACGCCGCCATTCCCCGAACCGGGGGTGCCGGTGATTCGCAACATCAACTGGGCGGGCAGCTGGGCGCTCTATCTGAAGGAAGTGCGCCGCTTCATGAAGGTGCAGCTTCAGACGGTGTGGGGACCGGCCATCACCACCCTGCTGTTCCTGGTCATCTTCATCGTCGCGCTGGGCGGCAGCGGTCGCACCGTGATGCTGCGCGGGCAGGCGGTGCCGTTCGCCGATTTCGTCGCACCCGGCCTGATCATCATGGGCATGATCAACGCCTGCTTCGCCAATGCCAGCTTTCCGCTGATGGTGGGCAAGGTGCAGGGAACGCTGGTCGATTATCTGATGCCGCCTATTTCCGTGGGTGAATTGCTGGGCGCACTGGTGGCGTCATCGGTCACGCGCGCGCTGTTCGTGGGGTCCGCGCTGTGGGCGGCCATGGCGCTGTGGCCCGGTGTCCATGTCACCCCCGCGCATCTGTGGGCGGTGCTGTGGTTCGCCCTGATCGGCACCAGCTTCATCGCCTTTCTGGGCGTGCTGACGTCCATTTGGGCCGACAAGTTCGATCATAACGCCGCGGTCACCAACTTCGTTATCGGTCCGCTGGCGCTGCTGTCGGGCACTTTCTACTCGATCGACCGGCTGCCGCCCTTTTTTCAGGGGATCAGCCACGCCAACCCGTTCTTCTATATCATTTCAGGCTTCCGCTATGGCTTCGTAGCGGCGGCCGATACCAACATCGTGGTGGGCAGCAGCGTATTGCTGGCGCTCAATATCGGGCTTGGCACGCTCTGCTACACGCTGTTGAAGCGCGGCTGGAAGATCAAGGCGTAACGGTCAGGAAAAGGCGGCGAAGATCGGCATGAGCGCGCTGAGGACGATGAGCATCACGATCGCCAGCAGCCAGTGATGCCAGCGGGGCAGGGCGTCATCGCGATGTTCCTCGTCCCAGGGCCACATCAGCGGTTCGATCCGCCAATCCGGGTGCGCGCCTGGCCAGTCTCGATCATCGCAACCTGCATAAAATCATCATCACCCGCAGCAAGATCGTTGCCCTAGCATGCGCCGGGGCGTTGCAAAAGCATCTGCGGGGCCGCCTGCGTTCAGGCGATGGTTACATTTCTCTGCCACAGCGGCTGCGATACCGCTTTGCAGCAAGAAAGATTGATGATGAAGATCGCCATAGTGTTCGGCACCCGCCCCGAAGCGATCAAGATGTTTCCGGTGATCCACGCCCTGCGCGCGCGGCCCGGCGTGGAAACCCGCGTCATCGTGACGGCCCAGCATCGCGGCCTGCTGGATCAGGTGCTGGAGATTGCCGGGATCGTGCCGGACGTCGACCTTGACGTCATGGTCCCGAACCAGACGCTCGACGGGCTGACCGCCAAGCTGATCGTCGAACTGGGCAAGGCGTTCGACGCCGAAAAGCCTGATCGCATCGTCGTCCATGGCGACACGCTGACCACCATGGTCGCGAGCCTGGCGGCCTATTATCGCAAGATCCCCGTTGCCCATGTCGAGGCGGGACTGCGCAGCGGCGACATCCACCACCCCTGGCCCGAAGAGGTGAACCGCCGCGTCGTCGCCTGCATCGCGGACATGAATTTCGCGCCGACGCAGGCGGCTGCCGATGCGTTGTTGCGCGAAAGCCGGGACGCAGCGGGTATCCACATTACCGGCAATACCGTGATCGACGCGTTGCTCGCGACGCGCGACCGGGTGCTGGCCGATCCCACGCTTGCCAGCGGTCTTGATGATCTTGCCGCGCGTTTCGCTGGCAAGCGGATCATCGCCGTCACCAGCCACAGGCGCGAAAATTTCGGTGGCGGCATGGAGGCGATCGCCCGATCCATCGCCGACATCGCGGCGCGGCCTGACGTGGCTGTTATCTTTCCGGTTCATCCCAACCCCAATGTCCGCCCGATCATGGACGCAGTGCTGGGCGGCCTGCCCAATGTCGCGATGATCGAGCCGCTTGATTATCCGCATTTCGTGCGGCTGCTTGATCTCTGCACCCTCGTCCTGACCGATAGCGGCGGCGTGCAGGAAGAAGCGCCCTCGCTCGGCAAGCCGGTTCTGGTGATGCGGGAAACGACCGAGCGGCCAGAAGGCGTGGAGGCCGGGACGGCCAAGCTGGTCGGGACCGACCGCGCGCTGATCGTGCGTGAAGTGCTGGCGTTGCTGGATGATGAGGCCGCCTATGATGCCATGGCGCGGGCGCATAATCCGTTCGGTGATGGCCATGCGGCGGAGCGGATTGCCGGCGTTATCGCGGGATAGAGCGTCATAATTTCCTCTACCGCAGGGGAGAGGCAACGAGACTAGGCAGCTTGCTGCCTTAGTCGCAGTGGTGAGGGCGTCCGCCCTGACGTTGGCGCACTGCCCCCTCATCCAACTGCGCCTAACCGATCCTTCGGATGCGGTAAGGCTCCATATCCTTCTCCCCCAGGGGGAGAAGGTCGATCTTGGTGCCACCGTTACCGAAATCTTCAGCATTTCCGGGCAGAAACTGCGGCAAATCTTAGCCTCATAAGGACTGCCTGTTCATGCCCGTCGACACCAAGCAGAAGGTTTCCGTCATCGGCCTTGGCTATATCGGCCTGCCGACCGCAGCCCTGATCGCGCGTGGCGGCGCGCAGGTGGTTGGCGTGGACGTGTCCGCCCATGTCGTGGAAACCGTCAATTCCGGCCGGGTGCATATCGAGGAAGTCGATCTTGACGGACTGGTGCAAGGCGTCGTCGCGCGCGGCAATCTGCGCGCCAGCCTGGAGGTCGAGGAAAGCGACGTGTTCATCATCGCCGTGCCGACCCCGGTGGCGGAAGATCGCGCGCCCGACATCAGCTATGTCCTGAAAGCCGCGCGCACGATCGCCCCGGTGCTGAAGGCGGGCGACACGGTGATTCTGGAATCCACATCGCCTGTCGGCACGACCGAAGCGATGCGCGATGTCATCGGCACGATGCGCCCCGACCTCAAAATGCCCGGCAAGGGCGTGCAGGGCGACATCGCCATCGCCTATTGCCCGGAGCGCGTTCTGCCCGGCCGTATCCTGGTCGAGTTGATCGACAATGATCGCTGCATTGGCGGCATCACGCCGCGTTGCGCGCGCAAGGCGCTGGGCTTCTATCGCCAGTTCGTGCGCGGCGCGTGCATCACCACGACGGCCCGCGCGGCGGAGATGGTCAAGCTGGTCGAAAACAGCTTCCGTGACGTCAATATCGCCTTTGCCAATGAATTGTCGGTGATCGCGGAGAATATGGACATCGACGTGTGGGAAGTGATCCGGCTGGCCAACCGCCATCCGCGCGTCAATATCCTTTCCCCCGGTCCCGGCGTCGGCGGCCATTGCATCGCGGTCGATCCCTGGTTCATCGTCCATGGCGACCCGGAAAATGCCCGCATCATCCGCACCGCGCGCGAAGTGAATGACGGCAAGACCGACTATGTCGTGGCCAAGGCGTCTGACATGATCGATGCCTTTGCTGGCGAGGATGTTGCCTGCCTGGGCCTGGCGTTCAAGGCGAATATCGACGATTTCCGCGAAAGCCCGGCAGTCAAGGTCGCCGCGCGGCTGGCCCGTCGCTATGGTCGCCGGATCAAGCTGGTCGAACCCTACGCCCATGCCCTGCCGATGGAATTTGCCGGGACGGGCGCGGAACTGATCGATCTCGATACGGCTCTGGAACAATGTGGCGTGTTTGTCATTCTTGTCGATCATGACATGTTCAAATCTGTCCCCGTCGATGAACGTGTCGGCAAGGCCGTTTATGACACCCGCGGCATCTGGCCCGATCAGCCACGCCGCTTCGCCGAACCGGCGCCGGGGCGCGTCGCCGTCTGACGACCGGCCATCGGGCGCGACCCGTCGCGCCTGTGGTTGCCTTCGTCGTGCCGCACCGCTACCCCCCGGCCTCAATCGGGCCATAAGGGGGCAGAAGTGCAGATGACCATCAGGCAGATCTATGCCGCGATGAGCGGTTGCGCGTTGCTGTCTGCCTGCGCGAGCGTCGAGCCGGCACCGCGCGGTGACGAGGCCTATGCGATCATTCCGCCAGCGCCCGCCATCGGCATGGATTATCGCCTGTCCCCCGACGATTTGCTGCGCATTCAGGTCTATCATGAGCCGGACCTGTCGCTGGAGGATGCGCAGGTGAGCGCTGCTGGCATGGTGCGGATGCCGCTGATCGGGGATGTGCCGGTTGCCGGCCTGTCATCCGGCGATGCGGCAGACCTGATCGCCGATCGGCTGGGCCAGCGCTATCTGGTGTCGCCGCAAGTCACCATATTCGTGAAGAAGGCGGTCGGCCGCCGCATCACCGTGGACGGGGAAGTGCGGGAACCGGGCCTGTTCCCGGTCGACGGGCGCCTGACGCTTAGCCAGGCGGTGACGCTGGCCAAAGGGCCGACCCGGCTCGCCAGCCTCTCGCAAATCATTGTCGTGCGGCAGATTGACGGGGAACGGCAGGCCGCGATGTTCGATCTTGCCGCTATTCGCCGGGGCAAGGCCGCCGATCCCGAAATCCTGCCCGGCGATATGATCATTGTCGGCCTGTCGCGGGCGAAGGCGATATTGGGCGGCACCTTGCTGGCCGCGCCGGCGCTGGCCGCCGGGTTCATTGCCCTGGACGGGAAGAATTGATGAGCGGACCGGACACCATGGCGTCTGACGGAATCGTGCTGGGCGAGGGCCGCGCCGCCCGTTTCGCGGCCGCCACCCGCCACGGCTGGGCCGTGCTGCGCCGCCATCGCGTCATCCTGTTCGTCACCATGGCGTTGTGCCTGCTGGCGGGCGCGCTGATCATCCTGATGTCCACCCCGGACTATCGTGCCACGGCATCAGTCGAGGTGCAGGACGTGCCAGCGGGCGCCGCCGGGTCAAATGCGCAGGCCGCGACCCATGGTGCGCCGGGCGACATCGAATCGCTGATGCAGACCGAACTGGAGGTGCTGCGCAGCCGGGCGTTGGCCGAAGAGGTCGCGCGCGATCTGGCGCTGGTCGGCACCCCTACATTTTTTGCGGGCATGGACCGCAAGCGCCCGACCGAAGGCGCAGGCAGCCTGACCCAGCGGCAGGTCGAACAGGATATGGTGGTGCGCCTGCTGCGCGACAATCTGGAGGTCGATCTGCCCGGCAAGTCGCGCGTTCTGCGCATCAGCTTCGTCAGTGCGGACCCGGTCCTGTCCGCGCGCGTCGCCAACAGCTATGCCGACAGCCTGATCCGCGCGGACCTGAAGCGCGGCTTTGAATCGGGCGTGCAGGCGCGCCGCTTCCTGCTGGGCGAACTGGACGGGGCGCGCAAGGATCTGGCGCGGGCCGAGCGCGATCTGGCGGTCTATGCCGCACGCACCAGCGGGGTGACGGACGATGGCGATGATACGCAGCGCCCGCCGCAAGGCACGATCGCCGCGCGTCTCGCCCAGTTAAACGCCTATCGCGCGCAGGCGCTGGCGGATCGGATCGCGGCGCAGAAGCGGTGGGAGGGCGCACGTCGCGCCAGTCCTGAAACGCTGCCCGAAGTGCTGGGCAATGGCGCGATGCAGAGCCTGATGACGAGCCGCGCCGAAGCGCGCGCCGCCATTGTCGAGGAACGGCAGTTCCGCAAGGATGCCCATCCCGACATGCGCGAGGCGCGCGCCCGTCTGGCGGCGCTGGACGATCAGGCGGAGGCGATGGCGAACACCATTCGCGCGTCGCTGCGCGAACAATATGAGGTTGCGGTGCATGGCGAAACCCAGATTGCGGCCGAAATCGCCGATCTGGAGCGGCAGGCGCAGGCCGAACGCGGGCGTGACGTGCAGACGGGCATATTGGAACGGTCTGTCGATACCTACAGGATGCTGCATGACAGCCTGCTCCAGCGCTATCGCGACATGGCGTCGCAGGCGGGGTTTCAGGCCGGTCGCATCCAGCCGCTCGATCGCGCAGCCGTGCCGACCCGGCCCTTTTCGCCGCGCATCGGCATGACATTGCTGCTGGCGTCGCTGGGCGGGATGGCATTGGGCCTGCTGCTGGTCGCGGCGCGGCACATGTTCGATGATGCTGTAACGTCCGCCGATACGCTGACCGAACGGGTCGGTCTGCCGCTGCTGGGGTCGGTGCCGGTGACGGGCGACGCCCCGCAGCCGGTCGATATTTTCACGCCGCTTGCGTCGTCGCTGCTGCTGGCGTCGGCGGACGGCCTGCCGCGCTCGATCCTCGTCACCAGCGCGCAGGAGGGGGAGGGCAAGTCGCTGACCCTGCATGCGCTGGCTCTGGCCTTGGCGGGCCTGGGCAAACGGGTGCTGGTGGTGGATGGCGACATGCGCCGCCCGGTCCAGCACAGCCTGTTCCGCCTGCCAGCCGGTCGCGGCATCAGCGCTTTGCTGACCGGGCAGGCCAGCGCCGAAGAGGTTATCGTGGAAACCGGCACGTCTGGCGTGGCGCTGCTCCCCTGTGGCGCGGTGCCGCCCAATCCGGCCGAACTGCTGGCGACCCCGGCATTCGAAGCGCTGCTACTGGCCGTGCGCGACAGTTATGACGCGGTGCTGATAGACGCCCCGCCGATCCTGGGCGGGACCGATACGCTGCTGCTGGCGGGCAGGGTGCAGGCCAGCCTGCTCGTCGTCGAATGGGGGCGCAACCATCATGGTGGCCTGCGCGCCGCCGTGGACCGCCTGCGCCGGGCAGGCGGCACGATCATCGGCGCGATCCTGACCAAGCAGCAGGGGCGGGCAATGGAATATGATTATCACCGCGGCGGGTGAGGGAAATGCAAATATCCGTTCGAAACGAACGGAGGCTGTGTTAAATCGCCATCAGGCCCGCGCCATCAGTCCTTCGACCAGGCCGTCGAACAGGCGCTTGCCATCGGTCGCGCCAAGGGCAGTCTCGATCACCCGTTCGGGGTGCGGCATCATGCCCAGCACATTGCCCTTGTCGTTCAATATGCCCGCAATGTTGCGCGCCGAACCGTTGACATTCTCCGCATAGCGCAGCGCGACCCGGCCTTCGCCTTCCAGCCGGTCGAGCGTCGCGTCGTCGGCGAAATAATTGCCGTCATGATGCGCGACCGGATAGGAAATCGTCTCGCCCGCTGCGTAGCGGCTGGTGAAGGCGCTCTGCGCATTGTCGACCGTCAGCGCGACGTCGCGACACACGAAATGCCCACCGGCATTGCGCAGCAGCGCGCCGGGCAGCAGGCCGCTTTCGGTCAGCACCTGAAAGCCGTTGCAGATGCCCAGCACGAACACGCCGCGATCGGCCGCCTGCGCCACCGCCTGCATCACCGGCGACCGCGCCGCCATGGCGCCGGACCGCAGATAGTCGCCATAGGAAAAGCCGCCGGGCACGCCGATCAGGTCGATGTCGTCGGACAGTTCGGTATCGCGGTGCCACACCATGGCTGGCTTCGCGCCGGTCGCAGCCTCGAACGCCACCGCCAGGTCGCGGTCGCAATTGCTGCCCGGAAAGACGATGAGGGCGCTCTTCATGGCTCAGGCGACCTTTTCGATGCGGTAGTTTTCGATCACCGTATTGGCGAGCAGCTTGCGGCACATGCCGTCAATATCCTCGTCACTGGTGCCATCGGCCAGGTCCAGTTCGATCAGCTTGCCCGCGCGCACGTCATTGACGCCGTCAAAGCCCAGGCCTTCCAGCGCATGGTGGATCGCCCGGCCCTGCGGATCGAGGACACCGCCCTTGAGGGTGACGAAAATGCGGGCTTTCATGAGCGGCGAACTCCTTGAGACGGACAGGGCCGAACCGTGCGGTCCGGGGGATCGACTTTGCCGCTCCCCTAGTCCCGGTGTGGCGGGGTGGCAAGCCATTATGCTTTTGTTAGCATCTCATCCGATACTGTCATGGCGCAGAAATCCGGGGGGAGCATTAGGCATGTCCGGGGTGGCGCTGGCGATGTTTGTCGGGCTGTTCGCTTGGGGGCAACAGATTGTGGGCTATGACGACCCGCATGGAAAGGTGCAGCTTGCCCTGCTCGCGACCTTCAGCCTGGGCCTGACGATCGGCTATCGCGCCAGTCGCTGAGCGTCTTTTTCAATGCCAATTGCCTGTCCCTTGCGCTAGGCGAAGCGCTATGGACCCCGATTATCTCTATTACGCCTGCGCCTTCATCGCCATGGCCATATCGGGCCTCGCCAAGGGCGGCTTTGCCGGGGTCGGCGCGCTGGCCATGCCGATCATGGCGCTGGGTGTGGACCCGGTACGCGGCGCGGCCATAATGCTGCCCATCCTGATCGTGCAGGACGCCGTCAGCGTCTGGGCATTCCGGAAAAGCTGGGACGGCCATATCTTGCGGGTGATGCTGCCCGGCGCGGCGGTCGGCGTGACGCTTGGCTATCTGTTTGCCGCGCAAGTGCATGAAACCACGGTTCTGGGCGCGCTGGGCGCGATTTCGATCGTGTTCGGACTGCAACGGCTATGGGTCGAGCGGGGCGGGGCGATCGTGTTGCCGTCCACATCGCCCGATTGGGTGGGCATGCTGCTCGGCGTCGCCAGCGGCTTTTCCAGCCAGATCGCCCATGCCGGTTCGCCCCCGTTCCAGATGTGGGTGCTGCCCAGGCGCCTGCCGCGCGACATGCTGGTCGGGACCACGGCGGTCGCCTTCGCGGTCATGAACTGGATGAAGGTGCCCGCCTATGCCGCGCTGGGGCAATTCACGCGTGGCAATCTGACGGCGACCGCCATGCTGCTGCCGGTCGCGATCGTTGCGACGCTGGCGGGCGTCGCGCTGGTGCGGCGGGTGGATGCTGCGCGCTTCTACACGCTGATCTATGTGCTGATGGTGCTGCTGGGCATCAAGCTGGTTGCCGATGCGCTGATGGCGTAACCCATAACCGTCATGCCGGACTTGATCCGGCATCCAAGGCGGCTTTGCGCCAACTCTGGATCCTGACTTGCGTCAGGATGACGGCGGATCGAAGGATTTATTCCTTCTCGCGCTTCTTGCGATGCGTGTCGAGGTCCAGCACCGTGGTGTCCCGCCCTTCGGGCAGCAGGCCCAGGCGGCGCGCCACTTCCTGATAGGCTTCCACTTCGCCGCCCAGATCGCGACGGAAACGGTCCTTGTCCAGCTTCTCGTTGGTCGCAGCGTCCCACAGGCGGCAGCCATCGGGGCTGATCTCGTCGGCCAGGATGATGCGGCTGTAATCGCCGTCATAGAGGCGACCGAACTCCAGCTTGAAGTCGATGAGGCGAATGCCGATCCCGGCGAACAGGCCGCACATGAAGTCGTTGATGCGGATCGCCATGTCGGCAATGTCGTGCATCTCTTCCTGCGTCGCCCAGCCAAAGCAGGCGATATGCTCTTCGGAAATCAGCGGGTCGCCCAGCGCGTCATCCTTGTAGCAATATTCGATCAGCGTGCGGGGCAGTTGCGTGCCTTCCTCGATCCCCAGCTTCTTGCTGAGCGACCCGGCGGCAACGTTGCGCACGACGACTTCGATCGGCACGATCTCCACCTGACGCACCAGCTGCTCACGCATGTTGAGGCGGCGGATGAAGTGGGTCGGTACGCCGATCTGGCCGAGCAGCGTGAAGATATGCTCGGAAATCCGGTTGTTGAGCACGCCCTTGCCGGAAATCGTGCCCTTCTTCTGCGCGTTGAAGGCGGTTGCGTCATCCTTGAAATATTGGATGATCGTGCCCGGTTCCGGGCCTTCATAAAGGATCTTTGCCTTGCCTTCGTAAATCTGGCGGCGACGGGCCATGCGCGTTCCTGTCTGGTCAAAAATACTGCGCCCCGACAATCGCGAATCGAGAAGGATCAGCGGGTGCCGGGGCTGCTTGGGCCTCGCCCATAGAACAAAGCGGGCGGAGGTGCAATTGGTGCGGCCCTTACAGCACGTCGCCGAACATCGCCCATAGCAACGCTATCCACGCCACCATACCGATCGCGCCGATGATGACGCCTGATCGGGCGCGCAGGGTTGCGGCCAAACCGCGCGGCTCATCATCATCATCGATCATGCGCCGTTGTTAGCTGTCCGCAGCTTCCGGCTCAACCCGCGCCGTATCGCGATCCACCGCCATCAGTCGCCCGGTAAAGCATTGCCGCCACCAGCTGATGTCCTGCTTTTCAACGCTATCCATCATGGCGCGCCAGCGACGCTTGCGTTCATCCAGCGGCATGGCGAGCGCGCGCAGGATGGCGTCGGACATTTCCTCCGGGCTGTAGGGATTGATCAGCAGCGCGTCCTTGAGCTGCATAGCGGCCCCGGCAAAGCGGGACAGGATCAGAACGCCCGGATCCTCCGGGTCTTGCGCCGCGACATATTCCTTGGCGACCAGGTTCATGCCATCGCGCAACGGCGTGACCAGCCCGATCTTGGCGCTGCGATAAATGCCGGCGAGCTTGTCGCGCGGATAACCCTGGTTGACGTAGCGGATGGGCGTCCAGTCCACATCGCTATATTCGCCATTGATCCGCCCGGCGAGGGAATCGAGCGCGGCGCGTATCTGCTGGTAGCTTTCGACTTCGCCGCGCGAAGGCGGCGCGACCTGGGTCAGCAAAACCTTGCGATGCTGGTCGGGATGGTCCTTCAGAAAGCGGGCATAGCCGTTGAACCGCTCCTCCAGCCCCTTGCTATAGTCCAGCCGATCGACGCCGACGATCATCGAGCGGTCCTGAAGCGAGGCGCGTATCTGCCGGAGCATGTTCTGTGCAACCTCGCTTTCGGCCGCTTCGGCAAATTCCTTCGCGTTGATCCCGATCGGGCAAGCGACCGCCTGGATCGTCCGGTCGCCAACGGTGATGAAATCGCCGTTCACCGTACCACCCATCTCCCGCTCGGCATAATGGCGGAAGGATTCGAGCCATTCTTCGGTATGGAACCCTACGACATCATAGGCGAACAAGGTGCTGACCAGCTTGCTGTGATGGGGCAGCGACACGAGCAATCGCGTGGGTGGCCAGGGGATGTGGAGGAAAAAACCGATCTTGTTGCGGTGGCCGCGGTCACGCAGCATCTGGCCCAGCGGGATCATGTGATAATCATGAACCCAGATGACGTCCTCCGGCTCGATCAGCGGCGCGGTTGTATCGGCAAAGCGCTGGTTGACCCGGTTATAGCCGCCCTCGAAATCGCGGGCATATTCGGCCAGATCAATGCGGAAGTGGAAGAGCGGCCACAGCGTCTTGTTGGCGTACCCGTTATAATATTCGTCGACATCCTGTTCTTCCAGGTCGATCGTCGCAGTCTTGACCCCGTCATCCTCGTAAAAGCCGATATGGCCAGTGAAATTATCGGTGATTTCGCCCGACCAGCCGATCCATGTCCCCCGGCTTTCCCGCAATGCCTGCGCCAGCGCGACCGCAAGTCCGCCCTGATTGCCCGACTTGTTGGGTCGGGACACGCGGTTGGAAATGACAATCAGGCGACTCATCGCATCACGCTCCAGGGTTTGCTCAACAAGACGGCGCAGTTGATGATGCCGACGAGCGAATAGGTTTGAGGATAATTGCCCCACAATTCCCCGGTCACAGGATCAATATCCTCGGACAATAATCCTGCGGCGGTGCGTCGGCTCAGCATCTCTTCGAAAAGGGTGCGGGCTTCTTCCGTACGACCGGTGCGATGCAGTGCTTCGATCAGCCAGAAGGTGCAGACGTTGAACGCAGTCACCGGCTCGCCGAAATCGTCGGGCGCGCTGTAGCGCAGCATGTCATTGCCACGCCGCAAATCCGCCTCCAGAGCGGCCAATGTGCCGGTGAACATGGGATCATCCGCGCTCAGGAAACGCAGGTCGAGCAGTTGCAGCAGCGATGCGTCGCGCGAATCATCCTCGAAATTCGCCGATATGGCCTGGCTGTCCTCTCGCCACGCCGCATCGATGATGCGCGCCTTCATCGTGTCGGCGCGGTTCTGCCAGTGCGCAGCGCGCAACGGCAGGTCCAGCGCCAGCGCGGCATGGGCCAGCCGGTCGCACGCCGCCCAGCACATCACCGCACTATAGCTGTGGACATGGGTGCGATTGCGCAGTTCCCACAAACCCGCATCCGGCTTGTCATAGACGCTCCAGGCCCGCTCGCCCACGGCCTCCAGCGCCTCGAAATCGGCATGACCCGCCATGCGCAGCAACCGCCAGTCGATAAAGCCCTGCACCGACGACAGGACGATCTGGCCATAGGCGTCATGCTGGATCTGGCTGTAGGCGGCATTGCCGACCCGCACCGGGCCCATGCCGCGATAGCCGGGCAGTTCGTCCGCTTCCCATTCGGTCAGCGTGGCGTTGCCGCGCACGTCGTAAAGCGGCTGGATATGCCCGCCCTTTGCGCCATCGACGATGTTGCGCAGATAGACCAGATAGGTTTCCAGCACATCCAGCGCGCCCAGCCGGTTGAGTGCTTCGACGGTATAATAAGCGTCGCGCACCCAGCAGTAGCGATAGTCCCAGTTGCGACCCGAATCGGCATGTTCGGGTATGCTGGTCGTCAGCGCCGCGACAATCGCGCCAGTTTCTTCATGCTGGCACAGTTTGAGTGTGATCGCGGACCGGATGACCGCTTCCTGCCATTCCGCCGGGATGGCGAGGCCGCGCACCCACAGGCGCCATTCCTCCACCGTGTCGTCCAGCATCCGCTGGAGCGCCGGGCGCAAGGCGTCCGAAAATCCTTCGTCAGGCCCCATGAAGAAATGGGCGTCCTGCTCCAGCCGGAACCAGCTTTCCTGCGCGATCAGGCCGATCGGCGCGTCGGTCGACACCCGCATCGCCATGTAGGACAGGACCATGCGGATATGGTTGGAGCCGTAATTGATCGGCACCTTTTCCGCATTCCAGGCCGTCGTCGGGCGCAGGCGCACTCTTATGCGCGGCGATCCGGCCACCGGGCGCGCGATCCGGGCGAAGGCGACCGGGCGATACATGCGGCCCTTATGCTTGTGGCGGGGGCAAAAATCGAAAATTTCGATGACGTTGCCCTGCGTGTCGCTCTGGCGCGTGACCAGAACGGGGGTGTTGCGCAGATAATATTGCTCCACCGCAACGCAATTTTCCAGTTCGATCGCCCAGAAACCGATCGCGGCGTCATCATCCCAATCAGCATCGTCGAGCAACGCGGAAAAGACGGGATCGCCGTCGACCCTGGGAACGCAGGCCCATACCATCCGACCGGCCCGATCGATCAGCGCCGATGCCTGGCAATTGCCAATCGGCCAGAGGTCCAAATTGCGGGCGTTGCCGCCCAATATTGGGTGAGTATTGCTGTTTATCGCACTGCCCCTAATGCTTTTTGGCAAATTGAGGGGGCACGGATCATGCGAGCCGTGCAACCCCCTCTCGCAGATAATGCCTGACGGCGGCAACCTGTTCCAAATTATATGCCGCTCGCGTTTGTCGCACAGGTCCGACCAATATGCCAACCCCGCCCAGTTCGACGGCGGCGGCAAAGCCTTCCTCGTCGGTCACGTCGTCGCCGATAAAGACCGGCACACCGCCCGCCATTGGCCCCTGCGCCATCAGCGCATGGACCGCGCTGCCCTTGTCCGCGCCACCGGGCCGCAATTCATAAAGCATCTTGCCCTGCTGAAGCGCCAGACCGTCCTGATCGGCCCATTGGCGGGCCAGCGCATGCGCGGCATCCTGCCAGGCAGGGGCACCGCGATAGTGCAGCCCGACGCTGATCGATTTGCGTTCGACCAGCACGCCGGGCTTGTCGGCGGCAAAGGCGTTGAAGGCGGCTTCGGCATCATCGATTGCCGCGAGGCGCGCTGGCGCGGCGATGGCGCCGCCGGGGCGGGCAAATTCCAGCCCATGGGTGCCAGCCAGCAGGAAGTCGGCAAAGCCCAGCGCGCGCAGCGTTTCGATCGACCGCCCGCTCACGATCGCCAGTCGCCCGTCCAGCCTTTCCCGCAGCGCCAGGAGCAACTGCACCAGTCCATCATCCACAATCACCCCGTCGGGGGTGTCGGTAATGGGCGTGAGCGTCCCGTCAAAATCGAGGAACAGCGCCGCGTCGGTCAACAAGGCGGGCGGGGGCGGGGGGAGGGGATGATCTGACACGGGCGCAAAGTGGCGCTTTACCGCCAATTCGCAACCCCTGTTGTGTAGCCCCTTGTCGTTTTTACGCGCCGCACCGGCTGTCATCGGACCAGGGGGCCGACCAATGGATTGAATGCAGCACGCGAAATGCCTGCATGATCCGTGCAATCAGCCGGTCGATCCCGGCGCTGGCTTCGCGATGATGGTCCGTCCACAACCGGGCGTCATACTGGTCGCGCATGGTCGCGATCCTTTCGATTGAAATGGTGCATGTGTGCGAAGCGACCAATGCGCCTGTTCCGTAACGACATCCAACAAAAGCATGGACAGTGATAATAAGCTCCCCTTATGGAAAGCCATGTCCGCCCTGCCTCCGCTCTCCGCCGTTCGGGTGTTCGAAGCCGCTGCCCGGATCGAAAATTTCACCGCCGCCGCGCAGGAACTGGGCATGACCCAGGCGGCGGTCAGCTATCAGGTCAAGTTGCTGGAGGACCGGCTGGGGCTGAGCCTGTTCCAGCGCGCCGGCCGCCGGGTGCTTCTTACCGACAAGGGACGGGAAATCGCGCCGGTCATCATCCGCGCTTTCGACCAGATGCGGCAGGGCTTTGCCGCTCTGGCGCAGGATCATTCGATGGTCCTTACCATCAGTTGCACCAATAGTTTCGCCCATCTCTGGCTCGCCCCCCGGATCGGCGCGTTCCAGATGCGTCATCCGGGGCTGGCGGTTCGCATCCAGGCCGAGGACGCGGTGGTCGATCTTGCCCGCACCGGCGTGGATCTGGCGATTCGCGGCGGGAAGGGCAATTGGCCGGGGCTGGAGGCACGGCTGTTGACGCACAACCGCCTGGCGCCGATGTGCAGCCCGGCCTGGCTGGCGCGCCATGGCCCGGTCGCCGATGCGCAGGCGCTTCATGCCCTGCCGCGCCTGTCGCCCGACGATATGTGGTGGCATGAATGGTTCGCGGCCATGGGGGTGGAGGCCGATCCGGCAGGCGGGCCGCCGGGCATCGCGCTCGACAGCCAGGTGATGGAAGGTCGTGCCGCGATCGGGGGGCAGGGGATCGCCATCCTGAACCTGTTTTTGTGGAAGGCGGAGGTGGAGGCGGGCCTGCTGGTCGAAGCCATGCCATCCTATGTCCGCGAGATCGCGAGCTACTGGATCGTCTATCCGCCCCACGCTCGCAACACGCCCAAGGTGAAGGCGTTTCGCGACTGGATCAGCGCCGAATTTGCCGCCGCCATCGCCGATGACCCGCAGGGACGCTACTTGCCCCGTGACGAATGATGCGTATGTTCATGCGCATGTTTCATGAAGGAGTTGGTTGTGACCAGGCATGAACGGATCGGGACGCGAAAGGCGACCAACCTGTCGCTGGATGTGGCGCTTGTCGCAGAGGCGCGGGCGTTGGGAATCAACTTGTCCCGCACCTGTGAAGACGCGCTGGCCAAGCAAATCGCCGCCGAACGCGGACGCCGCTGGCAAGAGGAGAATGCCCAGGGTATTGCTGCTTCCAACGCCTATGTCGAAAAACATGGCCTGCCGCTCGAAAAATATCGCATGTTCTAATGGCAAGATTTAGCGCGCATCGCCTGTCCGACGGTAGTTGGGTTCTGGATTGCCAGGCCGATTTGCTCGATCATCTGACGACCCGATTCGTTGTACCGCTCATCCCCATTGCCGACGTTGGCACACCCATGGCGCGCCTTAATCCATATTTTCAGATTGAAGGCGAAACGCTGGTCATGATGACCCAGTTTGCGGGGGCGGTTCCGGCCCGGTCGCTTGGGCAGCCGGCCTTGTCGCTGCACGATCATCAGGACGTGATAGCCGCCGCGCTGGACATGCTGCTGGTGGGATTTTAACGCTGCGGTTCGATCCCGGCCAAATCTCCGTTTCCGTTTCGTCCCCGTGCTGCTATCCCGCGCGTAATGACCGATTTTCGCGATCCTTTCGACAATATCAAGGACCATCCGTTCGACGCGGCGCTGTCGCAGCGTTATCTCGTCTATGCCCTGTCCACCATTACCGCGCGGTCCTTGCCGGATTTGCGCGACGGGTTGAAGCCGGTGCATCGCCGCCTGCTCTGGGCGATGCGGCTGCTCAGGATGGAGCCGTCCGGCGCGTCGGCCGACGTGCTGGTCGCCAACCCTGCCCGCAACGGCACAAGCTACAAGAAATGCGCCCGCGTCGTGGGCGACGTCATCGGCAAATATCACCCCCATGGCGACAGCAGCGTCTATGACGCCATGGTTCGGCTGGCGCAGGATTTCGTCCTGCGCACGCCATTGGTCGACGGGCAGGGCAATTTCGGCAATATCGACGGCGATAATGCCGCCGCGATGCGCTATACCGAAGCGCGCCTGACCCAGCCTGCCGCCGACCTGATGGCGGGGCTGGACGAAGGTACGGTCGATTTCCGCCCGACCTATAATGGCGAGGATGAAGAGCCGGAGGTGTTCCCCGGCCTTTTCCCCAACCTGCTTGCCAATGGTGCCAGCGGCATTGCGGTGGGCATGGCCACCAGCATACCGCCGCATAATGTGACCGAAATACTCGATGCCGCCAGCTTGCTGATCGACAATCCCGATACGGATCATGCGGCGTTGATGGCAGTGGTAAAGGGACCGGACTTCCCCACTGGCGGCGTGCTGGTGGATAGTCCCGCAATCATTGCGGAAGCCTATGCCACGGGGCGCGGCGCGTTCCGCACCCGTGCGCGCTTTTCGACCGGCAAGGATGATCAGGGCGTCTGGGAACCGACCGGCATAGAGAAATTGAGCGGCGGCACCTGGCAGTTGATCGTCAGCGAAATTCCCTATCAGGTGCAGAAGGGCAAGCTGATCGAGCAGATCGCGGCCCTGATCAACGACAAGAAGCTGCCGATTCTGGAAGATGTGCGCGATGAAAGCGATGAGACGATCCGCATCGTCATCACGCCTAGGAACCGCAATGTCGATCCGCAGGTGCTCAAGGACAGTCTCTACCGACTGACCGATCTGGAAAACCGCTTTCCACTCAACCTGAACGTGCTGGACGCCACCCATACGCCGCGCGTTCTGGGGTTGCGCGCGGTGCTGATCGAATGGCTAAAGCACCAGATCGACGTGCTGGTCCGGCGCGCGCAGCATCGCCTAGCCAAGATCGCCGATCGGCTCGAACTGCTCGATGGCTATATCATCGCCTATCTCAACCTTGACCGGGTGATCGAGATCATCCGTACGGAGGATGAGCCAAAGCTGGTGATGATGGACGAATTTGCCCTGACCGACCGGCAGGCCGAAGCCATTCTCAACATGCGCCTGCGGTCTCTGCGCAAGCTGGAAGAGATGGAATTGCGCCGCGAACATGCCGATCTGGTGGCGGAGCAGGAGGATCTGCAAAAGCTGGTCGAAAGCCCGCAGCGCCAGCGGACCAAGCTGAAGCGCGACATTGCCGCGCTGCGCAAGCGCTACGGCCCCGACACGGCCCTTGGCCACCGCCGTACATTGGTGGAGGAAGCCGGGCCCGCACGGGACATCCCGCTGGAGGCGATGATCGAGCGCGAACCGATCACCGTCATTCTGTCCGAACGCGGCTGGATCAGGGCGATGAGCGGCCATCGCGATCTGGCTGCCGCCGATACGCTCAAGTTCAAGGAGGGCGACGGTCCGCAATTCGCGTTCCACGCCTACACCACCGACAAGCTGCTGCTCGCGACGTCCACCGGGCGCGTCTATACGCTGGGATCGGACAAGCTGCCGGGCGGGCGCGGCTTTGGCGATCCGGTGCGGTCGCTGGTCGATATGGACAATGAAGGCGCGATCGTCGCCTTCATGCCCGCACGGGCTGGCACGGAATTGTTACTGGCCTCTTCCGACGGGCGCGGTTTCATTGCGGCGGTGGCGGAGATCATGGCGGAAACGCGCAAAGGGCGTCAGGTCGTCAATGTCCGCACCGGCGCCAAGCTGGCTGTCATCCGCCCGGTCGCGCCGGGGTCGGACAGCGTGGCCGTGATTGGCGAAAACCGCAAATTGCTCGTTTTCTCGCTCGACGAAATGCCCCGCATGGCGCGTGGGCAGGGCGTGCAGATGCAGCGCTATCGCGATGGTGGTCTGTCGGACGCCATCACTTTCCGCCTGGCCGATGGACTTAGCTGGGCGATGGGGGGCGAGACCGGGCGGATGCGGACCGAATCGGACATGACGCCGTGGAAAGTGGCGCGCGGTGCGGCTGGCCGCATGCCACCCACCGGGTTTCCGCGCGACAATCGCTTTTAATGACCATTTTTTACAATGATCGGCGCATCGTTTCCTGAAAATTTACCGCTTCCCGATATGGCCAAGGCATGGAATCCATTTCTGTGCGCAACTGGCCAGTCGGAAGGACCAGCAACGACCCTGTTGCGGGGGACGTGGAGGCATATCCATCCTTCGTCATAGCGCCGACCCAATGGCTGGCCGCCATGTCACAGGCGGCAGCGATTTTATCCCATGATGACAATCTGTTGTCGGTAGTCGCAGCTAATGACCGCTTCTTGCAGGCGTTTCGCCAGCATCAGGAAAGGGACGGGGCCATCAGCCAGGCCGCGACCGTGTGGCGCGATCGAATCCTGAAATTCATTCAGACGAATCACGTCGCAGACAGTTTTGAAATTCGCCGCGACGGCAAATTGGGGCCGGAATATTTCATGTGCACCATCGGCCGCTTGCCTGCCGATGCGGACCATCCCGAACTTTACCTGTTCACCGCGACCGATCGTACCAGCGAACGGACGGTCGAGAAGAATCTGCGCCGCGAACTTCTGTCCGACGGATTGACCGCGCTGCCCAATCGCACCGGCTTTGGCGAAGAGATTGACGACCGGATCGCCAATTCGGTCTGGCCTGACAATGCCCAGTTCGGCATCATCGCGATCGACCTTAGCCGGTTCAGCCGGGTCAATGAATCGCTTGGCCCGATGGCTGGCGACGAATTGCTGATCACGGTCGCCAAGCGACTGAAATCCAGCCTGCGGCAGGGCGATGTGCTGGCCCGGATCGGCGGCAATGATTTTGCGATATTCGCCCGTCTGAACAATGGCCTGTCGGATGCTCTTCACATCGTCCAGCGGATCAAGGAAGCGCTGAGTTCGCCGATCCGACTGAGCGATCTGCAAATCCGGGTGGACTGCGCGATCGGCTGTGCCCTTTCTACCAGCCTGAGCGATGACCCCGATGACATCGTTCGCAAGGCGCAGGCAGCGGTCAAGATCGCCAAATGCAGCGGCAAGGTGGAAATATATCGCAACGGTGTTCTCAAGGAAGCGCAGCGCCGCTTTTCGATCGAGAGCCGTCTGCGCGACGCACTGGCGCAGGGTGGCCTGTCGCTGGCCTATCAGCCGCTGATCCACCTCCATACCGGGGAGATTACGGGGTTCGAGGCGCTCGCCCGCTGGGACGATGCGGAATTGGGGCATGTGTCCCCGGTCGAATTCATCGCCGTGGCCGAAGAAAGCGGCCTCATCACTCCCTTGGGCCGATGGGCCGCCTATGAAGCGGCGCAAGCATTGTCGCGCTGGGACGCCAGGTTCGGTCAGCCCATGCCGGTCGGCGTCAACGTCAACCTCTCGCCGATCCAGATGGCGCGGGACGATGTCGCGTCCATGTTCGAGGAAGCGCTGCGCTATTCCGGCATCGCCGGGCATCGCCTGACGGCCGAAGTCACCGAAAGCGCGATCATCGCCGATCCCGACAAGGCGCGCAAATTGCTGTTCGCGCTCAAGGATTTGCAGATGCCGATCGCGATGGACGATTTCGGCACCGGCTTTTCCAACCTGGCCAGCCTGCACAGCCTGCCGATCGACATATTGAAGATCGACCGGAGCTTCGTGTCGAACATGCTGGAGGATCGCGACAAGACGGTCATCGTCCGCACGATCCTCTCGCTGGCGGAGTCGCTCAATCTCAAGGTCACGGCCGAAGGGATCGAGACGCAGGAGCTTGCCCATGCGCTTCAGCAATTGGGATGCTGGCAGGGGCAGGGCTATTATTTCGCCAAGCCGATGGCCGAACAGGACGCCTTCGACTATTGGCGCGCGCGCTGGAATTTCGAAACGGTCTGATCGGCAATAGCGTCAACCCGCGCGCTGTCCGGGAAACCTTCCGCGACCCACATATCCTGCACGACATTCAATGCCTTGGCGACATCGGGGCCGGGGGGCAGTCCGCGCGCGATCAACGCGCCACCGCCGATCGGCAGTTTGGGCGGCGTCCAGTCGTCCAGATCCGAGAGAGGCGACAGATCCGCATCGGCATCCAGCAGCAACCTGTCGATCGCACCTTCGACCCCGATATGCCACGCGAGCGCCCGAATCGGCATATCGCCGAGGCCAGCCTCCAGCGCCGTCGTCAGTCGTTTGCGCGCCTTGTTCGACAGTTTGAGCCGTGCGCCGACTAGATCGGCCCGCGCCGCATCGGGCGGCAGCAAGGCCGCGAGCCGCCGCAGCGCCGATGGTGCAAGGCCAGTCGCGGCCTCCCGCGCTATCAACCGCTCCAGCCGGTCGATCCCGGCGCGGTCGACTTCAGGCAAAACCGGCGTCAATATCCCGCCATCGACCATCAGCTGCAGCGCATGGATCGGCGTGGCGACCCCCAGCAATTTGAGCAATTCATCGGCAATCCGCTCGCGCGACAGCGCCATCAGACTGTTGGCCGAAGCGACGCAGGCGGCATAGGCCATATTGTCCAGCTCATCGTCGCCATAGCGCGCCAGAAAGCGGAAATAGCGCAGGATGCGCAGATGATCTTCGGCAATGCGTGCGTCGGCATCGCCTATGAAGCGCAATCGCCGCGCTTCCAGATCGGCAACCCCGCCAAAATAGTCGGTGATCTCCCCGCTCAGCGGATCGGCATAAAGGGCGTTGATCGTGAAGTCCCGCCGCGCTGCATCCTCGCGCCAGTCATCGGTATAGGCGATGGTCGCGCGCCGCCCGTCGGTGCTGACGTCGCGGCGCAGCGTCGTAATCTCCACCGGCCAGCCGGCGATGACGGCGGTGATCGTACCATGGTCGATACCGGTCGGTACTGCCTTTATCTCCGCTGCCTTCAGCCGGTCGAGCACGTCCTGCGGGGCAAGCGTGGTGGCAATATCCAGATCATTGACCGCAAGCCCCAGCAAGCCGTCGCGCACCGCGCCGCCGACGTAGCGGGCCTTGCCGCCCGCCGCATCCAGCGCCGTCAGCAAATTATCGAGACCGGGACGATGCCGCCATGGCGCATCGGGCAGCACCACGCTCATAATGCGCCCAGCCGGTGCGACAGGTTTGCCAGGATGGCGGCGGTCACGCCCCATATCCGCCGTTCCTGCCACAATATCTCATAATAATGCCGCACCGCCCCTTCAAATTCGACGGCATGCCGGGTCCGGTTCGCCGGGGCCAGCGCATAGGCGAGGGGCAGTTCGAACCAGTCGGCCACTTCGCTTTCCTGCGGCTGCAAGGGCAGGTCGGGCGGGATGACCGCCAGCACCGGGATGACGTCGAACCCGGTAAAGGTATGATAGCGGTCGGACGTGCCGATGACCTGCGCCAGATGCGGCGGCAGGCCGATTTCCTCCTCCGCCTCGCGCAGCGCCCCGGCAATCTCATCGGCATCGCCAGGATCGACGCGGCCGCCGGGGAAAGCGACCTGTCCCGCATGCTTGCGCAGGCGTTCCGACCGCTGGGTCAGGATCAACCCCGGTTCGGGCCGGTCGGTAATGGCGACCAGTACGGCGGCGGGGGCGAGCGCGATGTGCCCGTCGATGCGGGGATCGCGCATGTCGGATGACAGGATGGTGCCATCGCGGCCATGACCTTCGGCCAACGCGGCGCGCAGCCGCTCGGCCAGGGTCATGCCCCGCCGTCCAGCGGAAAGAAAGCGCCGTTGCTCCACAGGCCGATCCGCTCGGGGCCCTCATCCAGTGCCATGTTCATCAGTTCATAATAGACGCTGCGCACGACCAGCGCCTCCAGCCCCGCGCGGACATGAAGATAGGGGTGTGGCCCGTCCGCCGTCTCGCGTACCAGCAGCGCATTGTCCGGCCCTGCCGCGACCAGATCGCCGGTGTTCAGCCGGAACGCCAGCGCCCGTTCGCGTCCTTCGCCTTCGCTCTTGAGTTCGACCGCGACAAAGGGGGCATCCTCGACTTCGATGCTCAGCTTTTCGCCCGGGGTGACCAGCACATAGCTGCCGTCTGCTTCTCGCCGCAATATGGTGGAAAACAGGCGGACCATTGCCTCGCGCCCGATTGGCGATCCCTGGTGAAACCAGGTTCCGTCGCGCGCGATCCGCATGTCGCTGTCGCCGCAATGGTCGGGATTCCATTTCTCCACCGGCGGGAGTTTTTTTTCGGCAAGCAGGCGCGCAATGTCGCTGAGCGACAGGTCGGCAAGATCGGGTGACGGGTCCATCGGCATAGGCTATGCAGATAGGATCGCAGCGCCCCGATGGCAAAGGGGAATCAGGCGATGACGCTAATATCGGGACCAAGCATTCCCGCGCCGCCCACAGCGCGGCCATCGACCGACAGCGCCAGCAGACGCCGTTGCTCGACCGGGCCGGGCGCACGCCATCCGCTCGTGTCCTGGGCACTAAAGCCCCAGAAGCGGCCATAATATTCCGGGTCGCCAATCATCATCAGCGGCGCTGTTCCCTGCGCCTTTGCTGCCGCCACGACAGCGTCCATCATCGCCCGGCCATGGCCGCCGCCCTGATGCGCGGGGGCGACCGCTACCGGCCCGACCATGATATAGGGGCATTGCGTGCCGTCATCCTGCGTCAGCACGACCGGCCAGCTTTGCAGCGATCCGATCAGCGCGCCTTGTCCATCCACCACTGCGAAGGAAAGAGCCGGAATCCATGCGACCGTCCCGCGAATCAGATAGGCCGTCCGTGCATGCCGATCGACGCCGAACGCATCGTCGAGCAGACGCTCGATCGCGTCTGGCCGCTGGCTTTCGAGAGGGACAATCATAGACACGTCTTGCCGATCCGCGATCAATGGCGCATGGACCGCGCCGGGAGCGGCGGGCTTTACCGCCCGCATCGCAAAATGAAAGACTAAACTGGCCCCGTCTGACAGCAGGGAAGGGCCGGATATGGCAGGCCATGCAGACTGGATTTGACGATTTTCTGACGCTGGAGGTCAATAACCTTCATGTCGACGTACTGACCGGCATTTATTCGGAGGAGACGCATCTCCCCCAGCCGCTGCGTATCTCCATCCGCGCGCGGCTGGCGATCGCCGATCATTATGATCCGGCGACCCCGCTGACGCAGTCCAAAAACTATATGGACCTCAAGCATGCCGCCTCGACCGCCTTGCCTGACGGTGTGCATTTTACCCTGATCGAAGCCGTGGCCGACCATATCATCGACACCATCTTCCTTCAGGGCGACAATGTGACCCATGTGGAAGTGAAGATCGTCAAGCTGGCCCTGTCCGAACGGGGCGAGGAAATCGGCATCACCTTGGGGCGCAGCCGGAAATAGCGGTTTCAGGCATCGGAACTGGCCTCCCGCCCGCGCGGGAGTACGCCGTTTACCCCTTCTTGATCAGGCCGATCTCGATCAGTCGTTCGGTCAGATAGTCATGTGCGCTGATCGGCGGATCGCGGCGCGGATTGGCTTCGCTCACGCATTGCGGCAGCGCGTCGATCATCACGTCGGGGCGCAGGTGCAGGAAGAAGGGCATCGAATAGCGCGAATGGCCGCGCCGCTCCGGCGGCGGATTGACCACGCGATGGCTGGTCGATGGCAGCATATGGTTGGTCAGTCGCTGGAGCATGTCGCCGACATTGATCGCCAGCGCGCCGGGCGGGGGCACCACCGGCAGCCAGTTGCCGTTGCGGTCCTTGAGTTCCAGCCCGCCTTCCTCCGCCCCCAGTAGCAGGGTGATCAGGTTGATGTCCTCATGCGCGCCCGCGCGGATGCCGGGTGCTTCGGGCGAGACGGGTGGATAATGGAGCAGCCGCAGGATCGAATTGCCGCGGTCGATCGGCCCGTCGAACCAGCGTTCCTCCAGCCCCAGATAGAGTGCGATGGCCGACAGCAATTCCGCCCCCACCCGGTCGAATTCGGCATAGAGTTTGGTAAAGACGGGGTGGAAGGCGGGCAGTTCATCGGGCCAGACATTGGGCGGCATCGTTTCCGCCAGTGGATCGCCAGGGGGAAGATCGCGCCCGACATGCCAGAATTCCTTCAGGTCATTCTCGCTCGCGCCCTTGGCGATTTCCGTGCCGAACGCGGTATAGCCGCGCTGACCGCCATTATATTTGGCGTCATAGGCGCGCTTGGTGGCTTCGGGCAGGGCGAAAAAGTCGCGCGCCAGCGTCCATCCCGCGTCGATCAGCGCCGGGTCCATGCCATGATCGCGCACCATCGCGAAGCCGAATCGCTGGAAGGAATCGCCGAACCCTTGCGCGAAATCCGCCTTGCTCAATTCCGCCATAGACAGGACGGGCACCTGATCCAGCACCGATTGCGACACTTTATTCTCTCCGAAATTAGGGGTCTGAAACTATGGGGACGGGGCGCGCAACATAAGGATGGTTAAGCGATATTCCCATCCTTGATCGCGGCGGAGCGGTGATGCAAGGAGGCAAAATGAACTATTGGCTGATGAAATCGGAACCCGATGTTTTTTCCTATGACGACCTGGTCGCCAAGGGGAAAGCGGAATGGGACGGCGTGCGCAACCACGCGGCCCAACTCAATATGAAGGCGATGCGCCGGGGCGATCTGGCGCTGTTCTACCACAGTAATATCGGGGTGGAGGCCGTGGGCATCATGGAGATTGTCGAGGAAGCGGCCCCCGACAGCACCGACGATAGCGGCAAGTGGATTGCGGTCCATGTTCACGCCCGCGAAAAGCTGGCCAAGCCCGTCACGCTCAAGACGATGAAGGCCGATCCCGCGCTGGCCGGCATGGTCATGCTGCGGCAATCGCGCCTGTCCGTCTCGCCCGTGTCAAAGGCCGAATTTGATCATATCGTCGCCTTATCAAAGGCTTGATACTCAAAAAACGTTCCGGTTGCGTTACACGCAATTGCAGGGGCGCTTTTTGCGATTGCCGCTTTGCTGCGCTGCGACATAAAAAAGTCCCAACAGAAAAGAACATTCAAGAGGTGTTTGATCGGCATTCACAAGGAGTTTACCCATGCGAATGCTGTCCAAATTTGTTGCCGCCAGCGCCCTCGGCGCTTTCGTTGCCATCGCTGCTCCCGCTCAGGCTGAAGATGCTGCCAAGCAGCGCTTCACCCACGAAGGTTATACCTACGTCTATGACGTCAAGGAAACCAAGTCGGGCCGCGTCATTTCCGGCCGTCGTTTTCCCGACGCTGTTGCCTTCAATCTCTCTGTCAAGGACGGGAAGGTTTGGGGCATGTCGGGTGGCCAGCAGGTCAGGTTTTCGGTGGATGAAGCCCGCGGCGCCGCGTCGAACTGAGCTCTACGAGCTTTAAGCCAATAAAAGGGCCGCTTCCGACGGGAGGCGGCCCTTTTTTTACAGGCTGGAGTTAACGGCAGCGACGCTTGCTGTCGACTTCCTTACCCAGCAGGCCACCGCCCACCGCGCCCAATATGGTGCCGGTCGTGCGCTCACCGCGCGTGTCGATCGCCCGGCCCAGCAATGCGCCGCCAGCAGCGCCAATGATGAGGCCAGTCGTGCCGTCCGATTTGCGGCAGTAGGTCCGGCCATCGCGTCCGCGCCATTCCTTGTACCGATAATGTTTGCGTGCCTGCGCACCGTCGGTCGGGACGGCCATGGACATGGGGACGGCCAGCGAGACAGCGGCCAGGGCGAGTAGGGCTTTACGCATAAGTTTCTCCTCCGAATGCGTTGATTTGATGCTTGAACCCCTGCACCTTGACGCAGGTTGCATGAACAGCACACAACGAGATAAGCCACTGTTTATCCATCGCTAAATTTTGAGGCGAACGGACGCGGCGCAGGGATGAACGGGCGGTTCAGCCATCATTTGGCATGGTTGTCCGACGCCCGGTTGGGCTGGCGGCCTTCAATTTGAAGAGAGCGAAAAAGTTATCCACAGCTTTATGACGCTTTGGCTACGGGCCGTTGCCGATTCTGCTTTGCACGACTCGGTTTTGGTGAGACCTTCCTTGTATCGGAACAGCTGGGAACGGAGCGATCCGTTTCCGAGAATCCTTGGTAAAACAGGAATTTAACGCTGTACCGAAGGTCCGCTGGAAGATGTCTTTCGCGAGGGTGACATAAACCGACGGATCGGTCCAAAAGACCGTAGCCGGGTACGCGCGAAAGTGAACGTCGGGCTTCGGATATTGCGGACCAGAGCCAGCCTGGCTGCCCTTGGCCCAAGCTGGAGCAGTCCTTGGCAAACAGGCTTTCGGGCCAATGCCAGGACAACGCCGGGCCGATGATCGCCTCTCGCCAGAGAAGCGGATCGCATGACCCGACGGCAGTGGGGACCGACAGCAATGTCGGCCCCCATTTTGCGTTTGGGGCTTCGCTTTCAACGCAGGGGGGCATGGCCTGACTGGTGCCGGATGCAGGATTTGAACCCGCGACCTTCGGTTTACAAAACCGCTGCACTACCACTGTGCTAATCCGGCGCCCCAGTCAGGCGACACGCCCTTACTATCAGATGACGCCGAACGTCCAGCCCTCCGTTGCAGCAATTTTTGGATCGAGCGCGGCTGGCGTCCATAGCCCAGCCTGTCCCGCCACCGCCCGCATCCACGCCGCGGTCAATATGGCGTCTGCGCCATGGTCGTCCGGCATCGCGCCCTTATGCCGTTTCGACCCGATCGTCTCCAGCGCGTCGTTCAGCGCTGGCAGATCGCGCATCTTTGCTCGACCCTTGGCCCGCCCGGCGGCCGACGCGGCAAGGCTGGTATAGATTTCCACGACCAGCGATCCGCGCATGGGCAAGGGATCGAACGGCCATATGGGCACAGTGCCCTGCACCCGGTGCAGCAATCGCATGCCGGCAAAGCTTGCCTTGGCCACCTGCGCCGCGCCGATCGCGTCATAGACGGTCGAGGGTTTGCCGCCGCCGCCAGCCAGATACAGCGCCTCGCACACGCGATTATGCATATAGTCGGCCTTCACCCCGTCCGCCTTGCCGAAATAGAAATGCCGCCGGTGCGCGACCTCCAGCAGGCTCGCCGCGCCCAGATCCTCGTCCGGGCAGAGCCGATCGACATAGGCCCAGAAGTCCGGCCCATTGTCGGGCACAGTGTCGCCAGGCAGATAGCCGCCGCGCGCAACGAAGGGCGGCGCAAAGCTGAAATCGAACCCGAACAGGGTAGGGGCCTCACCAGCTGTTGCGATCAGCCAGTCCACCACATCGGTTCGCGACCAGACCCCGCCGGGCGCGGGCACCAGTCGGGGCGCTTCCCGCCCCGTTTCGCACAGCGCGACCGCAATCCCCTTGTGCCGCGCGCCCTTGGCCCCGGACCAGTCGATCGCGGCAAAGCGCGTAAAGTCAGGCGTCACCCCGCGCCGCGCTCCGCCCGCAACCGCTCCCAATAGGCGATCCGCTCGGCAATCCGTGCCTCATAGCCCCGGTCCGTTGGCGCATAGAAGCGTTGCGGGGTCATGTCGTCAGGCCAGTAATTCGCTCCGGAAAATCCGTCCGCCGCATCATGATCATATTGATAGCCCTTGCCATAGCCGACATCCTTCATCAGCTTGGTTGGTGCGTTCAATATATTCTGCGGCGGCATCAGCGATCCGGTATCGCGCGCTGATTTGAACGACGCCTTCATCGCCATATAGGCGGCGTTGGATTTGGGCGCAGTCGCGCAATAGAGGCAGGCCTGGACGATGGCCACTTCGCCTTCGGGACTGCCCAGAAAATCATAGGCCTCCTTGGCTGCCAGGCATTGGACCAGCGCCTGCGGGTCGGCAAGGCCAATATCCTCCGCGGCAAAGCGCACCAGTCGGCGCAGGACGTAGAGCGGCTGCTCCCCGGCAACCAGCATCCGCGCCATATAGTAGAGCGCGGCTTGCGGATCCGATCCGCGCAGCGACTTGTGCAGGGCGGAGATGAGGTTGTAATGCCCCTCCCGATCCTTGTCATATACCGCGACCCGGCGGTGGAGCAGGGCGGACAGTCCTGCCGGATCAAGCGGCTCTGCTATGTCGATCGCATAAAGCGTTTCGACCTGGTTGAGCAAAAAGCGCCCGTCGCCATCGGCGCTGGCAACCAAAGCCTCGCGCGCATCGGCGTCCAGCGGCAGGGGACGCCCCGTCACCGCTTCTGCCCGGTCCAGCAATTGTTCCAGCGCCGCGGCATCCAGCCGCCGCAGGATCAACACCTGCGCCCGCGACAGAAGGGCTGCGTTCAGTTCGAAGCTTGGATTTTCGGTGGTCGCGCCCACCAAAGTCACCGTGCCATTTTCGACGAAGGGCAGGAATCCGTCCTGCTGCGCCCGGTTGAAGCGGTGGATTTCGTCCACGAACAAGAGGGTTTTGTCGCCGCGACGGCCATGTTCTTTGGCGGCGGCAAAAACCTTCTTGAGGTCGGCCACGCCCGAAAACACCGCCGAAATAGGTTCGAACCGCATACCCACCGCATCGGCGAGCAGCCGCGCCGTCGTGGTCTTGCCAGTGCCCGGCGGTCCCCAAAGGATGATGGATGACAAGCGCCCAGCCGCCACCATCCGACCGATCGCGCCATCAGGCCCGGTCAAATGCTCCTGTCCCACCACCTCCGCCAGGGTGCGCGGTCGCAAGCGGTCGGCGAGCGGCGCGGCATCGCTGACAGGTTCAGCGCCGGTCAGCATGTCATCGGAAGCGAAAAGATCGGCCATGCCGGTTGATATAGGGAGGAAAGCCCGTTCAGGGAACCGGGCTGGATCGCGGCATCATGCCCTGCTCGCGCTGGCGGATGATGCGCAAATAAGTGTCGACCAGCGCCTGATTGACCTGATCCCACCCGTTACGCTCCGCTCGCGCCTGCGCCGCCGCGCCTGCCCGCCCGCGCGCGTCGCCATTCAGGCAATAATCCTGCAGGGCGTCAGCAAAGGCACCGATCGCACCGGGGCGGATCAACCGTCCGGTCACCCGGTCGCTCAGCAGGCTTTCGCTGCCGGTGGCCCGCGCTGCCACGGTCGGCACGCCGCACGCCATCGCCTCCAGCGTGACATTGCCGAAGGTTTCGGTCACCGACGGATTGAACAGCATATCCATGCTGGCGACCGCGCGGCCCAGGTCAGCGCCTTGCTGAAAGCCGGTGAAGATGGCGCCGGGCAGGCGGTTCTGGAACCATTCGCGCGCCGGGCCTTCGCCAACCACCAGCACCTTGTGCGCCACCTGGCGCGCCGCAAGCTGATCGATCGTGTCGGAAAACACGTCCAGCCCCTTTTCCATCACCAGACGGCCGATGAAGCCAATGGCGGGTACGTCGTCATATATGCCGATCGAACGCCGCCAGCCCAGATCGCGCCGACCCGGATTGAAAATCTCCCGGTCGATGCCGCGCGTCCATATGCCGACATCATAGCTCATCCGCTGTTCGCGCAGCAGTTGCGCCATCGATTCGGATGGCGCGACGATCGCGTCGCAGCGGCGATAGAAGCGGCGCAATATTCCTTCGATGACCGGCTCCAGAAAGGCCAGGCCATAATAGCGCGGGTAGGTTTCGAACCTTGTATGCACCGATGCGACCGTCGGCAAACCATGCTGCCGCGCCCAGCTGAGCGCGCGGTGGCCCAGCGGGTCGGGACTGGACAAATGGACCAGATTGGGGGCGAATGCCTTGAGATCGCGGCGCACTCTGGAGGACATCGCATAGGGAATGCGATATTCCTTGCGTCCCGGCACTGGCACGGACGGCGTGCTGATCAGATCGCCAGCGGGGGCAAAGGCGGGCGTGTCGGTGGTGGGCGAATAGACCCGCACGGCCGCACCCTGCCGCAGCAAATAGCCCACGAAGCGATTGAGCGCCTGATTGGCCCCATCGCGCACATAATTATAATTGCCGCTGAACAGGGCAATGCGAAGGCCGCTAGCATCCATCGTGCCCCCTTAGCCGAAGAAAAGTGAAAACCCAAGGGAACCGGGTAACCCCTTGGGAATTATGCCCTTCGTTAGGTTTGGGACACCGGCTGACGCGGTTGCGCCCATGGGTAAGAGGATGCTCCTATGTCGCAGACATTCCGTAAAGGTGCGCGAGTCAGATGGAATTGGGGGCAGGGCGTCGGCCGGGGACATATAACGGAGCAATTTGACCGTCCGGTGGAGCGCCATATCGAAGGCGTACCCGTCCGCCGCAACGGGTCGCCTGCGAACCCCGCTTATCTGATCCATGCCGACAATGGCGCGCAGGTGCTCAAGCTCAGTTCGGAAATCCAGACCGCCTGACGCCAATATGTTGCAGCCGGCATCTCGCATGAGCGGTACGGCCATGGCATGAAAGCGCATGGACACGCCCTTCATGACCATCGACGCGCTGCTCGTCGGCACGCCCGTTCCCTTTCGCGACGGCGACTATAGCGCGATTGCCAAAACGCCGGTGGCAGGCCCGGTACAGATTACTTGGGACGGCTTCATCGGTAATCAGGTTGCCGACCCGATCCACCATGGCGGCTGGGACAAGGCCATCCATCTCTATCCGCAGGATCATTATGCCTGGTGGCGCGACCGCAAGCCCGGCCAGCCATTGCTCGACGCGCCTGGCGCCTTTGGCGAAAATATCGCATCGCGCGGGATGACAGAGCATCAGATTTGCCTGGGCGACCGCTTCACGCTGGGCAGCGCCATCGTCGAGGTCAGTCATGGTCGCCAGCCCTGCTGGAAGCTCGATCACCGATTCGCCGCGCGCGACGTCATGGCGACCATTGTGAAAACGGCCCGTTGCGGCCTCTATTTCCGTGTTATCGAGCAGGGGGAGGCGCAGGCTGGCGGCGTGATGACCCTGATCGAGCGCCCGCTGCCGGATTGGAGTATTGCCCGCGTCTTTGAACTGCTGATCGGCGGTGGTCACAAGAAAGACCCGTCGGCGGTTCTTACCCTTGCCAACACCCCCGTCCTTGCCGAAGCCTGGCGCGAGCGGGCGCGCAAGCTGGCGGCCTAGTGATCCAATTCTGAAGTCGACCACATTAGGGAAGCGGCGCTTCCACCCGGTCGCCATGGCTTTTCGGGGTCGAATTGACGAGGATGTCCACCGGCGCTGCACTGCGGTTCTGCGCCTGATGCGGTACGCCGGGCGGAATTTCGATGCCCTGGCCCGTACGCAGCAAATGGGTGACGCCGTCTACCTCCATCGTCAGTTCGCCCGACAGGACATAGAAGAACTGGCGCGCGCGGACATGATAATGGCGCATCTCGCTCGATCCGGGCGCAATCCGTTCGGTAATCACCGACATGTCGTCGCGCTTGACCAGATGCCATCCGTCATTCACCTCGCCCCAGACATAATGGTCGGCGCTAGATCGGTCGATGGGGACGGGATGAGGCGCGGCGGCGGCGGCAGCAAGGGTGATGAGGATGTGCATGGCGCCTTGAACGAACCATTGCGGCAGGTCCGCCATGCCACTGGCGCAGGGCCAGCGGCCACCCTATAGCTATCCCATGACATCAAATGATAAGAAGGTTTCGTCCCCCAAGCGCCCGGCTCGCGACAAGGTGCGTCCCGCCGGTTTCCCCACCCGCAATGAAGTGATGGATTTCATCACCACGTCCGACCAGCCAGCGGGCAAGCGCGAGATCGCCAAGGCTTTTGGCCTTAAGGGCCAGGAAAAAATCGCCCTTAAAGCCTTGCTGAAGGATATGGCCGATGAAGGCTTGATCGACGTCGGCCCGGCGCGCGCGTTCCACAAGCTGGGTGGCGTACCCAAGGTTACTGTGCTGCGCATCATCGATGTGGACGACACCACCCTGATCGCGACGCCCGAACGGTGGGAAGCCGAAGGCCAGCCCGCCCCTCGCCTGCGCGTGGCGGAGCGGGGCAAGCGCGGCGCGCTGACCATTGGCGACCGCATCCTTGCCCGCACCGAGGAAGCCGGGAAGGGCTGGATCGCCCATCCGATGAAGAAGCTGCCCAAGGCAACAGAGATGCTGCTGGGCGTGGTCGAGGAAATGGCCGACGGCAAGCTGTGGCTGCGCCCGGTCGACAAGCGCATCCGCAAGGATATGCAGATCAGCGATGTAGGCACTGCCAAGCGCGGTGATCTGGTGCTGGCCGAACCAACCGGCCGTCCGCCCCGGATCAGCGCGCGCGTTACCGATATTCTGGGCGACCCGTTCGCCCCGCGCAGCTTCAGCATGATCGCCATTCACAAACATGGCATCCCCCATGTCTTTCCCGACGCGGTAGAGGAAGAAGCCGTCACGGCCTCCGCCCTTCCGCTTCACGCGGAGAAGCGGGAGGATCTGCGGCATTTGCCGATCATCGCCATCGATCCGTCCGACGCGAGGGACCATGACGATGCGGTCTGGGCCACCCCGGACGAGGATGAAGCCAATCCCGGCGGCTTCCGCGCGATCGTCGCCATCGCCGATGTCAGCTATTATGTCCGGCCTGGCAGCGCGCTCGACAAGGAAGCGCGCAAGCGCGGCAACAGCGTGTATTTCCCCGACCTGGTCATACCGATGCTGCCGCACCAGCTTTCGTCGGACATGTGTTCGCTCCGCGCGGAGCAGGATCGTGCCGCCATGGCCTGCCATCTGGTCATCAACGCCGCTGGCAAGGTGACGTCATGGCGCTTCTCCCGCGCGATCATTCGCGTTGCTGCCGTGCTCGCCTATGAGGATGCGCAGGCCGCGATCGACGGCAGGGCCGACCATCCGATGCTCGACATCGCGCTCAGGCCGCTTTGGGCCTGCTGGGCGCTGCTGCACAAGGCGCGCGAGAAGCGCGAACCGTTGGCGCTCGACCTGCCCGAACGGCGCGTCGTGTTGGACGAATGGGGCAAGATCGTCAGCGTCGCTGTCCGCGAACGGCTCGACGCCCATATGCTGATCGAAGACTATATGATCGCGGCCAACGTCGCCGCGGCCAAGGCGCTGGAGCAGAAGAAAGCGCCGGTCATGTACCGCGTCCACGAGCCGCCCAGCCGCGACAAGCTGGTCGCGCTCAAGGATTATCTGGCGACCTTCGACATCGAATTCGCACTTGGACAGGTGATCCGCCCCGCCACCTTCAACCAACTGATCAAGCGGGTCGGGGAGGCGGAGGAGAAGCCGCTCATCATGGAGCAGATCCTGCGCAGCCAGACCCAGGCCTATTACAGCCCGGTCAATATGGGCCATTTCGGCCTGGCGCTCGGTTCCTACGGGCATTTTACCTCGCCCATTCGCCGCTACGCCGACTTGCTGGTCCATCGCGCCCTGGTGGGCGCCTATGGTCTGGAACTGCCCGCGGCCAAGGGCAGCAGCATCCCCGCCAAAACCGCGCTGAGTGTCGAGGATTATGAGAATATGGGGCGGGTCGGCGAGATGATCAGCCAGTTCGAGCGGCGCGCGATGGAGGCCGAGCGCGACACGGTCGATCGCTACGTCGCCGCTTTTCTGGCGGCCCATGTTGGTGAAACGGTTAAGGCGCGGATCACCGGCGTCCAGAATTTCGGATTTTTCGCGACGGTCGAGGAATTGGGCGGCGACGGGCTGGTGCCTGTATCGACCATGGGCAGCGAACGCTTTTTCTATGACGAGGCAGGCAAGGCGCTGGAAGGCGTGGAAAGCGGCGATCGTTATACGGTAGGCCAGCGGCTGGAACTGCGACTGGCGGAGGCCGACCCGATCAACGGTTCGCTCCGCTTCGAACTGCCTGGTATGCCGCCTTCACGGGGCGGCCCGGTCAAGCGCGATCGTACCCGTCCGGGCAGCCGCACTCATCGCGGGCGGCCGGTCAATATCCGGCATATCGGCTCGAAGCGGGGCAAGCATAAGCGGTAACTGCGATCCTTACGGGCACGCGGAACCATGAAGCGGTGGAGCACGCTCGTCACCGCCTTGCCGGGGAGGATTGATCGGCAGGATCAGCTCAGCCGGTCGATCGCTTCGGCGTCGAGCCCGCCCGGAATGATCATGATGGGGCAGGGCATGCGTCCCGCGTCGGCCCCGGCAAAATGCGATACGAGCGTGCCGGGCGGGCCGCTTGCTGCCGCGCCCAGCACTAGGGCGGCGACATCCTCCATCTCGTCCAGCGTTTTGCGTACGACGGCCACAGCATCCCCCTGCCGCACGGTAATGCTGGGGCGGATGCCGGACTCGTCGGTCAGCGTGCCTGCCGCGCTCGTCACCAGCGCTTCGGCGCGTTGCAGCGCCTCATCCTCCATCGTCGCCTGCACGCCGCCCCACTGAACGAACTCGGCCGGGGGAATGAGGGCAAGGATACGGACCGCGCCGCCCGTTTGCGCAGCACGTCGCGCGGCAAAACGCAGGGCGGTTTCCGCTTCGGGCGATTCGTCCACGACAACCAGATATGTCCGCACTTCCATCGCCCCCCATGTCGCTTTGATGGCCCCGGCAGGGGGTCATTTTCGGTCCAACGAACCAGTGCGGTGAAATGTGGGCCATATTTGCCCCTTCCGCAAGCGCTCGCTTGACCGATCCGGCGAATGGGTGAAAACGGGCAGCCATTGGCGCGCGCCGTAGAGATAAGAAGAGGCCCCGAACGCATGAGCAAGACGATCCAGATGCCCGCTTTGTCCCCGACCATGGAGGAAGGGACTCTGGCCAAATGGCTGGTAAAGGAAGGGGATACGGTATCGTCCGGCGATCTGCTGGCGGAAATCGAAACCGACAAGGCGACGATGGAATTTGAAGCGGTGGATGAAGGCGTCATCGCCAAGATCCTCGTTTCCGAAGGTTCCGAAGGCGTCAAGGTTGGCACCGTCATCGCCATTATCGCCGAAGAGGGCGAGGATGTGGAGGCGGCGGCTGCCAGCGGCGGCAAGCCCGCGCCCAAGGCCGATCCTGTCCCCACCAAGGCAGAGGCCGCGGCACCCGGCGCTGCCGCGCCGAAGGCTGACGCCGTGCCTGCTGCGCCAGCCTCCAGCGACAAGCGTGTCAAGGCCAGCCCGCTGGCGCGCCGCCTGGCGCAGAGCAAGGGGATCGATCTGGCTGCGGTTTCGGGGACTGGCCCCAATGGCCGTATCGTCAAGAGCGATCTGGACGGCGCAAAGGAAGGTGTCGCCGCACCGGCTGCCGCGCCCGCGTCGGCTCCCGCCGCCAAGGCAGAGGCGGCAGCCCCGGCGCCCGCCGCTGCCAGCGGCGCGCAGGATTTCGGCATCCCGCACGAAATGGTCAAACTCAGCGGCATGCGCAAGACGATCGCGCGCCGCCTGACCGAATCCAAGCAGCAGGTGCCGCACATCTATCTGACGGTCGACATTCAGCTCGACAAGCTGCTCAAGCTGCGTGGCGAGCTCAATGCGGGCCTGGCCAGCCGCAAGGTCAAGCTGTCCGTCAACGACCTGCTGATCAAGGCGCTGGGCGTCGCGCTGATGGAAGTTCCCGAATGCAACGTGCAGTTTGCGGGCGACCAGATGCTGCAATTCAAGCGCGCCGACATCAGCGTCGCCGTGTCGATCCCCGGCGGTCTCATCACCCCGATCGTGACCGGCGCGGATGGCAAGGGCGTTGCCGCGATCTCGACCGAGATGAAGGATCTGGCCGATCGCGCCAAGGCAGGCAAATTGTCGCCCAACGAATATCAGGGCGGCACCGCATCGCTTTCCAACATGGGCATGTTCGGCATCAAGCAGTTTGAAGCCGTCATCAACCCGCCCCAGGGCATGATCATGGCGATCGGTGCGGGCGATAAGCGGCCCTATGTTGTCGACGACAGCCTTCAGATTGCGACGGTCATGTCGGCCACCGGCAGTTTCGACCATCGTGCCATTGATGGCGCCGATGGTGCGCGCTTGATGAAGGCGTTCAAGGAACTGATCGAGAATCCGATCGGCATGCTGGCCTGATGGGGCGTATGGACGAACAGCCGCCGGAAGCCAGTCCGGCGGTGCGCGTCATTGCCATGCCCGCCGACACCAATCCCTATGGGGACATATTCGGCGGCTGGTTGATGAGCCTGATGGATTCGGCCGCGGGATCGGTCGCGGCGCGCCACAGTCATGGCCGTGCCGTCACCATCGCGGTGGAAGGCATGACCTTCCTGCGCCCGGTCGTCGTGGGCGATGAAGTTTCGGTGTTCGCGTCCCTCAAATCCGTCGGGCGCACGTCGATGAAGATCGACGTCGAAGCATGGCGTCGTACGCGCCACGACGATCGCAGTTATCGCGTTACCCGCGCGACCTTCACCTTCGTGGCGATTGGCGAGGATCGCCAGCCCCGTTCAGTTCCGCCGATTGCGGAAGCCTAATATACCAGAAGCGAGTGTGACCCATGGCTGATACCTACGATCTCATCGTCCTTGGCTCCGGCCCCGGCGGCTATGTCGCCGCGATCCGCGCCGCGCAGCTTGGCCTGAAAACCGCCATTGTCGAGCGTGAAAATCTGGGCGGCATCTGCCTCAACTGGGGCTGTATTCCCACCAAGGCGCTGCTGCGGTCGGCCGAGATTTTCCATTATATGCAGCATGCCAAGGATTATGGCCTGGCGGCGGAAAAGATCAGCGCCGACATCGAAGCGGTGGTGAAGCGCTCGCGCGGTGTCGCCAAGCAGCTTAATCAGGGCGTGACGCACCTGATGAAGAAGAACAAGATCGCCGTGCATATGGGTGATGGGAAGCTGACCGGAAAGGGCAAGCTGACCGTCACCAAGGACGGCAAGTCCGAAGAACTGACCGCCAAGCACATCATCATCGCGACGGGCGCCCGCGCCCGCGACCTGCCGCAGCTCAAGGCCGACGGCAAGCGCGTGTGGACCTATCGCCACGCCATGACGCCACCGGAAATGCCGACCAAGCTGCTGGTCATCGGTTCCGGCGCGATCGGCATCGAATTTGCCAGCTTCTATAACGACATGGGCGCTGACGTGACCGTCGTGGAGATGATGGACCGGATCGTCCCTGTCGAGGATGCCGACGTTTCCGCCTTCCTTGAAAAGGCAGTCAAGAAGCAGGGCATGACCGTGCTGACCGGCGCGAAGATCGAGAAGATCGCGACCAGCGACAAGGGCGTGACCGCGACCATCAAGGACAAGGCTGGCAAGGCGATAGAGGCTGAATATAGCCACGTCATCGTCGCCATCGGCATCGTCCCCAATGTCGAAAATCTGGGTCTGGAAGATGTCGGCGTCGAACCCGACCAGCGCTATCATATCAAGACCGATGCCTATGGCCGCACCAATGTCGAGGGTTTCTGGGCGATCGGCGATGTGACCGCTCCGCCATGGCTTGCGCACAAGGCGAGCCATGAGGGCGTGATCGTGGCCGAAGCCATCGCGCAGGCGCTGGGCAACAAGGATGTCCACCCCCATGCGATGGACGTGCGCAACATCCCCGGCTGCACCTATTGTCACCCGCAGATCGCCAGCGTCGGCCTGACCGAAGCAAAGGCCAAGGAAGCGGGTTACGAGGTCAAGGTCGGCATGTTCCCGTTCATCGGCAATGGCAAGGCAATCGCGCTTGGCGAAGCGGAAGGCTTCACCAAGACCGTGTTCGACGTCAAGACCGGCGAGTTGCTGGGCGCGCACATGATCGGCGCGGAAGTCACGGAGATGATCCAGGGCTATACGATCGGCAAGACGCTGGAAACGACCGAGGCGGAACTGATGCACACGGTATTCCCGCATCCGACCATTTCGGAATCGATGCATGAAAGCGTATTGGCGGCCTATGGCCGTGCGCTCCATATCTGATCGCTGGACAGCGGTAAAAGGCGCGGGGGCTTTGGCTCTCGCGCTTTTTTGCGTCCTGGGCGTTGCGATGATGCAGCGGGCGGGATGGCTCGACTGGCTGAATGTCGGGCTGATGGGCTGGGCGGGGACGGCGCGGGACGGCGATATTGGGCGACATCTGACGCCCCTCATGCGGCTGGCGACTGCGATCGGCGATACGATCGGCAGGCTTGCGATATTGGCGCTGGTTCTGCCTGCGCTGCTCTGGTTGCGCCGCCGCGGCGATGCGCTGTGGCTTGCGCTGATGATGGCGGGCGGGACGGCGCTCAACCTGATCCTCAAACAGATTTTCACCGCTCCGCGCCCGGACCTGCTGCCCCATCTCGACATCGTCCATAGCTATAGTTTTCCCAGCGGCCATGCGGCGGGCAACATGATGATGTTCGGCGCGCTGGCCATGCTGGCGCGGCGGCGGAGCGGCTATTGGGCGGCGGGCATGATGATCGCGTTGATCGGAGCCAGCCGGGTCTGGCTCGGCGTGCATTGGCCAAGCGACGTCACCGACGGATGGATCGAGGGGCTGGGCTGGCTCGCGCTGTGCCGCGTCTGGCTACCAGCGCGGCGAGGGTAGCAACAACGCCCGCGTTACGCTGTCATGTGGCGGCATGCCGTCGCTGGTGACGAAACCATGGACCCAGAAACTGTCATAGGCACTGGCCGCCGCAATGAGCAGCAGCAGGCAGGCCGAGGCGGCAGACAGAGTGCGCGCGCCGCGCACGGCCCGGTCGGGAGAGAGCGCCAGCAGCACCAGCGGCAGGATCGGCAGGAAATAGCGCCCCTGCGTTCCCTGAATGAAGTCCGCGCCCGGCGGCGTGCCGGTCAGGTACATGGCGGTTTCGATCAGCACCGCGACGCCGCCGGCGACCGCCAGCCACCACAGCCGCTGCGCCCCGCCAAAGCGGGCCTCCGCGCCGCTGAGTATCGCGGCTGCCAGCATGACCGCCGCCAGCGGGTAGGCGATCAGCGGCAGCAGGATGGCGTTCCAGCCGAAGCGCCCGACGATCTGGAGCGCATAGACCGGCGCGCGCTCGATCACGCTGGACGTCAGGATGCGGACATAACCGACGGGATCGTTCAGGATCACCGCCAACTGGTCGGCCAGTGGCGCGGTTAGCACGCTCTCGCCCGTCTTGCGCGACATGATATGATAGAGCGCTTGACTGCCACCAGAATATTTCATCCAGCCGATGAAGGCGGCCGCGCCGAGCGCCATCGCGCCCAGGACCAGCCACATCCGCATGTCGCGCCGATATTGGGGCCAGCGCAAACCCGCCGCCATCAACGGCAGATAGACGCCCTTAGCGAGGGCCAGCAACGGCGCCGCCAGAACCAGTCCGGCCGATCCACGGTCCATGAAGCCGACACGCAGCGCCAGCGCGAGTCCCAGGAAGCCCATGCCGTTGATCACGGCATCGGGCGACATAGATCCGATCTGATAGGCAAAGGTGGGCAGCAGCGCCGTGCCCAGCATCGCCATCCGGCCAAAGGGCAGCAGCCGTAGCGCGGCGATCAGCAGCGCCAGCGCCACCAGCGCATTGACGATCCGCCCGGCATAGAAGCGGCCCAGTTGCGGCAGGCCGAGCGCGTCGCCGATCAGCAGGCCCGCAGCGCCCGGTGCATAGAGTGTCGGCGCATAGCTTGCGACATTGGGGAATTCGGCAAAGACGGTGCCGGGCCGCGACGCATCCGCATTCCAGCTATTTCCCAGCTTTGCCGCATCGAACCTGCGCACAGTCGCTGGCACGTCGGTGGGAAAATAGACGGCGTGGAGGTCGATGGCCGCGCGAGGCAGCACCGCGCCGATCGCCTCGCCATGCTGCGTTGTCAATACGCCGCCTTCGGACAGGAGCAGCGCCTTCATATAATGCTGATTTTCGTCCGGCGCCTGAAACGGCGGGGTTGCCAGCGTGAAGAACAATGTTGCGAGGCAGATCGCAACCAGCAAACATTGTTCGAGCGCAGACCATGGCGCGGCAAACAGCATGTCGCCGCGCGCACCCTGCGCCATCCCGATCCGCTCGTTCCGCATGACTGCCCTGTGCCTTTGCCTTGTCTCCGACAGGCAATAGGCCGCCAGCCCTTAACATTTCGCGCCGGTAAATGAATTTTGCCGGATCATGACCGGAACGGGAAAGGCCCGGCCGCTTTGCAAGCGACCGGGCCTTGTCCTTTTTCGCAACGCTGAAAAAGATCAGCCGCTGTAATACATGTCGAATTCGACCGGCGAAGGCGCCATTTCCCAGCGATACACTTCAGGCCATTTCAGTTCCATATAGGCGTCGATCTGGTCCTTGGTGAACACGCCGCCCTTCAGCAGGAAGTCCTGATCCTTTTCCAGGCTTTCGAGCGCTTCGCGCAGCGAACCGCACACGGTCGGCACCTTGGCCAGTTCCACAGGCGGCAGGTCGTACAGATTCTTGTCCATGGCTTCGCCGGGGTGAATCTTGTTTTCGATCCCGTCGATACCGGCCATCAGCAACGCGGCGGTGGCGAGGTAGGAGTTGGCAAGCGGATCGGGGAAGCGGAATTCGACGCGCTTCGCCTTGGTGCCCGCACCATAGGGGATACGGCACGAAGCGGAACGGTTGCGCGCCGAATAGGCGAGCAGCACGGGGGCTTCAAAGCCGGGCACCAGGCGCTTGTAGCTGTTGGTGGTAGGGTTGGTGAAGGCGTTGAGCGCCTTGGCATGCTTGATCACGCCGCCGATGAAGAACAGGCAGGTGTCGGACAGGCCGGCATAGCCGTCACCGGCAAAGGTGTTCTGCCCCTTGTTCCAGATCGAAATATGCGTGTGCATACCCGAACCATTGTCCGCCTTGATCGGCTTGGGCATGAAGGTTGCGGTCTTGCCATAGGCCTGGGCAACCATCTTCACGACATATTTGTAGATCTGGATGCGGTCGCAGGTTTCGACCAGCTTGCCGAAGGTCAGGCCCAGTTCGTGCTGGCTGCCGGCGACTTCATGGTGATGCTTGTCCATGGGCAGGCCCATTTCCATCAGCGTGGTCACCATTTCGGCGCGAATGTCGGTGGTCACGTCGACCGGGCCGACCGGGAAATAGCCGCCCTTGGCGCGGGGACGGTGACCCATATTGCCGCCGTCATATTTCGTGCCGCTGTTGGTGGGCAGTTCGACATCGTCCAGCTTGTAGAAGCTGGAATTGTAGGTGTTGTCGAATTCGACGCTGTCGAACATGAAGAATTCAGGTTCCGGGCCGATATAGACCGTGTCGCCAAGGCCGGTCGACTGGAGGAACATTTCGGCGCGCTTGGCGGTCGAACGCGGATCGCGCGAATAGAGCGAACCATCTTCGGGTTCGACGATGTCGCACACCAGGATCATCATCGGCGTCGCGCTGAACGGATCGAAGAATACCGCGTCCAGATCGGGCTTCAGGATCATGTCCGATTCGTTGATTTCCTTCCAGCCCTCGATCGAGGAGCCGTCGAACATCAGGCCGTCAGTCAGCTCATCTTCGCCAATGACGTTCGCGCACATCGTCAGGTGGTGCCAGGTGCCCTTGGGATCGGTAAAACGGACATCGACCCACTCGATCTCCTTTTCCTCGATCATCTTGAGAATGTCTTTTGGCGTATTGGCCATGTGCGCTTGCCCTTCTCGTTTATTACCCCCCCGAAGGGGTAGATGGATGCCCGTTGTTCCGCCGCCCCGATGCCGGGATGACCAGAATTTGCGTGAAATCAGATCGCGTCGCTGTCCCGCTCGCCGGTGCGGATCCGCACGGCGCCCTCGACGTTGGAAATGAAAATCTTGCCGTCGCCGATGCGTCCGGTCTGCGCTGCGGCGCAAATCGCCTCCACCACCCGGTCGGCCAGCGCATCGTCGACGACGACTTCCAGCTTAACCTTGGGCAGGAAATCGACGACATATTCAGCGCCGCGATAAAGTTCGGTATGGCCTTTCTGGCGGCCAAAGCCCTTGGCTTCGGTCACGGTAATACCCGACACGCCCACTTCGTGGAGTGCTTCCTTCACCTCGTCCAGCTTGAACGGCTTGATGATGGCTTCGACTTTTTTCATCACTAGTATTCCCAACCCATAACGCACGACAGAATGCGGGTGCGACCCGCATTCCTCTCTCCTCAAGTGACGTTCGTCATGCCCCCCAAAAGGCCAGGCGCCGTCCCTCTTGATATCCAATTACCGTGCCAAATGGCGAATCGCTAGAACATGCTTTCGGCGATGCAGCAATCTTTGTCCATATTGCCCGGATTCAGGGCATTTCCCTACCGGGCTGCCCGTTTTTTAAGCAGCGACTTGCGCGCGCTCAGCTATAGGGCGGCGCATCCAGTCCGGCGGGGCTCTTGGTGAAAATCTCGCATCCGGTTTCGGTAATGCCGATACTATGTTCGAACTGGGCGGACAGGGTGCGGTCGCGCGTTACCGCCGTCCAGCCATCTTCCATCATCCTGACGCCGGGCTTGCCGATATTGATCATCGGCTCGATCGTGAAGAACATGCCGGGCTTGAGTTCCGGGCCCGTACCGGGGCGGCCGATATGCACGACCTCCGGGCTGTCATGAAACACCCGGCCCAGGCCATGGCCACAAAAATCACGGACCACGCCATAGCGGTGCTTTTCGGCGTGCCGCTGGATCACATGGCCAATGTCGCCCAGATGGTTGCCGGGCTTTGCCTGTTCGATCCCCAGCATCAGACATTCGTAGGTCACCTCGACCAGCCGCCGCGCCTTGATCGGCGCGTCACCCGCGATGAACATGCGACTGGTGTCGCCATGCCACCCATCGACCAGCGGGGTAACGTCGATATTGACGATATCGCCGTCCTTCAGCCGATAATCGCCGGGGATGCCGTGGCAGATGACATTGTTGATCGATGTGCAGCAACTGTGGGTATAGCCGCGATAGCCAAGCGTCGCGGGCACACCGCCACCGTCCAGCGTCATCCGGCGCACGATGTCGTCCAGTTCGCCGGTCGTCACGCCCGGTACGACATGGGGTACCAACGCATCGAGTATCTCGGCCGCCAGCCGTCCGGCGCGGCGCATGCCTTCAAAACCCGCCGCGTCATATAATTTGATCGCGGCCGAACGGGAAATCGGCGCATCGGCCGTCATCGTCATATATTCGGTCATGACATGACTATAGGGGCACCCGCGCCATAATGCGAGAGGGGCGGCCAGTGGTCCGATCCTGATATTCGATTGAGCGTGAGGGGATGTCACACGCGCATGCCCGATACGCAGCAGACCATCAGAAATATTTGATTTCCAGCGGGCTTTACGATGTCAAAATCAATCCACTAGGCAGGGCGCCATGCGCAGGCTATGGACGCGCCATGGCCGATCCTACCCGCATCTGGACCGCAGCGCTGATCGTGATCGGCGATGAAATCCTGTCTGGCCGCACGCAGGACAAGAATATCAGCCAGATCGCGACCTGGCTCAATGTTCAGGGCATCCGCCTGCGCGAAGTGCGGGTGGTGGCGGACGATAGCGACGCCATCGTCGAATCAGTCAACATCCTGCGCGCGCGCAACGATTATCTGTTCACCACCGGCGGCATCGGCCCGACCCATGACGATATAACCGTCGATGCGATCGCGGCGGCGCTGGGCGTGCCGGTGGAAGTGCATCCTCAGGCGCGGGCGATGCTGGCGGGCTATTATGAAACGCGCGGCGGGCTGACCGAAGCGCGGCTGCGCATGGCGCGGGTTCCCGCCGGGGCCAGCCTGATAGAAAACCGCATGTCAGGCGCGCCGGGTATCCGCCATGGCAATATCTTCATCATGGCGGGCGTGCCGCACATCACCGCCGGGATGCTGGACAGCCTGACCGGCACGCTGGAGGGCGGGCTGCCGCTGCTGTCCGCTACGATCGGCTGCTGGGTTGCAGAGAGCGAGATTGCCGACCTGCTGGGCGCGGCGGAGCAGGCGCATGAGGGATGCCAGATTGGCAGCTATCCCTTTTTCCGCGAAGGGCGCACGGGAGCGAACTTCGTCGTGCGCTCGACCGACGCCAGCGCGCTCAACCAGTGCCTCACGGCGCTCAGCGCGGCGCTGGAACAAGGCGGGTGGCCTGTCATCCCGAACGGGATCTAAGGGTCAGCGCTTCGCCGCAAACCAGATGACATGGCGCGGCCCCTTGCCATTGTCGCGCGCCTTCACCGCCACTTCGTCGACGGCAAATTTGGCATTGCGCAGGCGGCGGGTGAAGGCATCGTCCGATCCCGCCGACCAGACGGCCAGAATGCCGCCGGGGAGTAGCGCATCGCGCGCAATCGTAAGTCCCTGAGCGGAATAGAGCCGGTCATTCGCCGCCATGGTCAGCCCGTCAGGCCCATTATCCACATCCAGCAGGATTGCGTCATAGCTGCCCCTGCCGTCCGCGATCACGCTCGCCACGTCGCCCATGACGAGTTCGACGCGCGGATCATCCAGGCATCCGGCAGCCAGATCGACCATCGGGCCACGCGCCCATGCGATGATTTCCGGCACCAGTTCTACCAGCGTGATCCGCGCGTCGGCGGGCAGGATCGCCAGCGCTGCGCGCAGGGTAAAGCCCATGCCATATCCGCCGATGAGCAGATGAGGCGCCTTGCGGCCCGCCAGCCGCTCGATCGTCATGACCGCCAGCGCCTTTTCCGACCCGCTCATCCGGCTGCTCATCAATTCGTTGCGATCCAGCACGATCATGAAATCGCCGCCCCGGCGGTAGAGTTTCAATTCCTCCCCGCCCGGAATGGCGGCGGAGCCAAGATATTCGCGCGGGATCATGCTGGTGTCTTTCCTGGATGATATGTCGCTGGCGCGCATGGCAGCTTGGCAAGCCCCGCGCAAATGCTACAGGCATTCGCAGGCGCCGTCTTGCGATGGCCAGACCTATCGAACGGCAGGCAGTTCCTTTTTTCATGCGCTATTTTCTCGACACTGAATTTAACGGTTTTGGCGGTGGGTTGATCAGCGTCGCGCTGGTTCCCGAACATGGCGACCAGGAATTTTACGTCGCGCTGCCGCTGCCGGACGATGTCGAGCCATGGGTAGCGCAGCATGTCGTTCCCTATCTGCGCCATGTGCCGCCGGGCATATATCTGGAACTCAACCGGGCCGATGCGGCCGATCATGTCGCCGCCTATCTGGAAGGGGATGATGATCCGCTGATCATCGCCGACTGGCCGGAGGATCTGGCCCATTTCTGCGCTTTGCTGGTGAAGGGGCCGGGCCTGATGGCGGGGGTCGATTTCGGTCTGCGGCTGGAACTGATCAATGCGGCGGGCTTTAGCGCCGCGGCCAACAGCCGGGTGCCGCACAACGCCCTGCACGACGCGCGGGCGCTGCGGGATTTCTACCTCGCCGATTGAGGCGCAGCGGCGCGGCCGACCCGCGCCCGCTCCAGCCACCACAGCAGCGCGCTTGCCAGCAACCAGCCGAGCGCGAACGGCCAAGGCGATCCGGGGACTGACTTGCCCGTGGCGGCCTTGTCGCCCGATGCTGGCGGGCGTAGCATCAACATCGCGTCCCGATCCCGCGCGGCCCGCATCACCGGCAGGGCATTGGCAGGCTGGATGTAGAAGGGCGTGGCCTGGTCATCCCCCGCCCGGCGCAGCTGGTGCCAGCCAGCCTTCTCCGGCCAGAAGGCAGCGCAACCCGCTGCCGGCAACAGATTCGCCATCTGTCCATCCGGGCCTTCGACCTCAGCAGGGGCGGTCAGGCCGCACAGGATCATCCGCTCGCCCGCCCATCCCGGTGTCGTAATGGGCGTCATGCCGGGGGCGGGGCGTGCAACGGTCGCCAGCATCGCGCTCCACCAGTCGCCATGCAGCCCCCGATGGCCCGTCAGCGTCAGCGCATAGCTGTCGATACCAGTGAACAGCGCAACTCGCCCGCTACCCACCGCCCGCCAGGCCGCCAGCGTCACGCCACCAGCATCGCGCAGCAAAGGCACGGCGCTCTCACCCTCCGGCGTCAGGCCAAGACGGCTGATCTCCGGCAGCATTTCGTCGGGCAGGGCGATGTCGGCAGGCCTGTCGTCGCTGCCGATGCCCTGCCGGGTGCGTGCGATGGTGGGGGCAAGGGGCTTGGGCAGGGCGAGGGGAATCAAGCCACCCTTGCCCGTCAGGCCAAAGCCCAATGCCTGCCATTGTCCGCGCGTCGTCGCGTCGATCGGCCCGCTGGGGTGCAGGATCAGCCCCAGACCGTTGCGTGCCGCGTCCATCAGCACGCCGCGTCGCGCTGCCCAGCTGCGGTCGTCGACGATCGCAGCGTCGAACCGGCGCAGCGTTGCGCCGTCCATCGCGATCGGGGCGTCGCCCAGCGCAATGCCGCCGCCCGCGCTCATTTGCGTTGTGACGGCAAAGCCCCCATCGGCAGCCCAGCGGCGCAGATATTTGACTTCGGCATTGGGCGCGGCCGACAGGATCAGCAGGCGCGGCACCGGGCTGTCAGCGACCAGTAGCGGGACGCTGGCCTGTTCGACGGTGCGGCGGCCATCGCGCAAGCGCAGGGTGAACAGTACGGCTCCAACGGCGCGCGCGGTGCCTGTTAGCGTGAAGTGCCCGTCGGCGTCAGCCTGAACGCTGTCCGTCACTTGCCCGGCCGGGTCGAGCAATTCGACGGTGGCGCGGGGCAGGGCGCTCAACTGCCCAACCAGGCTGAAGCTGCTCCCCGGCGCGACGAGCGGGGGCGGCGCAACATGGCTGATACCCTGACGCAGAGGGCGCGGCTCAAAACGGACGGCGACTCGCTTTGCCGCATCCATGTCACGCGGCGGCAGGCCGTCGCCCAGCACGATAATCTCGCTGGTGCCGGGGTGCCGCCGCAAGGCGGTCGCAAGGTCGGGCACATGTTCGCCGGCGCCAATGTCGGGCGCTTCGGGCAGCAGGACCATAGGACCAGCCGCCAGATGGGACGTGCCGCGTGTCGCGATCCGCAGCGCGTCGCTGCTCGTGGTCGTAGCTGGGGGAAATAGCATCAAAAACAACAATATCCCGCAGACCGGCTGGAGCAGCAGCAGCGCGATCAGTCGCCTGGGCGACGGCGCGCTTGCGCTGCGATGCCACAGGATCAGACGCACGCTCGCCACAATAATGGCCGCGCTCAACAGGATGGCGGTAATCCATGCGGCGGTCATGGCTTGCCGCCTCCTATCGCCCCAAGATAGCGCGCACCGCCAGCATCGGCGGGGTGGCGCCGGGCAGGCTGGGCGGGAGGCCGTTCCATGGCGGTCCAGAGCAGGGCGCGCAACTTGGCGCGGCAGGGCAGACAGGTGGGATCGCGGCGGACGGCGTCGATCGCCCCTGAAAGCGCCAGCGGATCGGGCAAATGGGCGGATTGCCCCCGCGCCCAGCGGTCCAGCGCATCCAGCGCGATCGGCCCCCGGATCGCGCCCGGCCCATCGCCCAGCGCGCGCCAGGCCGCCGCAGCGGGACCGTCCCGTCCTTCGACCGGGCTGATCGCCAGAACGCGACTAGCCAGCCCCTCCCGCTTGCCGGTCATGCGGCGGCTGGGGTCGATCGGCGGGAGTTCCGGCCCGACCCGCGACAGGAAGATGCGGGTCGCCTGCTGCACCTCCTTGATGAAACGCAGCGCGCGATAGGCGAAGGGCAGCGCCAGATCGGGATGCCCTTGCCTCAGCTGCATCTCGGACTGCCACATTTCATCGACTGCGTTCTTCAGGATGGCGCGGGTTTCGGGATCGAGGCTGGAAGCGGGCGCGTCATCGTGCGGATGGCCAAAGTCCGCCAGCACATCCTCCGGCGCGCCAAAGCCCGGCGCGGGTTGCCGGGGCGGGCCGCCATGGTCGTGGCCATCATCGTCGCTATGCTGTTCGCCGTCATTGGTCGGCGGTTCCGGTTCGCCTTCCTCTTCGCCGCCCAGAAACTGGCTGTAGCGGCCGCGCAATATCCGTTGGTCGCTGCCGATGCTGGCGGAACGGGCAAGATAGCGATCGGCGGCAAGGCGGCGCTTTTGCTTGAGGAGCGCTTCAGCATCGATGATGATCTGTCGCTGACTGCGGAAATAGGCAGGCAGGGTGATGTTGACCATGCCCTCCAGCCCGCTGCTTTCGGGCTGCCTGGACGATGGCCAGCGCAGGATCAGGCTGGGGCCGCGCACTTCCTGCGCAGCGGGTTGCCGCATGTCGCGCACGATCAGTTGCACCACCATGTCGCCGCCCGCGCTAAACCCAAGAGCGCCGAAATCCAGTCGGGGGCTGAAACGTCGATCGCGTGGCGGGCCGCTGCCCGAAACCGCTATTTCGCGCTCGCTGAAGGTCACATTCTCGCCCTCACCGATCGCCAGCGTGACGCGGAGCCGTGCGGTTGCGGCGACGCCATAATCGTCCGTGGCGGCAAAGACCGGGGTCCAGTTGCGCTGACCGGCCTGTACCATCGTCAGGCTGGTGGCCGGGCTGATCGCGCGCACCTGTGGTGGACTGTCGGCAATGGCGTCGACCCGATGGAGAGGCGGCGTCGGGCCACGGCCCGATGCGGGATCGACGCGATAGAGGAAGGAGGCGTCGAGCGGGCGGCTGGCGATCCAGTTCGGGCCGTCGCGGCGCAGGGCGATGTGCGCGCCCCCGACCGGCAGGATCGCCGGGACAGTCGCCTGTGGATCAAAGCGCAGCGTCCATTCGATCCGCGATCCAACCGGCGCGCGCGCGTCCAGCGATGCGGAATCGCGCGGCGGCAGGCCGGTATAGGCAGGCGGGACGATCCGCAGATTCTGCGCGGTCAGACGCGGGATGCCGGGCGTTGCGGGCAGCGCTTCCGTGCTGGGGGCCAGCGTCGGCGGCCCATGACCGGGGCGCGGCCAGAACAGCGCGAGGCCGACCGCGATCAAGCCCATGATCTCCGCGAGCAGGATCAGGCGGCGGGACCAGTCGGGACGCAGGCTGTCGGGACTGTCGCGGTCGATCCTGTCGAGCAGCCGCGCCTGCTGGAGCCGCTCAAGCGGGCCGAGTAAAGCAGGGTTGGCGAACAACAGGTTGGCGCTGTCCTCCATGTCCGGCCGCTCGCGATCCAGCGCATGGACCAGCCAGCCCTGATCATAGCGCCGGGCACGATAGCGCGCGGCAAACAGGGCGATCGCCGCTGCGATCATGGTGGCCGCAACAGCGGCGATGATGCCCGACAAGCGCCAGCCAATGGCCGCAAGTCCCACGACCAGCGGCACGGCAAGGGCGAGACTGTCGGCCATCGCGCGATACTTTGCTGGGGCCGTCCAGCGGGCGAGCAGATCGTTCGCGCTCATGGACTGATCCCCCGGCTGCGGCGGGTCGCCAGCCAGCGTTCGGCGATCAGCAGCGCCGCAATCAGCATCGCCAGCCACGGGCGCATATCCTGCGGCGGCTGATCATAGGCGCGTCCGCCAGTCAGCGGCGCATAGTCAGCGGCGGCAACCCGCGCTGGCGGCGGCGGGGCCGGGGTCAGCACGGCACGCAGACGGGTGGGGAAATCGGCGTCCAGCAGGGCCGGCATCATGGCCGGGGTCAATGGACGGGTGAGGCGCAGCAGTCGCCCCTGGCCCAAAGGCATAGTCTCTACCAGCGGTGCGCCAAGTGCGTCACGCCAGAGCGGCGCGCGCGGCTTGTCGGCCGGAACCAGCATGTCCGACGCGACCAGCGCCGTGCCGCCCTGCTTGATCCAGCGGCTCAGCCCGTCCGGCACTGTCCCGCCGCCCAGCCAGATCAGAACATGGCGCTGGTCCGGCAGTGGCGCATCGATCGCGCCTGTGTCGATCGCGGCATCGCGACCAGCGGGTTGCCATGCCAGCGCGGCGGCGCGCAGGAAGCGGATGCCGCCGCGATGCTGCGCATCATATCGGATGGCCAGCGGCGTTATTGGGGCAGGCTGGGTGCGCGGGGCAGGCATGGCGCCCGGCACGATCCGCCATTCCGGCTTGCGCGACAGGCGGAGACGGTCGGCATCCGCCCCTTCGACGACCTGCGGCGTGATGATGGTCAGCGGAACATCGGCAGGCATTTCAGCGTCAAGCTGACGGATCAGGCTGGCGATAGGGAATGGGCCGGATGGCGACGGCTGGTCGATCGACGGAAAGCCGGGGGCCAGCCAGACCGATCGGACATCGCCAGTGGGCGCACGGGCGGGATCGACACCGGGGACCAACGCCGCGACGGGCTTGCGGTCTCCGGCCCCGAACAGCACGGGCTGGGCAAGCCACAGCGCGACCAGCGCCAAGAGGAGGAGGCGCAGCAGCAGTAGCGGCCATTCGTCGAACCGCAGCCGCGATCGGGGCCGGGGCTTTTGCCGCAACCAGCGCAAGGCGGCGAAGTCGGTCGGCACCTGTTCGCTGCGCCGGGCGATATGGATGACCAGCGGGACGATGAGCGCCAGCAGCGCGGCCAGCGCGCCGGGCAGCAACAGGGCTGGCGTCATTGATATTCCGCCGCTTCATGCGCGCCGAACAGGCGGCGCAGCGGCACGTCGATCGGCTGGTCGAGCATGTGGGTGGCGTAACGGATTCCCACCGCGTCCAGCCGATCATGCAGCGCATCGCGCGCCGCCCCGAAACGGGCAAGAAATTCGCTGCGCAGGGCGGGACCGTCCGCCAGCAATTCCTCGCCCGTTTCGGGGTCGCGGAATCGATAGCCGCCATCGAAGGGAAAATCGCGCTCGGCGACCGTCAGCATTTCGATCAGCAATGTCTCGCGACCCGCCGCCGCCAGCTTTTCCGCCAGTTCGACCGCGCCGGGATCGAAACAGTCGCTGAGCAGAATGACCAGATCGCGCGCGCCGATCCGCTCCCACACGGGGCCAAGCTGGTCCTCCGGCGCAAAGCCGCCGACCGCGTTCACTCCAATCAGTTCCAGCAGCAGCCGGTCCCGCTGCCGCGCGCCACCGGCGGGCGATAACAGCGCCAGACCCTGATCGCTCAGCGCCATCCAGCCAAAACGATCGCCCTGCCGCATCGCCAGATCGGCAATGCAGGCCGCCAGTCCTTTTGCGGCGTCGAAGCGGCTATAGTCCGGGCGCGCGGCATCGGCCTGCGTCATCGAAGCGCTGGCGTCCATCAATATCCACACCGCGACCGGGCTTTCCCGCTCCGCTTCGCGCACGAAGAATTTGTCGGACCGGGCATAGAGTTTCCAGTCGATCTGGCGCAATTCGTCGCCGCGCTCATAGGCGCGATATTGAGCGAATTCGAGGCCCGCGCCCCGGCTGTGGCTCTGGTGCAGGCCGATGCCATGCGATCCCACCGCCCGGCGCGTGACGAGGCGCAGGCTTTTCAGCCTGTTCCGCACATCAGGGGGGATGAAATCGACCATGCGCGGTTCAGCTAAGCGGGACGGCGCGCAGCAAGGCGGCCACGACATCGTCGGCGCTACGCCCCTCTGCCTCCGCCGCGAAGGACAGGAGCAGGCGGTGGCGCATGACCGGCGCGGCGAGCGCAATAATATCTTCCCGCGTGGCGGCAAGCCGCCCATGGAGCAATGCGCGCGCCTTGGCCGTCAGGATCAGTGACTGGCCAGCGCGCGGTCCCGCGCCCCATTTTACATATTTGCGGATCTCGTCGGGCGCGCCATCGCCGGGGCGGCTGGCCCGCACCATGCGGGTGACCCAGCGGAGCAGATCGTCGCTGAAATGCACCTGACGCACCCAGGCCTGGAGGGCCAGCACTTCATCGCCATGCATCACGGCGGGTACGGCGTTCGCCTTCGCCCCTGTGGTCTGGGCCAGAATATCCTGTTCTTCCTGCTCGGTCGGATAGTCGACGCGGATGTGCAGCAGGAAGCGGTCCAGCTGCGCTTCGGGCAGGGGATAGGTGCCCGCCTGTTCCAGCGGGTTCTGCGTCGCCAGCACGAAGAAGGGCGCTGGCAGCCGGTGCGTCACGCCGGCATAGCTGACGGTCTTTTCCTGCATCGCTTCCAGCAGCGCGGCCTGCGTCTTGGGCGGGGTGCGGTTGAGTTCGTCGGCCAGCAGCAGGTTGGTGAACACCGGCCCCTTCTGGAAGCGGAAGCTGCGATGGCCGGTGCCATGATCCTCCTCCAGCAGTTCGGTGCCCAATATGTCGCTGGGCATCAGGTCGGGGGTGAACTGGACGCGGCGGAAGTCCAGCTTCAGCGCTTCGCCCAGCGAGCGGACCAGCAATGTCTTGCCCAGTCCCGGCACGCCCTCCAGCAGGCAATGACCGCCCGCAAGCAGCCCGATCAGCAATTGTTCGACGACTTCACTCTGCCCAACGATCGCCTGGCCAATTGCGGCGCGCAACTCGGTCAGGCGGGCAAGCTGGCCCTGAATATCGGCTTCGGTGATGCTGGTCATAGACGGTCCCTTACTGGGCAATTTCATGCTTACCGTTCACCCTGCGCCTGTCGAAGGGGCGTCCTTCTTGAAGGGAAGAACAAGGCTTCGACAGGCTCAGCCCGAACGGGGTTTAATTGGAGGCGTAAAAATTATCGATCACACCGATAGCGCATACATCACGATATTGACGCCGAACCGGGTGTTGTCCTCGGCCAGGAACCGCTTGTTGCGCCAGTCATAGTCCCATTCGCAGCCATAATCTTTGTTGCTGTAGAGCACGCCCAGCCGCCCCTCTATCTCTATCCCTTTGAGATAGTCATGAACCAGATCGTCGCCCCAGCCATTCAGTTCGAAGCCGGTATTGGGCGGGCCGTCAAATTTGAAGAAGGACCGATAGAGCGGGTGCGTATTGGGCAGTTGCTTGAGCGCCTTGCTGCCGAAAATCTTGGCCATCTGCGCTTCGAACGACCGGGCGAACAGGCCGTCAATATCGTGGTTGCAATCATCGACCAGCACGAACCCGCCATTGCGTACATAGCGTTCGAAATTGCGCCGTTCTGCCGTCGAAAACTCCACCAGCTTGTGCCCGGCCAGATAACAGAAGGGCGCGGTCAGCATCCTGGGGTCGGACAGGGCGATGACATGCTCCTTCGGGTCCACCCGCAATGTCGTATAGTCGATCAGCGACGTGATCAGGTTGGACGGCATCCGCTGGTCGACATCCCAGTCGCCCGAATCATATCGCAGTCGCGTGAACCAGAAATCATAGCCCTCCGCGGCCGCGAGCGGTCGGGCCAGCATTGCGCTGGCCAGACCGCCCGCCATCAAATGCATAAACGCCCGGCGTCTCAGGATTTGAGAGTCATGCAACGAGAGTTGTTCCGTCAGGGAAATCCTCCCCCGGCGGGGGAGGTGGCAGCACGAAGTGCTGACGGAGGGGTGTCCTGCTTTCGATAGGGCGACACCCCTCCGTCTGGCCGTTGGCCAGCCACCTCCCCTTGCAGGGGAGGATGATGGTCGTTGATATCACACCGCGTCCGACAGCGACGTGAAGGTAAAATCGCGCAGCTTCATCGGCGGCACGATGATTGGCGTGTCCGCTTCGTCGCCTTTCACGCGGACGGGTTTGCCCAACTCTTCGACATTGTTGAGCATGATGACCGGGGATTCGTTGAAGCGGAAATTCTTGATCGGATATTTGATCTGGCCATTTTCGATATAGAAGGTGCCGTCGCGGGTCAGGCCCGTCAGCAGCACCGTCTGCGGATCGACCATGCGGATATACCAGGTACGCGACACCAATATGCCCCGCTCGGTCGTGCGCACCAGATCCGCAGTCGATTTGGTGCCGCCGGTCATGATCAGGTTGCCGGGCTGCGCCATGGCGGGCTTGCCCTGCTTTTGCGACCAGTAGCGCGAATATTCCATGTTCACGAGTTTGCCATTCTCGACGATCGGCATTTTCGTGCGCGGCAGGCCTTCCTCATCCCAGGGATAGACGGCAGCGCCCGGATAAGCCGGGTCGGCGAAGAAGTTGACCTGCGGCCCGAACACCTGTTCGCCCAGCTTGTTGCCGCCACCCTTTTTCGAGAGGAAGCTGCGGCCTTCGTCGGCGGAGCGCGCGTCGAAGAAAAAGAACATGAACTGAATGAGGCCAGCGGCTGCCGCCGGTTCCAGAATGACCGTATATTTGCCCGGTTCCAGCGCCTTGGCGTCCGCTGACGCACTGGCCTTGCGCATCGCGACGCGAATATCCTCGCTTGCGTTGAAGTTGGCGACGTCCTGCACATTATGCCCGACCCAACCGGAGCCGCGCCCATCCTCGGTGCGGACGGTGCAGGTATAATCGGCGCTCGTGCCGGTCTGATACCCGTAATTGCCCTTGCTGTTGAGGAAGGCGACGAACCCGGCCTGATCCTCAAGATAGCCTGCCGCGATCAGCTTTTCGGCGCGGCAGGGCGCGATCGAATCGCTCGCCACCTTGGCGCGATAGGCGGCGGTAATCCCGGCGGTCGCGGGGCTGAATGTCGGCGTCGGCGTGTAGGTCTGCTTGTCGACGGCGGGCATGAATTCCGGGTTTTCCGGGGCCAGCTTCGCCAGTTCCTCCGCCCGGCGCACCACGCGCTCCAGCGCGGCGTCGTCAAACTGGTTGATGGTCGCGATGCCGACCCGTTTGCCAAAGGCGACCTGCACAGACAGATCAATATTGTCGGTAATGCCAGCGGTCGACACGTCGTTGCGGGCAAAGCGCACATTGCCGCGGGTCGAACCGGTCAGCTGCGCGGTGCATTCGTCCGCCTTGGAAAAGCCCACGACCTTGGTCAGGATCGCCTTGGCCTGTGCTTCGGAAAGGATGCTCATATTTTTCTCTCCCTGACCGATCAACCGAGCGAACGGGCGGTGTTGATGACGTTGATGCCGTTGAAACGCGCGGTGCTGGAGCCGTGCGATACGGCCGAAACCTGCGCAGGCTGGCCCTTGCCGTCGAAGAAGGAGCCGCCCAGGCGATAGTCGCTGGCGTCGCATACGCCCGCACAGGCATTCCAGAATTCCGGCGTGCGGATCTGGTAGGCGACATCCTCGATCTGCTGGGTGATCTTGCCGTTCTTGATCTCGTAGAAGAGCTGACCGCCAAATTGCGCATTATAGCGCTGCTGGTCGATCGAGAAGCTGCCGTCGCCGATGATGTAGACGCCATCTTCGACATTGGCGATCATGTCGGCGACGCTCTGCTTGGCCTTGCCGGGTTCCAGACTGACGTTCGCCATGCGCTGGAACTGGACGTTGGACCAGCTGTCGGCATAGCAGCAGCCGTCGCTCTCGCTCTTGCCCTCGATATGCGCCTGATCGCGGATCGCCTGATAGCCGACCAGCTTGCCGTCGCGGATCAGGTCCCACTTCTTGGTCTTGACGCCTTCATCATCATAGGCGACCGCGCCCAGACTGCCGGGCTGGGTCTTGTCCGCGACGATATTCACCTTGTCGCTGCCATATTGGAAATGGCTTTGCAGCTTGTCCATCGTGGCAAAGCTGGTGCCGGCATAATTGGCTTCATATCCCAGCACCCGGTCGAGCTCGAGCGGATGGCCGACCGATTCGTGGATGGTGAGCCAGGTGTGCGAGGGGTCGAGCACCAGATCATATTTGCCGGGCTTGACGGAAGGCGCATTGATCTTCGCGCGCGCCTGCTTGGCGGCGGCGATCGCATCTTCCTTCATGTCATAGCTGTTGCCATAGACGGTGACGCCATTGGGCAGCACGGTCTTGCCGGACGCTGCGCCGTCCAGATATTCAAAGCCCAGCCCCATCGGCGCCGACAGGCCTTCGCGGACGCGGAACTTGCCCGTCGTCTTGTCGACGGCGGTGACTTCCATCGGCGCCCAGATGCGGTGCACATCCTGGTCGATATAGCTGCCGTCGGTGCTGGCGAAATATTTTTGCTCATTGACCAGGAACAGGATGGAGCGGATGAAGTCCGCGCCCGCGTCCATGGCAGCGGCGTTCACGCCCATCAGCAGGTCGACCTTGTCCTTGATCGGCACGGTCATGCTGTTCTTGACGATCGGCGTGCGCCAGCTGACTTCACCCGCGCCCTTGACCGGGGCAAGCTGAACCGGGGCGGACTGGGTGGGCGCATTGGCCTTTGCAATGGCGACGGCCTCTGCCGCTGCCTTGGCCACGGCTTCCCTTGTCATATCGTTGGTGGCGGCAAAGCCCCAGGCGCCATTTGCGATCACGCGGATGCCAACGCCGGTCGATTCGGTGTTGACGACATTTTCGACATTGCGTTCGCGGGTGATGACGAACTGGCGCAGGTAACGGCCCACGCGCACATCGCAATAGGTTGCGCCAGCGCTCTTGGCGGCATTCAACGCCGCGTCGGCCAGTGCCTTCTTCACGGTGACGTCGATGGCGCTGTTCAGTTCCTCCGCGGCAATCACCTTGCCGAACATCGAAGGCAGGATCAGGCCGCCTATGCCCATGGTGCCAAAGGCCAGGAAATCTCTTCTGTGCAAGGTTCGTCTCCACCTGCAAATGCCCGCGTCAAGCGGGTCGGATTGTGCTTGGGATGCGGCCGGTTGGCCGTACCGATGGGTGGGATCATCGCGGCAGGGCAGGGCTGGGTCAAACATCTTTTACGACTGCACAACTTTACCTTGCCCGCTTTCGACATATGACATCTGTCGAAAGATGCTGGCCATGGCAGGGCAGGCCGCACGTTGCGTGGACGCAACAAATCGGGCCGCGCACGGCCTTTTCCCCCGGCGGGGTGGATCATATCCGGATGCTGTGAAGAAATGTGGTCGGGGAAAGAGGATTCGAACCTCCGGCCCCTGCCTCCCGAAGACAGTGCTCTACCAGGCTGAGCTATTCCCCGACCGATGCCGAAGCCGCGATGAGGCGACCCCGTAAGGCAGGCCGCAGCCTATAGAGGCGGCTTTTCAGGCTGGCAAGCGGCCAGAGCGGCTTTTTTTGCGTCTCACAAAAGCCCGGCTGCGCGGAAGCTGAACCGGCTTTCCCCGGCCTCTATCATATGGTCGGCCAGCCGCATGTCGAGCGGGCGGAGCCGCCGGGCGAGGGTGCGGGTCAGGGCGATGTCGGTCGGACGGGGCAGGGCGACGGCAACGCCGGGTCGTTGCTGGTGAAGCGCCAGCCACTGCCCGTCCAGCGCCAGCAACTGGCTGACGACGGCGCGCCAGTCGTCCGCCAGCGGCACGCGGTCGCGCGGGCGCCAGGCGGCGTCAAGGATGATGAGCTCCAGTCCGGCCATACGGGAAATGTGACGCGGGCCGGCTTCGCCACGCCAGCCCAAGCCGCGCCATTCTGGTTGAATAGCCCCCTATTCTGGTCCGGAATGAAGGGGAGATTGGCGGGCGGGACTGGCTGGGCTACAGCGGGCGGTGATCCACAGCCTTCATACAGGATGCCCGCCCTTGCGCGACACGATGCCCCATTATGAGCAGCAATATATAGACCTGATGCGCCATATCTGGCGTCATGGCGACGAACGGATCGACCGCACCGGGGTTGGCACCCGGTCGATCCTGGGTGCGACGATGCGCTTTTCGCTGGCCGACGACGCAGTGCCGCTGCTGACGACCAAGCGAGTTTACTGGAAGGTCGCAGCCCGCGAGATGCTGTGGTTCCTGTCGGGCGACACCAATATTCGCGAACTGGTGCGGCAGGGCGTCCATATCTGGACCGACTGGCCGCTGGATGCCTATCGCCGCGCCACCGGCGAGGCGATCGACCGGGATGCGTTCGAGGCGCGAATCATCGAGGATGAGGCGTTCGCATTGAAATGGGGGGATCTGGGGCCGGTCTATGGCGCGCAATGGGTCAACTGGCCGCGTTACGAGGCGGCGGGAGAGGGGCTCTACCGGCGCGCGGAGAAAGGGCATAACCAGATTGCCGATCTGGTCGCGGCGATCCGGTCGACGCCGGGGTCTCGCCGCCTGCTGTTTACCGGCTGGAACGTGGCGGAAGTCGCCAATATGGCGCTGCCGCCCTGTCATATGACCTATCAGTTCCAGGTCGCGAACGGGAAGCTCAACGGCCTGCTGTTTCAGCGCAGTTGCGACCTGGGGCTGGGCTTTGCGTTCAACATATTCGGCCTGTCGATGATCACACGGATGCTGGCGCAGCAATGCGATCTGGAGCCGGGCGAGGTGGTCTGGCAGGGTGGCGACGTCCATCTGTACCTTAACCACACTGCGTTGGTGGAGGAGCAGATGGAGAGAATTCCGTCGGGCGCGCCAAAGCTGCGGATCAATCGGCGGCCTTCGGACATTTTCAGCTACGCGATCGAGGATTTCGAGGTGACTGACTATACGCCGCAGGCCCATATTGCTGCGCCGGTTGCTGTCTAGGCCGACAGTGAGCCGAACATGGCGACGAGGAAAAATGGGTCAGGAAGGCTTGCCTTTCGCGGCGACGTAATATAATGTTATTAGCAAGCAACATTATTGCGATGCAGCATAGGAGGCAGGATGACCGATCCCCACGATTCGGCAGGATTGCAGGGCAAGGCCGGGCATAATTTCCCCCCGCTGCGCCTGCACGTTCCCGAACCGCCAGCCCGGCCCGGCGAGAGCGCGGACTTCACCCATTTCGACATTCCCGCTGCCGACGCGGCACCACGGCCCGACGAGACGGCGCAGCCCGCGACGATGCGCGACATGGCCTATGGGCTGGTGCGCGTGCTGGACGAAAATGGCGCGGCGGTGGGCCAGTGGAATCCCAATCTGCCCCCTGAAACGCTCTTGCGGATGCTGCGCACCATGGCGCTGACCCGCGCGTTCGATGCGCGCATGTTCCGGGCGCAGCGGCAGGGCAAGACCAGTTTCTACATGAAGTCGACGGGTGAGGAAGCCGTGTCGATCGGCGCGGCGCTGGCGCTGGACCGCGACGACATGTGTTTCCCCAGCTATCGCCAGCAGGGCATATTGATCGCCCGCGACTGGCCGATCATCGACATGATGAACCAGATCTATTCGAACAAGGGCGACCGGCTGAAGGGCCGCCAGCTGCCCATCATGTATTCGGCGCGGGATGCCGGATTCTTCTCGATCTCCGGCAATCTGACCACCCAATATCCCCAGGCGGTCGGCTGGGCGATGGCGAGCGCAGCGCGCGGCGACACCCGGATCGCGGCGACCTGGTGCGGCGAAGGATCGACGGCGGAGGGCGACTTTCACAGCGCCTGCACCTTCGCCAGCGTCTATCGCGCGCCCGTCATCATGAACATCGTGAACAACCAGTGGGCGATCAGCAGCTTTTCGGGCTTTGCCGGGGCGGAGGCGACGACCTTTGCCGCGCGCGCCGTGGGCTATGGCATTGCCGGCCTGCGCGTCGATGGCAATGACGTGCTGGCGGTCTATGCCGCGACCCGCTGGGCCGCGGACCGGGCGCGCGCCAATGCCGGGCCGACGCTGATCGAACATTTCACCTATCGGGTGGAGGGGCACAGCACATCGGATGATCCGTCCGCCTATCGCTCTGCCGAAGAAAGCAGCCTGTGGCCGCTGGGCGATCCGATCGCGCGGTTGAAGCAGCACTGCATCGCCCTTGGCATCTGGGACGAGGACCGCCACGCCGCGATGGACAAGGAATTGGCCGAACTGGTCCGCGACGCCGCCCGCGAGGCGGAAAAGAACGGCATCCTTGGCCATGGCCTCCACCATCCGATGGAAAGCATGTTCGAGGATGTGTTCGAGGAGATGCCCCGGCACCTGAAGGAACAGCAGCAGCAGATGCTGGACGAATGGAAGGCGGCGGGGCTGTGAGTGATGTCATGACGCAAGACGCAGGCACGGACGTGCAGCAGATGAACATGATCCAGGCGATCAACAGCGCCATGGACGTGATGATGGAACGCGACCCCACCGTCGTGGTGATGGGCGAGGATGTCGGCTTTTTCGGCGGCGTGTTCCGCGCCACCGCCGGGTTGCAACAGAAATATGGCAAGAACCGCGTGTTCGACACGCCGATCACCGAATGCGGTATCATTGGCGTGGCGGTCGGCATGGGCGCCTATGGCCTGCGGCCCGTGCCGGAAATCCAGTTTGCCGACTATATCTATCCCGCGCTCGACCAGCTTGTGTCCGAAGCGGGGCGGCTGCGCTATCGTTCGGCGGGCGAGTTCATCGCGCCCATGACGGTGCGATCGCCCTTTGGCGGCGGGATTTTCGGCGGGCAGACGCACAGCCAGTCACCCGAAGGCATTTTCACCCATTGTTCGGGGATCAAGACGGTCATCCCGTCCACCCCCTATGATGCCAAGGGGCTGCTGATCGCGGCGATCGAGGATAATGATCCGACGATCTTCTTTGAACCCAAGCGCATCTATAACGGCCCGTTCGATGGCGAATATGACACGCCGGCGACCAGCTGGGCCGGGCATCGCGACGCGCAGGTGCCGACCGGCTATTACCGCATCCCGCTGGGCAAGGCGCGGATCGCGCGGGCGGGCGGGGCGCTGACCATCCTGTGCTATGGCACGATGGTCCATGTCGTCAAACATACCGTTGCGATGCTGGGGCTGGACGCGGAGATCGTCGACCTGCGCAGCCTCGTCCCGCTCGACATCGAAACGATCGAAGCGTCGGTGAAAAAGACCGGCCGCTGCCTGATCGTGCATGAAGCGACCCGCACCAGCGGTTTTGGCGCGGAGCTGCTGGCGCAGGTGCAGGAACGCTGCTTCCACTATCTCGAAGCGCCGATCGAGCGGGTGACCGGGTTCGACACGCCCTATCCGCACAGCCTGGAATGGGCCTATTTCCCCGGCCCCGTCCGCATCCGCGAAGCCATCAACAAGATCATGAAGGATTGAGCGCCATGGCTCTGTTCACATTCAAGCTGCCGGACATCGGCGAAGGCATTGCGCAGGCCGAAATCGTCGGTTGGCACGTCAAGGTCGGCGACCGGGTCGAAGAGGACCAGCCGATAGCCGACATGATGACCGACAAGGCGACGGTCGAGATGGAAAGCCCGGTCGCGGGGACCGTCGTGCGACTGGCGGGCGAGGAGGGCGATCAGGTGTCGATCGGCAGCATGCTGGTCGAGATCGAGGTGGAAGGCGAGGATGTCGCCGCGCCGCCGCCATCGGTCGAGGCGATCGAGGCGGAAGTGCCGGGTGAAGCGGTTATCGAGGAACCGACATCCGTTCGCCCCGCGATCGAGCCGGGGGCAGGCGCGGAGCCTGTCGAACGGCCCAGCCGAACCGAAGGAGAGGCGGCGTCGCCTGCGGCTGAGCCGAAGGCTTCGACTTCGCTCAGCCCTAACGGAAGCGGGCATGAGGCTTCATCCCCCATCCTCGCCTCTCCAGCCGTCCGCGCCCGTGCGAAGGATCTGGGTATCGACCTCGCGCAGGTGAAGTCGGCGGGCGATCATATTCGCCATGCCGATCTCGACGCCTATCTGCTCTACGGACAGGGGCAGGGCTATCGCGCGGCGGGAAAATCGGCGCGCCGCCCCGACGAGCAGGTCAAGGTCATCGGCATGCGCCGCCGGATTGCGGAGAATATGGCCGCGTCCAAACGGCACATTCCCCATTTCACCTATGTCGAGGAAATCGACGTCACCGCGCTGGAAGCCTTGCGCGAACAGCTCAACGCCAGCCGGGGCGACAAGCCCAAGCTGACCATGTTGCCACTGCTGATCGTCGCCATCTGCAAGACTTTGCCCGACTTTCCGATGCTCAACGCCCGTTATGATGATGAGGCGGGCGTGGTCACGCGCCACGGATCGGTTCATCTGGGGCTGGCGACGCAGACCGATGCGGGGCTGATGGTGCCGGTGATCCGCGACGCGCAGGACCGCAATGTCTGGCAGTTGGCGGGGGAAATCCGTCGCCTGGCCGACGCTGCCCGGTCGGGCAAGGCCAAGTCGGAGGAACTGTCCGGCTCCACCCTGACGCTGACGTCGCTGGGTCCGCTTGGCGGGATCGCCACCACGCCGGTCATCAACCGGCCCGAAGTCGCGATCATCGGTCCCAACCGCGTGATCGAGCGGCCCGTTTTCCGGGGCAAGGAGATTGTCGCGGCGAAGCTGATGAACCTGTCGATCAGCTGCGACCACCGCGTCGTCGATGGCTGGGACGCGGCAAGCTATGTTCAGGCCGTCCGCAAACTGCTGGAAAATCCCGCTCTTCTGTTCGTGGATTGATAATCAGCGCATAGTCGCGCGATAGCTTAGCCGTCCGGCATGGCCGGGCGGCACCGCTTGCGGCAACGACCAGCGGATATGGGTAACGTCTGCCGCCACGGCGCGGCGCGTGCCACCCAGGGGCGTGGGCAGCCATAGCTGATCCATCCGGCCCCAATGCGCGCCGCCGTCGACGGACACCTGCATCGTCGGATCGGTCGGGTCGATCTGCATGCCGCGCGGCAGCGAGCGAACCACCGCCTGATCGCGCAGCGGCGCGTTGCCCGCATTGCGCCAATGGACGATGACGATCAGCTGATCGCCGGGCGCGACCTTGTCAGCGCTTGCCAATATGCGGCGGGACCGTCCGTTGACGTCGGTTGTCACCCGTTCGACAAACATCTGCGTGTCCAGTTCGACGCCCGGTTGCGCCGATGCCGCGTGCGGCACGGCAAGGCCGCTCAGCGCGATGATCCATGACAATGTGGCGGCTTTCATGCCTGTCCCCGTTCTGCGTCCCCGTTCCCATCCTAGAACGGCCGGCCCAATATTTGGTTAAGCGACTGTTTTTCCGCGATCAGCCCACGATCGGAGACGCTTTGCAAATTGACGCCCGCTGGCGGCGAGCGCACATCTGGCGGGTCTTTCGACCGGAGAATCAATTCACCGTGAAACCGCCGGAACAGCTGGAAATCAACCGCAGGCGCGACCGGCTGCTCGCGTCGATCGCGCTGACGACGGGGATCGGGCTGATTCTGGCGCTGCCCTTTGCGCTGCGTGCGGGGGCGGAGTTTTTCCTGCCGCTGACCGCCGCGCTGGTGATCGCGATCGCGCTGGTGCCGCTGCTGGAATGGATGGAGCGGCGCCGGTTGCCGTCGGGGCTGGCCGCGCTGCTGGCGGTGATCGGCTTTCTGATCGTGGCCAATACCGCGCTGGTGCTGATCATCGTGCCAGCGACCGACTGGTTCCGTATCCTGCCGCAGCGTTTGCCACAGATACAGGCGAACCTGGCTCCGCTGATCGATTTTTACTCCAATCTCCAGCGCTTCGTCGACGAAACGGTGCAGATGCTGGCGACAGGGCCGGTTGCAGCGGCGCAGACGGCGACGGTCGACACGCCGCGTTCCCTGCTGCAATTTGCCGCCACATCGGCCCCTGCGGCTATCATCCAGATGGTGTTTGCGCTGCTCATCATCTATTTCTTCCTGGCGGGCTGGACCCGCCTGCGGCGGCGCACGATCAACAGCCGGGACAGTTTCGACGGCGCGCTGGCGGTGGCGCGGGTGATCCAGAATGTGGTCGACGCCACATCGGCCTATGTCATCACCATCGCCGTCATCAACCTGTGCCTGGGGCTGGCGGTCGCGCTCGCACTGTGGCTGATCGGTATGCCATCGCCCCTGATGTGGGGCGGGATCGTCGCGCTGCTCAACTTCATCCCCTATTTCGGACCCATGCTGGCGGCGGTGCTGCTGGCGCTGGGCGGGCTGATGGTATTTGACGATGTGTGGGTCGCCATGATGCCCGCGGCCTTGCAGGTCGGTTTCCATCTGGTCGAGGCGAACGTCATCACGCCGACGGTGCTGGGGCGGCGGCTGACGATGAACCCGCTGCTGATTCTGGTGTCGCTCACCTTCTGGGGCTGGGTGTGGGGGACGCCGGGCGCGCTGCTGGGTGTGCCGCTGCTGATCATCATCCAGACCGTCGTTTCCGCCGCAGGCACGCCGGATATCGCCGGTTTCCTGTTCGAGCAGGGGACGCTGACGGTCGCGCCGCGCAAAGAAAGTGACGAGAATGCGAAAACAGCCGAAACGGACGGTTGACAGTCCCGGCGGACGCACATAGACGGCGCTTCCACACCGAACGCGGGTGTAGCTCAGTTGGTTAGAGTGCCGGCCTGTCACGCCGGAGGTCGCGGGTTCGAGCCCCGTCACTCGCGCCACTTTCCTTGACAGGAAGGTGGGAATAAGGTGGATCAGACAGCATCGTCTGGGGAGTGAAATCCCGAACGGATGTCACCCTGCGCGGGTGTAGCTCAGTTGGTTAGAGTGCCGGCCTGTCACGCCGGAGGTCGCGGGTTCGAGCCCCGTCACTCGCGCCACTTTCCTTCATCGGAAAGTGTTTTCTTCGATACATGGTCGGCTTTAGCGCCAGCGCCCCGTCTCCATCCAGGCGAGCAGGCGGCGCAGCGGCAGCACCCAGATCCACACGATCCCCAGCACGACATAGATCGGCGTCTGCGCCCATATCGGCAGCGTGCCGATGATGCCGGACAGGCTGGCCACCATGACCGCCCATAATGCGATCAGCCCGACAATCGCCAGCATCCCCACCGGCTTGCGCCAGCTGGGCTGATGATAATGGCGCGGGTCTATGTTCATGCGACAGCTCCTGCGGCGGGAAGGCCTTCGATCAGTTCCACTTCGGTCAGCACCATGTGCAGCGGCAAGTCCCATGGGTCGGCCGGAACCATATCCTGTTCCTGCACCGACCATGCAATGCCGATGCGCAGCGCGTCGGGCAGGCGGGCAAAGGCGCGGTCATAATAGCCGCCGCCCTGACCCAGCCTGTTCATCGCGCGGTCGAATCCGACCAGCGGAGCGATGATGACGTCCGGCGTCACCGGGCCATCGCCGGGTGCTGGGTGGCTGGTGCGGAACGGGCCGGGCAGCAATATGTCGTCAGGCTGCCAGCGCAGGAAGTCCATGCTGCCCAGCCGATCCAGCACGCGCGGCAACGCCACGGTCTTGCCCATGGCGATCAGTTGCTGCGCCAGCCGCTGCGCCGGGGCTTCATCGTCCAGTCCCATATAGAGCGCTACCACCTGCGCGTCCGCGATGCGGCGGGCGAGGGGTGAAGGCAGCACCTTGAACGCCAGCCGGTGCGCCAGCGGGTCAAGCGTCGAGACGAACGCGCGGCGGCGATCGCGGGCGATCTGGCGCAAGCTCGTCTTGTCGATGGTGTCGCCGTTCATTCGTATCTCTGCCCGTTCGCTATGATGTTCCTGCGCAGGCGGGAACCCGATCCTGCCGTACGCACCATGTTCCCGCCTGCGCGGGAGCACGTCTATATTTGGATCGCCTGCGTTGGAAGGGTGACGGGACCGCCTTGGCCGTTTGCTGGAAAATCCTCTGACGCCTCAACGTCAGGTGGGGACCATGTAGATCGGGCCGGAACCCGCCCAGGGACAGCCCCCTAGGATGTGATTATCGCCTCAGGGATGTTCGCTAAAGCTCGTACCAGGCAGTACCCGTCCACCCCAATCTAGGCGTCCGTGGCGCGGGCGGCAAGCCCGGTGCGCAGCTTTTCTATTCGTGCCGCCAGCGCCTCTATCGCCTGCGCCGCCGGTTCGTCCTCTGCTTCCAGCGCCAGCCTTTGCTGGCGGGCTGCGGTGTCGCGGCGCATGTCGTTCAGTTCGTCGGCCAGGAACAGCGCGGCGAACAACAGGCTGCGCACCTCCGTCATGCCCGGCGCGCCCTGCTGCGCCGCTTTCGCCTTTTCCTCGATCAGGCTGGCGAGATGGGCGAGATGCGCCTCCTCCCCATCGCGGCATCTGATGTCATAATGACGCCCGGCTAGGTGCAGCGTGGTTTCAGCCAATGGTCCGGCCCTTCAGATCGGCAATCAGTTCATCGAGCGACCGCAGCGCCGCGCGCGCGCCGTCCACATCCATATCCGGTTCGCCATTGGAGGGTGAGGAGGGGGGCGGGGCCGCCACAAGGCGGGCCACATCCTGTTCGAGCCGACCCACTGCACGTTCCAGCGTGCCAATTGCCTGCATCATGCGCTCGCTTGCCATAGCCTGTGCATAGCGAAACTTGATGCGGTACAAAAGCGATCATTGGGCGGACAAGTAGCCGCTTTCCGGCCCGCTGCGGTTGACGCATGGGGCTTGACGCGACAAAGGAGGCGCGATCTCGACTCGCCCGTACAGCTTGCGGGGAGGCCCGTCCTGCTCAGGAAAGACACACGCTGCCGATGACCGTTTCCGATAAGTCGCTCGCCAACGCCATCCGCGCGCTCTCCATGGACGCGGTGCAGGCCGCCAATAGCGGCCATCCGGGCATGCCCATGGGCATGGCCGACGTCGCGACGGTGCTGTTCAGCGATTATCTGAAATTCGATCCGACCCAGCCCAAATGGGCCGACCGTGACCGCTTCGTCCTGTCGGCTGGCCATGGTTCGATGCTGATCTACAGCCTGCTGCACCTGACCGGCTATGCGCGCCCGACGATCGAGGACATCGCCAATTTCCGCCAGTTGCACAGCCCGTGCGCAGGGCATCCTGAAAATTTCGAGCTGGCTGGCGTCGAGGCGACTACCGGCCCGCTGGGTTCGGGCCTTGCCACTGCCGTGGGCATGGCGATTGCCGAGCGGCACCTGAACGCCCAGTTCGGCGACGCGCTGGTCGATCACCGCACCTGGGTGATTGCGGGCGATGGCTGCCTGATGGAAGGCATCAACCATGAAGCGATTGGCCTGGCCGGTCACCTGAACCTTGGCCGCCTGATCGTGCTGTGGGACGATAACAAGATCACCATCGACGGCGCTGTCGACCTGTCGAGCAGCGAAGATGTCCGCGCCCGTTACGAAGCGACCGGCTGGCATGTCGTGTCGTGCGATGGCCATGACGTGGCCGATGTGCGCCGCGCACTGGCCGAGGCGGTCGCTGATTCGCGCCCGTCGCTGGTCGCCTGCGCCACCAAGATCGGATATGGTTCGCCCAACAAGGCAGGCACGTCGGGCGTTCATGGGTCCGCGCTGGGCGAGGCCGAAGTCGCCGCCGCGCGCGAATTTCTGGGCTGGGACGCAGCGCCCTTCGTTATCCCTGAGGACATTGCCGCCGCGTGGCAGGCGATTGGCGCGAAGGGCAGCGACGTTCGCGCCGCCTGGGAAGCGCGCCTTGCAAGCGATGCAAAGGGCGCGGAATTCACGCGCCGCATGGCTGGCGATCTGCCCGATAATTTCTCGCTGGAAGCCTATATCGACAGCCTGATCGCCGCGCCGCAGAAGGTCGCGACCCGCAAGGCAAGCGAATTGGCGCTGGGCGCGATCAACGACCTGTTGCCCGAAACGCTGGGCGGTTCGGCAGACCTCACCGGCTCCAACAATACCAAGACCAAGTCGACCGAGCCGTTGACGCGCGATGACTATGCGGGTCGCTATGTCTATTATGGCATTCGCGAATTCGGCATGGCCTGCGCGATGAACGGCATGGCGCTGCATGGCGGCGTCATCCCCTATGGCGGCACCTTCCTCGTCTTTTCGGACTATATGCGTGCTGGAATCCGCCTGGCCGCGCTCCAGCAGCAGCGCGTCATCCATGTGCTGACCCATGACAGCATCGGCCTTGGCGAAGATGGTCCGACCCATCAGCCGATCGAGCATGTCATGTCGATGCGGATGATCCCCAATCTGGACGTCTATCGCCCCGCCGACATTGTCGAGACGGCAGAATGCTGGGAACTTGCGCTGAAGGATGCAACCGGCCCGTCGGTTCTGGCGCTCACCCGCCAGAACCTGCCGCAGTTGCGCACGGAAAAGAGCGAAAATCTGTCGTCCAAGGGCGCCTATCGCCTGGTTGCAGCGACCGCCGAGCGCAAGGTGGTTCTGATCGCCACCGGCTCCGAAGTCGAGATCGCAGTCGATACCGCCAGGGCGCTGGAAGAACAGGGCATTGGCGCCGATGTCGTTTCCATGCCCAGCTGGACGCATTTCGACGCGCAGCCGCAAAGCTACAAGGACGACCTGCTGCCGCACCATGTGCTGCGCGTGTCGATCGAGGCGGGCACGACCTTTGGCTGGGAACGCCATACCGGCATCGCTGGCCTGCGCTTTGGCATCGACAGTTTCGGCGCGTCCGCGCCTGCCGAAGCGCTTTACGACCATTTCGGCCTGACGGCCGCAAAGATTGCGCCGCAGATCGTGGCTGCTCTCAACAACTGACCGAACAACAACTTGCGGAGGCTAGTGCAGTGGCAACGAAGGTAGCAATTAACGGTTTCGGACGTATCGGTCGCCTGGTGGCGCGCGCCATTCTTTCGCGCACCGACCATGATCTTGAACTGGTCAGCATCAACGACCTGGGCGACGCCAAGGCGAACGCCCTGCTGTTCAAGCGCGATTCGGTGCATGGCAACTGGAAGGGCGGCGTCAGCGTCGATGGCGATTTCCTGGTCATCGACGGCAAGCGCATCGCCGTGACCGCCGAGCGTGACCCCGCCAAGCTGCCCCACGCGGCGCAGGGCGTGGAAATCGCCCTGGAATGCACCGGCATCTTCGCGGACAAGGCCAAGGCCAGCGCCCATCTGACCGCTGGCGCCAAGCGCGTCGTCATTTCCGCGCCCGCAACCGGCGTGGACAAGACCATCGTGTTCGGCGTCAACCATGACTCGCTGACCGCTGACGACATCGTCATTTCCAACGCCAGCTGCACGACCAACTGCCTGGCACCGCTCGCCAAGGTGCTGCACGATGCCATCGGCATCGAAAGCGGCTTCATGACGACGATCCACAGCTACACCAACGACCAGAACACGCTGGACCAGATCCACAAGGACATGCGCCGCGCCCGCGCCGCTGCCCTGTCGATGATCCCGACCACCACGGGCGCCGCCCGCGCGGTGGGTGAAGTTCTGCCTGCGCTCAAGGGCAAGCTGGACGGTTCGTCGGTGCGCGTGCCGACCCCGAACGTGTCGGTTGTGGACCTGAAGTTCATCCCCAGCCGCGCCACCACGATCGAGGAAGTCAACGGCCTGCTGAAAGCCGCAGCCGACGGTCCGATGAAGGGCGTTCTGGCCTATACCGACGAACCGCTGGTTTCGATCGATTTCAATGGCGACCCGGCATCCTCGACCGTCGACAGCCTGGAAACGGCGGTCATCGACGGCAAGCTGGTCCGCGTGCTCAGCTGGTACGACAATGAATGGGGCTTCTCCAACCGCATGATCGACACCAGCGGCGTGGTGGCAAAGTTCCTGTAAGGGAAGCGGGGGCGGGTAAAACCGTCCCCTTTTTGTTGAGAAGCAACAGGGAATATCCATGACCAAGCCGTTCAAGACACTCGATGATATGGGCGACATTCACGGCAAGGCCGTGCTGGTGCGCGAGGATCTGAATGTGCCGATGCAGGACGGCTCGGTCAGCGATGACACCCGCCTGCGTTCGGCCATGCCGACCGTGCTGGAACTGGCCGATCGCGGTGCCAAGGTGCTGATCCTGGCCCATTTCGGCCGTCCCAAGGGGCAGAAGAACCCGGAATATTCGCTCTCGAAGATCACCCGGCCCCTGACCCAGGTGCTGGGGCGCGAAGTCCAGTTCATTCCCGATTGCCAGGGTGACGCGGCGAGGGACGGCATTGCCGTGATGCGCGCCGGTGACATAGCGATCCTGGAAAATACCCGTTTCCATCCGGGCGAGGAAAAGAATGATCCCGCCTTGGTCGATGCGATGGCGGCCATCGCTGATTTCTACGTCAACGACGCTTTTTCCGCCGCGCACCGCGCCCATGCCTCGACCGAAGGGCTGGCGCACAAGCTGCCATCCTTCGCCGGGCGTGCGATGGAGCGCGAACTTGATGCGCTGCAAGCGGCGCTGGGCACGCCGGTCAAGCCGGTCGCCGCCGTCGTCGGCGGCGCGAAGGTGTCGACCAAGCTTGACGTACTGAACCATCTGGTCACCAAGGTCGATCATCTGATCATCGGTGGCGGCATGGCCAACACCTTCCTCCATGCGCGCGGGGTCGATGTCGGCAAATCGCTGTGCGAAAAGGATCTGGCCGACACCGCCGAAGCCATTTTCGACGCGGCGGAAGCGGCGGGTTGCACCATCCATCTTCCCTATGACGTGGTGGTGGCCAAGGAATTTGCCGCCAACCCGCCCTCGGTCCGCACCTGCAACGTCCATGAGGTTGCGGATGACGAAATGATCCTCGATGTTGGCCCCGCCGCTGTCGAGGCGCTGGCCGATGTGCTCAAGACCTGCCGGACGCTCGTGTGGAACGGGCCGTTGGGCGCGTTCGAAATTGCGCCGTTCGACACGGCGACCGTCGCGCTGGCCCGCACCGCGGCGGCACTGACCAAGGAAGGCCAGTTGACCTCGGTCGCTGGCGGCGGCGATACTGTGGCGGCCCTTAACCATGCAGGGGCAGCAGCCGATTTCACCTTCGTCTCGACGGCGGGCGGCGCTTTCCTGGAATGGATGGAAGGCAAGGATTTACCGGGCGTAAAGGCTTTGATGGTCTGACGACCCGGTCAACGGTAGCGCCGTCTTGGAGAGGGCAGCGCTATCCCATTCAAGAGAGAGTATGTGCAGATGCTGGATCAGGTTCAGAAACAGAAGATTGCGACAGGCGAAGGCTTTATCGCCGCACTCGACCAGAGCGGCGGATCGACGCCCAAGGCGCTCAAGGGCTATGGTATCGAAGAAGGTGCGTGGGCCAATGACGAGGAAATGTTCGGCCTGATCCACGCGATGCGCAGCCGCATCATTACCTCGCCCGTGTTCACCGGCGACAAGGTGCTGGGCGCGATCCTGTTTGAACGCACGATGGACGGCACCGTCGATGGCAAGCCGACCCCGCAGGCGCTGATCGAGCGCGGCGTCGTGCCCTTCATCAAGATCGACAAGGGTCTGGAGGATGAGGCGAACGGCGTTCAGGTGATGAAGCCCAATCCCGACCTCGACATATTGCTGCACCGCGCCAAGGGGCTGGGCGTGTTCGGAACCAAGGAACGCTCGGTCATCAACCTTGCCAACCGCGAAGGCATCGCCGCGGTCGTCAAGCAGCAGTTCGAAATCGGTAGCCAAGTGCTCGCCGCTGGCCTGATGCCGATCATCGAGCCGGAAGTGAACATCAAGTCGCCGGAGCGGGCCGAGGCTGACGCGATCCTGCTCGACGAACTGCTCAAGGCGCTCGATGCGCTGCCCGCTGATCAGCAGGTGATGCTCAAGCTGTCGCTGCCGGTCCAGCCGGGCCTGTTCGACCCGCTGGTCGATCACCCCCGCGTCCTGCGCGTCGTGGCCCTGTCGGGCGGCTTTGCCCGTCCGGAAGCCTGCGTCGAACTGGCGAAGAATCGCGGCATCATCGCCAGCTTCAGCCGCGCGCTGCTCAACGATCTGCGCCACCAGATGAGCGATGATGAATTCAACGCCTCGCTGGGCGAAGCGATTGACGAAATCCACGGCGCGTCGGTCGCGAAAACGCCCGTCGCTGCCTGATTGCCGGTCGGGTGGGCGCAGGCCCGCCCGGCCCCCCTTTCGCGCTCCTCTGCTATGGGTTAAGCGCGAAGCATGACCGATTTCACAGATGAAGAGCTGGCGCTCGACCCGCATTTCGCCGACCAGTTCGAACAGGGTTTCCGCCCGGCCTGCCAGCTTTATCTGATCTCCCCGCCCACCATCGACGCCAGTTTCGTCGACACGCTGGCCACGGCGCTGGACGGCGGCGAAGTGGCCGCGTTTCAGTTGCGGCTCAAAGGGCTGGAAGAGGACGCGATTGCCGCGCTCGGCACGCCGTTGCAGGCGCTTTGCGCGCAACGTGACGTCGCGTTCATCATCAACGATAGCGTCGCTTTGGCGCAGCGCCTGGGGGCGGACGGCGTGCATCTGGGGCAGGGCGATGGCGACCCGCGGGAGGCCCGCAAAATCCTTGGGCCCAAGGTGCAGATTGGCGTGACCTGTCATGACAGCCGCCATCTGGCGATGGAAGCGGGGGAGGCGGGGGCCGACTATGTCGCGTTCGGCGCCTTCTTTCCCACGACGACGAAGGCGGTGCTGCACCATGCCGAACCGTCCATCCTGGGGTGGTGGACGACGCTGTTCGAACTGCCCTGCGTCGCAATCGGCGGGGTGACGGCGGAAAACGCAGCGCCACTGGTCGCCGCAGGCGCGGATTTTCTGGCGGTCAGCAGCGCGGTGTGGAACCATCCGGGGGGACCGGGCGCTGGCGTTGCAGCCTTTGCCGATGTGCTGCAACAGGCCCGTAACGGAGCGCCGGAACCCAAATGATCATCGTCCATCACCTCAACAACAGCCGGTCGCAACGTATTCTCTGGCTGCTGGAGGAACTGGGCGAACCCTATCAGGTCATCCGCTACGAACGCGACCGCAAGACGATGCGTGCGCCAGCCACGTTGCGCGCCATCCATCCGCTGGGACGCTCTCCGGTGGTGCAGGTGGATGGCCATGCGCTGATCGAAACCGGCGCGATCATGGACTATCTGGTCGCCCGCGCAGGCCGATTCGGCCCACCGGCAGACGCGCCGGGGGCGATCCGCTACCGCCAATATATGCATTATGCCGAAGGATCGATGATGCCGCCGCTGCTCGCGCTGCTCATCATAGGCAAGCTCGGCCTGCTTGGCCGCCCCGCCCGGCCCACGGTGCAGCGGATGCTCGACGATCATCTCGACTGGCTGGAGAGCGAACTGGCGTCGCGTCCCTATTTTGCCGGTGACAGCTTCACCGCTGCGGACATGATGATGAGCTTCCCGATCGAAGCGTCCCGCGCGCGCGGCGGCCTGAACGGTTCGCGGCCCGCGATCATGCGCTGGCTGGCCGAGATGCAGGCACGCCCCGCCTATCAGGCGGCGCTGGCGGCGGGCGGCCCCTATGCCTACGCCTGATCGGCGTTGTGTCCTTGCCTATATCCATCTGGCTATCGACAGTTGCTGCCGCGTGACGTGCGAATGTCCTCCACGACAAAAAGCCCCGCTTGTGCGGCGGGCCGCTTCCCACTAAATCGCCCCCATGACATCGACCAACGACATTCGCCGTTCCTTCCTCGACTATTTCGGGGCCAACGGCCACACCATCGTTCCCTCCGCGCCGCTGGTGCCGCACAACGACCCGACGCTGATGTTCGTCAACGCGGGGATGGTGCCGTTCAAGAATGTCTTTACCGGCCTTGAAACCCGCCCCTACAAGACCGCGACGTCGAGCCAGAAGTCGGTCCGCGCGGGCGGCAAGCATAATGATCTCGACAATGTTGGCTATACCGCGCGCCATCACACTTTCTTTGAAATGCTGGGCAATTTCAGCTTTGGCGACTATTTCAAGGAACAGGCGATCACCCATGCCTGGACCCTGCTGACCAAGGAATGGGGGCTTCCGGCCGAAAAGTTGACCGCGACCGTCTATCACACCGATGACGAAGCCTTCGACCTGTGGAAGAAGATCGCCGGCCTGCCCGATCACAAGATCATCCGCATCCCGACCAAGGATAATTTCTGGGCGATGGGGGACAGTGGCCCCTGCGGCCCCTGTTCGGAAATCTTCTACGATCATGGCGACCATATCTGGGGCGGCCCTCCCGGCAGTCCGGAGGAAGATGGCGACCGCTTCGTCGAGATCTGGAACCTGGTGTTCATGCAATATGAGCAGGAAGCCAATGAGATCGTCAGCGAATTGCCCAGGCCGTCGATCGACACCGGCATGGGGCTGGAACGGATCGCCGCCGTCATGCAGGGCGTCCATAACAATTATGATACCGACACGTTCAAGGCGCTGATCGCCGAAAGCGGCGCGATCACCCGCACCGCGACCGATGGCGACCTCCAGGCCAGCCACCGCGTCATCGCCGATCATCTGCGCTCCACCAGCTTTCTGATCGCAGACGGCGTGCTGCCCGCCAATGAAGGCCGCGGCTATGTGCTGCGCCGGATCATGCGCCGCGCCATGCGCCACGCCCACATCATCGGCGCCAAAGACCCGTTGATGTATCGCCTGGTCGGCAGCCTCGTGTCCGAAATGGGCGGCGCCTATCCCGAACTGGTCCGTGCCCAGCCGCTGATCGAGGAAACGCTGCTGCGCGAGGAAACCCGTTTCCGCCGCACGCTGGAAAACGGTCTGCGCCTGCTGGACGAAGCGACTGCGGGGCTGGGCGAAGGCGGCACGCTGCCCGGCGAAACCGCGTTCAAGCTCTACGACACCTATGGCTTCCCCTACGACCTGACCGAGGATGCGCTGCGCACGCAGGGGCTGGGCGTCGACCGCGCGGGTTTTGACGCCGCCATGGCGGAACAGAAAGCCGCCGCCCGCGCCGCCTGGAAAGGATCGGGCGAGAAAGCCTCGGACGACATCTGGTACGACATTGCCGAAACGCTCGGCAGCACCGAATTTGTCGGCTACGCCTCCACCAAGGGTGAGGGCGAAGTGCAGGCCATCGTCAAGGACGGCGCGCGCGTCGATAGCGCCGGCGTGGGCGACACGGTCACCATCATCACCAACCAGACGCCCTTTTATGGCGAAAGCGGCGGTCAGATGGGCGATGCGGGCGTCATCGCCTCGCTTGGCGGCCTGTCGGCAAAGGTAGAGGATACCGCCAAGCCGCTCGGTCGCATCCACGCCCACCGCGCCATGATCGAGGCGGGGAGCGTCAAGGTCGGCGACACGGTGCAGTTGAGCGTCGATGTCGATCGCCGTGACCGCATCCGCGCCAACCATAGCGCTACCCATTTGCTTCATGCTGCGCTGCGCAGGGAATTGGGCGCGCATGTGACGCAGAAGGGCAGTCTTGTCGCTGCCGATCGGTTGCGCTTCGATTTCTCGCATCCTGACGCCCTGACCCATGCGCAGATCGCGCGGATAGAGGCGGATGTGAACGCGCAGATTCGCCATAATGAGGAGGTCACGACCCGCCTCATGACGCCCGACGACGCGATTGCGGCAGGCGCGATGGCGCTGTTTGGCGAAAAATATGGCGATGAGGTCCGCGTCCTTTCGATGGGGCGGGGGGACGACAATCATTATTCGGTCGAACTGTGCGGCGGCACCCATGTCCGCGCGACCGGCGACATCGCCCTGCTCAAGATCGTATCGGAAAGCGCCGTTTCCAGCGGCGTCCGCCGGATCGAGGCATTGACCGGGGAGGCCGCGCGCCTCTGGCTGGTCGATCGTGAGGACAAGCTGCGCCAGTCCGCCGCCACGCTCAAGAGCGCGCCGGAAGATGTGCCGGCCCGCATCGCGGCGCTGGTCGAACAGAGCCGCAAGCTGGAGCGTGAACTGGCCGAAGCGAAGAAGGCGCTGGCTTTGGGCGGCGGCGCATCGGGCGCGGCCCCGGCTGGTCGGGAACAGGTCGGCAATGTCAGCTTCATGGCGCAGGTCATCGAAGGGCTGGACCCCAAGGAACTGCGCGGCATCGTTGACGGCAATAAAAAAATGCTGGGTAGCGGCGTGTCCGCGATCGTAGCGGTGGTCGATGGCCGCGCGACCATTGCCGTGGGCGTCACCGACGATCTGACCGGCACGATCAGCGCGGTCGATCTGGTCCGCACGGGCGTCGAAGCGCTGGGCGGGAAGGGCGGTGGCGGCCGTCCCGACATGGCGCAGGGCGGCGGCCCGGACGGCGACAAGGCGGCGGCGGCGATCGACGCGGTCAAGGCCAGGCTTGCGGGGAGTCCCGGCTAACCTCATGGCCATATTCAACCGCGATTCCGATGATGAAGTCGCCCGCGGCGCTCGCGCCGTGGTCGTCCATGCCGAAACCCACGGACCGGAACGCCGGGACAGCGACGCAAGGCTGGAGGAAGCGGGCGGTCTGGCGCTTGCCATCGGCATCGACGTGCGCGCGGCGCAGGCGTTCCGCGTGCGCGATCGCAAGCCCGCGACACTGTTCGGCAGCGGTCAGGTGGACCAGATCGCCACACTGGTGAACCAGGAAGAGGCTGAACTGGTCATCGTCGACAACGCCCTGTCGCCGGTCCAGCAGAGCAATCTGGAAAAGGCGGTCGGCGCCAAGGTCATCGACCGGACCGGTCTGATCCTCGAAATTTTCGGCGAACGCGCGGCCACCAATGAAGGTCGGTTGCAGGTAGAGCTTGCCCATCTCGACTATCAGGCAGGGCGCCTGGTGCGCAGCTGGACCCATTTGGAGCGGCAGCGCGGTGGCTTCGGCTTCCTGGGCGGTCCCGGCGAAACCCAGATCGAGGCGGACAGGCGAATGATTCGCGACCGCATGGCCAAGATCCGCAAGGAACTGGATCAGGTCACCCGCACCCGTGGCCTCCACCGCGCCCGGCGACAGCGCGCGCCCTGGCCGGTTATCGCGCTGGTCGGCTATACCAATGCCGGAAAATCCACGCTTTTCAATCGCCTGACCGGGGCTGACGTCATGGCGGAGGATCTGCTCTTTGCAACGCTCGATCCGACCATGCGCCAGATCGCGCTCCCCGGCCTAGACAAGGCGATCCTGTCTGACACGGTGGGTTTCGTTTCCGATCTGCCGACCCAGCTTATCGCCGCCTTCCGCGCGACGCTGGAGGAAGTGCTGTCCGCCGACCTGATCGTCCATGTTCGCGACATTGCCCATCCCGACAGCGATGCCCAGCGCGACGATGTGCTGGACGTGCTGAGCGAGTTGGGCGTAGCCGGGGAGGGGGCGCTAGACCGTGCCCCAGACGAGCCTGCCGCGCCGCCGATTATCGAGGCGTGGAACAAGCTGGACCTGCTCGACCCGGAAGCCGAAGCGCTGGCGCGGGAAACAGCGTCGCGCCGCGACGATGTCGTGATCCTTTCGGCGCTGACAGGGGAAGGTGTCGCCGACCTGCAACGCGCCATCAGCACCAAGATGACCGCCGGTGCCAAAGTCTATGGCCTGCGAATCGCGGCCGCTGACGGCGCGGCGCTGGCCTGGCTCCATGAGCATGGCGAAGTGCTGTCGAGCGACGCGCAGGGCGAGGAAACCCGTGTCGAAGTGCGGCTATCGGACGCCGCCTTCGCACGGTTCGGGAAGCGGGGGCAGGGGTAGGGCTGGCGTTACGCCAGCGCCTTCTCGACGACGCCGACCGCCTGTTTCAGCGATCCCGCGCGGTCGCAGCTATGACCGCATTTTTCCTGCTGATATTGCAACTTGTGCAAAATATCCCGCGCGGCATCGACATTGCCGAGCTTAATTTCGGCGATGGCCAGCCCCGACATCGCACCGGGATGACCGTTGCGACCGCGATAGAGGCTCTGTTCGAAATAGCGACGGGCAGAAGCGGCATCACCCAGGCCCAGCTTCGTCACGCCCTTCAGGAATCGCGCCTCACGGCTGGGCGTTTCGCCAATTACGGTAGCAAGCAGCTTGTCGGCCTGCATCAGATCACCTGATGCGATCAACTGCCGCGCCTGATCCAACGACGTCGAGCGATTGCCGCCCTTGAAATTGTCCGGGCCAAAGCCTGTGATAGGCACCACGCCCATCGGGCTGCCGGCGTCGAAATGAATGCCCGAAATGCCGGTGCCATTTTGCTGGGCATAGGCAGGGACTGCCACGGCACACAGGAGTGGGAAAAGGATCGTCAGGCGCATCACAAATTCCTCCAACATATCTGGAGGTTTAGGCTATGCCATTGTCAAGCAACTGTCAAATATGAGTTTTAATTCCAAACCTTTTCTGGACTATGTCTGGCACCAATGCGCCCTTCACAAAGCCCGAAACATCACCAGCGCGTCGACATAGCCAAGGGCAGGATGATCAAACACGTCCGGCAACCGCCCGACCACGGCAAAGCCCATATCCTGCCACAGAGCCACCGCACGCACATTGGACGACACCACGAAGTTGAACTGCATCGCGCGAAAACCCAACGCCCGTGCAAGATCGAGCGAAGCGGCGCACATGCGGCGCGCGACGCCGCGTCCGGTTGCGTGCTGCGCCACGACATAGCCGGCATTGGCGACGTGTGCGCCGCCGCCCATCTGATTGGCGCGCACATAGAATATGCCCAGAACGGCGCCGTCTTCCTCCAGGACGCGCACGGTGCGATCGGACGAGAGCCAGAGGGAGAGGGCGGCTTGCCGCGTCATATCGCGCGGGATGGCCAGCGTTTCGCCCGCGCGGATCACCGGCTCCAATATCGCCCAGATTGCGTCTTGATCGGCAGGCGAAACCGCGCGGATCACGCTGGCATCCCCGCGCGCTTGGCTTGCTGCCACAGCGCTTCCTTTTCATCGAGCGGCAGAGCGGCAAAGGCCTCTCCGGCCAACGTTTCCATGATCCGGAACCGCCGGTCGAACTTGGCATTGCCAGCGCGCAGAGCAACTTCCGGGTCGACCTTCAGATGCCGTGCGAGGTTGACGACGGCAAACAGCAGATCGCCCACTTCCTCTTCGCGCTCGGCCTGTGTCGTCGCGCCCTGCACCTCGTCCAGTTCCTCGACGATCTTGGCGATCGCCCCATCGCTATCGGGCCAGTCGAACCCGGTCCGGGCTGCGCGCTTCTGCAATTTTTCCGCGCGCAACAATGCGGGCAGGGCGATCGCCACCCCGGCCAGGGCGCTGGGATCAGTCTCCTTTTCGGCGCGCTCAGCCGCCTTGATCGCTTCCCACTGGGCATGGCCGTCCTCCCGCGCCAGGCCGTCGCCAAAGACATGCGGATGCCGCCGGATCATCTTTTGCGTGATGCCGTCGATCACGTCCTGCAAGCTGAAATGCCCGGCCTGTTCGGCCATCCGGCTGTGAAATGCCACTTGCAGCAGCAGATCGCCCAGTTCGTCGCGCAGCGCCACCATGTCGCTGCGCTCGATCGCATCGGCGACTTCATAGGCTTCCTCGATTGTGTAGGGCGCGATCGAGGCGAAATCCTGCTCGATGTCCCACGGACAGCCGGTATCGGGATCGCGCAACTGCGCCATGACATTGGCGAGCGGCATGATGTCGGCGGGGCTGGCTTTGGACATGGGGAACCTGCGATGATGATGGAGTCAAAATGGCGATAGTGGCTCTGCCGGGGGATGGCCAGACGGCGGTTTCGATTTGAAGCGCGACACCGGAGGTAATGCGTAGCATTTCATCCGGGGTGGGGCGAGCCCCACCCCGGATGGCAAAATTTATCCGGCCTTGAGCAGGGTGATCTGCTCTCCCAGGACTTCGTGCGGAGTGCGGTAGCCAAGGCACTTGCGGGGTGTGGTGTTGAGGCGATCGGCAACGGCCTGGATCTCTTTGTCCGACAGGAGCGCAATGTCGGTATCGGAGGGCAGGAAACGCCGTATTCGGCCATTGCAATTTTCCACGCCGCCTTTCTGCCAAGGTGCTGACGGCAGGCAGAAATAGCTGGTGATGCCGAGCCTGTTTCGCAGTGTCGCAAAGGCGGCAAATTCCGTGCCGCGATCGAAGGTGATGCTGCGCCGGAGGGGAGGAGGCATGCCGCGCAAATGCCGATCGATGCCAGCCATGACGACGGCCGAATGCCGGGTCGGATTACGCGCGAGGAAAGTGAACCGGCTGCAGCGTTCGACCAGCGAGGTGAGGTTGGTTTTGCCATACTCTCTCCTGAAGATCAGGAGATCGCCTTCCCAATGGCCAAAGCTGCTGCGATCCGCGATTTCCTGCGGCCGTGCGCCGATCGTATTGGCCACAGGGATATGGAGACCGCGGGGCTTTCGACCATAACGTTGCCGGCGCGAACGGCGGGCAACAGGCAGGCGGCGCCACAGCTTCTGGTGCCGTCCATCAGGGCCATAGACATACTGGTAAATGGTTTCGTGGCACACCGCCTCGCGAACACCCCGATGGCGCCGTAGGTAACCTGCAATCTGCTCTGGCGACCAGGCTGCCGACAAGCGGTCCGCGATATAGGCGGCGAGTTCCGGCTGGCGGGCGATCTTCCCGCCACGGACACGACGTCCACGCGCCATGGTCTGCGCGACCGTTGGAAAATAGCCGCGAAACAGCGGATGCTCATCCAGATGCCGGTTACGCTTGAGTTCGCGATAGATCGTCGAAGGATGACGCCGCAGCGCGTCCGCGATTTGCCGCACAGAACGTCCGGTTGCCACCAATCGATAGATATCGCGCCGCTCGTCCAAACCCAGATGCTGATAGCCGTTCATCATGTGCCTTCCTGAAAAAGGGATCAGACCCCTATAAATCCTAGGATTTCGCACTTCGAAATAGAATCCACTCTCAGGCGTGATCTTAGTCCGATAATATATATTATGTTAAATCAAATATCATCTGCGCCTATGTTCGGCTCAGTGTCGGCTTTGCCTCAATCCTCCCGGATCAGGCTGGTTTTCGCCGTGTCCTTCATCCGCACATAGACGATCAGCGAGATGGCGATCATCACGCTGACATAGATATAGAATGCCTGCTCCATACCGGCCTGCTTGAACCATAAGGCGACCAGTTCCGCCGTCCCGCCGAACATTGTATTGGCCAGCGCATAAGGCAGCGCGACGCCCAGCGCGCGGATATGCGCGGGAAACAGCTCGGCCTTCACCACGGCGTTGATCGATGTATATCCGGTGACGATCACCAGTCCGCCCATCACCAGCAGCCCGGCGACCAGCGGATCCTTGGTCACTGCCAACGTCGCAAAGATCGGATAGGTGCACAGGACGCCCATGACGCCAAAGCCGATCATCAGCGGCTTGCGTCCGATCCGGTCAGACAATGCGCCAGCTACGGGCTGTAACAGCATGAAAACAAAGAGCGTCGCTGCATTGATTTGTGACGCCGCCTCCCGGCTCAATCCGCTCGTATTGACCAGGAATTTCTGCATGTAGATGGAATAGGCATAGAAAGCGATCGTGCCGCCAGCAGTCAACAGCATCACCGTCGCGGTTTCACGCGGATGCTTCGTCAACAATTCGACGAAGCCGGATTTCGGCGCGCCCTCGGCCTTCGCCACGGCAAAGCTCTGCGTTTCCGCCAGCCCGCGCCGCAGCCAGAACACAATGACCGCCAGCCCCCCGCCAATGAAAAAGGGTATCCGCCAGCCCCATGCATCCAGTTGCGCCTCGCTCAGCACGGCCTGCAACACCAGCAGCACGCAGATCGCGACCAGTTGCCCGGCGATCAGCGTCACATATTGAAAGCTGGAGAAAAAGCCGCGCCGGTTCCTGCCCGCCATTTCGGAGAGATAGGTCGCACTCGCGCCATATTCCCCGCCGATCGACAGCCCCTGCATCAACCGCGCCAGCACCAGCAGCAAAGGCGCCGCGACGCCGATCGTCTCATAACCCGGCGTCACCGCGATCAGCAGCGATCCCGCACACATCAGCGCGACCGACAGCGTCAACCCGCTCTTGCGCCCGTGCCGGTCGGCATAAACGCCCATCAGCCATGCGCCGATCGGTCGCATCAGGAAACCGACGGCGAAGATGCCCGCCGCGCTCAGCAACTGGGCAGTACGGTCCTGGCTGGGGAAGAAGTGCGGTGCGAAATAGAGGGTGAAGGCAGCATAGGCATACCAGTCATACCATTCGACCAGATTGCCCGTCGAACCGCCGATAATGGCTTTCAGCCGCTCGCGCTGGGTCGGGGCGCCAGTTTCGATTGGGGCGGTCATGGCGTCAGCACCATTTCACCATTCTGCACGCCCCAGCTTTTCAGGCGGGACAGCATGTTCATGCCGATCACATTGACCTCGCCAAAGGTGGAGGACACGACGACGGGCAGATCGGTCGTTACAATCGGACCGACAACCAGGCTGGCGATGCTGGATCGCCGCGCTTCCACCTTGCCATTGGCGGTGGTCATGACGACGCCGGGCGCGCCGACGTCATAGTTGAGGCCAGACGCACGCGCGGTATTTTCCGATAGCGCGGTGATGGTCGCGCCGCTGTCTATCAGGAAACGGGCAGGCGTGCCGTTGATCGTCGCTTCGACCCAATAATGGCCATCGGGCGCAACAGGAATGCGGATCGACTGGCCTTGCGCCTTTGCTGGCGGCAGCGACGCCGGGCTTTCATCGACAAGATCGCCCTGCTCTGCCCAACGGCCGGTCAGATAGCCTTCGTCCTGCGCCAGTTTGAACAGGCCGAGCAGCCCGGCAAAGATGGCGACCCATAGCAAAGCCATGCGGAGCACCCCACCCCAGGCCAGCCGCCGACCGATAAGCGCGGAGCCGACCAGCACCAGTGCCAGCACATACCAGATGGTTGATGCCGCCTGATCGCCGCTGTCCATCAATCCCCCTGCTCCACCGCTTCCAACACTATCACCATGCCGTCATAGCCCGGTTCGACCCCGCTGGGGAGGGTGCGGCGCAATGTCGCATAATCCATGCTCTGGTCCATATGGGTCAGGATCGCGCGACCGGGCCGGGCGGCGGCGATGCCATCCAGCGTCAGCGCCAGATGGGGATGGGTGGGGTGCGGCTTTTCCCGCAGCGCGTCCACCACCCACACATCCACCCTGTCGTACAGCGCCAGCATATCGGGCGTCAGGTCATGAAAATCCGTGGCATAGGCGACGGACCTGCCGCCATGGCTGAAGCGAAAGCCGGTCGAATAGATTTCGCCATGCGGCTGATCGACGCAGGCAATGTCGATGTCGCCGATCCGCAGGCCATCGGGCAAGATCCGCCCGTCAACGGTCGGGTGATAACCGTTGCGCCCTTCAAAGGCATAGCCGAAGCGCTGCCGCAGCAGGTTAAGCGTTTGCGATCGGGCATAGCCGGGCAGCGGCACGCGGCGATGATGAAACAACTGCCGGACATCGTCGATCCCATGGCTGTGATCGGCATGGTCATGGGTCCACAAGATCGCGTCGATCGCAATCACATCGGCCGCGAGCAACTGGGCGCGCATGTCGGGCGATGTATCCACCAATATCCGCGTTGTCGCGCTTTCGACCAGAATGGACACGCGGGTGCGGCGGTTTTTCGGTTCGGCCGGGTCGCACGCCCCCCAATCATTGCCGATGCGCGGAACCCCCGACGATGTGCCGCTGCCCAGGATGGTGAGTTTAAGGCTCATGCCACCTTCTTGAACAAGGTGCGGAAATTGGCGGAGGTAGCCGCAGCCAGATCCTCCAGGCTTTCGCCGCGCAGATTGGCGAGGAATTTGGCCGTATCAGCGACGAAGGCCGGCTCACAGGGACGCCCGCGATGCGGCACGGGCGCCAGAAAGGGCGAGTCGGTTTCCACCAGCAACCGGTCGATCGGCAGGCGCGCGGCGGTTTCCTGCAAATCCTTGGCGCTCTTGAAGGTCACGATGCCCGATATGCTGATGTAGAAGCCCAGTTCCAGCGCGGCGTCGGCAAAGGCGCCACTGGCAGTGAAACAGTGAATGACGCCGGTATAGGCCCCCTTCCCCATCTCGTCACGCATCACCGCCAGCGTATCTTCCTCCGCATCGCGAGTGTGGACGATCAGCGGCAGGCCCGTTTCGCGCGCGGCGACGATGTGCGAGCGGAAGCTGCTGCGCTGCCGGTCGCGGTCGCTATGGTCGTAATAATAATCCAGGCCCGTCTCGCCGATGCCCACGACGCGGGGGTGCGCTGCGCGGGCGACCAGCTTGGCGGTGTCGATATGGGGATGCTCGTCCGCCTCATGCGGATGGATGCCAACCGTCGCCCACACGTCCGGCGCGCGGATCGCAGTGTCCAGCACCGCGTCCCACTCGCTTTCGCGCGTGGCGATGTTGAGCATAAGGTCGATGCCGGACGCGCGCGCACGTTCCAGCACATTCTGTTGATCCTCGATCAACCCCTTGTAATTCAGGTGACAATGGCTGTCGATCAGCATGGGTTCACCCGTCCGCTTCGGTCAGTTCGAGCCGGGGAAAGAGCGGCTTGGGCGCGGCGAGGATAAAGTCGCTTTCAGCCAGTGGCGAATACCAGTGATCGCCGATCGCGTTGTAGCTGCGCTTGTCGGCGGGGATGCCCATCTGATCGAGTAGCGCGGTCGCGCTGGCGGGGATGACCGGCAGGACCGCGACGGCCAGTTGCGCGATCGCGATGTAGAGCGTCGCCAGCACCGTCTCCATCCGCTGCGGGTCGGTCTTGCGCAATGACCATGGCGCCTGGGCGTCGATATACTGATTGCAGGCAAAAGCAGCGCGCAGCCATGCGTCGATCGCGACGGATGGCGCGAGATCGGCCATGGCGGCAGGCATGTCAGTACGCACGACCCGGTCGATCAGATCGAACAACTCGCTGTCCGCCGGATCATGGCCGTGAATGGCTGGCAATCTGCCATCCAGATTCTTGGCGATGAAGCTTAGCGTCCGCTGCGCCAGATTGCCGAACGCATTGCCCAGATCGCTGTTGGAGCGCTGGACGATTGCCTCCGCGCTATAGCTGCCGTCATTGCCGAAAGTGACCTCCGACAACAGGAAGTAGCGCAGTTGATCCACACCGAACCGATCGGCCAGTTCGATCGGGTCGGCGACGTTGCCAACCGATTTGGACATTTTCTCGCCCCGGTTAAGCAGGAAGCCATGACCGAAAATCTGTTTGGGCAAGGGCAGCTTCGCGCTCATCAGGAAGGCTGGCCAGTAAACCGCATGAAAACGCACAATATCCTTGCCGATAATATGCGTGATGTCGCCGCCTTCTGCCCAATATCGTGCCATGCGGTCGGCATCATCGGGATAGCCGCAGCCGGTCAGATAGTTGGTGAGCGCGTCAACCCACACATACATGACATGGCCATCGCTGCCGGGTACCTTGACGCCCCAGTCGAAGCTGGTGCGCGAAATGCTCAGGTCCGAAAGGCCGCCTTCGACGAAGCGTAAAATCTCGTTGCGGCGGCTGTCCGGACGGATGAAATCGGGCTGGCTTTCGTAGAGCGCCAGCAATTTGTCCTGATAGTTGGACAGGCGGAAGAACCAGCTTTCCTCGACCGTCCATTCAACCGGCGTGCCCTGTGGCGAGAGCTTGGCGCCCCCTTCCCCGTCGGTCAGTTCCTTTTCGTCGTAAAAGGCTTCGTCGCGGACCGAATACCAGCCCTCATACCGATCCAGATACAGGTCGCCATTGGCCTCCATCGCCTGCCAGATGGCCTGGCTGGCGCGATGGTGCGCCGCTTCGCTGGTGCGGATGAAACGATCATGGCTGATGTTAAGCCGATCGTTCATGTCACGGAAATAGCCTGACATTTCATCGGCCAGCGCGACGGGTTCGATCCCCCGGTTCCGTGCCGTCTGCGCCATTTTCAGGCCATGTTCGTCCGTGCCGGTCTGAAAGAAGACGTCGCGGCCCATCATGCGCTGGAAACGGGCGATCGCGTCGGTCGCGATCACCTCATAGGCGTGGCCGATATGGGGGCGGCCATTGGGATAGGAGATGGCGGTGGTGATGGTATAGGGCTGGGACATGCGATGTCCCTAGCGGCTGTTGCGTCGGGCGGGAAGCCGCTTTTCAGGCCGATGGTGGCGCAAGCGCCGCGACATGGCCGGCCAGTTCAAAAACGACTGCCGCCGGATCAAGCGACAGGATCACCGCCCCGCCCGCCAGATGCCGCGCCTTTTCCCAATGGTCGAGCGCCACGCCAAGTGCCGACCCGCTGCGATGCCGCGCGGCCTGCGCGATGAAGGCGGGCGCGCGTTCCAGAAACGCCTCATAGCGCGGCTTGGCCGATTTGATCGCCAGCGCTTTGGCCAGCGCCAGCCGCTGACGATTGTCCCGGTCGCCATTCTGCGCAATCCGCGCCATCGCGCTTTCTATGTCCGCTAGGTTCAGGCCCAGATAACGCAGCGCCTTGCCCGGCGACCCCTCGCCCGCGCGGATCAGGGCGTCAATCTCGGTCGGGGACAGGCTTTCATCCTTGCCGCGCAGGATGGCGCGCATCGCCCCGTCGCTCAGCGGATCGAAACGCAGCGTGCGGCAGCGCGAACGGATCGTCGGCAGCAACCGGCCCGGCGCGTGGCTGACCAGCAGGAAGATCATGTCGGCGGGCGGTTCTTCCAGATTTTTGAGCAACGCGTTCGCCGCGCCCCGCTCCAGATCGTCCGCGCTGTCGATCACCACGATCCGCCGGGTCGAAAGCGACGGCGCGGACTGAAGCAACCGATGCAGTCCCCGCACCTGATCCACGCTGATGTTGCGCGCGGTGACGCCATCCTTTTCCAGCGGGAACAGTTCGGCATAGTCGGGATGGGCGCTTGCCTCGATCAGGCGGCGGACCGGGTGGCTTTCCGGCACGTCAAGCCCCGCCCCAACCACCGGCGGGCCTGCGGCGTCGGCCAGCAAACGCAGCGCCATCGCTCGCGCGAAGCTGCCCTTGCCGATGCCCTTTGGCCCGCTCAATATCCAGCCATGATGCATCCGCCCGCTGGCCGCCGCGTCGATCAGCGTGCTGGCCTGCGCGTCATGGCCCAGAAGGGACGTCATGGTAGCAGATCCGCCAGCGCATCGATCAGGCGGGCCGTGACCGCGCCGGGTTCGCCGGACGCATCGATCGCGCGGAACCGCGCTGCCTCGTCCGTCGCGAAACGAGCGAAGGCATCCGCCACGGCGCGATGAAAGCTCTGGTCGCGGCCGCCAATCCGGTCCGATGCGCCACCATCCCGCACGCGTGCCCGCGCTTCGGCCTCACCCGCTGGCAAGGTCAGGAACAGGGTCCGGTCAGGCAGAAAACCCTCACTGCCGATCCGGTGCAGCGTCACAATGTCCGCGTCGGACAGCGCCCCTTGCCCCTGATAGGCCCGGCTTGAATCGAGAAAGCGGTCGGACAGCACCCACGCTCCCCGCGCCAGCGCGGGGCGGATCGTCTTTTCGATATGATCGGCCCGCGCCGCAGCAAACAGCAAAGCCTCCGCCCGCGCGCTCCAGCGATCCGCGCCGCCCGTCAGCAACAACGAACGGATCGCTTCCGCGCCTTCGCTGCCGCCCGGTTCGCGCGTTTCCACGACCTCCAGTCCGCGCGCGCGCAGAGCAGCGGCAAGGGCGCGCAACTGGGTCGATTTGCCCGCGCCCTCCCCGCCTTCCAGCGTGATGAACCGCCCTTCTATCACCCGAACAGCGATTTCAGGCCATTCCACAACCGGCCGAACATGCCCGCTTCAGCGACATCCGCGCCAGCGACCAGCGGCATCACCTGCGGCGGCGTGTCCGGCGTGGATACGATCAGGTCGGCAATCTTCTGCCCCTTGGCGATCGGCGCCTTGATCGGGCCGGTATAGACCACTTTGACGGAGATGTTCGTCGATGCGGTGCGCGGCAGCGTGACCGCCAGATTTTGCGGCGCGACCAGCGGCACGCTGGTCGCGCTGCCCAACTGGACGTCAGCGGTTTCGACAGTTGCACCCTTCTTGAACAGGGGCTGCGCCTTCCACGCCTTGAAACCCCAGTCCATGAAGCGGACCGATTCCTGGATGCGCCCGTTAAAGCTGCCCAGCCCCGCCACCACCATCACCAGGCGGCGACCATCCTGTTCCGCCGACCCGGTAAAGCCATAACCGGCCTCCTCGGTATGGCCGGTCTTGAGACCATCGGCCCCGGCAATCTTGCCCAAAATCGGGTTGCGATTGCCCTGCGCAATGTCCGCGCCGCCCATCGTCTTGCCCCAGGTGAAGGAACGGGTGGCGTAGAAACGCTTATAGAGATCGGGCGTTTCCTCGATCGTTCCCTGCGCCAGCTTGGCCAGATCCTCGGCAGTCACATAGGTCACGCCTTCGTCCGGCCAGCCATTGCTGGTGCCGAAATGGCTGTTTTTGAGGCCCATGCGCTTGGCCTCCTCATTCATCAGCGCGACGAAAGCCTGCTCGGTCCCGGCAATCCCTTCGGCCAGAACGACGCAGGCGTCGTTGCCTGACAGGGTGACGATGCCATGCAGCAGATTTTCCACCGATACCTGCTCGCCCGCCGACAGGAACATGGTCGAACCGGCAGCCGGTCCGTGCCACTGCTTCCAGGTTTCCGGGCGTACGGTGAACATGGTGTCCAGCTTCAATTCGCCCTTCTGGATCAGTCGGAAGGCGACATGGGCGGTCATCATCTTGGCCATGGATGCCGGTGGCATCTTGGTTTCGCCGCCCTTGTCATACAGCACCGCGCCCGACGACAGATCTTTCATATAAGCGATCGGCGCTTCGCTGGTGTAGGGCGGCGCCGCTGCGGTCAGCGGCTGGGCCAACAGCCCGGTGAAGAGGAGGACTGCGACGGACTTGTTCATGGGGCTGCCTTCAAATGGGATGGAATCGCTTGGGTGGTGCGCGATGTCTATCGCGCGTCATTAGCCATGATGCGGCCATTCTCAAACCCCTTGGCTGCGGCGGCGCGCACACCGGCCTGCGCGTCGTCCTGCGTGGGATAGGGGCCAAAGCGCACCCGCCACACGCCGTCGCCCTCCACTGCCTTGGCGCCGATGCGCTTCGCCAGCGTTTCGGCGCGGGCGCGGGATGAGAAGGCAGCGACCTGCACCACATAAGTCCGGGCGGCGGCTGGCGCGGGGGCAGAGGCAGGAGCAACTGGCGCAACAGGCGTTGGCGCCGATGGCGCGCCCGCCTTTTCCACCACGAAGCCATCCTGCCTTGCGGGCGTTGGCGCAATTCCGCGCTTCTCTGGGCCGCGGACCGCCCTGGGCGGCGTCTTGGCGCTTGGCCTTGCTACGACCTTTGCCTTTGCGGGCGTTGCTGCGGGACGGGCGGGCAGCTTGGCCCGCAGCGCGGTCAGCAAGGCGGGCGGGGTTTCCAGCCGCTCTGCCACCCGGCCATGGCTGCGCAGCGCAACCCGTTCCTGATCGGGCGGGCTGACGCGCCGCACCCGCACCGCCGCCGCGCCGTCGCCGATCACGCCCAACTGCTCCGCCGCGCCGTGCGACAGGTCGATGATCCGGCCATTGGCGAAAGGTCCGCGATCATTGACCCGGACCAGGATGGTCCGTCCGGTATCGAGCGCCGTCACCTCGACATAGCTGGGCAGCGGCAATGTCTGGTGCGCGGCGGTAATCGCCTCCGGCACGAATGTTTCGCCATTGGCCGTCTTGTTGCCCTGCAACTCCTCGCCATACCAGCCGGCATAACCGACCGCATCATAATTGGGCGCGTCTTCGGGCGTGTAGGTGACCTTGCCGACGCTGTAGGGCGCGCCAATCATCACGGGTTCGTCGGCCACCATCGCGCCCTGCGCCAGCGGGCGCGGCGATGATGCGGGCGGCGGTGGCATGGGCGGCTGTTCCCCGCCGCTGCACGATACCAGCAATAGTATAAGCCCGGCCGCCAGAGGCAGCCTACCCCCCTCATTTGACCGCATCGGCCAGCAACCCCACAGACAGAGCATAGAAATTGGAACAGTTATAATCCAGAATTGCCCGGTAATTGCCGGTCAGCAGATAGGCGGTCTTGCCCGGCCCGTCCGGCTCCAGCAGCGTCGCCATCACCGTATCGGCGGGCCATGCGCCGCTTTGCGGGGTAAGGCCCAGCTTGCGCCATTCGGCCATGGTCAGCCATCGGCTATGCCGGTTGAATACGCGCGGGCAGCGCGCCGGATTGGTCTTTGCCGCCACGCTGGCGCGGTTCAAGCTGGACGGCACGGAGACCGCCACGCCCCAGGGTTGCCCGCGTCGCCATCCGGCCTGCACGAAATAATTGGCGATCGACGCCAGTGCATCCGCCTCACTGGTCCAGATGTCCGCCCGCCCGTCGCCATCGCCATCCTTGGCCAGCCGCAGATAGACCGAAGGCAGAAATTGGGGATAGCCTGTAGCCCCGGCCCAACTGCCGACCAGGCGGCTGCGCGACACACCGTTGTCCAGCATCTTCAACGTCGCCAGCAGTTCCGGCTCGAACAGGGTGCGCCGACGCCCCTCATGCGCCAGCGTTGCCAGCGACCGGATCAGGTCGAAATCGCCGACATAGCTGCCATAATTGGTTTCATGGCCATAAATGGCGACCATGATCTCCTCCGGCACGCCGGTTTCCGCCTCTATACGGGCCAGACGCGCGCGATTGGCCTGATAGGCGGTCTGGCCGCGCCTGATCCGCGCGGCATCGACATGCTGGCGGCGATAGGGTTCGAAATTGGGGATGGGCGAATAAGCGCCACCGCCGGGTTGCGTCTGGTCCAGCGCGATGACCCGTGGATTGGGCGTCAGCGTCGGAAACACGCTGTCCAGCGTCGCGTCGCTGATCCCCATCGCCCGTGCCTTGGGGCGCAGGCTTTCCAGATAGGCGCGAAAATCCGTCACATCCTGTGCCTGCGCAACCCCCGGCACGACAGTGCCAGCCGTTACGCCAGCCAGCCCCAGCAACAGCGAAAATACAGACGAACGCAGAGAATCTCTCATCCCCCCGTTGTTGCACAGGCCGGACGGCAGGTGAATCCCCTTAATGGCAACTATGGCCCGTTTAGACGACGAACCGAGCCCAGGCGATTTTTGCGCTTGGCAAGCCAGCACAGCGCGCTAGGAAGCGAGGCGACGGAAGGGTGGCAGAGTGGTCGATTGCAGCGGTCTTGAAAACCGCCGATGTGCAAGCATCCGTGGGTTCGAATCCCACCCCTTCCGCCAGATAGCAGTCGCATACAGCAGCATTCAGTCGCAAAATCGCAAGTTATCCCCGGTTTTCCTACAATTCGTTGTCGCAAGTAGTTGCATTAGGTGGCATGAAAGCGCGGCGCTGTCGGGGCTACTCGCGGGGCACCAACCGGGACATTTGGGGGCATCGGGGTTTGCTGACAGATGCAGCTTGCAGGAAGGCGGCAGCGAAGGGCGAAGCCTATCGTCTAACGGATTCTCTCGGTCTTTTTCTGCATGTAACAACGACCGGTCATCGCTCCTGGCGCATGGGCTACTGGTTCGCCAAGACGAAAAAACGGCTGGTGCTCGGCGCCTACCCCGAAATGTCGCTGATCGAAGCGCGCGCGGCGCGGGACGAGGCCCGCAAGCTGATCGCCGCGGGCAGCGACCCCGCCGTCGTGAAGAAGCAGCGCGAAGCCTCGCGCATGATCGAGGCGGCTGCCACTTTCAAAGTCATGGCGCAGCTGTGGCTGGACGAACAGCGCCCACGCTGGAACGGCAAGCACACCAGGAACGTCGAGGACGCGATGGCGCGGGATCTCTATCCCTATTTTGGTTCGCTGCCGATCGGCGAGGTCACCAAGCCGATGGTTGTCCAGCGGCTGAAGGCGATCGAGAAGCGCGGTGCGATCGAAACGGCAAAGCGCCATCGCCAGCGAATCGATGCCATCTTCGAACATGCGCAGGCACTGGGCTACGAGGTCAGGAATCCGGCCGACGTCGGCAAGGCGCTGCGGCCGCTTACGAAGAAACGCTGGCCCGCTATTACCGACCTAGCCGATCTGAGGCGGATGCTGATGACCGTCGAAGCGCTGCCCGCGCATCCCGTATCCAAGCTGGCATCGCGCTTCATCGCGCTCACCGCAGTGCGGCCGGGCGTGGTGCAGTCCCTGCCCTGGTCGGAGTTGCCGGCCGACGACGCGACAGATCCTGTTTGGGTCATTCCGGCCGCGCGGATGAAACTTTCGGTCGAGCGCAAGCAGCAGGATGCATACGATCACGCCGTGCCGCTGTCTCGTCAGGCGATGGAACTGCTGAAGTCCTTGCGCCTGTTGACGGGGCACGGTCCCCTGGCTTTCCCCAGTTCGCGATCGATGCGCCGTCCGATCAGCGATTCGACCGTGTCGAAACTTTATCGGGAAGCGGGATATCAGGGGCGGCATGTTCCACATGGTTGGCGGTCCAGCTTTTCGACGATCATGAACGAGCTGGCAATGTCACAGGACCGGCCGGGCGATCGCGTCGTCATCGACATCATGCTGGCGCACCAGCAGGAGGGCGTCGAACCCATTTACAATCGCGCGGCCTATATGGCGCGACGGCGCGAGATCGCGCAGGCATGGGCGGATATGCTTTTCGACGGCCTGCCACTGCCTTCAGCCCTGCTCACACTACCGAGGCGCTGAACAGCCGGGCGGTGGCAGCATGAGCGCCCCGTCCGACGCACGCGCGATCGCGTACCAGACCCGCAAGATTTTGAAGGGCGCCGGCGCGACTCTGGGCGGCAAGAAGCGCGGGCATGATCCCGTGCATCGCCATAGCTATGACGTCGACAGTCGACAGGCGGATGTATTCCGGCCGATCGCCGACGGGACCGTCGCCGGAGGCCTGGCCTGGGCGGACGACTATCTGCGCCTGGCCAAGGAGTATGATGTCATCCACAAGAAGAAGGGTGAGCGCAGTCCATTGATGGCAAACGGCATCCGCGTGCTCGAAGCGATGCTGCGCCAGTTTCTGGAGTTCAAGACCGGCACGCTCGATCCGGCGATCACCGCGATCATGAAGGTGACGGCACTGTCCAAGAATGCCGTGGTCGACGCCCTGCGTCGCCTCAAGGAACATGGCTTCCTGGACTGGGTACGGCGAAGCGAGAAGACGACCAATGTGGGGGAAGCTGGACCACAGCGCCAGCAGGCGACCAACGCCTATCACTTCGACATCGGTCGCCTGGGCAAGGCGCTCGGCGACGCTGGCAGGGCCGTGCGTGCGCGCTTCCTGAACCTGCGTGAGGCCCGCCGCCGTCGCGCGGCCCAAACCCCCAAGACCGCCGCTCCCGCCCCTGTGGCAGCCCCGGAGCCCGCCAAACCGGCTGATCCCGCCATGGAGGCGATCCTCAAACGGATCGAAGCCGGCATAGAGGCGCGAGTTTAGAAATGGTGATGTTCACCCACACAGGGGTATAAGAGGATAAGGTCAGCCTTCGGCTGGCGCTATTTGAGGCTCTCCCGACGCACCCCCGCTTACTCGGCAACACCCGCGTGCATTTCCGCACCGTAGGGAACGGGGAGGCTGTGGCCTCCCCGCTTGGCTCCCAGGGGGCCAAGAGGTTAGGATCGCCCTTTTGCGCCCAGGGTAGCGTAGGCGGCACCGTCCAGGGCGAAGTTGGTGATGATCAGCTCCCCCGCCCGCTTCGCGCCACCAGCCGTAGCCGTCGATATCGAATAGGTCGTTTCCACCTCGGCCATGTCGAAGGCCGCAAAGGCGGCACGCACCCCCGGCGTATCGTTGATCGAGACAATGAATTTGCCCGCGATCCCGCCGAGCAGCGCCGCCAGTCGGTCGAAATCGGCCCGATCGAATAGGCCTGCGCCGTAATCATCCTCACAATTCCAGTAGGGCGGGTCGAGATAGAACAACATGCCCGGCCGGTCGTAGCGCCGGATGAAGTCGGCATAGGGCAGCTGCTCGATGACGACCGGCTGAAGCCGGTCGCGAATAGCCCACAGGGTGGCGCGCAATCGCGCGAGATTGAAGCGCGCCGGCGTCCGGCTGTCCACGCCGAAGTTGCGGCTGGCGACCTTGCCACCAAAGGCAAGGCGCTGCAGGTACAGGAAACGCGCGGCGCGTTCGATATCAGTGAGGGTCGAGGGATCCATCGCACGCAAGCGATCGAACTCGGCCCGGCTGGCCAGCAGCCATTCCATCTCATCGACGAACGCCTGATAGTGGCGGCGCACCACGCGAAACAGGGTCGTCACGTCGCCCGATATGTCGTTGATAGATTCCGCGCGCGGACGCGCAGCGCGTCGGAAGAAGATGCCACCCATGCCGACAAAGGGCTCGGCATAGCCGTCATGATCGACGGCCTGGATGATCGCGCAGATCCGTTTGGCCAGATTACGCTTGCCGCCGATATAACCGGCGGCGGGATTGATGGGGGTGATTTTCTCAAGCGTCATGGCGGAACCTTCCGGTGGCCGCTCGATCGGCGGTCGGGTACGGGCTCACAGGCCTCAGACAGTTGAAAGCGCCACAGCGGCGGCACTTGATCTCTATGACACCGGCGATCGCACCGGGCTCGGATTTGAAAAGCAGGGCGCGGCAGGACGCGCATTTATTCGATACGCAGGCAGAATCATTTGACGAATGCATGAAGGTTCGCTCCAACGCCCGCGCCCGTATGCGCGGGTGCGGGGCGGCCGGTCGGCCAGCTGTGTCGTGGCGAGGTTGCTCTCGTCGGTCTATTGGGTTGCAGCCCGATAGCCCCCGCTCCCGACGCTCGTCAGCGCTGGGGCGAAGGAAGCACATTAAATCATGTGTTCAGCATCGCACCCCAGCGATCGAACAGGCTGCGGCGCTGGTCCAGCATCTCGGACCGGTTATAGGCGCGCTCGACCTTGCTGCGATCCGCCGGCACATGCGCCAGCGCCATGTCGATCGCGCCGCGCTCGAGCGGGAACTGCTCATTGAGGATCGTCGAAAAGCTGGCGCGCCAGCCATGCGGCACATGCCGACCGGCAAAGCCCGCCCGCTTGTAGAGCGCGCCGATCGCGGCAGGATGGATTGGAAAGACTATCGAGTATTCATACTCGAAAGCACGAACGGCTTTGAGTAAGGCCACCGCCTGGGGCGACAGCGGTACCAGATGATCATGGGACGCATCGTCCTTCTTGGCCCGCGCGATCTTCATCCGCGCGGCCGGAATGCGCCAGGTCGGCGCGTCGCCGTCCAGCTGCTCGAACTCGTCCCAGCGCGCGCCCAGCAAAGCGCCCATGCGCACTGCGGTCAGCGCCAGGAATCGCGACGCCAGCCGCACGATCGGCGGGCCACCCGCGAGATCGCATGCGAGGAGCAATGCGCGGGCCTCATCGATCGACACCAGCGCCGGCTGGCGGCGCGGCGGCGGCGAAGGGCGCAGCGCCTTGCCGACCACGGCAGCCGGATCATGATCGACCAGGCCCTCGGCAATGGCGAAGGCGAACACGGCCGAGATCCGCTGGCGGATCCGCCGCGCCGTCTCGATCGATCCGCGTGCCTCGACGTCGCGCAACACCTGCAGCACCGCCGGCGCGCCGATCGCTCCGATCGGCAACGGCCCGATATCTGAAAACACGTTGCTTTCCAGCGATCCGATCACATCGTCGGCATGGCGATCCGTCCAGCGATCGCGCTGATGCGCGTGCCATTCGCGCGCCACCGATTCAAACGTGCGGATCTGCACATGCAAATTTGCACGGGACGATGGATCGACGCCCTGGGCGATCAGGCCCCGCGCTTCCTCGGCGCTTGTCCGCGCATCAACCAGCTGCAGGTCGGGCCATTGGCCCAGGCTCAGCAGCTTTTCCCGTCCGCCGATGCGATAGCGCATGCGCCAGGCGCGAAGGCCGGTCGGCGCAACGAACAGAAACAGGCCCCGCTCATCGAACATCTTGTAGGCGCGCGAACGCGGCCGCGCGGCTTTCACCGCAGCGTTGCTGAGCATGGATTGCTCCCATTTAATTTTCAGGACTTGATTTGATGCCCCCAACCGGTCGCAGAACTTCAGCATAACCCACGGCAGCGAAGGGGTGGTGACAGGATGGATACGGCTCGCGAGGCCCTCCGTCTTGGTCGCTATCGGGCGACCTAACCCACCCCACTTCCTTTAGATCTAGAATGGCGCGGTAGCTTTATGGCCGAAAAGACAGAGGTGCAGGAATACTGCCAAGAATGCGGCGAAATTCGGGGCCGGATAGAAGACGATCGAATCGTCGTGTTCCACATCTGCCCTCGTTACGGCCAGTTGCATAAGCTAAATGTATCGATCAACGAGGCGGTTTTGGTTCGAGGTCCAGCTTAGCGACGGACAACCCCTCCGTCGCGCACATCGTGAAACCGACGGAATTGCACGGGTTACGGGCAACTTCAGTCTATAGCGATACCCCACGCGATACCCCTACTTTCGGTGCGAGACGGCGACGCGGCGATGATCATGGGTAATCAATCCATGGCGTAGGTTGCTGGATCATGTTCGACACATAGGCACCCCCGACAGTCTGGCCCGCTGGCGACAGGTGGATGAGGTCACCATTGAAAAGCGCCGTGTCCGCGATCTTCCATGGTATGCCTGGCACAGCGTACAGGCTGTTCAGGTCCCAATAGCCATCGGTCCCGCTGATCCCCGCGCGGACCCGCGCATCGAAGTCAGCGATGCGTTGTTGCGTGGTGTTTGGTGTTCCGCCGTCGGCGCCACGCGGCAACGGCGTACAGACGATAACGAAGCAGGGAAGGAGCGGGTTGACTGCTGCCCAATCCGCCCGGAACTGTGCGGCCTCTGCTGAATAATAGGCTGCAAGCTGTGCGTCAGTCTTGTTCCCGGCGCTGCTGTCGAGGTCGTTTGTATCCAGATACAGAACAAGGGTATTGCCATATATGAAGCTGGCGCGCCGCCTTGCGCCATCCGAGCGCAGCAGGGCCATCTGCCCCGCAGGCTTGGCCACCATCCGCAAAGGTATTTCGATGCCGGTAGCGACAGCCGCAGCGCGGAAACCGCGCCGGAACAGACCGCCGCCCTCGGCAGTCCGGCCATCAGCGCCAATCAAACCGCCGTCGCCGATCGCAGAGTCCGTGTTGTTATAACCGATGCTGTGACTGGCGATAATGTAGGTGTGGGCAGGGTGGACGCCATATCCAACCAGAATATCACCTTCGAGCGTTCCCGCTGCGATACCAGACGGCGAAGGCGTGCCTAGCACGCTCGCTGCAACACCATCATCCCCCTTGCGTCCTACGCCGGTCGGAAGCGTTCCAGCCGCATAGGGCGTCGTCTGCGTCGAAAACTGGCCAGATGTAAGAACACGTTCCTTCTGGAGCTTGAGCACCGTCCCAGCGCTTAGGTTAAGCCCGCTGAACTCAGCCAATTGCGTAAGAGCGCTGCCATTCACAACTGCAACTGGCGACGGGGATATCCCCAGCACCGTGGAACCATCCAGCACAGCTACACGGGTCGGAACATCATTCCCGATATTGACTTCAGGACCGCCGTTGCCGCCGACATAATAGCCCTGCCCATATACCCGCAATGCTGTAACGTCAGTGGCCGCCAACTTCGCCTTGGACACAGTGATCGCTCGAAGGCTGGCACCGTTCACTCCCTGCTGCGATTGAGGGATATCATTATATTGCCCGATGATCTGCCATGATTTAACGGGCGTGGACGCGCCACCGCCCGGCAGCCGCCTGCTCTGATCAAAGCCGAAGCCGCTGCCGAACGTTCTCACGCGGTGATCACCGCGATCTTCTCGGCTGCGCCGGTCGCGATGAACGATCGCGATGCGCCGGCGGGCAGAAAATGGGCATCGCCATCTGCAGCGACCGGGGTCGTCCCGAACTTAATCCAGACGGCCGTGTCAGTCACGACATGCCAGAAGTCACCCTCGGCCGCGTTGGCGGTGATGCTGCTGGGCTGGCTGGTGCCACTGGGCACGAACTTCTGCTTGCGGGCCGGCTGCGACGATTCGACGGCCATGGTGGAACCGGTACTGGCGCGCGCGGTCACCGGACCGCAGGTCACATGCGTGATCGCCATTATGCATCCCCTTCGGCGTGCGGGGTCGCGACAGCGTCAGGGGCTTTGGCCTTCTTGCCCTTCACCTCGCGCACGACGGATTTGCCAAGGCGCAACAGAAACAATCCGGCCTCCAGGGCCAGACTGATGCTTGTGAGCTTCCCGCTCAGTTTCTCGATCTTCATGCGCATTTCTCCATGGAAACATTGCCAATGCGGTGGTTGACCCAGCCCTTGCGAAAGACCTTGAGCTTGGGATTTGCGCGGATCAGCCGGTCATATTCGGCCAGCTGCTTGGCATCGAGGCGGGGCAGCATCGCCTGGCACAGCAAGGTCTGCTGGCAGCGTGCGTAGCCCGCGACAGTGGCAGGACCGACCTGGCCGTCCACCTTCAGCTTAAGCGCCGGGCAAATCTCGTTGAGCGACTGCTGGAAAAAGCGCGACGGCCGCGCCGGTCCCATATTGACCGACGTGTCGAACAACTCGGTGGTGACGGCGGGGTCGAGCGCGATCAACGGCACATAGCCTGGCTTCACCAGATAGGATTGATAATAGATGCTCACCGCCACGTCGCGCGGCAGCGCCTTCATCGGGCCCGTATAGCCATGCTCGACCGCCACCTTCCTGGTGACGCCCATATTGGTCTCACCGCCAGGATCGTTGGGGTGATTCACATATCCACCCTCCAGCGCGATCGTCGGCTTGATGATCTCGATCGCAGCAGGCGGAATCAGGGCCAGCGTTACGGCGGATGCCGCAACGACAAGTTTCAACTTGCTCATGATGTTATCAGTCCTTTCGGCCGAACCAGCGCTGTACCGTCGCCGTTTCCCAGATACGGATGGTCGTCCACACGATCGTCATCAGCGCCGCGATCGACGGCAGCGCATTGGAGAGCGTTCCTGCGAGGACGCCTATCGACAGGCCGTCTGCGGCCAGCTTGACGCCGCTATGCTCCATAAGGTTCATCTGGATCAGATCCCATAATAGGCGCGCATCGCCGCAATCTCGCGGTCGAAGATGTTGATCGTCGGCAGCAGCGGTGTTCCGCCCGCCTGGCTGACCAGCCAATAGGCTATCAGCGCCACCATCGGCAGGATGAGGCCGCGGTTGCTATGTTCCGCGATCAGGTTGTCACGCGCAGTCTGAGCGCGGTCCAGGTGGCTGGCTGACCAGCATCGAAGCGCACCACCTGAAGGACGCCATCGGGGTAGGTGGCGATGTTCGCATCGGCATCGACCTTGCCCGTCGTGCCGAAGGGCACATACCAATGGCCATAGGCTATGGCCGGAGCGCCATTCTCGACGCCGGCCTGGGCAAGGTCATCACGGCTGATCCAGCCGCGCCGCTTGACCCGCCCGAACTCGCCGGGATAAATGCCGTCCGGCTCCCAGCACATTCCGGCAAACGCGGTGAACGGATCGGCATCGGTCATGATCCGGACATTCCGCCGTGATCCGTCGAAGGCCAGCGGAGCCATCCAGTGGATATAGGTCCCGCTCTCATTGAGCAGGGTCTCTTCCTCGTCGATCATCAGGGGGCGAACACGATTGCCGGGCGCATATTCGTCCGCGACGCCAAGGCCCGATATCGCGGTGTTGATTATGCCCAGGATGGTGGCGTTCGTGGAGGCCGAGTAATCGCCGCTGAAGGTGACGGTCCGAAGCGTTCCGTCAATCGTGATGCTCAAATCCATAGGGCCCAGCGAAGCGCGATTGCCAAGGCGCGCGCCCATCGACACATTGATGTTGGCCGACGGTCCGGTCAGCACAGATCCGTTGATGTCGACGTCGCCCCAGCACTTGCCCGACACGCCCGCTGCGCCGGCGCGGCCATATGTGCGTGCGCCAAACAGCAGCGCGGCGGCCGCACCGCCTATTTCGACAGTGGATAAGGCGCCGGTGGTGGCGGAGGTGACGCGCAAGGCACGCCCGAAGTCAGCGACCTGTGCCGCCGCTGGCGTGTTGCCCTTGCCGGTCACCATGATTTCTGCCGCGTGGTTCGCGGGCTGGTAGGTCGTGCCGAACCACTGGTTACAGTTGATGAACAGGTTGCCCACGATCTGGCAGTCTTCGAGCGTCAGATGGTCCTGGACGCCAGATCCCAGCGGCTCAACGATCACGCCGAATGCATTGATGTTCCGCGCTACCAGCCGCGAGCGCCGCGCCGTCACCTTCGATGGATGCGCAAAATCGACATTGTTGTGATATTGCAGGCCTGCGCGGGGACCGGACAGGAGACAGTCCTCGATCTCCATTTCCGTGCCGGACCATGCGCCATGGCCAACGCCATGCTGGCTTGTCCATCCGGCCGCTACGTTGCCCATATGTACGAAGTCGCAGTTGGCGAGATGGATGCGCGCGTTCGCTACATGATCGTCCGCGTGATAGGCATAGCGCCCGTTCTTCATGACGATGGTCTGGTCACGGATGACGACGGTGCCCCGATGCGCGTCGATAGCGCTGGTGGCGGCTACATCGGCGGAGGCGGCATTGTCAGGCAGGCTGCCGTCCAGTGTCGTGCGGTGGCGGCCACGTCCCGCCAGCACGATCTGGCCGTCACTGTCGATCGACCGCTCCTGCACCACTCCATGCGGCAGCTGGACGTAGGCCAGCGCATTCGTCCGGCCGCCAGCGCCATCGACGGCGTCCTGCACCGTGGTCGTGACTTGTTTGGGTTCAGACATGCCCGGCGCGCCAAGGGTCGAGACGCCGACGACCTGCGCCGCCTGTTCTTCCGCTGCATGGCGCGCCACCATGTCGGCGGCCGACACGGTAGAGCCAACCGCGTCCAGCGCAGGCTGGATCGTGATCGAGACGATATCGAGGCTGTGGTCGACGCCTGCGCCGGAGCCACTGGCGACGCGCTGGATCGTCTGGCCGATGCGGGCTTCATCGCCCTCCATCACATAAAGAACCGTGCGGCGCAGGTAGCCCGCTTCGACCACCTCTTCCTCCAGGACGCCGGTCGACAGCACGACATCACCATTCTGGCGATCCACGCGGACAAGGCCCTGAAGCGGGTGCGCGGCCAGAAACCCGGACGTCACGCTGGCCTTGACCACGATCCGCACAGTGTAGCCTGCCAGATCGGCTGCGCGCTCCTTCGACAGCGCAATGCGCGGCGTGATGAAGGTTCCGCCGCCAGTTTGCCCCGCCGGGATGGAAAAGCCCGTCACGCGGCCGCCCCCGGGCGAAATGGCAACGGCGCCATTCTGCATCGAATAGAAGTTGGAAGAGGCGGCGGAGGCTTCCCCATAGCCGCGTGTCGCGGCCCTTGTTCTCTGGCCTTGCGCGGTGTTCGCCGCGCGCGCCGCCGAACTCAGGGGCTTTGCTTCGTCTGACGTATTGTCGACGTTGAAGAGGCCTATTTCGTTCGCGCTTAGCGTGTTTACCGCGCGAAGCTGCGTTGCGCCTGTCTTGCGCAGGGTCAGGGATTGACCGGCCTCCAGCCGGCCGCTGACTATCGCGCTGCCGCGTGAGGTGATGAGGGTATAGGTCACGCCGCCCAGGGTCAGCGTCGGGCCTGCCGCCGTGAGCAAGGCAGGCCAGGTCAGCGACACCATTTCGCCGATCGCCAGATTATGATCGGCAAATGCGCCGGGGAACTCGGCGGTCGCCGCGTTTCCAGTGCCGCCCACATTGCCCAAATGGATCACACTGCTCTGGTTGAGCGCACTGCGCTGCGCGGTCGAGACGGGCTTTGACACGTCCGACGTATTGTCGACGTTGAAGAGGCCTACATCCTCCCGCCCCAGGGCGCTCACCACCTTCAGGACGCCGGCGCTGTGACGACGCAGGAGATAAGGGGAGTCCGCCGCCAGCCGTCCAGGCTGAATGACCTGCCCGCGCTGACCTTTCACCGTGTAGGTAGTTGAGCCGATCTGGAGCGTGGGATCGGCCACCGTGTTGGTGGCTGGCCAGCGGATGGCGAACAGCGTGTCGTTCCCGATCGCCAGCATATTCAGCGCCGCCGGTATGGCGGCGGTCGCGGCGTCACCAGTGCCGCCGACGTTGATGAGGGCAATGGCGCCCGATGCTTGATCGGCGGCCTGCCGCGCAGACGTCTCCGTGTCCAGCGCCGTACGGTTGGGATAGCTGTCCTGAACGACGCCCGCGCCTGCCACCATGAGGTAACGGGTGGCGTAGGCCCCGGCCGGCCCGTAAGCCACGAACTGCTGGCCGTTTGCCGTGACAGCTTCGCCTGCCGCCTTGTTCGCAAAGACGTTGGCGCCCAGAAGCGCTGTCTGCGCGGCGGCTTCCGCAATGCCCTGCGCAATTATCGATGCATCCCGCGCCGCGCCGCTTTCCGCAGCGCCATCTTCAGCCTCCGACTGTGCGGTTACAGCCGTAGCCGCCGCGCCGGCCGCCGAGGCGGCGTCAGCGCTCACCTGCGCCACAGCGGCATCGATGAAGGTGGCCGATGGCGTACGCTTGCCAGTATCAACAGCGACGCCGCCCGTCATGCGCCAGACGATCGCGACCTCATTGTTGCTGGGTGACTGGGTATAGAATATGTCGCCTTCCAGCGTGACAGCCTCACCCTCTTCCTTCGTTGTATAGAGCCGTCCGGCGCTGGCCGACGCGCTGGCCGCCAGTTCGGATCGATCCGCCTCCGTTTGCGATCGGTCGGCCTGCGTCTGTGCGCGATCCGCCTGGGCCAGCGCACTGTCTGCCTGTCCCTGAGCCAGCGTCGCCTGCGTCTGCGATCGATCGGCCTCCTGCTCGGATCGGTCGGCCTGCAAAATCGCCGTGTCGCGCGCCGCTTCCGCCACCTCGGCAAAGGGCTGCGCGCCGGCAATGCCGAGACCGCGGATATAGGCATCCATCGCCGCCGGAGTCGCCTCATCGATCCGACCCAGATCCTTCAGCCGCTTTTCGACGCCAAAGCCTGCCGCCCCGCGTTCTGTGATCAGGATGGTATCGGTTTCGGAAACCAGCTCAGCGACAGGCAGATCGACCAGCGCCGGCGCGGCACCGTCGCCCGGCAAATCGGATGCGGGCTGCGGATCGATGCGACCCGTCCAGCGCAGAGATCCGCCTGCATAGGTCTCTATCACGTCATAGGAGAGACCATAGGCCTGCCCATCGGCATAGATAAGGTCGCACTGCTGCGCGGCCAGCAGGAACAGCCAGGCATAGCCGTCGCTGGACAGGACAGCCTCGACCGTGACGCGCGGCTCCAGCATAGACGACCGGCGGATCGCCATCGTCGCCGTCCGCCCCGTCAGATCCTGCGGCTGCCGATCCTTGTCCAGCAGAACAATGCGCAATGCACGGGGGTTGGCCGCCCAGATCGTCAGAACGGGCGCGAGCGCGCGGAACATGCTCATGCCCTGTGACCCGGCACAGCGATCCGATCGCCGACACAATGATGCGTCGGCGGGTGAAAGCCCGCAGATTTCATAAGATCAATCCTGCTTCAGGGGGTCGGCGTCAGCCGCCGGGACAAGGAGAGGGCTGCGCCCCCGGTCAGTAGATGGCGGTGATGATCCCGCCCACGGTCTCGATCGTCACGCCGCCGATTGCATGAGCGCCATCCGCAATGGGTGTTGCCGCCGCGATAGCGTTCAGATTGCCATTGCTTGGCTGCGCGCCGATGGCGAGACGGGTTGCGGCGGCATCTGCCATCGTCAACAGCGCCCTTCCAAACGATGTCGTCACCAACGCTGCGATCGCGGTCAGGTCGGCGTCGAGCGGTTGTTTTCCTGCCAGAGCCGTCGTCATCGTCGTCGCGAAATTAGCGTCATCGCCCAGTGCCGCGGCGAGTTCGTTGAGCGTATCGAGCGTTCCCGGCGCGCTGTCGATAATTTGGGCGGCGATAAACGTAGCCAGCTGGCTCACCAGCCAGGCCTTGTTCGTGCTGCCATCAAGGCCGAGCAGCTTTTCGGTGCCGGCTAATGTGCTGCCGGCGACGGCGCCGGACAGGGCAGCCTCTATCAGCGCATTATTGCTGTTGATCTTCAGCGCACCGGCGCGCGGATTATCGCCGGTCCCATCATTGGCAATGGTACCAACGTTGATGTCTTGCAATGTCATGGATCAGGTCTCGTCGAATGTGCCGACGGTGCTGTCGAAAGTGAAAGCGCCGGTAGAATCGAAGGTTGCGCCATCCCAGACCGTGTCGTCGCCAGCGCCAGGTGCGATCAGCGTGGGCGGCGGAGGCGCGGAGCCGCTCATGGACAGCGCCAGTGCATGCTTCCCGGTCGTCTCGGTTTCAAATGTGATGGTGACGGTGGCGGTTGCGATATCCTTGGAAATCGCCGCAACGACGACCAGGTGATCCAATCCGTCGTCCGGATCGACCAGCTGATAGGCCTCCCCCAGCCGCACATGCCACAGTCGCGGTTTGCACGGGCGAGTTATACCGGTCAGCTCACGCCGGTTGAACAGTTCATAGGCGGTGAGCTTGGCGGCCTGATCCTTGTCGGTCACCAGCTCGCAAAGATATTCTTCTTCCTTTGGATCGCCATCATCCAGCGCGATATAGCTCTCGAACGAGATCGCGGCGGACTGGACATATTCCCATTTATTGGCTTCAGACCGATATTTGGGCACCATCGTGTTGATGCGGTCCTTCCACGTCCGCATACCGGGGGTCACATATTCGCCCTCGCCAAAATCCTCGATTGTGATCGTGTCGAGCGCGACCTTGGGACTCTGGAAGCGTACGGACAGCAGCCCGCCGCTCCACACCGGACTGGCTGCACCCGCCGCACAGATGCGCTTCAGATTATCCCATTGGCTTATCCCAGGCCCATCATACACGAAGCCGTTGACCGCCCAGCCATTGGCATCGCAGACATTCGCGAAGGCGGTCCAGGCAGGCCAGTCAATCTCGTCCTGGCTATAGCCGCAGCCGACCAGGCGCACTGTCTGTTCGCCCGTCGCCGGATTTATGGCAAAGCGCCCGCGCGCATAGGTGATGGCGTTCAACGCGACATTGGTGTCGTAGGCAAATGTCTCCTCATCATCCCACCGATGGCTGCCCACGCCGCCTGGAAAAGTGTCGTCCTCGCGCCAGTCATATACTTTTGACCAGCGACCGACGACGCCATGGACAGGTATGCCATTGGCCCAACGCTTGTTGTCTCGGTCGAACCGGTAACTGAACAAGCCTGCCGCATAGTTAGACAGCTTGTGCGCCGCAGACCAGTCGGGCATCGCGCCCCACGGTCCGGCCAGCGCATCCGGCTCCGGACGCAATCCTACCTGCCGGTCTAGGTACAGCCAGCTGTTGTAATAGCCCGACGCGGAGTTGCCGAAGAAGGGGATGACGTTCCAGTCGACCAGTACCGCATCGATCGACAGGGCCGTGCTGGCCGACCAGATGAAGACCTTAGACAGATAGGGATTATGCGTCTTGCCAACCTTCCCCCCATAGCCGACGTCATGCACTTGGCTCCCTGCGGTGAAGCACCGCCCCATGCCATAGGGAATGGGCTGGTTGCCGCCGATGGTCACCGTATTGACCGACCCGATCATGCCGGGCTTCTTCTGCATCAACTGCGCACCGATCGACGAAGCGGCGGCGACGACGGTGGCAACCTGCGCGACTGTCGTGGCGGTGGCGATGATGGCGGATGACAGAGCCGTGGATGCCCCCGCCGCAGCTGCAGCGGAGCCAGCCGTTGCGCCAAACAATCCCGCTCCCGCGGCCGCACCCACGCCGGTCGCGACCAGCGCCACGACACCTGCGATGACAGCGACCGTCCGCAGCGCCTTCATATCAGGCCCGCCAGGCCGCCGTCACGTCGCCAAGGCCTATGATCAGGTTGACCGATTCAGCAGCATCCTGATGCCAGCCCATATATTTGTAGCCGACGCAGATCAGGCCAGCCTCACCCCCCTCGCCTCCGACGACCGCAATATCCCCCTCCAGCATTCTTGCCGGGGCGATGCGTGGCAGCAACCCGTCAAGTATCGCCACTAGGCCGCCCTTGTCCCTCAGCGCACGACGGGCACCGATCATCGACGAATAGCGAGGCAATGGCGGTGGCCTGTGGCCCATCTGCAGCAGATGGAAGCGGATCATCCGCACACAGTCGGCCGATTTGAAATCCAGCACCCGGCCGCGATATTTCGCGATGGTCTTTTCCAGTGCGGCCTGCCGCCGCTCAAGGTCGGTCATCCCGGATTATCCGCGCCCCAGGCGCTCGACCTGGGCATTCCGGTGGCGTTCACCATTCCCAGCTCTCCCGGATAGCATTGCTGGTGAAATCGATTGTTCAGAGCGTTCCCGCGCATCACCATGAACAGCCGCTTCGCCGCGCTCTCAAATTCGATATCGACCTCGCGCTGCCCGCGGGATCGCTTCAGCGTGACCGTGTCGATCGACAGGTCGGCGCTCAGCTCCGGCGTGCCGACGACATGGCCCGTCACCGGGTCATATTCGCCCAGCCAGAACTTCATCCGGCTATTCTGAAATGCAGGATCGGACAGGGCAGCCGCGTCGGCCGTATTGCGCGGCAGAAAGGTGACTTTGCCGCCGGGTGCTTCGTCGCCGGTCTTTTCCTCGAAACTCTCGGCTGATTTCACCGTGCCGAAATCTTCATCGACGCAGTCGAACAGATTGCCGCCCCAATACAGAAAGCCGCCGTCGCACAGACGCACTGTTCGTGCCGGCAGCGTGATCTCCATCAACGCTACCGGGTGGATCACCCGTCCTGTGAATGCCATCTATCGGGCCCGGCTACCGTGCTTCATGAATCTCGAAGGACAGACCGATGTTGCGCTCCAGCGCCAGTTCCCAGCCCAGCTGATCGCCGACGACCCAGCCCTCGATGCAGGGCTGCACAAATTCCAGTGCGTCGCCGTCGATCGGCGGCTTGCGCAACATCTGCGTCAGCGTGATCGTCGCGGCCCCGCTGCCATTAGCGGTCACGTCCGAGGCGATGAAATCGAAATAGAGATGACCACCAATCGACAGGTGGAAGGGCTGGCCTTCCTTGAATTGGTAGAAAGGCGCACCGCCATCGATGTTGAGCACCGTGCCGGCCTGGCCGCTGCCATTCACCACGAAGCTGCCCGGCGTGCCGGGATCGAAGTCCAGCAACGGATATTCCATCCGCGCACCTTCACGCTGGCCGCGCACCAGCCGGTTGACCCATTTCATGCCTTCGTCGGCATTGCTTTTGAGCGGTGGCATTTCAAAGGCCACGCCATAGCGGTTGCCAAGCTTGTTCAACCGCTGCGTCTCCGCACCACTATCGGGCTGCAGAATCCCGCCGAAGTCGAGAACGCGCGGCATCGCTTTGCGCGCGCCGGGCCAGGTGGGCAGGATGATCATGGGAACCGCTTGGCCCCCGCCCGGCTGAGCGCGATCTGCGCGCCGTTCGACCCGGCCGACGCGGCCTGCGCGCCGATCGGCGCGGCGACCCCATAGGCCCGTCGATCAACAACAGCATTGAAGTAAGGGGATGGTTCAACCACAACGGTCGCCGCCATTCTGCCGGATGGATTGTCGTTGGCGATCGATAACTTCTCGCCATAGCTGACATTGGCAATGGGCTGGCCATTCAGCGACAGCACATTGCGGTCAATACCTCGCAAGCCACCGATCGTCATCTCGCCGCCATTGGCAAAGCGCGGGCCGACAAAGTTACCCGTCGCTGCTTTCGCGGACAGATCGACGCTGCCGGTGGCACCGCCGAGCCCGAGTAGACCGCCGCCGAGTTTGAACAGACTGCCCAATATTCCACCGCTGCCGCCGACAGCCTGCTGCAGCTGAAATCGGATAAGGTCGGCGATCAACTGGTTGAACAGTTGGCCGGCAAAGCCTTTGAGCTTGAGCATGCGCGAAGCGGATTCGGCGAGGCCATCGTTCATATTGCGGATGCCGTTGACCGCGATATTCTCATAAGCCTCGTTGATCTCGGCCGCCGTCTTGGGAATGCTGTCCATGTAGGACGCGATCGGCCCCAGCGTGTCGCGGTTGATGCGCAGCGTCTCGCCGGTGCGGATCTGGCCAAGCTGGTCGAGCTTCGCCTGGGCGAGCTTCTTCCCGGCTTCCGTGCTGTCGTGTCGCGCCAGCACCTCCTCGGCCGACAGGCGCATGGATTTCAGCTCGTTTTCGAGCATCGAGAGCTGGACTGTCCGCCGCTCCTTTGCGGTGGTTGCCGTCGCCGCGCGGATCTGCAGCATGTCCCTTTCGCGATCGAGTCCCTCCTGTGCGGTGCGGGTCTCCTCCTCGATCAGGGCGTCATCCAGCCCCCAATTGATCTGCTGCTTTTCCAGATCATAATTGCGCACACGCTGCAGTTTCAGCTGCTCGGCCTGAGCGGCGGTCAAATCGCCCTGCCTGACCCGGCTGTCGACGTCGGCGCCATAGGCTTCCTTAGCCGCCAATATCCGCGCATGCTCGATCGAAGCTCTTTCCCGCAGGTCCGACGTAAGATCCCGTTCCATACCCAGATGGTCATCATAGAGACCAGCCAGCTCATCCTGGTACCGCGCCGCCAGTTCCTCGGTGCGGTCCTTTGGTCCTTTTTTAGCGCGGCCGGGATTGGGAACGGGCAATGCGCCGTCGGGGACGATGGAATTTTGTGGCTTCGGAACATTTGCCTGTGCCGTCGCCTGCTGCAACAACAGGGTTTGTCGACGAACTTCTGCTGTTGCGGTCTCCAGCGTCCCGCCCTGAACATTGCTTCCCACGCGGCGGAACTGGATCAAACTGCCCTCGCCTTTGGTTGACCTGAGGCGGGCCTGCATTTCGTCCCGCGCATCGCGCAAAGCCTGCATCCGGAACTGAAGGTTCATGTTGGCGTCGGCATTGCCACGGGCGAGCGAGTCGCCGCCTACCGCGCCGCCTATCCCTCCCAGAATGGCGCCGGGCGCTCCAAAGCGCGAACCCACGGCAATCCCCGCCAACGCGGTAGAAATGCGTGGATATTCGCCCACAAGCTCAAGGGCTTTGCTGGTTAGCGTCGCCAATGCATTGGCGAGTCCCAGAATCGAGGACGCATTCTGGGAGACAGCTGCCGCGAACCGCGTATCAAGCGTCATCTTGATTTCGGCGAGCCGATCATTTGCCTCCGATGCGCCGTCGGCTAGGTCGTCGGAAAGCACCAGTCCCAGTTCGCGCGCGCGCGCGCGCAGCGCCTCCATCCCCTTGCTGCCCTGCGTGAGCAGTCCGTCGAGCTTCTGTCCGGCTTCGCCAAACAGCTTGACCTCAAGGCGCGCCCTGGTCGCTGGATCCTTGATCTTGCTGAGCGCGTCCGCCAGCCTGGGTAGCACTTCGCCGGCCGAGTAGATCCGGCCATTTGCATCCTGCACGGATACGCCAAGATCGCGGAAGAGGGTTGCCTGTTCCTTCGTCCCTGCCTTTGCCTCGCCGATCGTCTTGGTCAGCTTCTTGAGCGAGCCATCCATTTCCTTCTGCGTAAGGTCCGCCTGAGTGGCGACATAGCGATATTCCTGAAGTTCCTTTCTCGTAACGCCCGCCTCATTTGCGGCAGCCTTAAGAGAGCCAGCATAATCCAGCGCACGTTTGGCAGCCTGCACCGCCTCAACACCGATGAAGGCGGTCGTCAGGTCGCCGATCGCACGGCGAAGCCCGGAAACTTCGGCCTTGATAGCGGTGGCATCCGTCTTGATTTTCTGCTTGGCGCGCTCGGAGCCATGCTCAAACTGTGACGTATCGAAGCCCAACGTCACGCGGAGAGCGCCGATAATGTCTTTTGACATACGCACCTCCATCCCGATGCCAACGGCACCAGGCTAAAAATCAATAACAGTTACAAAAGCTCAGCCAACCGATAATGACTCGGCACGGACGATTCAGTATGTGGGGTGCATCATGACTGTTGTTTGGGAAGTCATTGCGTTTTTGGCCGCACTATTTGGCGGCTGGCTGATCCTCACCAGCCTTGGCCCTGATTATAGTGCCCCACAGACCGCAGCGCAGGCGGCGGTCGGCATCGGGATTGCGGCTATACCCTATTTCATCGCATCAATGGCACAGCGGGCCGAAATCATGAAGCGGCTCACGAACCTCTCGCCCTCAGGGGAAAAGGAAGAGACGATCGTTGATCGAGCAAAGGACTTTCTGTTCGGTCGCGATTAGGCTTCTTCGATCACCTGCCCATAGGCGGTGGCCCACACCTTCATCTTGTGCCAGATGACGTCGGGATCCTCTTCCTTGCCTTCGGCCTGCCGCAACACGTCAGCCAGGGAGTCGAGTTTTGGGCTGAAGGCAGACCAGCGCGCATTGTGCCAGGCGATTTCAAGCCGCGTCAGCTGCTCACGCTTGATGCGTTCCTGATACCCGACCAGGGCCGATCGCACGAGGCGCGGCGTCTGTTCCCAATATTCATCCGGATCAAAGCCGGCCTCGCACCAGCGCTGGTGGAGCTTCAGCCAGTCCCAGTCCTCTTCCGGCGCGTCGGCTTGGGAGGGTTTTCGCCCTTCTTACCCTCCCCGGAGCCGAACGCGCTTTCGAGGCTGGCAAGAATCGCGTTGCTGAAAACGGCGGGACCGAATTCCTCCATCAACTCGCCGATCTGGATAAGATGATAATCGGCATGATGTTTCCGGAGACCAGCCCAAGTCAGAACACGGATAGTGTCCAGCGCTGGGCCATCCCGATCATCTTCCATATCGTCTAGGATGGCTCTTGCCTTCCTGCCCAGCATGGGTTCGGCGACACACAAGGCGTTAATGCCGAGCTTCAACGTCAGCGTCACGTCGCCCAGGACAAGCGGCACTTCACCGCGCAGGGGATTCATCAGCTAACCGCCGCGTGGGTGGCGACACCGCTCGCCTGGAATGTCAAAGTCGCTTCCTGCTTTCCGGTAATCGGCATGGCGCCTGGTGCATAGCCGGTCAGGATCGCATTGCCGCTAATCTGACGTTTGCCTGATCCGGCCACGTGAGCGGAGCGATATGGCTTGGGAGAGGGGTGATTAAGCATCGCCAACAGTTGCAGATCGCTCGCGGATCCAGACAGATAGTTGATCTGCACGGTGAGGGTGCCGGGCTCCAGCAGCTTCTCGCCCTCATAAGTATGGGCACCCACCGTTTTATGGTGCGAATTCTGGTAGGTCGGACGCGTCGGATTGCTGGGCGTTACGGAAAGCACTTCGGGAATTTCGAATTCCGCATCCGCGATGTCAGTAAAATAGAATTCCGCGCCGAAATTGCCGTTCGACATGGGCCTTACTCCTTGCAGTAAATGGAAAGGCGCAGCGTGCGCCCATAGACGGATGAAGCGCCACGCACGCCGACGACCGGAATGTCTCGCTCCAGATTGATGAAACCGTGTGTGAAGGTGATACCGGCGACGACGGCCGCGCCCTCGAGCAGCTGCCCGAGGTCATAGGCTATCGCTCGTGCTGTCCCGTAATCCGGCGCCAGGCTGTCGGCCTGCACCTGCACGATGCGCAAATCGTCGCGGCCGCCATGGCTATAATTGATGCCCGGATCGATCATCGTGAACACGATCGCAGGCAATGGTGCGCCATCCGGCCTATCGCCCCAATGTGCCGCCCGCGTGTTTTGCCAACGGCCGAGCATCCCGCCGATCGGCGCGGCGACGACACGCTGGCGCAACGCTTCTTCGAAAGTCATGACCGCCGCACCGATCGCGTCAGCGCGCCGTCCAGTTCATCGGCCAGCGCGATTGCGCATTCACCAAGCACGTCGCCAGCCGTGACATTCCAGGCGACCGAAACATGCGGTTGCGGCGGTACCCAGGATAGGCTTTCGCCGCGCCGATGGATAAAGCCGAATTCCAGCCATGTGCCGACCGGGTCGTTTGTGCCGGCATAGACCTCTGCGTAATTCTTCCCGGCCCGGCGTATCAGCTTCGATTGGCGCTCGTTCAGTTTCGTGCTGATGATGAAGCTGTCACGGTAAGCAAAGGCCGGTCGATCGGGTGTTTCCGAAGGAGCGTCCGTCGGCGCGATATCCTTGACCGCCACTAGAAACGGCTGAAGCGCTCGCTTCCCTGCCCGCTCCAGCGCATTTTTTCCCATCTGTTCGGGCAATGCATTAAGCGTAGCGAGCAGGGCATCAAGGCCCTGCATGTCATACTCGCCACCGCTCACGCCGCCACCCGCGTCGCCGTGAAGGCAAAGCCCTCGTTAAAGCCGATTTCCTCGATCGCGCTGATCTCCCAGGCGGGCGATTTCGCCGGATCGGGATCACTGAGCGGATAGCGGATGCGATCGCGCACGCTCACCGCGCGCGTATCGCTGTCGGCCAAGACTAGGAAGGTAGCCGTCTGCGATCCGCCCTGCTGTGCCGCCTCACGCTGCTCACTGCCTGCGCCAAACAGGACATTGGCTGAGCGCGCGGCGGTCTCTCGCCACTCGGCGTCGACGGTGCGGTGGCCATAGCCGTCGGTCCCGCCCAGCCGCTCCTCGAACAGGATGCGCTTGTTGCGTCGGGCCGGTAGCAGACGGGGATCGCCCATCACAGCCGCCTGTATCGATAATGGTCGATCAGATCATCGACCGACCGTGGAATGGGACCGCCAGCGCGCGTGTAAAGATGCTCGACCAGATAGCGGGTGGCCTGCCGCACATCATGCGGCACTGCTTCCTGCTGCGCCTGGATCGATGCATCGCGGTCGATATGGCCGACCGTAGCAGTCACCGTGATCGCCCCTGGGACGGCAGCGGCAGTGGGCCAGCGCGCGCCAATGGCGGGTGTCACAAACGTCCAGTCCTGCCGCACGAAGGATCGGAAATTCTCGAACGCCTGAAATTCGCCTGCCGCGTCCAGATAGCTGATCGTGATGCTGTCGGCGATCACCGGTACCAGCGGGATGCGCAAATCGCGGGGAAAGCAGTCCAGGTTGAACGCCACCTCCCGCCGCACCGCCACCACGCCATAAATGGTCTCGATCTGACGCGCGGCGATGCGGATCAGATCCGCAATCGCCACATCGTCGTCAGCCGTCTCGACGCGAAGGTGGAGCTTCGCATCAGCGACCGTGATCGGACCATCCATGCCGGCCATCGCGCTTAGGCCTGGTTGGCCTGCGGGTTGTCGTGGCCGCAGCCCTTGATCACCAGCGCGGCGATCGGCGTGCCGGTGCCGTGCGTGCCGGAGAAATCGGCAAGCAGCTTCAGATAGCGTTTGCCACCCTTATAGCCGAACCGATATCCGGCGGCAGCGGCGTGCGGGGCGATCAGCGATTTGATGATGCCACCCGTCGCCACCGCGACGCCCAGCATATGCTTGGTTTCGACCGCGCTATAGGTCACATCGTCGTCCGAATGGGTGAGCACGAACTCGATTTTGTTCGAGCCACTGAACGAGATGCCGCCCGCGCCGATCGCCAGCACGATCTCCGCTGCGTCATAGCCGAGCAGGTCGATCGCCGCAGGCGTATTGTCAGCCGCAAGCGTGGAATTGCCGATCGCGACCGCGACCGACATGTCCGAATGAATGTCCTTCATGGATTGTCTCCAGAATATAAAGGGGATTGGAAAACCGGCGTCGCCGCCGGTCACCGAGTCAGATGCCAGCCGTCAGGCCGCGCACTTCAACAGCTTGATCGCCTCGAAATTGGTGATCCCGCCGCCCACGCGCTTCGTGGTGTAGAAATGCACGAACGGCTTGTTGGTGAACGGGTCGCGCAGGATGCGCACGCCCATGCGATCGGCGATGGTATAGCCGCGCTTGAAGTCACCAAACGCAACCGGGAACTTGTTGGCGCCCAGCGCATCCATGAAATCGTCGGTGTAAACAGGCTTACCCAGGATAGTGGCAACTTCCGCAGTGGCCGACGGCGGCATCCACAGATAATTGCCCTCCCCGTCCTTCCATTTGCGCATTTCGCCCATGACGGGGTCCGACGTCAGGAAGGCCGCGCCGTTACGATAGCCCTGCTTGAGCGCATAATAGAGGTCGATCAGTGCATCGGCGGGGTTGCTGGTGGCGAAGGCCGCAGCCGCTCCGGTCTTGATGAAACCGATCTTGCCCCAGGCATAGCTCGCATTCGCGACCGTGTCGTAGTTGAGCAAGCCACGCGGCTTCTTGATCCCGGAGCCAGTAATGAAGGCCTCGCTTTCCTGCTCGGCAAACTCGATCGACACCTCGTCAGCCAGCCAGGCGGCGATATCGACACGGGCATCGTCAAGCAGCGTCTGCGTGGTGGCGGGATTGGCATAAAGCTCGCCGGTGTTGATGGCGATCTCGCGCAGAGTCGGCGTGCCGGTCTCGCCCCGGCTATCCTCTTCGCCAACCCAGCCAGCGCCGGCGCCGCCCATGCTCACCAGCTTCTTATAGGTGTCGCCCGAAATCTGAACGACACGCGCCAGCTGGCGAAACACGGAAACAGCGCCCATGACGCGATCGATCCCCTGTTCCATTTCGACCGGGACCAGATAGCCACCATCCGGGTCGGACTGGGTGGTAAGGCCGGCCTGCACCTCCAGTGCGCGCATATCGGCATCGATGGCGCGATCGCCGCGACGGAACCAGGTGTTGAACGTCTGCGAATGCTGGCGCGCCGCCGGCGTCAGGCCATCGCCCGCACCGCCGCCCAGCTGGGCCGCAGTGAGCGCGGCCGACAGACGATCGATCTCCGCATTGATCGGCGCGATCAGCGCATCGGCCTCGGCCTGCGTCAGGCGACCGGCGATCGCCTCTTCGTGCTTGGCGCGCATTGCCTCGACGGCGGCATTGATCTGCGCGATCATGGCGACGGGATTGTCCGCCTCCGCGCGCGGGGAGGCGAAAACGGCACGGGGAGTGGACGCGACGATGGTCGCGCCTGCCGCCAGGAGGGCGGTGCGCTTCAAATTCTTCATGGGGATTGCTCCTATCGGGTGACGGTCGCGAGGAGCCCGGTGAGCGCCTCGGCAAGTTTCGGGTCACCAGCGCCTGGCGTGGTGGGCTCCTCGGTGGCAGCGCCTGGCGTGCCCTTCAGATTCTTGATGCGCGCGCGCGCCTGACTGCGCGTCTGGCCAGATGCGACCAGCGCCAGTTCCATCGCGCGCAAATCATTGACGCTCTTGTCTTGCGCCTTGGCATCTTCATCGACGGCGAGTTGATCGGCGGGCAACAGCGCCTCGGCAAAGCCACGCTCGACTGCGATGCTGCCGGACATGAACGTCTCGGCATCCATCCAATTGGCGATCGCCGCCGCGTCCTGACCGCTACGTGCGGCATATACATCGACCATTGCCTGGTCGAATGGTGCAAGCCAGGCGGCGGTTTCGGCCATGTCATGGCGATTGCCGACCGCGACGACCCAGCAATTGTGGATCATCAGGAAGCTGGCCGCGCCGATCTCCAGTCGATCGCCCGCCATGGCGATGACCGACGCAGCCGAAGCCGCCATTCCCATGATCTTGACCGTGATGTTCTGCGGATGCTCGCGCAGCACATTGTAAATGGCGATCCCCTCGAACATATCGCCGCCATAGCTGTTGATATGGACCTCAACGTCGCGATCGCCGATTGCACGCAGCTGGGCAGAAACCTTCTTGGCGGTGATGCCCCCGCCCGACCAGTAATCTTCCCCGATGCTGTCGAACATGGTGATGACGTTGTCGCCGGTGGAAACCGCCCGCACGCCAGCCGCCATGTCACCATAGCGATCCAGCACAGACGCTGGCGTAAACGCTTGCAACTTCTTGTCGGCGGGCAACGGCAGCGCGCCAGGGCGAGCGCCCGCAAACACGCGAGGCATGTTACGCAACTGGATCATTGTCGTCCTTTTCGGATTTGCCACTGGCGTCGCCGGCCGTGTTCGGCGGCGGATAATAAATGTCGCCGTCTTCACGCGGGTTCTGATCCTCCAGCGCGCGGACTTCATTGGGCGATGCCCAGCCCCATTGCAGTGCAACCGCATGGGCGGCGTAGCGGGTTTTGATGTCGGTCCTGACCATAGCCGCCCGATTGAACCGCGCGTAAATCTTCGGATCGGCGATCATCGCGCCGATCTCTTCTTCCCACATGACCAGGTGATCATCCATCGTGTAAGCAGAAAAGCCATTCGACTTCTGCTCCAACCCAGTCCCCCAATTGCTATCCGACCCGCTATTGTCGCCGATCATGCTGGGCGGCACTCCGAAGAACATGCAGATTTCGGATCGTGAAAGCTTCTGCCCCTCAATCCACTGCATGTCGGTCGGGCTCATTGAAATGGTTTCCCATTTCAGCCCCTCCTCCAGCAGCAGAACGCCGCCATCTTTCTCGCCGCCCGCCCGAAAATCATCGAGCGAACGCTGCAGCCGGTCATAGGCCGGATCGCTCAGTTTCTTGTCGTCAGGCATGGACACTGCGCCCGAAGGCCGCGCGCCATGGCGGAAGGTCGCTGCCACCTGACGGTCACGCGCCCGCGCTTGTCCTATCGTCTCGCGGGCGTAAGTGAGCGGCGTCACGCCCGAATAGCCGTTGAGCGTCAGGCCATAAAGGTGAAACATCTCGTCCTGGCTGACAGTGATGGGCGAGCCATTTTTGCGCACCACATCATATTCCAACGTCAGATCGTCCCGCTGGCGCACCGTCACCCGCTCCGGATGGATCGGGATCAGGGCACGAACTTCACCGCGCGAGATAACTTTCAGGGCAAACGCATTGCCGCGCAGCAGCACATGTGCCTGCATCATCCGCTTGAACTGCGCAGGTCTTTGCCAGCCATTGGGCTTGCGCCGCAGCAGCTGGGCGACGGCATGGTCCGACGCATCGATGCGCGTCCGATCGTCCACACGCCGCTTCACATCGATCGGCAGCGTTGCGACCTTGCCCGCGATCAGGCGGACACAGCCGAACACCGCGCCCACACGCATCGCCGTTTCCGGCGTCACCACCTCTCCGGACAGCCCGGCCTCGCCCCGCAGAGCTGCCTCCAGCTCCTGCGAAGTCGAAATCACAAACCCGCCATCCGGCGAGACCGATTGCGCCAGCGGTCGCCCGCTCGCACCGAAGGACAGCGGCGCGCCGCCGCCATCGATCCGCGCAGGAACATCCCCGGCCGCGCGGCCGAAAATGCGATCGAACAGGCTCATGCAATCTCCTCAGAGCACCCGCACGCCGCGCTGCTCATAGACGGACGGCCCCTCGGCCTCTTCGCCCATATGGACACCGATCGTGCTCATCAGCGCGACCGGATTATCGATCTTTAGATGCGCCTGGCCCTCAGGTTTGTTGGGGTAGACGTTGTCTTTCTTGTCGGGGGTGCCGACGACGTTGGAGATTTCCCACTCCATCACGGGGTCGCCGCCATGGATGATCAGCCGGGCGCGCATCGCGGCATCCAGCTGTTTCATCGGTTCACTGAAATTGAGCACTGTCGGCCGATATTCGATGACCGGCACACCCTTCTTGGCTAGGCGCGTTGATAGCTGTGTCGCCTGAAACGGGTCGTAGGGCACGAACTCGACCTGAAAGAGCTCGACAGCCTCCTCGATGGCGGCCTCGATCTCGTCATAGTCGACAATGTTGCCGGTGGTGACATCCAGCAGATCCAGCGCGTCCCATCCTTGGTAGGCAGGAACCTCCGCAACCGTGTCGCTGGGCAGGAAGTACCGACCGATCCGGATATAAGGGTCATCCTTCGTCGCCACTTCGCCGATCGGCAGGAACAAATATTCCAAGGCTGCGATATCGACCTTCGACGCCAGGTCGAGACCAAGAATGACGCGCCGGCCGCGCAGCCATTCCAGCGCCAGCGCTTCGCGCGGTTTAGCCGGGATCTCCGGGTCTTTGCATTTGCGCCAGGCTTCGACATCGAAATAGGCGGCCTTTGCCGAGACCCAAAGGTTTAGGTGCTTCGTTTTGAAGACGCCGGCCTTGCGCGGCGTCGCGATCGCGTCGCGTTGCCGGGCGCGCAGGAAGTCCATCGACACCGACACATCGGCATTCGGATTGGCCTTCCGGAGCGCAACCTCCGACTTCCAGTCGTCGCCTTCGTCGATCGAATATTCGACGAACAGCGTTTCGTCATCGAGCGGCGGCCCGCCGTTATGGCCGATGCCGGCGAGCTTCTTCCTCTCCTCTTGGATCAGCGCATAGCAGGGGCCAGCAAGATTATCGCCGGCAGTGGTGATGAGCAGCTGCAGCGGCTGGTCGCGGGCGCCCATGCCGGTGACCATGGTATCGACCTGGCCGTCATCCGCATGCTCATGATATTCATCGTGGATCGAGCAGCTGGGCGACTGGCCGTCGCCCGGATCTCCGATGATCGTTTCGAACTTCGATCCGTCCTGGATCCGGCTGATTGCCTTCGCCGTGATCTCGATACCGAAGCGGCGCTTCAGCGCCGGCGTCCGGTCGACCATCAGTCGGGCGGGCTTGAAAACCTCCCATGCCTGCTTTTCGTTGGTCGCGCCCGAATAGACCTCGGCGCCGAACTCATTGTCGGCGCACAACATGTACAGCCCGATGCCTGCGGCAATCGCCGACTTGCCGTTTTTGCGCGGCACGACCAGAAACAGCCGGCGAAACCGGCGTAGGCCTTTGCGCGGCCCGGCCTTGTGCAGCCACCCGAAAGTGACGCAAATGATCCAGATCTGCCACGGCTGCAGGACCAGCCGCTCTTTCGATCGCGCCCATTTGCCCTTGGAATGGGGCAGCTTCTCGATGAAGCGGCACGGCCTGGCCGCGGCGTCCTCGTCGAAAACATACGGAAACCTCGCCGCCCGTGAGCGGCTGAGTTTCAGCTCATCTAGGAACCGCCGGCACTGAAGCCGGATCTGCAGCCCGGCCGGGATCTTGCCGCTGCAGACGTCGCTCGCATATTTGCGCGCGATAGCTGCATAACCCCGGCCATCCACATCAATCTATGCCGTTAACCGGCGTCGGACGAAGGCAACGGCAGTTCGATAAACTCGATCGAGCGGCTCTGGCTGATATGCACCGTGCGCTTGCTATTGGGTGGCACAATCTCTTCGGTCACGCCGTGATGCTTATGCGTACCACATTCGCTTTCGAAATTGTCCCGACTGACAATACGCGTGGGCCAGCTATGTGTTTCGAGCGTGATGGTCGTGGTCATGGTGTCCTCCTAAAAGTCGTCGAAGTCGCCAGCTTCCTGCTTATGGCCGCTGGCGATCTTCAGGGCGGCGGCTGGATTGAGCATCAAATCGCCGAGCAGCGATTGTGCATGGCGGAGCGCTTCGGAGAGCATGGCGACAGCGGGGTGCGCCCGCTTCATCACCTTAATGGCGATGACTGCACCATCCTTCGCGACCTGGGCGATTTCGCTGCTGAAGGTGCAGCCCTCTGTTTCGATGACGGCTTGGTACATCGCGATCTGTTCGAGACGCAGTGCCAGCAGGCCGACATGCTCGGCATAGTGTGGGCTGGATCGCTTCTGCTCTTCAAGGATGCCTGCGATCGTCGCGAAGTGACCGCGCGCGATTTCCGACAGATGCAGCGGCGCGATCATCGGGCCGATCGGCACATCCTCGTTGACTTTCGCGTCGCGATCTTCGCGGTATGTCCCCTGCGCTTCCTTTAGCGCCGGATCTTTACGTTTCCGTCCTGCGCCCGATCGGGATCCACCTCGTGCCATCCCGCCTCACTTTTTACCCTTTGAATTTGACCGCGTAAGAAAATGTCCACAGGCGCGGTCCCAGGGGGGTGGCAGGGGAAGTTTTGACCCTCCCCCCGCCCTCAACTTGGCCCGTTTTGCATCGCGTGGCGTCCGATTTTGCTTGAAAATCGGTCGATCGACGTATCGATTCGGTCTGTTCAGTCGGCGTTCCGCTTGCGCCATCGCGCCCGCGCCGCCTCCTTCGCCGTCTTCGCCTTGCTATGCGGATCGCACAGGCCCTGATAGTTCTCGCGGACGTTCGTGCCGCCTTCGGCCCGGTTGCGCATGTGATCCGCGATCGTCGTCCGCCTTGGCGGCGACACGCCGGTGCGGATGCACTCCCGACACCATGGCTCTTCGATCAATACCCGCTTGCGCATGGCATCATGCTCGGCGTCATACCCGCGCTGCTGCCTGCTCTTGCCCTTGGAGGTGGCCCAAGGCTCCGGCGGCTTCCATCCCGGCGGGCGAAAGCGCGGTGCCTGGCTCGGCACCTAGCGCCTGCGGAATGAGGAGCGGAAGGACGATGGTCGATAGCTATAGCGCGCCGTCGATGTCGTTGTCTTGGTACCGCCGAACAGCCCGCGCTTGGTCGTGGTCGTCGTAACGGTGCGCGATCGCACATAATCCCGACTGGCCTGATAGCTGGGGATCGGGCGACGATACCCACGATAGTGAGGATCCGGCACGATCACGGTCTGCCGCTGCCCACCGTTCATGGCGCTCGAGAGCATATAGCCCGCCATACCATAGAGCAGATAGTCGTTCACATCGCCGCCGGCGTCGGCGACCTTGATGCATTCGGCCGGGTTGGCCGCCTGCGCGCAACGCTGCGCCGCAGTCTCGCATGCCGCAAGCGGAATGCACAGCAGGCATGCCAGCAACATCAACAGATAACGCACCATCTACGCCTCCTTCACCGTCTGCGCCTGGATCTCGACGAGCAGCTGCTCGCCCTTCTCCTCGATCGCGCCGACGGCCAGTTGCACCAGCACGTAGCCGGGCAGAAAAATCGCATATTCGTCGAGCGTATCGAGCCAAGCCTGCGCTGACTGGCCAGCGACGATCCCCTGAAGCCGATGCTCGGCACAGCAAAAGAGTCCGCACGACAGCGAACGGCTATCCCGCGCCACGAAATCGAAGCTACATCCGGCCAGCTCAGCCGAGCGCTCCAGCGCCCGCACCAGCCGTACGCCCGCGAGGATTTCGCTCAAGGCTCGATCGCCCCGCTCTGCCCGACACGCTCCAGGAAGAAGCTCTCGCCCTGCTTGATCGAAAAGCCCATGTCATGCAGCGGCAGCGGCACGGTCGTGCCATCGGACGCCAGGACGAACGCCTCGCGCTCGGCCTCCAGCGCCTTCATGATGGCGACCTTGTCGGGCGAATGCTTGGTCCGGACATAGTCCGTCATCTCGGCCGCGCGCAGCGTCACGGCCATGTCGTCATCCTTGCCATGGGCAAAGGAAACGCTGGCCTTGTCCAGCCGATAACCCAGATAGCAGCCGCCAAGCTCGATCGACTTGCGCTTGCCGCCCGTCAGCTCATCGAACTTGGCTGCGAAGAAGGGCTTGAGCTGCTTCTCGATATCCTTGAGCTCGGCCGTGATCGGCACCAGCTCGGTATCCGCGTCCTGATTGGCCGCGGCGATTGCCTCGTCGCGCGCCTGGACGATCAGCGCGGCCTGCGCGCTCCGCTCGACGAAGCGAGCGCACAAGGCCTGCGCCTGCTCGATCGTTTGCGGCGCACGCTGCGCCGGGGAACGAACGCGCCCCATCAGAGGCGCGCCTTCACGACACGCTCGAACGCGGCCGTCGCCTGCGCCGCGGCGTCGCGGGATTTGAGTTCAGCGATCATCGACCGCAGCCACCTTTTGGTGACGCGGATCTCGTCGCCGCCATCGCCCTCTGCCATGCGGGCGAGCGCAGCCATGTCGATCGCGCTCATGTCGCAGATGCCTGACGCAGATCCAAGACCCGCGGCCAACGGTAGCCGACAGGCTTATTCTCCGGTTCCGGCCCAAGAATGATTCCGCCGCGCGCTATGCGCACCGGGCGCAGGATGCCGTCGGCATCGCGCGACAGGCGGAAGGTCTTGCGACTAAAGCCGCGCACCTTCAGGCCGCGAATTTGCAGACGGCGTGGCAAGCTGCTCATGGATCAGTCCTTCAGTACCAGGCTTCTGCCCTGTCGCCGTGCGTCTCGAACGACAGCGGCGAAGCGGATGGTGCGGCTGCACCACGAAACGATGCGACGATGGAGGCCGCTATGGCTTGCGCCCGCTCTTCCAGCTCGGCCATGACCATGTCGTGGCGGCGCCGGGATGTCTGGGGGTGGGACAGGCGGGCATCGCGGATCAGCTCGTCCAGCGCATGGCTGGCATTTTCGAGACTGTCGGGGATCGAAGGCCGGGTAGGCGAAATGGCCAGGGCAACCTCCATCGACGCAAAAAGCCCGCCGATGGGGGGATCGGCGGGCTCATGACGCAATTAGCGCGGGGTCGGATATGCCCTGTTCGTGGCCACTTTGGCAGGCTCGTTTTTGTAACGACGCGGAAATAACGGAATCGGGTGATCAACGCAGCCGGTCCGCCTCCCGCGCCATCAGGTGGAACATGCCCGGCCACCACGGCACGAAACGCAGGTCGATGCGGATCTCGCGCCCCTGCCGCACTTCCATCATCTGCGTGGTGCCGACTTTAATACCGTCGATAACGATGGTGCGGTCCGCCAGTATCATATCAGTCCGACATGCGCCGCCGCCAGGTCGGCCGGTGTCACCTCATCCCGCACTGTGCGATGCGTCTGCGCCCACAGCGCCAGCGCATCGGTCAGCATCCGCCGCGCCCGCCGCACATGCACCCCATGCAGCACCGCCGCGCGGGCCACGCCGACATCGCGCACGATGATGTCCAGCACCAGCTTGGCGTTGGCCGGGCCGATCGCTGTGCGCCACCGCGAATAGGCCATCTCGTTCCACACCGCGCCCAGAGCCTCGAAAAAGGCGTCGCCATGCCGACTGCCGTCGATCCGTGTCTCCAGGCTGGCCGTTCGGACGGTCACATCGGCCATGATCCTGTAGGCGATCGCCGCGATCTGTTCGGCATAGGCCAGTTCGTCATCGTCAAGATAGCCCGACGCATGGAGCCGCACGATTGCGCCCGGCCGCTGCCTTCGATGCGCTTCATGGGTTTCGGGCGTGCCCGCATTCTTGTGATGCCACCGCTCCAGCGTCTGGGCTCGCGCCTTGCGCAGCGCACGTTGCTCGATCGCCGTCCGCTTTGCCGCCACCTGCGCCCGCTCGGCCTGAACTGCCAACGCCAGTGCCGATCGAACACTATCCACCGCCCCGCTTGCCGTCCCCAATTTCGTCATTCCGCACGTCTCCCGCTCGCCGCGCATCATGCGCGCGCGCGCGTGTCTGCGGCAGGCTCGGATTTGTAACGGTCATATGCCCGGCCTCGTCCAGGTCAATGAGTGGCAGGCCCATCGGCTGGATCAGCTCGAACCGTTCAGGATTGACCACCCACCCTTCGGATTGCAGCAGCTGAAGCGCCTCTTCATGGCTCTCGGCGGGACGAATACCGCGCGGCACGCCTGGCTGATAATGAATCCGCCCCTCCCGCGCCAGCTTGCGGACCGCGCCCTGCACCCGTGCCCGGTTCGTGCCTATCGCGGCGGCCATCTCACTGAGCGATGGGCCCACCCCATGCTGGGCATGAAACATCCGAACGAAGGCCAGCACCTGCAGCTTCCTGCTCGCCATCTCCGGCGACAGGCGCGGTATCCCTTCCAACATGCCCATAAAGCAGGCCTCCCGATCGGGAGAACATAAGGAGAAATCAGACGAAAGGCCAGCAAGCGCGGTCATCATTCCCGCAGCCATCGTGGATAGACCTCCTCATACACCCATAATGGTCGCATCACCCCGTGCAGATAATGGAAGTTATTCCAGCCCAGGCATCCTTCGGTCAGCCGGCATCGGCAACGCCGGTTGACCAGGCTGTAGTCGGGCCCCTTGATCGCGACCAACACGGCCGGGTCTATCACGCGATAGGCGCGGCACTGCGTGCAATGTACCTGCACGCGCACGCCATGCTCTGCCATCGCGCCGACTGTCTGCGCCCAATTCGGTATCCATGCGGTCATGGTACATATGGCGAACATGACGGCGAGTCGTGTCAAACGCATTGACACTCGCCCTGCCGCAAACCACCCTGCCGCCATGTGCAACCGGGCGGAACGTGGCGATACGCAGAAAGTGCTGCAGCTCTTCAATGCGCGGCCGGGATCGCGCTTCAATGAAGGTCCGCTTGAAATTCATCCCAAATATCCCGGATCGGTCATCCGCCTCGACGGTGGCGATCGCGTACTGGAACAGATGACTTGGGGCTTCCCGCTGGCCCAGAAAAGCCGAAAGACCGGCAAGCCCTTGAAGCCCAAACCGGTGAACAACGCTCGCTTCGACAAGCTTGACAGCTTCTTCTGGAAACGCACAGCGACAGATCCACGCCACCGCTGCCTCATTCCCACCGCGCGCTATGCCGAAGCGGTGGGGCCAGATGGCGCGATGACCGAAACATGGCTGTCCGTGAAGGACCAGCCCATCTTCGCCTGGGCGGGCCTGTGGTCGAACAGCGATGAATGGGGCAACGTATTCACCGGCGTCATGACTGACAATGCGCCGGAGCTCGCGCACATTCACGACCGGTCGCCGGTGATCCTCGATCCGCAGGACTGGGACACATGGCTCACGGCGCCGCTGGAGCATCTCTATCGCTTCGATCGCCCTTATCCCGCCGATCGCATGATCGTCGATGCGACCGATACCCCTTGGTTCAGAAAGGCCGGGACAACTGCCGGGCCTGCTCTGATCTAGAGGTCTAGGTTTCGCGCCTCTATCACCTGCAGCGCCGCTTCTTCGCGCGGTGTCGGATGCTCCGGATCGGCAGCCTCCAGCCAGATCGCTAAGACATCAGCGTCGGAAAGAACATCGACGTCTTGGTCTGTTCGGGTACGCTCCACTGTCATTATCTTGCAGCCCGTGCGGCGTTGTCTGCGGCGCGTAGCGCGGCGTTCATGGCCTCGTCCGCCGCCTGTGATGCATTTTCAGCGGCATTGGCAGAATCGGCGGTCGGCATTGTGGCTTCAGTTTCCGACTGCAGTCCGCCATTCTGCGCAACGATTAAGAGGATTGCCCCAATAATCGCAATGGGCACGAAGATGAGGGAAATGAGCACTTTATTGAACAGCGCATCCTTCGCCTCATCCTCGGGATCTCGTGCAATATATTCGGGGCTCGGAACGCTTGGCACATCCGCGATCTCGCTCTCAGGAATAACGGCGACATGCTGGTCATTTTTGATGGAAAACGTGAGACGCTCTAGCCGTTCACCCAGCGCACCGCCCACGAACAGCAGCACTCCGGCCAGGCTGAGTGCGATACCGCCCAGGAAGATCATCTCGCGCAGTTGCGCGCGCGCCAGATTGTAGGTTTCGGAATAGCTGCCCGTGCCGACCATGCCGCCAAAATCGGCCAGGCGCATTTCCTCAGTGTTGACAGTGGAGGGCAGGATTAGCAGAGCTATCGCCGCTAATAGCGCGCCGATGACAATCAGCAAGGCGCCTATTTTCTTCATGATCTCTACTTCGCCCCTTTATAATCTGATTGCCCATCATGCAGCGCCATCGACACAGGCGTGACTGAGTTTGCCTGTGGTGTGTTGCTAACCATGCGCTGTGCGACCAGAAGGAGCGCAGCCCGTCCGGCGTCGTCCATCTGGCGAAAGGCGTCGAGGAAAGCGGTCTCCTCTTGGCTAAGCGCATCGCCGATCCTTCTGCCAGTGACAATCCAGTACCAGTCGGCGCCAGCTTCACCGACTCGGAGCAGATATTCCACTGGTGGGAACGTCCCAGCTTCGTAACGATGTTGGGTGTTTAACGTGACACCACCCAACCCAGCAAAATCTCGCTGCGACAAGCCCATTGCATTCCGGGCAGCACGAAGACGCCCGGCGATATTATCTGAATCGATAATTTCAGCTTGACTGTTTATCACAACTAGTAAATCACTGTGCTCGGTTACAACAATTTGGCACATTGCACATGTTTGGGGTCGGAGTCACATCTGCTGAGGGGCTGAAAGCGCGTGCGCTCGCGGTTCGTGAGCAATTTGCCGCTTCCGGCACCAATATCAGCGAGTGGGCGCGTGAGCGCTCCTTCTCCGTGAGCCTGGTGCAATCGGTTCTGACCGGTCGGCGCGCCTGTCGTCATGGCGAATCGCACCGCATCGCCGTGGCTTTGGGCATCAAGGAAGACGCTCCAGCGCCAGGCACGCCACCCAAGCATGGCGACGACCGGCTTGAAGGTTTGCGGCCATGAACCTCGGTGAGCCTCAATCACGGCATCTGGACCCCCGCACCGCGCAAGATCGCCTGACATACTGGCGCGGCCTGGCCGAAGCGCAGGCGGCACGCGAAGTCTTCGCGATCGTCGACGGCGATATCAACGAGGTGCACTGGGGTGTCAGCGCTGCCTTGTCCGCCCTGATCAAGGCACAGGTTGATTTCGCGGCAGCGCAAATCAAGGTGCTTCATCGGGGGCCTCCTCGTCCGGGAAATACCCCTCGGGATGGAAGCCGTGCCACTTCGGCATCTTCTGCTGAACCTGCGTCTTCCAATATGTCGCCCGCGCCTGCTCCAGATCGCGCCGGGGATGCGGTTCGTCATCCCGGATCGCCAGCAACAGACCAGCCAGCATCTCTGCCAGTTCATCGCGATGACCAAAGCCGGCCAACCGAAGGAGCATTGGAATGACAACATGCTCTTCCAGCGATTTGCTCGCGTTGACGGCCACATCGATGCGATCGAACGTATCGCGCAGATATGCGACATCGCTCTTCTGCTTGTCTTCCAGCGCAACGATGCGCGCCTGGAGCGCGGCGATCGCGTCTACTTCTCCCATGTTTTCCGTCCTTCGTGTGGTTGTGGTGACTCACACGATAGCCGGACGGGGTCGGGCGTCCAGCCCGGCCCCCAAAGGCGCATCAAATCCATGTCATCATGCATATTCTTGCCGAAATATGCATGACGCCAAGCCGCGTCTCTCCCAATCGCCGCGCACTTTTGGTGCGCTTGGCTCTAGGTTCTCCAGCCCCGTGGCCCCCGGCTCCCATAGTCGACCCTTTGCCGGGGCCATGCCTGCCGCCGCCGACATTATGTTTGACCGCTTGGAGTCGGCGGCGGCCTTTTACAGTCATGGGCGTTCCGGCCGCCCTGGACGTGCCGCCGCGCATCTGGCCGATCGCGCGCCGTCCCTCCCTCAATGCCTTCGGGTCGCACCTGGCGAGGGAGCCGGAGATATTTCTGGCGCTGCCGCATGACCAAGCTGCGCCCCCCCATCTCGATCGACACCGCCCTCGCCCGCATCGCCGGGCAGGTCGACGGTGGATGGGATGCGATGGCCGTTCATGTCGGCTACCAAGCGCGTACCGTCCGCGCATGGGGCGATGTCGATCGCGCCGAACAGATCAGCCTGCCCATCGCGATCGCGCTCGATATCCTTTTTCAAAGCCATGGCGGCGTCGGTGCGCCCTTGTTCGAAGCGCATGGCGACATGGTCCGGATCGCCGCCGGCGATGCGTTCGGGGACAAGCAGGAACTGCGCCGCGAGACGATCGACTTCATGCGCGAGACAAACGAAGCCAATCTCGCGCTGTTGGAAGCCGCTGAGCCGGACGCAGGCGACGCGGAACAGGTGATCGCCACTAAACAGGTTCTCGATGTCCGCCAATGGGCGGACAGGATTCTTACCCGTCTCGGCCGCAAGCCGCCTTGATGAACACAGCGGGGACGCCTGCTCACCAGAGTTGAAGCGCTGAGCGGCTAATCTCCCCCCTCAAGACCCAATCAGGAAACCGGCCAACCCGGCGCGATCTTCGCGCTTTCGGGAAGGCCATTCTGCTGCCTCAATCCGCAAGGCCACCGCCATGCTATCACCCGGCACCTATCTCAAGCTTCGCCGCCAGGCCGCAGGCCTGTCGATCGAGGATGTCGCTGCGATGGTCCACACCGCGCCGCGGCTGGGAGAGATTGATCGCTGCGGCTGGATCACCCGGATCGAAAATGATGTCGCCGCGCTCAGCCCTGACGTCATTGAAACTTTGGCGGACGCCTTCCGCTTCTCACGCCGGATCCTGCAGCAGCTGATCGACGCGCGCAGCTATGGCGACACTTCCGCCGTCACCCGCATCTGCCTGATTTGCGGCTGCTCCGATCAAGACCCCTGTGTCGATCCGAACAGCCTTGATTGCTGCGGCTGGTCCACCGCCGACAGCTGCACCGCCTGCGTCCCGACCGCCTGCCCACAGCAACCAGCCATCAAGGAGGCCTGACCCATGCCCCGCACACCCGAAATCCGGCCCTTCCGTCCGCGCACCTATACCGATCGCCCGATCGATCTCACTCTGGCGAAAAGCGTTCGCGATCGCCTGCACTTCGATGAACCCCGGCACCCCATCACCTTCATCGACGAAACCCAGGCACAGATCGACGCCGATCTGGAGGGACTAAGCGGTGCGATTTTGCTGGGCGTAATCGCCGGTCTCTTCGCCGCCGCCCTCATCTGGTGGATGCAGTCATGAGTGGAGACAACAACGTCGCCGCCGATCAGCTGCGCCTGCTGATCGAACGTATCGAGCGGCTGGAAGAGGAAAAGAAGGGCATCGGTGACGACATCAAGGATGTCTATCTCGAGGGCAAGGCGACCGGCTACGACCCCAAGATCATGCGCCAGATCGTCCGCCTGCGGAAGATGCACCCGCATGACCGGCGTGAAATGGAGGCGATCCTTCAGACCTATCTCGCCGCGCTGGGGATGGAATGATGGGCGCGGTCCATATTCTCCCCTCGCCCGGCGGCGATCGGCAGGATCCGTTCCCGCCGATGCGCGCGCCGCTCATCGTCACCGAACGGGGCGAAGCATGGGTGCCGCACCCATTCTATCCCGGGATGACGACAAACGTCCCGCTGTGCGAAGGCCTCGCCGTCGCCTGGGCACCCTGCACGCCGCTGCGCCAGGTCATACTGTCGATCTGGGGCGGCAACACTGAAATTCCCAGCGACGAATCCGTCACCACCACCCTCTCCCGCCCCGGCCTCAAGCGCCTGATCGCTGATCTCCAGTCGATCGCCGATCAGTTGGATGGGCTGTCCTGATGCGCCCGCCCCGCACCACGCCGCTCAGCCCGGCCGAACTCCGCACGATGTTTGCCGATGGCGACAGCGTCACGCAGATCTACAACCGCACCTATCGCCTCGACCGTTCGGTCACGAAGGACAAGATCCGCGCCATCCTCTTCGAAAGGACGGCGGCATGACGGACCTGGTCACCGCAGCGCTCCGCTACGTACGGTCGCCCGACTATTGTGAACTGAGCCTGCGCCAGCTGGCCCTGCTTGGCATCGTCGCCGACAGCGACGGCCCGCACCATGTCCGCGATCTCGCCAACGAAATGGGCGTCGCCAAACCAGTCGTCACGCGCGCTGTCCAGAAGCTGAAGACGCTCGGCCTTCTCACCCACGCCCGCTCCGGTCCCGATCGCCGCGACTGCCTCGTCTCGGCCACCGACCCCGGCCGCGCCCTACGCGCCGCCTTTGCGCAGGAGAATGCCTGATGTGCGTCGGCCTCCACGATCGTCTCGCCCAGAGCCATCATCGGCTCCGGCGCGGCATGATCTGGTGCCGCACCTGTGGCCGCTCGACCCGCGTCGATCCCCCGGGCGCGCTGCGCCACGGCTGGCCTCGCTGCTGCGACGCCACGATGACAATCGACGCACCGGAAGAGCGGCTGTCATGACCTGCGATGTCGTCACCCTCCCCGGCGGCGGTCGCGCCATTGTCTGCTCTGGCCGTGGCCGAACGCGCGCACGATGCGCCTGCGGTCGTCCTGCTCCTTTGCTCTGCGACTGGAAGATACCGGAAACAGGCGGCACCTGCGACGCGCCGGTCTGCAACCGCTGCACCACGTCACCGGCTCCGGACAAGGATCTGTGCGCCACCCACGCTAAAGCCTTTGAGGCATGGCAGGCGCGCCAGTCATCGGGTGCGTCATGAGCGGCTGTGGAAACTGCACCTTGTGTTGCACCGTCATGAAAGTGACGCCACCGCTTCCCGCGCCGCCCAAACCCGCGCACACCCCGTGCCAGCACTGCACCGGGACTGGCTGTTCCATCTATGCCGATCGTCCGGAGCCCTGCCAGATCTTCATGTGCTGGTGGCTAGGCAGTCAGTCGGTCAAAGAGCTTCGTTTGCCTCATGCGCTCCGACCAGATCGCACCGGTGTGGTGCTCGATCTTAATTCGGCGGGCTATGTCATCGCGCATTGCCACCGGCCCGACGCGTGGAAGCGGGAGCCAATGCGTCGCTGGCTTCTCATTATGGCGCGCCGGACGCGCGTTTTGATCGAGGCTGAGGGTAGTACCCACTTGCTCGATCCGTCCGGCGCGACTGTAGAATTGACGCGCATTGGTGTCGATCCGGTGACGAACGAGACTCTCTATGTCCGGAGCGTCGCGGCATGAAGCCCGCCCTCGCCCTTTGCTCCTGCGCGACGTGCGAAGCGCTCGACGCGCAATTTCCGATGGAAGGGCGTCAACTCGCCCTCATCACGCCAGCTCTGCATTCGGACGCCCCGTTCGCATGCCTCCCCAAACGCCCGCCTGCCAGTTCTCTCACCCCCGCTGGCCAGGCGAAGCGGGTCCGGACCGGGGCCATGCCCTGCGCCGGTCCGGACCAATCCACCCCCGCCAACCTCCCCACCAAGGAGCATCTGACCAGGAGAAGACCCATGTCCGTTACCACGATGACGATCGACGCGCTATGCGTGTCGCCTTTCAACGCCCGCACCAACCAGGTCGACGCCAATGCCGTCAATGGCATGGCGGAATCGCTACTGCGTCGCGGCCAGATCCAGCCCCTCACCGTACATCCCATCAAGGGCAGTCGCGGTCGCAAGCGCGTCTATGGCGCGATCGCTGGCGGCCGTCGCTATCGCGCCTTCCGCACGCTCATCGATGCAGGCCGGCTGCCCGCCGACCATCCGATCGACGTCATCCTGCTCGAAATCGAGGATGAAGGGGAACTGCGCGAATTCAGCCTCGCGGAGAACCTCGTCCGTGTCGACCTTCGCCCCTATGAAATCTATGCGGCCGTCGCCCGCGCCCATGCCGAAGGGCGGTCGTTTAGTGAAATTGCTGACACCAATGGTCAGACGATCGAGACAATCCGCCGCTGGGCGCGGCTCGGCAATCTTCACCCCACCATCTTCGCCGCGCTCGAACTGGGCGAGATCAGCCAGGACCAGGCCAAGGCGCTGGGCGCGACCGAGGACGTTACCCTGCAGCTGCATATCTTTGAGAAGATCGCTGCCTATGCGCCGGGCGACTGGCGCCGCTCCGCCGCCGAGATCCGCAAGCTGCTGCGCATCGGCGATCGCGATCTCGAAAAGATGCTCCGCTTTGTCGGCGACGCTGCATATGCCGACGCCGGCGGGCGCTATGAGCTGGACATGTTCGCCGACGATGCCGAACAGCGCGGCCGCGTCGCCGATGAAGGTCTGCTCATGCAGCTGGCCGACGCGCGCCTCGATGCCATCCGCACCCGCGTCCGCAAACAATGCGGACGGGCGCTGGTGTTCCAGCCCGCTCCGCCGCAACTGATGATCGGCAGCTACGACCAGGGCGTTGATACATCGCTGGAGATCTTCGCCGAACCACAACCGGCCGACGCTGAAGACGCGCAGCGCCTCGCCTGGCTCGGCTTCTGGATGGCCCGTCTGGAAGAACAGGCATTGGCGGTGCTCGACGACGAAGACGTGTCCAAAGACATCATCGCCCACTGCATCGCCGCAATCGACGAACATATCGAGCCGATGGAGGTGGAGCTTGCAGCCCTTCAGGATCGCCTCGTCCTCGCGATTCCGGCCCAGGCCTTCGCCACCCTCATCGTCCAGGAGGATGGTGAAACCGATCTCCGCTTTTGGTGGACCGATCGCAAGGCGAAGGAGAAGGCCGAGGCAGCGGCGCGCAAACTGCCGGACGCGCCACCACCTCGCGCCGTGTCGGTCGGCCCGATAGCGCGCGCCGCAATGCCCGGTCCCGACGCCCGCCGATCGCTCGAACGATCGGCCGAAGCGATCGATGGCGGCAGCGGCTATGGCGAACGGGCGAAGGCCGATGCGCTGATCCGCGACGAGCATGGCCTGACTGCCGACGGCGTGCAGATCATGCGCTCCCTGCGCCGGGAAATGCTCCGCGCCGCGCTGCTCAATGAAGCATTCGCTGTTGGCCTGCGCAATAGCAGCGTCGCGCTGGACTATCTGCTCTGGTCGCTTATGCGCGACCGGATAACAGACGGCGGCATGATCACGTCACGCGCCCACCAGCGTGGACTCGCTGGACTTGCCGCGCGGCAGGAATTGCAGCCGGTAGAAGCGGCGTCTCATCTTGAACGCACAAAGGCGCATCGCACCTGGAAAGCGGCGGTTGATCGCCTGAAGCAGCACCCCGCGGTGACCGACAAGGATCTGGTCACCGCCTTCGACGCCTTTCGGGTCGAAGACTGGCATTGGAAGCAGGAAGTCGCCGCGATCGTCACTGGCTGCGCGCTCGAGCGATCGGCCAGCGCCGGCGGATATGAGGTAGAGCTACACGATCATGTCGCGCTGCTGGCGGGCTATCATGAGCCGGAACGCCAGCGGACGCTGATCGAACCGACCGAGGAAATGATCGCCCTCCTCCCCCGCGCCGGCCAGCTGGCCCTGATCCACCCACACGTCACCAACGGCGAATATCTGGCGCTCGAAAAGCTCAAGGCCTCAGACCTGTCAGCGCCGGTAGCCCGCACGCTCAAGAAGGTCGCGGACTGGGTCCACCCCATGCTCCGCTTCCGACCGCGCATGTTCGCCGTCATTGCCCGCGAACAGGAACTGGAGACAGCGGCATGAAGCTCGACGCCAATGTCTCGCTCGGCGCGGTTGTCCGCGCCATGGGCGTCAGCCAGCTGAAGGGCGCGATCGTCAAGGCTGTCAGGGTGACCGTCACCTATCGCGTCGAGGGACAGGACGGCATTGCCGCCTTCCAGCGCAACGGCGGCGATCGCCTGATGGTGCGCAATGCCGAAGTCGATCGCGACGAAGCGATCGACGTCCTGTCCGAAGATGGCTGGCATTTTGATGAGGATGTGGAGGGGCCGATCGATCCGCGCGACCTGCACGATTTCATCGCGGCCTGCTCGGCCGGCGATCGCTGCACCGCCCTCGCGCTCGTCCCTCGCCTCTTCACCGGCAGCAACGCCATGACGGCCGAGCAGCTGCTCACCACGCGGGCATCCCAACTCGAAAGGCGCATCGCATGACCGAGGAGAATTGGAAGGTCGGCGATCTCGCTGTCTGCATCAGCGACAATTGGGTCGGCGACGATCATGTGACCCCCTGTCCCTATGATCCGCCGCGCAAGGAACAGGTTCTCAGGGTCAGCATCGTCGTCGAATGCGACTGCGGCCTGATGCTCGGTTTTGAAGGCTTCCCGCCCAAGGCCATCTGGCACCATCGCGCCTTCCGCAAGATCCACCCGGACGTCAGCCCCGCCAATGACGACGCCTGGGTCGAGCAGCTCCGCCACCTGCGCAAGAAGCAAGCGGCATGAGTGCCGCCGCCCATCCCATCGCCCCGTGTACAAGCAAGGAGACTGATCATGACGTTCGACTTCTCACAGATTAACGAGGTCCGGCTGAGTTCCGGAACGCATAGTAACGCTGCCGAAGGCATGTGTTTTATGGAGATGACGGCCTGGTTCGCTGGTGAAGCCCACAGTGACCGACCGCTGTGCGCCTGCCCAGTACTTGGTCGCTATGGTATCACGCTCAACGATAACATGCCCGACGCCATGCGGGACCGCCTGCTCAAGCCGATGGTACCGCTCATTGCCGGGACGCGCGGAACGATCGACGATGAGCACGCTCGCGCGAAGTTTTTGGCGATGTGGGGCATCAACAAAATCGCGCCCATTTGGCTGCGCGCCTATCAGATCCCTCAATTCGACGCTTTAGCGTCGCGATGCGAGGTGGCGCGCAGCGACGCCGAGTTCCGGGATATCGCCGCTCGGGCCGCTCTGGCCGCTCTGGCCGCTCGGGCCGCTCTGGCCGATCTGGCCGCTCGGGCCGCTCTGGCCGCTCGGGCCGATCTGGCCGCTCGGGCCGATCTGGCCGATCTGGCCGCTCGGGCCGCTCTGGCCGATCTGGCCGCTCGGGCCGCTCGGGCCGCTCTGGCCGCTCGGGCCGATCTGGCCGCTCGGGCCGATCTGGCCGATCTGGCCGCTCGGGCCGCTCGGGCCGCTCTGGCCGCTCGGGCCGATCTGGCCGATCTGGCCGCTCTGGCCGCTCTGGCCGCTCGGGCCGATCTGGCCGCTCTGGCCGATCTGGCCGCTCGGGCCGATCTGGCCGATCTGGCCGCTCGGGCCAGAACACAATGCCTCGAACTGATGGTTGAGGGATTACGTCAGGCGATCGATCTCGGACCCCATGCTGGCTTCAATCCAGCCATCGATCTCGAACAGCGCCACAATGCGCTAAAGGAGCTTGTCACGGCATGACGACCCTCGCGGATCGGCGGGGCTTCGCCCCGCCGATCAACGGCGGCTGCGCCGCCCACTCTAATTCAGGTTCGCCGCGCCGCTTGCATCGCACGCGTCGGAAGAATGTCCGAACCCCGCCAGGCGCGGTGTATGTGGGTCGACCGACGGATTGGGGTAACCCGTTCGCCGGGCGGCCGAAGATCGGTCATGCGCGGAGTGTCATCCTCTACGCAGCCTGGATAAAGGGCGACCTCAACCCGCATATTCTCACCCGCGCTGGCTTTGGCGAAGATGAGATCGCCGGGCTGCGCCGATGGCGCGATCGGCTCATTGCGCGCCTTCCAGATCTGGAAGGCAAGGATTTGCAATGCTGGTGCCCGACAACCTCTCCGTGGTGCCACGCCGACGTCCTTCTCGATGTCGCCAATAGGAGCGAAGGTCGATGAGCGACCTTACCCGCATTTCTCCAGACGACCGTTTCCTGACCATGCGCCAGGTCAGGGAGATCGTGCCGAAGGACAAGGCGACGATCTACCGCTGGATCAAGCAGAAGCGCTTTCCCAAAGGCCACCGAATCGGTCCGGCCAGCGTAGCCTGGCTGCGCTCCGAAATTCTCGAATGGGCAACCCAAAACATCCGCAATCCACCTTCCTGACGGGGTCATCCTCGGGGGCATCAGAAATTCGAAGGCAGGAAAATACCATGTTTATCGCGCAAAAATCAGACCAATCCGAATCCCACCCCTTCCGCCAATATCGCATCTCGCTACATGTTTTTGAAACGCGGCCTATCCGGCCTCGCGGTGCTCAGGCGTAGGTTCCGGGCGCAATCCGTTTCAGGCTGATTTCGCGTTGCGGGGTTGGGTCCACCGTGCTGACCGATGGTTCGGCGATCACCGCCAATGGGTCTATCTCTCGGCTCAGCAACAGGCCGCAACGCTCCACGCCGCACCAGATCACCGTACCGCATACTTCCAGATAGTCGGCAATCACCGTAACGCGCGCGCCGATCGGCGGTAGATACAGGCCAGTGACGAGCGCGCCGTAGGAAGAGATATTCAGGATGGTGACAGGTTCGGTGACGCCGTCCCATAAAAGCGTCGCGCGGGCATTGGCTATGAAGCGGCTTTCGCGGCGACGTTGGACCTGCGGCCTGTAATGGATGCTGTTCATCGCTGTCTCCCGGTTTCCCCCCAGGATCAGATGTGAATCTGTCGCAGCAATCTTGCAGAAGCGATAAGCGGGCTGGTTAACCGGGGGGGGCAGGTATGAACGGGTCTCTGCCCCCCCCCGATTGGAAATCAGGCCAGCGCGCCGTGGCAATGCTTGTATTTCTGGCCCGAACCACAGGGGCACGGCGCATTGCGGCTGATGTCCAGATTGGCAAATTCACCGGCCGGGACCGCAGGCGCGCGCGGGATCGTCGTCGTGATCCCGCCAAATGTCCCCGCATCGAAATCAGCGCTGTTATCTTCGCCGGAGAAAGGATCGATATGGGTCGTGATGAAATCGGGTAGCACGGGCAGGTCGAATTCGGGCAGCGGCGCGTCCATGCGGAACTGCACCCGCGCGATCGATCCGGTCACATCCTCCCGGATATTTTCCAGCATCCGCTCGAACAGGGCAAAGGCTTCCTGCTTATATTCGTTGATCGGCGTCTTTTGCGCATAGGCGCGCAGATGCACGACCTGCCGCAGCGCATCGAGCGTCGAGAGATGCTCTTTCCAGTGATGATCCAGGCTCTGGAGCAGAATCGACTTTTCGATCATGTGCCAGTCCGCCGGATCGACCTCCCGCACCTTGTCCGCGACGGTTTCGTCGGCAAGGGCGGAGAGCCGCTCCTCGATCATTTCAGGGTCGACCGCATCTTCGGCCAGCCAGGCATCGAAATCCGGCTCAAGACCCAGAATTTCCAGCGTGCGCGCCTTCAGCTTGGCGATGTCCCATTGTTCGGGATAGGTGCCGGGCGGGCAGCTGCTGCCGACAATGTCGTTGACGGTTTCATGGCGCATGTCGGTGACGACATCGTCGACCGTCTCTGCATCCATGATGTCGGACCGCTGCTCGTAAATCACCTTGCGCTGGTCGTTCATGACGTCGTCATATTCGACGACCTGCTTGCGAATATCGTAGTTGCGCGCCTCGACCTTCTTCTGCGCGGTCTCGATCGCCTTGCTCAGCCATTTGGACGGGGGAAGCGCTTCGCCATCTTCCAGGTTGGACCGGATCATCTTGGCGAACATCGTGTCCGGGCCAAAGATGCGCATCAGGTCGTCGTCCAGGCTGAGGTAGAAGCGCGACAGGCCCGGATCGCCCTGACGGCCCGAACGGCCGCGCAGCTGATTGTCGATACGGCGGCTTTCGTGCCGCTCGGTCGCCAGCACGAACAGACCGCCGGCCGCCAGCACTTCGGCTTTCTCCGCCGCAATTTCCGCCCTGATCGCTTCGATCGCGGCGTCGCGCTCCGGCCCTTCGGGCATGTCGCGCAATTCATCCTCGACCCGTAGTTCCAGATTGCCGCCCAGCTGGATGTCGGTCCCGCGCCCGGCCATGTTGGTGGCGATCGTCACCACGCCCTTGCGCCCGGCCTGCGCCACGATGTGCGCCTCGCTCTCATGGAAGCGCGCGTTCAGCACCGCGTGCGGCACGCCTTCCTGGTTGAGGAATTCGGACAGCATTTCGGACTTTTCGATCGACACGGTGCCGACCAGCACTGGCTGGCCCTTTTCCGAATGTTCCTTGATCGTGCGGGCAATGCCGCGGAACTTGTCCTCGATATTCTTGTAGAAACTGTCCTGCTCGTCGATCCGCTGCACCGGCTTGTTGGTGGGGATGGTGACGACGTTCATCTTGTAGATTTCGTAGAATTCGGTCGCTTCGGTGGAAGCGGTGCCGGTCATGCCCGAAATCTTGGGATACATGCGGAAATAATTCTGGAAGGTGACCGACGCCAGCGTCTGGTTCTCCGGCTCGATCTGGACGCCTTCCTTGGCTTCCACAGCCTGATGCAGCCCGTCGGACCAGCGGCGCCCGTCCATCATGCGGCCGGTAAATTCGTCGATGATGACGACCTTGCCGTCCTTGACGATATAATCGATGTCGCGGCGGAACATCACGACCGCGCGCAGCGCCTGGTTCACGTGATGGACGACCTGCGTATTTTCAAAATCATAGAGGTTGCTGCCCTGTAGCAGCCCCGCCGCCTCCAGCAGCCGCTCGATCTTTTCCGTCCCCTCTTCGGTCAGGGTGACGGAACGCTGCTTCTCGTCCTTTTCATAATCGGATTCGTCGATCTGCTTCACGATCGCATCGACCGCGACATAGAGTTCCGACTTGTCGTCGGTCGGCCCGGAAATGATCAGCGGCGTGCGCGCCTCATCGATCAGGATCGAGTCCACTTCGTCGACGATGGCGAAATTGAAGGGGCGCTGGACCATCGACGCGCGGTCATATTTCATATTGTCGCGCAGATAGTCGAAGCCCAGCTCGTTATTCGTCGCATAGGTGATGTCGGCGGCATAGGCGGCGCGGCGCTGATCCTCGCTGATATTCGGCACGATCACGCCGGTCGTCAGCCCCAGGAAGCGATAGACCTGCCCCATCCATTCGCAGTCGCGGCTGGCCAGATAGTCGTTGACGGTAACGACATGGACGCCCTTGCCCTCCAGCGCGTTGAGATAGGTGGCCAGCGTCGCCACCAGCGTCTTGCCTTCACCCGTCCGCATTTCGGCGATTTCGCCGCGATGCAGGACGATGCCGCCCACCATCTGCACATCGAAATGCCGCATGCCCAGCACCCGGACGGCGGCTTCGCGTACAGTGGCGAAGGCTTCGGGCAGCAGGTCGTCCAGCGTCTCGCCAGCAGCCAGCCGTTCACGAAAACGCACCGTCTGCGCTGCCAGATCCGCGTCGTTCAGCGCCTGAACCGATGGCTCGAACGAGGCGATCTTGTCGACGATCTTGCCCAGCGACTTCACATAACGTTCGTTGGACGATCCGAAGATGGACTTGGCGAGGGCGCCGAACATGCAAATTCCTGACACAATAGGGAAGCGTGCCCCGAACAGAGACCACGCGCAGACATGCGCGGCGATTTAGGGAGCGCTCAACCGATAGTCAATCAAGGCGGATACGATCAGCAGCTGTTATCGCGGCGTGATTTTCGTCTCGGTAGTCGTTTCGACATGAACCTTGATCGCGTTGCCCTCGGCATCCAGCACCGGGGTGGGACGATTCCGCGTTGTCATGACTTCGCACGGGTCAACCACACGGGATAATGATGCTACATAGGTCGCATTCCCGAGATTTTCCACGATTTTGCAGTTTTCAACGACGCCTTCCTCGTCCACGTCAAATGCCAAGCTCAGGCGCTTGTGTTGATCAGTCAGTCGCACCGCGTGGTTTTGCGGGATGCGCCAAGTGATCATGCCAGAGTAAACGCCAGGAACAATTACGCCTTTTGCATTTGTTGCAGGCTTGAATCGTGCTCGCTGCTTGAGGATCGTGCATGTCGTTTCGTCAAGAACTTCCGATCCGCTTCCAACTGTGATGGCGCAATCGACAACCCGTCCGTCCAGTCCGATACCCAGTTTAAAGCCTGCCTTGCCTTCTGTGCCGTCCAGATTAGCGGCGACTGGATAATCTTCGTCGCTGAACCAACTGCCGGGATTGGCCAATGGTTCTGCTTTTGCGACCTTTTCTTTGCTGTCTTTGGCTGACACGGCCAATGGCAGGGCAACGGCGATTAATCCGGCGCTCAGCGCGCACGAAAGCGTCCTCATCAAGATACTCCAAAACATGCTTGTCCAATCGCGCAGTCCGCTTAAAGACATGCCGACTTTCTACAAAGTGAGACAGAATGCAACGCTCCCCCCTCGCCCCCGCCGCCTTTCCGGCCCTGCCTCCGATCGCAGGCGTGACGCTGCGTCGCGCCCGTGCCGGATACAAGGCGTGGGAGCGGTGCGACCTCACCTATGTCGAACTCGACGCAGGCACGGCGGTCGCTGGCGTGACGACGCAGAGCAAATGCCCCTCCCCTGAAGTCGAATGGTGCCGGGATGCCATTCCGCTGGGGTCGGCGCGCGCACTCGTCGTCAATGCGGGCAATGCCAATGCTTTCACTGGCCATCGCGGTCGCGCGGCGGTGGAGGCGATCGCGGCCAAGGTCGCCAATCACCTTTCCTGCCAGCCCTCGGACATATTCGTCTCCTCGACCGGGGTGATCGGCGTGCCCTTGCCCATCGACAAGGCAGAGGCTGGTCTTGAAGCGGCCTTTGCCGCCGCCCCCTGCGGCTGGGAAGATGCCGCCAACAGCATCGGCACGACCGACACCTTCGCCAAGGGCGCCCATGTCTCCGCCATGATCGGGGGAACGCGGGTCGATCTGGTCGGCATCATCAAGGGGTCGGGCATGATCGCGCCGGATATGGCGACGATGCTCGGCTATATCTTCACCAATGCCGCGATCGACCCGGCGCTGCTGCAATCCATGCTCTCGGCCGCCAACACCCGCAGCTTTTCCTGCATCACGGTCGATAGCGATACGTCGACCAGCGATACCGTGCTGGCCTTCGCCACTGGCAAGGCAGGCAACGCGCCGCTCACCAGCATGGACGATACAGGCGCCGACGCCTTTGCCGCCGCGCTGGCCGATCTGTGCCGCCAACTCGCCCATCTCGTCGTGCGCGATGGCGAAGGCGCGACCAAATTTGTCGAGATCAGTGTCGAGGGCGCAACCAGCGACGACAGCGCGCACAGGATCGCCCTGTCGATCGCCAACTCGCCGTTGGTTAAGACGGCGATCGCGGGTGAGGACGCCAATTGGGGCCGTGTCGTCATGGCGATCGGCAAGGCTGGCGAACCGGCTGATCGCGACCTGCTCTCCATCCGTTTCGGCGCGACTCAGGTGGCGACCGGGGGCCTGGCGGTGGAGGGCTATGACGAAGCGCCGGTTGCCGCGCATCTGAAGGGGCAGGACATCGTCATCGGCGTCGACCTGGGGCTGGGCGAAGGCCGCGCAACGGTGTGGACCTGTGACCTCACCCATGGCTATATTTCGATCAACGCGGACTATCGCAGCTGATGCTGGAACTGCACGCCCCGGTCGTCGCGCTGATGCGCGATGTGGCCCGCAATGTCGTGATGCCCCGCTACCAGAATCTGGCGAGCAGCGAGATCAGTGAAAAGGCCGATGCCGACGATCTTGTCACCATCGCCGACAAGGAAAGTGAAATCCGGCTGGCCGAGGGGCTGGCCGCGATCCTGCCCGAAGCAGGCATTATCGGGGAGGAAGCCTGCGCCGCCGATCCTTCGATCCTCGACCGGGCGGGCGATGGTCTCAACTGGATCATCGACCCGATCGACGGCACCGGCAATTTCGCTGCCGGCAAGCCACCCTTCGGCATCATGATCGCGCTGGCGGATGCCGGGACGACGCTGGCCGGCTGGATTCTCGATCCGATCAGCGGACGGCTATGCCATGCGATGCTGGGCGGTGGCAGTCATATCGATGATGAACGGGTGCAGGCGCGCGAAAGTGGCGGTGCTCTGCCGATCGCGGCGCTGGCGGTCTATTTCATGACGCCGGACGAGCGCGCCGACATCGCGCTACGGTCGCAGGACAGATTCGCGCTGGTCGATATTCCCCGCTGCGCCGCCGAACAATATCCCCGGCTGGTGCTGGGACAGAATGATGTGTCGGTGTTCGCCCGCACCCTGCCATGGGACCATGCGGCGGGCACATTGTTTCTGAACGAAGCGGGCGGCTGCTGCCAGCGGCTCGATGGGACCGCCTATGTCGTGGGCGACATGCGCCGGGGTCTGCTCGGTGCATCCTCGCCAAGGCTGTGGGACATGGCGGCGGAACTGCTGTTTCGCTGATCGTCCGGGCGTCGTATCCGTTACGACGCCCGGACCAACTGATCAGAGGGCGCCTTCGATCCAGCTCTTGAGCGCACTCTTGGGCGCTGCGCCAACCTTGGTCGCCGCCGGTTCGCCATTTTTGAACAGGATCATCGTCGGGATGCCGCGCACGCCATATTGACCCGGCGCGTCGGGATTTTCGTCGATATTGACCTTGGCGATCGTCAGCTTGTCACCCAGTTCGTCGGAGATTTCCTCCAGCGCCGGGCCGATCATCTTGCATGGGCCGCACCATTCGGCCCAGAAATCGACAAGCACGGGCTTGTCGGAATCGATCACGTCAGCCTTGAAGCTGCTGTCGGTAACTGCCTTGGTGGCCATGACTATAATCTCCTTGTCTTGAAGCGGTATCTAGGGCGTGGACGCATCCGGCTCAACGGGTCAGAGCGGCAAATTCTCCTGCGCGGCAACAAAGCCCGGCTTGTGCGCTGCCAGCAGGGCGGGCGGCAGGGTGATGAGGCGCGCGGCACTGGTGTAAAGCAGTCCCGCTTCGATCGTCCGGTCGGGGAAGATGACGGCCAGTGCGGCGGCATAGGCGGCCATCTGACGGACATGTGCCGTGGGCACCTCGTCCACGCCGATTGGCGCGATCCGTCCGGTCTTGAAGTCCACCAACTGGATACGATCCGGGCCAACACACAGCCGGTCCACAGTCCCGGCGATCACCGCTTCGCCAACCACCGCCGCTATAGGCGCCTCGGCGAGCGCATCGGGGCTGAACAGGTCGGCAAAATCGGGCGCTTCGATCACCTGTAGCGCCTGCGCGACAATATCCTGCCGAACCGCCGCATCGTCCGCCCCCTGCTGGAGCAGCCAGCGGTCGGCGGCGTTCCGGCGACGTTCAGGCTCGACACCTGGCAACCGTTCGAACAGGGCATGGAGCCATCGCCCTCGCTCCGCAGCCGCGCGCATCGCGGGCGTGGGCGGCGGATAAGGCACGTCGTCCTCGACCGGCGCGGACGGGGCGAGCGGACGCGGCGGGCGCGCTTCCACTGGCGCGGGCCGACGCAGCCAGTCGGGTATGTCGGCGGCGACTTGTTCCTGCGGGGCTTCCGGCTCTGCCTTCCGCGATGGCAAATCCTCCGTCCCCAGCCAGCGCCGCCTCGCGCCCCATAGCGGGTCCGCCTCCCACTCCGCGCCCAGCGAAGCCATCGCATCTTCCACTGCCGCGAACCAGCTTTCAGGCTTCACTTCGCCCTTCGCCCTTGGTCCCAGCGATCCGGCGACGATCAGTTTTTCCTCTGCGCGCGTCAGGGCGACATAGAGCAGCCGCCAATGCTCCTCCCGCTCGACGGCGGCGGCCTGCTCGGCCACCTCGCCGATCGGTCCCTGCCGCTCCGGCTTGCGCGGGGCAAGGATGGGCAGGCCATTCCACAGCAGCGCATCCGCGCGATTGCCCGCATCGGGATCAAGGCAGGCATCCGCCAATATGACGACGGGCGCCTGCAAACCCTTGGCGCCGTGCACCGTCAGCAGGCGCAGCATGTCGCCCTGCGCCGCCGCATCGCGCACGATGTCGACTTCGCCCCGGTCGAACCAGTCGATGAAGCGCTGGAGCGAGGGATGGTCGTCACTCTCGAACGCCAGCGCCGCGTTGAGCAGTTCCTCGATCGGGTCGACCGCTTCCGCTCCCAGCCGTTCGATCAGGCGACGGCGGCCATCCATCGGCCCCGACAATATCCCCTCCAGATAGCGATAGGGTGTCGTCAGGTCTGCGACCGCCAGCAAATCGCGTAAGGGTTTGAGCGTTTCTTCGTCCTGTGTCTGGAGCAGGTGCCGCCACAGCCCGGTCTTGCGTCCGATCAGCCGGTGCATCAGTTCGTCCTGCGTCCAGCCGATCAGCGGCGACACCAATAGCGACGCCATGTTCAACTCATCGTCGGGTTGCACCGCAAAGCGCAGCGCCGCCAGCAGATCGCGCACCGCCAGCGGCGCATTGAGCCGTAGCCGGTCGATCCCGGCAACCGCCACCTTCTCCTCATAAAGCCGCGCCACGATCAGCCGGGCCAGTTCGCTGCGGCGACGGACCAGGATCATGATGTCCCCTGCCCGCACCGGACGCCCCCGGCTTTCGAGCATCACCCCGTCGTCGATCCACTGCCTGATCTGTTGCGCGATCTTCTGCGCCAACACCCGCTCCTGATCGGCGGCCCAATCCTCCTCGCCCTCGGCCTCGCCGGACAGGTTGGCGACGACCGGCTTCCACAGCAGCACTTCGCCCGGATGCCGGTTGGCGCTGATATGATGGACGTCGCCCGCCTCCAGCCCCAGCCGATCGGCGCGCAGGGTCGAAATGGTGCGATCCACCACTTCCAACACCGCCGGGGTCGAGCGGAAGCTCTGGTCGAGGGACAGGTTGTGAAAATCATGGCCGCTATTGTCGGCATCCCGCTGGAACAGGATTTGCGCCGCCGCGAAATTGGCTGGGCTGGTCCCCTGAAAGCCGAAAATGGCCTGCTTGAAATCGCCGACGGTGAAGATTGTCCGCACCTTGTCGCCCGGCTGCCACTCGCTTGCAAAAAATTCCTCCGCCAGCGTCCTTACGATGCGCCATTGGGCGGCATTGGTATCCTGCGCCTCGTCCACCAATATATGGTCGATCCGCTGGTCCAGCTTGTAACGGATCCATTCCGCAATCCCGTCCTGCTCCAGCAGCGCGGCGGCGCGGGCGATCAGGTCGTCGAAATCCACAGCACCGGCCAGTTGCTTGGCCTGCGCATAGGCCCGCGCATAGGCCCGCCCGGCATGGAGCGCCTGCCCCAGCAGCGCCGCATAATCGGCGCGCAGCTTCATCGCGATCAGCTCGGCGCAGCGGTCGTAGAGCCGGGTCGCCATTTCGGCATAGCCATCGACCGGCGGCACCCACCCCTTCGTCAGCATGATCTCGCCATCCGCCTTGGCCCAGGCGCGATGCAGGTCGGACAGGGTGGCGGCCCGGCCTGCCGGGTCAAGCGCGCGCCACGCGGCAATCCGGTCGCACCGTTCCAGCCCGCGGCTCTTGCCCCATTGCACATTCACCTGCACGATCTGGTCGAGCGTGCGCATATCGAAGCTTGCGTCCGCGCATTGGTCGGCCAGCCATTGATCGATGTCGCCCTCCGGCAGGCCAAGTTCGGTCATGACCCAGGGGGTGATCGCATCGGGCAGATATTCCAGTGCGTCGCCCTTCGCCGCGCACCGCAGAAGATAGTTTTCCGCCCCACCCTCGCCCAGCCGCAGGCTGATCGCCTGCAAGGCCGCGAACAATGCATCGTCGCCGGTCTCATGCGCGCGCACCACCATGTCGGCCAGCGTCTGCCGGGCGAGATTGGTCTGTTCGCGCTGGTCGAGCGGCCTGAAGCCCGGCGTCAGCTCCGCCTCCAGCGGAAACGCGGTCAGCAATTGCTGGCAAAAGCCATGGATCGTCTGGATACGCAGCCCGCCGCCGGTCGACTCCAGCACTTCGGCAAACAACCGCCGCGCGAAATCGCGCGCATCCGGCCCGGACTCCTCCCCCAGCGCCTCCAGATCGGCAAACAGCCTCTTGTCGTCCATCTGCACCCAGGCGGCGAGCCGGTCATGGATGCGATCGGCCATTTCTGCCGCGCCAGCCTTGGTAAAGGTCAGGCACAATATATTTTCCGGCCGCACCCCTTGCAGCAGCAGGCGGAACACGCGTGCGGTGAGCACATGGGTCTTGCCGGTCCCTGCCGACGCCGACAGCCAGACATGCGCGTCCGGTGCGGCGGCGCGGGCCTGGTTGCCCTGCAAGGGTTGCAGCGCCTTAGCCATCGTCGCGGCCATACCATTCCTCCAGCCGCATCAGCTGGTCATAATCGCCATAATTGGCGACTTCCGGGTTGATTTCCGCACGGAAGGGCGCCGTTCCCAGCAGGAAGGCCTGCGCCAGTTCTTCAAACTGTTGATGGACGGTGGCGGTGAACTGGTCCGTGACGATCTTGTTGCGCGCGCCCATCGGATCGACCGGGCTTTCGCGATAGCCGAACTGATCGCCCTTCTTGGCGAGCGACCAATATTCAAAGCCGCCGGCGGTCCTCTTCCCCGTAATGCCGTCAAACCCGCCATTTTCCGCGATCACGCCCAGCAGCCCCAATTGCAGCGCAAAGCCCGCCTTTACCTGCGCTGCGCTGGGCGGCTTGCCGGTCTTGTAGTCGATAATGCCCAGCGTGCCGTCGGGCAGGCGGTCGATCCTGTCCGCCTTGCCCATCAACGTCACCTCGGCAATGCCTGCGCGCCCTTCCTTTTCGACGGCAAGGATGATGCGTCCTTCCGCCTTGTCGCGCACCACTTCCGCCGCGATCCAGCGGATCGCTTCGATCAGGCGCGGCTGCCACAGCGCGCGCAGCAGCGGATGGACCTCTGGCCGGTCGAACATGGCGCGGGCGCGCGCTTCCAGATCGGCGGGGTCCAGTATCCCGGCCTCCGCCCACTGCTGCAGAATGTCATGCACCGCCGTCCCGCGCCAGGCCGGTCCGGCATCGGCATCGACCGGATCAAGCCGTGCCAGCCGCAGTATGCGCCGGGCGTAGAATGCGAAAGGATCGGCCTTCAGCCGGTCCACATCGGTGACGGGGATGACGGTTGGGCGAACCGATGCAGGCGGCGCGGGTGCGGGGCGGCCGACGGGGTTATGCATAGCGGGCGTGTCGAGGGCGCGCGCCAGCACGGCATAGCTATCTGCCACTTTCCATTGCGGCCCGGCCATAGCCTTCAGCCGCAACCAGAGCCGCGACGCCACCGCCGGGCCACCACTCCCGCGTTTCGCGCGCGTGATCAGAACATGGGGGGCGCCCAGCGCGCTGGCGAAATCATGCGCCGCCAGGCCAATGCGCGTCTCCACCCCCGGCAAGCCCAGTTCCCGCCGGATACGCGGCGCCAGCCACGGATCGGGCGCGGGCAGGCCGGGCCATGTGCCTTCGTTCAGGCCGCCCAATATCATCAGGTCCGCCTGTACCAGTTGCGCCTCGATCAGCCCCAATATCGCAATGCGCGGGTGGCCACCCTGCGGCGGACGCACCGACACGCCGCCCAGCACATGATCGAGCAGCATCGGCAGCGCGCGCATGTCCGCCTGGCGCGGGCCTTCATCGGCGGCACCCTCCATCTCGGCGAACAGATCGGCGGCGGCATGCCCCTGATGCCCCGCCCAGACGGCGTCCCCCGTCAGCGCGCCCGCCTGCTCGCGGATCGCCGCCAATTGCGTGGCAAGATCGGTTGCGACGGCAAAGGCCCGTTCCAGCGGTTCCAGCAAGGCGCGCGCGGCGGGCCACCAGTCGCGCACCTGTCCGCGTATGGTCCGCTGGCGATCATCATCGCGCGGCATCAGCAGCAGGTCGATCCCCGCCAGTCCCGCCTGCGGCCTTGGCCCGCGTAACAGCAGGTCGAGCGCGCGCACACCCTCCAGCCATGCCAGCCGCCCTTCGCCCCGCAGGACCAGCGGATGTTTAAGCAATGTCAGCAGCGGGACCGGCGCGAACCGTTCCGCCACCGCCTGCGCTATCGCGATCAGCAAGGTGCCGGGCGGCAAGCGTGAAAGCGGCAAACCCGCCGAATCGTCCGCCTCTATGCCCCAGCGCTTGAGATGCGCAGATACGCGCGTCGCCAGTTGCCGGTCGGGCGTCACCAGCGCGGCGGTGCGCTTCTCCGTCTCCAGCGCCTCGCGCAGGGCGATGGCGATGGCCTGCGCTTCCTCGCCCGGCGTCGCCACTTCCAGCGCAGCGACCCCCGCCAGCGAACGGTCTGCGGTCTTCAGGTCACGCCAGCGACTGGTGAGCCGGGGCGGCAGCATCGCGTTGGAGATATTGCGCCCGCGCACCGCGCGCGCATCATGCTCGCTGCCCCAGCGCCATTGCGCCACATCGTCACGGGTCGCGCTCATGGCGTGGAGCAGCCGTTTCAGCGCATATTGCGGATGGCTTTCATGCCCGGCGGGGGCCAGGCCGGTGACGGGATCGGGATCGAACGGGCCGATCGCCTGCCACGCTTCGTCGTCCATATGCTGGTCCAGCCCGGCGAACACGACCATGCCGCCCGGCATTTCGCCTATCCGGCGCAACAACCCCGCAACCGCCGGAGCCGTCGACGCAATGCCCGCCGCCACGACAAAGCCCGACGGCGGATGATCCCGCCAGCGCGCCGCCAGCCGGTCGAACAGCAGGTTGCGCCGCTCGGTCAGGTCCATGCAGCCCAGCCGCGCCAGTTCATCGGGCCAGCGGGCGATCACGATCTCGAACAGATGGAGCGACGTTTGCCAGTGTCGCGACAATTCGTCGGACAGGCTGATGTCGCGCAGCGCCGTGACTGGCACCCGCTCCACCTGCATCTGATCCAGCACCGCGCCCAGCGCCTGCCCCAGTTGCAGCGCCTGCCCGGCGTCAATATCGCCCTTCACCTGCTGCACCATCCGCGCCAGGATCATCTGGCGGCGCATCGGCGCAATCGCCGGGGGCAGCGCGTCCCCCTCCCCCAACGGATCGAGCGCGCTGCCGACCTGTTCGCCAATATCCTGGTCACCGACGGCCGCCAGACGGGGCAGCAACAGCCCCCCGCCCGACGCGCGCACGAACGCATCGCTGACCGCGCGGACCGCGCGATTGCTGGGCAGCAGGATCATGCCTTGCGCCAACGCCATCGGATCGCCGCCATGGCGCGCCAACAGGCCCGCAACCAGCGCATCGGAAAAGGCGCGATGCGCCGGGATGGAAAATAGCGCGGGGCGAGTGCGATCACCCATGGGTGATCATGGATTCCACGACAGGAATGGCTTTGGGCGTACCGACATCGAACCACAGGCCCTGATGCGAAACGCCATAGAGCCGTCCCGCCTCGATCGCCCGATCCCAGAAAATATTGGTCGAAAATACGTCACCGGGCGGATCGCGCAGCAGCGCGGGCGACATGATCTGTACGCCGGTAAAGACGAATGGCGCGACATGGGCCGTCTTGCGTCGTGTCAGCCGACCGCTGGCATCCATATGAAAATCGCCCTGGCCAGTATGGCAGTGCGCGCGCGCGAGCGGCACCAGCAGCAGCAGCGCATCCATCCTCTCCGGGTTCCAGATGCGCTGCATCATTCCCAGCGTTTCCTGTGGCCCGTCGATCCACAGATTGTCGCTATTGGCGCAGAAAAAGGGCTTGTCGCCCAGCAGCGGCGCGGCATGGATCAGGCCGCCGCCGGTTTCGAGCAATTTGGCGCGCTCATCGGAGACGGCAAACGCCATGCCGCCCTTGCGCGTGCGCAAATGCGCCTCGACCGTGTCGGCGAGATAATGGACATTGACGATCACCTTGCGGATGCCGCCAGCCTCCAGCCGGTCGAGCGCATGGTCCATCAGCGGCTTGCCCGCCACCTTGACCAGCGGCTTTGGCCGAGTGGCGGTGAGTGGACGCATCCGCTTGCCAAGCCCCGCCGCCATCAACATCGCTGTGTCGATCATGCCGGGGCGAACTCCACCAGCGCCCTATGGCGTTGATCGGCCGGTATGTTGGCGGCGAACCATTGCGCCACCGGTTCCAGCACCGGGTGCGCCAGATCGCGCTCCAGCAAATCCCACATGCGCGGCAGGAAGCTGAGATAACGCGGCTTGCCGTCGCGCTGCCAAAGGCGGGTGAAGATGCCGATTATCTTGGCGTTCCGCTGCGCGCCCAGCACCGCATAGGCAGCGTCGAAATCGGCGGGCGGCGCGGCGATCGCCTTGTAGCGCGCCAGCATCGCTGCCTCGACCTGCGGCGGCACATCGCGCCGCGCATCCTGCAACAGCGACACCAGATCATAGGCGGGATGCCCGGCAAGCGCGTCCTGAAAATCGAGCAGGCCCAGGCCGTGCGACGTCGCCCGGTCGATCAGCATGATATTTTCTGCATGATAATCGCGCAGCACCGTGACGGTCGGGCTGGCGGACTGTTCGACGATCGGCAGCACCGCATCCCATGCCGCGACATAGGCGTCCTGATCGACCGTCAGGCCGATCGCCGGGCAATACCATTGCGTCAGCAAATCGACTTCGCGCTGATAGACCGCGCGGTCATAGGGTGGCACCGGCGCCGCGGGCAAACGGTGGAGGTCCGCCAGCAAATCGATCGCGCGGCCATAGACCGCAAGCTCCGCGTCCGGCTGATCGTCCAGATGTTCCTTGACCCGCAGATCGCCGAAGTCCTCGATCAGCACTAGCCCCTCTTCCAGATCGCGGGCCAATATTCGTGGCGCGGCAAAGCCGTCCGCCAGCAGATGTTCAGCGATGGCGATGAACGGGCGCGGGTCTTCATGCGGCGGTGGCGCATCCATCAGCACCGCGCGGCGTCCGCCGTCGACGACGCGGAAATAGCGGCGGAAGGATGCATCGCCTGCCAGCGGCACGATGGCGGCGTCGCCCCATCCGGCTTGGCCAAGGAAAGCGGGCGCGGCGGCCGGGGGGATCATATCTGTGACCATCGCTCCGTCCAAGCGTCGGGCACGTCCGCTGTCAAGCGCCGAGCGCCATCCCCTTCAATCGCAATGCTCAAACGCAGCGCATGCGGCCATAGCCGCGTACCCAGCCGGTCAGGCCATTCAACGATCAGCAGACTGTCCATCAGATAGTCGCCCAGCGCAAGTTCCTCCGTATCCTCCGGCGTGTCGAGCCGATAGAGGTCGACATGGGCGACCGGCAATCGCACTTCCGGCACGTCATAGGGCTGCACGATCGCAAAGCTGGGACTGGGCGCTTCGCCCGCCAGCCCCAACGCTTCCAATATACCGCGCGCCAGCGTCGTCTTGCCTGCCCCAAGCCCACCTTCAAGCGCAATGACATCGCCGATTCGCACATGGGTGGCGATGCGATGGCCAAGGTCCAGCATCGCAGCTTCATCGGCCAGATAGAGCGCCACGTCAGCCACGGGGCAACTCGATCACCACCATCGTCCCCTGACCCGGCTGCGACACCAGTTCCAGCGTCCCGCCATGGGCCTGCGCCAACTGACGGGCGAGCGGCAAGCCGATCCCGGCCTTGCCCCCGCTACGTGCCTGTCGGGCGCGGGCTGCCGGATCGAACAGCAATTTCTGCTGTACCGCCGGAATGCCGGGCCCATTGTCGGAAATGACGATCCGGGCACGATCAGCACCACCATCGCCATGCAGCAGTACGCGCGCGCTCCTGCCGCCATAGCATATGGCATTTTCGAGCAGATGATCGATCGCCTGCCCGATCCGGCGTGCGTCCCCCTCCACCTGACCCAGGCTGGGGTCGATGGTTACGGCCAGGTCTATCCCCTTGGCGTTGGCGTCGGCGCGGACACGATCGGCGCTCGCACGGGCAACCGCCGCCAGATCGACGGGCGCACGATCGATCGGCAACGTCCCCGCCTCGCCCTGCGTCAGGTCCAGCACATTGTCGATCAGCATGGACAGGCGGCCTGTGCTTTGCAGTATGCCGTCGACATAGTCCTTGGCCGATGCGCTGAGTTCCCCGGCATAGCCCGCGCTCATCATCTCGGCAAAGCCAGCAATGGTGGTCAGCGGCGTACGCAGTTCGTAGCTCATATTGGTGACGAAGGCGGTCTTGACTTCATCGGCTTGTTCCAGCGCCACATTGCGGTCGCGCAGCACCTGTTCGACGCGGCGGCTGTCGGTCACGTCCAGCATGGTGAAAAGCGCATTGCCGTCTGGCAACGGGATGGCGGCAAATTCGAAGGTCCGCCCGTCAGCAAAGCCGACATGGCCGATCCGCTGCTTGCGTTCGACCGTCGCCGCGCGGACAAGTTCGCGCACCAGATTGGACTGTTGCGGCTTGGCCAGCCGTTCCTGCACCGCGCGCATCAGGTCATCTATGCGCGGATGGGTCGCCAGCATTTCCTCATCTGCGCCCCACACCGTGCGGAACCGGCTGTTCCACATCTGAAGGCGACCATCGGACGAAAACACGCCAATCGATTCGAACAGATTGTCGAACGTCGCCGTCCGTACGCGCAGCAGCGTATCGCGCGCGCTCGAAAGCTGCACCTGCTCGGTCCGGTCCTCGAAGATCAGCAGCAGGCCGCCATCGGGAAGAGGCTGGGCATAGACACGCAAATGGGTGCCATCCTGCAACAGCCAGTTTTCCTCGACCGGATCGGGGGACAGGAACCAGTCGCGCCGTTCGCCGCGCCATGCCGGAAAGTCGCGATGTTCCGGCAGGCGGCGAGCGTCGCGCATCTGGTCCAGCACCCGTTCGAACAGGGGGGCATCGGCCAGTTGGTCCTGATGCAGGCCGAACAGGCTGATGAAGGGCTGGTTCCAGAAGCGTAGCGCCCGGTCCGGGCCAAATCTGGCGACGCCAGCGGACAGGCGATCAAGCAAGTCGCGCTGCGCTGCTTCCAGGCGACGATGTTCGACCCGTGCCTGTTCCAGTTGATGCTGGTCGACGGCATAGCCCGCGACGCCCGCCTCGCCCAGCGGCACGTCAACCACGCGCATGGTGCGCCGCTCGCCGTCGATCGTCGCGGGGACCATGCGTTCGATTGGCTCACCGCGCGCCAATGCGTCGGCGGCGGCCGCTTGTGGCGTCAGGCCGCCCACCGCTTCGACCAGTTCGACGCCGCTGCCAATCACTTCGCGGGCGTCGGCACCATCGACCGCGCGGACATAGGCGCTGTTGACCAGGCTCAGGCGCAGGTCCGGGGTGCGGTGCCACATCGGGAAGGGTGCAGCCTCGACCAGTCCCGCCAGCGCTTCCAGCGCATCGCGCAACTGGTCGACCTGGCCTTTAAGCGCCTGGATTTCGGACTGGCTGTCGGTCGCGTCGAATATCCACAGCACGACGCCGCCGTTGGACGCCAGGCCGGGCGATGCAGGCGCGCCGCGGACCAGCAGCAGCCGTGACGACCCGACACCGCGCACCGGCAGGGCAAAGCTCTTGCCCGCCTTTTGCGCAGACGCGATTTCGCGAGCCAGTGCTGCGGCATCGTCGGGTTCCAATCCCCCGTCGGCAGCGATCAGTTCAGATGCAAAGGTCGGGACACGGGGCTTGCCCAGCCATTTGGCGAGACGATCAGCCGCTTCCAGCTTGCCATCGGGATGAATGACCACCGGGGCGGCCGGTGCGGAAGCGAGCAGCATGGCAAGGCGATCGAGCTTGCCCTGCGCCTGCATCCCCTCGCGGCGCATCCGCTGTCCGCTGGCCAGCGCCCACACGGCGGCGCCCAGCCACAGGGCCAGCACGATGCCCAATATGATGGCGGCCATGGGGGTCAGCGTCATTGCGCCCTCTGCTCCCATTTCCGCCGAAACTGCCTGTCGCTGTTCATAATCATGCCCGGACTAACGCAAGTCGGGCGCAGCGGGAAGAAGGCGATGCAAAGAATTGAGGCCAGCGCGTAAAAGCAGACCAAAACAAATCCTCCCCCTTGCAGGGGAGGTGGCAGCACGACGTGCTGATGGAGGGGTGTCGCCCTATCGAAAGCAGGACACCCCTCCGTCTGGCCTGCGGCCCGGCACCTCCCCTTAAAGGGGAGGATGGTCGCTGATCAGTAGCGGTAGTGGTCGGGCTTGAACGGCCCTTCGACCGGCACGCCGATATAATCGGCCTGACGCTGGCTCAGCTTGGTGAGCTTCACGCCCAGCTTTTCCAGATGCAGTTCGGCGACCTTTTCGTCCAGATGCTTGGGCAGGACATAGACTTCGTTGCGATACTGATCGCTCTTGGTCCACAGTTCGATCTGCGCCAGCGTCTGGTTGGTGAAGCTGGCCGACATCACGAAGCTGGGGTGGCCGGTGGCATTGCCCAGATTGACCAGGCGCCCCTTCGACAGGACGATGATCTTCTTGCCGTCGGGGAATTCGACTTCGTCCACCTGCGGCTTGATCTCGGTCCATTTCATGTTGTTCAGGCCCGCAATCTCGATCTCGCTGTCGAAATGGCCGATGTTGGACACGATCGCCATATTCTTCATCGCGCGCATGTGATCGACGGTCAGCACGCCTTCATTACCAGTCGCGGTGACGAAAATGTCGGCGCGCGGGGCGGCCTCTTCCATCGTCACGACTTCATAGCCTTCCATCGCCGCCTGCAGTGCGCAGATCGGATCGACTTCGGTCACGAGCACGCGCGCGCCACCATTGCGGAGCGAGGCAGCCGAACCCTTGCCGACATCGCCGAAGCCGGCGACGCAGGCGACCTTGCCGGCCAGCATGACGTCGGTGCCGCGACGGATCGCGTCGACCAGCGATTCCTTGCAGCCGTAAAGATTGTCGAACTTCGACTTGGTAACACTGTCGTTCACGTTGATCGCGGGGAAAGGCAGCTTGCCCTTCTTGGCCAGTTCATAGAGGCGATGGACGCCGGTGGTGGTTTCTTCCGACACGCCCTTGATCGACTGAACGGTCTTGGTCAGGAAACCGGGGCGTTCCTTCAGCACGCGCTTCAGCACCGCGCAGAAGATTTCCTCTTCCTCGTTCGACGGGGTGAACAGTTCCTCGCCCGCTTCGACCCGCGCGCCCCACAGCGCGAACATGGTGGCGTCGCCGCCATCGTCCAGGATCATGTTGGCAACGCCTGACGGATCGGTGTGCCAGTCGAAAATGCGTTCGACATAGTCCCAATATTCCTGGAGCGTTTCGCCCTTGATGGCGAATACCGGCACGCCCGACGCGGCGATCGCGGCGGCGGCATGGTCCTGCGTCGAATAGATGTTGCAGGTCGCCCAGCGAACCTGAGCGCCCAGCGCGGTCAGCGTTTCGATCAGCACGGCGGTCTGGATCGTCATGTGCAGCGATCCGGTGATGCGCGCGCCCTTCAACGGCTGCGACGGGCCGAATTCCGCGCGCAGGGCCATCAGGCCCGGCATTTCGGTTTCGGCGATATCCATTTCCTTGCGGCCAAAATCGGCCAGGGCGATATCGGCGATCACATAATCCTGCGCCTGGGTGGCGGAAGCGGTGGCCACGATCGTGTCTCCGTAAACTTGAAATGATGCCTGTACCGCTGGAAAAAGGTCCGGGCGGCGGCGATGGCAAGCGCTTTACCAACCGCCGCCGCCCGTGGCAACTCGATATAAAGATTTCTTTATGTGATGACCCTGCCGGTCGACCGAAACCTGCGTCAGGCCGAACCGGCCCCGCGCACCAGATGCGACGAATCGACACCGGCTGCGGCATAGGAAGCGGCCCATTTGCGATGGGTGGGCACGTCGAACAACAGGTCGGCATTGCCCGGTGCCAGAAACCAGCTGTCGCTCGTCATCTCGCGTTCCAATTGTCCGGCGCCCCACCCGGCATAGCCAAGCGCGACGAGATACCGGCTCGGCCCGCGTCCCTGCGCAATCGCCTTCAATATGTCGAGCGATCCGGACAAGCCCCATTGCGTGCCGACCTGCACCATGTCCTGCCCCGACCAGTCGAGCGAATGGAGGACAAAGCCGCGCCGCGGTTCGACCGGACCGCCGCGCAGGACGGGCCTGTCGGGGATCGCGCTGCCGTCAATGTCGAAACTGTCGAGCAGGCCATGCAGGCTGACGCCTTCCATTTCCTCCCCTACCGCTATGCCCATTGCCCCTTCGGCGTCATGAACGCACAGCGCAACCACGCTATGATCGAACCGCGCATCAGCCATGCCGGGCAATGCGAGCAGGAAATGCCCGCCAAAGAAACTGGTCTGGTCCATCACCGGAATATAGACCAACATGGGATGATGCCAAGGATCTCGCGGCATATTCCGTCCCCGCCCTTGACAGTCCGCCCGGCAGCAACGACCTGCGCCCTCGTCAGTTTCAGGAGAATGACCATGACCATTGCCAAGGGCGACCGCCTTCCCAGCACGACATTCACGAAAATGACCGAGGATGGCCCGGAGCCCGTGACGTCGGACGAATATTTCGCGGGCCGCACGGTCGCGGTCTTTTCCGTTCCCGGCGCTTTTACGCCCACCTGCTCTGCCAAGCATCTGCCCGGCTTCATCGACAAGGCCGGTGCGCTGAAGGAAAAGGGCGTCGATGAAATCGCCTGCACCGCCGTCAACGACGCTTTCGTGATGGGCGCTTGGGGCAAGTCTGCCGGTGCCGATGGCAAGGTGACGATGCTCGCCGATGGCAATGGCGATTTCGCCAAGGCCGTTGGCCTGACCATGGATGGCAGCAAATTCGGCCTTGGCCAGCGCGGCCAGCGCTTCTCCATGATCGTGAAGGACGGCGTCGTGGCCGAACTCAATGTCGAAGCCCCCGGCGATTTCAAACTGTCATCGGCCGACCATATGCTGGGCCAGCTTTAATTCCAGAAGTCGGCGCGCATTTTCGATCGCGCGCCGACTTCCTTCCGTCATGCAACTGCGTTAGCAAGGGGCGATGACACAAAGCATCGGCAGCGCAACGGTCGCGCAACTTGACCGCCTCTATCAGACGTCCATCGAAACATTGCGCGACGCCATGCGCGCTTACGGTCGCGACGGCAGCGTCCCTCCGCCGCAAGCGCGGCACGACCAGCGTTTCTGCTATCCCGAATTGCGCATCACCTATCATGGTGACAGCGACGCGCCGCCGCCCGGCCGGTCCTTCGCCCGCCTGTCCAAACCGGGCCGCTATGTCACCACCATTACCCGTCCCGCGATGTTCGCCGATTATCTGGCTGAACAGATCGACCTGCTCGTCCGCGACTATGGGGTGGAGGTCGAAACCGGCCTCAGTCACCAGCAAATCCCCTTTCCCTATGTTCTGGACGGGCTGGACATGGGGGCGCTCGACGGCACGCCCCCTACCGAACTGGCGCGCTATTTCCCCACGACCGAACTGGCCGAGATTGGCGACGAGATTGCCGATGGCCTGTTCATGCCGGATGCGGACGGTGATCGGCCGCTGGCGCTGTTCGATGGTCTGCGCACCGACTTTTCGCTGGCGCGTCTGAAACATTATACCGGCACGCCCGCCGAACATATGCAGCGCTACATCCTGTTCACCAACTATCATCGCTATGTCGATGAATTCGTCAGTTGGGCCTGCGCCGAATTGCAGCGGGACGGCAACCGCTTTACCGCTTTGTCGGGGGCTGGTGGCGTCTATGTCACCCCCGAAACCGCCGATCCGGCGCAGATGATCGCCGACAGCGCCTGGCGCAAGCATCAGATGCCGGCCTATCACCTGATCGCGCCAGACGGCAGCGGCATCACGCTCGTCAATATCGGTGTCGGTCCGTCCAACGCAAAGACGATCTGCGATCATCTGGCCGTGCTGCGCCCGGAAGCCTGGCTGATGATCGGCCATTGCGGCGGGCTGCGCCCCAGCCAGCGGATCGGCGACTATGTGCTGGCCCACGCCTATCTGCGCGATGACAAGGTGCTGGACGCCATGCTGCCGCCGGAAATTCCGATCCCGGCCATTGCGGAGGTGCAGGTGGCGATGGCCCAGGCGGCAGAAGCCGTGCTTGGGGGGCGCGACCCGGAAGATTTCAAGCGCCGCCTGCGCACCGGCACGGTCGTCACGACCGATGATCGCAACTGGGAACTGCGCTATTCCAGTTCCGCCCTGCGCTTCAGCCTGTCGCGCGCGGTCGGCATCGACATGGAATCCGCCACCATCGCGGCCCAGGGCTACCGCTTCAGGGTGCCCTATGGCACGTTGCTATGCGTTTCCGACAAGCCGATCCATGGCGAACTCAAACTGCCGGGCCAGGCCAATCGCTTCTATGAGGAAGCGATCGCCAGCCATTTGCGCGTCGGGCTAATGACCTGCGAACTGCTGCGAGAAGGGGGCGCAAAGCTGCACAGCCGCAAGCTGCGCGCCTTCAACGAGCCGCCATTCAGATGAGGCGTTGATCAGGCAGCCGCGCGCCAGATGGCGACACGGTCCTTGCCGTCACGCTTGGCGTCGTAAAGGGCGGCGTCAGCACGAGCGACCATGTCGTCCAGTTGCTGGTCGCCCGCCTGCAATTGCGCAACGCCAAAGCTGGCGTGCAACCGGGCGTGCGGGGCGTTGGGCAGGATCAGGCAGCCAATTTCCGCACGCACCCGCTCCATGACGTCGGCGGCGGCGGCGGCGTCCGTCTCCACCAGCAGCAGCCCGAATTCATCGCCGCCCATCCGCGCGACAATATCGCCGCGGCGGACGGCGCTGCCCAGCAACTGGGCAAAACCGCGCAGGGCAGCGTCCCCGGCGATATGGCCATGCCCGTCATTCAAAGCCTTGAACCCGTCAAGATCACACACGACCAGCGCCAACGGGCGGCCATAACGCCTGGCATTGGCGATGGCGCGCACGGCGGCCTCATCCAACCCGCGCCGGTTGAGCACGTCCGTCAGCGGATCATGCCGCATCTGCCGCCGCAACTGGTGCGCCAGATCGCCTGCGACCACCATGACGGCGGCCACGCCCGTGCCAACATAGATGGACGGCAGGCCAAGGCCCAATATCGCGCGATAGGTGACCAAGCCCGCGCCTGGCGCCTGGCCCAGATTGGCGGCGGCGCTGACGGCCAGCGCCGTCTGAAACAGCGCGAACAACAGGAACATGGTGAAAAAGGCGATTTCCGGTGCATTGAACCGTCGGTCGCGGGGCCAGAGAGAGGCAGCCGAACACAGCATCAATATGCCGACATAGCCCGGCACGATCATGCCCTGAAGCGCGCGATCATGGATCATCGCCGCATAGATGCCCCCGACCGCCACGACTGATCCCGCGCCCAGCATCAATCGCCAGGGTACAGGCTGTCCCGACCGCTGGCGCACGCCCGCCACCACCAGCGTACCGCTGACGACGATGCAGCATGCCGCCAGCGCCATCAGCGGGGCGCTTTTCAACATAATGCCCGCCGCATTGGCGATCCACTGGACCATTGCGGCGCTGTAGGACAGCGTCCAGCTCAACACATGGACCTGGCGTCCAAAATGTAACCACGCCACCCCCATCGCCAGCGCCATGATGACGCTGGTGAAGAAGAGCAAAGCAATGATGATGATCGCCGGGTCCACGGGCCTGGCCTTTACTGGCTTTACTTGGCGATTACCAGCCGCAAGACTTGCCTTTGTTCTGCTGGACGAGCCATTTTTGCAACGGTGCGAAATAAGCGGTCATCGCCTTGCCCGAAATCTCGCGCGTTCCAGTGAAAGCCTGCAATGCATCGGGCCATGGCTTGGAGGCACCCATTTCCAGCATCGCGTTCAGCTTGGCGCCGACAGCCTTGTTTCCGTAGAAGGAACAGCGATGGAGCGGCCCCTTCCAGCCCGCCTGTTTGCAGGCCGCTTCGTAAAATTGCTGCTGCAAAATCCCTGCCAGGAAATAGCGGGTATAGGGGGTATTCCCCGGAATATGGAATTTCGCCCCCGCGTCAAACTTGGTTTCATCGCGGGTCACCGGCGGGACGATACCCTGATATTGGCGGCGCAGGTCGGTCCAGCCCTTTTCATACTGGCTCTGCGGTATCGCGCCGCTGAATACGCCCCAGCGCCATTTGTCGACCAGCAGGCCAAAGGGCAGAAACGCAACCTTGTCCATCGCCTGACGCAGCAACAGGCCAATATCCTTGTCCGGTCCGGGCACCTTGCCCGCGTCCAGCAGGCCGATCTTCACCAGATAGTCGGGCGTGATCGACAAAGCGACGAAATCGCCGATCGCTTCATGGAAGCCGTCATTCGCCCCATCCAGATAAAGCGGCTTCTGATTCTGATAGGCGCGCTGGTAATAATTATGGCCCAGCTCATGATGGATGGTCACGAAGTCGTCGCTGTTGACCTTCGTGCACATCTTGACGCGTATGTCGTCCTTGTTGTCGATATCCCATGCGGATGCATGGCAGACGACTTCGCGGTCCAGCGGCTTGATGAACTGGGTGCGTTCCCAGAACGTCTCCGGCAGCGGCGCAAAGCCCAGCGAGGAATAAAAGCCCTCGCCGATTTTGAACATCTGCTTTTCCCAATAACCGCGCTGCTGCTTTTCCGGCGTGTCGGGGGTATCGACCTGACCGGGGCGGGTTTCGACATAACCCTTGGCATTCAACAGCTCCCCGACGTCATAGCCCAGGTCGCCTGCGCCCTTGGGCGCGACGACATCATAGATATTGCCCCAGGATTGCGCCCACATATTGCCCAGCAGGTCGGCGCGGATCGGTCCCGTCGCCGGCTGCACCGCATCGCCATATTTCTCGTTGAGCTTGGTGCGGGTATAGCAATGCAGCTGGTCATAGAGCGGCTTGACCTCCGCCCAGATCTTGTCGGTCAGCTTGGCGAAATCATGGGCGGGCATGTCATATTTGGACCGCCACATCGCCCCGGTATCGGCAAAGCCCAATTCCCTGGCGCCGGCATTGGCGATATCGACCAGCTTGGCGTAATCGTCCCGCATTGGCGCGCCAACATTGTCGTGCCAACTGACCCACATTTCCTTCAGTTCTTCGGGGTTGCGGTTGTTCCCCATCTGCTCCTCAATGTCACTGCCATTGATCGGCTGGCCCTTGAGCGTTCCTTTCCCCTTGCCATAGGTGGACTGGAGCCGCGTCGCGAGATCATTGAGTTCCTGCGCCGCGCCCGGCGTGGTCGGCGCAGGCAGGGTCAGCGCGGTGCGCAGCAGGTCCAGGCGGCGCTTCGTTTCGGCTGACAGGCCAGGCGCGGTGGCATATTTCGCCGCCTCAAGCGCATAATCGACATTCATGGACGTGCGGATGGCGCCGAAATAGGCGGCCACGGCGTCGCTGTCGTCATTCAGATAGGTGGAATTGACCCAGTCGGCACGGTTGGAGATCAGCGAATGTTCGAACATTGCCTTTTCCGCCTTCGCAAGGAAAGCTTCGGCCTCGGCAGCCGTCGGTGCGGGCGTCTGCTGGGCAAGGACGGGCGATACAGTGAGTGCGGCCGCAAGCGCGGCAAGCGAGATGGCGATTTTCACGGGAGTTCCCCTCATAGGCTTATGAAGGGGAAGGTGACTTGCCCGGACGATACAGTCAAGCGGTCAGGAAATCGGCCATTGCCTGCCCCATCTCCTTGCGGGTGACGGCGTTCATGTGATTGCCCGGTATTTCGACATAGCGCCCATCGGGCAGCACATCCGCCAGTTCCTGCGCCACGCCATTATCGCGGTCGTCCGCGCCGCAGATGATTTCGGTCGGCTGCTGAATGGCAGCGATTGTCTCGCGCGGCGTATCGACAAAGGTGTTCAGGATATGGAGCATCGCCACCGGATCGCCCTTGGTGGTCTTGAGGAAGGCTTCCGTCATCCATTCCGACGTGCCGCGCTCGAACGTGCCAAGGTTCGTCAGGACATTCCTGTAATAGCCGCCATTGTCGAGCGTCTGGACCAGCCCGCGCAGGCCCATCCCCGCCAGGATCACCCGCCGCGGCGTCGCTCCGCGCGCCAGCATCCGAACGGTCGTGCGCGCACCCAGCGAATAGCCACCCAGATCATAGTCGGTCAGCCCCAGTTGCTCGACCAGTGCCAGCCCGTCTTCGGTCAGGGCGTCGGGCGGATAGGCGGCAATATCATGTGGCTTCCCGCTCTCTCCATGGCCGCGCAGGTCGGGCATGATCAGGCGGAAGCCCGCCTCAACCAGTTTCGCGGCATGACCGTAGCGAATCCAGTTGGTGAAGGCGTTGGAAAAATAGCCATGGATCAGCACCAGGTCCCGGCCCTCCCCCGCCACATGCACGGCGATCGGCAGGCCATCAAAGCCCTTGATGTCATGGCGTTCGATGGTCAGGTCGGTCATGGAGTAATCCTTACCAGCGGTGGGCGGCTTGCCGATATGGCGTCCGGCGCGGGGGCGCAAGAGCGCGATCAGCGTCAGCGCACTGCCCAGTTGGGCCGCCGCCATATCTTTCTGCGCGTCCCAGACATCGCCTTGCTGGCCATTATAATAGTCAGCCGTCTCGCCAGCCGCGATCACCGTAAGCAGCCATTCGAATATCTCGTAAAGCGCGCTGCCCAAACCGATAGCGGCGAAGGCGAAGGTCAGGCTCCATCCGTGCCGCAAGCCACCGAAGCGATGCGCGCTTTGCGCCAGAGGCATTGTCAGCAGCATGCCGAACGCAAAATGAACCAACCTGTCATAGCCGTTGCGGGACGTCCCGAACAAGGATGACAGATCGTGCCCTGCCAACGCCCGCGCCCAATCATCATAGGGTATATAGGAATAAATCCAGCGCGCGCCGAGTGTATGGAGCAGGAGAAAGAGCAAGATGCACGCAACAGCGCCGTTGGACAACGGCCAGCGTCGAAGCAGCCAGGGCGTGGCAGCGATCAGCGCAATGGTTGGCCCATGTTGTAGTGGCGCAAGTTCAGAATAGGGCTGGGCGATGTTGGCGAGGCCGATCGCCATGATCAGCGAGAGGATCATCCGGCGCTGCGCAACAGGAACAGCGTTCCAGAGAGCGGCAGCGCCGGAGATCATGGGGCCGTCACCCCTTCTTGAGGTGACGGCGGCCCAGCAATTCGGCGATCTGCACCGCGTTCAGCGCCGCACCCTTGCGCAGATTGTCACTGACGCACCAGAGCGTCAGGCCATTGTCCACGGTCGAATCCTCACGCACGCGGCTGATGAAGGTCGCGAAGTCGCCGACACATTCGATTGGGGTGATATAGCCGCCATCCTCGCGCTTATCGACCAGCATGATGCCGGGCGCTTCACGCAATATGTCCTGCGCTTCCTTGGCGGAAATTTCATTCTCGAACTCGATGTTGATCGCTTCGGAATGACCCACGAACACCGGCACGCGCACGCAGGTGGCGGTCAGTTTGATCTTGGGATCGAGGATCTTCTTGGTTTCCGCGACCATCTTCCATTCTTCCTTGGTCGAACCATCGTCCAGGAAAACGTCGATATGCGGGATGACGTTGAAGGCGATCTGCTTGGTGAACTTCTTGGGCTCCGCCGGATCACCGACGAAGATGTTGCGCGACTGCTCGAACAGTTCGTCCATGCCTGCCTTGCCCGCGCCGGACACCGACTGATAGGTGGATACGACCACGCGCTTGATGGTCGCGGCGTCATGCAGCGGCTTCAGGGCCACCACCATCTGCGCGGTCGAGCAGTTGGGGTTGGCGATGATGTTGCGCTTGATATAGCCGTCGATCGCGTCCGGGTTCACTTCGGGCACGATCAGCGGCACGTCCGGGTCCATGCGGTACAGCGAACTATTGTCGATCACGACGCAGCCGGCTGCCGCCGCCTTTGGCGCATATTCGGCGGTCGGGCCGCTGCCTACCGCGAACAGGGCGATGTCCCAGCCGCTAAAGTCGAAATGTTCGATATTCTGGCATTTGATCGTCTTGCCGGTTTCGCCGAAATCGACGGCCAGACCCTGCGACCGCGACGATGCGACCGCGGCGATCTCGTCAATCGGGAACTCGCGCTCGGCGAGAATGGTCAGCATTTCGCGGCCCACATTCCCGGTGGCACCTACGACGACGACCCTGTAACCCATGACTGAACACTCCACTCCGATGCAGATATTGCGGAGTGGGCGGCATAGCGGCGTTGCGTCATTTGTCTAGTGGCAAGCCCTTTGTTGCGCGAAAGGTCAGCTTTTCCCGCTGGACGTTGCCGCGATGCCGCAACGCCCTTTGCCGCCTGTCTCCTATGGTTTGGCGGCGTCGGGCGCTATCCCGCGCCGGGCCAGAAAATCCTCGATCGTGCGCCACAGATGCACGCTGATCCCCGGCCCGCCGACGCGGTGGGTCTGGCCGGGATAGGCCATCATCTCGAACGGCACCGCCGCTCCCTGCATCTTGGCCATCAAGGCAGTGGCATTGTCGAACACCACATTGTCGTCCGACATGCCGTGGATCAGCATCAAAGGATCACTGATCTTCACCGCCTCGTCGATCGCGCCTGATGCCGGATAGGCGCTGGGCTTGTCCTGCGGCATCCCCAGATAGCGTTCGGTGTAATGGGTGTCGTACAACTCCCACTTCGTGACTGGCGCACCCGCGACGGCCGCCGCGAAAACGCCCGGTGCCTTTTCCAGCAGCTTCAACGACATATAGCCGCCATAGGACCAGCCATAGGTCGCGATCCGCTTGGGATCGACGAACGGCTGGGCCTTTAGCCAATCCACGCCGGCCAGTTGATCCGTCACCTCGACCGTCCCCATCGCGCGATAGAGATGATCCTCGAACGCCTTGCCGCGATCGGGCGTGCCACGATTGTCGACCGCAAAGACGATCCAGCCGCGGTCGACCAGATACTGGTTCAGCGCGCCGGACCATGTGTTCGTCACCTGTCGCCCGCCACCCGGCCCGCCATAATGGATCATGAACACCGGATAGCGCTTTCCCGGCTCGATCGGCGGGGTCATGATGTTGGTATAGAGCGTCGTTCCGTCCGCCGCCTTGATCGTGCCGAACCGGGTTTTGACATGGCTCGCCAGATAGGGCGCATAGGGATGGTCGCCCTTCAGCGCATTTTCGGACAGCCACTGCAATTGCTTGCCGCTATTGTCGGCCAGATAGACCTGCTTGGGCTGATCGCTGTTCTGGCGCGTGATGACGGCGCGGCTGGCGGCGGCGTCCATCACCGCGTCATTCCACCAGCCGCTGGCCGTAATCTGGCGCGCGGCGGCCGGTCGCGTGATGGGGGCGCTGTAAAGCTGCTGTTCCAGCGGTGTTTCGCGATTGCCGGTGAAATAGGCCAGCCCCGCTTTTTCGTCGACCGCCACCAGCGTCTTGACCTCCCAGTCACCACTGGTCAGCGCCGTCCATTTGCCGTCATGGACGCGGTAGAGATGGCCATGGCCGCTCTTTTCGGACCACCACAGGAAATCGCCACCCGACAGGGGATGGAAATTATCGCTCAGGTTGATCCAGCTTTTGGCCGTTTCGCTCAAAATGACCTTGGCCTTGCCGGTCGCCGGATCGACTGCCAGCAGGTCGAGCCGCTTCTGGTCACGCGCTTCGCGCTGGACATAGAGCGTGCGGCCATCCTTCGCCCAGTCGACCCGCGCCAGATAAATGTCCCGATCCGATCCCAGATCGACCTTCACCTGGCCCGACCCGTCCGGCTTCATGACATAGAGGTCGACGATCGCATTGGGCGTCCCGGCGGCGGGATAACGCTGCTGATAGACTGTCGTGCCCTCCCCGCCAATAGCGGTACGGGTGACGATGCCGACCGGGCTTTCATCGACCCGCGCAACCGCAATCAGGCTGTCGTCGGGCGACCACCAATAGCCGGTGCGCCGGTCCATTTCTTCCTGCGCGACAAATTCGGCAACGCCCCAGCTGACCGTATCGCTGGCCCCTTGCGTTACCTGCCGTTCCGCACCGCCGATCGGCTGTACGAACAGGTTGCCGCCGCGCACGAAGGACACGAAACCGCCCTTGGGGCTGACAACGCCATTCAATTCGCCGTCGGGCGTATCGGTCAGCCGCTGCACCTTGCCATCCAGCGCCGCAAGATAAAGATCGCCATCGACCGGCACCAGGATGCTCTTGCCATCCGGCGACCAGTCATAGCTGGTGATTCCGGTGCTCCCCGCGACGGAGCGGTCGCGTTCGCGCTGCATCTTTTCCGCTTCGGATAGCGCCGCGCCGCTGCCGGTCTTGCGCGAATCGACCAGCATCCGCTGCTTGCCGGTGCGCGTGTCGATCGCCCACAGGTCCAGCCGCTCCTTTTCGTCGGCGCGCGGTTTGAGCAGGGTGACGAGCGTACCGTCCGGCGACAATTTTAGCGCCCGCGGCTGCGGTCCTGCCAGGTCGGGGCTGGCAAAAACTCTCTCGAGCGTCAGCTTTTCCTGCGCGATGACAGGTGCTGCGGACAGCATCAGCAGCACGCCAAGCGCTGCGCCGGATTTCAGATAGGGCGGCATCGACATCCTTTCACGTCGGCGACCGTGCAGGCCACCGGATCAAGGGCAATGATTAGCCCCATGAGACTGAAAAGATCAATGCAGGGAAATAATCTGTCCCGTCCATGGCAGCCAAGCCATGGTGGGCGCGGTAGGGATTGAACCTACGACCCCACCCGTGTGAAGGGTGTGCTCTACCACTGAGCTACGCGCCCCCTTTCGGGAGGAGGCGGCCATTGGCATCGCTGGCGCGCCCTGTCAAGCGTGGCGGCATGGGCGCGCGCAAATTGCGCCTTTGCACAGCATCGCCCAAGCGCTTAAAATGATTATGCCGCAAATATGGAGTGACGAATTAATGCGTAAGGCGCTGTTTCTGGCCATTCTGGCTACGTTGGCCGCCTGCAACACGGTGCAGGGCGTAGGACGCGATATTGAATCTGTTGGTCGGGCCGGCAAAGAAGTGATGCACTGACCGATCGACAGTATATTATTGCAGGACGCGGCCGATGGCTGTCGCGTTTTTGCGCAGCCGGACGCCATCACATTCCGGTTCGCCACAGTTGCATGCTTCGATCGTGTAGCGCACGCCACACATGACCAAAATGTCGTGATCGAAACTATAGTTGGAAATGCCCGCGCGCTCGACCTTTTCCTGAGCTCTGGCCTTGAGAGTCATGCGCGTTCTCCCATGAAAGCGGACGCCAATAATTGATGGTGCGATGCACAATGTCAATTGATCGACATTTGTTCCTGAACGGTTTGTAAGAATATTGTCGCCAAAATGCCACGCTTCGTCGTCGCTGTTCAGGCGACTTGCACCACAAAGCACAGCGTCCCATATGCCGCTTCATGAATGACCATAACAGCAGCAGCATGCCGGTCTGGCATGGCACCACCATCATGTCGGTCCGGAAGAATGGGAAGGTCGTCGTCGCTGGCGACGGTCAGGTTTCGATGGGCCAGACGGTGATGAAACCCAATGCCCGCAAGGTTCGCCGACTGCATGACGGCAGCGTCATTGGCGGCTTTGCCGGGGCGACCGCCGACGCCTTCACGCTGTTCGAGCGGCTGGGAGCGAAGCTGGAGCGCCATAATGGCCAATTGATGCGATCGGCGGTCGAACTGGCCAAGGATTGGCGCACCGACAAATATCTGCGCAATCTGGAAGCGATGATGATCGTCGCGGACAAGGATGTGACGCTGATCCTGACCGGCAATGGCGACGTGCTGGAACCCGTGAATGGCGTGGCCGCGATCGGCTCCGGCGGCAACTTCGCCCTCGCCGCCGCCCGCGCGCTGGTAGATTACGAGGCAGATGCGGAAACGCTGGCGCGCAAGGCCATGGCCGTGGCGGCCGACATTTGCGTCTATACCAACGATCAGCTCACAATGGAGACGCTGGACAGCGCCGCTTAACCTCCCCTCCCGCTTGCGGGAGGAGTTTGGGGATGGCGCGTAATCAGCCGTCCCCGACATGCCCTCCCCTAACCCCTCCCTGAAGGGCGGGGAAAAGGACTGAAATGAACGACAATCTGACCCCTAAAGCCATCGTCGCCGCGCTCGACGCGCATATCATCGGCCAGCATGACGCCAAGCGCGCCGTGGCTGTTGCCCTGCGCAACCGCTGGCGGCGGCAACATCTGCCCGACGACCTGCGCGATGAGGTAACGCCCAAGAATATCCTGATGATCGGGCCGACCGGCTGCGGCAAGACGGAGATCAGCCGTCGCCTTGCCAAACTGGCGGATGCGCCCTTCGTCAAGGTGGAGGCCACCAAATTCACCGAAGTCGGCTATGTCGGCCGCGATGTCGAACAGATCGTCCGCGATCTGGTCGAGGAAGCGGTGCGCCTGGAAAAGGACCGGCGTCGTGAGGCCGTGCGCGAAGCCGCGTCGGAAGCCGCGATGGGCCGCCTGCTCGACGCACTGACGGGCAAGGAAGCCAGCGAGGCTACGCGCCTGTCCTTCCGCCAGAAGATCGAACAGCATCAGATGAACGATGTAGAGGTTGAGGTGGAAGTCGCCGACAGCCCTTCCATGCCGATGGAAATCCCCGGCATGGGTGGTCAGGTCGGCATGATCAACCTGTCCGACATGATGTCCAAAGCCTTTGGCCAGCAGCAGAAGAAGCGCCGCAAGATGCGGGTCGCCGATGCGTGGGACAAGCTGGTCGAGGAGGAGCAGGACAAGCGCCTGGATCAGGATGATGTCGCCCGCGTCGCCATCACGAGCGCCGAACAGAATGGCATCGTGTTCCTTGACGAGATCGACAAGATTGCAGTCAGCGACGTGCGCGGCGGCTCGGTCAGTCGCGAGGGCGTGCAGCGCGACCTGCTCCCGCTGATCGAAGGGACGACCGTTTCGACCAAATATGGTCCGCTCAAGACCGACCATATCCTGTTCATCGCGTCCGGCGCCTTCCATGTTGCCAAGCCCAGCGACCTGCTCCCCGAACTTCAAGGCCGCCTGCCTATCCGCGTCGAACTCAAGGCGCTGACCGAGGAGGATTTCGTGGCGATCCTGTCGGATACCAAGGCGAGCCTGGTGGCGCAATATCGCGCACTGTTGGCGACCGAGGAGGTGACGATCGACCTGACGCCCGAAGGCATCCACGCCGTTGCGCGCATCGCCGCGGAAGTGAATAGCGAGGTCGAAAATATCGGCGCCCGCCGCCTTCAGACCGTGATGGAAAAGCTGCTGGAAGATGTCAGTTTCGAGGCGGAGGATCGTCGCGGCGAAACGCTGGTGATCGACGCCGCCTATGTCGAAAAGCAGCTCAATGCCATCGCGCATGACACGGATCTGAGCAAATATGTCTTATGATACATTGCCGGGGATTAGCGCGACTGGGAGAAATTCGCCGCGCTCAGCCATGGCTTGCAGCGTCAGTGCACCGCGAACTGAAAAATGGTAGCCATTGCCGAAATCGGGTGACGACTTGTCTCGGCAATGTGCTGATCGGTGGCCATCTTCAATACCAAAGGCCGGAGAACCACGACCGTGGGCATGCCAATTTCGGCAATGATCACACCAAACAACGACGCCATTATCCGAAGTACGAAATGCCGATAATGGATTGCCCAATGTTCCGATCTGAATCGTCATAAACCACATCCGTTCGTTTCGAGCGTAGTCGAGAAACATAGCACAGCGCTGGCGGCTTCTCGACTACGCTCGAAGCGAACGGAGGTATTTTGTCTGCCGAAGCTCAATAACTCCGCCCGACCAGTACGCGTTCGACCGCCTTCTCGCCGGTGAATATGCATGTCCCGTCGGCGGGGTCGGCATCATTGGGGACATTGCGCAATGTCAGCTTCTCGCCCTTGAGCCACTGCACCACCTTCTCCAGCGCCTCGCCGGTCGGCTTTGCCCATTGCACCAGCGCCCAGCCGGGCTTGGCACTGGCGGCGAAATAGGCCTTGAGCGCTTCAATGTCGCTGATCGACCTGTCGATGCTGTCATCCAGCCTGGACTTGGCATCCGCGAACAAGGACGCCTGAATCTCGGTCAGCATGGCGGTGGCGCCGGCGACGAAATCATCCTTGGCGACAATCTGGCTGTCGAGCTTGCCGTCGGCGCGATAGAGCCGGTCGCGCCGGATCACCGACACATTACCGCCCGCCACGTCGCGGCCGCCGACTTCGATCACGATGGGCGCGCCCTTCTTGACCCAGCCCCAGCGCTTGGTCGCCGCCTTGGCCGCACGACGGTCGAGCAGCGCGCGCACGGGTTCGCGGAACACGTCCAGCGCATTGAGCTGACCGACCAGATCGGCGCAATAATCGACGATCGCGGCATCCTCGTCCGTGTCGCGCAGCATCGGCACCACGACCACCTGATAGGGCGCAACGCGCGGCGGCACGCGCAGTCCGTCATCGTCACCATGGACCATGATCAGCCCGCCGATCATCCGGGTGGACATGCCCCAGCTGGTCGTCTGCGCCAGTTCCTGCTGCCCTTCGGCATTCTGGAACTTGATATTCTGCGCCTGGCTGAAGGTGGTGCCCAGAAAGTGCGAGGTGCCGGCCTGCAACGCCTTGCCGTCCTGCATGATCGCTTCGATCGAATATGTCGCGACTGCGCCGGGGAAGCGTTCATTCTCCGGCTTTTCGCCCGCCACGACGGGCATGGCGACGCAGTCCTCCGCAAAGCTGCGATAGACTTCCAGCATCTTCATCGTCTCTTCCATCGCCTCTTCGACGGTGGCGTGGGCGGTATGGCCTTCCTGCCAGAGAAATTCGGTGGTGCGCAGGAACATGCGCGTGCGCATTTCCCAGCGGACGACATTGGCCCACTGGTTGATCAAGACAGGCAGGTCACGCCAGGACTGGACCCAACGGCTGAACGCCGCGCCGATCACCGTTTCCGACGTCGGGCGCACGACCAGCGGCTCCTCCAGCTTGGCTTGCGGATCGGGAACCAGCTTGCCGTCCTTCTGGATCAGCCGGTGATGGGTGACGACCGCCATTTCCTTGGCGAAGCCGTCGACATGCTCGGCCTCCTTTTCGAAATAGCTCAAGGGGATGAACAGCGGAAAATAGCAGTTCTCATGGCCCGTCGCCTTGATCTGCGCGTCGAGCAACGTCTGGATGCGTTCCCAGATGCCATAGCCCCATGGCCGGATGACCATGCAGCCGCGCACGCCGCTTTCTTCGGCAAGGTCCGCTTCGGTAATGACGGCCTGATACCAGGCGGAGAAATCCTGTTCGCGGGTGACGGAAAGGGCGTGTTTCACAGAGATGGCTTGCCTGCTGTAGGGAATGGATCGGCGCGCAATAGGCCATGCGCGCTATTCCCGTCCAGCCCCGACGCGCATTGATGTTCAGCCGATGGTGACGCCCAGTTTTTCAAGCCATGCGCGGGCTTGCTTTGGCTCGCCCGGCGCATCCGATGCCACCGGGCCGCGGGCGGCAAGAAAGGACTGGTGCAGCGCAAACGGCTCCAGCCCCAACTGATCGCGCAGGGCGTCGATGTCGGCGGCAAGTTCAACCAGCGCCGCGATGACAGGCGCAGTTCTGGCGCGGGCCTGCCGGTCAGGCTTATGGTCGAACAGGCCCCAAACCCCGCCAGCGGCCGTTTGAAGCGCTGCGATCAACGCGGCTTCATAGTCGGCTTCCAGCTCGGCCCGCCTTACGTCCAGCCGTTCGAGCCGGTCAGCCTTCGCCATGGGGTATCAGCCCAGCTTGTCGATCTTCGCGTTGAGCGCGGCGAGTTGCGCCTTCAACTCGGCGATCTCGTCATCCTTGTCGGCTTCCGCGGGCGTCGTGCCCGGAACGCCCGGAACACCGGGCATCAGCCCGCCTGCCCCCTTGAAGGCGCTGGTCGCGGCCTCGAACATCTGCATGTTGCGCTTGGCGATTTCGGCCAGCGGGCCGCCGCCGAACGCACCCTGCATCGCTTCCTGAAACTGCAACTGGTTCTTGCGGAAAGCGTCCATCGACGCTTCGAGATATTGCGGCACCATCGACTGCATCGAATCGCCATACATGGAGATCAACTGACGCAGGAAGTTGACGGGCAGCATATTTTCGCCGCGCTGTTCTTCTTCCATGATGATCTGCGTCAGGACATTGTGCGTGATGTCCTCGCCGCTCTTGGCATCGACGACCACGAACTCGCGGCCCTCGCGCGTCATTTGCGACAGGAGATCAAGGGTGATGTAACTGGAGGTTTCGGTGTTATAAAGCCGCCGGTTAGCGTATTTCTTGATAACGACCGGCTCTGATTCATTAGCCGCTTTAGATTTGGCCATGGACACCTCTCCCGCACCTGCACAATCCTTATTAGCACAGGGCGTTGCCGCACCGCAACATGGCCCGAGGCCTTTACCCCTTTTTCTCAACATTTTATGGCGCGAAACAGAGGGCGATCCCGAACTGCGCAAGCGCGCGTTCGTCGGTTTGCGCCGCTATCAGCAGGCAAAGCGGCCCGCCCCGCCGCCTGCCCCGGCCAGCATGGTGCAGGTCGGCAGCGCCCGGTTGTTGCGCTATGGCGTTGAAAATGGCCGCGCTCCTGTGGTTTTCGTGCCCTCGCTCATCAATCCGCCGCAAGTGCTGGACCTGTCGGAACGCCGATCTTTGCTGCGCCACATGGCCGCAGCAGGACATGATGCATGGCTGGTCGACTGGGGCGCTCCATTAGCTGGTGACAGAGCGATGGGGCTTGAAGGGCATGTCACCGAACGGCTCTTGCCGCTGATCGCGGCGCTGCCGCGACCGCCCATCATCGTGGGCTATTGCCTGGGAGGAACGCTGGCGATGGGTGCGGCGATGCTGCGCCCCGTTCAGGCAGTCGCAACCATTGCCTCGCCCTGGCGATTCGATGGCTTTGGCGATGCCGACCGGCAGGAGATCAGTGCCCTGTGGCGCGGCGCGAAACCGATGTGCGATCGACTGGGCTATGTTCCGATGGAGGTGTTGCAATCGGGTTTCTGGGCGATGGACCCGGCGCGCACGATCCGCAAATTCGCCGTCTTTGCCGATGCCGCGCCGGGTTCCGACGGGGAGCGGGCGTTCATGGCGGTGGAGGATTGGGCCAATGGTGGCCCGCCGCTTACCTTTGCTGCGGGGCGCGACCTGTTCGACGATCTCTATGCCGGTAACGCCAGCGGACAAGGGCGCTGGACCGTCGGCGGACAGGCGGTCGATCCGCAGGCACTGACCTGCCCCACCCTGTCGATCCGTTCCACGACCGACCGGATCGTCCCCGCCGCCGCCTCGGCCGAATTGGCTACAGACTGGCAATTGAAACTGGGGCATGTCGGCATGGTCGTGGGTGGGCAGGCGCGCGAAACTCTGTGGCTTCCCCTGTCCCAATGGCTTTCCAGCCATGGCGGATGATGCTATGTGCGCCTGCGAAAAGAGACCCCAATAATAGAGGATCGAGCCTTTGTCAGATATCGTCATTACCGCCGCCAAGCGTACGGCCGTCGGCAGCTTCATGGGCGCGTTCGGATCGACTCCGGCGCATGAACTGGGCCGTCAGGCAATCATCGCCGCGCTGGCGCAGGCCGGGGTCGCGCCCGACGAAGTGGACGAAGTGATATTGGGCCAGGTGCTGAGCGCCGGTCAGGGGCAGAATCCCGCGCGTCAGGCCGCCGTCAATGCCGGCATCCCGGTCGAGCGCACGGCGATTGGCATCAACCAGCTCTGCGGATCGGGCCTGCGCGCTGTCGCACTGGCGGCCCAGGCGATCCGTGCGGGCGATGCCAGCATCATGGTGGCCGGCGGGCAGGAAAGCATGTCGCTGGCCCCCCATGCGCAATATCTGCGCGCGGGCAGCAAGATGGGCAATGTCAGCCTGGTCGACACGATGATCCATGACGGCCTGACTGACGCCTTCAACAATTATCATATGGGCATCACCGCGGAAAATCTGGCGGAGAAATATCAGATCAGCCGTGAAGCGCAGGACGCTTTCGCGGTGGCCAGCCAGAACAAGGCCGAAGCCGCGCGCGCAGCGGGGCGCTTTGCCGACGAGATCGTGCCTGTCACGATCAAGGGCCGCAAGGGCGACACGATTGTCGATCAGGACGAATATATCCGCGCTGGCGCGACCATCGAAGCGATGGAAAAGCTGAAGCCTGCATTCAAGAAGGACGGCAGCGTCACTGCCGCCAACGCCAGCGGCCTCAATGACGGTGCCGCCGCGCTGGTGCTGATGACAGCCGATGCGGCTGCCAAGCGCGGCGCGACGATCCTGGGCCGGATCGCGGGTTTTGCGACCTGCGGCGTCGACCCTTCGATCATGGGCATCGGCCCCGCGCCTGCCAGTCGCAAGGCGCTGGAAAAGGCAGGCTGGGCACTGGCCGATGTCGACCTGATCGAAGCCAATGAAGCCTTCGCGGCGCAGGCGCTGTCGGTCGGGCAGGAACTGAGCTGGGATGCGTCCAAGGTGAACGTCAATGGCGGCGCTATCGCCATCGGCCATCCGATCGGTGCGTCGGGCGCGCGGGTGCTGACCACCCTGTTGTATGAAATGGCCAAGCGCGACGCGAAGAAGGGTCTGGCGACGCTGTGCATCGGCGGCGGCATGGGCGTGGCGATGTGCATCGAACGCTGATCGCCTGAGACATTGAAAATGGCCGTCGCTCCAGCAAAGGGAGCGGCGGCCTTTTTCGTGTCAGGCTTTGCGCGGCGCGTTGCGGCAGCGGTCGGAACAATAGACGACATTGTCCCAGTCCCGCGCCCACTTTTTGCGCCAGGCAAAGGGGCGCTGGCAGACCGGGCAGGTCTTGGTCGGCAGATCGCGCTTCGCTACGCCGCGTGGCATGGGCAATCCCCGGCTGTTTCAGGCGTCGAGCGGGCGGTCCTTCGTTTCCGGCAGCGCGACGAGACAGGTGATAAGCGCCAGCGCCACGATAGCCAATGTGTACCAAAGCCCGGCATAGGGATCACCCGTGCGCGCCACGATATATTGGCTGACGAGCGGCAGGAAACCGCCGAAATAGCCAGTCCCGATATGATAGGGGATCGACAGCGACGAATAGCGGATGCGCGCCGGGAAATATTCCGACAAGAGCGCCGCCACTGGGCCATAGGTCGCACCCGATAGCGTCCAGAGCAGCAGCAGCGCGCCGAACAGCATCATCGCGCGCGGCCAGTCCGGGGTTACGGCGCCGCTGGGGTAGCCCCCGGCCTTCAACGCCGTGTCGAGGCCGTCGGTGCTCAGATCCGTGACGACCAGATCGCCAATCTGCACCGCAGGCGCGGGCGCGGCCTGCTTGTCATAGGGGATGCCGCGCTTGGAAAAATGGTCGAGCAATTTGCCGCAGGCGGTCGGCTGTACCTTGGCGAAGGGATCGAACACGCAATCCGGGCCGCCCACCACAACGGGCGAGCGCGCGCCTGCCTCCACCAGGGCGGGGTTCGCGGTCGCGCCCATGAATTGGTAGAGCGGCATCAACAGCAGCAACACCAGCGCATAGCCGATGACGATCGGCTTCTTGCGCCCCACCCGGTCGGACAGATGGCCGAAATAGACGAAGGCCGCCATGCCCGCAAAGGCGCTGCCCCCTACCAGCAATTGCGCGATGCCGGGGGAGACATGCAGGCCATTTTGCAGGAAATAGAGCGCCTGGAACATCACCGTATAGGCAATGACGGTGAAGCCCGCCGCGATGCCGATCATTGCGACCAGCATCCGCTTTCGGTTGCCCGGATAGGTGAAAGCCTCCTTGATCGGGTTTTTCGACTGGGCGCCTGCCTTCTTCATGGCCGTGAATACCGGGCTTTCGCGCAGCATCAGCCGCATCCATAGCGATATGCCGAGCAACGCGAGCGAGAAGATGAAAGGCAATCGCCAGCCCCACTCCGCCCAGATGTCCGGCCCGACGATTGCCTGCGTACCGACCACGACGATCAGCGACAGGATGAAGCCGCCGATCACTCCCGCCTGAATGAAGCTGGTGTAAAAGCCGCGTCGGCCGGGCGGCGCATGTTCAGCGACATAGATGGCCGCCCCGCCATATTCGCCGCCAAGCGCGAGTCCCTGGGCGATACGCAGCACTATCAGGATGATGGGCGCGGCGATGCCGATGCTGGCGGCTGACGGCGTCAGGCCGACCCCGGCGGTCGCGACGCCCATCAGGATGATCGTGGCAAGGAATGTATATTTGCGGCCAAGCCTGTCACCCAGATAGCCGAACAATGCCGCGCCGATCGGACGGAAGGCGAAGCCGATCGCAAAGCCCGCCAGCGTATAGAGCAGTTCGACGGTGGGATTGTCGGTGGGAAAGAAGGTGCGCCCGATGATCGGCGCGAGGACGCCATAGATGTAGAAATCATACCATTCGAACACGGTGCCGAGCGCCGAGGCGGTGATGACCAGCCGGTCGCGCCTGACGTCCATCACATAGTCGCTGCCGACCGCTCCGTTCATCCCCTGCCCCCCTTAACTTCGCATTTTTCCCGGCAATCGTGATATTGTGTTACCCGATCCGGCAACTAAATTTCCAACATCGCGCGACGCGACCGACTGCATCGACCCCGCGCAACACAGGGTCGATATGGCATGAAGCAGGCGCAATAGGACAGGCAAAAACCTGTGTCAGCGTCGCAGTTGCAGCGTCACCAGCAGGACATGGTCGACATCGTCTGCGCGACCGCGATTTTTGACATATTGATTGAGATAGCCGACCTCCATCGTCGACTTGCCCGCCAGCGGCAGTTCCAGCCCGGCAAAGCTGCGCAGCCGGTCAAAGCCATCGCGCGCGCCCCAATCGGTATCGTTAAGGGCAACGAATCCTTCCGCATAGGCCAGCGCCGACACGCCCCCCGACCTCTCCGTCAACGGCACTGCCAGCCGGATCATCTGACGCAGCCGCCACCCTATATCGTCGCCACTCGACACCCAGCGCTGTTCCAGCCGCGTGCGGGAAGAGAGCGGCCCGCGCGCAACCTTGCCAAGCGACCAGTTGATCTGCTGGAAGCTGCGATGCTCGCGCGTTTCGCCGCCACCCGATTGCGGCGTGCGGACATAGGCATAGCCCTGAAAGACGGTCAGCCGGTCGGACAGTTTGACGCCGATCGCCGGACGCAGCAGCATCTGGTCCAGCCCGCCCATATCCCTGCCAAAGCGGGACTGGATCTCGGCAAAATAGACGATGTCGCCCGAAACCGGCCCCTGCGCGATAGCCTGGAGCCAGATTTGCTCATCCTCGGCGGCGTGGGCCGGGAACACAGCCATGGCGGTGCAGAGGGCGAAAAGGCCGAAGATCGTCTGTCGCAGGCTGCTCATCCGGCGGCTGCTAGGCGAAGGATCGGGGCCGGGGCAAGGCGTGACAGCGCAGCGAAACATAAAATAACAAAGGGCGATCATGGTCTTTGCAAGCCCGGTGCCAAAATCCTGCCCCCGCAACAGTAGAGGGATCGCATATAAGCTTTCGCCATCCTACAACGTCATCCTGAACTTGTTTCAGGATCCATCGCGCCCCAAAAAGCTGCCGCTCGTGACGAGAAATGGATGCTGAAACAAGTTCAGCATGACGAAGAGAAATGAGGCGCGTTTTATGTGCGATAGCCATACCCCGCGGGGAACGAGGAACCTTGCTCAACACGCCAATTCCGGTTTGCAAACTATGACAAAGGGCCGCCCCGCCTGAGCGGAGCGGCCCTCTATTTTCGCGATGCGGCGTGCGCCTATTCCATTTCGAGGATGATGGCATCGACGGCCAGGCTGTCGCCCTGCGCCGCCGACACGCTCTTGACCACGCCCGCTTTCTGCGCGCGCAGGATATTTTCCATCTTCATCGCTTCGATCACGGCCAGCGGCTGCCCTGCCTCGACCTTGTCGCCTTCGCCGACATGCAGCGCGACCAGCAGGCCGGGCATCGGGCAGATCAGGTAACGCGACAGATCCGGCGGAATCTTCTCGATCATGTGCGCAGCATAGCGTGCAGCATGGGCGGGCAGGATGCGCAGCTTGTGGCTGGCCCCATGGCAGGTCAGCACGAAGCCGGAGCGTACCGGCGCGATGCGGACGGCCAGTTGCTCGTCGCCAAACTCCGCCTCGATCAGGCGATCGCCTGGCGTATATTCCAGCGCCATGTCGATGCTGACGCCATCGACGGTCACTTCGTCGCCGTCAATTTCGACGTCATGGGTCGCGTCGCCAATCTTGACCTGCCAGCCGGTCGGGGGGCTGAGGCGCTTGCCCAGCTGGCCGTCGATCCGACGCGCCCGATCGGCCTGCGCCATCGCGGCGAAGGCACCGATGGCGGACAGGCGCACCAGCAGTTCGGGCGACGCAGGCGCGCCCTGGAACCCGTCAGGATATTCCTCCGCAATGAAGCCGGTGGTGATGTTGCCCGACCGGAACCGTTCATGCTGCATCAGCGCGGACACGAAATCGATATTGTGTCCAGGCCCCTCAATCTCGAACTTGTCGAGCGCCTCGATCTGCTTGTCGATCGCTTCCAACCGCGTGGGCGCCCAGGTGATCAGCTTGGCGATCATGGGATCGTAGAACATGGAGACCTCGCCCCCTTCCTCCACGCCGTCATCGACGCGGATCAGCGCGCCGCTTTCGTCCGCGCCGGTTTCGGGCGGATTGTAGCGGATCAGGCGACCCGTGGACGGCAGGAAGCCACGATAGGGATCTTCGGCATAGACGCGGTTTTCGACCGCCCAGCCGTTGATCTTCACATCGTCCTGCGTGAAGGCCAGCTTCTCGCCATTGGCGACGCGGATCATCTGTTCGACCAGATCGACGCCGGTGATTTCCTCCGTCACCGGATGCTCGACCTGAAGCCGGGTGTTCATTTCCAGGAAGTAGAAACCGTCCCCGGTCTTGTCCTCGCCCGACACGATCAGTTCGACCGTGCCTGCGCTGAAATAGCCGACCGCGCGGGCCAGAGCGACGCACTGCTCGCCCATCTTGCGGCGCATTTCGGGGCTGACGAAGGGCGACGGCGCTTCCTCGACCACTTTCTGGTGGCGGCGCTGGATCGAACATTCGCGTTCGTTCAAATAAACGATATTGCCATGCTGGTCGCCCAGCACCTGAATTTCGATATGGCGCGGGCTTTCGATGAACTTTTCGATGAACACGCGATCGTCGCCGAAGCTGGCAAGCCCTTCGCGCTTGGTCGCTTCAAAGCCTTCGCGAACATCCTGTTCGGAATAAGCGAGGCGCATCCCCTTGCCGCCGCCGCCAGCCGACGCCTTCATCATCACCGGATAGCCGATCTCGTTCGAGATTTTGACGGCATGTTCGGTATCGTCGATGACGCCGACGAAGCCCGGAACGACATTGACGCCTGCTTCGAGGGCCAGCTTCTTGGACTCGATCTTGTCGCCCATCGCCGCGATGGCATTGGCGGGCGGGCCAACGAAGATGATGCCCTCCGCGTCCAGCGCGTTGCGGAAGCTTTCGCGTTCGGACAGGAAGCCGTAGCCGGGATGGACCGCGTCGGCGCCCGTCTGCTTGCAGGCCGCGATGATCTTGTCGGCGATCAGATAGGATTGGGCGGCGGGCGACGGGCCGATATGTACGGCTTCGTCGGCCATCAGCACATGCGGCGCGCGCGCGTCGGCATCGGAATAGACCGCGACGGTCTTGATGCCCATTTTCTTTGCCGTGCGCATGACACGACACGCAATTTCGCCACGGTTCGCGATCAGGATCTTGGTGATTGCCATTCTATTTCCTGTCCCAGTCCTTGCTCTAAAGTCCGTTCGGTTCGAGCGTGTCGAGAACTGCTTCTCGACTTCGCTCGAAGCGAACGGATGATTTCAGTCTCCGTGCATGAACATGCCCAGATCGACCATCACCCAAAAAACCGCTGCCAGAACTGCGATGGCGACCGCCAAGCACCCCAAATAGCGGATCACTCCTATTCAGCCGCCTCCAGCTCAACCTTTACCTCGGCCTGCATCGGCACGACGCCCAGCTTCGCGAACAGTGCCGCGTCGGCATTGTCGCCCGCATTGGCGGTGGTCAGCAGCTTGTCGCCGGTGAAGATGCTATTGGCGCCCGCCATGAAGCAGAGCGCCTGGCAGGCATCCGACATGCTCTCGCGCCCCGCAGACAGGCGCACCATGCTTTCCGGCATCACGATCCGCGCGACGGCAACCGTCCGCACAAACTCGATCTCGTCGATCTTGGCGAGCGGCGTGTCGGCCAGCATATTGCCCAGCACGGTGCCCTTGACCGGCACCAGCGCGTTGATCGGGACACTCTGCGGATGGGTGGGCAGCACGGCCAGCGCGTGCAGGAAGCCGACGCGGTCCTCGCGCGTCTCGCCCATGCCCACGATCCCGCCGGAACAGACGTTGATCCCCGAATTGCGCACATTTTCCAGCGTTTCGAGCCGGTCGTCGAAGGTCCGGGTGGTAATCACCTTCTCATAATGTTCGGGCGAGGTGTCGATATTATGGTTGTAATAATCGAGGCCCGCGTCGGCCAGCACCTTGGCCTGGCTTTCGCTGAGCATGCCCAGCGTCATGCAGGTTTCCATGCCCATCTGGCGCACGCCCTTCACCATCTCGACGATGGCGGGCATGTGCCGCTCCTTGGGGTTGCGCCACGCCGCGCCCATGCAGAAGCGGGAACTGCCAGCATCCTTTGCCTGAGCCGCGGCCTGCATGACCGCCTGCACGCTCATCAGCTTCTCGGCCTTCAAGCCCGACTCCGCCGACGCCGATTGGTTGCAATAGCCGCAATCTTCCGGGCAACCGCCGGTCTTGATCGAGAGCAGGGTGGAAAGCTGCACTTCGTTGCGCGGGAAATTCGCGCGATGAATCGACTGCGCCTCGAACATCAGGTCGTTGAAGGGCAGATCGAACAGCGCGGCGATTTCAGCGCGGGTCCAGTCGGTGCGGGCGGTGATAGCCGTCATGGTCACTCCACGCCTCCGTTCGCTTCGAGCGAAGTCGAGAAGCCGGAAGCCGCATGCCAATGTTTCTCGACTACGCTCGAAACGAACGGCTGTTGGGTGCGGATCAGGATGAAGAGATTATTCAAGCGGCGTCCTCCAGCCCGGCAGGGGGCATGTTGTGGCCGAGGAGGCGCAGCACGTCGGCGGCGCATTCCACGACATTGGAGCCCGGTCCATAAATGCCCTGGACGCCCGCGTCACGGAGGAAGTCATAATCCTGCGGCGGGATGACCCCGCCAGCGATCACCTTGATGTCGTTGCGACCTGCTTCGCGCAGCTTGGCGATCAGGTCCGGGATCAAGGTCTTGTGGCCCGCCGCCAGCGAGGATGCGCCGACGACATCGACGCCGCTGTCGAGCGCCAGCACCACGGTTTCGTCGGGCGTCTGGAACAATGGACCCGACACGACGTCGAACCCCATGTCGCCGAACGCGGACGCGATGACGTTGGCGCCCCGGTCATGTCCATCCTGCCCCATCTTGGCTATGAGGAGTTTGGGTTTGCGACCGAGGCGCCGCTCGACGGCCTGCACGCCGTCGAGTACCTGTTGCCAGCGGCTGTCGCCTGCATAAGGCGCACTGTAGACGCCCTTCACCGGCGTCGGCTGGGTTCCATAACGATCGAAGCTTTCTTCCATCGCCGAAGAGATTTCGCCCAGCGTCGCGCGGGCGCGGGCGGCCTCCACGGCGAGGGCGAGGAGGTTGTTGTCAAGACTGGACGGCCTGGCCGCGCCATCGCGCAACGCCTGCAACGCGGCTTCGCATTTGGCGCTGTCGCGTTCCGCTTTCACCCGGTTGATCCGGGCGATTTGCCCTTCGCGCACCTTGGCATTGTCGACTTCCAGCGTTTCGAGCAGATCCTCGTTCGCCAACCGATATTTGTTGACGCCCACGATCACATCGTCGCCGCGATCGACCCGCGCCTGACGCGCTGCCGCTGCGGTTTCGATCATCGCCTTGGGCCAGCCAGCCGCAACGGCCTTCGCCATGCCGCCTTCGGCCTGCACCTTTTCGATGATCGCCCAGGCTTCGTCGACCAGCTGCTGGGTCAGCGCCTCGACATAGTAGGAGCCGCCCAGCGGATCGACCACCCTGGTCATGCCGGTTTCTTCCTGGATCACGATCTGCGTGTTGCGCGCGATCCGGGCGGAAAAGTCGGTGGGCAGCGCGATCGCTTCGTCCAGCGCGTTGGTGTGGAGCGATTGCGTGCCCCCCAGCATGGCGGCCATCGCCTCGATCGTGGTGCGCATGACGTTGTTATAAGGGTCTTGCTCGGTCAGCGAGACGCCCGACGTCTGGCAATGGGTGCGCAGCATCTTGGAGCGCTCGTCCTTCGCGCCCAACTGCGTCATGGCGCGATGCCACAGCACGCGCGCGGCGCGCAGCTTGGCGATTTCCATGAAGAAGTTCATGCCGATGGCGAAGAAGAAGCTCAGCCGCCCGGCAAACTTGTCGATGTCCAGCCCGGACGCGACGCCATATTTCACATATTCCATGCCGTCGGCGATGGTGAAGGCCAGTTCCTGCACCTGTGTCGCGCCGGCTTCCTGCATATGATAGCCGGAAATGGAGATGCTGTTGAACTTGGGCATCTCGCGGCTGGTATAGCCGAAAATGTCGCTGATGATCCGCATCGATGGTTCGGGCGGGTAGATATAGGTGTTGCGGACCATGAACTCCTTGAGGATGTCGTTCTGGATGGTCCCGTCGAGCAACTTGCGCTCGACGCCCTGTTCTTCGCCCGCAACGATGAAAAAGGCCAGGATCGGGATGACCGCGCCGTTCATCGTCATGCTGACCGACATCTTGTCGAGCGGGATGCCGTCGAACAGGATCTTCATATCCTCGATCGTGTCGATCGCCACGCCCGCCTTGCCAACGTCGCCCGTGACGCGCGGATGGTCGCTGTCATAGCCGCGATGGGTGGCCAGGTCGAACGCGACCGACAGCCCCTTCTGCCCGGCGGCCAGATTGCGGCGGTAGAAGGCGTTGGATTCCTCCGCCGTCGAAAAGCCCGCATATTGGCGGATGGTCCAGGGGCGGCCCGCATACATGCTGGCCTTCACGCCACGGGTGAAGGGCGCAAAGCCGGGCAGGCCAGGATCGGCGGTCACATCGTCGGCGGTATAGAGCGGCTTGACGGCGATCCCTTCGGGGGTCTGCCAGGTCAAATCCTTGCCCTTCACTTCCTTCGCGGCAGCGGCGGCCCATTGGTCCAGTGTCGGCTTGTCGGTCATCTAATCCATCCCTTTCCTCGCCCCGGAGGGGAGAGGATACGCAGGCTTGCCAGCTTGTCTGGCTAGCCGAAGTTGGAGAGGGGGTTCGACCCATCGGGCGTCGCGCCCCCTCTCCGCTGCGACTAAGGGTCTGCTGCGCAGCCCCCAAGTCTCGCTGCCTCCCCCCGCCGGGGGGAGGGCTAAACCGTCAATGCGCCTCCTTCGGCGTCTCCATGATCTCGGTCAGCACCCCGTTCATATCCTTGGGATGCACGAAGAAGATCAGCGTGCCATGCGCCCCGATGCGCGGTTCGCCCAGCACTCGCGCACCCTTCGCCTCGAACCAGGCCTTCGCTGCGAGAATGTCGGGCACTTCGTAGCACATATGATGCTGCCCCCCGGCCGGGTTCTTGGCGATGAAGGCGGTGATCGGCGAGCTTTCATCGAAAGGCTCGATCAACTCGATCTGCGTCCCCGCCGTCCCATTCTCGCCCGGCGTATCGACAAAACACACCTTCACCCCCTGCGCGGGCAGGTCGAACGGTTCATGGATCTTCGTCGCGCCCATCACATCGCGATAATAAGCGATGCTCTTTTCCAGGCTGGGCGTGGCGACGCCGATGTGGTTGAGACGGCCGAGTTTCATGTCTTACAATCCTCAACTTCGTCATCCCCGCGAAGGCGGGTATCCATCTCCGGCCCGCGCGCCTGACGATGGGGTGGGCGATGGGTTCCCGCCTGCGCGGGAATGACGGTGTCAGTTAAAGCGGAATATTGTCATGCTTCTTCCACGGATTCTCCAGCGCCTTGTTGCGCAGTTTCCGTAGGCCCAGCGCGATCCGCTTGCGGGTCGAGTGCGGCTGGATCACCTCGTCGATGAAGCCCTTTGAGGCCGCTACGAACGGGTTGGCGAAGCGCGCTTCATATTCCGCGGTGCGCTCGGCGATCTCGTCCGCCGTCTTGCCGCGGAAGATGATCTCGACCGCGCCCTTGGCCCCCATCACCGCGATTTCGGCGGTCGGCCAGGCATAGTTCAGGTCGCCGCGCAGATGCTTGGACGCCATGACGTCGTAAGCGCCGCCATAGGCCTTGCGGGTGATGATGGTGATCTTGGGCACCGTCGCTTCGGCATAGGCGAACAGCAGTTTGGCGCCATGCTTGATGATGCCATTATGTTCCTGCGCCGTGCCCGGCAGGAAGCCCGGCACGTCCACCAGTGTCACGATCGGAATGTCGAACGCATCGCAGAAGCGCACGAAGCGCCCCGCCTTCTTCGACGAATTGATGTCCAGCACGCCCGCCAGCACGAAGGGCTGGTTGGCGACGATGCCGATCGTGCGCCCCTCGACCCGACCAAAGCCGCAGATGATATTGCCAGCGTGCGCCGGCTGCACTTCGAAGAAGTCGCCTTCATCCACGATCTTGCGGATGAGTTCGTGCATGTCATAGGGCTGGTTCGCATTGGCGGGGATCAGCGTGTCGAGGCTCGGTTCGATCCGGTCCCACGGGTCCGCGCTCGGACGCTCCGGCACCGGCTCCTTGTTCGACGCAGGCAGGAAGTCCACGAAATCGCGCACCGCCAGCAGCGCTTCGAGGTCATTTTCAAACGCCACGTCCGCAACGCCCGACTTGGTCGTGTGCGTCACCGCGCCGCCCAGTTCTTCCTGCGTCACCACCTCGTTCGTCACCGTCTTGACCACGTCCGGGCCGGTTACGAACATGAAGCTTGAATCCTTCACCATGAAGATGAAGTCGGTCATGGCAGGCGAATAGACCGCCCCGCCCGCGCACGGCCCCATGATGACGCTGATCTGCGGCACCACGCCCGACGCCAGCACATTGCGCTGGAAAATCTCCGCATAGCCCGCCAGCGACGCCACGCCTTCCTGAATCCGCGCGCCGCCACTGTCATTCAGGCCAATGACCGGCGCGCCGACCTTCAGCGCCATGTCCATGATCTTGCAGATCTTCATCGCGTGCCGTTCGGACACCGCGCCGCCGTAAACCGTGAAATCCTGGCTGAACAGGAACACCAGCCGGCCATTGATGGTGCCGGACCCGGTGACCACGCCGTCGCCGGGGATATGCGCTTCATCCATGCCGAAATCGGTGCAATTATGTTCGACATACATGTCGAGTTCTTCAAAGCTGCCTTCGTCCAGCAACACCTCTATCCGCTCGCGCGCCGTAAGCTTGCCCTTGCCATGCTGCGCGTCGATGCGGCGCTGGCCGCCGCCCATGCGCGCGCCTTCGCGCTTGGCTTCAAGCTGTTCGATAATGGCGAGCTTCGACATAGGCATATCTCTCCGGTCAGGGTGCGGACCTGTTGTGACGCCCTTTTCCCGCGATTGCGATTTTTCGCAAATGTAAATTTGCTAATTTGCAAATCACGACTTCGCAAATTAGGGATGGGCAAATCCAGTCTATGGGTTTGTGCAGGGGGTGTATAGTGGCACGCGGCAACCGTATCTTTGCAGGACCAAGGCTGCGCCAGTTGCGCCTTGACCATCGCATGGACCAGGCGACGATGGCGCAGGCGCTGGGCATATCCGTGTCCTATCTGTCCCAGATGGAAAATGACGATCGCCCACTGACTGCCAAGGTCAAGGCGGCGCTCGCCAATGCCTTCCCGACCGACTGGGCGAGTTTCGACGCGCGCGAGGATGAGCAGATGCTGGGGGCGTTCACCTTCGCGCTCAGCCATCCCGAACTGCCCGGCGTCGCGCTGGAGCCGGAGCGGATCGAGAAATTGCACCTGCAATTCCCCGAATTCGCGGCGCGTTACCTCGATCTCTACAACGCCCATATCCGCGCCAATGAACGCATCAACATGATCGAGGAGGCGATCGCCAACGACAGCACGGTGCAGGCGCGGCTGCCATGGGAGGCGGCGCGCGACTGGTTTCATGAGGCGGGCAATTATGTCCACTCTCTCGACTGTCTGGCCGAGGATATGGCCGCCAGCTTTACCGCCGGGCAGGCGCTGGACGAGGGTATGCTGGTCGAAGCGCTTGCGCGGCGGCATGGCATCGAGACGCTGATCGCCGATACGCCCGACAGCGCGTTGCGATCCTATAGCGCGCCGGACCGACGCCTGTTCATCAACGCGGCGCTGCCGACCGAGAGCCGCAAATTCATGCTCGCGCACCAACTGATGATGCTGGAGGGGCAGGCCGTCATCGCCGATGTCGTGGCAAAGGCCGCGCTGCCGGTGGCCGGGGCTGATCGGTTGCTGGCGATCGGCCTTGGCAATTATGCCGCTGGCGCGCTGCTGTTGCCCTATGCGCCGTTTCGGGAGGCGGCGCGGGTGATGCGCCACGACATCGACCGTCTGGCCCGCACCTTTGGCGTGAGTTTCGAGCAGGCGTGCCACCGCCTGTCCACGCTGCAACGCCCCGGCCTGCGCGGCATCCCCTTCTTCTTCTGCCGCGTCGACATGGCGGGCAACATCACCAAGCGCCACAGCGCCACCCGGCTGCAATTCGCCCGTTTCGGTGGCGCCTGTCCACTGTGGAACGTGCATGAAGCCGTCGCCATCCCCGACCGGATCAACGTGCAACTGGGCGAAACGCCCGATGGGGTGCGCTATGTGTCTATGGCGAAGGGACTGGTAAAGCCATCGGGCAGCTACAGCCGCACGCCGCGCCGCTTTGCCGTGGTGCTGGGGTGCGAGACCGCCCATGCCGCAAATTTCGTCTATGCCGACGGACTGCGACTGGAGGATGAGGGCGCGGCGACGCCCATCGGCATCACCTGCCGCCTCTGTTCGCGCCAAAGCTGCGACCAGCGCGCCTTCCCGCCCGCCGACCGGCCGATCCATGTCGACCCGGACAATCGCCAGATCGTCCCCTATTGGATCGGGTGAAGCCAGCCTGCGGAAAGCGGCCCTGTCGATCGTCTGGGCAAGGCACTAGAGAGGCATGATGACTCACGGCGCACTGATCGACCCGGCGACCAACGCCATTCAGACCATGATGGCAAGACAAGGCTATGCGCGCCTGTCGGGGGCCGAAACCATCGCGCAACTGGGCGTCGATGCGGCCGAATGGCATGCGTTTGCCGCCAGCTGGAACGATCTGGGGCCGGATCTCTATATGGCCGATGGCGGGCGCTACCGCCGCCGTCGCCACGCGACCTTCCGCTACGAAGCGGGCGATTTCATCCGCCAGCCGCACCAGCCCCATTATCAGAGCCGGGACTATAATCCGCTGAATGGCGATGTGCAGCGCTGGTTCGATCCGGTCGAACAGGCCACGATCGACACCCCGGTCTGCCGCGCCATCTTCGCCTTCTGCGCGGCGCAGTTTCCGATGAACGGCACCGCCCATGTCGAAATGCACCAGTTCCGTATCGAGGCACGCCCCGGCGAAGTCGGCCGCCCCACGCCCGAAGGATTGCATCGCGACGGGGTGGATCATGTCCTGGTGATGCTGGTCGAACGGCGCAACGTGCGGGAAGGCGTGACCCGGATCGGCGCGCCAGACGGCACGCCGCTGGGCGAATTCATGCTGGCCGATGCGGGCGACGCCATGCTGATCGACGACCGGCGGATATTGCATGGCGTTACGGAAATCCATGCGGTCGATGACAACCAACCGGCCTGGCGCGATGCGCTGGTGGTGACCTTCGTCCAGGCCTGAGTGTTCCCGCATAGGCGGGAACACTCCTATTTCATTTCAGCAGCACCAGTTCTTCCGCCATGCTGGGGTGCAGCGCGACCGTGTCGTCAAAGTCCTGCTTGGTCAGCCCGGCCTTCACCGCAATGGCCGCGGCCTGCAAGATTTCCGGCGCGTCGGGACCGATCATGTGCAGCCCCACCACCCGCTCGGTCGTGGCGTCCACGATCATCTTGTAGAGCGCCCGCTCGTCGCGCCCGGCCAGCACATATTTCATCGGGCGGAAGTCGGACGTATAGACCTTCACCGTCCCCAGCTTGTTCTTCGCCTGCGCTTCGGTCATGCCGACACCGGCCAGCGGGGGGTGACTGAACACGGCGGATGGCACGCAGTCATAATCGACCGTGCGCGGATTGCCGCCAAAGACCGTGTCGGCAAAGGCATGACCCTCGCGGATGGCCACCGGGGTCAGTTGCAGACGGTCGGTCACGTCGCCCACGGCATAGATGCTCTCGCAGCTGGTCCGGCTATAGTCGTCGACCTTGATCGCGCCCCTGTCGTCCAGTTCGACGCCTGCGCTGTCCAGCCCCAGCCCGTCGACATTGGGCTTTCGCCCGGTCGCGAACAGGACGACATCGGCGGATACCGGATCACCATCCTTGAAGTGAACGCACAGCGCACCGTCATCCGTCTTTTCGATCCGATCCATATGCGCGTTGAAACGGAAATTGATGCCCTTCGTCATCGAAATCTGAAGCAGCCGGTCGCGTATCTGTTCGTCATAGCCGCGCAGCAGGGTGGAGGAGCGATTGACGATCGTCACATGGCTGCCGAACTGGTGAAAGATGCCGGCAAATTCATTGGCGATATAGCCGGCACCGACGATGACGATCCGCTTTGGGCATTGGTCGAGATGAAACACCTCGTTCGAGGTGATGCCATGTTCCGCGCCTTCGATGTCGGGCATGACCGGCCAGGCACCAGTCGCGACCAATATATATTTCGCCGTCACTTCGCGCCCGCTGGCCAGCTTCACGCTGTGCGGGCCGGTCACGACCGCACGTTCGGGGATCATCTCCACCTTATGGCTGTTGAGCGTGTTCCGGTAGAGCCCCTCCAGCCGGTCGACTTCGCCCAGCACATTGTCGCGCAGCGTCGTCCATTCAAAGCCGCAGTCGGGGACGTTCCAGCCAAAGCGGCGCGCATCCTTCAGATCCTCGGCGAAATGCGCGCCATAGATCAGCAGCTTCTTGGGCACGCAGCCGCGAATGACGCAGGTGCCGCCGACGCGAAACTCCTCGGCAACCGCGACCTTCGCCCCATGCGCTGCGGCGACACGCGACGCGCGCACGCCGCCCGATCCTGCACCGATGACGAAAAGGTCGAAATCAAACTCGCTCATGCCTGGCCTCCGATTGGGTGCGGGGGATATGGCGGTTGAGGGCGGGAGTTACAAACGGGAATCTTGTTGCTGGTAGCCAAACCACCTCCGTTCGCTTCGAGCGTGTCGAGAAGCGTGCAGCGCCGCTTCCGCGTTTCTCGACTTCGCTCGAAACGAACGGCTGTTGTGGTTTACTCCGCCCCCAGCGCAATCTCGATCAGCGCCATGGTCGAAGGATCAAACCCCGTCGGCCCATCGGTTTCGATCGATTTGGCGATTTCCTTGCCCAGTTCGACGCCGAACTGGTCGAACGGGTTGATGCCCATCAGCACCGCATTGGCAAAGGTGCGATGCTCGTAAAAGGCGATCAGCGCGCCCAGCGCATGCGGCGTCACATCGTCCATCAGGATGGTGGTGGACGGGCGGTTGCCGGGATAGGCGCGCGCCGGGTCGGCGGCATTATCCTTGCCGCGCATCAGCGCCGCCCCCTGCGCGAAGCAGTTGACCAGCAATGCGCGGTGATGCGCCGGGTCGAGCGCATGGCCCGGCTCGATCGCGGCGATGAATTCGACGGGCGTGATGATCGTGCCCTGATGCAACAGCTGGAACACGGCATGTTGCGCGTCCGTCCCTACCCCGCCCCAGGTGATCGGCGCGGTCGGGCCGTCTACTGGCGATCCGTCCAGCTTTACCGCCTTGCCATTGCTCTCCATCTCCAGCTGCTGGAGATAGGATGGCAGCAGCGCCAGCCGCTCGTCATAGGCGAACACGGCGCGGGTCTGGCACCCCAGCACCCGCGTATAATATTGGTCTGCAAAGGCCGCGATCAGCGGGATATTCTGCGCCGGGTCGGACAGGCGGAAATGGCGGTCCATTTCGGCCGCCCCCTCCAGCAGGCTTTCAAACGCATCCCAGCCAAGCGCCAGCGCGGCGGGAAAGCCGATCGAGGACCAGAGCGAATAGCGCCCGCCCACGGATTCGGCGAAAGGCAGGATGCGGGTTTCATCGACGCCCCAGTCCATCGCCCGTTCGGGCGCGGCGGTCAGCGCGACGACGCGGCCATAGGGGTCTTCCACGCCGCCTTCGATCATCCAGTTGATCGCGCTGGCAGCGTTCAGCATGGTTTCGCTGGTGGTGAAGGTCTTGGAGGCGATCGCGATCAGCGTCGCATGCGGATCGAACCCCTCGATCGCGCGCTCCAGCGCGGTGCCGTCGACATTGGACACGATCGCCACGTCATACCGCACGCCGTCGCCGTCCAGCGCATCGACGATCAGGTCGGGGCCAAGCGCGGACCCGCCAATGCCGATATGCAGGATGTGGCGGATGTCGCCCAGCGCGCCCGCCTCTATCGCATCGACCAGCGCGCGCATGCGGTTATGCAGCGCCTTTGCGCTGGCGACGCTGTCGGGATGTCCTTCGCCCCGTTCGGCGGGATGCTCGGCCGCCCGGCCTTCGGTATTGTTCACCGCCTCTCCGGCAAACAGCGCGTCGCGCCGCCGGGCAAAGCCCTGCTCATCCGCCAGCGCCAGAAATCCGGCGACAAGATCATCGGTCAGATGGGTCTTGGACCAGTCGAAGCGGATCGGCCCCAGTTGATGCACCAGTTTGGACAAGCGATCGGGATCGGTCGTGAAAATCGACTTGAGGTCGGCTTGCGGCAGGGCGGCGATGGCCGCCAGTGCAGGAGTCGGCATGAAAATATCCTCTTCGATGAAACCGAAACCGGCGCTGCACATGCCGATTCCCGGCCTTCTTTAGCCAATGTTTCGACCAATTGCATAGGTCAGGACGCGCTTGACGTGTCAGGCCGCAAGCCTCAAAAGCCCCAACGGCCGCTTTATCGGCTGTTTCACAGGGATTGAACGACCACCCATGACTGCAAAATCGGAAACGCGGGACTTTCTCTGGTTCCTCGCCAAGCTGGGCCTGTTCGTCTTTGTCCTGCGCAGTTTCATTATCTCGCCGTTCAATATCCCGTCGGAATCCATGCAGCCGCGCCTGCTGATCGGAGATTATCTGCTGGTCGCCAAATGGCCCTATGGCTATTCGCGCTATTCGCTGCCCTTCAGCATCCCCCTGATCCCCGGCCGCATCTTCCCGTCCACCCCGCATCGCGGCGACGTGGTGGTGTTCAAGGCGCCGCCAAACCAGAAGAATGACTATATCAAGCGGGTGATTGGCCTGCCCGGTGACATGATCGCCGTGCGCGGTGGCACCGTTTACCTCAACGGCGCTGCCATCCCCAAGCAGAAGGTCGCCGACCTCGTCATTCCCGTCACCCCCAACATGACGCAGGCCGCAGCCAAAGAGGGCGCGGAGTCCCCCTGCTATCGCCCCGATTTCGAGGAAGCCGCCCCCGGCGGCGGCAAACAGTGCCGCTATCCGCAATATCGCGAGACGCTGCCAGCGACCAAGGACACGCCCGCGAAAAGCTATAATGTGCTGGACCTGGTGCCGGACGGCGCGGCGGATGATCGCGACACGGTGCTGGTGCCGCAGGGTCATTTGTTCATGATGGGCGACAATCGCGACCGCAGCGCCGACAGCCGCTTCCCGGCGGTGGAAGGCGGCGGCATCGGGCTGGTCCCTGAGGAAAATCTGGTCGGAAAGGCCATGATTTCGGTATTTTCGACCGATGGCAGCGCCAACTGGCTGCTGCCCTGGACCTGGTTCACGGCTGCGCGGTGGAACCGCATCGGGGAAGGTTTTTGAACCATAAGGCGCCCCAACCTGACACGGCGGGCTGGCTGGCGGCGCTGATCGGGCGCCCCCCGCGCGACGCTGCGCGGTTCAGCCAGGCGCTCACCCATGGCAGCGCCAACCCGGTCAATTATGAGCGGCTGGAATTTCTGGGCGACCGGGTTTTGGGCCTGCTGGTATCCGAATGGGTGTTTGATCGCTTTGCCGGCGAACCGGAAGGCAAATTGTCGCGCCGCTTCAACGCGCTGGTGTCGGGCGAAACCTGCGCCGAGGTGGCGCGCGACGCGGGCGTGCCGGCCCATCTGATACTGGGCAAGCAGGCGCGCGACGATGGCGCGGCCAATAGCGACAATGTGCTGGGCGACGTGATGGAGGCGCTGATCGGTGCGCTCTATCTGGAGGCGGGGCTGGACGAAGCCCGCACTCTGGTGCGCCGCCTGTGGGCCGACCGCGTCGATACCCAGACCGCCGCGCCGCGCCACCCCAAATCCGCGCTTCAGGAATGGGCCGCCGCCAACAAGCGCAAGCCGCCCGAATATGAGATCAAGGACCGATCCGGCCCGCAACATGCCCTGCGCTTCGTCGTCTCCGTGACGATCAAGGGCGCGGGCGAGGCAAGCGCGACCGGCGGATCGAAGCAGGAAGCGGAGACAGCGGCGGCGGCAGCGTTGCTGGAGAAGCTGACGGGCTAAACCGAATTTATATGTTATGATGTGCTCCTGCGAAGGCAGGAGCCCAGGGCGCACTGGCGCGTGCTAACGCCCTGGGCTCCTGCCTTCGCAGGAGCACGGCTTGTTTAGGGCGAACGGAGTTTAGTTTGGAAAGTCCAGAAATTCAGTCAACGCAGCGCTGCGGCGTCATTGCCATTGTCGGCGCGCCCAATGCGGGCAAGTCCACGCTGGTCAACGCGCTGGTGGGGCAGAAGGTGGCGATCACCAGCGCCAAGGCGCAGACGACGCGCACCCGTGTCATGGGCGTCGCGATCGAGGGCGACGCGCAGCTGGTGCTGGTCGATACGCCGGGCATTTTCGCGCCCAGGCGGCGGCTGGACCGCGCCATGGTGCAGGCGGCCTGGGGCGGCGCGCAGGGCGCGGATCTGATCGCGATGGTTGTGGACGGCAAGGCGGGGCGTGGCCCGAAGCTTGAACCCATAATCGAAGCGCTCAAGCATCGCACCGAACGCAAATGGCTGATCCTCAACAAGGTGGACATCGCCATCAAGGAAAAGCTGCTGACACATACGCAGGTGCTGAACGACACGCTGGGTTTTGACGAAATCTTCTTCGTATCCGCCGCGACCGGCGATGGCCTGCCCGAACTCAAGGCCGCCTTTGCCGCCGCCATGCCGCAAGGGCCATGGCATTTCCCCGAAGATCAGGTGTCGGACGCCACCGACCGGATGCTGGCGGCGGAAATCACCCGCGAGCAGCTCTATCACCAGCTTCACGCCGAACTGCCCTATGCCGCCGCTGTCGATACCGAACAATATAAGGAACGGCAGGACGGATCGGTCGAAATCCACCAGCAAATCCTGGTCGCACGCCCGACGCAGCGCGCTATCGTGCTGGGCAAGGGCGGGCAGCGGTTGAAGGAAATCGGGTCAAAGGCTCGCGAGGAACTGGCCAGGCTGCTGGGGGTGAAGGTGCACCTCTATCTGCACGTCAAGGTCAAGGAAGACTGGGAAAATGACCGGGGCATATATCGCGACATCGGGCTGGACTGGGTCGAGTAGCCGCTAAAATTCATTATTTACTATCCTGTGCTACCCAAAGGCGATGCGGGGCATGCACAGGATCCTGGCGGGTATAAGCTTTTCGGTCAGCACGACCATGGCCGCGATGTTCGTCGCCTCGCGCTTTCCGGGCATGGAAATCCCCTTCCCCTACTGGATTTTCGGCTTCTGCACGCCGCTATGCATTTCCACGCCCGTCTGTATCATCATGAACAGGCAGGCGGAGCAGAAGCGCCGTCTCAATGACAAGCTGCGCGCCGCGCTGGTGGAATTGCAGCAACTGGCGGAAGTGGACCAGATGACCGGCCTGCTCAACCGGGCGACCTTTCTGCGTCGGCTGCAGGAAGAGCAGGACCGCCAGCCCGGCACCTGCCTGCTGATCGATGTCGATCACTTCAAGGCGATCAATGACGGCTATGGCCATGCCATGGGCGATCGCGTGCTCAAGGCGATCGCGGACAGCCTGCGCGCCACCATTCGCAGCGATGATCTGTGCGGGCGGTTGGGTGGCGAGGAATTCGCCATCTATCTGCGCAACATGCCATCGACCCAGGCGACCGCGATGGCGGAGCGCGTCCGCCAGGCGATCGAAATGCTGGACATTGCAGCGGCGGACGGCACCCATATTCGCCCGACGATCAGCGTCGGCGCTGCACATGCGGATGGCAGCGCCAGTGCCGGTCCCGGCGCCAGTGCGAGTGCCGATCAACTGCTCCAGCGCGCGGACATGGCCATGTACGCCGCAAAGGCGAATGGCCGCAATCAGGTCAGGCTCGCGGCCTGACCATCATTCCGCCGCCGCCGCCTTCTTCTTGGCTGGGGCTTTCTTTGCAGCGGGTTTCTTCGCCGCGCCCTCCTTCTTGGCCGCCGCCTTCTTGGGCGCGGCTTTCTTTTTCCCGCCCTTCTTGGCCGGAGCGGCAGCAGCCCGCGCGTCGATCAACTGGGCCGCTTCCTCCAGCGTCAACTGGTCCTTGTCCACTGTCTTGGGCAGGGTCGCATTGGTCGTGCCGTCAGTGACATAGACGCCATAGCGTCCTTCCATCAGCTTGATTTCGGCTTCCGTGCGCGGATGCGCGCCCAATATCTTCAAAGGCTCCCGCCCGGCGCTGCGCGGGCCGCGATTGGCGGCTTCGGCGAGCTTGACCACCGCGCTGTTCATCCCGACCTCGAAAATCTCCGACGTCGATGCCAGCCGCCCATATTTGCCGTCATGCAGCAGATAGGGACCAAAACGCCCGATATTCGCCACGATCGGCTTGCCCGTTTCGGGATGCAGGCCAATCTCACGCGGCAGGCTCAGCAGCCTGACCGCCCAGTCGAGCGTCAACTCGCCGTCGGGCAAGTCTCTTGGGATCGACCCGCGCTTGGCCTCCTTGCCTTCCCCCATTTCGATATAGGGGCCAAAGCGGCCGGATTTCTTGACGATGTCCTGCCCGGTCTCCGGGTGTTTGCCCAATATTTCGGGGCCAGTATCCTCGCCATCCTTGCCGCCGGGCTGGCCGAATTTGCGGGTATATTTGCATTCGGGATAGTTGGAGCAGGCAATGAATGCGCCAAAGCGGCCGCCGCGGAGAGACAACTGCCCGTCCGCGCATAACGGGCAGGCGCGCGGATTGCTGCCGTCCGCCCTGGGCGGGAACAGCATCGGCTCCAGAAACTTGTCGAGCGCGGCGGTGATGTCGCTCGGCTTCTGCTCCATCACCTCGGCGGTCTTGGGCTTGAAATCCTTCCAGAAGGCTTCCAGCACCGCCTGCCACTGCGCCCGGCCGCCGGAAATGTCGTCCAGCTCGTCCTCAAGGCCTGCAGTGAAATCATAGGAGACATAACGCTCGAAGAAGCGTTCCAGAAAGGCCGTCACCAGCCGCCCGCTCTCCTCGGCAAAAAAGCGGTTCTTTTCGACCCGAACATAGTCGCGGTCTTTCAGCACCTGCAATGTCGATGCATAGGTGGACGGCCGCCCGATCCCCAATTCCTCCAGCCGCTTGACCAGGCTGGCTTCGGAATAACGCGGCGGCGGCTGCGTGAAATGCTGCTCGGCGCTCACCTTCTTCTTGGCGGGCGCATCGCCCTCGCTCATGCGCGGCAGCAGCTTGCCATCTTCATCGTCGCTATCGTCGCGGCCTTCCTCATACAACGCCAGAAAGCCGGGAAAGATTACGACCTGTCCCGTCGCGCGCAACGTATGCGATCCGGTGGCGTCGCTCATGTCGATCGTGGTGCGCTCCAGCCGCGCCGACGCCATCTGGCTGGCCAGCGCCCGCTTGAACACCAGGTCATAGAGGCGCGCATGATCGCCGCTGCCCACCTTGTCGCGCGAAAAATCGGTCGGCCGGATGGCTTCATGCGCTTCCTGCGCATTTTTCGCCTTGGTCTGGTAGATGCGGGGCTTGTCCGGCACATAGCCGCCATCATAGCGCTGCGCGATCGCGGCGCGCGCGGCGGAAATGGCGCTGCCGTCCATCTGCACGCCGTCGGTCCGCATATAGGTGATCGCGCCATCCTCATAGAGTTGCTGCGCGATCCGCATCGTGTGGCTGGCGGAAAAGCCCAGCTTGCGGGCGGCTTCCTGTTGCAGCGTCGACGTCGTGAAGGGCGGCGGGGGATTGCGGGTGAGCGGCTTGGTCTCGACCTTCTCCACCGTGAAGCGCCCGGCCTCGACATCGGCCTTGGCCGCCATCGCGTCGCCCTCGCGACCGATGGTCAGCCGCTCGATCTTCTCGCCCTTCCAGCGGACGAGGCGCGCGGTAAAGGCGGTGCCGTCCTGCTCCATCTCCGCCGCGACCGACCAATATTCCTGCGGGGTGAAGGACTCGATCTCCCGCTCCCGCTCGACCACCAGCCGCAGCGCGACCGATTGCACCCGGCCCGCCGACTTGGCGCCGGGCAGCTTGCGCCACAGCACGGGCGAGAGGGTGAAGCCGACCAGATAATCGAGCGCCCGGCGCGCGCGATAGGCGTCGATCAGATCCTCGTCCAGCGCGCGTGGCTTGGCCATCGCGTCCAGCACGGCGGCCTTCGTGATCGCGTTGAAGGTCACGCGGTCCACTTGCGCCGGCAGCGCCTTCTTGGCGCGCAGCACCTCCTGCACATGCCAGCTGATCGCTTCCCCTTCACGATCAGGGTCAGTCGCCAGGATCAATCGTGACGCGCCCTTGGCTGCGTCGCTTATGGCCTTGAGCTGCTTGCCCTTGTCGCCATAATTTTCCCACTGCATCGCAAAGCCGTCATCCGGGTCCACCGATCCGTCCTTGGCGGGCAGATCGCGGATGTGACCGTAACTGGCCAGAACATGAAAATCCCCGCCCAGATATTTCTCGATAGTCTTGGCCTTGGCAGGCGATTCGACGATGACAAGCTGCATTTACGGCCCCGGAATTTGATGCCTCACACGTACGCGCGAGTCTGGAAGGCGATGACGGCGGGCGTCAAGCGGTGCGTGTGATTAGGGGAGATGTGGAGGGATGGCCAGCCCCATCGCGCTCCCGTCATGCCAGCGAAGGCTGACATCTAATGCGATAAAAGAGTTGGCGGAACTATTGGCTCCGTTCGTTTCGAGCGAAGTCGAGAAACGTCGCGCGCAGTTTCTCGACTTCGCTCGAAACGAACGGACGGTGAGTTTCAAATTGGTGCCAACCGTCACCGCAAACGCACCCGTCCCCCCGCCAGCCGGTCCAGCCGCTCGGCCAGTTCCAGTTCCAGCAGCACCGTCTGCACCACCGCCGGGCTAAGCCCGCTCAGGCGGATCAGTTCGTCGACCGGCACCGGCGCATGGCCCAGCAGCGCGATGACGGCGCTGCGTTCGCCCGCCGCGACATCGCTCGATACCGGCTCACCGGCGAAATCGAAGCTGCCCTGCCGCACCATGCGAATGTCGATGCTGCCCACCGCCTCCAGCACATCGTCGGCATTCTGGATCAGGGTCGCGCCTTCGCGGATCAGCTGATTGCAGCCTTGCGCGCGCGGGTCGAGCGGCGATCCGGGCACCGCCATCACCTCCCGCCCCGCTTCGCCCGCCAGCCGCGCGGTGATGAGCGAACCCGACTTGGGGGCAGCCTCCACCACGACCGTGCCTACCGCCAGTCCAGCGATGATCCGGTTGCGCGCGGGAAAATGGCGCGCCAGCGGCTGCACGCCCGGCGGATGTTCGGTCACCAACAGGCCGACATCGGCGATCTGCGCCTGCAAATCGCGATTTTCCGGCGGAAACACCACGTCCAGCCCACAGGCGATGACGCCGATCGTCCCGCTGCCCACCGATCCCTGATGCGCCGCCGTGTCGATCCCTCGTGCCAGCCCCGATACGACCACCGCGCCGCGCTGCCCCAGATCCTGCGCCAGCGTCCGCGCGAAGCGTATTGCCGCAGCCGACGCATTGCGCGCGCCGACCATGGCGATGCACTGGCCCGCTGCCAGCGCCGCATCCCCGCGCACGATCAGCGCAGGCGGCGCGCCCTCAAACTGGTCGAGCAGGGCGGGATACTCCGCGTCCCCCATCAACAGGTACCGCGCGCCCAAGGCCCGTGATGCGGCAATCTCCCGCTCGACCGCGCCCGCATCGGCAACGCTTGCCTTGCCGCCGCCACGCGCCGCCAGATCGGGAATGGCGCGCAATGCAACCCCCGCCGTGCCAAAGCGCGCCAGCAATTGCCGATAGCTGACCGGGCCGATCCGGGGTGAGCGGATGAGCCGCAGCCGGTCGAACCGTTCCTGCTCGCTCACCCTTTGCCGGACCCGATCTTGGGTTCCGTCCCCTGCATCAGCCGCGCGATATTGGCGCGATGCCGCCACAACAGGATCAGCGCCATCGCCAGCGCCACGGGCACCAGTTCGATCCGCCCCATGAACCATAGCGCGATCGGCGCGCTAACCGCCGCCGCCATGCCGCCGACCGACGACCATTTGGTCCCGAACAGCGCGCCCAGCCACACCGCCGCGAAGATGCAGCCAGCGGGCCAGTGCAGCGCCGTCACCACGCCCATCATCGTCGCCACGCCCTTGCCCCCGGCAAAGCGCAGCCAGACCGGATAGCAATGGCCGATAAAGGCCGCGGCCCCCGCCATCGGCCCTCCCCCGTCGATCAGCGCCGCGCCGATCAGCACCGCCGCCGCGCCCTTGAGCAGGTCCAGCAGCAGCGTCGCCGCCGCCAGCCCCTTGCGCCCGGTGCGTAGCACATTGGTCGCGCCGATATTGCCGGAACCGATCTGCCGCAGGTCGCCCGCCCCGGTAAAACGGGTCAGCAACAGGCCAAAGGGGATGGAACCCAGCCCATAGCCAAGCAGCAGAACGCACAGGGGAAGCAGCCAGGGAAAGTTCATATTCTCGCCGATGATGATGGGGCAGACAGGATGATCAGGCGACCATAGCGTGACGGGCGGCGCGGGCAATGGTCAACCGCAACCGCTCACCGCCTTCGCTTGATTTATGCCTGCGCGCCCGTCATTCTGGCGACCTCCCAGCGACGGACTTGCCATGACCGACAATGCCTCGTTCGATCCCCTGAGCAGCCTTGTCCACAACTGGACGACGATGGCGCTGGCGCCGCAGAAATTGTGGCAGTCGATCAACAGCGGCTGGTCCTTCGGCAACATCATCGTCAACGAAAATAATTCGAGCGCGCCGCAGACCGAACAGGCGATCGTCGCGCAGGAAAGCTATGGGCGGCAGATCGGCAAGTTGCTCGACGCGGTCGATACGCTTGCCAGGCGGCAGCCGGACTGGTCGGACACCGAGCCGCTCAAGGCCGCCACCGACCTGAAGATCAGGGTCGACGGCGTGAAGCTGGCCATGGCGCAGCGGCGGATCGACCAGTTGCGCGGCGATCTGGAACTGCTGCGCGCCGCCGGCCCGGCCGACCAATATGATGCCAGCGTCGCGGCCCTGCGCAAGCTGCTGGCGGAACTGCCCGAAACAGGGGATTGAACCGAACGGGCGTTGACACCCCCGCCTGTTCCCGCGACATGTCCCTCCATAATGACGGTCGCGCCAGAAGCTCCCATCCTCTTTTTCGATTCCGGCGTGGGCGGGCTGTCCATCCTCGCCCCCGCCCGCGCATTGATACCGACCGCGCCGGTCGTCTATGCCGCTGACAGCGCCGGATTCCCCTATGGCACCAAGAGCGAGACGGAGATCGCCGCGCGCGTTCCGGCGCTGCTGGGGCGGCTGGTGGAGCGGTACCGCCCACGCCTGGCCGTCATCGCCTGCAACACGGCATCGACCATCGCATTGAGCCATGTGCGCGCGGCGCTCGACATTCCCGTCGTCGGCACCGTTCCCGCGATCAAACCCGCCGCGCTTGCCTCCAAAACCCGCGTGTTCGGCGTGCTGGGCACCGACGCCACCGTGCGCCAGCCCTATGTCGACCGGCTGGCCGCCGAACATGGCGCGGACTGCATCATGCTGCGCCATGGCTGCGCGGCATTGGTGCAACTGGCCGAAGCGAAGCTACGCGGCGAACCGCTCGACCCGGCGATCGCCCGCGCCGCGCTGGCGGGCCTGACCGACCAGCCGGGCGGGGACCGCATGGACATAGTCGCGCTGGCCTGCACCCATTTTCCACTGGTCGAGGACGAACTGGCCGCCGCTGCATCGCGTCCGCTGACCTTCGTTCATGGCGGCGAGGGGATCGCCCGGCGCATTGCGTATCTGACGCAGGGCCAGCCCTGGCCGGACGCTCCGGCCAACGGCATCGCCGTATTCACGCGGGTGGATGACCATGTCCGCGCGCTCGCCCCGGCGCTTGCCCACTATGGCCTCGACCGGATCGAACAGCTCTGATTCTGTCTCTTGGACAAAAGGTCCGATATGATTGATCGGTATTTCCCCTTATGTCTGCGAACGGTTAGCGCTGGTAAAGCGCAGCATCAATCGGTAAACGCCCGCTATAAGTAGAATGTGGGCAGTCTAGGGTTAGGGCGAGCGTGAACTACAAGCATATCTTTGCGCAGGCGATCGATCGTCTCCATGAAGAAGGCCGGTATCGGGTGTTCATCGATATCCTGCGCAACCGGGGCGCCTACCCCAATGCGCGCTGCTTTCACGGCCATAATGGTCCCAAGCCCATCACCGTCTGGTGTTCCAACGACTATCTGGCCATGGGCCAGCATCCCAAGGTCGTGGCCGCGATGGAAGAGGCGCTGCACGATGTTGGCGCCGGGTCCGGCGGCACCCGCAACATCGGCGGCAACACCCATTATCATGTCGATCTGGAAGGCGAACTGGCCGATCTGCATGGCAAGGAAGCGGCCCTGCTGTTCACGTCGGGCTATGTCTCGAACGAAGCGACGCTTTCCACGCTGGCCAAGCTGCTGCCGGGCTGCATCGTTTTTTCCGATGAACTCAACCATGCCAGCATGATCGCGGGCATCCGCAATTCGGGCTGCGAAAAGCGGGTATTCCGCCACAATGACGTCGAGCATCTGCGCGAATTGCTGGCGGCCGAAGATCCCGAAGCGCCCAAGCTGATCGCGTTCGAAAGCGTCTATTCGATGGACGGCGACGTCGCGCCGATCGCCGCGATCTGCGACCTGGCCGACGAGTTCAACGCGCTGACCTATCTGGACGAAGTTCATGCCGTGGGCATGTATGGCGCGCGTGGCGGCGGCATTTCGGAACGTGATGCCGTCGCGGACCGGCTGACCATCATCGAAGGCACACTGGGCAAGGCGTTCGGCGTGATGGGCGGCTATATCGCAGCTGACCAGATGATCGTCGATGTGATCCGCAGCTATGCGCCCGGCTTCATCTTCACCACTTCGCTCTCCCCCGTGCTGGTCGCGGGCGTGCTGGCCAGCGTGCGCCATCTGAAAGGCTCCAGCGAAGAACGGGACGGGCAACAGGCGTCCGCCGCCCTGCTCAAGCAGTTCATGGCTGATGCGGGCCTCCCCGTCATGGACACGGTTACCCATATCGTACCGCTGATGGTGGGCGATCCGGTCAAGGCCAAGCGGATCAGCGACATTCTGCTCGCCGAATATGGCGCCTATGTGCAGCCGATCAACTATCCCACCGTCCCGCGCGGGACAGAGCGCCTGCGCTTCACGCCCGGCCCGGCCCACACCGAAGCGATGATGCGCGATCTGGTCGCGGCGCTGGTGGAAATCTGGGACCGGCTGGATCTTGAGTTGCTGGAACGCAAGGCAGCTTGAACCCCAGCGCCGTCTCGCTGGAAATGGGCGGTCAGGCTTTCGCCACGCCACCGCGAACGGCATAGCCGCGATACAGCGTCCTCAGGCTCGGTTCGCCACCGACATTGCGGGCGACGGCTTCGATCGCGTCGCCCAGCACCGGGCGCGGCGTTACGTGGAACCGCGCCAGCCATCCAAACAGGACCGCGCGCCACGCTCCGGGCAGGCCTTCCTGCTGGCCGAAATCCACAACCTCCAGCCTGCCCCCCGGCGCGACGCATAGCGCGGCCTGTTGCAGCGCCGCTTCCCAGTCGGGGATCATCGACAGCGCATAGCTGATGAACACGCGATCGAAGGTCGCCCGCCCGAACAACGCCTTGGGATCGAAATCCACGGCATCTCCCCGTGCCAGCCTGACGCGGCAGGCCATGCCCACCCGCTCAACCGAAATCTGCGCCGTGTCCAGCATCGCTTGCGAAATATCGACGCCATACAGCCGCGCATGGGGCCAAGCCTTGCCAACCGCGATCAGATTGCGTCCGGTGCCGCAGCCGATTTCCAGCACGCTGCCGCCCGAAGGCGGAGCAAGGTCGGCGATCAGCCCATCGCGCCCCAGCAGATAATATTTGCGCGTTATGTCATAGATATGCCGTTGCCAGCGATAGGTGCCGTCCATCAACCGTCCATGGTCGCTCATCATGCCTCCTTCAGCACATAGAGATGCACCCCGCCATAAATGGCCGATCGGTCGCGCGCCGTGTAATCAAGCGACGCCTGCGCCTGATACGCCCACTGGTCCATCACCGCGTCGACAACCCGTCCGGGCAGGATGCTCGGTTCGCCCGCCGTGCGGAACAGCACCCGCGCCCCCGGCTTCGCCGTCCGCGTGATCTGCGCCCACAGCGCGTTCAACTGATCGTCATCCATCCAGTCCTGCGCATCGAGCAAAATGTAGCGATCCGCCGAAGCGGCAGGCTGATCGCGCAGGAAATCGGTGAAATTGACATGGCGCACATCGACACGGTCCGCCCGCGTCCGCACCGCGTCATGATTGGCCGCCTGCAAATAGGGCGGCAATGGCCCCGCGCCCGCCGGGTCATTGGCGGCATAGCCGCGCCCGAATGCCTGCACCGCGAAATAATTATCCTTCAGGTCAAAGTCGCAGGCCAGTTTCTTCAGCCGGGCTTTGAGCACCGCGTCCATCCGGTCGTCCCCGGCCAGCGCCTCGAACTGCGCGGGCGGAATGCCCAGCCCGAATAGCGAGGCGGGCTGGCTGGTCAGCCAGCGCACAAATGCCTTGTCGAAAATCGGGGCCAGTTCCGCGTCGAAAATCGCCCGCTGCTCCGCCAGTGTCGTGGCGTCCAGCATCCGCCGCGGATTGACGCCATGCAACCGCGCCAGCAGATGCGCCGCGCCGATGAAGCGCCCCAGCAGGCCATGCTTGTAGATACCCCGCGCAAAGCCGCCGATCCGCCGCCGCCCGATCAGGTCGCGCCCTTCCCAGTAGCGCCGCGTCGCTTCATCCAGATGCGGCGCGACCATCTCCCGATAGGCCGCGATATTCTCGCGGCTGTCCGCCTGCGCGAAAAACCGGTGAAAGGCGGCATGATCCGGCAAGGTCCGTGCCGCCATCAGCTTCAGCCGGTTGAGCGCGATATGGGCGGTGTTCAGGTCCACGGCCGTGATCTTCGCGGGATCGGCAGTCAGGTAGGACAGGACGTTGCAGCCCCCCGACGCGATCGTCACCACATGGCAATCGGGCGTGATCGCCAGCGCCTCCATGTCCACCGCCGGATCTTCCCAGATCTGGGCATAGACCAGACCCCGGAACGCGAAGGTGAAGGCGCGCTCCAGCAACCCCTGCTTGGACAGATGCCGGTGGCGATGCACCGCGCGCGTGATCTTGTTATGGGCCGGTGCCGCCATGCTGTTCAAGCCTCCTCGCTATCGGGTCGTGGCGTGGCCCATAGGGCAACTGCGCGTCGGCACCGTGACGATAGCGTTACGTCCCTGTTACCAGCTTGCGGAACCGGCGGCGCGCTCACATCTTCTGGTCATCTATGGCCCATTGGATCGAACCCCACCCCACCGGCATCTATGTCCGCCCTGCCGATGCGTGGATCGACCCGTCCGTCCCGCGCGAGCGCGCATTGGTGACGCACGGCCATGCCGATCATGCGCGCGGCGGCCATGGCCATGTCTGGGCCACGCGCGAAACGCTGGCGATCATGGGCCTGCGCTACGGCACGGCATCGGGCACGCCGGTCGGCTATGGCGAGGAAATCCGGCTGGGCGGCGTCACCATCCGCTATGTGCCCGCAGGCCATGTCCTGGGATCGGCGCAGATCGTCCTGACCCATGCGGGCGAGCGGGTCGTCGTCACTGGCGATTACAAGCGCCGGCCCGACCCCACATGCCCCTCGTTCGAGCCTGTGCCGTGCGACATTTTCGTGACCGAAGCGACCTTTGGCCTGCCCGTGTTCCGCCATCCTGATACCGGCAGCGAAATCGACCGGCTGCTCGCCGCGCTTCACGCCAACCCCGATCGCTCCGTGCTGGTCGGTGCCTATGCACTGGGCAAGGCGCAACGGGTCATCTGCGAATTGCGCGCGCGCGGCCATCACGACCCGATCTACCTCCACGGGGCAATGGAACGCATGTGCAATCTCTATGTCGAACTCGGTGTCGAGATGGGCGACCTGCGCCCGGCAACCGGCGTCGCGGCAAAGGAGATGCGCGGCGCGATCATCGTCGCGCCGCCATCTGCGCTCAACGACCGCTGGAGCCGCCGTCTGCCCGACCCGATCACCGCCATGGCATCCGGCTGGATGCGCGTGCGCCAGCGCGCCCGGCAGAAGAATGTCGAACTGCCGCTGATCCTGTCCGACCATGCCGACTGGGACGAACTGACCAACACGATCCGCAAGGTTGCCCCGACCGAAACCTGGATCACCCATGGGCGAGAGGAAGCTTTGCTCCACTGGTGCATGACCCATCAGATCAGGGCGCGGGCGCTAGCGCTGGTCGGGCGGGACGATGAGGAGGAGGAAGGGTGATCATGTTCCATGATCCGTTCGCCCTGAGCCTGTCGAAGGGTATGGCTGAGCGAAGTCGAAGCCACTTCGCTCCGCTCAGTAGAAGGCTTCGACTTCGCTCATCCCGAACGGATCGGGGTGTCTCTCGGTGAGACCCTTCTCCCAACTGCTCGACGCCCTCGTCTATACCCGATCGCGCAATGGCAAGCTGGCGCTGATCGCTGCCTATCTGCGGTCCGCGCCGGACCCGGATCGTGGCTGGGCGCTGGCTGCCCTCACCGGCAATCTCGATCTCAAGGCGGTCAAATCCTCGGCCATTGGCGAAATGATCCGCGCCCGTGTCGATCCCGTCCTGTATGAAATGAGCCGCGACTATGTGGGCGACCTGGCCGAAACCGTCGCCCTGCTCTGGCCGACGCCGCCGGGCGAACCGCCGGACCTGGACGACGGCACGCTGACACTTGCTGCCGTGGTCGACCGCCTCCACGCCACCAGCCGCGCCGCAGCGCCCGACGCCCTGGCGCAGATGATGGACCACCTCGACGCATCAGGCCGCTTCGCCCTGCTCAAACTCGCCACCGGCGGCCTGCGCGTCGGCATTTCTGCCCGCCTCGCCAAAACGGGCTTCGCGCAGGCATTCGGGCTCGACGTCGATGATGTCGAGCAGGTCTGGCACGCCTTGTCGCCCCCCTATACCGCCCTGTTCGACTGGGCCGAAGGCCGCGCCGCCCGCCCCGACCCCGCGGGCACGCCCTTCTTCCGCCCCTTCATGCTCGCCCACCCGCTCGAAGCGGACAGCGTGGACCTCAATGACTATGCCGCCGAATGGAAATGGGACGGCATCCGCATCCAGATCGTCGGCACGGGCCCGGAACATGGCAGGCAAACGCGCCTCTACAGCCGCGCGGGCGACGACATTTCAGCGAGCTTCCCCGAAATAGCCGCCGCCTTCACCGGCCATGCCGTGCTGGATGGCGAATTGCTGGTGCGTGGTGAATTTCAGGGCGGCGAGGCGGCCAGCTTCAACGCCCTGCAACAGCGCCTTGGCCGCAAGCTCGTCAGCGCCAAAATGCAGGCGGACTATCCCGCTTTCGTGCGCCTGTACGATCTGCTGCTGGAGGGCGACGAGGATTTGCGCGCCCTGCCCTGGGAACAGCGCCGTGCCCGGCTCGAAGCCTATATGCCCCATCTCGATGCCACGCGGTTCGACCTGTCCGCCACGATCGACGCCGCCGATTTCGAAGCGCTCGCCGACATCCGGGCAGGCGCACGCGACGCCGCGATCGAAGGCGTGATGCTCAAACGCCGCGACAGCCCTTATGTCGCCGGGCGCAAGGCCGCTTTATGGTATAAATGGAAACGCGATCCGCTGACTGCCGATTGCGTCATGATGTACGCCCAGCGCGGCCACGGCAAACGCTCCTCTTTCTATTCGGATTACACCTTCGGTTGCTGGACGCCGGACGGAGAACTGCACCCGGTGGGCAAGGCCTATAGCGGCTTCACCGACGAGGAATTGAAATGGCTGGACCGCTTCGTCCGCCAGAACACGGTCGCCCGCTTCGGCCCGGTGCGCGAAGTGGAAAAGACGCTGGTGCTGGAAGTCGCTTTCGACAGCATCCATGACAGCAAGCGCCACAAATCCGGCCTCGCCATGCGCTTCCCCCGCATCGCCCGCATCAGGCGGGACAAGCCAGCGGCGGAGGCGGATACGGTGGAGGGGCTGAAGAAGCTGGTGCGCTGACCCACAAACAAACGGGCCGATGGCAAGGGGGTAGAGCCATCGGCCCGTCGGCCATCACATCATTTCGACAGCGATCAAGGCATCAAAACCGTGTCGATGACGTGGATGACACCGTTCGACTGATTGACGTCGGCGATGGTGATCTTGGCCGATCCGCCCTTGGCGTCGGTGACATACCAGTCCTTGCCCTTCTGCCAGACGGTCAGCGGTTCGCCCTGCGCGGTCGTCAGCACAGCCTTGCCGCCATTGGCCGCAGCCTTGGCCGCAATGTCCTTCGCGTTCATTTTGCCTGGCACGACATGATAGGTCAGTATGCCGGTCAGCGTCGCCTTATTCTCCGGCTTCAGCAGGGTATCGACCGTGCCTGCGGGCAATTTGGCGAAAGCGGCATTGGTCGGCGCGAACACGGTAAACGGCCCGGCGCTCTTGAGCGTGTCGACCAGACCGGCGGCCTTCACTGCGGCTACCAGCGTCGTGTGATCCTTTGAATTGACCGCATTGTCGACAATATCCTTGGTCGGATACATCGCCGCGCCACCGACCATCGGGTTCTTGGCCATTTGCGCCTGCGCGATCCCGCCGCCGCTGGCGGTCAATATCACGCTGGCAAGCGCGATCGTCATGGGTGAAAATTTCATGGGGGCATCCTTCCGCTATCTTGGCATCCCAAAGGTGTCGGGATGCGCGGTTGATACGTTTGAGAGAAGCGAATGGGTGCAAGGCATGACCTAAAGGACATCAGGGCAGGCAGCGCAATTGCACTGCGTCTTTGCGCTGTCATCCCAAGCCCCTATATGGGCGCTTTCGCGGGGTGACCGCGCACAGCATATGGAGACGAGATTGAGCAAGGTTCTGGTCATCGGCGCGGGCGGCGTCGGGTCGGTCGCGGTGCACAAGATGGCGATGAACAGCGATATATTCTCGCACATCACGCTCGCCAGCCGCCGCATCGTCAGCTGTGAGAAGGTCGCCGAATCGGTGCTGGCCCGCACCGGCGTCACCATCGACGTGGCGCAGGTGGATGCCGATGATGTCGCCGCCACCATCGCGCTGATCGAAAAGGTGCAGCCCAGGCTGGTCGTCAATCTGGCCCTGCCCTATCAGGATCTCAACATCATGGACGCGTGCCTCGCGACCAAGGTGGATTATCTCGACACCGCCAATTACGAACCGCGCGACACGCCAAAATTCGAATATGGCTGGCAATGGGCCTATCAGGAACGCTTCAAGGAAGCGGGCATCATGGCACTGCTGGGGTCTGGTTTCGACCCCGGCGTCACCAGCGTATTTGCCTCCTACATCAAGAAGCATCTGCTCGACACGATCGACACGCTCGACATTCTCGATTGCAATGGCGGCGACCATGGCCAGCATTTCGCGACCAATTTCAACCCGGAAATCAACATCCGCGAAGTGACCGCCCCGTCGCGTCACTGGGAAAATGGGCAGTGGGTCGAAGGTCCGGCGCTCAGCCACAAGCAGACATTCGATTTCGACCAGGTTGGCCCCAAGAATATGTACCTCATGTATCATGAGGAACTGGAAAGCCTGGCCAAATTCTATCCCGAAATCAAACGCATCCGTTTCTGGATGACCTTTGGCGACGCCTATTTGAAGCATCTGGAAGTGCTCCAGAATGTCGGCATGACCCGGATCGATCCGGTCATCTACGAGGGCAAGGAGATCATCCCGCTCCAGTTCCTCAAGGCCGTGCTGCCCGAACCGTCCAGCCTGGGTTCCACGACCAAGGGCAAGACCAATATCGGCGACATTGCGACCGGCACCAAGGATGGCGTGCAGAAAACCGTCTATGTCCTCAACGTCTGCGATCATGAGGATGCCTATGCCGAAACCGGCAATCAGGCGGTCAGCTACACCACCGGCGTCCCCGCGATGATCGGCGCGGCGATGATGCTGACCGGCGCATGGCGCGGCGAAGGCGTGTTCAACATCGAACAGTTCGATCCCGACCCGTTCATGGACATGCTCAACAAGCATGGCCTGCCTTGGCAGGTGAAGGAACTGGACGCGCCGCTGGCGTTTTAAGCCGCCGTGCTCCTGCGAAGGCAGGAGCCCAGAGTCCGGGGCGCAGTGCTTGCGGCCCTGGGCTCCTGCCTGCGCAGGAGCACATTGGGATAGAAATCATGGAAACCAAAGCCGGCGATCCCGCCGCCTTCGCCCATTTCGACCTGTATCGCGTCCCCTCCCCCGCCTTTGTGGTGGATGAGGCCGCGATCCGGCGCAACCTTGCCATTCTGGCCGACGTTCGCGACCGCGCAGGCATCAAGATATTGGGCGCGCTCAAGGCGTTTTCGATGTGGTCGCTAGGCAGCGTCATGGGCGAATATCTCGACGGCGTCTGCGCGTCCGGCCTCTATGAAGCGCGCCTCGGCCGCGAGGAATATAAGGGCGAGGTCGCGACCTATTGCGCCGCCTACAAGCCTGCCGATCTGGCCGAAATCCTCAAGATTTCCGACCATGTGATCTTCAACAGCCCCGGTCAGATTGCGCGCTTCAAGCCGCAGATCGACGCGGCCCGCGCGGCCGGACACAGTTTCGACATCGGGCTGCGCATCAATCCGCAAAACCCGGAAGGCGAAGTCGCAAAATACGACCCTTCGCAGCCGCACAGCCGTCTGGGCTTCCCCGTCAGCCAGTTGACGCCCGATCATCTGGCCGGGGTGGACGGCATCCATTTCCATAATCTGTGCGAACAGGATCTGGCGCCGCTGGAGCGCACCTGGGCGGCGGTAGAACAGCATATCCTGCCGCACATCGCCAGCCTCAAATGGCTCAATTTCGGCGGAGGCCATCATATCACGCGCGCCGATTATCAGCGCGACGATCTGGTCGCCTTCCTGCAACGGATCAAGGCGCAGACCGGCCTGACCCTCTATCTGGAACCGGGCGAAGCGATGGCGCTCGACGCGGGCATACTGGTGGGCGAAATCCTCGACGTCATCGACAATGGCATGGCCGTCGGCATCACCGACATTAGCGCCACCTGCCACATGCCCGACGTGATCGAGGCGCCCTATCGCCCCGCCATGCTGCACGAGCCATCGGATGGTCCCGTCACGCGCCTTGGCGGGCCATCCTGCCTGGCGGGCGACATTATCGGCGACTATCGAGTCCCCGGCGGCGCGGAGCCGGGCGCGCGGATCGCCTTCCTCGATCAGGCCCATTATTCCATGGTCAAGACCAATACGTTCAATGGCGTTCCCCTGCCTGCCATCTGGCTCTGGGATTCAACCACCGACAAACTCACGGAAATTCGCGCTTTTTCCTATTCGGATTTCAAGGCTCGCCTCTCCTGAGGCACGCTTCGTGGAGCCGCGTGCAACAAAATTTGCACATACGCTTTACAGGGGGACCCCCTACGCATATAGCGACCGTCCGCTGCCCCATGGGACTTCCACCGCAAGGCAGCTTTTTATGCCCACGAACGACACTGGAGGTCCCTTGAATTGCACAAGCATCCTAGCGCGCTGGGGGTAGCGACCACCCTCACACCGGCAGCACCGGTAACGCTGATTCGCCCGCAGGCTGCGGCCCGCGCCGCCCGATTCTTCGTCGAGAAGTTTCCGGGGCGCTCGCTCTATGCCGTAAAGGCCAATCCCTCGCCCGATTTGCTTCGGACGTTGTGGGACAATGGTATTTCGCACTTTGACGTAGCTTCTATCGCGGAAGTGCGCCTTGTCGCGGAAACGCTGCCGGACGCGAAGCTGTGCTTCATGCATCCGGTCAAGGCTGAAGAAGCCATCGCCGAAGCCTATGCCGTCCATGGCGTACGCACCTTCTCGCTCGACACGATCGACGAGCTGGAAAAGATCATGCGCGCGACCAATGGCGCGACGGATCTGGAATTGTGCGTCCGCCTGCGCGTGTCGTCGGAACATAGCGAATTGTCGCTGGCGTCGAAATTCGGCGCGGAACTCGGCGAAACCCGCGAATTGCTGATGGCCACCCGTCAGGCCGCCGACGCGCTTGGCATCTGCTTCCATGTCGGTAGCCAGGCGATGAGCCCGCAGGCCTATAGCGACGCGATCGAGCGCGTCCGCGCGGCGATTGTCGATGCGGCGGTCACGGTCGACATCATCGATGTCGGCGGCGGCTTCCCGTCGGTCTATCCGGGCATGGAGCCGGTTGCGCTCGAAAATTATTTCGACGCGATCCACCATGGCTTCGAAAGCCTGCCGGTCAGCTATTCGTCGGAACTGTGGTGCGAGCCTGGCCGCGCGCTGTCGGCGGAATATAGCTCGATCATCGTGCGGGTGGAGCGCCGTCGCGGTACGGAGCTCTACATCAACGACGGTGCCTATGGCGCCTTGTTCGATGCCGCACATATTGGCTGGCGTTTCCCGGTTGCGCTGCTGCGTGACGAGGAAAGCGACGCGGCGATGACCGGCTTCTCCTTCTATGGTCCGACCTGCGACGATATGGACCATATGGTCGGCCCGTTCATGCTGCCTGACGATGTCGCTGCTGGCGATTATATCGAAATCGGCATGCTGGGCGCCTATGGCTGCGCCATGCGTACAGGTTTCAACGGCTTCACGGCGGAAACCGTGGTCGAAGTGGCGGACGAGCCGATGGCCAGCCTCTATGCCGAACCTGTGCCTGCCCGCCGTCGCGCGACTGTCATCAAGCTGGGCTAAAAGGCTCAAGCTCCCCTTTGGAGAGGGTGCCTGTCCCTCGCTGCTTCCCCCGCAGCGAGGGACAGTTTTTATCGGCGGAATATCCCCACCATCTCGACATGGGTGGACCAGCGGAACTGGCCGACCGGGCGGACCTGATCCAGCCGGTATCCGCCCCCCACCAGATGCACGGCATCGCGGGCAAAGCTTGCCGGATTGCAGGACACATAGGCGATTACCGGCACGCTGGACGCGGCCAGTTGCATGACCTGCTCCCGCGCCCCCGCGCGTGGCGGGTCGATGACCACGGCGGCAAAGCGGTTCAGTTCTTCTGGCATCAATGGCCGGCGGAACAGGTCGCGATGGTCCGCCACCATCCGCCGCTGCGCCCTTTGCCCCGCCAGTTTCAGCGCCAGCACGACATCGCGTGCGCCCTCCGCCGCATAGACCGGGCGATCAGCCCCCAGCGCCAGCGCGAAAGTGCCAAGGCCGCAAAACAGGTCCGCCACCGCGCCTGTATCCGGCATGGCCTCACGCACCGCGCCCACCAGCGCCGCTTCGCCATCGGGCGTCGCTTGCAGGAAGGAAAAGGGCGGAAACGCCACCGGCACGCCACCGAATGTCACCGTGGCCGCTTCGGGTTCCCAGCGGGTCTGCGGGCCATCGCCTTCATCGATCGTCAGGCGCGCGAGGCCCTGCGTCCGCGCAAAATCGCCCAGCCCCTCGTCCGCCGCCAGCCCTTCGACCTTCACCCCTTCCAGCAGCAGGTCGACGCCCTGATCGATCAGCGACATGCGGACATGCGCCGCCCGCTTGTCGGGCAGGATCAGCCGCAACAGTTCGTGCAGCGGCGCCAGCAGCGCAAACAGGCGCGGGTCCAGCACGGCGCACATGCTCAGGTCGATGAGCTTATGGCTGCCGGATTCGGCAAATCCGATCGTAACCGTCTTGCCCGCCCGCACCGCGCGCAGCGAGGCGCGTCGCCGCGTCATGGGTGGCGAAAGATGCGGCGACACTACCGTTTGCGCGACAATGCCCTGCCCCGCGAGCGCGCCGACCACACGCCCGGTCACGAAGTCCGCCAGGCTCGCCTCATCGACATGCTGCAATTCGCAGCCGCCACAGGTCGGGAAATGGACGCAGGGCGGTTCCACACGATGTGGCCCGGCGATGATCGTGCCATCGGTCAGCAGCCGGTCGCCCGGTGCCGTCAGCGCGGCGTGGCGTCCATCGGTGGTGAGGCCATCGCCCTTGGCAGCGATGCGGATGATGATGTCTGGATCAGTGTCGGTCACAATCGCGCGGCGATAGCCGCTGGCAGCGCTGCAAGCAAATCATCGGCGATAAAAGCCGCGCCCGCCCGCCGCGCAGCGTCGCCATGCAGCCACACCGCCTCGCCCGCCGCACGAAAAGCATCGTGCGTCACCGCCCACCGCCCGGCGACCAGCCCCGCGAGAACGTCGCCCGTCCCGGCGGTGGACAGCCAGTGCGACGAACCCGACGCCACTGCAACGCGCCCGTCCGGGGCCGCGATCACGCTGTCCGCGCCCTTATATATCACGATCGCGTCGCTCCGTTCCGCCGCCGATCGCGCCCGGTCGATCTTGCTGCCCGGCAGATCGCCGAACAGCTGCGCGAATTCGCCCTCATGCGGGGTCAGGATCGCGCCGTCGGGTATCTGGTCGACGTCGATCAGCGTCAGCGCGTCGGCGTCCAGCACCAGCGGATGGCCATGGGTCAACACTGCCTCCAGCCGCGCCCGCGCCGTGGCGTCGCGCCCCAGGCCCGGCCCGACCAGCACGGCCGCCAGCCGCGCATCATCCAGCGAATCATGGAGCGCATCGACAGTCTGCGCGTCCTGCGTGACGATGGCGTCGGCTCCGTGGCGCAGACCATCGGCTGCCAGCCGCCGCACCATGCCCGCGCCGGATCGCGCGGCTGCCTGCGCCGCCAGAATGCTAGCGCCGGCCATCGTCCCGCCGACGACGGCCACCAGACCGCGCCGATATTTATGATCGTCCGGGCCCGGCGCTGCCAGGCGTGGCGGCATCAGTTGATGCGCCAAGTCCGACGCGGGAATCCCGATGTCGGCGCAGATCAGCCGTCGGACATGCCCCGCCGCCGGATAGAGCAGATGCGCGGGCTTCAATGCCCCCAGCGCGATACAGATGCTGAAATGCGGCACGGCGGAAAGCAGCGCCCCGCTGTCGCTATCCACGCCGCTGGGCAGGTCGATGGCATAGCTGTGGCTGGCCGACGCGCTCAGGTCGCACAGTCGCGCCGCCACGGCCGGATCAAGCCCGCGCGACAGCCCGGTGCCGAACAGCGCGTCGACCAGTTGCGTGGCGGGGGCAGCAGTCGCGAGTTGCTCGACCGGCCCATCCCATCCCGCCTGCGCCCGGCGGCTCGATGGCGTACCACTTTCCCCCAGCACGGCGACCCGTACCGCAACGCCCCGCGCGCGCAGCAGCCGGGCGATGACGAAGCCGTCCCCACCATTATTGCCCGGCCCGCACAGGACCAGCGTGTCACGCAGTCCGCCCGCGCGCCAGATAATCGCCGCCGCCGCCGCGCCAGCCTCTTCCATCAGGCCATAATCATCGACGCCAGCATCGAACAAAGCCTGTTCCGCGCTGCGCATCTGCGCTGCGGTCAGGATCGGCGTTCCGGCGTTCACGGCGCCGATCCGGCGACCTTCACCGGCAGGCGATAGCGGTCGCCGCCGATACGGATTTCGACCAGTCCGGTATCGACGATCTGCAACCGCGCCATCTCCGCGCCGTCCGCCGCTTCCAGCCCACGCCCGTCCGCCAACACGCGGAAGCGGCGGAAACCACCATCGGGATGACGGATCGTCAATATCTCGCCTGTCCGCTCGATCTGGCAATCGCGCGCCCAGCCAGCGTCCACGCCGATCGCACAATCGGCCTTGCCGTCATCGACCGGCGTAGCCGTCGCCTGCTGTGGCCCCGCCTCATTGCCCGGCTGGCCTGGCTCGCCGCCACAGGCCGCCAGCAACAGGCATCCGGCGATCAAAATCCTCATGTCAGTGCGCTCCTGCACGCCAGCACGACCGGGCCGATCAAATCGGCAAAACGCCGCTGCCCCGCCGCGTCACGCACCATATCCTGCCGCATCTCGATCCCCAGATAGGGAATGCCATTGGCCTCTGCATGGCGGTTCATCGTCGCATTCAACTGCTGGCCAGAATAGGGCAACTGGTCGCCGACGATCAGCCCCGCCGCCTCCAGCATGGGGATTGCGATCCGCGCTGCGCGATCGTCCGCATTATATAATATGCCAATCTCCCACGGGCGCTTCTGCCCTGGATCGCTGGCCAGATGAGGCGTGAAGCTGTGCAGCGACAGGATGAACGGCGCGGTCATCCCCTCCAGCAGCCGTTCGACCTGATGATGATAGGGATAGTGGAACCGCATCATCCGCTGGGTCAGGTCTGCGTCGCGATTGCCGGGGATGGCATGGCCGTCGCTCATCACCGGCAACAGGCCCGGCGCGTCCGGTTCGCGATTAAGGTCGATCACCAGCCGCGACGCTCCGCCCAATATCGCGGTACAGCCCAGTTGCGACACCAGCAGCGCGCTGACCTCCGCCACGCCGATGTCGATCGCGATATGATTGTCCAGCAACGCCGGATCGATGCCCAGGTCGATGTCATCGGGCACCCGCGCCGACGCATGATCGGCAACGATCAGAACGTCCAGCCCGCCGCCATCGATCTGCGTGAATGCCTCGCTCATGCCGTTCTGATCCGCGTTTCCATGATCCACCAGTCGCGGTGCGCCGCCTGCACCGCCATGGCCGCGTCGGCCATCGCCGCATCGCTGTCGAACAGCGCAAAGCAGGTCGCGCCAGACCCGGACATGCGTGCGAGCACCAGCCCGTCATGCCCCTCCAGCGCGCCGAGCAATTGCGCAATCACAGGCGCAGCGGCGATCGCCGGCGCTTCCAGGTCATTGCGCCCCTGCGCCACCAATGTTTCCAGGCTCGTGGCGTCCAGCGGCCCGCGATCCACCCGGTCCCAACCGTTGAAAACCTGCGCCGTCGATACGCCGACCCCCGGATTGACCAGCAGCATCGCCATGCCGTCCAGCCCCTCGACAGGGTGCGGCCGCAGCCTTTCGCCGCGTCCTGTCACCATCTGCGTCACGCTGGCGACGCAGGCGGGGACGTCCGATCCCAGATCGAGCGCCAGCCCCGCCAGTTCCTCAGCCTCAATACGCACGTCCCACAATCGCGCCAGCAGACGCAGCGTCGCCGCCGCATCCGCCGATCCACCGCCAATGCCCGACGCCACCGGCAAAATCTTGGTCAGGCGGATCGCGGCGCCGCGCTGATCCCCCAGATAGGCCTGCAACGCGCGCGCCGCCTTCATGACCAGATTGTCCGGCCCCGCCTCCAGCGCGCCGCCAAATGGTCCGTCGATGATCAGGTCGATCGCCCCGTCATCGGTCGCCACCGCGCTCAGCCGGTCGCCATGTTCGGCAAAGACGAACAGGCTTTCCAGCGAATGATAGCCATCGTCCCGCCGCGCCCGCACATGCAGCGCGACATTCACCTTGGCATAGGCGGTCTCGATCATCAGGCCCGCGTCCAGATCAGGGTGCGGCATATTCTGGCTTCAATCCCTGCTCCACCTTGGCCGCGATCCGCTCCGCGCCGTCCCCTTGCGCAAAGAGCGAGGCCGCCGACCACGCATAGCGCGCCTCATACCGCCGTCCCGCACTCCACAGCGCATCGCCCAGATGCTCGTTGATCGTCGCATCCGCCGGCGCACCCGCCGCCGCGCGCTCCAGCACCGGGACCGCGCCAGCAACATCGCCCGTCACATAACGCGCCCAGCCCAGCGAATCGGCAATAGAGGCATCCTGCGGCTTCAGCGCGCTCGCCTTCTTGATGAGGTCCAGTGCCTCCGCGACATTCTGCCGCCGCTCGATCTGCGCATAGCCCAGATAATTGAGCACCACTGGTTCGTTGGGGGCCAGCGCCATGGCCCGCTCCAGCACCACCCGCGCTTCATCCCAGCGTTCGCCCTGTTCCAGCGCGCTCCCTTCGAACAGCAACAGCGCCCAAGGCACTTGCCCGTCACCATAGTCTGCCTGCGCTGCCCGGAACGCCGCTGCCGCACCGTCAAAATCATTCATGTCGGCCAGCAACCGGCCCAACCGCACCTGCCGTTCGCTGCCCGCGCCCGGTTCCGCGGCCAGCGATCGCGCCAGTGCCAGCGCCGCCTGCCTGTCGCCCGCCGCCGCCAGCGCATCGACCAGTTCTGCCTGACCCAGCGCGCCATACCAGCCATCGACCGGGATCTTGCGCGCCTCCGCCACGCCGCCCTGCGCCAGCCCGCCCGCACTCAGCAGGCGCGCGGCGACCAGTTGCGCCTCCGTCCCGCCCGGATCGGCAAAGGTCGCGATCCGCGCCAGCCGGACGCTCAGCGCCATGCCGCTATTGTCCGACGCGATGTCGGAAGCCAGCCGCGACAGCAGGCGCGCATAGCCCTGGACCGGCGTGACCGCCGCCGCCTTCACCTTGCCGCGTGTCATATCCGCCCGCGCGCGCGCGAACGTCGCCTCGCCCGCCGGGACCAGCATCAGCGCCTCCGCCTTCGTCCCGCGCGCCGCCAGTTGCGCCGCCAGCGTCAGGCGCAACGCCGCGCTTTCGCCGCCGCGCAGCGCGATCGCGCGCCGGATCGCGGGCACCGCCGCCGCTACATCGCCGCGATCCAGCGCCTGCAAGGCCAGATGTTCATCGACATAACGCTGCGCCAGCGCCGCAAAACGGTCCTGACCCGCAACGACCGGCGCGACATAACGGCCCTCGCCCAGCGTGATCCAGCTGGTGATGATGGGGGCAAGGAAGGAGAAATTGCCTTCCTCCACCATCCGCGCCGTCAGCGAACGCGCGCCTGCCCAATCCTTGCGCCCCAGCGCTTCGCCGATCAGCAGCAGCGTGCCGTCACGCGGCAGCGCGCCCTGCTCCTCCAGCAACGCGGCGGACCGCAGCGCCAGCGCCCGGTCGCCGCTCTCCAGCGCCTGGACATAGGACCGCCGCGCCACATCCACGCTGTCCGGGTCGAGCGTCAGGGCCGTGCGGTAATTGTCCACCGCCAGCGCCATCGCCCCATCCCCGTCCGCCAGCCGCGCGCGCGCATAGGCGTGCAGCGCAGCTTGCGGATCAACCGAGGCTCCGGCGGGTGCAGCCACCGGAATCGTCAGCATCAGGAACGGGATCAGGCGCTTACATGTTGGGATAGTTTGGTCCTCCACCACCTTCGGGGACGACCCAGTTGATATTCTGGGTCGGGTCCTTGATGTCGCACGTCTTGCAATGCACGCAATTCTGCGCGTTGATCTGGAACCGGGGATTGCCCTCTTCCTCACCAACCACTTCATATACGCCTGCGGGACAATAACGCTGCGCCGGCTCGTCATAAAGGGGCAGATTGTAGCTGATGGGGATCGCTGGATCCTTCAGCTGCAAATGAACCGGCTGGTCCTCTTCATGATTGGTGTTGCTCAGGAACACCGAAGACAGGCGATCGAAGCTGATCACGCCATCGGGCTTGGGATAATCGATCTTGGCGCAGGCGTCCTTGGGCCAGATTTTCTCATTGTCCGGCTTATGCTTCATCGTGAAGGGCAGGCCGATCTTGAGCGTACGCATCCACATGTCGATGCCCGCCAGCATCGTGCCGATCGTGCCGCCGAATTTGCTCAGCAGCGGCTCGGCATTCTTGACCAGCTTCAGCTCGTCCGCGATCCAGCTGGACCGCAGCACATCCTCATAATCGGTCAGAACGTCGCTGCCGCGCTGGCTCTGCACGGCGGCAAAGGCCGCCTCGGCCGCCAACATGCCCGATTTCATCGCGGTATGCGTGCCCTTGATGCGCGGCACGTTCACAAAGCCCGCCGAACAGCCGATCAGCGCGCCGCCGGGGAATACCAGCTTGGGGACCGACTGCCAGCCGCCTTCGTTGATCGCCCGCGCGCCATAGGAAACGCGCCGTCCGCCTTCCAGATATTTGCGGATTTCCGGGTGCTGCTTCCAGCGCTGGAACTCCTCGAACGGGTAGAGGTGCGGGTTGCGGTAGCCCAGCCCGACCACGAAGCCCAACGCCACCTGGCCATTGGCCTGATGATAGAGGAAGCCACCACCATAGGCGTCGGTCAGGGGCCAGCCTTGCGAATGGATCACCAGGCCCGGCTGATGCATGGCGGGATCAATATCCCACAATTCCTTCATGCCGATGCCATAGACCTGCGGCTCGCATTCCGCGTCCAGCGCGAATTGCCGCTTCAATATCTTGGTCAGGTGCCCGCGCGCGCCTTCGGCAAAGAAGGTATATTTCGCGTGCAGCTCCAGGCCGGGCTGATAGTCGCCCTTATGATTGCCTTCCCGGTCAACACCCATGTCGCCTGTGGCCACGCCCTTTACGCTGCCATCCTCATTGTAGAGGATCTCGGCCGCGGCAAAGCCGGGGAAAATTTCGACGCCCAGACCCTCGGCCTGCTCCGCCAGCCAGCGGCACAGATTGCCCAACGACCCGGTATAGGTGCCCTTGTTGTGCATCCACCCTGGCGTCATGATGTGCGGCATCGCCATCTTGCCGGTCTTGGTCAGGAACCAGTGCTGATTGTCGGTGACCGGCGTTTCAGCAAGCGAACAGCCCATCTCGCGCCATTGCGGCAGCAATTCGTCCAGCGCCCTGGGGTCGATCACCGCGCCCGACAGGATATGGGCGCCGATTTCCGACCCCTTTTCCAGCACGCACACGCCCAGTTCCTGCCCCGCGTCATTGGCCAGTTGCTTCAGCCGGATCGCGGCTGAAAGCCCCGCCGGTCCCCCACCGACGATGACCACATCATAGGGCATCGATTCCCGTTCGCTCATAAACCCTCCATTGAGCCACCGGCGGGCTGCACCCCGTCCATCCGGTCGCCTTATTACTCCAACACTTTACCATTCAAGGCGATGAAGAATCTTGACCCCCTCGTCAACCTCTGGCCCAAGATGTTCTTGATGCGGGGTTTATTGCAGGATGAAGCGGCGGCAGCTAACGCCTATATGGCGTGGTGGACGCTCGCGGGCGTGGATGGCGCAGTCGGCGAATCGCCGGTTAACTGGCTGCGTCCCGTCACCGCGCCCGATGCGAAGGGCGCGATTCGCGCGGTTCCTGCGCCTCTTGAACAGAAACCCCAAAGCCTCGATTCGTTCCGTGATTGGCTGGCAAATGATCCGGCCCAGCCCGAACGACGCTGGCCCGGCGCGCCCATTTTGCCGACGGGGGACGAAGCCGCCCCGCTGATGGTCGTCACCGACTTGCCCGATCCGGCGGACATGGCGGCTGGGCAGTTGCTGGCCGATCGCGCGGGCATGTTGTTCGACGCGATGCTGCGCGCGATCGGGCTGGACCGCTCCGCCATCCATCTCGCCTCGCTCTTCACCGCCCGCCCGCCCGGCGGCATGGTGGAGGCGACCGATCTTGCCGCCGTGGCCGACAGGATGCGCGCCCATGTCGCCCTCGCCCGGCCCCGCCGCCTGCTGCTGCTGGGCGATCGGACGATCCGTGCGCTGCTTCCGACGGATGCCGCCGTGGCCCCGGATGGTTTACGCGACTTTAACCATGAAGGCGGCATTGTGCCTGCCATCGCCACATTTCATCCCCGCCTGCTGCTGACCCAGCCTGCGGCGAAAGCGCAATGTTGGCGCGCCCTGCAAAGCCTGATCGAGGAAGTTCACCCGTGATTCGTGCCGCGACCCAAATATCCAGCCTTGCCCTGATCGCGCTGGGCCTGGCTGCAACGCTGCCCGCCCGCGCCGAAACTGCCCCGATCTCGCCCGCGATCGCCGTCACGCCCGCCTCCCCGCTCCAGATTGGCGATGGTGCCAAAGCCAGCTACCGCGCCATCTTTACAGCGTTGCAGGCGCAGCAGTGGAACGAAGCCCGGACGCTGATCAACGCGCTCGATGCGCAGGACGCCGTCCGTCCGCTCGCCCTGTCCGAACTCTATCTGGCGAAGGGATCGCCACGGGTCGAACTGTTCGACCTGCTGGACCTCATCAACAAGGCGGCCTGGCTGCCCAAGGCCGAACAGCTTTCCCGCCTCGCCGAAAAGCGCGGTGCAACCATCCTGCCCGCCCTGCCACAGGTGCAGAAAATGGTGTGGCTGGGTTCCGCGCCCCGCCGCGAATATGTGGTGTCGACCAAGACGGATGCACTGGCGGTCGCGCTTTCCGGCCAGATACAGTCCTTCGTCAAGGTCGACGATCCGGCCGGGGCCGAAGCGCTGCTGACCACCGGCGAAGCGGGTCTGACGCCGGAAGGGCTGACGGAAGTGCGCCAGCGCGTCGCCTGGGCCTATTATATCGAAAATGACGATGCCAATGCCCGCCGCATGGCCGCCCGCGCGCTCGAAACCCGCACTGGGGGCGACTGGACGGTGCAGGCGCACTGGACCGCCGGCCTTGCCGCATGGCGTCAGAATGATTGCCGCGCCGCTGCCCCGGCCTTTGCCAATGTCGCGGCCTTCGCAACCAATGACGATATGCGCGCGGCCGGTGCCTATTGGGCGTCGCGCGCCTATATGGTCTGCGGCGAAGCGGAAAAGGTCGCGAACTATCTGAAGCTCGCCGCCCGGTCGGATGAAACCTTCTACGGCCTGCTGGCGCGCGAATCATTGGGGATGCCGCTGGGTGCCCCACCAGTCGCAACCCGCTTCGGTCAGGCCGAATGGCTGGCGCTGAAGGACAGCCCCAACGCCCGCGCGGCCATTGCGCTCGCCGCGATCGGCGACACCGCCCGCGCTGATGAATTGCTGCGCTTTCAGGCAAAGATTGGCGGCACTGGCCAATATGATGCGCTGCTCCGCCTCGCCAACGCGCTCAATCTGCCCGCGACCCAATTGTGGCTCGCCCATAATGGCCCGGCGGGCAAGCAACCGGCGAGCTTTGCCCGTTTCCCCGCGCCCGACTGGCGCCCCGATGGCGGCTGGCGCGTCGATCCCTCGCTGATTTACGCGCACACATTGCAGGAATCGGGCTTCCGGTCCGACGTCGTCAGCAGCGCTGGCGCGCGCGGCCTCATGCAGGTGCGCCCCGGTACGGGCAGCGACATGGGCCTTTCTTCCGCCGCGCAACTGTTCGTCCCTTCGACCAACATGGAATTTGGCCAGCGCTATCTGGAAGCATTGCGCGACATGAGCGCGACGGGCGGGCTGCTGCCCAAGGTCATGGCCGCCTATAATGCCGGGCCGCTGCCGGTGGAGCGCTGGAACTCGCAGGTCAATGACAAGGGCGATCCACTGCTGTTCATGGAATCGCTGCCCTATTATGAAACCCGCGCCTATGTGAACATCGTCATGCGCAACTATTGGATGTACCAGATCCAGGCCAAGGGTACCGCCGATTGCCTGACCGGGATGGCGCAGGGCATGTGGCCGACCTTCCCCAATGCCAAGGGCGTGAAACTTGTTCGCCTGAGCCATGCCGATGCCCGCACCCGTCCGGCCGCGTCGATGGGGGGCGGGTCCGACTGATGCCGATTGACGAAAGCCGGGACTTCATCCCCGTCCGCATTGCCGTGTTGACCATATCCGACACCCGCAGCGCGGCGGACGATCGCTCCGGCGACACGCTGGTCGAACGGCTGGAAGGCGCGGGGCATGTCTTGGCCGCCCGCTATATCGAGCGGGACGAAAAGTCCGCCATTGTTGCCAGACTTCACGCCTGGATCGATGATCCCGACATAGACGTCATCCTGACCACCGGCGGCACCGGTGTCACCGGGCGCGATGTCACGCCCGAAGCACTGGCCCAGGTGCAGGACAAGGAAATTCCGGGCTTTGGCGAACTGTTCCGCTGGCTCAGTTACCAGACGATCGGCACCTCCACGATCCAGTCCCGCGCCACCGCCTGCGTCGCGCGCGGCACCTATATTTTCGCGCTCCCCGGTTCGACCGGCGCGGTGCGCGATGCATGGGACGGCATATTGGTAACCCAACTGGACAGCCGCTTTCGCCCCTGCAACTTTGTCGAACTGATGCCCCGCCTGACAGAGCGCTGACCCGGACTTGCCATATGGTATATGGGCTGGCTTTACGAACTTCCGATTGACATTTTGTTCCTTTTATGTTCTCGTTCGGTCATGGGAATGGAGAAAGGAAGAGGCGCAACATTCAACACGGAAAGTGTACGTTTTTCCCTGCCCCAGCGCGAAGCCGATGGCGACTGGCTCGATGCGGTGGAGGATATAGACGGGCCCGTCACCCGGACCCGAACGCAGGTCACGGTCGAACATCCCCGCACGATCATCACCCGCAACAATTCGCCCGATATTGGCTTCGACCAGTCGATAAACGCCTATCGCGGCTGTGAGCATGGCTGCATCTATTGTTTCGCCCGCCCGACCCACGCCTATCATGACCTGTCGCCGGGACTGGATTTTGAAACCCGGCTATTCGCCAAGCCGGACGCAGCAGACTTGCTCCGCGCCGAACTGTCGAAGAAAAATTACACCGTCATGCCCATCGCTTTGGGCACCAATACCGATCCCTATCAGCCGATCGAAAAGGATTGGCGAATAACCCGATCGATCCTGGAATTGCTGGCGGAATGCCGCCACCCCATATTCATCACGACCAAGTCCGACCGCATCCTGCGCGATATCGATCTGCTCGTCGCCATGGCGCGCGACAGGCTCGTGTCGGTCGCCATATCGGTGACGACGCTCGACCCGGCGGTCGCCCGCACGCTCGAACCGCGCGCGCCCCATCCCCTGCGCCGGGTGGAGGCAATCCGGCAACTGGCGTACGCTGGCGTGCCGGTGTACGCCAGCCTATCGCCGATCATCCCGGCTATCACCGATCATGAGATCGAGACGATCGTCGCCCGCGTCGCCGCAGCGGGCGCGCGCGAAGTCACCTATATTCCCGTTCGCCTGCCCCATGAAGTCGCGCCTTTGTTCCGCGCCTGGCTCGACGCCCATTATCCCGATCGCGCGGCGCGGGTCATGACGATCATTCGCGAATTACGGGGCGGGCGGGACAATGACCCCAATTTCGGCAGCCGGATGCGGGGCCAAGGGGTCTGGGCCGACCTCATCCGCACCCGCTTCGTCAAGGCCCGCAAGCGCGCCGGGCTGGGGACGGAACGTCTGACCCTGCGCACCGACCTGTTCCGCCCGCCCGAAGGCGCGCAGATGCGGCTGCTGTGATGCTCAGCCGACCAGCCGCATTCCCGCCCGCCGGTTGCGGGTCCGGTAGCCGTCCTGGGTCGGCTCCATCCGCTCGAAGCGGTGGATCGTCAGATTGGGGATCACCGACATGGCGTCGACCTGATCTGCACCCAGCAGAAAATCATCGCCCAGAAACAGGCGCACCGCCTGCCCGTTTCCAGCCGATGTTCGCAGGAACAATTCGCTCCGCCCACCCCGGCTCTGCGCCATTAGCGCCGCCAAAGCCTCGACCGCTACCGGATCGGTCGTATCCACCACCAGTTCCATGCGCGACGCGCTAGCGATCAGCTTGAATGGCTCGATCTTGCGCACCGTTACACGCGGCGTTTCCTCTCCGGGCAAACGATCCAGTTCGACATACAACAGCGCGCAATCGCCATCGCGCGCCAGTTCCTCGATCGCCTTGCAGGCATCCTCCTCGAAACAGCTGGCCTGAAACTGCCCACTACTGTCGGAGAAGGTCGCATTGGCATAACGCGCCCCACGCTTGGTCTCGCGCCAGCGCACATCCTCGACCATTGCCGCCATGACGCCTGTGGCGCGCGCTTCCCCCGCCAATGGCTCGGCGCAGATAGCGCCATAGCTTTTGGCCCCGCGGGCATCGGCCAGATGGCGGAAACGATCGACAGGGTGGGCGGAAAAATAAAAGCCGAACGCCTCCTTCTCCTGCGCCATCCGATCAGCCACCGACCAGGCCTGATGCGGCGGTATGCGGACATCGGCATGGGGCGTTTCGACATCGCCGAACAGCCCGCCCTGTCCGCTTTCGCGCGCCTGCGCCGCGCTCGACGCGACGCTCAATATCGTTTCCGCCGCCGCATGGACCCCGGCCCGGTCGGCATGAATCGCGTCAAATGCCCCCGCCGCCGCCAGGCTTTCCAACTGTCGCCGGTTGAGCAATCGCGGTTCGATCCGATCGGCAATATCATCCAGGCTCTTGAACGGACCGCCAGCGTCGCGTTCCGCAACCAGCTGGTCCATCGCCTTTTCACCCACACCCTTCAGGCCACCCAGAGCATAGCGCACGGCATAGCCCAGCCGCGAGTCATCGCCCTCATACGCAATCGGCTCGACCGAAAAGTCCGCCTGACTGCGGTTGATGTCAGGCGGCAGACAGGTCAGCCCCATGCGCCGCATATCGTCCACGAATATGGTCAGCTTGTCGGTCAGATGAATATCGAACGCCATCGACCCGGCATAAAATTCCGCCGGATAATGGGCCTTCAGCCACGCCGTCTGATAGGCGAGCAAGGCATAGGCAGCAGCATGCGACTTGTTGAAGCCATAGCCCGCGAATTTGTCGATCAAGTCGAACAGTTCATTCGCCTTGGCCGGCTTGATGTCGCTGGCGGCGCAGCCCTCGACGAAGCGCGAACGCTGCGCGTCCATCTCCGCCTTCACCTTCTTGCCCATCGCGCGACGCAGCAAGTCTGCGTCGCCCAGACTGTAACCGGCCAATATCTGCGCGGCCTGCATCACCTGTTCCTGATAGACGAAGATGCCATAGGTCTCTTCGAGGATCGGTTTCAGCAGGATATGGGGATATTCAATCTCCTCCTGCCCATTCTTGCGGCGCCCGAACATGGGGATATTGTCCATCGGACCGGGCCGATAGAGCGACACGAGCGCGATGATGTCGCCGAAATTGGTCGGACGCACTGCGGCCAGCGTCTTGCGCATCCCTTCCGATTCCAGCTGGAACACGCCCACAGTGTCGCCGCGCTGGAGCAGATCATAAACGGCGCTGTCATCCCAGCTGAGCGTATCAAGCTCCACCGTAACGCCGCGCGCCGCCAGCAATTGCACCGCCTTTTGCAGCACCGACAGGGTCTTGAGGCCCAGAAAGTCGAACTTCACAAGGCCGGCCCCTTCGACATATTTCATGTCGAACTGGGTGACAGGCATGTCGGATCGGGGATCACGGTAGAGCGGCACCAACTGCTGCAACGGCCGGTCGCCGATCACCACGCCTGCGGCATGGGTGGAGCTATGGCGCGGAAAGCCCTCCAGCTTCATCGCATAGTCGATCAGCCGTTTGACCTGGCCATCATTGTCATATTCCGCGCGAAACTCCGCCACGCCGTTGAGCGAACGTTCCAGCGTCCAGGGGTCTGTCGGATGATTGGGCACCAGCTTGGCAAGCCGGTCGACCTGACCATAGCTCATCTGAAGCACGCGCCCGGTATCCTTGAGGACAGCGCGGGCCTTGAGCTTTCCGAAGGTGATGATCTGCGCGACATGATCGACGCCATATTTCTGCTGGACGTAGCGGATGACTTCACCGCGCCGCGTTTCGCAGAAATCGATGTCGAAGTCGGGCATCGACACACGTTCTGGGTTCAGGAAGCGTTCGAACAGCAGGCCAAGTTGCAGCGGATCGAGATCGGTGATCAGCAGCGCCCAGGCAACGACCGACCCTGCGCCCGAACCACGTCCCGGCCCCACCGGAATGTCATGATCCTTGGCCCATTTGATGAAGTCGGCAACGATCAGGAAGTAGCCGGGAAAGCCCATCTGGATGATGATGTCGGTTTCGAACTTCAGCCGGTCGAGATAGGGCTGACGTGCGGCATCATCGATGATGCCGAGCTTCGCAAGCCGGGCGTCAAGGCCAGCACTGGCCAGATCGCGCAGCATCCGCGCTTCGCCCTCGATATCACCGGCCAGGCTGGGCAGGATCGGCTTGCGCTTGGGCGCGGCGACAGCGCAGCGCTGGGCGATGACCAGCGTGTTGGCCAGCGCCTCAGGCAGATCGTCGAACAAGCGGCGCATTTCGGCGGCCGGTTTCATCCATGCGTCGGGCGAACTGGTCCGCCGGTCGGGCATGTCGACATAGGCGCTGTCGGCGATGCAGAGCATGACGTCGTGCGCGGCATGGAAATGCGGTTCGGTAAAGCAGGTCGGGTTGGTTGCTACCAGCGGCAGGTTGCGGTCATAAGCCAGATCCAGCAGGTCAGGCTCCGCCTTTCCCTCTATGGGATCGAGCCGACGACAGATTTCGATATAGAGACGGTCGGGAAAGAGTGTTCCCAGCCGCTCCGCATAGGCAAGTGCGGCTTCGGGCTGATCCTCTGCGAACAGGCGGGCCAGCGCGCCTTCGCCGCCCGCGGTCAGCGCGATCAGGCCGTCTGTCCGCCCCTCCAGCACGTCCATGTCGACATGCGGCACTTCCTCCAGCGGCCGGTCGAGATGTGCCATGGAGACCAGCGCGCACAGATTGTCATAGCCCGTCTCATCCTGCGCATAGAGCGCCAGCCAGTCATGGACCGGCGACGCATTGGCGGGGCGCCCCGGTCGCAAGACGCCCAGCATCGCGCCGATCAGCGGCTGGACGCCCTCACTCTTGCATGCGTCGGAAAAGGCCATCGAGCCATAAAGGCCGTTGCGATCCGTGATGGCGGCGGCGGGGAAGCCGAGCGCCCGCGCCTGCTTGGCGATCTTCTTGGGATCGATCGCCCCTTCCAGCATGGTGTAGGAAGAGAATATGCGAAGCGGAACGAAAGCGGCGTGGGGCATAGGGCACTCTATCCAGAAGGCCAGCTTGGTGACCAGCCCTGCGGAAGAAAAGTCTGTGGGTAAGATTGGGCTGCCTTACTGCAAGACCCCTTCGTGCAGCCGGACAACGCGATCCATCCGGGCGGCAAGCCGTTCATTATGGGTCGCGACCAAAGCTGCCGATCCCTCCTCACGCACCAGCCGCAGAAATTCAGCCAGAACGATGTCGGCGGTCCGCTCATCCAGATTGCCGGTCGGTTCGTCCGCCAGCACCAGCGCAGGCCGGTTGGCGAGCGCTCGGGCGACGGCGACGCGCTGTTGCTCGCCGCCTGACAATTGGCTGGGTCGGTGGTCCAGCCGATGGCCAAGGCCCAGCGACGTCAGCAAGGATTCCGCACGGGTGCGTGCGGCCTCCATCTCGGTATCGCGGATGACCTGGGGCAAGATGACATTTTCGGTCGCGTTGAAATCGGGCAACAGATGGTGGAACTGATAGACAAAGCCCAACGCGTCGCGGCGCAACCGGGTGCGGCCGTCATTATCGAGCTTTGCTGCTTCTTCGCCATCAATGCGGATCGACCCGTCAAAGCCGCCCTCCAGCAGGCCAACCGCCTGGAGCAAGGTGGATTTGCCAGAGCCCGATGGCCCCAACAGCGCGACAATCTCGCCCGGCCCCACGGTCAGGTCGACACCGCGCAGGACATGGATCGTCTCGCCACCCTGGGTAAAGCTGCGGGTTAGCCCTACGACTTTCAAAATGTCATTCATAGCGGAGAACCTGCACAGGATCGGTATTGGCGGCCTTAAAGGCCGGATAGAGCGTCGCGAGGAAGCTGAACAGCAAGGCCATGATACAGATCGTGGCGATCTCCACCGGATCGGCTTGCGAGGGCAATTCGGTCAGGAAGCGGATCGAGGGATCCCATAGATTTTGCCCTGTCACGAACTGAATCGCGTTGACGACATTCTGGCGGAAGAAAAGGAAGGTAAAGCCAAGGATCAGCCCCGCCACCATGCCCAGCGTGCCGATGGTGACGCCCACCGTCATGAATATTCGCACCAACCCAGCCCGGCTCGCGCCCATCGTGCGCAAAATCGCGATGTCGCGCGTCTTGGCGCGCACCAGCATGATCAGCGAGGACAAGATATTGAACACCGCGACCAGCACGATGATCGATAGCACGACGAACATCGCCACCCGCTCGACGGCCAGCGCCTCGAACAGCGATGCGTTCATCTGCCGCCAGTCGGTGATGACGGCGCGGCCTGCAACCTTACCTGCCAGCGGTTCCAATATCTGGCCGACCTTGTCGGGATTGACCGTTTCAACCTCGATCATGCCAACGACATCGCCCAGCAGGAGCAAGGTCTGCGCATCCTCCATCGGCATGACGATGAAGGCCTTGTCATAATCATAGATGCCGACCTCGAAAATGGCGGCGACCTGATAGGCGACCTGCCGCGGCACCGTGCCGAACGGGGTGGAGCGGCCCGCCGGGTTGATCACGGTCAGACTGTCGCCCAGCTGAATACCCATATTTTCGGCCAGGCGCGATCCGATGCCGATCTTGCCGCTATTGGGCGTCAGACTGTCCAGGCTGCCAGCGATCACCTTGCCCTTCAGCGTCTTGTTGGCGCGGATGTCGGCCACGGTCATGCCCCGCACCAAGACAGCTTCCGCCCGTCCGTTGAAGGTAGCCAGCAAGGGCTGTTCGATCATCGGTGTCGCGCTGGTGACGCCCGGTGTCGCCTTGGCTTCTGCCAGAACGGCTCGCCAGTCAGGCAGACGGCCGCCATAGCCTTGCACCACGGCATGGCCGTTGAGGCCGACAATCTTGTCGAACAGTTCGGCGCGAAAGCCGTTCATGACGCTCATGACGATGATGAGCGCAGCGACACCAAGCATGACGGCGACCAGGCTGATCCCGGCGACGAGGAAGATGAAGCCCTCCCCCTTCCCCGGCAACAGGTAGCGTTTGGCGATCATGCGTTCGTAACGGGATAGAATCATGTGGCGCGGTCGGCCTTTGCGAAGGAACAGGCTGATCGTCTAGGCATAGCATGGCACAACGGCAAGCATTGCCAGATTGTTGCATCACAGCCACAGGCATAGGCGCAAAATCACACGCAGCCGATTTTGCCCGTGACTCCGCCCCTCAGCAGTCATAGCAAGATAGCCGAAGCACAGGTAAAAGGCCGTGGTTCAGGGATACTGCATCCCGCTTCGAGCTTAGGGGGCTGAGAAGCGGTCGAGGCAGACCAAGGGGGAGACGAGCAATCGTCCATTAAGCGCCCGGATCGTGAAACCGCGATCCGGGCGCTTTTTTGTCTGCGCCAATTGTTGTTCCCTGACGATAGGACAAACTGTCCAACCCGGCACGCGCTGGCGCTCGAAATGCTGGCTGCAACATCCCCTTGAAAGCCGAAAAGCCCGAACCATATCAAGCGCGTCTGGCCGCCGCATGGGGCTAGGCATAGTATTGCCGAACGCCGGTTTCGGGTTCGGCAGGTTCATTTTGCTCTTTGGGAGATTATGACGATGCGTAACTTTGACCTGACCCCCTATCGCCGCTCGACCGTTGGGTTCGACCGCCTGTTCGACCTGATCGAAAATAATGCGCGTTTGAGCCAGGGCGACAATTATCCGCCCTTCAATATCGAACGGCTGTCGGAAGATCGCTATCGCGTGACGCTGGCCGTTGCAGGCTTCCGTCCTGAAGAGATCGACATCACCGCGCAGCAGAATCTGCTTCAGGTGGTCGGTCGCAAGGATGAAGGCTCACCGGCCGACCGGTCCAAATTCCTGCATGTCGGCATCGCCAATCGAAGCTTCGAGCGGCGGTTCGAACTGGCCGATTTCGTGCGCGTGGAAAAGGCGGACCTGGCCGATGGCCTGCTGGTGATCGACCTGTTGCGCGAAGTACCCGAAGCGATGAAGCCCAAGAAGATTGCCATCAATGGCGGTCAGCTTGTGGAAATCACCGCCAAGGATCGCGACGCGGCCTGATAGGCACGTCGGGGCGCAGCCTGATTGAGGCTGCGCCCTTTTTATATCTCGACCTGGCTGCCCAGTTCGACCACCCGATTGGTCGGAAGACGGAAAAATTCCATCGCACTTTCCGCGTTGCGCAGCATCCAGGCGAAGATTTTTTCCCGCCACAACGGCATGCCGGGCTTGGATGACGGCAGCAGCGTCTGTCGTGCCAGGAAGAAGCTGGTGTCCATCATCTTGAACGCCTGACCGCAGCCCGCGACATTTTTAAGCGCGGCGGGGACATCGGGTTCCTGCATGAAGCCATATTGCAGCACCATGCGGAAGAAGCCCCGGCCCAGATCCTCAAGCTTGCAGCGGCCGTCATCCTCCACGACCGGCACGTCGCGAATCTTGACGGTCAACAGGATCACGCGTTCGTGCAGCACCTTGTTATGCTTTAGATTATGCAGCAGCGCATGGGGCACGCCGTCGGGTGTCGACGTCATGAATACCGCCGTGCCGGGAACGCGGACCGCGCTGTTGGCGGCAGAGGCGACGAATACGGGGATCGGCATGGCCGCTTCGCGCAAGCGATCCTGCACCAGACGCCGACCGCGCGACCAGGTGGTCAGCAACGTGAAGATAATGAAGCCGATCAGTAGCGGGAACCAGCCGCCGTCCGGCACCTTGGTCAGGTTGGCGGCAAGATAGGCGCCATCGACGATGTAGAACACCGCCAGCACCGGCGCGGCATAATACCATTTCCATTGCCACAGGCGATAGAGCACCACTGTCAGCAGCACATTGTCGATGAACATCGCGCCTGTGACCGCGATGCCATAGGCCGCAGTCAGGTTGGACGATGTCTTGAAGGTCAGGACCAGCAGGATGACCATGACCATCAAGCCCCAATTGACGAGCGGGATGTAGATCTGGCCCGCGGTTGCGGCGCTGGTGTGGGCGATGCGCAGGCGGGGCATGAAGCCCAGCTGGATCGCCTGCTGCGTGACGGAGAACGCGCCCGAAATCACAGCCTGCGACGCGATGATCGCGGCCATGGTTGCCAGCACGATCAGCGGCAACTGTCCCCATTGCGGTGCGAGATTGTAGAAGGGGCTGTGCAGTGCGGCGGCGCCTTCGCGGAACAGCAGCGCGCCCTGCCCCATATAGTTGAGCATCAGGGCGGGCAGGACGAAAGCGAGCCAGGACACGCGGATCGGGTTGCGACCGAAATGCCCCATATCGGCATAGAGCGCTTCGGCCCCGGTCACCGCGAGAACGACCGATCCCAGTGCGAGGAAGGCGGGCAAAGGATCGGTAACGAAAAACATCACCGCCCAATAGGGATTGAAGGCGAACAGGATGCCGGGCGTCTTGATGATGGAGAGGATGCCAAGGCTTCCGATCGACACGAAGTAGAGCAGCATGATCGGGCCGAACAGCGCGGCGACCTTGTTGGTGCCAAGCCCCTGTATCCAGAACAGGCCAAGCAGAATCAGGATGACGACCGGCAGGACGGCGGGCGCCAGCGCAGGGTTGTAAACCGCAAGCCCTTCCACCGCCGAAAGCACCGACACGGCCGGGGTGATCATCGAGTCGCCATAGAAGAGAGCTGTCGCAAATACGCCCAGCAGCACAATGCCGCGCGACCAGCGCTGCGTCTTGGTCTGGCCGTTGATCAGCGCCAGCAGGGCCAGGCTGCCGCCTTCGCCCTTATTATCCGCGCGCATGATGATGCTGACATATTTCAGCGTCACCACCAGCATCATCGACCAGAACATCAGGCTGATGACGCCCAATATATGGTCGGGGTCGAGATCGAGATGGTGATGCCCGGCAAAGGTTTCGCGGAAAGCGTAGAGCGGGCTGGTGCCGATGTCACCGAACACGATGCCGATCGCGCCGACGACGAGTTTGACCGTCGCCTTTTGCCGGGAATGGCCATGGCCGCCGTCATGATCGTCCGCAGGGGACGATGGCGCGGTATTGGGAAGAAGATCAGCCACGAAGGAAAAGCCGAATTGTCATGCTCTGTTCGACACCTGTCCAAGGGCAATCAGGGAAATGCCGCCACCCCACAAACCGCCGCGCCCTATCACGGCTCCCAAGGCCGCGCAATGCGGCCCGAGGGGTGATCATGGGCTGACCGGCCCATTACCGGACAGCAGCGAGTCGATACGCGCGATATTGGCGTCCAGTTCCGTCCTGATCGCACTGCCCGGCGGCGTTGCTGCGGCGAGTGGCGCCCAAAGGTCGCGCGCGGCCTGCAACTGGCCATTGCGGGCAAGCGCGAGGCCGTAGAAATAGCGGGGCGCCAGCCCGTCCGGGTCGAGCGCAAGGGCGCGCCGATACGCAAAGTCCGCGCTCGGTGACACGACGCCATCGGCGTGGGCGACCAGTGCGTTGCCAAGGCCAAGCCATAGGTTGGGATCATTGGGCGTCTGGCGCAGCCCTGCAAGCAGGATATTGGCCGATTCCTTCGTCTTGCCCTGACGCCCCAGGCCATCGGACATGACCAGCCATTGCCCGGCGGGGCCATAACGTTCCGCCAGGCCGCGCCTTTGCTCAGCCAGCTTCTCGTCAAAGGGCGCGTCAATCTGTTTGACCGTTCGCGGCGCTCCGGCAAGGCCGGGATTGCCCTGCCAGGCATAGCCCGCCAGACCAAGCAACAGCGCGGCGGCCGTGATTTCGCGCGCTGATCGTGGGATGCGCCCTACCAGCAGCATGGCGATGAAGGCCAGGGCGGCCAGCCCGAAGGCCAGGAACCATCCGGTCATGCCCGTCCCTTTCGCTTGATTCGGCCACGCAGAAGGAGGAGGCCCAGTCCCAGCAAGACCAGCGGCGCGGCCCAGAGCGGCCAGAGGATCGGCGCGGCTGTGGGTTCATAGCTCACCCAATCGCCATAGCGGGTGATCAGCCAGGCGCGGATCGCTTCGGGCTGTTCGCCCGCCATGATGCGTTCGCGGATCTGGGACCGCATGTCGCCCGCCATACTGGCATTGCTGTCGGCGATCGACTGGCTCTGGCAGGTCAGGCAACGGATGGTCTCCATCAGCGCCTTGGCCTTGCGCTCCAGCGCCGGGTCGGCGATCTGCTGATTGGCGTAGGGCGCGGGCGGGAGCGCGGTCTGCGCGGCCAGCGGCGCGGCGATTAACGCGAAGAGCAAAATCAGATACTTCATTGCGCGCTCCTCAGCCGGTCGAGGATCATCGGCACATCGTCGGCGCGAATCTCGCCGATATGCTGATAGGCGATGCGGCCTTTGCCATCGATGACGAAGGTTTCGGGAACACCCGACGAACCCAGCGCGATCTGGACTTCGCTGCGCGCGTCCAGGCCGATGCGGGCATAGGGGTTGCCGTTGCGCTGGAGGAAAGCGTCGACATCGGCGCGGGCGTCGCGGATGGCGATGGCGTCGATCGGCACGCCTGCTGCCCGCAACGCTTCGAGTTGGGGCGCTTCGGCGGCGCAGGGGACACACCAGCTGGCGAAAATGTTGAGCAGGCGCGGCTGTCCGGCGGCAAGCTGGCTGCTCGCGAGCGGCGGGCGATCGCTGGCCGCGGCAGGCAGGTTGAAGGCCGGAAGCGGCTGACCCACGAGGCGGGAGTGGATGATGCGATCGTCAGGCTGGAACAGGCCGCTGGCGAACAGGGCGATGAAGCCCAGGAACAGGACGAGCGGGAGCCAGATGAGCCATTTCCTCATGCCGCCGCCCTCGCCCGCCATTTCATCAGCCAGCCGCGACGTTCCCGACCGAGCAGCGCCAGCGCGCCGCCCAGCGCTATCATGATGCCGCCAAGCCAGATCAGCGTGACAAAGGGCTTCCACCAGATGCGAAGCTGCCACCGGCCGCCTTCCACCTCTTCGCCCAGCACGACGTAAAGCTGGCCGTCCCAACGGGTGAGCAGCGCGGCTTCGCTGGTGGTGGTAGGCGGAGAGGCGAAGAAACGGGACTGGGGATGAATGGTGACCGGCGCACCGTTCCGGCTCACGTCCATATCGGCTTGCAGCGCGGTCCAGTTGTCGCCGGCAAGGGGCTGGATCTGAAGCAGGCGAATTTGCCAGCCAGCCGTTTCGATCGTGTCACCGGGACGGGCTGCGACCAGCTTTTCAACGGTGAACGCGGAATCGCTGGCCATGCCGCCCAGGCTGACGGCACAGCCCAGATGGGCAATGACCATGCCATAGGTGAAGAGCGGCGTACGGCGCAGATTGCGTTTCCACAAGGGCGCGAGGCTGGCGACGCCGACCGATCCGGCGACGACGAGGCCAAGGAAAGGCAGGATACCGATGCGGCCCCAGGCCAAAACCGACACCAAGCTGAACAATAGCAGTGCAATGCAAAACGGCGCCAGCAAACGTTTGCTAACAGCCTTTGCCTGGTCGCGCCGCCAGCGGACCAACGGGCCGACAGCCATCGCGATCATCAGCGCCAGTGCGATGGGGCCGGCGATCCGGTCGAAATAAGGCGCGCCGACTGAGACTTTGTGGCCAAACGCTTCTGTCATCAGCGGATAGAGGGTGCCGATCAGGACCAGCCCCAATATGACGGTCAGCAGCAGATTGTTGACGACCAGCAGGGTTTCGCGGCTGACCAGTTCAAAGGGCGCGCCTTCGCGGACAGCGCCGATGCGCCAGCCGAACAGGGCCAGCGCGCCACCGATATAAAGGGCAAGCAGGCCGAGGATGAAGCTGCCGCGTTCCGGGTCCACGGCGAAGGCATGGACACTGGTAAGGATGCCCGATCGTACGAGGAAGGTGCCGACCATCGACATGGAGAATGCGACGACAGCCAGCATCACTGTCCAGGCGCGCAGTGCGTCGCGTGTGGCCAGCACGGTCACGCTGTGCAGCAAGGCCGTCGCGGCCAGCCAGGGCATGAGCGAGGCGTTTTCGACCGGATCCCAGAACCACCACCCGCCCCAGCCCAGTTCATAATAGGCCCAATAGCTGCCCGCTGTGATGCCCAGTGTCAGCAATATCCACGCGCCCAGTACCCATGGCCGCATGGCGCGGGCAAAGGCGGCGTCGACCTGCCGCGTCAGCAGCGCGCCGATGGCGAAGGAAAAGGCGACGGAGAGGCCGACATAGCCCAGATAGAGCGTCGGGGGATGGAAGGCGAGGCCGGGGTCTTGCAGCAGGGGATTAAGCCCCTGCCCGTCCGCTGGCGCTGGCGAAATCCGGGCAAAGGGATTGGATGAGAAAAGCAGGAAGGCGTAAAAGCCAAGGCTGATCGCCGCCTGGCCGCCCAGCGTCGCCATATGGGTGTCGCGCCGCAACGCGCGTTCGAACAGGGCAACCGCCGCCCCCGCCACGCCCATGACCGTGACCCAGAGCAGCATCGAGCCTTCATGATTACCCCATGTCCCGGCAAATTTGTAGAGCCAGGGCTTGGCCGAATGGCTGTTGGTGGCGACAAGCAGCACCGACATATCCGAGCGCATGAACAGGGTGATCAGCAGGGCAAAGGCGATCGCGGTCAGGACACCCTGCGCCACGGCGGCAGGACGGACGGCTGCGAGCAGGTCAGGCTTGTCCCCCTTGAGGCCAACGAGGGCCAGGACAAGCTGGAGCAGGGCAAGCGACGCGGCTAGCCAGAGCGCGGCGAGACCGGTTTCGGCGATCATGCGGCCTGCCCCTTGATCATGGGCGTTCCGTCATGATCCGCGGTGTGACGCATTCTCACTTTTCCACCTGCAATTCATGGGTGGTTTCGTTGTAGCTCATGCCTTCCAGTTCGCGGGGCATATAGCGTTCGTCATGCTTGGCGAGCAGGTTGGTGGCGATGAAAGTGCCCTTGTCGTCGAACGACCCTTCGGCGACGACGCCGCTGCCTTCCTTGAACAGGTCTGGCGCGATGCCGCTGAACGTCGCGGGGACGGTGGCTTTGCCGTCCGTGACGTCGAAGGACATGGTGACGCCATCGGGCGCGCGTTTCAGGCTGCCTTTCACGACCATACCGCCCAGGCGAATCGCCTTGCCCGGTTCGACACCCTTGGCCTTCACATCGCCCGGTGCATAGAAATAGGCGGCTTCATCCTTAAGCGCGGATGCCGCCAGCAGGCCCGCGCCGACCAGCGCGACCAGCGCAACGAGGGCGAGGATGAGGCGTTGATGCTTTGCCTTCATGACCGGCCCGCCAGCGTTTCGGCCTGCGCCTCTGCGCGGTGCATCGCGCGCCAGCTCATCAGGCTGACCGCTGCCGTTCCCAGCAGGGTCACCGCATAGGCAGCGGCGACGAAGGTCCATTGGTGCATGGGGCTATCCTCTCGCAAGGCGCTGCATGCGCGCCTCGACCTTATTTTGTGCCAGTATCGCGCGCATCCGCATCAGCACGATTGCGCCGAACCACAGGGAAAAGCCCAGCACCGTCAGGCCCAGCGGCCACAGCAAGGCCATGTCGATGCTGGAGCCGCGCAGGGTGATGGACGGTCCCTGGTGCAGGCTGTTCCACCAGACGACGGAGCGGTTGATGATCGGGATGTTGATCGCGCCGACCAGCCCGAAGATGGCGGTCACGTTGCTGACACCGCCTTGCCCCGCCCCCTGGCGCGCGCTGGCGTTGGCCAGCGCAATATAGCCGAGGTATAGGAAAAGCAGGACCAGCATCGATGTCATGCGCCCATCCCATTCCCACCATGTTCCCCAGGTCGGACGGCCCCATATCGATCCGGTGGCAAGGCAGATGGCAGTGAACAGAGCACCCGGCGCGGCGATGGCACGCCCTGCCACGGCGGCCAACGGATGCCGCCAGACCAACTGCATCAGCGCCGCCACGGCGATGCCGGTCCAGCCGGCCATGCCCAGCCAGGCGGCGGGCACATGGATGTAGAGGATTCGCACCGTTTGCCCCTGAAGATAGTCGGCAGGCGTCACGAACAGGCCGCAGGCGCAGCCCGCCAGCAGCAGGGCAAGGCCGGTCCAGAACAGCCAGCCGGTGAGCGGACGGGCGATCTTTAGGAAGCGGGCAGGATTGGCGAAACGATGCATCAGGGCTGCGTCTTTAGCCGTGCGGGGACGGCATGGCCAGTAGGGCATTTTGCCGATAGCGGGACGGAAAATCCCCGTAAAGGAACGGCCCGGCACGCTTTTTTGTTACAGGAGGGCGACAAAGCGGACGAGAGTGACTATATGCGCGCCAAAGCCCGGCCCCCGCGGTCGGGCAGGAACGGCTATGGACCCGCTCACACCCATGATCACGACCAACCCTTTCGACGACGACAAGTTGCGCGAAGAATGCGGCATTTTCGGCGTTTCTGGCGCTGACACGGCCTCTGCTATCGTCGCGCTCGGCCTCCATGCGCTTCAGCATCGGGGGCAGGAAGCCGCCGGCATCACCAGCTGGGACGGGCATGATTTCCATACCCACAGGGCCATGGGCCATGTCGCGGGCAATTTCGACCGGGACGAGGTGATTCGCGGCCTGCCGGGCGGTTCGGCGTGCGGCCATGTGCGCTATTCGACCACTGGCGAAACATCGCTGCGCAACGTCCAGCCGCTCTATGCGGAACTGAACTCCGGCGGATTCGCGGTTGCCCATAATGGCAATATCTCGAACGCCATGAAGGTGCGGCGCGAGCTGATTCGGCGCGGTTCGATCTTTCAGTCGACGTCCGACACCGAAGTCATCATCCATCTGGTCGCGACGTCCAGCTATCGCACCCTGCTCGACAAGTTCATCGATGCGCTGAAGCAGGTCGAGGGCGCCTATTCGCTGATCGTCATGACGCCTGAAGGCATGATCGCCTGCCGCGATCCGCTGGGCATCCGGCCGCTGGTCATGGGGAAGCTGGGCGACACCATCATGTTCGCGTCCGAAACCGTGGCGTTCGATGTGGTGGGCGCTGAATATATCCGCTCGATCGATCCGGGCGAACTGGTGATCGTCACCAATTCGGGCGAGATACGATCGCACCGCCCCTTTGGCGAAGTGCATCCACGTCCCTGCATTTTCGAGCATGTCTATTTCAGCCGACCCGATTCGATCGTCGATGGCTCCAGCGTCTATTCGGTCCGCAAGGCGATCGGCGCGCAGCTGGCGATCGAAAACCCGGTCGAGGCGGATTATGTCATCCCCGTGCCCGACAGCGGCGTTCCCGCCGCCATCGGCTATGCGCAGGAATCGGGCATACCGTTCGAACTGGGCATCATCCGGTCCCACTATATCGGCCGCACCTTCATCCAGCCGGGCGACAAGGTCCGCCATCTGGGCGTGAAGCTGAAGCACAACGCCAACCGGGCGCTGATCGAGGGCAAGAAGATCGTCCTGATCGACGATTCGATCGTGCGCGGGACGACATCGCTCAAGATCGTGCAGATGATGCGCGAGGCAGGCGCGGCCGAGGTGCATATGCGGATTGCCTCTCCGCCGACCAAGCATAGCTGCTTCTACGGCGTGGACACGCCCGAACGCACCAAGTTGCTGGCGCACAAGCTCGACGTGGGCGGGATGCAGGATTTCATCCATGCCGACAGCCTGTCCTTCATCTCGATCGATGGCCTGTACAAGGCGCTGGGCGAAGCCAAACGCGCGGACGGGCGGCCGCAATATTGCGATGCCTGCTTCACTGGCGACTATCCCACGACCCTGACCGATCAGGATGATGTGGTGGTCACCAACCAGCTGGAATTGCTGGCCGAACGGGTCGCCTGAACGCTCGGTCGGGCGAACCTGTAATCTATTGCCGCATGTAAAAGGAATTCCGGCGTTCGCTGGAATATGGGGACATATGACTGATACGCTTCCTCTTTCTGGCAAGCTGGCGCTTGTGACCGGGGCCAGTCGTGGCATCGGCGCAGCGACGGCCAAGGCGCTGGCGGCGGCGGGCGCGCATGTCGTGCTGACCGCGCGGACCACCGGGGGGCTGGAAGAGGTGGAGGATGCGATCCACAAGGTAGGCGGCCACGCGACGATCGCGCCGTTGGACCTGATCGACGGGGAAAGCATCGGGCGGTTGGCGCAGGCGATTGCCGGGCGTTGGGACGCGCTGGACATATTGGTACTGAACGCAGCGACGCTGGGATCGCTGGCCGCAGTGCCTGCGATCGACGCCAAGGAATTTGCGCGACTGCTGACGCTCAATATTGCCGCGCCGCAAGCATTGATCGCGGCGTTCGACCGGATGTTGCGGGCGAGCAAGGATGCGCGGGTGGTGGCGCTGACATCATCGGTTGCAAAGCCCCGTGCCTATTGGGGCGCCTATGGCGCGTCCAAGGCTGCGCTGGAGACGCTGGTAGGAGCCTATGGCGAGGAGATGAAGAATATCTCCGCCATCCGCACGCATATCGTCGATCCGGCCGCGACCCGCACGGCGATGCGCGCGCGGGCCTTTCCCGGTGAAGATCCTGCGACGGTCAAGGAACCGGAAGTGGCGGCTGACGCTATCGTCGATCTGGTGGTGGCGGACACGCCGACCGGGCATCGGGTGCGGATCGAGCGCTGAGGCGTCAGGCAGGCTTGACCAGTGTGACCTGGGCCACGTCTATGCCCCGGCCACGAAAACCGCCTTCACAATACATAAGATAATAGCGCCACAAGGCCACGAAATGCTGGTCGAAACTGGCGGGCAGCCGGCCTTCGTCAATGACGCGGTCGAACCGTTCGCGCCAGCGGCGCAGCGTTTCGGCATAGTCGAGGCCGAAGCGCTCCACATCCTGCCAGACAAAGCCCTGTTGCTCCGCCAGGGCGCGGAAGCGGCTTTCGGAGAGCAGCATGCCGCCGGGGAAAATATAGGTCTGGATGAAGTCCGCGCTTCGCGCATAGCCGTCGAAGATCGCGTCATCGATCAGGATATACTGGATTGCCGCGCGACCGCCCGGTTTGAGAAGGCGATGGATGGCGGCGAGATAGTCGGGCCAATAGCGCTGGCCGACCGCCTCCACCATTTCGACGCTGGCGATGGCGTCATATTGCCCCTGCGCGTCGCGATAGTCGGTCAGGCAAATCTCCGCACCCGACCCCAGGCGATCGCGGGCATAATCGGCCTGTTCCGTCGACAAGGTTAGGCCGGTGTAGCGGACCGCATGGCGTTCCATCGCCTGCTCCGCCAACCCGCCCCAGCCGCAGCCAATTTCCAGCAGCGACGCGCCATCGGCGAGGTCCAGCCGATCGAGGATCGCGTCGACCTTGCGACGCTGCGCCTGTTCCAGGCTTTCGATCCGGCTGTCAGGACCAGCGAACAAGGCACTGGAATAATGCATATTCTGGTCGAGCCAGAGGCGGTAGAAATCATTGCCCAGGTCGTAGTGGAAGGCGATATTGTGGCGCGATCCGCGACGACTGTTGCGACGTGCCCAATGCGCCAAGCGCCCGGCCCAGCGGGCGGGGCCGCGTGGCCGGGCGGCCTTGCCCAGCGCCACCGCATTCGCCATGAACAGCGCAAAGAGCGGCACCGGGTCGGGACTGGTCCATTCGCCTGCCGCCCAGGCGCGATACCAACCGGACGAACCACCCGTCGCCAGTCGCAGCAGCGCGCGCCAGTGCAACAGGTGCACCGTGCATTCCGGCCCCGGCGCGCGTCCGCCCAAAAGCCTGCGCGTGCCATCCGGCAGGGTGGCGTCGATCGCCCCCTGCTCCAGCCCCTGGTCGATACGATCGAGCAGGCGGTGAAATTGCGGGCCGATCATGCGAGCGAACGCACTGACGGCCCCCGATCGCGGCGGACGCCGTACGGACAGGGGGCGCTTGCCGCGGCGGGGATCGATCGCATTCATGACGTCAATCTTGCATCAAGCCGGGCCGGGCTGCAATCATCCCTTAACGTCGCGATAGGCGGCCAGCGCGCGTTCGCGGCCTTCGCGATGGCCGACAATCTTTGCCGGATAGGCCGGGGGGCGGACGCCATGGGCGTCGGGGTCGTGAATATGGGCGTCTGACAGGTCGGCAAGTTCCGGCACCCATTGGCGAATATAGGCAGCCGCGTCGAACTTTTCCGACTGGACCAGCGGGGCCATGATGCGGACGAACATATTGGCATCCACCCCGCTGCCCGCCACCCATTGCCAGTTGACGCTGTTATTGGCGTAGCTGGCATCGACCAGCGTATCCCAGAACCAGCGCGCACCGTGACGCCAGTCGATTAGCAGATGCTTGATCAGGAAGCTCGCCGCAATCATGCGGACGCGGTTATGCATCCAGCCCGTCGCCCAAAGCTGGCGCATCCCGGCGTCGACAATCGGATAGCCGGTACAACCGCGCTGCCAGGCAATGAAATCACGTTTCGCCTGTCTCAGGTCGCGCCACGGCAGCGCGTCGAAATCCGCGCGGGCGTTGGCGGAGCCATAGTCGGGCCGCTCGACGATCTGGTTATGCGCATAATCGCGCCAGATCAGTTCCTTGAGGAAGGTTGTTGTTCCTTCATCCGAGCCTGTCAGGCGATGCCAGACCGTGGCCGGGGAGATTTCCCCGAAATGAAGGTGGGGCGAAAGGCGGGACGTCCCCTCGATGGAAGGAAGGTTCCGCCCTGTGGCATAGTCAGGCGCTTCATCGGCGAAGCTTTCAAGATTGGCCTGCGCGCCGGCCTCTCCCGGCGTCCAGTCCTTTGAAAAGCCGTTCGCCCAGTCAGGGCTGGTCGGCAGCAGCGCCCAGTCGTCCAGCGAATCGCTCGTCGGCCAGGATGATGGCGCGGGTATATCGTCGGGGGCGGGGCAAGGCGCAGGCGGGGGCATGTGGGTCATCACCGCGCGGGCGAAAGGCGTATAGATGCGATAGATGCCCCCTCCCCCTGTCCGCACCGCACCGGGCGGCAGGAGCAGGCCGCCATCATGGAGGTGCAGGTCCACTTGCCTGCCGACCGCCTTTTCCGCGTTGCGCCACCAGGGTTCATAGTGATGGAGCGCATATACGCTGTCGGCGCCCGCCTGCTTTGCGACCTGCGGGATGATGTCCGCCGATTTGCCCTGCCGCAGGATGAGGCGTGATCCTTTCGCGCGGAGGCTTTCGTCCAGCCGCGACAGGCTGTGGTGCAGCCACCAGCGCGCCGCTCCGCCCATTGCCCAATGGCGCGGCGTGTCATCGTCGAGGATATAGAGAGGGATCACCGGCCCAGCCTGGACAGCGGCGACCAGCGCAGCCTGATCCGACAGGCGAAGATCCTGGCGGAGCCAGAGCAGGACGGGTTTGGTCATCATCCTGCAATGCAGCCGGATCATGCCGGTTCCAAGCGACCTATAAAGCATCTTGCCAAGGCAGGCCGCCAAATTTGTGGCGACCAAATCCATCGCGTTGCGATTCGATCAATGGACGGATGCAGCCGTGCCGCCTATCCTTGGCACGAGAAACAGGAAAAAGTCGGCGGCTCCGGGGGGTATGTCGCGGTCGAAATAGCGTAATCAGGGGACAAAATGGCTTCGACGCCCGAAGAACAGGAACGCGGATACCGACCTTGCGTCGGCATCATGCTCGTCAACATGCATGGCAAGGTTTTCGTCGGCCAACGGCTCGATAATATGGTCGAAGCCTGGCAGATGCCGCAGGGCGGCATCGACCAAGGCGAAGAGGCGCGGGAAGCCGCGCTTCGCGAATTGCATGAGGAAACCGGCATCATCGCCGATCATGTCAAGATCATCGCGACGACCAAGGACGAGCATTTCTACGATCTGCCGCCGGAACTGGTCGGCAAGCTGTGGGGCGGCAAATATCGCGGCCAGCGACAGATCTGGTTCCTGGCCCGCTTCCTGGGGCAGGACGAGCATATCGATATCCAGACCAAACATCCCGAATTTCGCGAATGGCGCTGGACCGATCCGGAGACGCTGCCGGAGCTGATCGTGCCGTTCAAGCGCAAGCTGTACCGCGACATTCTGGCGGAGTTCAGGGCGCTTATCTGAGCGACCTGTCGCTTAGGGGGTTAACCTTTGCGGTCATGCAGCTATGACACGCACATGCGCTGCTGTTTGATCCCCGTCGCCTTGCTCTTCGCCGTTCCGGCCCATGCCGCCGATACGACCCTGCTGCCGCCAACAGTGCGCGAAATGCTGGAGGCGGCGATTGCCAATGGGAATGAAACGGACATCGCGACCGTCGCGAAGATCGCCCGTCAGACCAACCCAGGTTCAGCGGATGAGATCCAGCAGCTCGTCAACAGCTGGAAAGAGCGAACCAAAGCCACCCATGACACGGTGATTCGCGAAGCGAGCTTCGCCGAATTGTGGACCGGACGGGTCGAAGCGGGCGGGTTCCGATCGACCGGCTCCACCAGCGAAATCGGCATCAGCGCATCAGCCACGGCAACCCGCAATGGCCTTCAATGGTCGCACAAGCTGAGCGCGTCCGCCGATTATCGCCGCGCCAATGGCGTCACGTCGCGCGAACGCTATTTTGCCAGCTATGAACCCAAATATCAGTTCGATCCGCGCGGCTTTGCCTATGGGCTGGCCCAGTTCGAGCGGGACACGTCCATCGGCTATGACGAGCGTTACACCGCTTCAGCGGGCGTGGGTTATAAATTGATCGTGAGCAAGCCTGTCGACCTGCTGGTCGATATCGGCCCTTCGGTGCGACACGCCAAATATCTGATCGGGGTGCGGGAAACCAAGCTGGGCGCCCGTGGATCGATGGCGCTGGCCTGGCGGGCCAGTCCCACCCTGACATTCAAGCAGACCGCCGCCGGTTATGCAGAGAGCGACGTCTATTCGCTCAACGCACTGACGTCGATGGAGACGAAGGTGACGACGCGCTGGTCGGCGGCGCTGTCCTACAACGTGCAGTATGAGTCCGAGACATTATTGTCGTCGCGCAATTTCAACACACTGAGCCGGGTGACGTTGAGTTACGATTTTTAGGCCATCGGCCAGGCCGGATTGTCACATTCCCGGCTGACGCATGACTACGCTGTCAGAGGGGTGGAGACACAGCGCGGCGTCTGATAGACCCGGCGGGATGACGCTTTTATCATCGCATGATCGAACATTGCTGGACCGTGTGGCAGATGCGCCGATGCTGGCGCAGGTGCAGGCCTGGGCCGCTGTCAACAGCGGGTCGCGCAATCTGGACGGACTGGGGGTGATGGCCGGATTGCTGGCCGACGCCTTTGCCGTGCTGCCCGGTGACATAAGACTGGTGGAAGCCACGCCCGTCGAGACGGTCGCCGCCGACGGGCGGATCGACAGCATCGCATCGGGTCGCCACCTTCATCTGTCGGTCCGCCCGGATGCGCCGGTGCGGCTGCTGCTGACGGGGCATATGGATACGGTGTTCGGGATCGATCATCCTTTCCAGACGCTGCGCTGGCTGGAGCCGGGCGTGCTGAACGGACCGGGGGTGGCGGACATGAAAGGCGGGCTGGCGGTGATGCTGGCGGCGCTGCACGCGTTCGAGAGAACCGAAGAGGCCGCAAGGCTGGGCTATGATGTCGTCATCAACAGCGACGAGGAAGTGGGAAGCCCCTCCTCTGCCGCACTGCTGAAGAAGGTGGCGGCGGGAAAGCTGGCCGCCTTCACCTATGAGCCTGCGTTGCCCGATGGCACGCTGGCGGGCGCGCGGGCCGGGAGCGGTAATTTCTCGATCATCGTCACCGGGCGTAGCGCCCATGCCGGGCGCAATCCCGATGATGGGCGTAACGCGCTGCTGGCGGCGGCGGATCTGGCGCTGAGGCTGAAGGCGGCGAGCGGCAAGGGCTTTTCCTGCAATCCGGCCAGGATCGACGGCGGCGGGCCGAACAATGTCGTTCCTGATCATGCGGTGTTGCGCGTGAATTTCCGGCCGATGACGCCCGCAGACGAGAGTGCGGCGCAGGCGTTGCTGGACCGGGCGATCGCCGATGTCGCGCGCGAGCATGACGTCAGCCTGCATTGCCATGGCGGCTTTGGCCGACCGCCCAAGCCCATGGACGCCAAGGCGCTGGCGCTGTTCGAACTGGTACAGCGGTGCGGCGCGGAACTGGGCCTGCCGATCGGCTGGCGCGACACGGGCGGGGTATGCGACGGCAATAATATCGCGGCGTGCGGCGTGCCGGTTGTCGACACAATGGGCGCGCGCGGCGGCAGCATCCATAGCGACGCGGAATTTCTGCTGACCGACAGTCTGGCCGAACGGGCGCAACTGTCTGCGCTGGCGCTGCTGCGGATCGCGCAAGGACAATATAAAAGAGAGGGAATGATCGCTTGAGCTTCATCATGCGCACCGCGCGCGCGGACGATTTGCAGACCCTGTACGAGATGGCCAAGCTGACAGGTGGCGGCTTCACCAACCTGCCGCCCGATCGCAAGGCGCTGTCGGCAAAGCTGGAGCGGACCGCGACTGCGCTGGCCCGCACGGGGGAAGGCATCAAGGACGAGTTGATCGTACTGGTGCTGGAGAATACGGAGACGGGGCAGGTGCGCGGCACATGCCAGATATTTTCGACCGTCGGGCAAAGCTGGCCCTTCTACTCCTATCGACTGGGCATGTTGACCCAGCATAGCCGGGAACTGGCGCGGACGTTCCGGGCGCAGATGCTGTCGCTGACGACCGATCTGGAAGGATCGACCGAAGTGGGCGGGCTGTTCCTGCATCCGCGCGAACGGGCGGAGGGGCTGGGTCTGCTGCTGGCGCGCAGCCGCTATCTTTACATTCGTGGGCATCGGCCACGCTTTGGCGACCGGATCATCGCGGAATTGCGCGGGGTAATTGACGAGGCGGGCGGATCGCCTTTCTGGGATGGGTTGGCCGGGCGCTTTTTCGGCATGAGTTTTCAGGAGGCGGACGAGTTCAACGCGGTCAATGGCAACCAGTTCATCGCCGACCTGATGCCCAAGACGCCCATCTATACCGCGATGCTGACCGACAGCGCGCGCGCCGTCATCGGCCTGCCCCACCCCAATGGCCGGGCGGCGATGCGGATGCTGGAGACGGAAGGGTTCATCAATGCGGGCTATGTCGATATTTTCGACGGCGGGCCGACGATGGTGGGCCAGATCGACCAGCTCAAGACGATCGCGGCGGCGCGTGACGTCATATTGTCATCCTGCCACGACAAGGGCGGCGTCAAGATGCTGGTGTCGACTGGGGCGCTGGCCGACTATCGCTGCACCTATGGCTTAGTGATCGAGGATGAGGATGGCGCGGTGTCGCTGGACGCGGCAAGTGCGGCGCGACTGCATCTGGAACCGGGGCAGAGCTTCACCATGGCGGGACGGGCATGAGCGTTACCGAGATCAACTTCGACGGGCTGATCGGGCCGAGCCATAATTATGCCGGGCTGAGCCTGGGCAATCTGGCTTCGTCCCGCAATGCCGGCGCGATCGCCTATCCGCGCGCGGCCGCATTGCAGGGTATCGAGAAGATGCGCGGCAATATCCGGCTGGGGCTGGCGCAGGGCATGTTCCTGCCGCAATGGCGGCCCGACGGGACATGGCTGGCGCAGTTGGGAACCGATATTGGCGCAGCCGAGCCGCATATCCGCGCGGCGGCGATGTCGGCATCATCCATGTGGGCGGCGAACGCAGCAACGGTTTCCCCCGCCAGCGACACCGCCGATGGGCGAACGCATCTGACCGTCGCGAACCTCGTCACCATGCCACATCGCAGCCATGAATGGCCGCAGACGCTGGCGCAGTTGCGGGTCGCCTTCTCCGATCCCCGCGCCTTTGCGGTTCATGCCCCGGTACCTGCGCCTTTCGGTGATGAGGGAGCGGCCAATCATATGCGGCTGTGTGACCATCATGGCGCGGCAGGCGTGGAGATATTCGTCTATGGCCGGTCGGGCGGTCCTTTCCCTGCGCGCCAGCATATCGAAGCGAGCAAGGCCGTGGCGCGGCTACATGGGCTGGACCCGGCCCGGACCCTGTTTGTCGAGCAGTCCGAGGAAGCGATCGCGGCGGGGGCGTTCCACAATGATGTCGTCGCCGTCGCCAATGAACGGGTGCTGTTCGCGCATGAACTCGCCTTTGCCGACAAGGCGGGTTTCTACGCCGACTTGCGCGCTGTCATGCCCGGTGTCGAGATTGTTGAAGTCCCGGCGAGTGCGGTCAGCCTGGCCGATGCGATCAAATCCTATCTGTTCAACGCGCAACTGGTAACGCTGCCCGATGGCGGGATGGCGCTGATATTGCCGACCGAGGCGCAGGAAACCCCTGCCGTGTGGCAATGGCTGGAGCAGATGGTGGCGGGCAACGGGCCGATCCGTCGACTGGTGCCGGTGGATGTGCGCCAGTCCATGGCCAATGGCGGCGGCCCGGCCTGCCTGCGGTTGCGCGTGGTGGCGGACCCGGCGACGATCGACCCGCGCTTCATGATGGACGAGGGCAAGCTGGACGCGATTGCGCGGATCGTCAGTGACTATTGGCCCGAACAGATTGCGCCGGACGACCTGGCGGACACACGGCTGATCGCCCGGATCGAACAATCATGGTTAACCCTTGTTGACCATTTGCAGCTTTCAGGCGATCTAATCCCCTAGCGGCGGGCCGCAACGCCAGGTGGGATCATAATGGGACGCATCAAACGCCTTTTCACGATAAAGACCAAGTTCGAGGCGTTCCTGATCATCTATGCGCTGGCTCTGGGCGCGTCTGAACGCGGTTTGGTCTATATGCAGCAATATCCCGGCCTGGGCGGCCAGTTGCTGGCGCTGGCCTGCACTGGCGCTGTGTTCATGGCGGGCGGCAAGATGATCGACGCGCTGGACTATCAGCGCGCTTACGGCAGCTGAGCCACCCTCCCCTCCGAAACGGAGTGGTCTGTCGATTCACCTTTTGATCCGGCGCTGTATCCTGGCTTCCTGACAGGAACCGGGAGCCAAGAAGCCATGCTGGATGATCGTCGCGGGCGGAGCGTCGCCGCCGCCGAACTGGTGCGCAATTTTGCCCATTGGCGGGAGGTCGGCGCACGCGAACCCGTGATGATCACCCATCATGGCCGCGAGACCCATATCTTCATGGGGGTGGAAAGTTTCCGCAATCTGGGCGTCGGCGATGGTCCCGCCCCTGCCCCCGACCGGATGCGCGAACTGGCGAACCACATCCATCAGGGGTTGATCCTGTGCCGCAGCGACCTGACGATCGACTATGTGAACAGCGTGGCGCTGGCGATGACCAAGCGGTGGGACCGGCACCTGGAAGGACGATCGCTATGGGAAGCGCTGCCCGAATTTGCCGGTGCGCTGACGGAGGCCCATATACGCCATAGCCTGGCGTCCGGGGAGGCCAGCGCGGCGGACATCCCCTCCCCCTTTCGCAGCGATGCATGGTTGCATTTCGAGACATTCTCCTTTGGCGACGGCATCGCCCTGCTGCTGCGCGACATTACCGCGGACATGCGCCGTCACCGTCTGGCCGACGTCAAATCCGCGATCCTCAAGGCGATGAGCGTGCATGGCGGGGTCGGCTATGTCCGGGTGTCGACGCGCGCTTTCATAGAGATTGCCGACGACACATTCTGCGCGATGATGGGCCTGCCTGAAGAAAGGCTGTCGAGCGTGTGCCTGCCCGACATAATCGAAGTGTCCGCCCGCCCCCAGTTTCGCGAGCAGTTGGAGCGGGTGCTGCGCGGCGAGGGTGACAGGCGGGTGACGACACGGCTGCTGACCAATGGCGGGGAAATCATGCCCGTAGAGGCGGCGATCGCGCAGCTGCATGGCACTTACGGGATCGAGGGCGCCGTGATCGTGATGACAGGGCAGCGGATGGCGACGGATAAGGCCGGGTAAGCGGCGACGGGTGCAGCTTTTGCGCAAATTCATGGTCCGTTTCGGAGGGAGTGGATCAGGATTGATTGAAGGCCCGGATCGGCGGGACGGAGAAGTGCGCGAATTGCGCACTATCCACCGACAGCCGACCAAACCGGCTGTTGAGTGCGCCCGGCTAGGCTGTCCTTATGCGTAAAGGCCCAACCCTTCACATTCGTCCGATCGCCGCCCTGTCCTGCAATCAAGCGGGCAGCGCGCTGGTCGAGGCGGCCTTTGCCCTGCCGCTGCTCATCAGCCTGCTGTTTGGCATATTGGTCTATGGCAGCTGGTTCATGACGGCCCACAGCTTGCAACAGGCCGCCAATGATGCGGCGCGCGCGGCGGTCGCCGGTCTGGACGCTGCCGAACGACGCGCCCTGGTGGACCAGAGCATCGCCGCCAGCCGCGCCGCCTTCCCCGCGCCCGCCGCGCAGACCATCAGCATCGGCACGCAGGAGAGTGGCGGCTATTATCGGGTGACGCTGAGCTATGATCTCAACAACGCGCCGATCTTCGCGGCCACACCCATTCCCCTGTCCAACACGACGCTTCAGCGCAGTGCAGTCATACGGATCGCCATGCCATGACCCGACGCGGCCTGATCCAAGAGGCACGTGGCGGCATCAGCCTGATCATGGCGGGATCGCTGTTCATGCTGGCGGGCGCGGCGACGGTCGCGGTGGATCTGGGGTCGGTATATCTGGCCAAGCGGCAGTTGCAGGGCATTGCCGATGCAGCGGCGCTGGCGGCTGTCGGCGGCGGGCGGAGTGCGGCAGAAGAGTTGATAGGGCAAAGCGGGGTCAGCGGCGTTGCGCTGGTCGGCGTTGATGGTGGCAATTATCGGGCCGACCGCGCCGTGCCAGTGGCGGATCGGTTCGTGGCTGGCGAAGGCGGGGCGATGCGGGTCGAATTGCAACGGCGCACGCCCCTGTTTTTCGCCCGGCTGCTGGTCGGTCGCGATGGCATCGACCTGCGGGCGCGGGCGATCGCCACGCGACAGGATGCGGCGGCCTTTTCAATCGGGACAGGGCTGGCGGCGGTCAGTGGCGGGTTGCCCAACATGCTGTTGTCCAGCCTGGCGGGGACCGAGTTGAACCTGTCGGTGATGGACTGCCAGGGTCTCGCCAGCCTGAATCTGGACCTGCTGGGCGTTGCCGATGCGCTGCGGGTCAGGACGGGGCGCGATGATGAAGCCTATGGCGAATTGTTCGATCGCGAAATCCCGCTGTCCGACGTGATCGGGGCTATGGCGGACAGTGCGGGCGGCAATCAAAGCGCTGCGGTGCTGCTGGGCATGGCGGGCAAGATTGCGGGACGATCGATCCGGCTGAGCGATGTCATCGATCTTGGCCCGATGCGGGGCGCAGCGAGCGCAACCGGGCAACCCCATCTGCTGCTCGACGCCTTTTCCATGCTGCGCATGATCCTGAGCCCGCCATCGGGAGCATCCGTGCCGATGGACCTGCGTGTGACGGCGCCGGGGCTGACATCGACGCGGCTGATGCTGGTGATTGGCGAAGGGCAAGTGCGATCCCCCCTGCTGAGTGTGACGGCGGACAAGTCCGTCGTGCTGCGCACCGCCCAGACCAGGCTCTATCTGGAAAGCAGCGTGGCCACGGCGCTGTCCGGCATCGCGTCGGTGCGTATCCCGCTCTATGTGGAACTGGCGGCGGCGGAAGCCCGGCTGTCGGCGATCGATTGCACGTCCGGATCGATGACCCAGGGCGTGACCCTGGCGGTGAAACCGTCGATCGGTACGGCGGCACTGGCGGATGTCGACACGCAAGCCCTGACCAATTTCAACCTGCCCGCCAATCCGCGTCCCGCCCTATTGGCGCAGTTGCTTGGCACGAAAGTGACGGGCTATGCGAATGTCGCGCTGGGCGGGGTGCAGCCGCAGAATGTGCATTTTTCCCCCGCCGAGATCAGCGCGCAGACAGCCAAGCGTGTCAGCACCAACGACCTGACGCAAGGATTGGCCGCCAGTCTGGTCAGCCGGACGCAGGTGCAGGTGTCGGTGCTGGGCATCAATGTAAACCTCAGCCCGCTCGCCCCGGCCATCGGCACGCTTTTGGCCACGACCGCCCCCTTGCTGGACGGCATATTGGCGAGCGTGACGGCGACGCTTGGCGTGCAGCTGGGCTATGCCGACGTGCGCGTACATGAGATGCGGTGCGGGATGGCGGCCATCGTCGCCTGACGGCTTGCGCTGGCGGCCCGCTGCCGTCAGGAGCGTCCGATGGGCGCGATCATGCTACAGGGAACCGGATCGGACGTGGGCAAATCGGTGCTGGTCGCCGGATTGTGCCGGGCGCTGGTCCGACGGGGCTACAATGTGCGGCCGTTCAAGCCGCAGAACATGTCCAACAATGCGGCCGTCACCAGCGATGGCGGCGAGATTGGCCGGGCGCAGGCATTGCAGGCGGTTGCGTGCGGCGTGCCGTTGCATAGCGACATGAACCCGGTGCTGTTGAAGCCGCAGGCGGACCGGACATCCCAGCTGATCGTCCATGGCCAGGTGCGCGGCACGTTGGGATCGGGCAATTTCCGTAGCGCGCGCGGCGAGCTGCTGGGTGCTGTGCTGGAAAGTTACGAGCGACTGAAGGCGCAATGCGACATTGTGGTGGTCGAAGGGGCGGGATCGCCAGCCGAGATCAATCTGCGTGCGGGCGACATTGCCAATATGGGTTTTGCGCGGGCGGCCAATGTGCCGGTCATACTGGTCGGTGACATCGACCGGGGCGGCGTGATCGCGGCGGTGGTTGGCACGCGCAAGGTGATAGACCCGGCGGACGCTGCAATGATCCGGGGTTTCCTGATCAACAAATTCCGTGGCGATCCTGCCCTGTTCGAGGATGGCTATGCCCAGATTGCGGCATTGTCGGGCTTGCGCGGCATGGGGGTGGTGCCTTGGCTGGACGCCGTGGCGCGGCTGCCGAGCGAGGATGCGGTGGTGCTGGAACGGCGCGCGCCGTCTGTCGATGCGCCGCTGGTCATCGCTTGCCCCGTACTGCCGCGCATATCCAATTTCGACGATCTTGATCCGCTGAAGCTGGAGCCGTCGGTCGAATTGCGGATGATCGGGCCGGGGCAGGTGATCCCTGCCGATGCCGCGCTGGTGATCCTGCCGGGGTCCAAGGCGACGATCGCCGATATGCGCGCGATGGTGGCGCAGGGTTGGGACATCGACATTCGCGCGCATCACCGGCGGGGTGGCGCGGTGCTGGGGATTTGCGGCGGCTACCAGATGCTGGGACGGACGATCGGCGACCCCGAAGGGATCGAGGGACCGCCGGAGACCATTGCCGGACTTGGGCTGCTGGAGGTGGATACGCTGATGTCGTCCGGCAAGGCGCTGCATCAGGTACAGGGCCATGGGCTTAAGGCCGATTTTACCGGGTATGAGATGCATATGGGCGCGACCAGCGGGCCGGATTGTGCGCGGCCCTTTGCCATTCTGGACGGCGGGAGGACCGATGGCGCGATCAGCCGCGATGGGCGGGTGCTGGGCAGCTATGTCCATGGCCTGCTGGCCAGCGCGCCGCTGCGGGACGCACTGCTGCGGCGCTTGGGCGGGCAGTCGGCGATGGCCGACTATACACAGACCGTCGAGGACGCCTTGAACGATGTCGCGGCGCTGCTGGAGCAGCATGCCGACATCGACGCGATGATCGCGCTGGCGATGGCGTGAACGGGAAATGGTGCACCCGGAGCGATTCGAACGCCCGACCCTCAGATTCGTAGTCTGATGCTCTATCCAGCTGAGCTACGGGTGCGCTGGAAGGGAGACTGATCGCGGCTGGAAGCCAGGACCAAAAGCCCTTCGAATAAATGGTGCACCCGGAGCGATTCGAACGCCCGACCCTCAGATTCGTAGTCTGATGCTCTATCCAGCTGAGCTACGGGTGCACTGGAGTGGCGCGGATAGTAGGGCGCGCCGGATTGGGCAAGCCCCTTTTTTCACTTTTACCCGCCCTTCCCGCCTTTATGGGGCCACGGGGCAACTTTTGGCGTCATCCGCCGTTCGAGACGGTATTGAAAGGATGCCATCATGAGCTTCACCCTTAATGACATCGCCCTGCTGCTGATCGCACTGGTGATCGGCCTGATCCTGGGCCTGATGATGAGCGGGCGCGGGAAATATCGCCGGGCCTGGCGGGACGAGCAGGCCGCCCATCGCGCGATGCTCAAGGATCGCGACGCACAGCTGGAGGCGGCCAATGCGCGGATCGTCGCGCTGGAGAAGCGGACGCCTGCGGTTGATGCCGTGCCGGGCGCTGGCGTTGCCGCGGAACGCGACGATCTGAGCCGGATCAAGGGCTTGAGCCAGTCGCAGGCAGCGTTGCTCCATGAGGCAGGCTATCATCGCTATGGCCAGATCGCCACGCTGAGCAACGAGCAGGAGGCGGCGCTGGAGGCGCGGCTGGGGCTTACGCCCGGCACGATCGCGCGCGAGGATTGGCGGGAGCAGGCGCGTGCGCTGGAAGGCGGCGGGCAGCGCAAGGGCCTGTTCGGTCGGATCACTACGCCGGTCTGAACCGGGCCGGGTCTGAGCTGGCAAGAAAAAGGCGGGGTTTGCGCCCCGCCCTTTACCTTAATTCTTGTTCGCCAGAGCGGCCTGCGCCGCGGCCAGGCGGGCGATCGGCACGCGATAGGGCGAGGCCGACACATAGTCGAGGCCGGTGGCTTCGCAGAAGGCGATCGAGGCGGGGTCGCCGCCATGTTCGCCGCAAATGCCAAGCTTGATGCCGGGGCGGGTCTTTCGGCCGCGTTCGGCGGCGAGCTGGATCAGTTCGCCTACACCCTCCACATCGATGCTGACGAAGGGATCGCGGGCGAAGATGCCCTTGTCCACATATTGGGTCAGGAACCGGCCAGCATCGTCACGGCTGATGCCGATCGTCGTCTGGGTAAGGTCGTTGGTGCCGAAGGAGAAGAATTCGCCGACTTCCGCGATCTCGCCTGCCTTGAGCGCGGCGCGGGGCAGTTCGATCATCGTGCCGACCAGATATTCGACGCTGTCGCCCTGCTCCGCAAATACTTCGGTCGCGACCCGATCGACGATCGCCTTCATCAGTTCCAGTTCCTTGCGGGTAGCAACGAGCGGGATCATGACTTCGGGGATCGGCGCTTCGCCACCGCGCTGCTTGACGATCAGCGCCGCCTCGAAGATCGCGCGGGCCTGCATCTCGTAGATTTCGGGATAGGTGACGCCCAGGCGGCAACCGCGATGGCCCAGCATCGGGTTGAATTCATGCAGTTCGTTGGCGCGACGCTTCAACAGTTCGACGCCGACGCCAGCCGCCTTGGCCACTTCCTCAAATTCCGCCTCGGCATGGGGGAGGAATTCGTGCAGCGGCGGATCGAGCAGGCGGATGGTGACGGGCAGGCCCGCCATCACCATGAAAATCTGCGCGAAATCGTCACGCTGTTCGGGCAGCAGCCGGTCGAGCGCGACGCGGCGGCCCTTTTCGCTGTCTGCCAGGATCATTTCGCGCACGGCGGTGATGCGGGCGGCGTCGAAGAACATATGTTCGGTGCGGCACAGGCCAACGCCTTCCGCGCCGAATTCACGCGCGACCTTGCAGTCCTGCGGCGTTTCGGCGTTGGCACGGACCTTGAGACGACGCACCTTGTCGGCCCAGACCATCAGGGTGCCGAAGTCGCCGGCCAGTTCGGGCTGAACGGTCGGGACTTCGCCCGCCATCACTTCGCCGGTCGAACCGTCGAGCGTGAGGATGTCGCCTTCCTTGAGCTCACGGCCACCGACGCGCAGGATCTTGGCGCTATTGTCGATCGAGATGCCGCCAGCGCCAGACACGCAGGGGCGGCCCATACCGCGGGCGACGACGGCAGCGTGGCTGGTCATGCCGCCGCGGGCGGTCAGGATGCCCTTGGCCGCGTGCATGCCATGAATATCCTCCGGCGAGGTTTCCACGCGCACCAGGATGACGGCGTCGCCCATTTCGTTGCGGCGCTCGGCCGTATCAGCGTCGAACACGATCAGACCCGACGCGGCGCCGGGGCTGGCGGGCAGCCCCTTGGTCAGCACGTCGCGCGGCGCCTTTGGATCGAGCGTGGGGTGAAGCAGCTGGTCGAGCGCGGCGGGATCGACGCGGGCGACGGCTTCTTCTTCGGTGATCAGCCCTTCATGCGCCATGTCCACGGCCATTTTGAGCGCGGCCTTGGCGGTGCGCTTGCCCGACCGGGTCTGGAGCATCCACAGCTTGCCCTGCTGCACCGTGAATTCGATGTCCTGCATGTCGCGATAATGGGTTTCGAGGATCTGGAACACCTTGGCCAGTTCGGCATAGGTTTCCGGCATCGCCTCTTCCATCGACAGCGGCTTGGCCCCTGCCCGTTCGCGCGCGGCTTTGGTCAGATATTGCGGGGTGCGGATGCCTGCGACGACGTCTTCACCCTGGGCGTTGATCAGGAATTCGCCATAATAGACATTTTCGCCGGTCGACGGGTCGCGGGTGAAGGCGACGCCGGTGGCCGAGGTTTCGCCCATATTGCCGAACACCATCGCCTGCACATTGACGGCAGTGCCCCATTCGCCGGGGATGTTGTTGAGGCGGCGATAGACTTTCGCGCGTTCCGACTGCCACGATCCGAACACGGCGCTGATCGCGCCCCAGAGCTGGTCATGGACGTCCTGCGGGAATGGCTTGTTCCAAAGCTTTTCCACCAGCCCCTTATATTCGGCAACCAGCGCCTTCCAGTCGTCCGCCGTCATTTCGGTGTCGAGGGTGTAGCCCTGATCTTCCTTGGCGATTTCCAGCGCTTCTTCGAACGCGCCATGGTCCAGTTCCAGCACGACATCCGAATACATCTGGATGAAGCGACGATAGCTGTCCCAGGCGAAACGCTCGTCGCCCGACGTGTTGGCGAGGCCGACAACGGTTTCGTCGTTAAGGCCAAGGTTGAGGACCGTGTCCATCATGCCGGGCATGGAAGCGCGCGCGCCGGAGCGGACCGAGACGAGCAACGGATCGGCAGCATTGCCGAACGTCTTGCCGGTGATGCCTTCGATATGGGCCAGGCCAGTGGCGACTTCCGCCTTCACGCTGTCGGGATAGACGCCGCCATCTTCATAATAGCGGGTGCACATGGCCGTCGTGATGGTGAAACCCGGAGGCACCGGCAGGCCGATCGCGGCCATGCCGTCGAGATTGGCGCCCTTGCCGCCCAGAAGATTGCGGTCCCCCTGACCGCCATCATCGACGCCGCCGCCAAAACGATAAACATAGCGAGTTGCGGTCGTCGTCATCATGCCCTCTTCTGTATTCTTCATTCCCGGCACTCCCTGCACTGATTGCCGATTATATTGCATCGCAACAATCTGACATGCATAGCCAGATCATGCGCGTTCGAATAGGATTATTACGCCTTAACTTCGTACTTTTCCCGGCAAACATGACATTTCATTACGTCACCCGGTAATTTTCGAAAAGTCTGCCACACTGTGAACGGCGTCGCGGACCCGACCCAGAATGGCGAGGCGGGCGGCGCGCTTGTCCGCATCGGGATCATTGACCGTCACGCTTTCAAAGAAGGCGTCGATGGGTGCGCGGAGCGTTGCAAGGGCCGCCATCGCGCCCTCGAAATCCTCCGCCGCCACCGCCTGAGCCGTGCGCGGTTCCGCCACGTCGAGCGCGGCGATGAGCGCAGCTTCGGCTATTTCGGGGGTGTAGGAAAGAGGCCCGTCATTCCCGCGAAGGCGGGAATCCATCGCCGCCGCTGTGTCTGGTTGCTCGGTTGGGAGATGGGTCCCCGCCTTCGCGGGGATGACGGTGGTGGGTTGGGCAGGCGCTTCCTTCTTGAGGATGTTCGCGGCGCGCTTGTAGCCCGCCAGCAGGTTTGCGCCATCGTCGGTCGCGACGAAGGACTGGAGCGCGTGGACGCGGGCGAGCAGGCGGACGAGATCATCCTCGCCACCCAAGGCAAACACCGCGTCGATCAGGTCGTGGCGGACACCGGCTTCCTTCTGCTGGACCTTGAGGCGGTCGGCGAAGAAGTCGATAAATTCAATCTCGTATCGGAGATATTCATCAATCCGATCTCGATACTGCATCTCGGCGGCTTCCGTCAGAGCTATAACTTCTCGATGATCATCGCCCTTGTCAGCAATCAATCGAGAAGCGATCCGCAAATTTGCACGCCGAAGATTGCGAGCGAATTCGAATGGTGCTCCAAAATAGTCGTCACTAAGTGCCATCTCTGCATGAGAGATTTCAAAATTATCTAAGTTCTGATGAATTCGTGCTGGTATATATGTTGCAGCGAATGGCCTCAGTAGTGGCAATCTTAGCTCGTTATTTTGCAGCAGCGAAATTATACCTAACGCGGCCCGCCGAAGCGCAAAGGGATCTCGTGAACCTGTTGGTTTTTCGTCAATAGAAAAGAACGTTCCAATGGTATCCAGCTTATCCGCCAAACTCACCGCTACCGTGACCGGCGCGGTGGGCACATCGTCGCCCTGGCCGACCGGCTTGTAATGGTCGCGGATGGCGTCGGCTACCGCGTCGGGCAGGCCTTCGGCGCGGGCGTAGTAGCCGCCCATGACGCCTTGCAGTTCGGGGAATTCGCCGACCATTTCGGTGACGAGGTCGGCCTTGCACAGGCGGGCGGCCTGTTCGGCGAGGTCTGCCAACTGATCCTTCGTCATGCCAGCGGAAGCTGGCATCTCAGGCGTTGGTGTGCTGCCGCCTGAGACCCCAGCCTTCGCTGGGGTGACGGTAGTGGCTGGGGTGACGGTGGTGGTTGGGGTGACGATGCCCTCTTCCACCAGCCAGCGAGCGAGTTTCGCCACGCGCTCGACCTTGTCGGCGACGGTGCCGAGTTTCTCGTGGAAGGTGATGCGTTCCAGCTTCTTTGCGTGATCCTCCAGCCGGGTCTTGCGGTCCTGTTCCCAGAAGAAGCGCGCGTCGGAGAGACGTGCGGCCAACACCTTGCGGTTACCCGCGATAATCGCTGCGCCGCCATCCTTCGCCTCGATATTGGCGGTGCAGATGAAGGCGGGGGCGAGTTTGCCGTCGCCATCGCGCAGGACAAAATATTTCTGGTTGATGCGCAGGGTCAACTGGATGACTTCGGGCGGCACCTCCAGGAAGGCTGGGTCGAAATCGCCGAGCAGCGGGACCGGCCATTCGGTCAGGCCCGCATTTTCCGCGATCAGCCCCTTATCCTCTACCACCGTGTAGCCGTGGGCGGCGGCGGCCTGCGCCGATTTTTCCGCGATGATCGACTGGCGTTCCTGATGGCTGACGATGACATGGCAGGCGCGCAGCTTTTCGGCGTAATCGCTCGCGCCGCCGATGGTGATCTCGCCGCTGTGGTGGAAGCGGTGGCCGAGCGTCGCGTAGCCCGACTGGATGCCGTCGACTTCGCAGGGGATAAGGTCCTCGCCCAAAATCGCGACGCTGCCCTGCAACGGGCGGACCCAGCGCAGGCTTTCGGTGGTCTGGGACGCGATGCCCCAGCGCATCGATTTGGGCCAGGGGAAGGCGCGGATGATGGTGGGGATGGCCTGCGCCAGCACGTCGGCAGTGGCGCGGCCCGGCTTGTTGACGACGGCGAACCAGACGCCGTCGCGATCCTCCAGCTGGTCCTGGGTCAGTCCGGTCTTGCGCAGGAAGCCTTCGAGCGCCTGGGGCGGCGCGCTGGTGCGCGGGCCTTTATGTTCTTCGCTGACGGCGGCGGTTTCCAGCGGCAGGTCGCGGGCGATGAGCGCCAGGCGGCGCGGCGTCACGAAACTGTCGATCGCGCCGGGGGTGAGGCCGGACTTGGCCAGTTCCTCGGTAAACAGGCGGGCGAGATCGTCGCTGGCCTTCAATTGCATGCGCGCAGGAATTTCCTCGCAGCGCAGTTCGAGGAGGAAGTCAGTCATTGGTCATACCCACATGTAGAAAATCCTCCCCTTGCAGGGGAGGTGTCTGGCGCAGCCAGACGGAGGGGTGTCGCCTTATCGACAGGGCAACACCCCTCCGTCTCGCCTCCGGCGCGCCACCTCCCCTGCAAGGGGAGGATGTTAAGTGCTGGATTCACGCCGTCCATCCGTTGGATTCCATCCATGCTTCGCAGCTGCCCTTGGCCATGTCGCGGACCTGGCCCATGTAGCTGGCGCGTTCCTGTACGGAGATGACGCCGCGGGCCTGTAGCAGGTTGAAGGTGTGCGATGCCTTGATCGCCTGCTCGAACGCGGCGAGCGGGACGCCATTGTCGATGCACTGGCGCCATTCGGCCTGGCAATCCTTGAACCAGCGGAACAGTTTTTCGGTGTCGGCGACCTCGAAATTCCATTTCGACATCTGTTTTTCATTTTCATGAAACACGTCGCCATAGGTGACGCCCGCGTCGTTGAATTTCAGGTCATAGACGCTGTCGACGCCCTGAATATACATGGCCAGCCGTTCAAGCCCGTAGGTCAGTTCACCCGCGACCGGCTTGCAGTCATAGCCGCCCATCTGCTGAAAATAGGTGAACTGGCTGACTTCCATACCGTCGCACCAGACTTCCCAGCCCAGCCCCCAGGCGCCCAGCGTCGGGCTTTCCCAATCATCCTCGACAAAGCGGATGTCATGGACCAGCGGGTCGATGCCGATTTCCATCAGCGACCCAAGATAGAGATCCTGAAGGTTGGCGGGCGACGGCTTCATGATCACCTGATATTGGTAATAATGCTGGAGCCGGTTGGGATTTTCGCCATAGCGGCCGTCGGTCGGGCGGCGGCTGGGCTGGACATAGGCGGCGTTCCACGGCTTTGGCCCCAGCGCGCGCAAGGTGGTCGCGGGGTGAAAGGTGCCTGCGCCCACTTCCATGTCATAGGGCTGGAGGATGACGCAGCCCTGTTTCCCCCAATAGGCATGGAGGGTCAGGATGAGGTCCTGGAAGGAAAGCGCTTTGCCTTCGGCCACGGGTGATCCTTGCGATATGACGGTTTATCTTGGCGTCGCGCATTGGCGTATGGGGCCGATACGGTCAAGGGAAACGCGCGCAAAACAGGGTGAGGGTGCAGACCCATAAATTACGACGATCGAGACAGGATTGTCCGGGATTCTGTGGGAGGAGAGGCGCGAAGAGCGGGCAAAATTGCCCGGTCGAGGGCTTCGACGTACCACAGGGCCCGGACAATCCTGCCCCGAAGGGGTGGGACGAAAATGGCCGGTGGAGCGGTCGAACGCTTGCAAGATAGTCCCGCTATCTCGCCGCGCGCTCTCCCTCCCACCAGCCATTTTTGTCTCCATCTCGACCTCGTAATTTATGGGTCTGCACCCTAAGCGGCTTGCCCTTGGGCCGCCCTGCCCGCATGTGTGCGGCATGAAGATGCTTCGTTTATGCGCCGCTGCGCTGTTGATGATGAGTGGCGTGGCGCAGGCGCGCCCAGCCACGCCCGCCAATATCGTTGCCACCCCCGCCCTGTGGCGGGTGCAGGATGCGGACACCACCATCTACCTGTTCGGCACCGTCCATGTGATGAAGCCGGGGATCGACTGGTTTCGCGGCGATGTGAAGGCTGCGTTCGACGGGGCGGACGAGCTGGTGCTGGAGATTATCGAGCCGGACGATCCCAATGCCATGGGCGCTGTCATGATGAGCAAGGCGGTCGCGGGCGACGGGGTGGCGCTGTCGGACCGGCTGGACGACGCGGCGCGGGCGAAATATCGCGCGGCGATGGAGGCCAATGCGATGCCGTGGCAGGCGTTCGAACGCTTTGCCCCGTGGATGGCGGGCATGGCGCTGTCGGTCGCGCCGCTCCAGAAGCTGGGCTACCGGGCCGATCTGGGCGCGGAGAAGGTCTTGCGCGCGGCGGCGGTGAAGGCGGGCAAGCAGGTCGAGGCGCTGGAGACGGTCGAGCAGCAGATCGATTTCTTCGCCACGCTGCCGATGGCGCAACAGATCGAGTTTCTGAACGCGACGGTCGATGGATTGCCGGAGATGGAGGGCGAGTTCGCCAAGCTACTGCGCTATTGGCAGGCGGGCGACCCCAATCGGCTGGCCAGGTCGATGAACGAATCGCTCGAAGCGACGCCGCAGCTGGCGCAGACATTGCTGATCGGACGCAATGCGAACTGGGCGCAGTGGATAAAGGGGCGGATGGACCGGCCCGGCACCGTGTTCGTGGCCGTGGGCGCTGGGCATCTGGCGGGCAAGGGCAGCGTGCAGGATCAGTTGAAGGCGCTGGGCATCAAGACCCGGCGCGTGAAGGAGTAAGCGGGGATGCGGCTGTTCACCCGATTTCTGGCGCATTTTCTGGCATTGTGTGCGCTGACGCTGGTTGCCGCCTGTGGCGGTGACCCTGCCCCATCGCCCGCGGCAAAGGAAGGCCCGGCGCTGTGGCAGGTGCAGCGCGGCGACATGAAGGGATGGCTGTTCGGCACCATCCATGTGCTGCCCAAGGGGGTAGCGTGGGAGACGCCGACGATCCGCGCAGCGATGGCCAAGGCCGACCGGCTGGTGCTGGAGGCGGCGGATTTGCAGGACGAGGAGAAAACGCTCGCCCTGTTCGAATCCATGGGGCGCAGTCCGGGCCTGCCGCCGCTCGAAGCGCGCGTGCCGGACAAGGAGAAAGCTGCGCTCGACAAGGCGATCAGCGATGGCGGGACCAGCACGCAAATATTGTCCGGCTATGAAAGCTGGGCAGCGGCGATGCTGTTGTCGGCGGCGACGCAGCAGGGGCTGGGCGTCAGTCAGGATGACGGGGTCGAGCCGGTGCTGATCGCGGCCTTCACGAAGGCAGGCAAGCCGATTGACGGGCTGGAGACGATCGAACGGCAGTTCAGCGCGTTCGACACGCTGCCGCAAGCGGCGCAATCGCGCCTGCTGGTGCAGACCGTGCATGAGGCCAAGGATATGAAGGGGCTGTATGACCGCATCCTCAAAGCCTGGAGCACGGGCGACATGGAAGCGATCGCCAGGGAGGACCAGATTGGCGAGCAGCCCGACCCGGTGGTCGAGGAAGCGGTGCTGGTGGCGCGCAACCGCGACTGGGTGAAGGCCATCGAACCGATGAAGGGCGCGCCGTTCATCGCGGTGGGCGCCGGGCATCTGACGGGACGGGAGAATCTGATCGACCTGCTGAAGGCGCGCGGGTTTGCAGTGACGCGGGTGCAGTAGGCGCTTTGTGCTCCCGCGAAGGCGGGAGTCCAGTCGAGACGTATGAACTGGGCTCCCGCCTTCGCGGGAGCACCGCGTGTTGGCCCGCTTGCTTTCTGGGACTTTTCTGCTAAAGGGCGCGCTCCCGCTATGGTCATCCCTGGAGGCGTGGCGGGAAAAGTAACTCAAACCAGCTTTTGGAGACACGCAATGAGCGAGCAGCTTACGCTGTCGGCCGAGGCACGCGATCGGGCAGGCAAGGGAGCCTCCCGCGCCCTCCGCCGTGAGGGCCGCGTACCCGCCGTCATCTATGGAATGAACGAAGAACCCCTGTCGATCCATGTCGAGGAAAAGCTCCTCAACAAGCTGCTCGGCACCGGCCACTTCTTCAATTCGGTCATCATGGTCGAAGTGAACGGCAAGACCGTCCGCACCCTGCCCAAGGATGTGGCCTTCCACCCAGTTTCGGACCGTCCACTGCACGCCGACTTCCTGCGCGTTGCCGAACATGCCAGCGTGACCGTCGCGGTCCCTGTGCGTTTCGAAAATGAAGCCGCCTCGCCCGGCCTCAAGAAGGGCGGCGTGCTGAACGTCGTTCGTCATGATGTCGAACTGGTCGTCGATGCTTCCGAAATCCCCGACGATGTCGTGGTCGACCTGACCGGCTTCGAAGTCGGCGATTCGATCCACATCAGCGCGGTGACGCTGCCCAAGGGCGCGAAGCCCGCGATCGAGGATCGCGACTTCACGATCGCGACCATCGTCGCCCCGTCGGCTCTCAAGAGCGCCGAAGGTGAAGGCGAGGCCGAGGCGGAAGCCGAATAAGCCTTTCGACCGTATAACGGTTCAGCTCAACCCCGTTCGGGCTGGGCTTGTCGGACCTAGCGGTTCGACAGGCTCAGGGCGAACGGGGTTTTGTCGTGAAGGAGCAAGCGACGATGCAAATCTGGGTGGGCCTGGGCAATCCGGGCGCGCAATATGCGATGCACCGGCATAATGTCGGCTTCATGGTCGCAGACCTGATCGCGGACCTGTATCGCTTCTCCCCGCCCCGCAAGCAGTTCCAGGGCTGGACCCAGGAAGGGCGGATCGGGCCGGAGAAGATCCTGCTGCTGAAACCCGCGACATTCATGAACGAAAGCGGGCGAGCCGTTGGCGAGGCCATGCGCTTCTACAAGCTGACGCCGCAGGACGTGACCGTCTTTCACGACGAACTGGACCTGGCGCCGATGAAGGTGAAGGTGAAGCGTGGCGGCGGCAATGCCGGGCACAACGGCCTGCGATCGACCGACGCGCATATCGGCGCGGATTTCCGCCGGGTGCGGATCGGCATCGGTCATCCGGGGCACAAGGACCGGGTGCATGACTATGTGCTGGGCAATTATCACAAGAGCGAGAGCGACGCGCTGGCCGACATGCTGGGCGCGATCGGCGCGGAAGCGGAATGGCTGGCGAAGAATGACGATGCGCGGTTCATGAACGAAGTCGCGCTGCGGCTGGCGGATTGAGCGGACGGGCAGGCAATAACTGCATTGCGAATTGTCACAACGCCGGGCCATAAGGGCGAGGGACATTGCGTCTTGCAGGGGGTTACCGGGTGATTCAGACAGTTTCGACCACGCCGTTCAACGATCAGAAGCCGGGAACGTCGGGCCTGCGCAAGAAGGTGAAGGTCTTTGCCCAGCCCCATTATGCCGAAAATTTCGTCCAGTCCGTGTTCGACAGTCTGGAAGGCTTTGCCGGGCAGACGCTGGTGGTGGGTGGCGACGGGCGCTATCTCAATCGCGAGGTCATCCAGATCGTCCTGAAAATGGCGGCGGCCAACGGATTTGGCCGAGTGCTGGTGGGTCAGGGCGGCATTTTGTCGACGCCAGCCGCGTCGCACCTGATCCGCGCGTCGGGCGCTTTTGGCGGGCTGGTGCTGTCGGCCAGCCACAATCCGGGCGGTCCGGACGAGGATTTCGGGATCAAATATAATGTCGGCAATGGTGGCCCGGCGCCGGAGAAGGTGACCGATGCGATCCATGCGCGCACGCTGACGATCGACCAGTATCGCATATTGGACGCCGACGACGTCGATCTGGACCATATCGGCACGAGCCGGATGGGCGACATGCTGGTCGAGGTGGTCGATCCGGTCACGGGCTATGCCGACCTGATGGAGCAATTGTTCGATTTCGGCGCGATCCGGGCGATGATCGCGGGCGGCTTTACCCTCGCCTTCGATTCCATGAGCGCGGTAACCGGCCCCTATGCGGTCGAGATATTCGAGCGGCGGCTGGGCGCGCCGGCGGGCACGGTGATGAACGGCACCCCCCTGCCCGATTTCGGCCATCACCATCCCGACCCCAATCTGGTCCACGCCAAAGAGCTTTACGACAAGATGATGGCCGTCGACGCGCCCGATTTCGGCGCAGCGTCGGACGGCGATGGTGACCGCAACCTGATCATCGGACGGCATTGCTATGTGACGCCGTCGGATTCGCTGGCGGTGCTGGCCGCGAACGCGCATCTCGCGCCCGGTTACAAGGCGGGGCTGAAGGGCATTGCGCGGTCGATGCCGACCAGCGGCGCGGCAGATCGGGTGGCGGAGAAACTGGGCGTTCCGCTCTACGAAACGCCGACCGGCTGGAAATTCTTCGGCAATCTGCTCGACGCAGGCATGGCGACCATCTGCGGCGAGGAAAGCGCGGGCACCGGGTCCGACCATGTGCGCGAAAAGGACGGCATCTGGGCGGTGCTGCTATGGCTGAACATCGTGGCGGCGCGCCGGCAGAGCGTGGCGGCGATCATGGCCGATCATTGGGCGACCTATGGCCGCAACTATTACGCCCGGCATGATTATGAGGCCATCGCCACCGACCGGGCCGATGCGCTGATGGCGGCGCTGCGCGGCAAGATCGACAGTCTGGCGGGAACCGGCAACAGCGGCGGGACGATCAGCGCGGCGGATGATTTTGCCTATACCGACCCGACCGACGGATCGGTCAGCCGCAATCAGGGCGTGCGTATATTGTTCGAGGATGGATCGCGGGTCGTGTTCCGCCTGTCGGGCACCGGCACACAAGGGGCGACGCTGCGCGTCTATATCGAGCGGTACATGGCGCCCGATGGCGACCTCAATCTGGCGACGGGGGACGCGCTGGCTCCGCTCGTCGCCGCCGCGCAGGAACTGGCCGACATTCGCGGCTATACCGGCATGGACGCGCCGAGCGTCATCACCTGATCGGTCGGATATTGTCGCCGATGGGGCAAAGGCTGGCCAATGCACGGCGAAACCGCTATCGGGCGCGCCATCGGATTTGAAGTGAAGGCAGTCAAATGGGTTTTCGTTGCGGTATCGTCGGGCTTCCCAATGTGGGCAAGTCCACCCTGTTCAATGCGCTGACCGAAACGCAGGCGGCGCAGGCGGCGAATTATCCCTTCTGCACGATCGAGCCAAACGAGGGGCGCGTGGCTGTGCCGGACCCCCGGCTGGAGACGATCGCGAAGATTGGCGGGTCGCAGAAGATCATCGAGACGCAGCTGGCGTTTGTCGACATTGCCGGCCTGGTCCGCGGCGCGTCCAAGGGCGAAGGGCTGGGCAACCAGTTCCTGGCCAATATCCGCGAAACCGACGCCATCGTCCATGTGCTGCGCTGTTTCGAGGATGATGACATCACCCATGTCGAGGGCAAGGTCGACCCGATCGCCGACGCCGAGACGGTCGAGACCGAATTGATGCTGGCCGATCTGGAAAGCCTGGAAAAGCGCGTGCCCAATCTGCTGAAGAAGGGCGCGCAGGGCGACAAGGAGGCCAAGGCCGCCGCTTCCGTGCTGGGGCAGACGCTGGAATTGCTGCGCGATGGCAAGCCTGCGCGCCTGACCCAGCCACGCGATGACGAGGAAGCACGCCTCTTCGCGCAGGCGCAACTGCTGACGGCCAAGCCCGTCCTCTATGTCTGCAATGTCGAGGAAGGCGCGGCGGCGCAGGGCAATGCCCATTCCGCACGGGTGTTCGAAAAGGCGGCGGCGGAAAATGCCAGCGCGGTCATCGTATCGGCAGCGATCGAGGCCGAACTGGTCACCATGCCAGTCGAGGAGCGCGGCGAATATCTGGAAGCCCTGGGGCTGACCGAAGCGGGCCTCGCGCGGATCATCCGGGCTGGCTATGAGTTGCTGGGCCTCATCACCTTCTTCACCGTTGGGCCGAAGGAAGCGCGCGCCTGGACCGTACACAAGGGGTCGAAAGCCCCGCAGGCGGCTGGCGCGATCCATACCGATTTCGAAAAGGGCTTCATCCGCGCGGAAACCATGGCCTATGCCGACTATGTCCAGTTCAATGGCGAGGCGGGTGCCAAGGAAGCAGGCAAGTGGCGGTCCGAAGGCAAGGATTATGTAACGCAGGACGGCGACATCATGCTGTTCCGGTTTAACGTTTGACGCAACGTGCTCCCGCGAAGGCGGGAGCCTGATTCAGGCGTGGGACTGGGCTCCCGCCTTCGCGGGAGCACGTTCTTAGGCTGGCTTTATGGCTCTCAAATTCGCCTTCCTGCCCAGCGTTGATGCCGACACCCGGCTGCTGATCCTGGGCAGCCTGCCCGGCGATGTGTCGATCGCGCGGCAGGAATATTATGCGCATCGGGGCAATGCTTTCTGGGCGCTGATCGGCGATGTGCTGGGCGAGGCATTGGTCGGGCAGCCCTATGCGCTGCGGCTGGAGCGTTTGCGGGCGCGGGGCGTGGGGCTGTGGGACGTGATCGCCAGCGCGACCCGGCCAGGCAGTCTGGACAGCGCGATCAGCGATGCGCAGCTTCGCGATCTGGGCCAATTCGTTGCGGCCCTGCCCGCGTTGCAGGCGGTCGCGTTCAACGGCAGGACGGCAGCCGTGCATGGACGACGGCAATTGGCGGGGCGGGACGACCTGACGCTGATCGACCTCCCCTCCTCCAGCGGCGCGCATGCCACATTGTCGCGCGCGCAGAAGGCGGAGCGGTGGCGGGTCTTGCGCGATTGGATCGTCTGACGTGCTTGCGTCGATCTGTCATATTGCGAAGCTAGGGCAGCAGGCTAAGACACAGTCGTAAAACAGCCATACAGAAAGTCGCCGCCATGTTTTCCCGTCGCCAGATACTGACCGTTGCAACTACGGCGCCGCTGATCGGCGCGCCCGCATTGTTGAAGGCGCAAAGCTGGTTTGCGGGCTACCCATTTGCCCTGGGCGTCACGTCGGGCGATCCGGCGGCGGACGGCTTCGTCATCTGGACCAAGCTGGCCCCCAAACCGTTCGAGCCGCATGGCGGCATGCCGATGGTGCCGCTGCCGGTGAAATGGGAAGTGGCGAGCGACGACAGGTTCAAGACCATCGTGGCTTCGGGCGAGGCGACGGCGCGGCCGGAACTGGGCCATAGCGTCCATGTCGAGGTGACGGGTTTGCAACCCGACCGGCCCTATTGGTATCGCTTTGCCCTGGGCAGCGACCAGTCGTCGCGCGGGCGGGCGCGCACTTTGCCGCTGGCGTCGGCCAGCCCTGCGAGCCTGAAATTCGGGGTCGCGGGCTGCCAGAATTATGAGGATGGGCTGTTCACTGCGTTCCGCCATCTGGCGCGCGAGGATGACCTGAATTTCGTCTTTCACTATGGCGATTTCATCTATGAATATAAGCAGCGCGGACCCGATTATGACAAGGACGGGTTGCCGGAGGATCAGGTCCGCCATCATATCGGCCAGGATTGTTTCGACGTGGCCGATTACCGGCTGCGCTATGCGCAATATCTGAGCGACTATGACCTGCAGGCCGCGCGCGCGAACCACACATGGTTTTCGACCTTCGACGATCATGAGGTCGAAAATAACTGGGTCGGCGACCATGACTGGAAGGATGTGCCGCCGGAGATTTTCCGCCTGCGCCGTCAGGCCGGGTTGCAAGTGTGGTATGAATATATGCCGGTGCGCGCCGCGATGCTGCCCCGCGACGGCATCATCACCAACATGTATCGCGAGGCGCGCTTTGGCGACCTGCTGTCGATCGACTTTCTGGACACCCGATCCTTCCGCAGCGACCAGCCGTGCAATGACGGGTTCAAACCCTATTGTCCCGGCATTGACGACAGCAAGGCGACCGTCATTTCGGCGCAGGAGGAAAGCTGGCTAGTCGATAATCTGAAGCGTGGGCGGACCAAATGGAATTGCCTGGCGCAGCAGGTGATGATGATGTCGCTCGACCGGCGCCGCTATGCCGACGAGAAGGCGAAAATCTATAATATCGACAGTTGGGCCGGCTATAGCGTGCCGCGCAACCGCTTGCTGGCCAAGATGCGCGGGCTGGACAATGTGATCGTGCTGACCGGGGACGAGCACCAGAATTTCGCCGGGCTGCTCGACAATGGCGACAAGACCGTGGCGGTGGAATTTGTGTCGACCTCCATCTCGTCGGGCGGCAACGGGTCCGATCTGAGGATCGGCAGCGACATGATGCTGAAGAACAATCCGGAGCTGAAATTCATCAACGACCAGCGTGGCTATCTGGTGTGCGAAGTGACGCCCGATGCCTGGACGACGAAGGCGCGGGTGGTGGATCAGGTATCCACGCCGGGCGGCGCGATCAGCACGCGCGCGACCATGACAGTGCCGCGCGGCCAGCCTTCCCTCCAAATTAGTTGACATTGACGTAAACGTAAGTTCGCATTAGGTCCGTCATGAAAGGAAATATCATGGCGGACGCGACAGTCTATTTCGAGGATATTGCGGTGGGCGATAGCATCGCCTTTGGTCCTCTGACGGTGAGCCGGGAGGAGACGATCGCCTTCGCCGCCGAGTTTGACGCCCAGCCCTTTCATCTGTCCGACGAGGCAGCCGCTGCCACCCATTTCGGCACGCTGTCGGCCAGCGGATGGCACACCACCGCCCTGTTCATGAAGATGTTTGTGACCGAGATGCAGCGCGATCCGGGGCGGCAGGCGGCGAGTCTGGGCGCGATGGGCGTCGACGAGCTTCGCTGGCTGCGCCCGGTGCGGCCCGGCGACACGCTGCGCGGCACCAGCGAGGTCATTGCCAAGAAGGCGTCGCAAAGCCGCCCGGAAATGGGCATCGTTCACAGCAAGGTGACGATCCTCAATCAGGATGACGACGCGGTGCTGACCATGATCCCGATTGCATTGTGGCGGACGCGGCCGGTTTGAGTCTGATGCGGTAGCGGCGTGTTCCCGCCTGCGCGGGAACACGCTGTCCGTGTTACTGTCGCTGGTTGGCCAGCGCGTCGGCCGCCATCACCCGTACATCGGCGGCTTTCGACCCTGCAATCTGCACCAGATGCCGACCGGCGGGCAGGTCGAACCAGACGATCTTGCGGATGCCCGAACAGTCCGGGCCATGACCATGTTCGACCGAGGCGGTCGTTTGCGTGCCGGTGATGACGTCAACCCAGGCCGGGCCATCAAGCGCGATCCCGACCCGTGCCGCCTGCTTGAGCGACAGGGTGAAGAGACCGCCATGCCCATCGTTCGCCCCTTTGCCCGGCGGCACGGCGAACTGGACATGGGCGGCGGGCGTCAGCGTGGCGGTGACCGGCTTTCCCAGGATCATCGCGGGTGCGCCATGCGCCTGAACGCCCGCCTTTGCGCGTCCGCTCTGGGTCCAACTGGTCCAGGGTTCGGCCAATGGTGCGGGTGCGGTGCATTGCGTGGCGGCAACCGGGGCAGCGGCAAGCAATAAGGCAGCGAGGATCGTCATCAGATCACTTCCTTCCGAACAATTTTTCTATGTCGCCATGGCCCAGCTTCACCCAGGTCGGGCGGCCATGGTTGCACTGGCCAGAGCGTGGCGTGACTTCCATTTCGCGAAGCAGGGCGTTCATTTCCGCGACGCTCAGCACCCGGCCCGCGCGAACCGATCCGTGACAGGCCATGGTCGCGGCGACGAGGTCGAGCCGTTCCTTCAGCGACAGGGCGCTGTCATAGGCGGCGAGATCGTCGGCCAGATCCTTGACAAGGCCCTGGACATCCGACTGGCCGAGCATGGCCGGTACGGCGCGGACCAGCATGGCGGACGGGCCGAAGCGTTCGAGGTCTAGGCCGAAGTCGTGCAATTCCGGTGCGCGCGATTCCAGCCGGTCACAGGCCGGTTCTTCCAGTTCGACGACCTCGGGCAGCAGCAGCGCCTGCGACTGGACGCCCTGCCCTTCCATCGCCCGGCGCATCCGTTCCAGCGTCAGCCGCTCATGGGCTGCGTGCTGATCGACGATGACGAGGCCGTCCTCCGCTTCCGCGACGATGTAAGTGCGCGCGACCTGGCCGCGCGCGACGCCCAGCGGGAAGCTCTGCCCTTCCGGGGCGGGGGCCATAGCAGGTTCGGCGCGCGCCTGCGGTGGCGGGGTCATGAAGCTGGAACGGCGATCGCCGAAGGAAGATGCGGCGAGCGGGTTATAGCTGACCGGCGCGGCGTCAAAGATCGGCATCGCGCCGATCGGCGTGGGCGAGACGGGTTCGGCGCGCCAGGCGGACAGCGCGGCGGGATCAGCATTCTGGACCGCGCGAAAGCCCTGTTCGTCGAGCGCGCGGCGCAGGCCCGAAATGATCATGCCCCGGATCATCGCGGGATCGCGGAAGCGCACCTCCGTCTTGGCGGGATGGACATTGACGTCCACGTCGAGCGGCGGGACGTCGAGGAACAGGGCCACCACCGGATGCCGATCGCGCGCCAGCATGTCGGCATAGGCGCCGCGCAATGCGCCGATGAGCAGCCGGTCGCGCACGGGGCGGCCATTGACGAACAGATATTGATGATCGCCCACGCCGCGGTTGTAGGTAGGAATGGAGGCCACGCCCGACAGGCGCACGCCTTCGCGCGCCAGGCTGATGATGACATGATTGTCCGCCAGCGCCCGGTCCGTCAGCGCGGCCACCCTTTCCTCCCGCGCGTCGCCCGCCTGCACCCCCAGCGTCCGGCGACCGTCATGTTCCAGCGCAAAAGCAACGGCGGGATGTGCCATTGCGAGACGGCGGACGATGTCGAGACAGGCGGCATATTCCGCCTTGGCCGATCGCAGGAATTTGCGGCGGGCGGGAACCTTGGCGAAAAGCTGCTCGATGGTGACGCGGGTGCCGGGGGGCAAGGCAGCTGGCCCCTCCGCCACCAACTGCCCATTGTCGACCGTGCGGTTCCAGCCCTCCCCGCCCTGCCGACGGCTGTCGATCGACAGGCGCGCGACACTGGCGATGGACGGCAGCGCTTCGCCACGGAAACCCAGAGTGGCCACATTTTCAATGGCATCGTCATCGGGCATCTTGGATGTCGCGTGCCGTTCCAGTGCCAGGGCCATGTCGGCCGAATCCATGCCGACACCGTCGTCGCTCACCTCGATCCGGTCGAGTCCGCCGTTCGACAGGCGGATGGCGATGCGAGTCGCGCCAGCGTCCAACGCATTTTCAACAATTTCCTTGAGCGCGCTGGCGGGTCTTTCAACCACTTCACCGGCAGCGATACGATTGACCAGATGTTCGGGCAGGCGGCGTATTGACATTGATTAGGGACTAGCCCAATCGGTCGCTTTCCGCGACCCGCGACGCCAAATATTTTGCACTGCACAGGACAACTGAACAGGGCAGAAGCCATTTAGCGCAGTGATGAGCGGAACAGCTTTCCGACCGGTCCCCCAGTCGCGTCGCGGGGACGGCGGGCGATACAGGATAAGGCATGTCGATCTTCTCGCGTCTCTTCAAATTCACTTCGCAGGATATGGCCATCGACCTGGGCACCGCCAATACGGTGGTCTATGTGCGCGGTCGCGGCATTGTATTGAACGAGCCGTCGGTGGTGGCGGTCGAAACGCTGAACGGCGTGAAGCGGGTGAAGGCGGTCGGCGTCGACGCCAAGCTGATGATGGGCAAGACCCCGGATTCGATCGAGGCCATCCGGCCGCTGCGTGACGGCGTGATCGCCGACATCGATGTCGCCGAACAGATGATCAAGCATTTCATCACCAAGGTGCATGGCGGCAAGCACAGCCCCTGGCGCGCGCCTGAAATCGTGATCTGCGTGCCGTCCGGCTCCACCAGCGTCGAGCGTCGCGCCATTCGCGATGCCGCCAGCAATGCCGGTGCGCGGCAGGTGTTCCTGATCGAGGAACCGATGGCCGCCGCGATCGGCGCGGACATGCCCGTGACCGAGCCGATCGGTTCGATGGTCGTCGACATTGGCGGCGGCACCACCGAAGTCGCCGTGCTGTCGCTGCGTGGCCTGGCCTATACCACCAGCGTCCGCGTGGGCGGCGACAAGATGGACGAAGCGATCGTGTCCTTCGTGCGTCGTCATCACAATCTGCTGATCGGCGAAGCCACGGCGGAACGGATCAAGAAGCAATATGGCATCGCCCAGTCGCCCGCCGATGGCGTGGGTGAGACGATCCATATCAAGGGCCGCGATCTGGTGAACGGCGTGCCCAAGGAAATCAGCATCAATCAGGGCCAGATTGCCGATGCCCTGGCCGAACCGATCAGCACGATCGTGGAAGGCGTGCGGATCGCGCTGGAAAATACCGCGCCCGAACTGGCCGCCGACATTGTCGATCAGGGCATCGTCCTGACTGGTGGCGGTGCGTTGCTGCATGGTCTGGACGACGAATTGCGCGACGAAACCGGCCTGCCCGTCACCATCGCCGAAGACCCGCTGACCTGCGTGGCGATCGGCACCGGCCGTGCGATGGAAGATCCGATCTTCCGGGGTGTATTGCAAACCGCCTGATCGTTAGGCCAGAGCGAAAGGGACGCGTAGATGGCGCGGCCACCCAGCCGACGCCCCGGACACAACCGGAAGGCGCAATATAGCCTGTTCGCCAGCTATGTGGTGGCGGTCACCGGCGCAGCGATCGGGCTGTTGCTGATCGTCGTCGCGATCTTCGATCCCACCGGTTTTGCAGGTATTCGCGCAGTCACCGCCGAATTGACCCGCCCTGTGTCCGTGGGCCTGAAAAACATGGTGAGCGGGGTCAGTTCCATCGATGAAGTTCTGGCCGCCTATTGGCGTGCGGGGTCGCAGAATGTCGCGCTGCGCCGCCAGGTGGAGGCGGATCGCAATCGCATCATCGAAGCCAAGGCCGTGGCGCAGGAAAATGCGCGGCTGAAAAAACTGCTCAAACTGGTCGATGAGGATGCCAGCCAGTTGCTGACGGCGCGGCTGATCAGTTCCTCCTCCAGCAGCGCGCGGCGCTTTGCTCGCCTTAACGCGGGGCGGTGGCAGGGCGTGCAGCCGGGCATGCCGGTGCGCGCGACGGAAGGGCTGATCGGACGGGTGCATAGCACCACGCCCAACACGTCCGACGTCCTGTTACTGACCGATAGCGGCAGCATCGTGCCGGTGCGGCGGGCGAATGACAATGTGCCCGCCATCGCGACCGGAGCCGGCGACGGATCGCTGGAAATCCGGTCGCTGTCGGCCGGGCGCAATCCGTTCAAGCCGGGCGACCTGCTGGTCACATCGGGCATTGGCGGCATATATCAGCCCAACATTCCCGTCGCGGTCGTCGTGCGGGTGCAGGGCGAAATCGCCTGGGGCTTCCCGCTGGCCAATCCATCGCGCGTTGATGCGGTCGTGGTCGAGCGCGCGTTCGAGCAGGTCGTGACGCGCCCCGACCCAGGCGCCCCCGCCGCGGCGGAGGGCGCAGAGCCGGGCAATGTAGCGACGCCATGATCGACCGGCACCTTCACTATGTGCCGCGCCTGGGGCGGAACCCGTCCCGCTTTCGGCTGGCGGGCATCCCGGTCATCACCGTCATGCTGGGATCGTCCGTCACGGCGCTGCCGGTGATCGCGCAATCGCCGGTCATGCCGCCCTTTGGCCTGCTGTTTTTGCTATCCTGGCGATTGTTGCGCCCCGAATTGTGGCGGGCGTGGATCGGCCTGCCGCTCGGCCTGTTCGACGACATGATGAGCGGGCAGCCGATCGGTTCCGCCATGTTCCTGTGGACCATCATGCTGATAGGCGTCGACGCGGTCGAGCATCGCATGATATGGCGTAGTTACCGGCAGGACTGGCTGATCGCCGGTTTCGCCATTATAGTCTGCATGGCCGGCGGGCTGTTCTTTGCCCGCATCACCGGCGGAGGCGATGTGAGGTTGCTGTTGGTCGCGCCACAGATGTTCTGGACGATATTGTTGTTTCCCTTCGTCGTCCGGCAATGCGCGCGGATCGACCGCTGGCGCGTGATGGCATGAAATTTCCCGGTTCCAAACGCCAGATCATCACCGAAGCCGCCCAGTCCTTCACCTTCACCCGCCGCACCATGGTGCTGGGGGCGCTCCAGGGGACGGTCGGCGCCGTGCTGGCCGCGCGAATGGCGTGGATCAGCGTGGCGGAGAATGAGAAATATTCGCTCCTGTCGGAGAGCAACCGCGTCAACCTGACGCTCATTCCGCCCCGCCGGGGCTGGATCATCGACCGCCATGGTCGGCCGCTGGCCAACAACCGCACCGATTTTCGCGTCGACCTGATCCCGCAGCGGGTGGTGGACGCCGATGCGACGGTGAAGCATCTGGCGCAATTGCTGAGCCTGGAGCCGGACGAGGTCGATCGCATTCGCGAGGAACTGGACAAGTCGGCCGGGTTCCGGCCTGTGCAGGTCGCCGACAAGCTGACCTATGACCAATATGCCGCCGTCAGCGTACGCCTGCCCGACCTGCCGGGCGTCGCGCCCAGTCAGGGCTTTTCGCGCCATTATCCTGGCGGGTCCACAGTCGGTCATTTGCTGGGCTATGTCGGCGCGGCGACGGCGGAGGAATATAAGGAACGCAAGAATCCGCTGCTGATCACGCCGGGTTTCAAGGTCGGCAAGGACGGGCTGGAACGCGCCTTTGACGAACATCTGACCGGCAAGCCAGGGGCCAAGCGGGTCGAGGTGACGGCGCGCGGCAAGATCGTGCGGGAACTGACCACCCGGCCCGATACGCCCGGCCATTCGATCAAGCTGACCATCGACGCGGGATTGCAGGAATATGCCGGACGACGGCTGGCGACGCAGAGCGGTTCCGTCGTCGTCATCGATTGCGCCAATGGCGATGTGCTGGCGATGGCGTCGATGCCCAGTTTCGATCCGAACAGTTTTTCGGATGGCATCAGCCATATGGAATGGGCCATGTTGTCGCAGGATGACCATGTCCCGTTGCGCAACAAGACGTTGCAGGGGCTTTATCCCCCCGGATCGACCGTCAAGCCGATGGTGGCGCTCGCGCTGCTGGAAGCGGGCGTCGGGCCGCAGGAAACGGTCGGCTGCTCCGGGGCGCTGCGCGTCGGCAATACGCTGTTCCACTGCCACAAGCGGCGCGGCCATGGCGCGGTCAACATGCGGACCGCCATCGCCCAGAGCTGCGACATATATTTCTACCAGATGGCCCAGCGCATCGGCATGGACCGGATCGCGGCGATGGCGCGTCGGTGCGGCATGGGCCAGCGTTTCGACCTGCCCTTCCCCAGCCAAAGTTACGGCACGGTGCCCGACCCGGCCTGGAAGCTGAAGAAATATGACCAGAAATGGCAGGTGTATGACACGGTGAACGCCACCATCGGTCAGGGCTATATGCTGATCAACCCGTTGCAAATGGCGGTGATGGCCGCGCGGCTGGCGACCGGCAAGCAACTCATGCCCAATTTCCTGCACGGCGCGAAGCGTCCCGAGCCTGCGTTGGTCGGCGCATCCGAAGAGCATCTGGTCGTCATCCGCGATGCGATGAGCGCAGTCGTCAATGGCGGCGGCACGGGCGGGGCCGCGCGCATGTCGATCCCCGGCGTGCTGATCGCGGGCAAGACCGGCACCGCGCAGGTCCGGCGCATCACCATGGCCGAGCGCGCGGGCGGGGTACGCGGCAACAGCTCACTGGCGTTCAAGCTGCGCGACCATGCCCTGTTCCAGGGGTTCGCGCCGTTCGACAATCCGCGCTATGCGGTCGCCTGCATCATCGAACATGGCGGGCATTTGATCCGTAACGAGGACGCGCCGATGATCGCCAGCGATACGCTGTCCTATCTGTTCGATCCCAAGAAGGCGATGGAGAAGCTGGAGACGCTGGAAAAGGGCTGGGGCGGCACCCCATCGGAAAGGCAGGCGCGGCAAATGGGCGCGTTCCGCCTGGCACGAGCGATCGAGAAGGGTGAAGTCCCGCCACCTGCCGCCGACAATGGCAGCAACGCAGCAGCGGCGGGCAACAGCGCCACGCAGGCACCAGCGGCGCCACCAGCCGACGAATCGGACGACGCCCCTCCTCCCCCCGGCAGCAATGCGGCGGATGCGCCATGAGCATCATTCCCCAGCCCATCACCCAATTCCCCTGGCGTGTCATGGCGCTGTTGCTGGCCATCGCGGTTTTCGGTACGCTGGTCCTGTACAGCGCAGCGGGGGGCAGCATCTTCCCCTGGGCGACCAACCAGGCGGTGCGCTTCTGCATATTTTCCGCGATGGCGCTGGTCCTTAGCCGCATCCCGCTGGAAATCTTCGCGCGTTTCGCCTTTCCCGCCTATGGCGCCATTCTGGTGGCGCTGTTTCTGGTCGAGTTGATCGGCGGGGTCGCGGGGGGAAGCCAGCGCTGGATCAATCTGGGCTTCATGCAGCTTCAGCCGTCCGAATTCATGAAGCCGGTCATCGTGCTGGCCGTCGCGCAATTCTATGCGCGCCTGCCGGTGGGCGAAATCCGCAGCTGGAACGCGATCTGGCCCGCTCTCCTGCTGATCGGCATGCCATGGTCGCTGGTGTTGATCCAGCCGGACCTGGGGACCGCCACGATGATCCTGGCTGGCGGCGTGACCGTCATGTTCCTGGCCGGCTTGCCGCTGCGGCTGTTCATCGGATCGGGGCTGACCGTGGCTGCCATCGTGCCGATCGCCTTCAGCTTCCTGCACGACTATCAGAAGAAGCGCGTCCTCATCTTCCTGGACCCGGAAAGCGATCCGCTGGGCGCGGGCTATCATATCAGCCAGTCCAAGATCGCGATTGGTTCGGGCGGTATCTGGGGCAAGGGGTTCCTGCAGGGATCACAAAGCCATCTCGACTATCTGCCCGAAGGCCATACCGATTTCGTCTTCGCCACCATGGCGGAGGAATGGGGCATGGCCGGTGGCCTGTTGCTGATCGGCGCGTTCATGCTGCTGTTCCGCTGGGGCCTGCGCGTGGCGATGCGTACGAACGACCGCTTCGCCCGGCTGGTCGCGGCGGGGCTGACCACGACGATCTTCTTCTATGTCGCCATCAACCTGATGATGGTGATGGGCCTGGCCCCGGTGGTGGGCATCCCCCTGCCCTTCATGTCCTATGGCGGATCGTCGATGCTGACCGTCATGCTGTGCGTGGGCATCATCATGGCGATCGACCGCTCCAACAGCCGCGCGAACAACCCCCGAAACTGGGGCTGAAGCCGCCCCCGCGCAATATTTCTGCAACCCAACGCAATTTAGGGTTTGCGAATCCCGATGACGCTGCTAATTGCCCGCCCACGCCAACGGGCACTGGTCATCCAGACCGCCCGGTTGCCGGTGTGGACGCATAGCTCAGTTGGTAGAGCAGCTGACTCTTAATCAGCGGGTCCTTGGTTCGAGCCCAAGTGCGTCCACCATTTTCCTTCCTTTATAATCAAGAGTTTACGTCGAGGCCAGCGACAAGCTTAAGCCGCGGGCGGCTCTCGCTGTGACCATTTTTGTGACCTGGGCTTTCCAGCTTTTCCGGGCAGTTAGACTTTTTCGTGTCTGTGACCGGACTAATCAGCGGGTCTGTGCCCGGTAAAATCAGCTGGTCGGCATAGGGCTGGAGATGCTTCACCGACATGTGTGCATAACGCCGCACCATCGACTCCGATTTCCATCCCCCCAGCTCCTGAAGCACCCAGGTGGGCACGTCATTCTGCCGGAGCCAGGTGGCCCAGGTGTGCCGCAGATCGTGCCAGCGAAAATCCTCGATCCCGCAGGCCTTCAATGCCGCACGCCAGGTCCGCGTATTCGCATTGGCAAGGCGCTTGCCCCGAAATGTGAACACATGAACCGGATGCTTGCCCTTCTGCCGCCGTAACACGCCAAGGGCCGCCTCGTTCAGGGGAACGCCGAGCGCTTCCCCGTTCTTGGTCTCGCCATATCCGATCGTGACGATGCGCCGGGTCATATCGACCTGATCCCATCGCAGATGGAGTATGTTGCCCTGACGCAGGCCGGTCGACAAAGCGAACAGCACCACCTCGCGCTGGTGTTCAGGAAGCCGACCCATGAGCTCGGCGGCCTGATCATGGGTGAGAAACCGCACCCTGACCCGGCCACTGCGCGCATAGGTCTTGAACGCCGGCACATGCGCGATCCATTCCCATTCCCGCATCGCCTTCCGGAAGATCGCGCGGATGAGCGCGACATAGAGATCCTTGGTGCGATCGCTCTTGCGGGCGAAATGGCGCGATATGAGCCGGTCGATCATGTCCCTGCTCACCTGATCCAATGTCTTGCCACGCAGATGATTGGTGAACCACCGGATCCGGCTCACATCGTCCCGGTAGGACTTCTTGTGTGCCTTCTCCTTCAGCCACCGCAAAGCCGCCTCGTCCCAGGTCCGCTTCGGCTTCTGCTTCAGCCTGGCAAGGTCCCACAGCTCGGCCTTCAACTTGTCGTGGAATTCGAGCGCCTTCAGCCTGTCGGTCGTTCCAGTAGAGCGTCTAATGAGCGTTCCGTCAGGTGCTGTGAGCTTGACGTAATATTTTCCTGCACGTTTCCAGAGTGCCATAATGCCTCCTTTGTTGGGGCACTCGACTGCATTCGTGCGGACGCAGAATAGCCCGAGCGAATCCAGGCGACAAGTTCGCCTTCCAGAAAGCGCCACTGACGCCCGACCCGGGCCGCCGGAATGCGCCCCTCGGCCAGCAGATTGCGGATGGTATTGGGGTGCACCTTGAGCAGCGCCGCTGCTTCCCGGATGGTCAGAACGCGCTCGGCTCCCCCGCCCATGGTCAGACCTGCAGCACCAGCTGCGCGGTCATGCCTTCCGCGTCGGGGAACAGCATGGCGCTGAGCGGACAGAAGGGATCGTCGATCCGTACACGCCAATATTCACGGGCAGGCTCGCTGCGCGACAGACGCTCCCAGGCGTCACCGATATGCTGCCAGCCCAGCATGACCCGGAATGCCGGGGCGTTGTCGCTGACCCTGTTGTCATTGGGCACAAGCCGGATCGCGCGCTGGATTGAGAGCGTGTTGATCTCCCCTTCCCATCCGCCCTGCTTCGAGCGCCGGAAGCGGCCGATCGTCCGCTTGCGCGTCATGTCCCGGCCTCCATGTCCTTGCGCGCCTTGGCAAAGACGCGATCGCTGGCCAGGAAGCTGTCGAGCATGGCGGGCACAAGCTCCGCCACTTCGGCCTTGTCGCCATAGGTCCGGTTGTAGATCGTCGCATAGTCGCCGAGCGCATGGGCGAGATCGGGCGTGATGGTGATGGCCAGTTTGACCGGTGTCCGGTCCGGCAATTTTGCAAGCTTGAGCATCGCGGCTCTCCTTGTCTAGCGAGCGCCCGCCCAGGGCCGCAGCACGATGTCCTTGTGGACGATCACGCGCAGCGGCCATCCGGGACGGACGGTGATGGTGGGCTGGATATTGAGGTTCTTCGAGACGATCTGCTGACCCGCCTGATTGGCGGATTGCTGGGTCGATTGGCGTATCGCGCGGACAAGATCGCTCTCGTCACTGCCCAGCGTGAGTTCGGTGCCGACGCCGAGCAGCGTCGAGAGCGCGACGCCCTTGAGCAATTGCCAGCTATGGAAGTCGACCTTGTCGGCCAGCCCCGCATAACCGGCGCTGTCGGTGGCCGGCAGATTGTCGATCTGAACCGAACTGCCATTGGGCAGGATGATCCGCTGCCACACCAGCAAGGCACGCCGCTGGCCGAAAGCCACGACGCTGTCATAGCTGCCGATCAGCCGCGAGCCTTGCGGGATGAGCAGGATACGCCCCGTGACGGTATCGAAGACCGGTTCGGTCACTTGCGCCACCACCATGCCCGGAAGATCGGAATTGAGCCCCGTCATCAGGCTGGCGGCGATGACACTGCCTGCCATCAGCTGATAGGGCGATGCCGGTGTCTGGAGCGCGTGGGCATTGGTGATGCCGGCCGACGCTTGGCTCCCGACAAAGTCGAGCTTGCGCTGCTGGTTGTTCTGATCCCGCTCTGGATCCAGTGCGAGACGCGCTGTCTGCTCGCTCTGGCCTGGCGCGGCACTGCCTGTGGGCGTGCTATCCGCGCCTGCAGTCGGCGCCGCAGCACCCCGCCTGGACGACTGGACCATCACGCCGGCCTCGCGGGCCTGCGCTGCCTGAGCAATGATCCGTTGACGCTCGGCCTCGGCGGCCTGCTCCTCCATGGTCATGGACGGCGGTATGGCACCCGGATCGGTTGCCGGATCGATGCCGAGACCGCGCTGGTGCTCGAGGATCGGCCGCCCGAGATCGCCGGGCAGCGGGTAGCCCAGCACCGGAACACCCGATGGCAGCTCACCATAGGTTCCGGGCAGATTGGCGACGGCATCGGCGGGCGTGCGCCGATCCGCGACAGCCTTCTCATCACCGGTGGCGACCACCTGCAACGTCTTCGGCCCCAGCGCCATCCAGGCGACACCGGCGATGGCGAACGAGGCACAAGCGGCTCCGCCGATGATCACACCGCGCCGGAACCGGACAACACGCCGTGGTGCGGCGCGCAGGACAAGCTTTTCCGCACTCAGTTTGGCCGGCTCAGGCGGGGGTGCTATGGATTCACCGGGAGCACGCGGTTCCGGGCCAGCGTCATCCTTGGCGGGACCGCTCATGGGCGTGCCCTCCCCTGCGCAGCATCGGTGCGGGAAATGCGCACGACGGCCTGCGGGTTCTCGCCAAGCCGCAGTTCGGCCGCGCCGAAGAGGCGATCGACGATATAGTGATTGCCGCTGACACGATAATTGACCAGCTGGCTCTGCCCGAGCGGCCCGACCACGAACAGGGGCGGTGCCTCCCCTTGGTCAAGCCGGGCCGGAAACTCGATATAGACCTTGTTGCCATCATCCCATGCCCGAACGGGGCGCCAGGGCGGATTGTCGCCGGTAATGGCATAGCGGAAGCGCAAATTGGTGAGCGCGATATTGTCCGCTACCGGCCGTGCTTCCTCGGCACGTTCGTTCTGCCTCTGCAAGGCCAGCAGGCGATCCTGGGGGTAAGTCCAGCTGATCGCCGCCATGGCGGTCTTGTCGGTGCTTTCCAGCGCGAGATGATAGGCGCGCCGGTCGGTGGTGATGACCATGTTGGTTTTGAGGCCCGGCGCAAAGGGCTTGACCAATATATGCGCCCGCGCGGTCTCGCCGGCCCCGCTTGAGGTGTCACCGATGACCCAGCGCACGGTATCTCCTGCCGAAACCGCCACGAGCTTCTCGCCGGGCTGGAGCGCGATGTCGCTCACCTGCTCCGGGGCCGCATAGAGGCGGTAGAGCGCGCCGTCGGTCCAGGGGTAGACCTGCACGGCATTGATATAGCCTGCACTCGACGGTTCGCGCGTCGCCGCACGGTTTGCCGCTTCGACCCGCGCCGTGGGAGATCCGGCATCAACCCTGACCGACGGCGGCGGGAGAAGCTGGCCTGGCAAGGGTAGCGGCACGGGTGTTTCGACGATCTCGACAGGCTTGGCTGGTTCAGCCTCAAGCACGGCAGGCCGAAACTGCGCGCTGTCGAGCGCGATCGCAGGCGGCGGCGTCTTCCCGGCACAGGCAGACAGCAGCGCCACTACGGGAAGAGACAGGGAAAGACGGGCAATCATGGACGGACTCCTTTCTGTTCTGGGTCGGCGGCCATCGGGGGCACGGCGGCAGGGACTGCGGGCGCAGCAAGGTCAGCTGCTTGCCCCTGACGCCGTGGAGACGGGGATGGCTGGCCATCGAGTTCACGGGCCCAGTCGATCGCATTGACGAACAGGCCGAGCGGGTTCTTGCGCAGGGCATCGGCCGTTTTGGGCGGCTGCATCGTCACAGTGAGCATGGCCGTCCAGCGCTCGGTCTTGGCGAGGCTGCCGCGCTCATAAATGCTCTCGGTCCATTTGACCTGAAAGCTGCTGTCCGAAGCGCGCACCACGCTCGTCACCTGGACCGAAACGCTGCGCTGGCCGATCCCGGCGAAAGGATCGTTGGCCCTTGCATATTCGTTGAGGAAGATCGCCGCCCGGTCGGTGGCGAAGTCATAGGCATCGAGCCAGTTGCGCTTCACCAGCACCGGATCGGTCGAGACCGAGCGGACATTCGATATGAAGCGCCCCAGATGCCAGGCGACCTGCCCGTCCGTGGGCTGGTAGTTCTGGATTGCAGGGGCGACGCTGCGCGCTTCGCCGAGACGATCCACTTCCACCACATAGGGCGCGACGCGGCTCTGCATCGACTGCCAGACATTCGCACCGATCAGGATGCCGGTAAGGCCAAGGCAGGAAAAGGCGACAAGCCGCCAGTTCCGGGCCTGGACACGGGCCGAGCCGATACGCTCATCCCAGAGCTGACCAGCACGCTGATAGGGTGTCTCGGGCTGGGGCGTCACCCCATAGCGCTGGATCGATCGCTTGAAGATCATGGGGTTTACTCCTTCTCGCTGAGGTTGGGATTTGCGCCGCTGCCGGGCCGGTCTCCGTCGCGCAGCGCCTGCATCGCCATGTGTCGGCGATGACGGGCGGTTTGCTCGGAGCGCAGGCTCTGCGCCCAGGCAGGCATGCCGGCAGGCGATGTACCCGCCCCGGCCGCCGGCCCTGTGTCGGACGCAGGTGATGTCGATGAGGTTTGCCCGGCGTTCCAGGCGGCCTGCCGGCCCTTCTCCACACTGGACCGAAGCGGCGTTGCGATGCGCGAAGCGGCCGCTCTCGCGCCTTGCGATGCAGCACCTCCGGCAGCGGTGGCCAAACCGCCAAGGCCGGCACCGACGCTTGTCCTTCCGGCGGTTTCCTGACCAAGCCGGTAGGCGCTCGATGCAGCCGATCCCATCGCGGTGCCTGCCCGGATCGCGCCCATGCCGCCATGTCCCGCCATCATGGCGCCGCGCGCACCGAGCATCGCAGCCCCGCCGGACATGATCGCAGCGCCCGCCACCGTGCCGACAGCGGCACCCGCACCAAGCTGCGGGGCACCGGAAACAAGGCCCGCTGCAATGCCGGGACCGAAGATGCCAAGGCCGAACAGGGTCAGCGCGCCCATGAGCAGGCTCAAAGCCTCGGCAATGTCCGGCTCGCTACCGACGAGGGCGGTCAGTTCGTCGAAGAGGTTGGTGCCGATCCCGACGATGACTGCGAGCACCATGACCTTGATGCCCGCCGAAACGACATTGCCGAGCACACGTTCAGCCAGGAAGCTGGTCTTGTTCCACAAGGCGAAAGGCACAAGGACGAAGCCTGCCAATGCCGTCAGCTTGAACTCAAGGATGGTGATGAACAGCTGGATCGCGAGGATGAAGAAGGCCAGCACCACCAGGAGCCAGCAGATGAGCAGCACCGCGATCGACAGGAAATTGCCGAAGAATTCGGGGAACCCCGACAGCTCGGAGACCTGATCGAGCAGCGGATGCGCCGCCTCGAAGCCAGTCCCGGCAATCGCGCCGGGATGCATCAGATCGTCGGCAGAGAGGCCTCCCCCGCCCGCGGTGATCCCGAGTCCGGAAAAGCTCCTGAAAATGATTTCGGCAAGCGTGCTGAACTGGCCGATGATGAAGGCGAAGGCCCCGACGTAGAGGACCTTCTTGATGAGCTTGCCCAGCACATCCTGGTCATTGTCCATCGCCCACCAGAGCGCCGCCAGCGTCACGTCGATGCCGATCAGCACGCTGGTGAGAAACGCGACATCGCCCGAGAGAAGCCCGAAGCCGCTGTCGATGTAGCTGATGAAGGCTTCAAGAAAGCCGTCGATGATGTTCAAGTCAGGGTCCATGGGCCAGGCCGCCTTCCTGATGCCGTCAGTCGCGCGTGTAGATGTGGGCCGAACCGATGAAGCGCCGCGTCTGCTCGCGGGCGGCTTCCATGGCCTGCTGCTGGCGCGCACGCTCAAGCGCATCGGCGCGATATTGTGCCGCCATCATCTGCTGGATCTGAAGCTGTTGCTTCGCCGACAGCGCGATGAGCTGGTTGGTCGCCTGAGCCGCCTGCAAACTGCCAGTCGCGGACTGGCTTTGGGATACCAGTTGCGCGAGGAGGTCGGCGTCCTCGTCGATATTCTCGACCACCTGCGCCTGGACCCGCATGGTCTGGCGATACCCCTGCATCGATGCCGCAAAGCGGGTCCGGGCCTGCGCGACGATCTCGCTGGTCGACAGCGCCGTGTCGAAGGCAGCGGGAAATTGCCGGCGCAGCGCCTCGTCGGTGGAGGCAAGGTCGAAGGCGATACCATCGGCCTGATCCATCAGCGTACCGATCTTCTGCATCGACCGGGTGATCTGCGTCAGCGACGAGAAATCGAGGCGCTGGAGATGCTTTGCCATATTGGTCAGCATCGACGCCTGATTTTGCAGCGCCTGGATCTGATTGTTTATCTGCTGCAGCGTGCGCGCAGCTGTCAGCACATTCTGCGCATAATTGCTGGGGTCGAACACGACGCCGCCGAACTGGGCATGTGCCGGCGCGAGCGGAATGATGACTGCGCCAGTGCAGGCGATGCCTGCAAGGACGGACGCGAGAATAGGCGATTTCATGAGAAGAGCTCCTTCTGCTGGGAATGGACGGGGTCTCCCCCGGCGCTGTTCGCGCCGGGGAAGTCTCGGAGAAGCTCTGCGGCCCAGACGAGGCCGCGCGCTTCAAGAAAGGCGGCGGGGAACGCGGCCTGCCCATGTTCGGCAAGCAGCCGGTCGATCAGCTGCTGTGTTTCCGGATCGGAAGCCCCGCACAGGCTGAGCGCGACAGGCCCGAGCGCGAGCTCGAACAGGCGATTGCCCCGCCGGGATTGCAGATAATAATGCCGCTTGGGTGTCGCGCGGGCGATCAGTTCGATCTGCCGGTCATTGAGCCCGAAGCGTTCATATGCGGCGCGTCCTTGCGGTTCGATCGCGCGGTCGTTGGCGAGGAAGATGCGCTGCGGACAGCTCTCGATGATTGCCGGGGCAATGCTGCTGTCCGCGATATCGGCAAGGCTCTGCGTGGCGAACACCACGCTGACATTCTTCTTGCGCAGGACCTTGAGCCATTCGCGGATGCGCTGGGCGAAGACCGGATTGTCGAGAAAGACCCAGGCCTCATCGAGCACCAGCAGCGTCGGCCTGCCATCAAACCGCTCTTCGAGCCGGTGGAACAGGTAGGTGAGAACGGGCAGCACCACGCCTGCCGAGTGCATGAGCGTTTCGGTTTCGAAGCACTGCATGGCCCCGAGCGCAAGGCTGTTTTCGGCGGCATCGAGGAGCCGCCCGAACGGCCCTTCCAGCGTATAGGGCATGAGCGCGGCCTTGAGCGCGTTGGATTGGAGCAGGACCGAAAGACCGGTGAGCGTGCGCTCTTCGGCGGGCGCGCTCGCAAGGCTGGTCAGCGCCGACCAAAGCGCTTCCTTCACCTCGGCTGTTACCTCGACCTTCTCGTGGACCAGCAGCGAAGCAATCCACTCGGCCGCCCAGGCCCGCTCGCTCTCATCGTCGATAGCCTTCAGGGGCTGGAAGGCGAGACCATCGCCCTCCCCCAGCGCATGATGCTCGCCGCCGCAGGCCAGCACAGCGGCGCGGGCCGACAGTCCTTTGTCGAATATATAGACCTGTGATCCGGGGTAGCGGCGGAACTGCAGTGCTAGCAGCGCCAGCAGTACCGATTTGCCGGCACCGGTCGGTCCGACGATCAGCATATGCCCGACGTCGCCGACATGGGGCGAAAGGCGAAACGGTGTCGATCCGCTGGTTTCTGCATAAAGCAGCGGCTGGCCTGCGAGATGATCGTTGCGTGCCGGCCCTGCCCAGACGCTCGACAAGGGCATCAGATGGGCGAGGTTCAGCGTATGGACCAGCGGCTGCCGGACATTGGCATAGACATGGCCGGGCAGCGACCCCAGCCAGGCTTCCACCGCGTTCACGCTCTCGCGAATGCAGGTGAAGCCGAGGCCATTGACTATGCGCTCGACAATGCGGACTTTCTCGTCCGCCACCGCGCGATCCGTATCGGACACGGTGATGGTCGCGGTGTAATATCCGAACGCCACATGATCGCCGCCCAGCGCCTGCAGCGCGAGATCGGCGTCAGCGACCTTGTTGTCGGCGTCGCTGTCCGTGAGCGGCACCGGCTCGTTCATCATCACCTCGCGCATGAGCTGCGCGATCGACTTGCGCTTGTTGAACCATTGCCGACGGATGCGGGTCAGCGCCTTGTTCGCGGCGGTCTTGTCCAGTGCGATGAAGCGGGTGACCCAGCGATAGGCGAAGCCCTGATGGTTGAGCGCATCGAGAATGCCTGGCCGCGTGGCGTTCGGGAAACCCATGACCGTGACGGTCCGCAGATGCTGGTCCCCCAGCATGGGCTCGATCCCGCCCGAAAGCGGTGTATCGACCAGCAGCCCGTCGAGATAGATCGGCGTTTCCGGGACCGCGACGGCATGCCGCTTCGTCGAGATGCTGCCGTGGAGAAATGTCAGCGTCTCGGCATCGTCGAGTGCCCTGACTTCCGCCATGAAGCCGGACAGCAGATCGAGCACACGGTCGGTCTCGGCGACGAATGCCCGTAGTTCCTGCCGCCAGTCTCGTCCTTGCTGCGGAACATCGTGCTCGAGGAGCGCACGTTCGGCCCGGCTCACCTGATCGGCAGGCGGCAGATAACAGAGGGTCAAGTGATAGCGGCTCTCGAAATGCTCGGCGCGCCGTCCATCGAAATGAGCTCTTCGTTCCTCATCGACCAGCCATGATGCTGCATCGGGAAAGTCGCTTACTGGATAGCCCAGCGCTTGCAGGCGCTCGGCATCGAAGAACAGCGCCCAGCCCGAACCCAGACGCCGCAGCGCGTTATTGGCTCGCGCGCAGACCGAAACGAGTTCGGCTTCGGTCGCGCTTTCGAGATCGGGGCCGCGAAAGCGCAGGGTCCGCTGAAAACTGCCATCCTTGTTGAGCACCACGCCCGGCGCGACCAGTGTGGCCCAGGGCAGGTGATCGGCAAGCCGGTCGGCGGTCCCGCGATATTCCTTCAGGTTCAGCATGTAAGATAGGCCTTCTGCCGGAGGTGGCGAGCGAGGACGGTGGCGAAATCGGGATCGCGTTTGGCCGCGAACACCGCGAGGCTGTGCCCGGCGAGCCAGAGCAGAAGCCCCGCGATCCACTGCTGAAGTCCCAGCCCCATCGCGGCGGCGAGCGTACCGTTGAGGATCGCGATGCCGCGCGGCGCTCCGCCCAAGAGGATCGGTTCGGTAAGCGCGCGGTGCAGCGGGACCTCGAAGCCCTCGACATGCCCTCCCGCCGCGATGGAGCCGGCGCCGACCATCAGACCAGCGCTCCGCCGCCGAAGCTGAAGAAGGACAGGAAAAAGGAACTGGCGGCAAAGGCGATCGAGAGGCCGAAGACGATCTGGATCAGCTTGCGAAAGCCGCCCGATGTCTCGCCAAAAGCCAGCGCCAGCCCGGTCGTGATGATGATGATGACAGCGACGATTTTGGCGACAGGACCCTGAACGGATTCAAGGATCTGCTGGAGCGGTTCTTCCCACGGCATGCCGGAACCTGAGGCCATGGCGACAGCGGGGAAGCCGAGAACTGCCGCCGCGATGAGCAGCCGGTTCGGCAACTGGCGTATGGCGGTTCGATAGTGGGCGTGCATGATTTCAATCTCCTGTGCTGTGGGGAATGGCGAGGTCGGTGACGGCGAAATCACCGTCGGCATCGAGCCCGCTGACCTCGGCCACGGTCTCGATCCTGCGGCCGGTGCCCCGGCCGGAAATGAACACGACAATGTCGATCGCTTCCGCGATCAGGCGGCGCGGAACGGTGACCACGCATTCGGCGACGAGCTGCTCGATGCGATAGAGCGCGGAACGCGCGGAATTGGCGTGGACCGTGGCGATCCCGCCCGGATGCCCGGTGTTCCACGCCTTGAGCATGTCGAGCGCTTCACCGCCCCGGACTTCGCCGACGATGATGCGATCGGGGCGCAGGCGCAGGGTCGAACGGACCAGATCGGCCATGGTGACGACGCCCGGCCTGGTCCGCAGCGCTACGGTATCGGCCGCAGCGCATTGCAGCTCGCGCGTATCCTCGATCAAAATGACCCGCTCATCGAGCGTTGCCATCTCGTTCAGCAGCGCGTTGGCGAGCGTCGTCTTGCCCGACGAGGTGCCGCCGGCAACGAGGATGTTCTTGCGCTCGACCACCGCCATGGAGAGCGCCAGCGCGACTTCGGCGCGCATGATGCCATCCGCGACATAGTCGATCAGCCGGTGGATCCGGGCCGCCGGCTTGCGGATTGAAAAGCACGGCGCACTCGCAACCGGTGGCAGCAGACCTTCGAAGCGTTCACCACCTTCAGGCAGTTCCGCGCTCACGATAGGCGCGCCGGCATGGACTTCCGTACGAACATGGCTGGCGACCAAGCGGATGATGCGCTCGGCTTCTGCCGGCTTCACCCGCAATTCCGTATTGACGCGGCCTTCTCCCAGGAGGTCAAGCCGGAGCGACCCATCGGGGTTGACCATGATCTCAATGACGCGCGGATCGCCAAGTGCAGCCGCGATCGCCGGGCCCATGGCAGTGCGCAGCATGGCGCGACGGCGACCCTCCGCCTGGCTGTTGACGCCGCTCATTGTCCGGCCTCGTCGGAAGCCGCGGCACCAATGGAACGGCCTGTCGCCAGCTGCCGCCCGACCTGATCGACGAACCGGCGAAAGCGCTCCCGCCCTATCGCCTGTGCGGCCTTGTCTCCCTCGGGAAGCGGCGCGGTGACGGTCAGCTGGTAGCGCACGAACAGCGAGAGTGTTTCGAGCAGCACAAGGCTGTCGCGTTCGATCCGTCCGATTTGTGTGCTCATCCGGTCGAGCCGGACCTTCAGAAGATCGTCGACCTGACGCGTGGCGCGCCGGTTGAGATAGTCGCGCAGCGCATCGGCAACGATAGCCGACTTGGATGTGCCCGGCTTCGAACCCAATCGTTCCAGCTGAGCAGTCAGTTCATCGTCGAGATAAAGGTGATGGCGGGGTTTCACAGGCGGCCCTCCCCTTAGAAGCTCGGCAGCAGATCGTCGCCACGATCGGCTTCATTCATCGCATGGGCTCGCTGGACAGCGCCGAGACCCCGCAGGCGGTCCATGGCCCGCCGGTCCGCAGCCGTATCGCTGTCATCCTCGATGCCGGGGATCATCTCCGCGCCAGCTTCGGCGATCGGCTCGGGCCGTTCTTCGGCAAGGCCGGGATGGCGCTGCTGCTGCAGGCCGCCTTCGGCTTCCTCATCAAAGGACGCCCCTTCCTGATCAGCGGTCGCCACCAGCCCTTCATGAAGACCGCGCACTTCGCTGCCCCAATCATCGGGCCGCGGGCTGGGGCGATCGGCGTAGACGCCATCATCAGGACCGAGGCTGGGTGGCGGGAGGACCCGGGCAGTGAAATTGGCGTCTTCAAAATAACGAAGCTTCTTCGCGCGGATCGGCGCGAGGCCAGAGACGAGCACCAGTTCATCTGCCGGCGGCAGTTGCATCACCTCACCCGGCGTCAGCAGCGGACGGGCGGTTTCTTGCCGCGACACCATGACATGGCTGAGCCAGGGTGCCAGCCGGTGCCCGGCATAATTGCGCTGCGCACGCAGTTCGGTCGCTGTGCCCAGTGCATCGCTGATCCGCTTCGCGGTTCTCTCGTCGTTCGAGGAAAAGGCGATGCGGACATGGCAATTGTCGAGAATGGCGTTGTTCTCGCCATAGGCCTTCGAAATCTGATTGAGGCTCTGGGCGATCAGGTAAGCGCGGATGCCATAGCCTGCCATGAAGGCGAGCGCGGTCTCGAAGAAATCGAGCCGGCCGAGCGCTGGAAATTCATCCAGCATCATCAGAAGCTGATGCTTGCGGCTCTTGTGCTGATCGCCCTCCAGGCGCTCGGTCAGACGGCGCCCGATCTGGTTGAGGACGAGACGGACCAGCGGCTTGGTCCGCGAAATATCGGACGGCGGAATGACCAGATAGAGCGAGACCGGATGGGCCGCATCGACAAGATCGCTGATACGCCAGTCGCAGGCCGCCGTGTTGCGCGCCACGATCGGATCCCGGTACAGACCAAGGAACGACATGGCGGTGGAAAGGACGCCGCTGCGTTCGTTTTCCGACTTGTTCAGCACTTCGCGCGCTGCGCTGGCGACCACCGGGTGAACCTGCGGCTGCTCCTTCGTCCCCAGATGGTTTGTTGCCATCATCCGCCGCAGCGTATGCGCGAACGAACGCTGGGGATCGGACAGGAAGGTCGCTACCCGGGCAAGGGTCTTTTCTTCCTCGGCATAGAGCACATGGAGGATCGCGCCGACGAGCAGTGAATGCGAGGTCTTTTCCCAATGCGAGCGGCGTTCGAGCGCGCCTTCGGGATCGACGAGAATATCGGCGATGTTCTGGACATCGCGCACTTCGTCCGGGCCTTTACGGACCTCGAGCAGCGGATTGTAGCGCGCCGAGCGCAGATCGGTCGGATTGAACAGCAGGCAATGCGAAAAGCGCGAGCGCCATCCGGCAGTTAGCTGCCAGTTCTCACCCTTGATGTCGTGAACTACAGTGCTGCCGGTCCATGACAGCAGCGATGGCACCACCAGTCCAACGCCCTTGCCTGACCGGGTCGGTGCGAAGGCCATGACATGTTCGGGCCCATCATGGCGCAAATAATCGCCTCGGTAGCGACCAAGAAACACGCCTGCATCGTGGAACAACCCAGCCTTGCCGATCTCACCACGCGATGCCCAGCGCGAAGAACCATAGGTGGTGACATGCCGGTTCTGCCGCGCCCGCCAGAGCGAACCGGCTATCGCCGAAGCGCAACCGAGGAAGCCGCTGACCCCGGCCAGCATGCCGGCTTTGTCGAAGACCTCCGGCGCATAGGCTTCGTAGTGATACCACCATGCAAAGAGCTGCCACGGCCGATAGACCGGATACCCGAACGCCATCGCCCACGGTTCGCCAAGCTGAGCCTGATAGCCGAGCAGGGCGGCGGCCCATTGGGTCGCGGCCCAGACGCCCAGAATGACGATGGCAAAAACGACGAAAATCTGGCCGACAAGCAGCTTGGTGGGGGTCATGATCGAGGCTCCGACTCACGGGCCGCAACAGGCGGCGCGAACGAAGCCGAAGCTGGATCAGGTCAGGGGATCAGCGTGATGCCCGCAACCATCCTCGATGGTCCCTCCCCTTCCCAGCATCATCGGGGGATGTACGCGCAACAGGTCACTTTGCCGACAGAGTTAGCGCTGCAGCTATCAAGCTCATTCTCACCAGCCGACGTTTCAGCGTTCTGCCCGGGCAACGTCAAATTCACCTTCTGGCCAAGCACTTCATCCATATGGTTGACATCGTCAAGTATTCTGGCGAAATTGGTGGCCATGAACGACGCCATTGCCCCCATTCGCAGTTTCAACCGCTTCTACACGCAACTGGCCGGGGCGCTCGATGCGCGCTTCCTGGGCAGCGAGGCGACACTTCCCGAGGCGCGGCTGCTGTTCGAGATTGCTGTCAATGAACCGGGAACCGCCAACGCGCTGCAGGCGAGCCTGGGTATGGATGCAGGCTATGTCAGTCGCATCCTCACGCGTTTCGAGAAGCGTGGCTGGATCATCCGGGATCGCGGCACCGACGCCCGGACTCGTCCGATCCGGCTGACCGAGGCGGGTCGAGAAGCATTCGCGCTGCTTGATGCACGCCAGCGCGATGCCGTGGCGGGCATGATCGCGCGGCTCGATCCCGTCGCACAGGCCGACTTGGTCGAGGCGCTGGCCAGAGCCCGCCTCCTGCTCGACCCCACGACCACATCGGGCTTCACCATCCGCCCGTTTCGGACCGGCGACATGGGCCGGATCGCCGCTCGGCAGTCCATTCTCTACGCCGACAGCCATGCCTGGGGACGCGGCCTGGAGGTGGTGGAAGGCGAGGTCACGACCACGTTCCTGCGTGATTTCAAGCCAGGGCGCGAGCAATGCTGGGTGGCGGAAGTTGACGGCGTAATGGCCGGATCAATCTTCCTGACCGACGAAGGTGGCGGTATCGCACGGCTGCGCCTTCTCTATGTCGAGCCGTTCGCGCGCGGACGACGCATCGGCGACGCGCTGGTCACGACCTGCATCGGCTTCGCGCGGGACAAGGGCTATGCCACGCTGACACTCTGGACGCAGGCTGTGCTGGAGACCGCGCGCCGACTTTATACTCGGCACGGGTTCGAGCGGATCGAAAGCACGGTCCATCACGATTTCGGCGAACCGGTCACCGGGGAACGGTGGCAGCTTCGCCTCGCGACACCGTCGGAGCGCGAGACTGCGCAAGAGGGCCTGACAATATGATCGGCAACGTCACCAACAGGCTCGCCACACCGGCAGACCTCGTCGCGCTCAATGATCTCATGACATTGGCGATTGATCGACTTCAGACCGCCTTCCTCTCGCACGAACAGGTGTTGGCGAGCCGAGCGATCATGGGGCTCGATACCCAGCTTATTCACGACCAAACCTATTTCCTGGTGGAGGAGGACGGCATACTTGCCGGCTGCGGCGGGTGGAGCCGACGTGCGACGCTTTATGGCGGTGACCACAGCGCGTCGCGTGATGCAGCTTTGCTTGATCCGCTTCGGGATGCAGCGCGAGTCCGGGCGATGTACACCCATCCGAATTTCGTCCGGCGCGGCGTAGGAAGGCGCATCCTTGACCTGTGCGAAAAGGCGGCCGCCGCCGAACGCTTCGGCCGGGTGGAACTGATGGCGACGCTGAGCGGACAGCCGCTCTATGTGGCATGCGGATACCGCGTGATCGAACCCGCCGCAGTGGACGTGGACGGGGTGTCGGTGCCGCTTATTCGCATGGGCAAACATTTGAGCGAATAGCACGCGAGGATGCGCGCTATCCGGCAGTCTGCATCCTGCTCCAATCTTTAGCACCTATCCACGCATGTCACCCATACAGCTATCCACGGCGTTTGCGTGGGAACCTCGCACATATCGCGCCGTGGCGAATATCTGCCGGGGCCAGCAAGTCCGACTTATGGAAGGTGGCACGGAGCCCTTGGCTGCTCAGTGCCACGCGTCGCAGATTTTCTCGACTTTCGACCATTCAACACCAAGCGTGTCATTGTGCGCCAACCATTGGCACGCTTCATTCCGGTCTGCCGTTATAAGTCCAGGGACACCGAAGGTCCGCTCGATGCTCATTGGCGCAAACCGCGGATAAGCGACCGGGGGCACAACATTGACCATCGCTGTGACGCGCTGCCTGATGGCATCGGCAATGCCGCTTCGCAGCCAGGCTTTGGTCGCCTGAGCGGAACCATCAGGGTGGACGAGCGCTTCCTCATCCTCGAAAATGCGCAAAACCGCGAAACGCTCGTCTCGCAAAAACCAGTTCCGCCACTCCTCCAGATAGGCAACGTGCTGATCGAGGGAAGACAGACCGCTGGCGACGGAGATCACCAGCGGCCATGCATCCAGCCGCGTTTCAATCAAGCCCATCAGAAGCGCACCTGCGCGCCGATCAGGAATGTCCGGGGCTGGACCAGAACGGCATTATCATAGTCACGGTCCAGCCCCGTTCCACCCACGGGTGCGTGGCCCGGATATCTGGCGAGGGCCTTGCGGCTATCGAACAGATTCTTGAACGAACCCGTGAACCGAATGGCGCCCAAATCGACAGCGGCCTGCATGTCCGCGATCAGCCGCCGGTCCGTTCGCCCAAGCGGACGATTGTTCACATCGGTGAAGTAGGCGCCAGTATAGCTGAGCGCGCCGGCAAGCGAGAAGGCTCCGGATGTCCAGTTCAGCCCGCCGCTGGCGGTGAAGGAGGGGGCCGTCAGCAGATCATTGCCCTCAACGCCGGATCCGGGATAGTCCGCGATCCGGGTTCCCAGCAAACCGAGATCAGCCCGCGCCGTCAGCCCTGCGGCAAGGTCCGCGGCGATGCCCAGTTCGGCGCCCCAGGTTTCCACCTTATCGGCATTGCGAACGACGAAGGCTTCATCGCGTGTGTCATTGGGGGTGAGGTCGAAGGGCAACTGCATGTCGCGATAGCGCGAATAGAAGATGTTCTGGGTCGTGCGAATGCGTCCTCCCGCCCATTCCTGCCGGCCGAAGATCTCTCCGGTCCAGACATATTCCGCGCCATATTCATAGTTCACGATGGGGATGCTGGAGGCGATACCGCCGCCGCCTGCGTTGTAGCCTCGGGAAATCTGGATGCCCCAGCTGCTGCTGTCATCGGGCGACCATGTCAGACCAAGCTTCGGCAGAAAGGCGTCATAGATTGCGTCAGCCGAAATGGCCGCAATCGCTCCGGTCGCATCACCGCCAGACCGGCGTCGCTTCTCACGCTCATAACGCGCTCCGAGCGACAATGAGAGCTGCGCTCCCAGCGGAATCACACCCTCGGCATAGGCAGCGAAAGTGTCGCTCTCGTCCCGGAAGTTCTGGGCGACGATGAATTCGATGAACTCATCCTGCCGCGCCCGGTAGACGTAGAGCTCCGCAACCGCGGAGAGTCCGTTATCGCCCCTGTAACGAAGGCGTGGCTCGACAATGTATTCCTTCGTGTCGATCCGCGCGTTCGAGCTGTTGGGCACTACGTGTCGCAGAAAGCGGAAATCCGTGAAGGATGCGAAGCCTTCCAACGACAAGCGCTCTCCCAAAGGCACGCTTGCCTGCGCGCTGATGCTCGTCGTGCGCGGCTCGTGGACCGGCTGTTGGGGATAGTTGGAAACGCGATTCTCGAAGGGGCGCACGATGATCTCGCCATTCGGCCCCCGATAATCCGTATGGGCAGCGGTGAGCAGCAATCGCAGGCCTGAATCGGATGGCGAAACAAGAAGTAACTTGCCGCGCAATGACAGCGCACGAACTGTTCCAGGATCATCCACCCCCGGATACGACTGATAATCCGTGGCAGACTCGCGGCCATACCAGTCGGCAGACAGGCGCAGGGCGATGCTGTCCTGTGTGATCGGCACATTGATCATGCCAGACAGGCGGCGCTGATCGTAATTGCCCATGGCGATCTGCGCTGCGCCTTCTGATTTGAACGCAGGATCGCGTGTCTCGATGGCGATCGTTCCGGCAATGGAGTTGCGGCCGACCAGCGTGCTTTGTGGACCACGCAGAACCTCGACACGATCGATGTCCCACAGGCCGATATCGCCAAACACGATTTCATTATAGCTGGCGGGACGACCGTCGATCCGCCAGCTTAACCGCGCGCGGCTACCCGCGAAAAAGGCATTGGCGTTTTCCGCCGGTCCCGTGCCATCGATGCCCCGCACTGTCGGCGCTTTGCCCGTGCCTGTCACCAGCGTGACGTTGGGCACTATCTCCAGAATGTCTCTGACAGTGTCGAGCCCGGGCGTGCGCTGGATGTCCTCGCCCGTCAGCACGGCCACGCTGTTGCCGGTGAGCCGAAGCGGGCGCTGGATCAGCTCTGCGGTGACGATGATCTCGCCCCGCTCCTCCACGTCTTGCGCCGATGCGGGCGCGGCGATGGACAGCGCCAGCGCCGAAACGCCAGCACTCAGCAATACGAGACGGTTCACGATCATTCCCCTGTCGGCCCTATTGTTGCGATTGATTTGCAATATTAGGTTCGTATAGTCTGACCGGCGCGGGGTGCTACTCCGCTCTTGGGTGGAATGCTCCATTCGTGACAGAATCGGGGGCAGCGGCAGTTGGATGCAGATCTGGAACTGGAGGCTTTACGCGAGCGTGCGGGCATGCTCGGCGTAGTGCCTCGCCATATCTGCCTGTCGAACGACGCGGCGCTGCGCATGGCGTCGATGGAATATGCGCCGTTCGCCGGTGAGCAGGCTGCGGCAGGTTATATCAGCATCAACATGGTGAGCGCGCGTACGGCCCCGATGATGCGGCGATCCCGCCACGGATCGCTTGAAGGTGTGGTCAGACCGGGGACTGTGCTCCTAAATCTGCCTGACGACGGCGCCGATGTCCGCTGGGGCGCTTGCGGGATGCTGGCACTGGGAATCGATCACAACGCTTTCGGGGCGCGTCTGGGCAAGGAGTTCGACGCCGCGCGACTGGTCGGGGCGGCGTGCAGATTGCACCGCGATCCGCTGCTGACTTCGGTCATGCGGGCAATCTGGCACGAAGGCGAAACGCACGGAATGAGCAATGCCTTTATCGATCACAGCGTCGAATTGCTGTTCGCGCGGCTCGGCGAGCTGAGCGCCGAGGCCCCGCCTCGCCGCCGTGAGAGACCGCTTTCCGACAGACAGATGCGGGACATAGAAGCCTTCATTCAGCTCAAGCTGGCCGATGATCTGACGGTCGCCGATATGGCCGCACTGGTGGGACGTGATGTCGCTGGTTTCAGCCGCGCATTCCGGGATGCCAGCGGCCTGGCACCCTATCAGTTCCTGACAGCCCGGCGTATGGACCATGCAGCAGCGCTCCTGTCTCAGGGAACTTCGGTCACGCACGCCGCATTGGCGGTCGGCTATTCCAATCCCAGTAAGTTTGCCGATGCGTTCCGGCGCGTCCGCGGGCACCTGCCATCTCAGAGACGGAACTCATAATATTTGAAGCCGTGATCGCCAACAAAGCCGATACTCGACCGTTCGAAAGGGCTCCGTAAAACTTGTCCTTTGTTCATCTGGCTATCACGGCATAGTGATCGACCGCCCTTGGGACAAAACCGCCGTTCCTGCACACGACGGGAGTGTCGGGTTTCGGATAAACCTGCCGGTTGCCAAGCCGGATGGCCAGCGGCGCCGTGATAATCATTGCGGCTGCCGCGCTGTCGACAAAATCCCGGTAGCGGAGGCCTCTGAAAAACACCTCAGTCCGTCCGAAAACGGAATGACAGATAGGCTTGTCGGGAGGCCGATGGTGAGGAAGGCCGGTTTTCGGTGGTTGTATGGGAAGTTGTGGAGAGATGGCCCAAGATGGACATAGGGGCCGCTGATGGGCGGAATATCGGATTGTCCTACGTAAAAGCGTACCCTTTTCAGGCATGCACGGCCCGTAGCAGAGCCGGGATGCCCAGGATGTTGATGGCCCGCCTCAGATTGTAGGCGAGCGCGGTAAGGCTGAACTCGGCGTTGACGTTGGCAAGTCCCTGCATCAGAAACGCGCCCTGGTTCATCCACTGCTTGATCGTGCCGAAGGGATGCTCGACCGTTTCACGCCGCTGGTCGAGTATGTCGGGTCGAGCGGCGAGCCTTTCGGCCATGCGTTCGAGCACGGCTTCGCCCTCCCACCGATCGATAGTCCGCTTTGTGCCGGACGCGCATTGGGGCTTGAGGGCACAGGCCCGGCAGGCCCGCATATTGGCATAGCGGATGGTGAATGCCCATTCTTCTGCGAGCGGCTATAAGGCTCGAGACGCTGGCTGCCGGGGCATGTGTAGCAATCGTGGTGGGCATCATATCGGAACTCGTCCTGGGCGAAATAGCCCTCGGTAATGGCAGGGCCGCGCTGCGGGCGAGCGACATATGGTACGACGCCAACGGCCTCGCAGGCAGCAATGTCCTCGCCCTTGTAATAGCCCTTGTCTGCCACGGCTTCAATCTGCTCGATACCCAGCAGTTCTCGTGCGGCGCTGGCCGTTTGCGCCAGAAAGCCCAGGTCGCTGCCCGAGTTGGTCACATATTGCTCGACGATCAGCTTGTGCCGGGCATCGACCGCGACCTGTGCATTGTAGCCCACGCCGACCTTGGGCTGGGTCGCCATCCCGCGCGCATCGGGATCGGTGAGCGACAACTGGCTTTCGCCGCGCGCAACCAGATCGGCCAGCATCGCGCTATGCAATTCGCGCCGCTCCCGCATCCGCGCGACCTTCGCCATCAGCACCGCCGCGCGACGGGCCGCTCCATCGGCCTCGGCTTCGGCGCGATCGGCACGGTCGAGGCGTGACAGATACTCATCGATCCGTTCGTCCGCGAGTTTGATCCACCCGGCCAGCTTCTGGCGCGTGAAGTTGCGCTTGCGGCTGTTCACTGCCTTGAGCCGCGTGCCGTCCACCGCCACCAGTTCCCGCCCGAACAGATCAAGGCGACGGCATAACAGCACGAAGGATCGGAACAGCGGTTTGAATGCTTCGCGGTTCGCCCGGCGAAAATCAGCGATCGTGCGGAAATCAGGACGCAGGCCGCCCAGCAGCCAGATCACCTCAAGGTTGCGCCCCGTCTCTGCCGCCAGGCAACGGCTCGATCGCACCCGATTGAGATAACCGTAGAGATACAGCTTCAGCAGATCGGCGGGATCGTAGCCGGGCCGCCCTGTCGCTTTTGGTCGCGCACGACCGAAGTCCAACTCGTCAAGGTTCAAATCATCCACGAAAGCCGCGATGAACCTGACCGGATTGTCGGACGCAACATAGTCATCGACCGACGCCGGAAGCAGCAGCATCTGATCGCGCGAATGTCCTTCGATATAGCCCATCCCACATCATATCGGACCAGCTACCACACGGGAATCCGTTACGGAGGTTTCGGACGGTCTAACCTGTTTATCGTGATCGATGAAGCGGTCAGTCATCCCTCGACAAGCTGGTAGGTCGCTTATGGGTACTGTTGATCGCGACAGCGACGCGCGACGGTCAAGGTTGAATCGCGTAGACTACCTGCACGCGCACCTGCGTTTCGATCGCTCGGGGCTTCAGTCCGATAGCCACCGGCGGCGTCGGGGGTGGCGCGCTGACCCTCTGCACCGTTACCACGACGTCGTCATATGGCCCTGGGCCGTTGAAGCTTAGATTTGAAATGCTGAGGACGCTGCCTAGCTTCACCCCGGAGGCGCGCGCAATGGCTTCCGCCTGTAGTTTGGCTTCCGCCAGCGCCTCAGCGATGCCACGCCGCCTTATCTCCTTGTCTTCGGCAAGGAAGAAGCGGTCGATGCGGGGGTTAGTCGCGCCAAGCCGCCCGGCAAGCGACACCATTGTACCAGCCTCGTTCACCGCCGCGGTGCGGACTTCCACCTGAAGATCGGCGGTGTAGCCAATGATCGCGCATTCGCCAGTCGACAGGCGCGGATTGCCATAGCTGTTACGATTGCAGTCAGGCCCGCGCACCTCGGTGATAATGACCTGCGCGGAGCGTAGATCGGGCTGGGCGGCAACGCCCGCCAGCCCCTTCTCGATCGCTTCGCGTTTGGCAACCATGGCGCGCACGGCCTCGTCGCTGGTTGCACCCTCGCCGTGGACGGAAAAGTTAACGACAGCACGGTCAGGCGGACTCGGGATCGTTGCAGCACTGGTGACAACGATCCTGGGATGCGCCCCGTCGTCAGATTGCGCGATTGCGGCGGATGATAGGAGGATCGGAAGAAGGGCTGTGAAGCGACGCATGGATATCTCCGATAACAAAGCAGTACGTGTAGCGGCCAGCACCCCTGGAACACACCATGGCAGGACTGCTGCGAGCTGTCGAAATGGCCTGATTGTCGTGTGTCTGCAAAAATGCGTTTGTCCTGTCGCCGTCATCATATGCAAACATATTGCTGACACCATCTGATCAGAAGCGGTAGCCCAACGTGCCGATCACGTTGCGGCCAAAGCCGACGCCACAAGCCGAACGTACTGAACAAGTTGCATAATAATGCTTGTCGAACAGATTGGTCGCGTTGACTGATAGCGCCCATCTGCCATGTTCGACCGAGACCAGCGCATCAGCGAGCGTGAAGCCCGGCGTGGTCAGGCGTTCAACCGCACCATCCGCTACGATGTCATAGAATATCGCTGCTTCGGTCGACGGACCGATATATCGGACACCTGCGCCGACCCGCAGCCATGTCTCCGCATGCAGAGCAAAGCTCTTTTCGCCGAAGATCGAGGCCTGGTGGGCCGGTACGCCGGAGATCGGTAATTCCTGATCAAGCGAATTAATGCTGCGCCCTGTTCGCGCATGGGTGTAGGTGTAGGATGCGCTAACAGTGAAATTGCGCGCTATGGTTCGCGAAGCCTCGACCTCGATCCCGCGCGATTTGACCGTGCCGAGCTGGATCTGGTTGTTGCCATTCAGCGGGTCGGTCTGGAGCAGGTTAGTGCCTTTGATCGAATAAGCCGCCACCGCCAGCAACGTGGCGCTGTCTGGCTGCCACTTGATACCGATTTCATATTGCGTCCCGCGCTGGGGTACGAACGGCTTGTCGTAGAAATCGCGCCCTATGGTTGGAAGGAAAGATTCCGAATAGCTGAAGTAGGGGGACAGCCCCTTAATGGGATGCAGCACCAGTCCCGCCCGAAAGCTTGTCGCCTTGTCGACCTGCCGGTCGTTGCCGGCGACATCATTGACCGCGCGGTCCCGACGGACCCCCAGCACAACCGTCGCCAGATCGCGATAGTCGATCTGGTCCTGAACGTAGAAGCCCAACTGGGTATCGATGGCCCGGGGATCGTCTTCGAAATTGGCCGCGGGGACGTCGGCCGGGCTATAGGCTGGCGCATAGATGTCGATCGGAGTGGCGTCGGTATAGATTGTCGCACTGTCGATGCGGGAGCGCAGATAATCGACACCGAGCAGAAGTTTGTGACGGAACGGCCCGATCTCGAAGTCGAAACGCAGATTATTGTCGGTCGTCACCATATCCGTCGTACCGCGGGAGTCGTAGCGATAACGGCCAATCAGGCGATTGTCCGCGTCCAGAAACGGATTGATAAAGCCATCCCAGACAGACGGCTCGACGTCGCCGTTGTGCGCGGTCGAATGGCTATAGCGGACCGCGCCTGTATAGGTGATCGTGTCCGAGAAGCGATGCGTAACGAGCAACGTGCCGCTTGCCTGCTCGCTATTGTAAAAATCATGGCTCGGCTCGCCGAGATACGCACCCCAACGCAGTTCGCGTCCAGGCTCTGCCTGCAACGTGGCGGCAAGTGGCAGGAACGACGCGATGGAAGCGGCGCGATCACGCTGATAAAGCCCTTCGACCACAATGTCGGTGCGATCGTCCGGTCGGAAGCGTAGCGAAGGCGCAACCATGATCCGGTCATCCTTGCCGAAATCGACCTGATTGTTCGCGTCGCGATACACAGCGACCAGCCGCGCGGCGATCGTGCCTTCCGCGTTCAGTGCGCCTGTGATGTCGCCTTGAACATGCTTGCGGTCGAAACTGCCATATTCAACGCTGATTTCACCATGCCGATTGAAATCGGGGCGCTTGGTAATGCTGTTGACGATCCCGCCCGCCGCGCCCTGGCCATAGAGCACCGAGGAAGGGCCACGCAGCACCTCGATACGCTCGAGATTATAAATTTCGGTCCGTGGCGTGAACGAGGAGTCCGGCGTGCGCATGCCGTCGACATAGCGCGCCGCGTTGAAGCCGCCGCGGGCGGTCACATAATCGAAGCGAAAATCGGACCCGTTGGGCTCCGTGCGGATGCCTGCCGAATAGCGCAGGGCCTCCTGAAGGCCGATCGCGCCCCGCGCTTCGATTTGTGCGGCGGTGACGACGCCGATGGACTGCGGGGTGTCGATGATTGACGTGTCTGTCTTGGTCGCGGTCGTCGCGCGGGTGGCAGTGACGATGATATCGCCGGTCTTATTCGAAGGCGGAACGCCCTGTGCGCAGGCTACTGTCGCGATGCCTGATATCATCCCACCAATCGATATCGAAAACGTGCGCCCAATCGACATGCTCACCCCCGCTGCTGCAGATGCGTCACTAGGACTAATGCGGATAATTATCAATATGATCCAGATTCAAGGCCAGGGCGCGATTGCAAGTGGTTCGCAAAATCGATAGTGGCCGCTCGTTCTGTTGATTGATATCGGCAGAAGGCGCGAGACTTCGTGTCAGAATGGGGAACGAAATGAAGCGCTATCGAATCCATCTATTTAGCGCAATGCTGGCTTCTTGGGCCATGCCGATCACCCCTTCGATGGCGCAGCAGACAGGCGTTGCGCCATCGCCGGATGCCGGGACCGAACAAGCGGATGCCGATATTCTGGTTTATGGACGGTCGCGGACTGACACGACTCTAACAATCCCACAGAGCGTGTCCATTCTGGACAAAGACCTTATCGAACAGACGGCGAGCAAGACCGTCGGCGACACGCTGCGGTTCGTGCCCGGTTCGCAGCGCGACGGCTCGCCACTCGACGCGTTCGGCGACACGTTCCTGATCCGTGGATTTCAAGCCAACCAGACGCTGAACGGCCTATACGCCAACAGCATTCAGCAGCCGCGCGACACTATTGGCATAGAGCGGGTCGAAGTGCTGAAGGGGCCTGCGTCCGTGTTGTACGGCCAGTTACAGCCAGGCGCGGTCGTGAATGTCGTGACCAAGCAGCCGCAGCGCGACTTCGCCGGATCGGCAGGCCTGAGCTATGGCCGCTTCGACGAACTGCGCGCCACGCTGGACCTGACCGGCCCGATCACGGAGGGCGGCGATGTTCGCTTCCGTCTGACCGCAGCCTATGACGATTCCGACTCCTTTGTCGATTATTGGCGCCGCAAGCATATCTATATCGCGCCAGTGATGGCCTTCGACATCGGCGAAAAGACCACCATCACGGCTGAGGGGTTTTACACGCGGAACCGCCTTGACGGCTTTTTCAACGGCGTGCCGGCGGCTGGAACGGTGCTGCCCAATCCCAATGGCCGGTTGCGGCGATCCGTTAGCCTGACGGACCCGACCCTTGATCCGTCCATCCGCGAAAACGGCAACGTCCAACTGCGCATGGAGCATAACTTCTCGGACAGCCTGCGTTGGCGTGCGGCTGTTGACTGGACGCATGAGCGTCGCGACGAAAGCAATGTGCTTGGCATCTTTGGCTGGGATGTCGAGAACCAGTCGCTCTCCCGCCTCCTTCTCGACGGTGGGGGCAAAGGCAATAACTGGACCGTCCACCATGATATCGCCGCTGATTTTTCAACTGGTACGATCGGGCACGCTCTTGTCTTAGGCGGCGACTACATAACGCTGCGGCGCACGACACCCCGGCGCGTATTTTTTCTGCCCAGCCTGGACCTGTTTGATCCGGTCTATTCAACCGACGCGCCGCCGCCGATGAGCGAAGTGGCGAGCTTGGCGCAATCGGTGCGCGACCGCAGCAGCGCCCTTGGCCTGTTCATCCAGGACCGCATCACGCTGACGGATCAGATCAAGGCGATTGGCGGCGCGCGCTGGTCCGACTTCAAGCAGACGTCCCGCACCACGCGCGCCAGTGGTGCGTTCGTGGAAAGTCGCCAGAAGGACTCGGCCTGGACGAGCCAGCTTGGGCTGCTCTATACGCCCGTCGATCAGGTCTCGCTGTTCGTCAGCCGCACGACGTCCTTCCTCCCCACCTATGGTATTCGGGCGGATGGGACAGCATTGCCGCCGGAAGAAGGCACGCAATATGAGGCGGGGGTAAAGGCGCAACTGGCGGGCGACCGTGCATCGATCGGCGCGTCGGTGTTCCATCTCAAGCGCGGCAATGTCATCGTCGCCGACCGCGACAATCCTGGTTTCGAACTCTCGATCGGCGAGCAGGTCGCAAAGGGTGTCGAACTGACGGCGGAGTTGCGACCGATCGACGGACTGCAACTCTATGCGGGCTATGCCTATACCGACGCTAAGACGACACGTGACACTGATGACACACTGGAGGGCAAGCGCATCCGCAACGTCCCCAAACATTCGCTGGTATTGCGCAGCGCCTATGCCTGGAAAGACGGCCCGCTCGCCGGTCTCTCGCTCAGTGGATCGGCGACGTACACAGGCAAGCGCGCAGGCACGCTGGAAAATCTCTTTACGTTGCCGAGCTATTGGCGTGCCGACGCAACGATCAGCTATGCGCTAACGCCGCATATCGAAATTGGCGGCAATATCGATAATCTGACCAATGAACGCTTCTATGACTATGCCTATAGCGAGTTCGAGGTGTGGCCCGGCGCACCAAGGGTATGGCGGATGTTCGTCCGGTCACGCTTCTAGGATTCGGGGACGATAGCGTGCGACTGTCGCGTCAGCTCTGGGTCTTGGTACATCGCTGGGCCGGGCTGACGATTGCCGTATTTCTGGCGATCTCAGGCCTGACCGGCGCGATGCTCGCGTTCACAGACGAGCTTGAGCCGTTGCTTCTGCCGCAGGTCTTTCGGGCCGCGCCGCCGGTGCCGGGCGCGGTTCCGCTAGACCCCTTTGATTTGCGCGACCGGGTGCTGGCCCGCTATCCCGATGGGCTAATCACCCAGATGCCGCTGCGGGCCGATCCTGATCGCAGCCTGCGCTTCAACATACAGCGTCTGGAGTCACAAACCGGTATGACCGTCCCTTATGCCGAAAGCTGGGACGAAATTTTCGTCAATCCGTATGATGGTGCGGTGACTGGGCGGCGGCGTTGGGGTGATATCGGACAGGGCGCGATCAATCTGCTGCCCTTCGTTCACCATCTGCATGATTCTTTGACGATGGATGACTGGGGTCGTCTGACGCTCGGCATCGCCGCAATGATCTGGACCCTTGATTGTTTCGTGGGTTTTTATCTGACGCTGCCGGTCCGGTCGACACCGCGCCATAATGGGAGACGCTGGCTGCATCGCTGGCGATCGTCGTGGAAACTGCGCTGGCGGCAAAGTTCCTACAAACGAACTTTCGACCTGCACCGCGCGGGCGGGCTTTGGCTATGGCCAATGCTGCTCGTCTTTGCCTGGTCGGGCGTTTCGTTCACCTGCCGCAGGTCTATGATCCTATCATGCGGCAAATCGGCTATCTGCCGATCGCTGAAGGGATCGTGCCGCCCGTAGATGGCACGGGCGGGCCAGGCGTCGACCTCAGAGCGGCAGCGCGACAAGGCCAGTCTCTTGCCCGCACTGTAGCGCGAAGGTCGGGCATTGCGATTGACGAGGGTGGGCCTGCGTCAATCAACTATTACCCGCAGATCGGCGTCTATCTGTTCCGTTTCACAAGCAGCGCTAGCGTCGCCCGCGCTAACTATGGCGATTCACTGGTGATCTTTAGCGCGAAGACCGGCGGACTGCTCAAGTCGGCTCTCCCACGTCAAGAAGCTAAGGGTGGCGCCCTTCACGCCTGGCTGGAAGCCCTCCACCTGGCGGCCATCGGCGGGCTTCCCTACAAATTTGCGGTCGCCTGCGCCGGTCTGCTGATCACGAGTCTATCGGTCACGGGAACCATGATCTGGATGAAAAAACGCACCGCGCGGTTACGAACACTTAGACGCCCAAACAAAATGTCCGAAATCACACGGGGAGCGGGATGACGGCTATGGCCCGTTTTTCGGACATAGATTTCGAGATGGGTTTTCAAACAACGAATGCGTGAGGTGCGGTTTTCCGGGCAAGTGAGCCGCATCGTCTCGGAAAGCAGCATTTTTGAGACGGCTGCTCCTAAGTTGATAAAGTCCACCACCTGGAATATGGTCCACCTGTGGCGCCTCGTTAGAGGTGTCGCATGATCGCGTCGGTTCCCCGAGAGGGGATTAAAATGGGAACACGGTGAAGGTGGGTCTCCACCCGAATCCGAGGCTGTCCCTGCAACTGTGAGCGGCGAGTGCGATGCATATGGGGCTTCGGCCTCAAGCCACTGAGCGAGAGCTTGGGAAGGCCGTGCATCAAGCGATGACCCGCAAGCCAGGAGACCTGCCGGCGTTTGGTCGCTCTTGCTTTGGTCCAGGGGATGGTCAGGGCACGGTTCTTCCGTCTGAGCGACGAACGTAGCGGCAGGGGCCGCATCGGTTCGTGTGACGGGCGCTTTTCGCGTCCGCCCGCTCGTGCGCGCCGACCGTTCGTAACGGCACGCCCCTGCCCGACGTCGTGACGCCGGGGGGAAGACATTGAGACTATCGCCAATTTCGCAGCTTGCGCTCATCGTTGCGCTGTGTGCCGGGAGCAGCCCGGCATGGGCAGCCGAAAATGATTCAGCCCCTCCGGGTGAAAGCAGCGCCAGCGCGCCCAAAACCCAGCAGGAAATCGTCGTCACGGCAAACAGCCGCCAGGAGTTGCAGGATATTCTTTCGCCGGGTGTCGTGTCGGTTGTTTATCCCGACGATACGCGCGGCGAGCACAAGGCCCTGCCAGATCTGCTTGACCAGATTCCCGGCGTCTATGTACGCCGTGTCGGCGGCACGGGCGGATATACGACCACCAGCATCCGGGGCAGCGCCCCGAGCCAGGTCAACATTTACATCGACGGCGTGCCGTTCAATCTCTCCAGTGAGACGGCAGCGGACATCTCGACCATCCCGATCTCCAACGTCGAGCGCGTCGAGGTTTATCGCGGCGTGACGCCGGCGCGGTTCTCCGGCGCTCCGCTCGGCGGCGCAATCAACATCGTCACCAAGATGCCGACCGACCTCAGCGGCACGGTGTCAGCCGGCGCCCGTTCCTTCGGCGGTCGCCAGTTTTCCGGCAATCTGAACTTCCCACTGCTGGGCGGCGGCCTGCTGCTCGGCCTCGACATGGAGCGCAGCAAGGGCGATTTCAAATATCCCCTGATCGCGGCCCGCGAGCTGGACGGCATCGAGTTTGGCGATGCGGAGTGGAGCGGCGACGGTCAGCCCAATACGCCGTGCAGCACCTATCTGGTTTATCAGGGCATCCGTGAAATCAACCCGCTCTGCCAGTTTCCGACCTCGCGGCGACGGCAGAACAACAGCTTCCAGCGGGACAACGTGTTGGTAAAATGGCGGAACGAAAACATCACCGCCAAATATTCGTTCACCTATCTCAACCGCTACATGCCGACGCTGGTGTATGAGCCGGTCGGTTACAGTCTCGTCGATCTGCCCGCATACACCTTCCCGGCCGTGAACCTTACCGAAGGGTCTCTCGCCGGCCTCGGCGTGCCCTACAACAAGCGCCGACAACAGAAGCAGTATCAGCATGAGGGCGCGCTGAATTGGCAGGAGCGCTTCGGCAACCTCGAACTCGCGCTGAACCTGAACTTGATGGATCAGCGCAAGCGCTTCAATAATTACGACCTCGCGACACCCTTTGGCGTGGGCAGTCGCACGGCGCTCTATCGTACCACCCGCTATGGCATCACGGCCGACGCCAGCTACACGCTCGGCTCCGATTGGGATGTGGCGCAGCTCCTCGAACTGCACGTCCAGCATAATTGGGAGGAAATGCGCTACGACGCGAATAACCTCATCAATTTGGTGACCGGCCTGCGGCGCGGCGACTTTTATCAAAACTACAAGCGTCAGCTCACCAACATCCAGGTCCAGGACACGCTAACCTTCCGCACGCTGGGCGACCTTCAGGTGGCCCCGATCTTCCGGATCGAGAAGCTGACCGGGCCGGTACTGGGAAGTCAGGATAACATCTTTGGCCCTTCATCCGGCAACTATGGCTGGAAGCCGACATGGAGCGTCAGCGCCAAGAAAAAGGTGGGTTCGGACTGGTTGCTGTTCGCCAGCTACGGCACCTACAACCGCTATCCCAATTTCTACGAAATCTATGGCGATGGCGTCTACATCCAGGCCGGCGCCGATAGCGTCGGCAATGTCGCGCCGCTGCTGCGCGAGCATGGTCGCAACTGGGATGCGGGCCTTGGCTGGAATGGCACGATCGCCGGCGACCTTACGGGTAGCTTCCGTGCCACCTACTTCAACCGCAAGACAGAAGATGAGATCACCCTGTTCCTGACGCCTGTCGGCGGCAAATACGTCAACTCGGGCACGACGATCACGAAGGGTGGGGAGTTCGAGGCAAGCCTGAAATGGGGCAACCGCGCCGATCTTCAACTCGCCGCCACAGTGCAAGACGGGTATTACGACAAGGGCACCTACTTCCTCTATCCGGGCATCCCCGTCGGCGACCGCGTTGCGGGCAAGTTGCGAACGCTACAGCATCCGGGTTTCACCGCAAATGCACGCCTTAACCTCCATTTCCTCAGCGGGGCGCTGACGACATTCGGTGAGGTCAAGCATACGGGCCGGAACTATCTGGGCCAGTTTCGTGGCACTGGGAATCTGGAGGATGCCTTCATCTACGAGGAGCCGCTGACCACCATCGACGTGGGCGCGCACATGCGCTTGCCTCACGGCATCACAGTCTCGGGGGGCGTATCCGACCTGTTCAACGCGGGGCCAAGGCAGAAAATGCGCGGCTCTCAGTTTGCGTATCACGGCTACACTAAGTGTGACGTGCTGGAAGCCGATGAAACGGGCGACTATTCCTGCTTCGATGATCCCGCCAATGCGGTTACCGAGAATTATGCGCTTGCCGGAAATACCTATTTCCCGCGCCAGGGGCGCACCTTCTATGTCACGATCGCCAAAAGTTTCGGCGCGAAGGATTGGCGCGCCGTCGCCTCACCTGGCATACGAGCGGGTGATGAGCGGAACTGGACCGGCTTCTATGCGGGCGGCCATATCGGGCGTGGTTGGGGGCGGCGCAACGCCAATGAGATCCTCGTCTTCGACAAGCGACAAAATGGCGTTTTCGGCGGCCAGATCGACGGAGTGGCTCGGTTCGATAGCGACGGAAATTTCATCGATCGCAATGCCTTCGCGCCGGGATTCACTGGCTCAGGCGCTGCCCTGGGCAGTGTGCCGGAGGATGGCGTTCGCTCCGACAAGCATAAAGGAGCCGATTATGGATTTCGGCTCGGCTACGATCACCAGGTGGGGAGCTGGCTGTTCGGCGTCGTGGGAGAATGGGCAGACTTCAATCTTGTCGATAGCGTTTCTGGCTATGCTCTGCTCACCAATATCGCGACGCAGCAAGCCCTACCGCCCACAAGCTACAGCTTCACCCGCCACCTGAAATCCGGCCTCTCGCTCCGTGCGCGCACCGGCTATTCCTGGCGTGGCACGCTCGGCTACGTCACCGCCGGCATCATCCGAGCCGATGTCGGTCATGCTTTCTCGACTACCAACACCATCAATGCGTTCGAGGAGAGCAACGCCGGCAAGCATCGCTGGGGCCACCAATATGGTGGTGGCATCGAGCAGCACATCGCAGGGCCGTTGACGATCGGGCTCGAATATCTGCGCACGAATATCAAGGACGGCGATTACACGGTGGCTGCCGGCGTTGCTGGAACGACGCCGATCTTCACCGGATTCCAACAAGGCCTGGTTGGGCAGGGGACGCACTCGCCCACCGACATCCGGCGCTCAGAACCGCGCTACCGGATCGACTCATTGTGGCTGACGCTGGGCTACCGCTTCTAGCCGCTCGACGAACTGAACGTGCCGCCGACCGCAAAATCACGGCGGCGGCGCGACAGTAAGGGGGAATCCCCGTGTAACTTCGTAGGAGAATTGAAATGGCGACGACAAGAACAGCTTATAGCCTCTATCACTATCTCTCCGGTGGGAGTGGAATGGCAGGGCGCATCACCGACAATGGCACGACTGTTGCTGCCACTTTCCCCAAGCTGACAAGTGCGTTGAACGGCGACCCCCTCGTCGAGGGCTTTAACCTGGGTGGGCAGCGTATAGCTGTTACACAGCGGGTGGCGGGATCGGCGCAGCCGACGGCGATCTACAATGCGGCCAGCGGCGGCGCAGCCATCGCAACACCAACCTGGGCCAACGTCATCAACCCTTATGGGCTTGAGCCGCTGGGCAGCCGCCTCTACGCACTCGATTTCGACGGTGGCAAGCTCGTCGAGATCAATGGCAGTTCGCCATATGCCGCCACAGGCGTAATCTTCGATTTCAATACCAATCCCGTCACCGCGCCGCTCGTCCCCTCTGGCATGAAGGCACACGGGCAGGCCGTCTTGAACATCGGCGGCGCACTCTACGGCCTGTTCATCATCGCGGACACGAGTTTCACGACCTACGCTAACAGCGTCCTTGTCCGTTTCTCGATCACCGGCGGCAGCTCGATTACGGTCGCACCGAACGACTATAATAACGGATTCGAGAAGAACTCCTTCCAGATGGCCGTCAGCGGATCGGAGCTGTTCGTCGCGGCTATCGGGGGCGTCCAGAGCAATACCGGCTACAACACCAACTCCAAGATTCAGAAGGTCACCTATGGCGCGTCGCCCTTGAGTGGTGCGCCGGTAACGACGGTCTTGTCGGCAAGCGCATCCTATCCCTATGAATTCCGCGGCATCAGCTTCAAGGGCTCGACCGCCTTCATTCTGGCTGGCCGCTATGATGCGAGCTGGAACCTCATGGGCGACCTGCGAAGCACGACCAACTTCACAACCTTTACGACGATCGACAGCTTCAGCGGCTCGCTGGGCTATTATTGGGCGGCCCAATACACCACCGACAATGATCGGCTCTGGTATGCACGCGGCAACGAAATCCGGGTCATCAACGCTTCAACGCTCGCGCTGGTCCAGGCCCTTACGATTACCACGACCGGCGCTGGCCGGCTGATGGAGCCTGGCGACCAATATACCAATCTCAACGATATGAGCTATGTCAGCCCTACCGGGCTTGTCACCCGAATCCGTGGCTATCAATCTCCCACGCAGATTTCGGCAACGCCGCGTGCGGCCGCTGCCCGGGCCATCGCCAAAGGCCGGCCAGAGCTTCTCCCGGAGGAATGGGAAGAGGTGGAAGCACAGCTTTCGAAGCAGTAACGACAACACCCATCGCCTGCTCTCGTGCAGGCGATGGCAGCGTGTCTAATCATCCGATGTCGCAAAAACGCTCGGATAAATACACACCCTTCGACGGTATGACGGCGATCCCGGCACCGGCGCCCGCGCCGATGGCGCGCAACCAGGTCGATGGCGTACGAAAAGTGGAGCGTTTTATGGACCGGCTTGGGATGGTGCAGAAGGGCGGTTTCCTGTGTCCTAAGACTGGCTAGCAAAGTGCCGATACCTGTCCATCGCAGCTAGAGGTCGATGCTCCCTCACACAACGACAGCTACCGAAAATCACACGACGCGCGGCATGGCGACAAAAGCCTGATTGTCGTCACTTCGGCACTTTCTCGCAAACGATGGTAATTTGGGAACCCCGCCGTCGTCCCATGCGCGCGTAGGGGCTTGACCGCTGATGCTAAGCTGGGGAGATTTCGCCGATCCCAAGGAGGTGCTGCATGGAAGCAATGTCGATCGCCATCTTCGCAGGAGCATTGCTTCTTAACGCGGGCACGCCGGGACCGAGCGTTGCTGCCTTGGTCTCCCGCGTACTGACGAATGGTTGGCGCGACGTTTTCCCGTTCATCTTGGCGATGTGGTTGGGTGAGGTCGTCTGGCTCACAATGGCGCTGGCAGGTCTGACAGCGCTCGCTCAAACATTCCAATTCGGATTCATGGTACTGAAGTGGCTTGGTGTCGCCTACTTGGCTTGGCTTGCGGTGAAGATGTGGCGTCAACCGGCCGAAATCGCTGATGAAGCACTGCCACGCCGGACGTCACCTCTCTCTATGTTTGGTGCTGGCATGGCGGTCACGCTCGGCAATCCAAAAATCATGGTATTCTACGTGGCCCTACTTCCGGCCTTGATAGACGTTTCCAAGGTCGGGGTAACGCAATGGGCCGTCTTGGCAGGAGTAAGGCTCCTTATGCTGGCCGCGATCGATCTGACGTGGACATTTCTCGCTCATAAGGCGCGCGCCTTTCTCCGCACTCCGCCTGCCGTGCAGCTTGCGAACAGGATAAGTGCTTTGACGCTTGGAGGAGCCGCAGCGGTCATAGCGGCGCGCGACTGATGGACCAGATGCCTCAACAAGAGGCTCTATTTCGACCCGACATCAAGTGATAGTTTTGACCATGTGGACGAGTATGCCGTCATTTATGGCTTCTTCTCGCTCTATGTCATATCCTAGCGAGTTGTAGAGGCGTATGTTTCCCTCGAATTTCGCATTTGTGTAAAGCCTGACCGCTTCAAACCCTGCCTCTGCTGCCAAGCGCTCCGCATGAGCGACCATTCTCCTGCCGTAGCCCCTCTTCTGAAAAAGCGGAGCGACAGCAACATTTTCAATCAGCAGATCATATTGACGCTGAACGATCTCCACCAAAGCGGCCACATCATCATCTATCAGCAGGAGGTCGGCACGATGATCCCTTATGTGGGCGGCGTGGTCGGCTTTCATGGGCAAGGGTTCGCGACCGATTACCGGCACCCATTTGGCATACGCTGCTCGCGTAACCGTGGTGACGGCATCGGCGTCTGCTAAGGTCGCAACTCGGATCGTTTCGCTCATGCGTTATCTATGCCGAACTGTCTGACAGTGGGAAACAGCGATCCATGCTCGCAAACGGCCTTCCCGCAAACGAAGGACGAACGAGAAGGCCCGACCTGCGACCGATATTTTCGATCACGAGGCGAGCCCTTCCCACAATCTGTTCCCAATTCACTTTTCCCGAAATCGCCGCATCTCGACGGGAAACCGGGAAAGTCTTGGGTGGCGTAAAACACATGAAACGCGCCGGTCCTTGCTGGCGGATGCGGCCAGGTGCCAGATCAGTGCCGACGCCCCCTGACGGAAAACCCTGCCACCGGGGTTGTCGGACACTTTCTCAATCCGACGGTGATTTTCGGACATTCCACGGGATCACAGGACCGCACAATTCGTGCGCGCCGAATTGTCGGCGGAACCGCGTGGCGATTGCCTGAGAATCATGTGTTTTCCGACACGTGTTCTGCGATCTATGCCAAGGTGGTGGCTACGAGGCTCCCGATACCGGCAAATGCCTTGTCGAATTGCCTTTCAGTGGGTTTGCCGTCGCGCGTGTAGACTGCAACGACGATCGGCGTATCGGGCCTGGGCCAGGCCACCGCAATGTCGCCAGCCATGTCGCGGCCACTATGGCCGGTCTTGTTACCAATGCGCCAGCTTGTGGGAAGGCCGGCCCGGAGACGATGGTTGGTCTGGTTCCCGATAAGCCAGCGCGTCAGGAGCGCCTTCGACCGGTCGGACAGCACGGATCCGAGGACAAACTTCTGCAGTGTTGCCGCCATCGCGGCCGGAGTCGTTGAGTCATCCGGCCCGCCCGAAGGAACCCGGTCAAGGGCGGGTTCGAAGTGATCGACGCGCGTCGTCCCGTCACCGATCGAACGCAGAAAGGTCGTTAGAGCAGCCGGGCCACCCGATCGCGCCATTAGCAAATTGGCGCAGGCCCCGTCGCTGATCTCTACGGCGGCCTTGCACATAGCTTCGACGGTCATCGCGCCCTTCGCCAGATTGGCCTTTGCGATCGGTCCCCACAGTTCCAGCGTGTCCTTGGCCGTGTAGTGCACAAGCGCGTCCAACCGCTCCTCGCCCCGATCTACCCGCGCCAGCACGAACGCAGCGAGCGACGCCTTGTAGGAACTACACATGATAAAGCGTTCGTCGGAACGCCACGAAATCGACTTTCCCGTTTTCACATTGACGGCATAGACGCCGATCCGCCCGCCGGTTGCCCGTTCATAATCAGCGATGGGATCTGCGACGGCGGATCGAGCCCAAGCGGGCCAGCACATCAGGGCGGGGATACCAAAGGCAAAAGCCCGTCGTGCAGGGTTCATCAGTTGCGCCTCATCAGTGGACTTTTGCGGAGTTTGACGCAGGCGCAAACTGCAAGCAAAGGATGATATCTCGGCTTAGCCATTAGTATTTTGAGGGATGGATTGTGCGTGCTCCAATACCGCTCAATGCCTTACGCGCGTTTGAGGCATCGGCTCGGCACTTGTCATTTACCCGGGCGGCGGACGACTTGTGCGTCACGCAGGCGGCGATCAGCCACCAGATCAAGGCCCTGGAGCTTCGCTTGGGTGTCACGCTCTTTCGCCGCTCCAATCGCGGCCTGAAACTGACTGACGAGGGTCTCACGCTGGCGCCGACGCTGTTCGAAGCCTTCGGCGCTATTGATCGTTTGTTCCAGCGGTTCGAGGGCGGGGACGCGCAAGAGGTGTTGACCGTCAGCGCGGTTGGAACGTTTGTAGTCGGCGCGCTCCTCGAAAAACTGCCGATGTTTCGAGCGATGCACCCTGGTATCGACCTTCGCCTGTTGACGAACAATAACAAGGTCGATCTGGTCGCCGAGGGGCTGGACTATGCCGTCCGTTTCGGTGACGGCGCATGGCAGGGTATGGAGGCCGATCCGATCCTCACCGCGCCTCTATCGCCGCTGTGCGGTCCGCTTATGGCCGCGAGCCTACGGGAACCGGCAGATCTGCTTCGGGTGCCACTGTTACGATCATATCGGCCCCAGGACTGGCCTGCATGGTTCAGGGCCGCCGGAGTGGGGGTCAGCACAATTCGTGGGCCGCTGTTCGATTCTTCGCTCATCATGACGCAGGCGGCCATGCGGGGCGCGGGGGTAGCACTCGTACCCTATGTCCTGTTCCAGCGCGAGATTGAAGCGGGCCAGCTTGTGCAACCTTTCGCCATTGAAGTGAATGCCGACCGCTATTGGCTTACGCGGTTAAAGTCGCGCCCGCCCAGCCACGCAATGCGTATGTTTCGCATGTGGCTACTAGACCAGTTCGGCGGCATCTAGGCTGACCACAAACGGGTCAAGTTCGTCGGCTGACCGGTGAGGCGGACCATCGGCCATTGAATATCCGCCAGCCTATTATTCCCGCGCCGACGCCAAGAAGGCCATCTACCACATAGGCGCTCGGTGCATCATTATGCACGAAAAAGCTGCCAGCGACATAACCGCCGAGCGCGGCGGTGCGCGTCAACGCGCCATAGATTCGGTCTATGGAGGCAGGCAGTCAATCAGGGAGCGGGTAGCGAATGCTTTCATGCGTGGACTTGTCGCAATATGATGATACCGTCAGTCTGCACGGCGTAGAGGCAGGCCTTGCAAAGCTTTATCCGAGAGATTGCCCCATGAAATCCACAATATACTTCGGGGTGATCGCCATGTTCGCCCTCGCCACCCCGCTGCTCGCCCAGGACATTAACGGTGCGGATCACCCGCTACTGCCGCGCTATCCCGGCGCTGTTATCGACGGTTATCGCGCTCCTTCGATCGATGAGATCGTCATGCCCACTGGCCCGATCACCGATGCCGAGGGCCAATCCAACAGGGAGCAGGTCGAGGGGCGCGTGACGCACATCGATTATCGCGTGAAGCCGGCCACCGCGCCTCTGCAGATCGAACGCTACTATGAAGACGTGTTTAGAAAGGGCGGGTTTTCCATCGCGTTCTCGTGCGTAGGGCCCGTCTGCGGACGTGATATGGGAGCACTCATCCTCAACTCGGGCAAGGTAGCCCCGGTGGGACTGGCGGATGGTCTCTTCAACGACCGGATACGAGTAGTGATCGCTCGACGTGCAAACATATGGGCAGTGCTGCACATCGCTGAAGGCCCGGATCGATCGCAGATTTATGAGGCTGTCGTGGACGGCACGCCCTAACGGCGATCGAATCGATTGCTTGAAAGAACTGGCACGGTTGGGCTGTGAGATCGGAATCGCACAGTATGAAACGCTTTCGGCTAATCTTGTTTACGCCGCCGATCATTCTCGCAATGTGCCCGGCGAATGCGCTGTACGCTGAAACCACGCGTGCCGAAGCATCCGGCTTTGTATCTTTGGAAGCAAACAATCTAACGGTCAAGAATGTCGCGGTTAAACCATCCCGCTATCGCGGATCCGCTGCTGCGCTTGTGACTGTGGACCCATTCAACCCTGCCGATGATGACACGTTCGCCAAGGTGGACGGCATTGCTTTTACGGATTTCACGCTGGATGTTTCGGTCGCCGGAAAGCCCATCGATACCACGTCAAGCGCGCGAGGTTTCGTCGGCATCGCATTTCGCGTGTCGGACGATCTGGAGCGGTTCGAGGCGATTTACATCCGCCCGACGAACGGACGGGCCGACGACCAGCTCCGGCGTAATCACAGCACGCAATATATTTCGCATCCCGGCTATCCATGGGAAAAGCTGCGAAATGATTATCCGGGGCAATATGAATCTTACGTCGATCTAGAAGCCGGTGCATGGACCCGGCTCAGACTGAAAGTCAGAGGTTCGTCCGCACGCCTGTATGTGAACGGTGCGAAGCAGCCGGCCCTGATCGTCAACGACCTCAAGCTCCCAGTCTCAAAAGGCGGCATCGGCGTTTGGGTCGGGCCGGGGTCCGAGGGTTATTTCAAGTCCCTGCGAGTCACCGCCACTCAGCGATGATGGATCGAACGACTACCCGCATATTTTGCCGGAACACCCTCTCCTGCGAGGCGGCTTTAACGGTTTCGCCAGTCGTTCGTTTGGGGAAGGAGCGGCCAAAGCCGCCCCTCCCGGGGGCTAGGCTCTGTCGAAGACCAGAACATCGGCACCTGCGATAGCGCGCAGATGGACGACCATTTTGTCAGCAGCGCGAGCGACTGCTGCGGCAACAAAAATCCGCCGTCTCGATCATCGTGATATCCTTAGTGCCGGATCGACTGCTCCTGTCTGCAGTGTCGTAAATCAGGCGAAAGCCACCGCCCGTCATGTGTTTTGCGACACCATGGCTTTCCCATTTCCCAATGTCCGTGTGGGCATTTCGGGATTTTGCAGTTGGGAACAGGTTTTGGGAATGCGAAGCCTATAGAAGACCGTCGGCGTGGTCGGCAGAGCGACTCGCCAGCTACGCGTTCCTGTGGGAATGGCTATGATGGCGCGTTAAATAGGTTTGACCGCCTCGTCGTGATAAGGATCGAGATTGACCAAGAATATGAGTGGCTGGAGCCGTCGATCCGTGATGGCCGTAGGTGCCGGCGTAATAGCCACACCAGGCTTCGGGATGGCATCGCAAGGAAGCGGATTACCGCCCAAGGTGCTTGATCGCGTTCGGGAGATGATGCGAGATAGGCGGATTCCCGCTGCGGGAATAGCGGTCGTGCATAATGGCGTCACGATGATGGCCGCAGGTCTGGGCACGGCCTCCCTGCCGTTCGAGGTTTCCGCAAACGAGAAGACGCTTTTCCATCTTGGATCAGTGGGCAAACAAATTACGGCTGCTCTGGTCTTCGAGTTGGCCGAAGCCGGGACGATCGATCTGAATGGTCTGGTCGGGCGCTATGCGCGAGGCCTTCCGGACGCCTTTGCTGCGATTCCCATCAGCGCCTTGTTGAGCCACACCGGGGGGGTGCCGGACTATGAAGGGTTGCCCGGGTTCGACGCCGACCGCCCGATCACGCGCGAGGCTTTTCTCACTGGCGTATCTGCCGTCCCGCTCGACTTTCAACCGGGCCATGCCTGGGCCTATTCCAATACCGGTTACGTGCTGCTCGGCTATCTGCTGGCCGATGTTACCGGGAAATCCTATCGCGACCTCGTGACCGAGCGGCTGCTCAGGCGTGCCGGCCTGTCCGATGCCCGGGTGGACGACGCAAGCGCCGTGATTGCAGGACGCGCGGAGCCTTACGTACTGGAAGATAATCTCACGCGGCACGCCGTTGGCATGAGTTCCGACTATTCGCAATCAGCTGACGGCGGGGTATTGATGTCGGCGCGCGACGCGGCGCGATGGGAACATGCACTTCAGGCTGGTCCTGTCCCATCGCCAGCGACGGTTGCAAGACTGGTGCGTCCGGCCCTTATGTCCTCGGGCCGCAGCGCAGCCTATGGCGCGGGCTGGTTCACCGATGAGATCAATGGCCGGGCGGTTCAGTACCATTCCGGCAGTGTGACGGGCTTTCTTACCTTCGCCTGGCGCGCGCCGTCTACCCGGACTGCGGTCACCGTCATGGTCAACATCGAAAGCGGACCAGCTGGGCGGTTCATTGAAGAGGCCTGCCTGATGCTGGCGGAGTTCGTTGCTCCGGGATCCACCCCGCTGGGGCTGGTTCCGACCCAGGACGACGCGCCGAAGGTTACGGCGCAGGCGCTGGCCCTACTGACACGTGGCGACCGGCCACTGGACCCGGGCCTGTTCACCTCCGAAATCTCCGCGCTGATGAAAGGTCCAGCTGCTGGCGTCGTAGTGCCGTTCAAGCTTGGAGCGGACACGACGGGTATCGATTTTAGGCTTGTCGGGCATCATGCCGAACCTGGCGGCCACGTCCGGCGCTACAGAATAACCCGCAATGGCCGGGCACGTCATGTAAGCTTCGCTTACGCACCTGACGGCCGTATCTACCGCTTTCGCAACATCTGATTGGTGGTGCTCTAACCCTGCCGGCTTAGAGGTGATCGGGTGGGCGCACACTTTCTCGTTTTACCATCGTTTGTGGGAAAGCCGCAGGGCTGACGGCAAACAGGTCAATCCTGTCGGTTGGATTGACGGATGCTCGCCAGCATCGCCCGCGCGCGTTCGACATTGCCGCCGTGCGGATTGGACGCGATCGGGATCAAGGCTTGCTCAGCGGCGGCATATTGGTGACTCGCCATGAGCGCCGTCGCCGCATCCACGGCGATGTCGCCGACCAGCGGCGCCAGGGCATGCGCCGTTGTGAGTTGGGCAAGCGTCTCTTCTGAAACCAGGGAACCGTTGGCCGACGCAGTTTGGGCGAGGCGGTAGATCGCGGTGTAGTAGCCCGGATCGGCCGCCGCTGCACGGGCGAACCAGGGCCGGGCCGCAGCAAAGCTCTCGACGCGGACCGCTGCGTCTTTCCGCCCGGTGTAGAAGTCACCCAGGCCCCGGAAATAGAGCAGCTCGGCATCGTTCGGCGCGCTCTGCAGAAGCCGATCGATGGTCGCCGTTCCGGCCGCCCGATCGCCCGAGCCGATCTCGGCGCGCGCCAGCACGCGCTGGGCATAGGGATCGTCAGGATAGCGTGCGGCCGCTGTCTTGATCGTCGCGAAGGTTGCCGCCTCACGCTCCGGCTGCGGAATGCCGATCATCAGCGCGGCCAGGGGCAGCAACAGATCGTCGGCAGCCGGCGAGAGCGGCCGGACCGTTATCGCAACGTTGGCGCCCGCTGGCCGCGCCATCACGCTAAAGGCGATGTGGCCCGCCATATAGCGCTTCAGTTCGGCTTCGAAGCCTTTGTGATCGGTGCCGAACGCGGTACGAAAGGCTTGCGTCTCAGCGACGCCCCGATGAAGGTCGGCGAAGTAGCGCGTCAATGCCTCCCGACGCGCCTCGTCCGCGAAGAGGTAATGCACGATCAGCCAGCTTTCGGCATAGAACTGCCCAGTCTGCTCGCGGCTGAGGCCGCCGAGCTGGCCGGAGAATATCCGATCCACCGGTAGCCAGGTGCCGCGCAGCAGCGTGAGCGCGCGACCGGGATTGTAGCGACCGACTTCGATCCGATCGCCCGCGAACCGCGCCGTCATCACATATTCGGCGAAGCCCTCGCTATACCAGGCCGGATAGTAAGCAGGATAATAGCGCGTCGCGAAGTGGTGGGCATATTCGTGCATCAGCACTTCCTCGCCACCCACGCCCGGCCTGTCACCACGCACCGCGAAGGCGGCGGTGCCGCCGACGCGCGCGCGGTAGAAGCCAAGCACCCCACTTGAGATCGGCTCTATCTGGTTCAGCCTGGCGGCAGAGCTCACCAGATATACCTTCAGCGGACTTGCGGATGGCGGAGCCGTCGTGCCAGTCAGCGTGCGGAGCAGCCGGTCATAATCCTCAAGGAGCTGGACGGAGCGACGCAGGCTATCCTCGCCGCCGTCGCTATATACCACGAAATTCGGGGACCGCGCCTCGATCCAGCGAGCCGACGCTGTCGAGGGCGCCAGAGCAAGCAAGGCGCATATGAGAAAGTAAGTCCGTAGGCGCATCACGAATGAATGCCGTAGTTGCGAACGATTATCAACTCTTCTGGCAGCTATGCGGGGTAACGACGCGGTGCACGCAATTCAGGTGAAATCCGGTACGTCAGCTTCCGACGCAACCTGTCGTTCAGGAGCCAGCGTCGGAACGACGCGAGTTGTGAAGGGTTTCGGGCGCCCTGCGTACGAAAGCCTCCAGTGCAGGAACCCGCGGGCCCCACGCGCTGCTCTATGGGTAAATAGGCTTTGGGATGGTTCTGGCGGGTAGACGTTGCCGGGCCGGAAGTGCGACTATCGGGCGGAACGGCATGATTTCGGGCCGCGTTAGGCCGCTAGCAGCGGTGGTTTTACGGATCAGCGTGTCCTGCGCCCGCTCTAATTCCGAGATGGGCATGCGCCCGGTCGTCGGCCAGGACGCTATGAGCGTGACCATCATGTAGAGCGAGCCATGCCGGATCATGGCGCGTGTCTCCGGGCGTGTGAGGCTGGCGTTGGTGGTGCGCGCGGTTGGCACCAGCGGGCGAAGGTTTCGACGATAGTCATATGCCCGCCGCAACATGGGCATGGCGGGCGATGATCGGGCGGCTCGTCGGGTTCGGATTCCTCGATCGGCGCAGCAACGCCCAGCAGCCTGCGGGCGAGCGCCATAGCTTCCTTGTGCGTCGAACTGGCGAGCAGGCCATAATGCCGGATGCGATGGAAGCCGCGCGGCAGGACATGGATCAGGAAGCGGCGGATGAACTCGTCTGTCGCCAACGTCATGACCTGCTGGCGTTCAGCACTATCGCGGCGATAATCCTTGTACCGGAATGTCACTCCGGCCTCGTCGAAGCCAATGAGCCGCCGGTTCGAGATGGCAACGCGGTGCGTGTAGCGCGAGAGATAGGCCAGCACCGCCTGCGGCCCCGCAAAGGGCGGTTTGGCATAGACCACCCAGCGCTTCTTCCGGATCGGCGACAGATGCCGCAGGAAGGGCTTACGTGAGGCCAGGCCCGCCAAGGCGTTGAAGAAGGCCAGCTTCCCAGCGTCGAACAACGCCAGCAGGCGTGTGAGGAACAGCCGGCGGAACAACGCACCCAGCACGCGTACCGGTAGCAGGAAGGCGGGGCGCGAGGAGATCCACCGCGTGCCGTCCGGCGTGATGCCGCCGCCGGGCACGATCATGTGCACATGCGGGTGGTGCGTGAGCGCTGATCCCCATGTGTGCAGCACGGCAGTGATGCCGATGCGAGCGCCGAGGTGTTTCGGATCGGCCGCGATGGTCAGCATGGTGTCCGCAGCCGCGCGGAACAGCAGATCATAGACCACCGCCTTGTTCTGGAAGGCGATGTCCGCGATCTCGGCAGGCAGGGTGAACACGACGTGGAAGTAACCGACCGGCAACAGATCGGCCTCGCGCGCGGCCAGCCAAGTGCGCGCGGCCGCGCCCTGACACTTGGGGCAGTGCCGGTTGCGGCAGGAGTTGTAGGCGATCCGCCAATGCCCGCAGTCATCGCAGGCCTCGACGTGACCGCCCAGTGCGGCTGTGCGGCAGTTCTCGATCGCTGTCATAACCTTGAGCTGGCCAAGGCTCAGATGCCCGGCATGGGCTGCGCGATAGGCGGGCCCGGCGCTACGGAAGATGTCGGCGACCTCGAGTGAGGTGCGCACCGGTTCAACCGGGAGGGCCCCTGCCTTCCATCACGGCCACGATCTGGTCGAGCGGACTGGCCACCGCCCGCATAGTCTTGCTCGAAACCTGAGTATAGATGCCGGTCGTGTTGATGTTCACGTGTCCCAGCAGGACCTGAATGACGCGGATATCGACACCCTGCTCGAGCAGGTGAGTGGCAAACGAATGCCGCAATGTGTGCGGGCTTACCCGCTTATGGATCTCGGCGCGCTCGGCCGCTTCCTGCACGACGCGATGCAACTGGCGCGCTGAGACCGGATCCGTGCCGTTGCGGCCGGGGAACAGCCAGCCATGTGGCAACATCACTCCCCGCCGCTTGCCTTCGCGCCACCATTGACGAAGCAAATCCAGCAGGTGCGGTGAAAGTATGGCGTTGCGATCCTTGCGTCCCTTGCCCTGCTCGACGCGGATCACCATCCGGGTGCTGTCGATGTCATCGACCTTGAGGTGGGCAACTTCCGAAACGCGCAGGCCCGCGCCATAGGCGACGCTGAGCGCTGCTTTGTATTTGATACCTGGCGCAGCCTCGAGCAGTCGCGCTGTCTCCTCGACGCTCAAAACCACCCGCAACTTGGGCGCGTAGTGCATGACGACAAGCCCCAGCGCCATCTCCGGTCGCTTGAGAGTTATACTGAACAGGAAACGCAGTGCCGATACGGCCCCATTGATGGTTGCTGGACCAACAGCCCGCTCATGCTGATCGATCTGAAAGCGCCGGAGGTCTTCGATCGTAGCCGTATCGGGAGGCCGACCGAGAAACGCGGCAAATGATCGGACGTGCCGGATATAGTCCTTCTGCGTGTGCTCCCCAAAGCCACGCATCGTCATGTCCTGCAACATACGCTCGCGCAGAGAATTCTTCGGGTTCGGGGAAGTGATGGCATCCATGGTGAGTTCCTTTCCGTTGAAGGAACTCCACGGTCGCAAGGCGACATCGCCGCTCGCAAAGCCTGAACAATACTACGCTACGTCACCCCAAGCGACCCTCCCGCGGAGCGGGTTCGTGCAATGGTCGGCAGCTGCCGGTCCGGAAGAAATAGACGCGGTGTCTGCAGCCGCCAACAAAGCCGATCTTCGTGCGCCCGATAAAGCTCGTTGAAAGCCGCCGTACATTCATTGCCTGCGAATGGCGTGGTTCGAAGATCTGTCCGGACGAACCGTAGCAATCAGGCAAGACTGCGTTACCCTCAACGAGGGCCGAAAGATGTCTTGCGCCTTTCTGCATATGGCAAGGCATGACGCAAATTGTGATCTCGAAAGGCAGGACAATGGTCGGTGAATGGCGCAAGAGCGATGGACGAAACATCTTCCAGATGATCGACGACGCGGGCGGCGTAGGCATTTGGGTGCGGCGCACTACCTGGGATGCGAGCATTGCGCGAATAGTGGGCATGAGTGAGCCAAGCGGACCTCCTCCCTACTACGGCAGTCCCAAGGTGGTTATGGATGTCTACAGCCTTGACGGTGTCCCGCATGATGAGCTCGCGCACCTCAGCACGCCGGGGACATACAAGACATGGCGTCAAGTCGAAGCGCCCTCCTGGATTGCGCATGCGATACTGCGCGAGCTCGATGATCCGGCAATTGAGAACGCGCTGAGCCTCCTCGTGAACAAGCGCGCTGGATCTTCAGAAAGCCGGATAGATCTTGACGTGCCGTACGCTCGAAAGAACCAAGCCAAAGCACTCGGTGCACGGTGGGACAGTGTGAAGAAGACTTGGTGGTTGCCGACAGAGGGAACCCGGACGGCACAGGAGAAGGCGCGCGAGCTCGGCTTTCTCAGTTAGGCTCATCCTTCCACAAGACGGCTTCCTCCCCGAACATCCTTGCATCTGCTGCGATCGATGCGAACTGATCGGAGGCCGCGAACGCATCGAGATTGTCGAGGACGTGCTTGTCCACCTTTGCCCGCTGCGCTGGGGACAGCGTGGCCATTGCCCCGCTGGCGAGAGCGGCCTTCTCCCGAAAGAGATGTATGAGTGCCGCAGGCACAACGAACTTGCCCGGCTTCAGTAGCCCATGTTTGACGTGGACCTTGGTGCCCTCCCATTGCCCCGGTCCCTTCTGAATGATGCCGAAGATCGTGAATCGTCCGAGCTTCGCGAAGGTCATGAGCGAGCGGTCGGAGCCGACGATATCCAGCGTGACGGCACCCGTCATGAAGCGGTTCACGTTGGTCGGCAGATCCGGAACCGTTGTGTCCTCGATCACGTCGAAGATGAGAAGATGCTGCTCAAACGCGCCGGGGTGTGGTGCCTCGTCGCGTAAAAAAGCCAGCCAGCGCGCCTCCGCTTGATCCATGAGCGCGTGTTGCTCATCGGTATAGCTCGCATTCTTGTTACGCCCACGCGCGAAGCGCAGCACCCGCCACGATACCGACACGCAGAACTTCAGCAACCAATCGCCGTAGGGAATCCGATATGTTCCCGCATGCCAGGGATGGAACACCTTCGTCGCGAATGCCGTCTCGTAGCGGCTGAACTGCGCCTCACAGTCCCCGCAAAGCCAAGGCAGTTTCAAGCCGTCCTGGACTCGACGGTTGGGATTGTCAGTCTGCCGGATATGCCCTTTGCCCGAGCGGCCGCGCAGCCAGCGGTAGACGAATGCCGGCAGAACATGGCTTTCGTGCAGGCGTGCTTGCGTATCACAAAATGCACATACTCCATTAGATTCGGTTGCTGTTGCCGCTGCTGCCATGCTTTCCTTCTATCCGTGCGCCGCTAAACTCCCTTTCCGGTTGCTCACTACGATCGGAGTCTCTGCAATGCGCCATCTAGAGATGCGGCTTCCGTTATACGCAGGACTTCCTTCTCATAGGCATCGAACAGCGCCGTCCGAATTCCATGCGCTTTTGCGGCGATCAAGTAGGTTATTCCATCCTTGCCAGTCTCAGCGCGCGCAACGCTTTCAATTGCCAGTCGAGCAAGCACCTCAGCGGTGACCGTGGTAATGTTCGAACGAAGATCAGCGTAGAGAGTCTCAACGCCATAAAAGTGTGGTAGGATTTTTACGCGCACCCTGTTCGTTTGATCTGGCTTTGGCTCTTTGTATGCCTTTCCTGAGCCTACTTGATGGATTTCCCGCCGATAGAGAATGTCCATCGCCTCTTCAGTCGAGGCATCCACCAGGATAATACGTCCGCGAACCTTCGCACCGCCGTTCTCAACGGGAATCAACGTCGGAGCGCCGCCACGACTGTCGCTGGACCTTGCGAACTCAATCGGGAAAGGAGTTTCAACGTCATCGATAGTTCCGACCTGGCGCGCGGCAATCTCTTCGCCCGGGTCAGAAAGGAGCGAGCCGTAAGCAAGGATACCTACTGGATTAGCCATGCCCGTCACCCGTCCTAGTCCCGGAGTTACAGATGGACTGTATTCTTTGATTTAGCCAATCACAAACATCCTATGAATGACTGACACGCAAAGATATCTAATCTGGGTTTGCCTAAAATGCCATCAGGCGCCAAATATCGGACATCAGATCAGGCCGTCGTTGTCACCGTTTGGCACGCCACGCCCGGTTCGCGTGGATAGCGGTGCAACTGATGATGCTCGAAGCAATGATGGCGGCAAATGATGCCATGGCGATAGGACCGATTGAGACGCGGCTTGCCAAGCTGGCGTCGCGCTTGGAAAAATTCAACAAAGCCAACACCCTAGGCTTATTGAGCGGGCTTCTCACGGATCCCAATCTGCATGCTAACACGGTCAGATTGGAAGTTTTGCTCCACCTCGTTGCGCTGCGATCGAACGGAAGATTGAAGCCGACCGCCGCGCAAATGCGCGAATGGTTGAACGAAATTCTTCGAGGAGATTCCGTCGGACGTCAGGAAGACCCGCCGGAAGATGTATTCATCGCCAATATCGTGTCAGGCGATGGCAATTCATTGCTGTTTGAGGGCATCTGGGAAGCCAACGCTGGCTATGTGCAAGCCGTGCTCTATGCGGTCACGGGATGTGTCAGGAATGGCCATAAGTGGGCCGATCATTGCCTTAGGCAATCATATGCACTTCTGCGGTTGAGCACCGCGATCGCGAAACGGAGTGGGTTGAGCAGGTACACGAACGGAGGCGGAGAGCGCTTCAATCGAATCCAGTTCCCTGCACGTCATATCGAGGCGCTTGCTGGTCGAGTACGCTTCAGCACAGCCGATCTCGCAGATATCGGAGTGCAGCCCTTTGATCTGAATCCATTCATTTTCGACCCAGCGCATAGTTCAAGGTTACGAGATGAAGCGATAAGCTGGAACTCGCTTGAAGCTCGCCCGGTCGTAAAGGATGGCGACGATTATGTCGTTGTGCTTCCGACGGCGATCGGTGCGGCGGTACGCCGTCGGGCAATGGAAATGGCGCTTAGGAATGGCGCTGGCGCTGCTTTTCAAGAGCATATGACGGATTACCAGTTCGGCAATAACGTCATGAGCGCGAGGATCGGATTGGATCTGGAGCATATAGATGGTCCGAATGCCGATGAGGACTCAGACTGCATCGAGATGACGTGCCGCTTTGACATTGGCGCGTACGCCCATCTGATCTTCGTCCAGGACCAGGTCGACGCGATTGTTGCTGATGGTTTCCGATCGATCAATGATGTGTCGACTGAAGTGCGCCGTCTGGCTGCGGCTGGAGTGGCGGCGATAGAAGGGCGGCCGGACTTTCGGATGGGCATGACGATAGTCGTGTTTGGCGGCCTCGGCCGCGGCTTCTTAGCTGATCCGGGTCGATTGCCTCCAAAATGGAAGTTCGTAGCTTTCGGTTGTGAGGATTTTGAGCTGTTTGGCGAGGATTCGAACACCTCAGCGCTTCAGATGTATCGCCTGCTCGATCAGGAGCAGCAGATGCTGGCCAGCCGAACGGGTATCTTCAACCCCAACGGTTTCTTGAATCTTTATGGCTTCGCGAAGAGCAATGATTTCGAGCTCCTGCCTGAGGACGCGACGCCAGGCCGCACCACGATAAATCTCGGCACCGACTATCTGACATCGGTCAGGACTGGGGTCCGACAATCTCTCGATCATCATGGTGCTCGTGTTTCAACGCGAAACAGTTATGTCGAGGTCCGAAGAGCATCGACAGAGATGTACTTCGCTGATTTGGCAGCGGAGCCTTTGTATGTGAGCGTTGCTGACGCCGCGGAGAGTCGGCCAGCAGCGGCAATCGAAATCGATCATCGAACGTGGTGGATTACGGTCGCTGATCCCCAACCAGACTCAGTTAGCTCGTTGTCTTTTCGCGTCTGGGACATGGCCAAGAATTGGACGGTCATGATCGCACCACGTGTTGCTGCGGTTGCCGAGGACCTTCCGATCTTTATCGGCATAGAGTTGGTTTTTCCGGAAGGCATCGATCTTACGCCCGCTCTCATTGAGGAGGGACAGGAATTGGTGCGTCCGTCGGTGAGCGTGGATGGCGCTACCATCCGAATCGATTGCCCGCTCGACTACCTCCGCGCTTTTGGACGTCCGGATAACATTGGTGATAGATGGATGATTGAGGCCATATCAGAGGGCGCCTTGCTGCTGGCTGGTTGTTCGGGCGGCACCTTAGCCGAGGAGATCGCCTCCTCGATTTTGGTAGATACGATATCCAGGCACCTCCATGTTTTCACGCCCAGAACAGCTGCAGATTTCATTCTGGCAACTGCGGACCTCCCCCGCGGGCGAATGCTGCAGCCCGAGGTTCGAGCATGGGTCGACATCGGTCTTGCTCAACGCAGTGGGGTACCAGCAGGAACAGCCGGGATCATCGCTGACAAGAAGGCAGCTCGTGAACTTCTAGGCAAAGCTGTCGAGACGCTTTGGGGCGAGATCCGGGAGCGGTTAGAGCTGCTGGATCGAGCCTCAATCGTCGAGAAATGCATCGACAATCACAACGCAATCGATCGAGACCGAGCCACGTGGCGTCACACCGCGGCGGCGGTCCTTCGCCTTCATCAGCGCGACGAAGCAATGCGCGTTGCGGTGAAACTTGAGAGCGATCGAGCGCAGGTCGCTCTGTGCTGTCGGGTCGCCGTTGAAATGGCGGTATGCGCTTCGCCTGAGACTGGTGGACGAGAATGCTCGCTGGACGACTTTGATTACGTCGTGGCAATGATTGCGCTTCTATGCGGAGTGGCGTCTCGCAGCGACGAGATTCACCATGGCTTCTCCGAACGGGTCGAAGTGAAGCCCAGTGGGGTTTTGCGCTTCGAGGACGAGTTTGCCAATCGCGTCCATGAACCCTTCATGGTTGCGCTTTCGACCGACCAATTCGACGCGGCGGCTGAGGGATACGACACCTTCTATGACGTCCCGGAGCTGATCGACGACGCTGAATATGAGCGTCAAAGCAATCCTGAATTTGATGCTGCGTTCGTCGCTGAGTATGGAGTGACGCCCATACGAATGGTCGATTTCGTGTCCAGCCTTGGCGAGCGAGCCGTGGCCAGCGGAAATGGCAAGGTGACTGTCCGGCGCTCCGAACTCAAATCGGATCTTGTAGCTCTGGACGGCGTCGATGCGTTAGCAGCAGAGGCTTTGCTTGATGCTTGGTGCCTTGTGCCCCGAACTAGATGGGATGATCCCAAGCCTGATGGAGCCAGTGCTAAGGATTGGTTTCCTTGGCGCTTCGCGCGCCGTCTCAGCCTACTTTCCCGACCAATAGTTCAGCTGACGACCGAGGATGATCCTCTATGCATGGTATCCCCTATAATCGCTCAGCATGGAGTGGATTATGCGCTCAGAGCCTACAATGCTCGGCTCTCTGATTCATATTTCCGGTCGAAGGAGATGCGCTCATGGGTAGGCGGTGCAATCGACCGTCTTGGGCATGCCTTCAATCACAAGGTTGCTGACCAACTGAAGGAACTCGGTCTCCAGGCTGAAGCAGAGTTCCTCATGACGCGCCTTGGCGGCGTGGCGAAGGACGGCGATGTTGATACGTTGGCTTGGAATTCAACGACTGGGGATGTGTTTATTATCGAATGTAAGCGGCTTCTTGCGGACAAGACGGTCGGTGAGATTGCGGAGCGCCTGGTGGAATTTGGTCCCGATCACATCGAACGGAATGGGAAGCGTGGGCCGACGCGCCGGCATTTGGATCGCGTCGAGATCTTGCGCGGCAAGCTGCCACAGTTGGCGATCGCTACCGGCATTTCGCAAGGGGCGATTAAACTGAGATCGTGCCTGGTGACTTCGGCACTAGTGCCCATGCAGTTTCAGCGCGAAGCTGCAGTATATTTCGATATCGTGTCCGACTTCGACGCCCTCCAAGACAACTTTGTTTGCGTGAGCTAACTCTAAAGGGTGTACGCCAACGCTGGGCAGTGTGGACTCAATCATAATGTCGATCCCGGAGAACTGATCTCGGCCTCCGCGCGAGCCAACCGATCAGCCAAGTCGGCACGAATCTCCCTGGCACAGTCAAGAAACTGATCCAGCTCATCAAGACGAGACCGTAGCGGCCGCGTTACAAGGTCGGAGGCGTTCTGGCACTTCGGGTCAATCCTCTCCCTCGCACGCACCAACCGGACTATCAGTGCCACGTCCGGTGCGTCGAGCTTCGCTTCCGTGGCGAGCCGCACCCATTCCTGAGCCTTGTCGGGTGCGGCGTCAACGGCGAGCGCGATCAGGTGACCGATGACTGCGCGCGCGGTTGTATCGAAGCGACGCGCCTTCTCAAGATAGTCCGGCTTTCGCGCCGCAAGGACGCCCGGCACGTCGAAGTCGTCGAAATCCTCGAATTGCAGGATGGCGCGATGGTAGAATGGTCGCTCCACGTCTGGATCCAATGCCGCGAGCGTGTCGATGACGCCTTCGAAGGGTTCAAAGGGTCGACGTCCCTCGGGCAGGCAATTGCGATGCCTCCAAACATCAAGGACGGCCGCGCGGCAGCGTTCCTCGCATTCGACCTTCCGCTCCGCCGGTGCCTTGCGCGCCGCCGTGATCAGGCTGGCTAGGTGATGCGCCATCCAGCGCCCCAGGATGTCGTTTGATTGCTCAAGATCGAGCTCTCGAACGAGCGCCTCGCCGAGTTCGAGCACCGACTGGTGGGAACTCGGGTTGGCGTCCCGGGCGGAGGACGACATATCTCGTGGCGTTGATGGCATCCATCTTCTCCTTCTCCGAGTATCGACTATGCCGGGTCTCGACCCGGTCCATGCGGAGCCTGATCTCCAGCAACAGGTGCGTGCCGGTAACCTTCATCAGCCGGTCCAGCGCACCTCTGGTGGCCAGAAGCCGCTGACCTCGGTCGTGGACGAGGTCGCGATCGCCTTCCTCGCCGTCGCTCCAGACCTCAGCGCGCAGCTTCATCGAACCACGGGAATCGTGCCAGAAGCGATCCATGGGATCACCGGTCGCGCCGATAGCGGTGAGCACCGACGAGCCCGGTGCGGGTATCCTCGCCCTAAGCCCCGCAGCCCAGGGATCGTAGCGATCGAGGTGCCTTTCACTCTCATCGTCCCGCATCACGCCGCGCAGCGTCCAGTCGTCGCGGTTGATCTCGCCCTCGTCGCCCTCCGAGGTCGGCAGCCTGTAGTCGTCATGATTCGTAGCGCTCTGGAGCGCCCGGGCAAGATCTCCGGAACGATCCGCCGACACCAGGACACTGATGACATCGACGCGTTGCTGGATAAATCCCCGGTGGGTCTCCCAGTCGGCGGAGGCGACGATCCTGCCCCCTGGCGGCATGATGAGGCGCTCCAGATCGGCAGCGCCTAGCCGGTCCGAAGGCCCTTGCATTGGCAGCTCCAGCCAGAGACCCGCCGGCTTGTCGTCCCGCCGGTCCGAAAGCCATCGGTCGCCGCGCAGGCTGAGGCGATGCCGGTTGAGCCATTCGTCGAACCGGTCGGATACTCCCTCCCGCATCTCTAGCGGTTGAACGTCGAGGAGCTGCCCTGCGACAATCATCAGTGCGTGCGCGGACTGGTAGAATTTGAGGTCGTCGACTTTCGGCCAGTAGCTGGAGAGACGGAGGTAGTGGTCGTTATCGAACTGCCGCCGCATCATCCGGACGTCCCGCTCGTGATGTCCTGTCTCCTCCGGTCCGAACAGCTGGCCGATGACCCCGGCCACAGCCTTCTCGACGACGTCATTGGAAAGGCCGAAGACATCCGCGAGCGACGCGGCCCAATATTGGTCGAAGTCGTGGGCGAGGCGGAAACCTTGGTTATCTGCGCTGGAGCGTATCCTAGCTCTCGACCGGCCCACCACGCGCTCGATCCCAGGTAGCTTCGACTGATTGATGGTGGTGAGCTCATCCTGCCGGACGGCGTCGAGATCCGCGAGGCCTCGCGCGTGCAGTGACAGGAGCGTCCGTGCCGCGAACTCGCGGATGAGGACATGTGATTCGGAGCGTCGACCTACCACCTCTAGAAGTGGAAGGAACCGCGCCACCGATCCCGCATGGTCGTGCGCCGCACGTGAGAGGGCTATCACGAGCCACAGTCGGGCATTCAACGTATAGAAGTGTAGCTGCGGAGCTGCGAAGGCTCCGCCGCCTCCTGCGTCCGCAAGATCGGCCAACGCTTCGAGCACGGCCCCACGACCGAGAGCGCAAAGTGCCCGAACCGCGTGGGCGGCCTCCCACCTGCGCTCGGCCCACGGCGATGCGAGCGCCGCCCAGACCAACCCCGCGATCGCCTCGGGGACGGTCGGCGGAGGCTTGAGCTCTGCCCTCCATGGTCCGTCGTCGCCGTCGAGCAGCAACGGCTCGAGCAGTCCGAGGCCGTAGCCAAGAGCCTCGGCGGCCTCAGCGGGGGTGATCATCGTCGATAGCAGCCCTGCGAGATCGAACAGATCCTCGTGCCGAACGGGAAGCGCCGTGTCCCCCATCGCGGTGACCGCCGTCTTGACCACCTCTTCCCGGGAAAGGTCGAACTTGCCGATCAGGTCGAATGGAAACGGCTGGTAGCTCCGGCTCGTGGTGATCCTCGTGCATTCGCGACGAGCCAGGTTTAGCAGCAGGTTCCTCGTGGCGCGCTTCACGGCCAGACTGCCGAGCCAGTCGTCGGGCATGCTCTTGAGGAGATACTCGCCATCAAGGATTCCGAGGGTGTCGGTCGCGTCGATGGCCTTGAGGAAGTCGGCCTCCTGTCCGATCTGAACTCTCGAAATGGCCTCGGCGTAGAACTCGTCATGGGCCCATGGCGGCTCGCTAGAGCGGTATCGCGCCAGCGCATCCGCAACGCCGCCGGGGACATTCAAATGAACGTCGCGGAAGATCGCGTCCCAGTCCGCTCTCTGCCTTTTCAGCTTCCAGTCGCGTTTCCGACGCGACGGTCGCCTGCTCGTCTGCTCACGCGCAACGCGAGCGACGCACCTAGCGAGCTCTGCGGCGTCGCTGGAATCCACGCCGAACTGATCGAGGAGCCGACCCACCCGCAGCCAGTCCTCGGCATCGTGGTGGCGGTGACGTGCGTATCGGATGAAGTGCGTGGCGATGGCGTCGCGCTCGCCAGCATCCGAGGACGCCTCGAGCGCACGCTTTAGCATGACGATGCCGGTCCAACGCCCCTCAAAGGGCAGCAACGCGATGGCGTCGCGCGGGTCGATCGCCTTCCTGGCGACTAATGCGGCGGCCAGCCAACCGAGCGTCTCCTCCCGGTCGGCGAACTTGCGGTCGATCCAGCGACTTGCGATCGTCGGAGCCGAAGAGGGCGACAACGCCGCCATGCTCTCGAGCGCATAGTCCCACGAGAAACTCGTGCTGTAGGCGACGACGAGTTCCGCCACCCGCGAGAAGCGGTAGGCGAGCTCGGGCCGGTCGACCGTGTCGGCACCCGTCGCCTCTGCCAGATTGGCGAGCGCCTGCCAGCGCGAGAGGTTTTCCTCTCCGATCTTGCCGGAGACCTCGATCGCCTGCTCAAAGAATTCGGCAGCCTCCGTCGGGCTAACGAGGAGGACGACCCGGCACGCATCCACGTAGACGTCGGCTATGCCGCTCGCGTCCTCGCGCTCTGCCGCCATGATGGCGTAGGCTGCCCTGGCGAGATCGAGACAGGTCTTGGCGCAGTCTGCGGTGCGCCCGGCCCGACGCGCGATGGCGATGAGCGTCGGTATGAACAGCGGCTTCGTGAGACCTTGCCGCCATTCCTCGAACCGCTCCAATTGCGGTCTCGGGTCCGGGGCGCCGAGGGCCACCCCGGACCAGAGCATCGCGATCTCGTCCTGGATCGGGCGATCCTCGTTGTAGGTCCTCGGGCCGGCGGTCGTGGACGCAGCCTTCGCCGCTTCGATCCGGGCATTGATGTCACGGGGCGCGATCCCGCCCAACCGTGCCTCCGCCGCGAGCTGGTGCCACGGAAGCAGGCCGCCAACCTGCTCGGTGAATTCCGCCGTCTCGCCGGAATGCGTGTAACGGGAGCGTCGCCGCCGAGCGGAGTTGCCTAGCTTCTCCTGCACCGGTTTCGGCTCGCGGGGTCTGAGCCGATCCAACGTCATCGTCTCGTTGCGCAGCGCGGCCCGGATGCACTGCGCCGCCATGTAGATGCCGCGCCGATTCAGATACGATGCTGATCGTCCTCCGAGCATGGAGGTCCTCATCGTCGGGATGTAGCGTGTGAGGGTGCGCACAAGCAGACGCTTCGGCGCCACCCGCATCCGGGCGGCGGCGACCACGACGTCGGTCACCGCGGCGAGCACGACCATCTCGCCATCGATGCCCGACGGCTCCCTGATCCGCACGTGGCGGCTGGTCACGAGACGCGTCATCCGCTCGACCGCGGGCTTCGGCGGAAGGCGTCCGACCGATGCGAGCTTCGACGTGATGGCAAGCAGCAGGCCGAGATCGTTGCCGGCTGCGATCGCGAGGCCGCCGATCAGGTCAAAGTCCCCGGAATCTATAAGCCGGGCCACGAGGATGCTTCCCGCTTCGTAGGACCGCTCACGCCTCTTCCAGCGCCTCAGATACTTCGCGCAGCTCTCAGCGCCGTCGAGCCGGATCACGGCCAACGCCATTTCCGCAGCATCAGCCTTGGTGACATTGCCGCGTTTCGAACCAGCGGTGGGCGGGCGCGTAGCCCAGTGCATCAACCACTCGTCAGCAACGCGCAGCCTGCTGCGCGCCTCACCGGCGAGATCGGGGGAACCAGAAAGGAAAGCGGCCTCGTATGCGTGCTCGGATCCGACCCAATCGCCTCCTGTGATTAGCCGGCGCGAGACCTGCTCGATCATCTGATCCGGCTCAAGGAAGCGCGCGCCGAGATCGGTGTTCGCCGAGATCAGCTTCTGCTGCCGGACGTCGGCGGCGGTCTCACCGCCAGCCTTGAGCCCGAGCATGGTCGCCTCGAGATAACGCTTGTCCCTGATCGCCGCCTTGAGCGCGAACTGTAGGCGCTGAAGGGCAACGTCCCTTCGCGCCATGGCCGGTTCCAGCGGCAACGCATCGTCCGAGAGCGCCAGCTTCACCAGCTCCTCGAAGCGGCCAGCCTCAAGGAGCAATTGCGGTATCCCGGCTGCGACATAAGCGCTCTCGCCTGCCAGAGGCATGAGGCGCTCGATGAACACATTCAACTCCGCGCCGGTTGGCTTGAAGACATCGCGGAACCAGGTCTCGGTCGGCTCGTCCCGGAACTGTATCGCGTCCTCGCGCACGACGAGGGGACGTTGGAGATCGTGGGCGAGGCTGCGCACCAACTCGATCTGCACCGCCGCCACGTTCGCCACGACCCTCAGCGGCACGAAGGGTCTGAGGGTCGCCAATGCGGAGCAGACGGCTCTCACCTGATCATGGTCGGCCGTCGGCGTGTCGGCGAGCACCCGATTGATCGCGGATTGCAGCAGGTCGCCGATCAAGGTCTCCACAGTGCGCGGCTCACCTGCGAGGCTAAGGAGCACGTCGTGAAGCGAGCCCCCTTGTGCCAGGGCGGTGGCTTGGACGCGGGGGTTCCTGGACGTCTGGCGATGGAACTCTATCGCGTCCTGATCGGTAGCGTCCGAAAAGAAGCCGCGCAGGTGCTTTGCTGATTCCGCCTCGTTGAATGGTTCGAGCGGCATGGGCTCGATCGATCTGGGCGGGTCGAGCTTGGAAACCCGGTGCGGTCTTGCGGTTAGGACCACCCGGACATTGGACGGCCAGTTCGTCTCGCGCAGCAGCAATCGAGGGAAGCTCGGCGGATCGTGTATCTCCCTGGCCGCCATCTCTGCGTTGTCGGCGGCATCGATTACCAGGCACAGCACCGCGTCCGGGGCGCTCTGGCGGAGCGTGGCCGCGGCCGACTCCACCCTCGCCATGAATGCCCGCACATATGCGGGCGGATCGGCCTTACTGGTCGGGATCAGCGGATTGCAGAGGGAGAGCCCCGCCAGTTCGTTGGCGAGCTGGACAAGGCCGTCACGGCAGCGGTGGCGGTATTCGCTCGCACCGCGGTAGGAGCCGTTCCCGAAGCAGTCGTAGACCAAAGTCTGGCTACCCTCGGGAAGCAGATCACCGAGCTGGGTCGACAGCACCGTCTTTCCGACGCCGGCATCCGCGCTGACTATGCTTACACATCCCCCGGTGACGATGCGGGCGGCGAGATCTTCCAGCTGCCGTCGCCGGACGATGCGGTCCGGCGCCTCTATGCGCGGTGGTGCCGGGTAGAGATCCCGCATGTCGACGCCGAGAGACTTTAGGACGTCGAGGCGCGTGATCTCGGGACGATGCTCGAACTTCGTTGTCGCTCGCTGCGCCACGAGGTCCTTCATTTGGAGCGGAGCGTCGCGATCTGCCTCCGGGAGATAGCCCGACACGTCGTCGTGAAGCAGACTTTCTTGCGCCGCCAGATGCTCCACCCGGCCCGTAAGGGTCAGCAGCCTAGCGAATGTGGGCGCGACTTCCTCCGGCAGGCGCGTCGCGTGCGCAGCCGCCCGCGCCAGAGGCGTGGCCTCACCCGACCGAAGCTGTTCGAGCCCCGAGACAAGCGAATCGGCGAAGGGCCTGTTCGTGACGAACTCAAAGGCGAACCGCGCGGCGACGTCTTCCGCTCCATACCTCCCGACGAGCTGCAAGTATCGCCTGCCGAAGTTTTGCAGCGTGTCGGTCAAGTCGCTGGCGACCCACTCCATCTCCATGCGAAGTGTCGAATGCTTGAGCTGAATGTATCGGACCTCGGTCGCCTTCGACGGATCAACGTCGCCGCGATACTCGGCAACGTCGATCGAGGAGATGCCCTCCTCGAACTGATCGCCATCCTGAACGGCCGGGCCTTCGATCGATATAGCAACGAGTTGAGCGTCAGGCGCAAGGAGACCGAGACACCGCCGTGCTGCCCAATAGTAGTGAAACTGATCGCCGTCGCGGCTTGCCCTGACCGGGTTTGCTGTCGCCATCAGTAAGGTCTAGCCGACCATGGTCGAATTGCGCCACCACATATGGTGAGGTTGACCTATCCCTTGTGAAAGCCGACAACTATCGGGGTGGAACTTCAAGCGCTTCATCCAAGGTTGGGTGCAGAAGCTAGCTTGCCCGCCACCAGGAGCTTGAGGATCCTGTAAGAGTCTGAAGGAGCGCACAAAAGCCCACAAGATTTGGAGCAGATTTGTGGGTGTGTTCGGTTATTGAAAGGTGACGACAAGTTTCACTAGGCTCAGGACTTCTGTGGTTGCCGCCCGTGGTGCAAGAGGGTTTCTGACCTTTTGAGCTGGTGATCGAGTGCGGTCTTCTGTCAGGCCTAGATTGCGGCGCTTTCAAATGGCCGCTGGCCGGTATGGTGATCCGCGGATCAGGTCCAAATCTCATTGGCGAGCTTTATCACTCAGAGTCCTGAACTGGTTTTCCTGATCCAGATCTGTTCGATCATTCTGCCCATTCGGGTCGTCGCCTTCTCACACCCCTTTCGTCCAGCCTGTCTGGGAAGCCTGATATCAGGCAGCCATGACCGGCATCGGATTCTTGTAGTCCTCGTTCTTTGTCAGCATGGCCCAGATCTGACGCGCCATCTTGTTGGCCAGTGCGATGGCTACCAGCATGCGCGGCTTACGGGCCATCATGCGCGCCAACCATGAGCTTTCCGGGATCGCCTTGCGTCCCATCCAGTTCAATCGCGACATGGCACCAATGATCAGCATCTGCCGGATGTCGGCCTGGCCGGCCTTGGTGACCCGCCCGAGCCGTTCCTTGCCACCTGATGAAAACTGTCGCGGTACCAATCCAAGCCAGGCGGCAAAGTCGCGTCCATTGTTAAAGCTCGTCATGTCAGGCGCAAAGGTCTCCACTGCCATCGCCACCAGCGGGCCGATGCCGGGCATGGTCTGCAATCGCTTCGATACTGGCGTGGCGGCTGCGAGTTCCTTGATCCTTGCGGTCTTCGCATCAATCCAGCCGTTGAGTACAGCAAGCTGCTCGAGCATCGCGAGGCACTCCTCGCACATCAATGCCGGTAGGTCGCTGTTGGGCGCCTCCAGGATCGCGCGGATGCGACCGACGTGCCGGATGCCTTGAGGGATAACGTGCCCGAACTCATACAAAGCTGCCCGCAAGGCGTTCACCGTCTCGGTCCGCTGACGCACAAGGCGCTGGCGTGATCGATACAGGATCGCAGCGCTCTGCTGAGCCTCGCTCTTGGGTTCAACAAAGCGCATCTCGGGCCGCTGGGCCGCCACCACAATCGCCTCGGCATCGGCTGCGTCGTTCTTCTGGCGCTTCACAAATGGGCGCACGTAGCGAGGCGCGATCAGCCTGACTTCGTGACCAAATGCGCTCAGCACACGCGCCCAGTAATGAGCGCTACCGCAAGCCTCCAATACGACCGCGGCGGCTGGCTGTTGGACCATGAACGTGGAAAAAGCTTGCCGCGACAGCTTGCGTTGAAACCGCATCTCGCCATTCATCGACGCCCCGTGAACCTGGAAAACAGACTTTGCCAGATCCACACCAATCATCGTATTGATACTCATGGTTGCCGTCCTTTCCGTTCGTAGCTTGAACCAAAACTACGCTGGCACATCTTGATGCCGTCAGGGAGGGCGGCAACCACCCCATCTCATTGGTCATAGCCAGAAGATGACGGTAGCTGCGAGGGCGACGGCGGAGAAGAAAACCGTTGGACACCGGTCGTAGCGGGTGGCGACGCGGCGCCAGTCCTTCAGGCGCCCGAACATGATCTCGATGCGGCTGCGGCGCCTCTACCGGCGCTTGTCGTACCTGATGGGCTCGAGCCGAGATTTACGACCTGGAATGCAAGGTTCGATGCCCTTGGCTTGCAGGGCATCTCTGAACCAGTCGGCGTCGTAGCCGCGATCGCCGAGCAGCCACTGCGCCTTCGGCAGATCGTCCAGCAGCGCCGCTGCGCCGGTGTAATCGCTGACCTGCCCAGCGGTCATGAAGAAGCTGAGCGGGCGACCGTTTGCATCGGCGACAGCATGAAGCTTCGTGTTCATGCCGCCTTTGGTGCGGCCGATCAGGCGCCCGAGATCCCCTTTTTTACCCGCAGGCTCGATGCCGTGCGGTGCGACTTCAGGTAGGTCGCGTCGATCATGACGGTCTTCGGCTCGGCACCAGCGGCAGCCAGCCCCTCCATCATGCGAACGAAAACGCCCATCTCGCCCCAGCGCTTCCAGCGATTATAGAGCGTCTTGTGCGGACCATAGTCCTTCGGCGCATCGCGCCATCGCAGCCCGTTGCGATTGACGAAGACGATGCCGCTTAGCACCCGTCGATCATCAACCCGCGGCTTGCCGTGGCTCTTGGGGAAATACGGCCGCAGCCGCGCCATCTGCTCATCCGTCAGCCAGTACAGGTCGCTCATGCCCAGTCTCCTCCCGGAGCATGAATCAGATCGCGCCTCTCACATCAATGGGTCCTGACCCTAGAACAGTCATCCATGGCCCCTCTGCCTTATGGTGTGTGTTGTGGAGCTAAAGTGGTGGACGATCTGCACTTGGTCAGTGAATGTTAGCTGCTGAGAGTCAGACAAGAGTAGGTGCCAGAGCCGACGCCGGCACACGCGAATGTCTGCTATCTTGTTTTGTAGCCGTGAAGCGGACTAACCGGATTGTCCGACATGTCCGCCATCCCTTTCACGAAACCGACGGCCCCGCTCGCTGGCGTCCGATCGTCCAGTTGATACTGTCCCCCCGGATGATGCCGGCGACCTGTTTTTCGACATGGCGATCAAGAACGGGACGCCATGGCACAAGGGTAAACTCGCGTGTCTTTTCGATCAGCGCAAAGCGCCCCGAGGCGAGTTCGATGGGCCGACGATAGACGCCCTCAATCCGTTCTCCCGATCTGGCCTCGGTATAGCGCAATCCAAGCTCATCGGAGAGTTGGCCTGCCACATGGTTCAATTCCCGCCGGCGAAGCATCTCCAGCAAATTCGCCCGGAAGATTAGACGGCCCTGCTCTTCCTGCGCCAGCCCCTCGGCAATCAGCCATTGCCGCCGGCGATCCAGCGCCTCTCGCACATCTCGTCCAAATCCGGCATCGCGCAACGGGCAGGTTTCGGCACCGACCAGTTGCCGGTCGAGCCAGGTCGCGCCGTCGCTGCCCACCTGTCGATCGAGCGGCAATGATGACAGGGTATTGACGACTACGGGTGCGGCCCTCGCCCGCTGCGCCTCGAACGCGGCCGCCCGCTCGATATGGTCGGCAGCGATGATCCAGGTACCGTCGCCCTCACGCTCCAGATTCCCCATCGCATTGCGCATGGCTTCCAGGCGCCGGACATGGGTTTCGGCGAAAGTTTGCGAGGCATTGGGATCGTGCCGCAAATGGATGTCGACCGAGTAGCGCCCGCCATGGGCCGCGGCGATCTCCGCTACGGTGCGATCCACCATGCGAGCGGGCGTCGATTTGGTCTCGATCCGCACCACTGCGCCAGTAGGGATTGCTTCTGTGGCATTACCCTTCCCGATATCGACATAATGGCTGCGTCCATCGCTCGCATCGACGATCAGATAGTGACGGTCGTTCATCTCGTCGGACAGCCCCCGCTCGACCACCCGTCCGACAATCGGCGTCATGGAAATCGGATCGGCAATGGCATAGTCGACCGCCGCGCGTTCCAGTCCATGCTCGGTAAAAGCGCGCTGCATCGTGCGGATGATGTCGCCACGCTCGCCCATGCGGCGCAATGTCTCGTCCATCCCGTCGGCGAGCCGCCAGCTGCCCGGTGCAATTTCCTCGGCCAATCCAAGCCGCCCAAGCGCCTGCAGCCTTCCCGCCCGCAAACCTTGCTGGAAGGGATCGCGGTCGCTTGGCTGGAAGGGATCGCGGTCGCTTGCCTCCACTACCCGGTCCGGGTCCATGCCGCGCAGCAACTGGCGATCGATGCCTGTCAGCCGTTCCTGACCGACTTCTTTCTGCAGCCGGTCGGCGATTTCGAGATCGCTTCGCGGGCCGAGATCGAGCGAGACAAGTTCAGCCGCGCGCTCACGCATACCGACCGTCAGATATTCGCGCGCAATGACGAGGTCATGGCCTCGCTCGTCCTTGCCGCGCATGATGACATGGGTGTGGGGATGACCGGTGTTGAAATGATCGACCGCGACCCAATCGAGGCTGGTCCCGAGGTCCTGTTCCATTTGCGCCATCAGGCGGCGTGTAAGCGCACGCAGATCGTCATAATTCTGGCCGTCCTCAGGAGACACGATGAAGCGGAACTGATGGCGGTCACCGGCCTGCCGGTCGAGGAAGCTCCTGCCGTCGGCCTTGTCCTGCTCGGCGGAATAGAGCTGCCCGGGTGCGCCCTCGCGGGTAACGCCGTCGCGCTGGATATAGCGCAGATGCGCACGGGCAGCGTCCATCCCCCTCGCCCGGTCGAGCCGGACGATGCGCGATTTGACCATCACGCGGCGCTGACGGAAGGCCGCGAACCGATCGCGCGATGCGAGCACCCGGCCCACGCCGACACCCACCCCGGAGCGATTGCCGTGGAAGGCCGCTCGCCGTCCACCGGCGGCCTTGATCCCGCCTGCGAGACTGGCGGCCTTGAGCACCTGGCTCATATAGCTGCGGCCGCGCCGGATCGGCGTGCTGCGCGGCTTGCCAAGACGCGGTTCGATCTCATCGTCATGCGACATGGCAGAAATCCGCGATCAGCCCGGATGGCGCCATATAAAAGCGCAGTAATCCGTGGGTTTCAGCGACACATGGCGCCATGGCTTGCTCGATAGCGCCATCGCCGAGCACCAAAAAAAGGACGTGCAGACAAGGGGTTATGGCGAGAAGGCCGCAAGGCATGGCGCCATTTCTTTCATCTTGCCTTACGCCCCCTTCCCCTGACCTCGCGCTCCTCCACCCTTCCCCGTCACCACAGCCAACCATCGACCGAGATGGGAACGACGCTGAACCGCGCTGTTCCCGAGCTCCGATCAGAGGCCATTCGGATGCTGCTCCAGCTCCCTCAGGGCGGCCTCCAGTTCGGCCTTGATCTGCGCGATCTCCGCAGGATCGTCGTTCCACGCAAGTTCGGCCCGAAGCTCTTCGATATGCTGCTGAAGTTCCATGATCGCCTCCTGATCTCGTAAAGACAGGGGCGGTTTCCGGCAGGGAGCAGGCCGGGTCAGGGACCGCGGAGCGGCCGCGCGAGCGGCGATGGGGGAGCCGATTTTGCGTCAGCAAAATTGGGGGAACCGTCGTCCTTGAGGCGGTCTGCTCCCTGCCGGATACTGGGCAGGTTCGAGCGGATATCACTCCCTCCCCGCATGGCCACGCGCTCACTTTCGGTGCTCCCAGGACATGTTCAGAGGCACGAAAATCGGGTTGGCCGGTTCCGAAGCGGGCGGCGTAGGCGAAGATTCAATTGTCTTTCCCGCCCCTTCCATAGCAAAAAACAACCGCGTTCCCGACAGCATGGCAGGCGGCATTTCCGGCGTTGCAGGACTCCTTGCAAGCTGCGCGATATAGGCCCGCGTCTCGCCCGGAAGCGACCTTCGCGAACGCAAATGCTCGGCATAACGGCCGGGGCCTGCATTATAGGCCGCAAACAGGCCGGGATAGCCGAAGCGCTCATACATCGCGCGAAGATAGGCGGTTCCGGCCATGATATTGTCGCGCGGATCGTGTGGGTCGGGGCCAAGACCATGGCGGCGGCGCATCGCGTCCCAGGTGCCGGGCATAAGCTGCATCAGCCCCATCGCGCCTGCAGGACTGGTGATCGGGCGGCCCTTCCAATGCGTCAGTCCGGCACTTTCCGCCTGCATGACGGCGGCAATCCAGGCTTGCGGTATGGCAAAACGCTGCGAGGCTTCGGCAATGATCGGCCGCCAGCGCTCCACTGCCGGAGTGATTTCCAGGACCGGTTCCGGCGTTTGTGCCAGGCTGCCGCACGGCATGACGAGGACCGCCATAAGCGGCGCGGCTAGGTGGATCAGCGCAGCCATAGCGGCCTCGCCTTTCCGATCAGCGCATCCTCATCGACCGGCCCAAAATAGCGCCCGTCGAAGGAATCCGGCGCATCCATGAGCAGCAGAACCCGGCCGCCACGGAGCCGCTCGCAACCGTTCCACCATGGGAGCGGACGGCCCCGTGTGTCTGCGCTGCGGCGAGCGGCAACCCATGAGCCGTTGATGAAAATATTGCGCCCCAACGCACAGACGTCATCGCCGCTTTCGGCCGCGATGCGCTTGAGCAGGGGCACGTTGGCAGGCAGGTAGCGACGCTTCGCGGCCATCGTCCGGACGCTGCGCGGTGTCCTTGCCAGCACCATGTCGCCGGTCTGAAGCCGCGCATGGGGATCGATGCGCCAGAGCCCGACCGGAGCGCTCGCCGAAGCGTTCCAGACCAGACGCGGCGCGGGGCGGATGGCAAAATCGAGCACAGTCGCCAGTCCCAGGAGGGCAAGGCCGATCATGCTCGCTGCCAGCACCGGACGGCGCCGGGCGCGCAGCTGGCGCGCGAGAGGCGGGTCCCATTCGAGCAAGGGCGCAGGCGCGGGGCGTGGCAGGCGGGATACACGCGGCTTACGCATCGCCCGCCTCCTTTCCGGAAGCCCCGGAGTGCAGACCAGCGAGGGTGCGGCGGGACCAGTCGTCGAGGTCGTCGATATGATAATTGACGCGGCCGCCATGCCGCCGGTAGCGCGGCCCCTCGCCCCGCCAGCGCATATTGGCCAGCGTCTTGGCCTGCATGCCGAGATAATGTGCGGCCTGCTTGGCGTTCAGAAACGGGCTGCCCTTGCGGGCCTTTCCGGCCCGGTCGAAAACGTCGTCATCCATATAAGCGATCCTTTCCTAACCCAGGCGGACGGATCGGGACCGCCCGCGATGAGGCAGGAAAATGCGGGCGCGGCGCAGCGCCCGGCAGGGTCGATTCCGCGTGCATCGCTTTTCGACCCCCTCGCCGGACAGCGAAGGCTCCGCGCCGGTGGGGACACGGAGCCTCGCGGGGCGATCAGGCGGCTTCGTTGACGATCACCGCCAGCACATCGTCATCGTCCTGGCCGGCAGCGCGGCCGAGATTGGCGTAGATCGGCCATTGCGCGATCTGCGGATGGAAGATGCGCAGCGAGATATAGGGCTTGCCGGTCTCGCGCGAGGTCTTGACCCAGCCCGCGCCCAGCTCGTTGGCGCCGCTGAAGATGCGGAAGTCGGGCTGGCGTTCATGCGCCTTGGCGGGGTTGGGGACGATCTCGATGCCGACCGGATTGCGGCGTCCGAGCAGCGCGATTGACCCACGCATTTCGTTGGTTTCGGGGTTGCGGGAAACGATACCGAGAGTGGACATGGAATGCTCCTTCATCTGTTCGCCGGAGCCGATCCCCGGCGATGCCGGGACCGTGATGGGCGCGGGAGAAGGGCCGCACCCAAAGGGCCGCAGCGCAGCGAAGGACCAGACTGGCCGGGCTATTTTGGAGCGAAGCGGGCGCGAGGAGCCGCGTTTACGCGGCGGGGAAAATAGGCAGGCCAGCCCGGTTGCGCGGCCTTGGCCCGCGCCCATAGGTCGATGAGGCAGCCGGGGTCGCGTCCGGCCCAAACAGCATGAAGGGCACCACCCTTCCTGCGCGGGTTGTTCCCGAACATGAGCCTGAAACCTGTGCGTATGGATCGCGAATACTCGGATTCCGTCCTGGCCGGCGCCCGGACAATGCCACGCCGGAAAGCACCTGCAGCGCCGGGATGGTCGTCAAGTGGCAGCGCGAACGGCACGTGCGGACTCACCGCCTAGCGCGGAAGCTGGTAGCGAATACGCAAGGTCGCGCCCTGCCCAGATGGCGGCGCATGGACGATCTGATCGCCGCCGCGCATGGCCGCGCGCATCACCGAACAGCAGGCGGGCATGCGGTGATCGGGGCCGGGATAGCCACCGACATTGCGATGCAGTTCGCCGGAAATCACTTCGAGAAAAGCAAGGCCGCGTGCCTCGGCCCGCGCGATCTGACGCTCCAGTTCGATGCGGAATTCTTCACTTTTCGGCATAGGCCCTCCCCGTGCCCTGGCGATAGGGCAAAGCCCTGCCGGACAAAAGACATGCCGCCCGCGCGCAATCCGAAGGATGCGCGGGCGGCAATTTTTCCAGCGGTCGCAGCAACGAAATCGGGGGCAGCGATGCGCTGCCCCCTTGCCGGTCATTCCGCTGCTATGGCGTAAGGATCGATCTGCGTTATCGGCAGCGGCAGGTCTTTGATGAGCGGCTCGACCTGCTTCCATTTCGCCAGTGTCGCAAATGGCCTGACCGTATAGCTGCTGGCCGGGAAACGCAGCCATTTGGGCACCCAGCCCTCAACCGGTTGACGGCCATTGGCACCGTGCAGGCAATCGCGGATGATCGCCTTTTGCGTCTTCACCTTTTCCGCGACATTGCCGTCCGCGATTCCCTTGCCCGCCACTTCGCGCAGCAGCGCATTGGCCACCTGCCGGTCGCGGATGAGATCGAACAGTGCGTCGTCCGGCGTCCAGAAGCGCGCCATATCCACCTTCAGATAGCTGCCGACCGCTTCGACGATGGCGCTGCCCGCCTGCATCGTCTCGCCCATAACCACGGCGAGGATCGCCATCACGTCATGATCGCCAAGACTGATGAGCCGCGCGAAGATTGCTGCGAGATCGTCGCCGCTTCCGGTTACATTGGGCGCGTCGGGCGGGAAATCCAGCAGAGCCAGAACCATGCGGCGTTTCTCGTCGAACAGCGTTTCCGCCGCGCTGGTTTCGACGCTTTCGGCAATGGCTTCATTGCGGACATGCTGGTCCTCCACCCGCACATTCCAGAGCGGCGAACCGGCGATGACATGGGCTACCATGAGCCGCAGCGCGATGGCGGGATGATCGGTCAGTATGGCCCGCGCGACGGCGTGGCGGTGCAGATCGATATAGGTCTGCATGGGACCGGTCGTCTCGCTGCGCTGGTCGCGCGCCGCCTGCCGGTCGGCTTCGGTCCTGCCGTCTTGCGCTTCGAGCGCGCGGGCTTTCTTCGCTTCCCGGCCCGACAGCCAGCCTTCATGGCACTCCACTTCACCCTGATGGCTGATGCTGATGAAGACCTTGCCGCCCTTGTCTCTGGGCGTGCGCTCATATTCCCATGAATGGGGATATTGCCCCGGCTCCATCACCTCAACCTCGCCCCAGCCCTCGGCCAGAAAGGCGTCGCGCTTCGCTGCAATGGCGGCACTCTGCGCGCGCCAGAACTGGTCGCTATCGGCGAATACGCCATCCTCCCCGAACAGGTCGGCAATGATCCGCCCCTTGTAGGTTTCAAGCGGGAACAGGGCGTGTTTTGTGGAAATCGACACGCCGCCGAACAACCATGACTTGAGCTGGTGCCCGGTCGGGCAATAATCGTCCTCACTGTCGAACAGCGCCAGCCATGCCTTTTGCTGCGCCTTGGTGGCGAGCGTCAGGTGGCGGATGCTGGCGGCGTTGATCTCACCTTCGCGATAGAGAGTGCGGATGCGGGGCAACAGATTGCCGAGTGCCAGAACGCGGCGGACATGAAGATCGGTCAGCCCGAAGGTCTGGGCGATCTGTTCGACGCTGCGCCCTTCTTTCTGGATCAAGCGGGTAAAGCTTTCCCATTGCGCCACCTCGTCGGGATCAAGACGGGCAATATTCTCGATCAGCGAGGCTTCGAGCGCGGCGGCATCGTCGCCTGCTTCCATGACCGCGCATGGGAGCGCGTCGGCCTCCCCGCTTTCCTTGACCGCAAGTGTCGCGGCATGGAAACGCCGCGCTCCGGCGACGATGGCGAACATGCCGGGCCTGCCTTCGTCTTCGCCCGCCCGCACGATGAGCGGCACGATAACGCCGCGCGCCTTCACCGTGGCGAGAATGTCGGACACGTCAGGGGGCTTTGTCCCGTGCCGCATATTGGTCTTGCTGACGAAGAGCTTGCCAAGATCGATATTTGCCAGTTGCATGAGAATTCACTCCTTTTCTTGGGGGTGGACCGGCTGCATCCGCTGCGTCTTGCAAGGGCTCGCGGGTGCAGCCGGGATAAGCGCCTTCAAGAGCGGCGCGGCTCATCCGTGCGGGTTTGCCCGGAATTGCGTGGGGTCGAAGCCAAGCGAAATGGCGGCCTCGCACAGCCAGCATTCGCGCTCGACGATACGGCCCTGCCGCCTTGCGGCTTCGGCATAGACAACGAGCGGGAAGCGGGCGGAAAAAGTGAGGTCACGCTCGATCCGGCACCCATAGGGAAGCCGCAAGGCTTCGATCTCGGCGAGACTGAACGAACCGAGTTCCGGGCATCCGAAACCAAGGTCGGCAAGCCCGAACAGCATGTCGCCATCGGCATCGAGTTCCGAGGCCAGCCACGTGGCCGCGCCCACTGGATTGAAGAGTTTGAGCAGCGGCACCTGTCGGGCACCGCGCGCCTCGCCCTGTGCCAGCAAGCGGCGGCGAAGATCGTCGGGGAGCAGAATCATGCCGCCTGCCTCCCCTGCTCGCCGCCGGTCATGGCCTCGCCGTGGCCAAGAATATAGTCCGCTGCCTTGCTCGCCTGCCCTGCCGCGCGGAAGATCGCGCGATTGTCTTCGCGCAGTACGTCGAGCCAAGATCCGACATAATCGGCGTGCCGCACGGTCGGTGCGATCCCCAAGGTCGCGCAGATGAACGCGGCGGAAATCTCGGCGCACAATTCCTCGCGCGCATAGGCTTTGGAGCCGAACCGGCCGGACAGGTCGCGACCGAGCCGGTGCCCTGCCCCGCTCCAGTGCGAGAGTTCATGAAAGGCGGTGCGGTAGAAATTCACCTGATCGCGAAAGGCGGGTTGCGGCGGCACCGCGACATAATCGCCGCCGGGCGAATAATAGGCCTGCGCGCCGCCGATGCGGAAATCAGCACCCGTTGCCGCGATCAGGGCCTCGGCATGAGGGATGATTTCACGCTCGGGGAAAGGTGCGTTCTGCGTGACCAGCCCCTCGCGCAGGCCTTCGCACTGCGCGACATTGAAGACGGTAAAGCGTTTCAGGAACGGCACCGCGCGGGCGTCGTCTCCACTCTCATGGGCGCGCGCCTTCTCCGCTTCGGGAATGAAGCGGTCGGCATAGACCACGGTCACACCCTTCTCGCCCTTGCGCACGGCCCCGCCTGCCTGCAGCGCCTGCCGGAAGGTAAGCCAGTTTTGCGAGGGATAGCCCGCGCTGATCGCCGCGCCCCAGAGCAGCAGCACATTGATGCCCGAATAGGCCCTTGCGGTGAGCGCATTAACGGGAAGGCCCGGCCCACCGCACCGGCTGGAATCCCAAGGCTGAACCCATGGGAAGCGTCCGGCTTCCAGCTGTGCGATGATCTTCGCGGTCACCTCGTCGTAAAGGCTGACGCGCGTCTGCGCTGCTTTCTGACGATCCTTGTTGCGGACCTCGCCGCCTGCACGGCGCTTGCGGGAAACTCCCATGATCTGCCTCCTTCACTGGCCAAAACCCGCCGCAGTTCCCGCCGGGCGTGGCGGGTGGGCGGCAGAAGCGACCGGAAAGGCCCGCGCGAAGCGGCGGGCGGAACCCAAGCCCGGGCCCCCGGCGCGGGCACGCGACGGGGTGGGCGCAGGGGCAAAACGAAGTGGAGCAGCCAAGCGCAAGCGCCAGGCTTGCCGCCGGCCGCGGCGGGCCTAGGAGGAAGCGCCGACCACCCGGCACGCCCAGAGGGACTGCCCAAAAGCAGCGCCGGCGCGCAGCCTGCGCGCGCCGCCTACAGACCGGGGCCGCATGCGGCCCCGGCATGCGTCAGCGATCGTCACCTCTGGCCGTGACGGCATCGCCGGCCCGGTGGCGCCCCAGCGTCAGCAAGGCGCCATAGAGCGCGGTCGCCCGCCCAGCGGGCGAGACGCCATGAATAGGGAGCAATACTCCAACCGATCACCACAACAGCTTGCGCCATCCACCCCGGATCATACCATCTGCGGTCTGCAATAAGCGCCTGACATGGGTTCGCTGGTAGTCGGAAGGACCGTACCAGTCGTGCCGAACGGCTTTGTGGCCATAAAGAACCGATGCGATCTCCCGGTGGCTGGCCCCGGCCTTGCGTCCATCCCAAGCCTGGAGCGCACGCGCCCAGCGCCGCGCGCGCCGCTCGGGCGGGAACAGGCTGCGCGGGAAGCGGCCAAGGCGATGGAACGCCGCGAGACGGCGCAGCGACAATATGCGGATCTCGAAGGCGTGGTCGCCGGCAACGAGAAACTCCAGCGACACCGGCCCGGAAAGGACCGTTCCGCTGCAGATCTTCATACGGATACAGCGCGTGCCTTCGGCGATCAGCACATATTCGCCCCGGCCCGGCACCTGAAGGACCACCGCCGGGTAAGGCAGGCGAACAAGGTCGAACGGCTCGCTTCCCGCCTTGTCCGCATCTGAAGGATGGGCGCGCACGACCAGGACTGGCGGGTGATGCGCGGCACGCCAGAAGACGTGACCGGCGAAATCCGCACAATCCTTGAAGATGGCTAGAGGTAAGGGTTCCGTACCGGTCCAGTCGCACAGGTCTCCAGTCAGCAGACAAATGGGTGGCTCGGCGCGCAGCAGCAGCCCACCGGCCTCGCGAAACAGCTGGCAATCCTTGCCGATGGCACGGCGCAGACATTCCCATGCCCATGTGGCCTGATCGAAGCCTGTCAGGCGATCGTAGCGCGCACGGTCGCGCCATTCGGACGCATTCGCGCCCGACGGAATGTTTCCGTTCATGGATCCTCTCCCTACCGACCTTGGTTCAGGATGGTCGGTCCGGCGAGTGCCCCGATCGCGGGCACTTGCCCCAAGTCGCTCTTTTGCAAAGTCATCCCTGGATGCTTGGGAGTCATCACAGAAACGGCAACCTATTGTCTCACCGATAAACGGGACAAATGCCGTAAAAGACCGGTAAAAACACCTTCTTTGGCGATAAATACGTCCGAATTGAACGTCTCGAACACCTCGCTTCAGATCCAATATTTAAATGCGTAGGCGATGGACATCGCCGACCCCGCCGTCAGGACGACGCCCCTCACGACATTAGCAGGCAAGACGCGGACCAGATGGCCACCTGCGTATCCCCCGGCGATGGCGCCGAGAAGCATGGGGAACGCCGATGGCCAGTGCACGGCCCCGCGCAGCAGAAAGAACAGATTCGCTGCAATTGCGACGGTACTCGCGAGGAGATTCTTGACAGCCTTGATGCGGCGTATGTCATGCGGTTCGGACAGGCTGAGGATCGCCGTCAGGATGATGCCAAGGCCTGCGCCAAAGAACCCGCCATAGATTGCCGTCAACGCCAGCAGCCCTGCTTCCCGCCGCTTTGCGCCATGGTGCCTGCTTTCCCTGCTGTCCGCCGTCCTCGCAATGCGCGGCGCCAGCGCGAACAGCAGCGTTGCGCCTGCGATCAGTGCAGGAATCGGCATGGTGAAAAGGCGGTCAGGAATAATGAGCAAAAGACCCGCGCCAGCCAGGCCTCCGGCGGCAGAAAGCAGGAGTAGCAGGTAAAGGTGACGGTCAAGGACCGGCAGGCTCCGTCGATCCGCAAGCACCGCCAGCAGATGCCCCGGCGACACGGCGATGGCATTGGCGATATTGGCCGCTACGGGAGGTAGTCCTGTAGCCAGCAGAGCCGGAAAGGTGATCAGGGTCGCGCCGCCGGCCACGGCGTTGACGATCCCGCCGACCATGCCTGCAAGGAACAGTATTGCTGTTGTCCAGTCGATCATGCCCGCGAGCCTGAACCAGAGGTGCGGGCAAGTCTGGAATGTTTGTGATCAGCAGCAGCCTTTGCGGTAGGCTCCCGGCGTCGTCCCGAAGGTCTGGCGGAACAGGCGACCAAGGTGGCTCTGATCGGCAAAGTCGAACCGGGCGGCGACATCTGCCAGCGAATGTCCCCGAGCGATCGCCTGGCGCGCACCGTTGAGGCGGCACATGATGCGATGGCGATGCGGGGGGAGAACATGATGCTGCACAAAGGTCCGGCTGAAATGCTCGCGCGAGACCCCCGCCGCGCGTGCCAGCGCCTGTATTGGGAGTGGACCATTTTCGGGCCCGGTGCTTTGCGTGCCATACCGCTCTGATCCGGCCAGCGAGAATCCTGACAAGGCCAGTGATTGCATCAATGGCCGAAGCCTCTCGATGGGAAGGCAACGGGGATAGGTGCCCAGGTCAAGGTGCGCATAGACATTCAGGCAACGCCCTTCGGTGCTTGCGCTATCGGTAAAGCGATGCGGCAGACCGGCGGGAAGGTAGAGCCATTCGCCTGCGGTCACTTCGACGATCCCGTAGCGGGTTTCCGCCCGGCGCTTCCCGCTCTGTACCAGACAGAACTGGGCAGTCTCGTGAAAATGGAGGCGCAAATCCGGCAGAGCATTTCCTGTGCATGACGCCAGCTCAATCGCTCCAACCCGCCGGTAATTCCACATTACATGCGTACTCAGCTGGTTCGGCCGCGTGACACAGTCGAGCCAAAATCATCAATCCGCCGCAGTTGGCGCTGCACGCCGACCGCGCCCAGCACGATGCCGCCGAGGATCAGCACCATTCCGATGATGTGAAACCGGAAAAGAGCCTCGCCCAACAGCAGGGCGGCGAGACCGGCTCCGAACAAGGGCATCAGTGTAATCATCTGGCCTGCGGGTGCCGCTCCGAGATTTTTCACAGCCGCATTATAAAGCACATAGGCGACCAGGGACGGGAAGAGAGCAACGTAGGCAAAGGCGCCCAGCACATCGGCACGCAGCGGGATGCTGGCCCCGCCAGCCACTTCCATCGCGGCGAACGGAGCCATCGCTGCCGCGCCGATAACGAATGTCGCCGTCAGGAAACTAGCTGGATGACAATCAGGACGAAGGCGCAGGAACGCGGTGTAAAGCGCCCAGCAGACGACCCCGCACAGTACGAGAAAATCCCCGAAATTGAGAGTCAGCCGCGCTAGCGCCGCAAGGTCGCCGCGCAGCACGATGACCGCCACGCCCAGCATGGAGAGGGTCACGCCGACGATCTGCAAAGCCGACGCCCGGTCACCGAAAAAGAGGCGATTGAACAGGAGGACGAGCGCCGGGATCGCCGCCTGCAGCAAAAGCCCGTTACTGGCCGTGGTGAATTGCAGGCCCGAATAGATGAAGGCATTGAAGGCCGCAACGCCCGTCAGGCCAAGCAGCAGGACCGCCTTCCAGTGCGACAGGAGTCGTTGCCGATCGGCGCGCAAATGCCGCCAGGCAAAAGGCAAAAGGATCGCAAGCGCGCCACTCCACCTGACCAGCGCCAGCGTGAATGGCGGAATGACACCGTTCACCGCTCGCCCGACAATGAAGTTGCCCGACCAGAACAGGATCACGATGCAGAGCGTGGCGTAAGACCAGAGATCCGTACCACTCGCCGGGGATCGCTTCATGTGCATGGCTGGCCTCGCATGTCAGACCAGGCCGCGTGCGGCGCTGCCCCCGGCAGTCGTCAGCATAGCAGCGATATCGCGAAGCGCCTGTTCAAGAGCGTCGCGCGAGCGCAGGCCGCCAAGGCACAGGCGAATCCCAGAGGGTGCCAGGGCATCGACAATCGGCCCGTCAGGCGGCGTCAGCGCGATGGAGGCGCGCAAGGCGCGGGCGCTCAGCCGTTCGGCATCGAGCATCGGCATCGGCATCCAGACGTGGAGGCTGCGCCCCGCCCCCGGCACTGCCATCGCCTTGCCGAGGATCGACGACGCCAGCTGCGTCCTCGCCTCGCTTTCCACGATCACATCGTCGGCGATCCTGTCAGCCGTTCCGTCCTGTTCCCACTGGCTGAAGACAAGACCACCCAGCGAGGGTGGGCTGTAGCCAAAGGCCCGGATGCCCAGGAGCAGCCGATCGCGAATATCTTCATTATCAGGCGGCAACAGGAAACCGAGCCGCAGGCCGGGCGCGACCGCCTTGGAAACGCCCGCGACCATCAACGTTCGTTCCGGCGCGAGATCCGCAAAGCAGTCCGCCGCCCCGGCATCGGCGAAGACGCGATAGGCATCGTCCTCGACGATCATCAGATCATGCGCACGGGCGACCTCAATGATGTCAGCGCGGCGCGCGGCATCGAGGCTGATCGTGGTCGGGTTCTGCAGGGTCGGGATTATGACCAGCACACTGGCGCCAGTTTCGCGGGCACAGCGGGCAAGCGCTTCGGGATCGATGCCGCGCGCATCCATGGCAACGCCCCGCAGACGGTAACCCGCGTGGTCGGCCAGTGTCCGGATGCCGGGATAGGTCGCGGCTTCGCACAGAATCGTATCGCCGGGCCGCGCCAGCGCCGCGAAGGCAAGTGCAAGGCCATGCTGCCCGCCGTTGCACTGAATAACCTGATCCGCCGTCGCGCGCATCACGCCATGACGGCGCTTGAGCCAGGATGCCCCGGCCTCGCGGATCGAAGCCAGGCCTTCGGGCGGCGCATAATTCACCGCTGTGCCAAGATCCGCGCGCTGGCGCACGCGGGACAGCCCCTCCCCGATCCAGCGCTCGGCAGGATCGAGCGGCGGCACATTATGCGCCATGTCGAGCGGGCCGGTGTCATGTGGTGCGGCATGCGGTCTTGCCCGGTCGGCGACGAACGATCCCCGGCCTACATGGCTGGAAATGAACCCCCGCCGCTCCGCCTCGACATAGGCCCGGCTGACCGTGCCCACACTCAGGGACAGGCGGTGCGCCAGATCGCGCTGCGGTGGCAAACGGTCGCCGGGTGCAAGACGACCATCTCGCACATCGCTCTCCAGTGCGGACACGAGACGCTCGTACACCGGCGCACTGCCCTTCGAGATATCCGGCTGCCAGTCCTTCATTACGATCCTTGCGCTATATTGAACCGGTTCAATATCACATTTGACTCATAGTTCAATGATGATCATCCAGCGTCGCAGGAGAACATCATGGATACGAGTCTGCTTGCCCCGCTTGCGCTGTACAGTTTCGTCTGCACCGCCACGCCCGGCCCCAACAACATCATGCTCGCCTCGTCGGGGCTGGTGTTCGGATTCCGCCGGACCATCCCGCACATCTTCGGGATCAATTTCGGTTGCGCCCTCATGCTGGTCCTCAGTGGGCTGGGTCTGGGGGCGCTGTTCGAAGCGTGGCCGGTGCTGCGCTGGGCAATGCGGATCTTCGGTGCTGTCTATCTCGCCTGGCTGGCGGTCAAGCTGTGGCAATCGGAAGGCGTCGAACGCCGCGAGGGCGCGCATCCGCTGACTTTCTTTCAGGCGGCGGCCTTCCAATTCGTCAATCCCAAGGCCTGGGCGATCACCATGCCCGCCATCGCCAGCTTCACTGTGCCCGGCCGACCGCTCGCCCTGCAGCTCGGCGTTATCGTCGCAGCCTTCGTGCTGGTCGGCCTGCCTTCCATCGCAACCTGGGCGGCGATGGGCGCGGGGGCCCGCGAACTGCTCGAAAGCCGCAAGGGCATGATCGTCTTCGTGCGCGTGATGGCGGTTATGACCGCGCTCACTGCCCTGCTGTTTCTGATCTGAAGGACAATGCAATGAACCGGGAAGACATGGAGATGTTTGCGGCGAACTGGATCGCCAACTGGAACGCGCGCGATCTCGACGCCATTCTGGCGCACTTTGCCGAAGACGCGCGCTTCATCAGCCCATTGGCCGCGGAACTGACGGGATCTCCGATCATCGAAGGCAAGGCCAGTTTGCGCGCCTATTGGTCAAAGGCGCTGGAGGCTTCGTCTGAACTGCATTTTGCCCTGATCGCTGCCGTCTGCGATATCGAACGCCAGGTGCTCGGCGTCCACTATGTCGCCCGGCGCAACGGCAAGGCCAGGCGGGCGCTCGAAACGATGCGCTTCGTGGACGACCGGCAGGTCGAAGGCGAGAGCTTCTACAGCGCGCAGGAAACGTCGCCTGGTAACTGATCCCAAATCTCCGTCACAACAGCGGTGAGCAAGAGGATAGAAATGCAGGTTATCCGCGCCCGCGACTTCACCGGCAGATCAGCCTGGGACGCGCTGTCGATCGAGAGGATCGACAACGCGACGGTGCGGCTGCACTGGACCGACCAGCCCTACCGCTGGCACATCAACGATGGCCCGGAAGTCTTCGCTGTCCTTGACGGGCGTGTCGACATGCATGTCCGGACCGCTGGCGGCGAACAGGTTCTGCATCTTGAAACAGGGGACATCTTTCACGCCGAACCGGGCGATGAACATGTCGCCCACCCCCTTGGCGAAGCGCGCATTATGGTGATCGAACGGTCGGGAAGCGATTGAGGCGACGGATCAGGCGGGTGCAGCCGCCTCGGCCAAAGACGGCGCAATGACAGCCATCGCCCGTTCGACGTACATGTCCTTTTCGCCGACCGGCGCGACATAGTGGATCGCTTCGCGCGCCTGCTCCACTGAACCACCGCGCGCGATCATCCAGGCCGCGAGATAATGCGAGGCCAGGCAGCCGCCCGCTGTCGCGACATTGCCATGCGCGACGAATGGCGCGTCGATCACGTTCACGCCCGCCTCAATGACCCATGGCTTTGTCGTCAGATCGGTGCAGGCAGGCAGATCGCCAATCAAACCGAGCTTCGCCAGCAGCAGGGTGCCTGAGCACTGCGCACCGATCAACTGGCGCTCTGGGTCGAGCCGAAGTCGCGCCAACAGCGCGTCATCGCGAGCCACGTCGCGCGTGCGGATACCGCTGCCGATCAGGACGGCGTCTGCTTCTTCCGCAAATTCGAGGGGACGCTGATGGCGGATCGTGACACCGTTCATCGACGTCACTTCGTCCGCAGGCGACGTGATCCAGGCATTCCAGCCCAGCGGCCTGAGGCGATTGAGGATCGTCGACGCGATAAACGAATCCAGTTCGTTGAACCCGTCGAAAGTCAGAACGGCTATTTGCATGTCTCTCTCGATATGGAAATGGCGCTATCGCTGCGCCGGATGGAAGGCGATGCGCAGGCCCAGCGCGATGAGCACGCCGCCGGTCAGGCCATCGAGCCAGCGCGCTACGGCCCCTTGCGCGAACCAGTGCCGCAGCGGACGGCTGCCAAGGATCAAGAGCGCGAACCAGGCCATGCCGAGCGTGGCATGGAGCGCCGCCAGCAACAGGCTGAAGCCCATTACCGATGCTCCCGCCGGGATGAACTGCGGCAGGAAGCTCACATAGAAGACGCCCATCTTGGGATTGAGCAGATTGGTGAGCAGGCCCTTCATGAACCAGTTGCCCGATCGTGATGGAACACATGGCAATGCCGGACTTGCTGCATCGGAGGGCGCACCCGACTTGAGAGCCGCACGAACCATGCCCAGCCCCAGCCATAGCAAATAGGCGGCGCCTGCATATTGCAGGATGGTGTAGAGCGTGCCTGACAGCGCGAGCAGCGCGCCAAGCCCCAGCGCCACAATCAGCCCCCAGGCAAGAACGCCTGCGACCACGCCTGCCGCCGCCGCGAGAGCCTGACGCACGCCCTCGACGGCGAGTGTGCGCAGGACCAGTGCCATGTCGAGGCCGGGAGTGATGACGAGAAGCCCGGCGGCCAGCGTGAACCCGGCAAGCGCAGTCCAGATGGTCATGCCCTTTTCCTTTCGATTTCGGCGCGGAAGGACGCGAGGATATCCCGGCCCTCCGGCCAATCGCCCAGATTGCTGCCCGCGTTGATATGGCCGAGCGGACCCAGCGCGATCAGCCGCGAGCCCCACTGTCCGGCGCGCCGTTTGCTGTAATCGACCGTCCCGTAAGGATCGTTCGCGCTGGCGACAATCAGGCTGGGAAATGGCAGGGGCTGCGCCGGCACTTGCGCGAAGGACCGCGCTTCATCCGGAAACGCCGGTCCAGCGGGGTCGGGCACGGCGACCAGCATCGCGCCGGCTACCGGAGTTCCGCGCGCGGCCGCCCAATGCGCCACCAGCAGGCAGGCCAGGCTATGCGCGACCAGGATAGGCGGGCGGTCCAGGGCCTCCACCACCCGATCCAGCGCCTCGCACCAGTCGGCAAGTTCCGGCCGGTCCCAATGGGACGGTGCGAAGCGGGTCATATCGGGATCGGTCCGCCCCCAATGGCTTTGCCAATGGTCCGGTCCCGAACCGCCTATGCCGGGAAGCAAAAGGATTGGAAGTGTCATGGCCGTGCCGCTTCCATGCGCATGAGTGTCTGCTGGCCGGACGCACACAGGACCTCCTCTCCCTCGCGTATCGCATGGACCTTGAGATCGCAGACTGTCAGCGCGCGGCCGGCGCGCAGCACCTCGCCCGTGGCGCGCAGGCGTTCTCCCGCCGCCGGGCGGATAAGATTGAGCTTGTATTCGACCGTCAGGACATCCTCGCCATCCCCGAAGACCGAATAGGCCGCATAGCCGCCCGCCACGTCGGCAATCGCACCAACCACGCCGCCATGAAGGAAGCCGTTCTGCTGGCAAAGATCAGCCCGGAACGGCAGATCGAGAACCACCTTGCCATGGCTGGCGTGGATCACCTCAGCCCCGATCAACCCCATGAAGCTCTGACGCGAGAAGCTCTCGCGAACGCGCTCGAGCAGAAGCGGGTCATTGGCCTCGCTCATGATCCTGCTTTCCGGGGCACGCCATAGTCGAGAGTGCCGAGTCGTTGCATCTCAGCCGTCTGGAACATTTTGGGATCGGCCAGATAATCGCGCACCATGTCCAGCGTATCGAAGCCCCAGAATAGTTCCTCCCCGATCGCGAGACTGGGCACGCCAAACACGCCGCGCGCGATCGCCGTCTCGGTGTTGACTCGGAGCCCGTCCTTTACATCCGCGCTTGCGATCCTGTCCTGCACGTTGGAGAGGCCGAGTTCGCCGCCAAGCCTCTCCAGTTCGGCGGCATCGGTCAGATCCCGGCCTTGCGTAAAAACCGCCTCGAACACGGCATCGACGGCATTTGCGCGGGCATCGAGCGCAATCAGCAGTCGCAGGGCCTCGACCGAACGAAACGGATGCGTATCGGGAAAGCGCAGCGCGATACCGTTCCTGTCGGCTAGCCATTGGCACATACGATAGGTCTGTGCCCGCTTGGGCGGCACTTCCGCCGGGCCGATCAGGCCCCAGTGATTAAGCAGCGCCCCCAGCAGCACCGGGACCGGACGTATCTCCAGCCCGAAATCGTCTTCACGAAGACGCTTCCACATCAGGAAGGCGAAGGGCGAGACGGGATCGAAATAGAAGTCGGCCGGGGTCTTTGTGTTCATCTGGTTGCTCCTTGGGCCTCATCATTGTATCAAATCATGAGTCGATCAAATCAAACATTGTATTGGTTCAATCATGACCGTTATCACACCGCCCGTTCTTCATCTCGATACCCTTGACCTGCAAACACAGGCGCACGGCGAACTCTACGAAGCGCGTATGGCGTCCTTCGCTTCGCCGCTGGGTGCGCACATGCTGGGCGGAAGGCTGGTCGTGGTGCCGCCGGGCAAACGGGCGTGGCCGTTCCACGGCCACCACGCGAATGAGGAACTGTTCGTGGTCCTCTCCGGCAGCGGCCGCCTGCGCTATTCCGATGGCGAGCATGCACTGCGGGCAGGCGATGTCGCTCTGTGTCCGGCCAGCGGCGCGGCAAGTGCGCACCAGATCATCAACACCGGCGATACAGACCTGCGCTATCTCGCCATCAGCACGATGAACGAGCCCGACGTGATCGACTATCCCGACAGCGGCAAGTTCGCGGTTATGGCAGGCGCCGCGCCCGGCGGTGACAAGGCGAGCCGGTCGGTGGACCATGTCGGACGCTATGCCGATGCGGTCGGCTACTGGGACGGCGAGACATGACCGGGCAGCTTGCCACCGCCTCCGGGGACTGCATCGCCACGCCGCCCACCCTGCCCTTGCCGCCCGGCAAGCTGGTTGATCCTGACAGCTCCGAATGGACAGCATTTGCGCGGAGTTGGGATAATCTGCCGCGCGACACATGGATGGCCGACGGCGGCACCTATCGCCGCAGACGCTATGCCGCCTTTGAGGTGGCAGGCGTCAAATGCACGCGCCTGCCGCATCGCGCGCATTACCAGGAGCGCGATCACAATCCCTTGAATGGCGGCATCGAGCGCTGGTTCGCGCCGATGGCCGAAGAGCAAACCGGATCGCCGCTGTTTCAGGCGCTGGTGCTGGGCACCGCCACCCTGATCGCGAATACAAGCCCACAAGGTCCGAACTCCTGGGCGGTCGAAGCGCATCAATTTCGCATCGAAGCGCTGTCGGGACAGCCCGGCCTCCCCACGCCGGAGGGGATGCATCATGACGGGCGCGACTGGGTGTTGATCCTGCTTGTCGGCGGCAGCGATTACGCCGGCGGTGAAAGTCGCGTAGAGGATGCATTTGGCGCTTGCATCCTCGAACACCAGCTAACCCGTCCCGGCGAAGGACTGCTGCTGGATGATCGTACCGTCCGCCACGGCACGACGCCGATCGAGTCCGCGATACCGGGCGCCCCGGCATGGCGGGACACGCTGGTTCTCACTTTCGCGCATGCACGTGAAAGTTGAGGGACGGGATGGATCGCTTCTTCGTCGTAACCGGCGGACCGGGATCTGGCAAAAGCACGCTCCTCGCGGCGCTGGCCGAACAAGGCTTGCCGCATATGCCCGAGGCCGGACGAGCGGTGATCCGCGACGAGGTGGCCGCCGGCGGAACCCCTCTACCATGGGATGACCGCGACGCCTTTGCCGAGCGGATGCTTACGCATGACCTCAGCTCCTATGAGGAGGCACGGACGAAAGAGGGCGTCTTGTTCTTCGACCGAGGCATTCCCGACATCATCGGCTACCGCATATTGTGCGGGCTGAGCATACCCGGCGACCTCACACGCGCGGCGGAGAGCAACCGGTACAATCGGCATGTCTTCATCGCGCCGCCCTGGGCCGAGATCTACGCCCAGGATACCGAGCGCAAGCAGGACTGGGACGAGGCGGTGGCGACCCATGACGTGATGGCGCGTGTCTATCAGCAACTGGGATACACTCTCGTCCCCCTCCCCCTTGCATCGCCCGATGAGCGCGCAACTTTCACGCAGCACTGGATTGCGACGCTGCAGACGTGATGACAGCTCATCCCAAGCGCGAACCTCTCGGCCAGAATACCGAGCACGGATTGTCGGTGGAAACGGTCCGGCTTCTCGGGCTGTCCCTATTGCAGAAAGGCGATTGGGATAGGGCTGCGGCACAATTTCGTTTGGTCGTTGCGCTCGCACCGGAAGATACAGCAACGTATAATAATCTCGGCATTGCCCTCAGAAACCTCGGCAAGCGAGAGGCGGCGGTTCGAGCCTTTGAGGCGGCGATCGAACGCAGGCCCGACTATCTTTCCGCGCGCTACAATCTGGGCACTACTCTGGGCGAACTCGGGCGATTGAAACAGGCGCTGGATCAATTTGCAGCTATCGTCCGCCTGACTCCCGAACATGTCGACGCGCGTTTCGCGCTCGGAGAAATACTCATCGACACGGGCGATCAAGCTTCCGCGGCCCGTCACCTAGGCATCTACCTCTCGCTCGATCCTACCGATCGGTTTGGCGCAGCGATGAGATTGGCTCGTATCGGCCTGGCACCGCTACCCCCTCGAGCATCGGTGGGTCAAATCGAGCGTCTCTACGCCAAGAAGGCTGCCACCTGGGACGACATGCCAGGCTATCTCGCGTGCGACCAGGTCGGCGATCGGCTGCAACAGATCATGGCGAAACCCTCGGCAAGCATCTTGGATCTGGGGTGCGGCACTGGCCTGCTCGGGATGCGGCTGCGAGACCAGACGGATCAACTCGACGGCATCGACATGTCCCCGGCCATGCTGGCCCGCGCGGCGGCAAAGAGATGCTACGACACGTTATTTGAAGGCGATCTGCTGGAGTTCCTGCTGCACAGCGGCGCACGCTATCAAGCCATCGCGAGCGCCGGGACGCTCATCCATTTCGGCGACCTGCTGCCCGTACTCAAGGCAGTCCGAAACGCGCTTGCCGAGGATGCGCTGTTCGTTTGCAGCCTCTATTCCTACGATCCGATCGCCCAAGGCGGATTTGGTCTCGCGCACCATCCATCATTGGCGGATGCCGGCTGTTTTGCCCACGGCTCGGAATATGTGAAGATCGCAGCCGAAAGAGCTGGGCTCCGGCTGTTGTCGTGCCTTCCCGTCACGCATGAGGAAAACGCAGAAGAGAAGATCCCTGGGCTACTAGTGACCGCCGAAAGGCACCTTGGCTCATGATTTTTGCTATTACGAACTATTATCATTTTATGTTGTTCGCTAAGACCGGCCTATGCGTCATACCCCTCCCAAGGACATAGACAGCTGGGCTCGCGAATTTCAGCGGCCGTTACTTCGGCATGTCGCTTCAAGAGTGGCGCACAAGGGCGACGCCGAAGACCTTGCGCAAGATGTCTGGGTAAGGGCCTCCGCCTACACCGATGGTCCGGTTCGAAATGTCAGAGCGTGGCTGTTTCGCATTGCCCGCAACCTGATCATTGATCATCGCCGAAAAGCTGCAAGGGCAGCAGAGTTCGTCGCCGACCCCGACGCGATGGATCACATCGCGGACGAAAGGGAAAATCCGGAAGCTGCTGCGCTTAACAGGGAAGAGCTCCGGCGGATCGACGCTCTATTGGCCGCAATGCCGGAGCGCCCCCGACAGGTCTTCAGAATGCATCGGCTCGAAGGTCTCGGCTTTGCCGAAATCGGGCGGCGGTTGGGGCTAAAGCGTCAAACCGTCCACGATTACATGATGCGCGCGCTCCTAGCCCTGCAACTCGCTGCTGAAGATCGATATGATCCCGATGCCTGACATTTGCCCTTTGCTGCCGTCTATCCTCACAAGGCCCCCTGAGAGAGGATATCATGGTTGAAAACACCGATCCTTTGAAGGCTCTCCCGCCAGAGAATGCAGAAGCGACGCGCTGGTTTCTGCGTCTGAATGACGAAGAGGTAGATGAGAACACCCTGGACGCGTTCGACCAGTGGTGTCGTGCCGACGAGCGTAACGCCTCAGCCTTCGCCCGCCTTCAGGCGATCTGGACCGCAACCGGCGCAATGCCCGGGCTCCGAGAAGATCGTCTGAGGGAAAGAAGGCTGGATCGCCGCGGCCTGTTGCGCGGGGTAAGCGCAGCGGTGGTGACTGGCGGTGTGCTGTTCGCAGGTTCCAGACTGGCTTTCGGTCCCCATCCGTTCGCAGATGCGAGGACGGGACACGGCGAGCGGCGCAACATCACCCTGGCGGACGGATCGACGATTGAAATGTCAACGGCCACCGCCGTGTCGTTTGAATTCGATAAATCCCGCAGGCTAGTTCGATTGCTCGACGGCGAAGCCTGCTTCTCGGTCGCAACCGACCCACAGAAACGCCCCTTCACCGTGGAGGCCGCCGGCGGTCGCACCACTGCATTAGGGACGGTCTTCAGCGTGGCCTGCAGGGATCGAGGAGCAACAGTTTCGGCCGTGCAGCACGCGGTCAAAGTTGCGGCAGCCGGAGAGACGCGCACGCTCGAAGAAGGAATGAGTCTTCATTATGATGATCGCGGCATCGGCGTGCCCGCGACTCTTCAATCTACCGCTCTGGCCTGGCGTTCGGGCCGATTGGTCTTTCTATCCCGTCCACTCGGAGAAGTGATTGCGGAACTCGACAGATGGAGAGCCGGCAAGACGATCCTTATCGGTAAGGACCTGGCTCACCGCTCCGTAACGTTGATGGTCGATACAGATGATGTGACGAGCGAACTCGCACGCCTGGCTCACGTCCTCCCGGTCGAAGTGACAGAAATCACTCCGTTACTCACCATCATCCGCTCCATCCGTGAAATCTGAAAATAATTCGCATTAGCTGCCTGACAAACGCCTGACCGCGTCGTCTTCCCCTGCAAGAGCCGCTGTGCTCGCCACCAAAGACCGGGGGAATCATGCGATCCAAGACCTGTTTCAATGCCGTTTCTACAATTGCCTTACGCGCTGCGTTGGGCCTGCCCGCTGCGGTTGCCACAATGCTCGTTCCGATGGCAGCCCATGCTCAATCAGGCGTCGCGCAATATGACATAGCGCCGCAATCATTGCCCTCTGCCCTCGACGCGTTCACTCGAATATCGGGCATGAGCCTCGTCTATGACGGCACCCTCCCAAATACCCGCTCAAATGGCGCAGAAGGCAAAATGTCTGCACCCGAAGCGCTGTCGCGCCTGCTTACAGGTACAGGCCTGACGTTCCGGATGCTCGATAGCTCCAGCTTCACACTGATCGAAGCGCCCCGTGCACAGGGCAGCGCCATAGAATTGGGACCTGTGCGGGTTAGCGGTGAGAGCGGCATGGCAGCCCCGGGACGGGCATCGGCGTGGGACCCTGTCCCCGGCTTTGTCGCCCCTCGTACGGCTACCGCGACCAAGACTGACACGCCGGTAAATGAAACCCCGCAGTCGATCACCATTGTGACGCGCGACCAGATCGATGCCCAGGGCGCACAAACAATACCTCAGGCGCTGCTCTACACCGCTGGGGTACAGGTTGATCGCAACGGCGCCGACCAGCGCGCCGACTATATCTTCTCGCGCGGCTTTGCAGTCGATCAATATGTGGATGGTACACGCCTGCTTCAGGGGGTCTGGGCGGTCCCGCAAATTGACTCCTTCGCGCTTGAACGCGTTGAAATCCTGAAGGGCCCGGCTTCGGTTCTCTACGGACAAGCGGCTCCGGGCGGAATCGCAAATTACATCACCCGGAGACCCCAGCCCGTCGCCTCGGGCGAGATCCAGCTTCAGGCAGGCAATCGCGATCGGTTTCAGGGAGCCATCGATGTCACCGGTCCGCTCGGTGAAGACAGCGGGTTCAGCTACCGCCTGACCGCTCTCGCCCGGACCGCCGATGTGCAGGTCGATCATTTCCGCGAACGGCGTCTGCTCATCGCTCCAGCGCTGGCCTGGCGAAATGATGATCGCACGGAAATTCTCCTTCGCGGCGAATATCTCCACGACCCGGAATCGGGCGCCTATTACAAGCTCCCCGCCTACGGCACGGTGTTACCCAGCCCATACGGCAAGATCTCGACCAGCTTCGATGTCGGCGACCCTGACTTCAGCCGCCATGAGCGGGAGCAAATGAGTCTCTCATACAATCTGTCCCACAGGTTCAGCGACGCATTGAAGTTCAGTTCATCCGGCCGGTACATGCGCGTGAACGGCGACTATGACGTGATCGTATTTCAGCGTCTGCAGGCAGATCTGAAAACAATGAACCGCATGTCCTATCGCGCAGCGGAAACGCTCGACGCCTGGACCAGCGACAATCGGTTTGAGACGACCTTTTCGACCGGCGCGATAGCCCATCATATTCTGACCGGCTTCGACTATCAGGGCCAGACGATAGATCGGCAGGACAGTTTCGGTACCGCGCCGACACTCGACCTCACGAACCCGGTCTACGGTCAGCAGATCGGCACACCCGACCTTTTTCTCGACCAGCGGCAGACTCAGCATCAATATGGTCTCTATCTGCAGGACCAGATTTCTCTGGGCGGTCTGCGTCTCGTCATCGGCGGACGACAAGATTGGGCGCGGACGCGAACCTATGATCGCCTCTATTCGACAACCGACATACAGAAAAACAACGCCTTCACGTGGCGGGCCGGTCTGCTCTACGCGTTCGATAATGGTCTTTCACCCTACGCCAGTTACACCGAATCCTTCCAACCCGTCGCGGGCACTGATTTCTTCGGCGATCCTTTCCAGCCGACCACCGGCCGCCAGTTCGAAGCTGGCTTTAAATATACACCGGACGACCATTTTTCGCTGACGGCGAGCGCCTATCACTTGCGTCAGCGCAATGTCCTTACTGCCGATCCAGATGAGGATCATATCGCAGTCAATCCCAATGCCCAGGTTCAGACCGGAGAAGTCACATCCAAGGGCTTTGAAGTCGAGGCCAAGGCGACGTTGGTGAACGGTCTCAGTCTGACCGCGGCCTATGCCTATGTTGATTCCGAGACTACCCGCTCCAATGACGGGCTCGTGGGCAAGACACCGGTTTATCAGCCAGCTCATAATGCCTCGCTCTGGGCGGATTACGCTATGAGAAACGGGCTGCGGCTCGGGGCCGGCGTGCGATATTTCGGGAAGACATGGGGTGCTGCGGATAACAGCTTCCGCGTTCCCGATTTCGCAGTGGTCGATGCGTTGGCCGCTGTCGACCTGGGCGCTCTGACGAGCCAGCTCTACGGTTTTGATATCTCGGTCAACGCACGCAACCTTCTGGATAAAACCTATGTAACAGGCTGCCAGAATATCAACACCTGCTATTACGGCTCCCGCCGCACGGTATTCGCGACGCTGCGTTACCGCTGGTGATCGTCCCCATGTTGCGGCCGTTCCTGGTCAGATTGCATCGATATGCCGGTCTGGCTCTCGCCTTCTTTCTGATTGTGGCGGGAGCCAGCGGGGCTGTGATCGCCTTCACCGATGAAATCGACACCGCACTTAATCCAGACCTGCGCCTCGCGCGTCCGGGAAGCGCTGTTGTGTCGGCCTATGACGTCATAGACAGAATCCAGGCGGACGACCCGCGCGGCCGCGTTACCTTCGCGCAACTCGCGGCGATACCGGGACGAGCCTCGCTTTATTTCGTCAAACCGAGAACACCGAACGACGGCGCCCTCGGCTATAATCAAGTCTATGTTGATCCGGGTTCGGGCGCGATCCTGGGCAAGCGGCATTGGGGGGCGTTCACGCTGGATCGACGCCATTTCGTGCCGTGGGTCTACGAAATCCATTATAGCCTCTTTCTTCCCTCTGGGCTTTCTGGATGGTTTCTTGGCCTGTTAGCGGCGATCTGGGCGGGCGACTGCTTCGTAGGCCTCGCACTCACCTTTCCGGCGCGTCGACCGTTCTGGCGTGGCTGGACAAAATCGTGGCGAATGAAATCACGTGCCGGCGGTCACCGTCGCACTGTTGATGCGCACAGGGCCGGCGGTCTCTGGCTCTGGGCCTTGTTATTGATGATGGCGGCTACGGGCTTCTACCTCAGGGTCGGTGATTTCACCGTGCGTCCGCTACTTGCCAGCCTTTCTTCCATCACGCTTTCGCCGATGGAGGAACGCGAGCACGCTGGGCTTACAAGACCAGCGGCAATCCGGCTCGCCTTCCGTGATGTCGTACCGATTGCCGAGATGCGGATGCGATCGGAGCTTGGCGGACAGGTAACGGCCACGTCCGGCTCGCTCGATCCTGATACAGGGATTTACGCCATCAGCTTCCGTGCATCCCGAGACAATGGGATAGCAGCGCCGACCCTCTATATTGACGGAAATACTGGCGAATTTCTTGGGCGAAGCGAAGCATTTTCGGGCACCCTTGCCGATAGGCTCCTCGATTTGCCCCGTCCTTTGCATGGAGGCAAGATCGCAGGATTGCCCGGCAGGATCATCGTCGCCCTTACCGGCATCGGTACAGTCATCTTGTCGATCACGGGCCTGTTGATCTGGCAGCGCAAGCGACGTTCGAGACGAGCGCGCGCAGCATGAAAGCCATGTTCCGACAAAATGGCGGCGATAACCGCTATACGGGGTATCGGGCCAACGCGAGAGATCGCGTTAAAGGGGCCGCGCTGACCGGACTAGTCTATATCATCATCGCTTGCGGATTTTTCATAACGATCCGCACGGCCGTGCATGTCGAGGCACGGGCACCGGCTCTTACGGTCGTCGAGCTCAAGGCCGTATCCATACCAGACGAGGTTATTCCGGAGCCTCCCAGGGAACCGCCCACTGAAACCGGAAAGAAAGCAGCCGAGCCGCAGTCTCCCGCCGATCAAGAACAGGCACACTTGCCGATCTCTTCTCTCGAGCCCGTCGCGCGTAAAGACAATCAGCCTTCGTCGGCAACCCCGGCGCCTGCGGATATTGCCCCTTCCCCGAAACCTGTCTCCACTCCGCCGCCACTCTCACACCCCGGCCAAAAGCCCGACACATGGGAAAGCGAGGTTCTTGCCCAGCTGATCAAGCACCGCCGCTATCCACGCATGGCTGAATTCCGGCGTCAACAAGGGGTGCCGTGGATCCGGTTCGTGTTAAACCGCCAGGGAAAGGTGATTTTCTCTCAGCTCGAGCAGAGCTCTGGATTTCCGGACCTCGATCGGGAGGCTGTGTCACTCCCGAAACGTTCCCAACCCTTCCCTGCGCCTCCGGCGAACAAGCCCGGTGACAGATTTGAATTGATCGTCCCGGTTGAATTTTTTCTGACCCGCTAACGGTGTGTGCCATGGGAGTGGGACAATCCGTCGATAATCCTTCAATTCATCAGCGGGAGTCCGAAAGCGCTCTTGAACTGGTCGATTTTTCCTATCCGCTAAGTACCGAACGCCTGTCGGTCGAAAGGCGTCTATCCCAAAGCGATCTTCATATTGTGCGAGGCTTTCTGGCTCCCTCAGAAGGCGTTCTGCTGGGCGCCACGCAGCCATCCGTCGTCGTTCACAAGGGGGAGCCTTTCAACATGGAATGGTGTCCGCCGGGAAGCGACCGTCTACAAACACGCCGCGTGGAATTTGGCGATGTTCATATCAATCCTGGGAACACGCCGTTCTTTCAAAGATGGCACGAACGACCGTTCATTCTTGGAATGGCGCTGGAGCCCGCATTGATCGACAGGATCGGTGAGGAGACATTCGGGAGGAACAGCTCCAGCTTGGAGACGCTAGTCGCAGTTCGAGACGAACGCCTCCTCGCAGCAGCCCGGGCCTCACGCGATGAAGTTGGCGAGGCTGCCGATGGAAGCAAGCTTGTGACAGAGCATCTGGGCATTTTGGTCGCCGTCCATCTCTATCGCCATTACAGCGACGCAAAATGGCAGCCCCGACCAATCAAAGGCGGATTGGGGGCGGCGCGATTACGGCAGGTGATCGACTATATCGAGGCTCATCTTGCGGACGATCTCAGCTTGGCAATGCTGGCCAGCATAGCCGGACTTAGCCTGCATCACTTTGGGGAGACCTTCCGCCAATCCATGGGTGTCCCGCCGCATCGGTTCGTCCTGACCAGAAGGATCGAGCGTGCCAAAATTCTTCTTCTCAGCACCGACATGACGATCACCCAGATCGCATTTGCCGTTGGCTATTCGAGCCAAAGTCATTTCGCGACGAAATTTCGCGAGGCCGCAGGTGCGACCCCCCAACGTTTTCGGATTGAGCGAAGGGGATAGGTAGCGGGGTGGCCGAACAGCTACCGGTCATTTGTCAGGTCCGCAGATGGGCTATCTTGAGAATTTCGACAGCCTGGTCAATTTCCGGCTCATCCAAGCTGGCATAACCGAGGCGGAAGGCCGCAGGTCCGAGTCCATTGATGCTATGCTGTGCTGCTGGCGTCAGAGATAACCCCAGTTCGCTTGCCACTTTGCTCCAGCGCTCGGGATCGGTGCTGTCAACGATCCGTGCCCATAGCGCCAGGCCGCCGCGCGGAACGTCGAAGGCCAGCGCGTCCGGCAGAGCACTGCGCAGCCGTGCCGCCAGATGATCCCTGCGTGCGTGATAGATGCGTCGCGCCTTGCGGGCGTGACGCGCGAGTTCGCCGTCCTCGATCATCAACGCAACGGCTTCCTCCAGCGGACCGTCGCCCTGCCGATCGATTGCTTCCCGGATCACAGCCATGCGCGCCACCAGATCGGGCGGAGCGACGACATAGCCCAGCCGGATTCCAGGAGCGAGCAGCTTGGACAGCGATCCGATGTAGACGGCTTCGCCTGCGGCCCGAGCCGCGATTGGCAGGATGGGGGCTCCTTCAAACCGATAATCATGGTCATAATCGTCTTCGAGGATGGTCAGCCGTGCGGTGCGAGCGAGGTCTATCAGGCGGAGGCGCCGTGCGGCGCCCATGGTGACGGTGGTGGGATACTGATGGTGCGGCGTAACATAAACGGCCCGTATCGACGGATCACGCGCCAGTGCCCCTTCGAGCCCGTCGATGGACATGCCCCCCTCATCCACCTCGATCGGAACGACCCGTACGCCGGCAGCCCTGAACGCGGTGACAGCGAGCGGGTAACCAGGATTCTCAACGGCAATCGCCATGTCAGGAACGGCAATGGCTTGCGCGGCAAGAAACAGAGCCATCTGGCTGCCTCGCGTCACCATCAGGTCATGCGATGCGAAAGACAGGCCACGCTCGGCGGCGAGATGCGTCGTCAACGCTTTGCGAAGCGCAGTGGTCCCGCGCGGATCATCATAGCCGAGCGAGGACAGTGCCTTCTTACGGATAAGCCCGCGCCGGAAAGCCCGCGCCATCGCCGCAGTCGGAAGCAGTCGGGGATCGGCAGCCCCATCGCTGAAGGACAAGAGTGATTTTGCGCTCTCTTCAGTCCGGCTCCCCTTTAGCTGCGGGTTCGCTTCGACAACCGTAGGCCAGCCCACACCAATGTCGGGCAGATTGCGCGCAACGAAGGTGCCTCGCGAAGGCTCCGCCACCAGCCACCCTTGCGCCACTGCCTCTTGATAGCCTGCATCCACCGTGTTGCGGTTTAGGCCAAGCACCTTCGCCAGTGCCCGCGTGCCCGGCAGGCGCGAGCCAGGTTTCAATCGCCCTGCCTCAATCGCAGCGATCACGGCGTCGGCAACCTTGAGATAAGGAGGCCGTGCAGAACGAGGATCAAGTTCGATAGTCAGGTTGCGCACGATCCGGCCCAAGCAATATTTTAAAACTGGATCATCCTAATAGGCCGGTTTACGCCTATGACCAGCCTGACTTTTAAAGAGGGCACCAATGCTGAAAACCGCAGTCGCCATCCGGCATGTACCGTTCGAGGATCTTGGCACCTTCGAACAACCACTCGTCGAGGCCGGATTTAGGCTGCACTACTACGATATTGGCGTCGACGAACTCTGGACACTGGAGCCGGTGAAAACCGATCTGGTCATCGTGCTGGGCGGGCCGGTCGGGGTGTACGACACGAGCAGCTATCCCTTCCTCATCGACGAAATCGCGTTGCTGAAGGACCGGCTGGCAGCGAACCGGCCCACGCTTGGCATCTGTCTGGGCGCGCAGCTCATGGCGGCGGCGCTCGGCGCACGTGTCGCCCCCGGCGATGAGAAAGAAATCGGCTTCGCACCGCTCACTCTGACAGAGGCCGGAGCGCAAGGCCCCCTCGCCCGTCTCGCCAATGTGCCGGTGCTGCACTGGCATGGCGACAGCTTCGCCATTCCGAACGGAGCCGAGAAGCTGGCCGAAACTCCGGCCTGTGCCAATCAGGCTTTTGCTCTCGGTCCCAACATCCTCGGCCTGCAATTTCACCCGGAAGCGGATGCCAAGCGGATCGAACGCTGGCTGATCGGCCATGCCTGCGAACTTGCGACAGCAGGCCTCGATCCCAGCGTCCTACGTACAGATGCGGCGCGCTACGGAGCGCCGCTGCGCGATGGGGGCCGCCTGATGTTCTCCCAATGGCTAAAGGAGTTGCGGCCATGACCCCCGAATCCCCTGCCCTTCTCCTTGCGCCATCGTCAGCGCGGACCCGGACCTGTTTGCCATTGTCGAACAAGAGCGCCAGCGCCAGCAAGACTGCATCGAACTGATCGCCAGCGAGAACTTCGCCAGCCGCGCGGTGAGGACGGCGCAAGGTTCGATCTTCACCAACAAATATGCCGAGGGCTATCCGGGGCGGCGCTATTATGGCGGCTGCGGACCGTCCGACGCGGTGGAGCAACTCGCGATCGACCGGCTGCGGCAGCTGTTCGGGGCCGACTGGGCCAATGTGCAACCGCATAGCGGGGCGAGCGCCAACCTCGCCGTGTCGTTCGCGCTCCTGAAGCCGGGCGATACGATCCTCGGTCTCGATCTTGCCTGCGGCGGGCACCTGACACACGGCGCCAAGGTGACGATCTCGGGCCGCTGGTTCAACGCGGCCAGCTACAAGGTCCGGCAAGACGATGAGCGAATCGACCTTGACGATCTCGCCCGCGTCGCGCGCGAAACCCGCCCTCGTCTCATCATCGCGGGCGGATCAGCCTATCCGCGCCGAATCGACTTTGCCGCGATCCGCGCCATTGCCGATGACGTGGGGGCCTGGCTGCTGGCCGACGTCGCCCATTATGCCGGCCTCATCGTTGCCGGGCTCTATCCCAATCCTGTGCCGCATGCCCATGTCGTCACCTCGACCACGCACAAGACACTGCGCGGCCCTCGCGGCGGCGTGATCCTCAGCAACGACCCGGAACTGGGCAGGAAGATCGATAAGGCGGTGTTTCCCGGTATGCAGGGCGGGCCACTGATGCAGGTCATCGCTGCCAAGGCCGTCGCCTTTGGTGAGGCCGGAACCTCTGCGTTCGAAGATTATGCGCGGCGGGTCCGCGATAACGCCCGCATGTTGGGCGATGTGCTGGCCGATGGTGGGCTACGCCTCGTCACCGGCGGCACGGACTGCCATTTGCAGCTCGTCGACCTGCGCCCGTTCGGCATCGACGGGCAAAGCGCCGCCGACCTGCTCGAAAGCGCCGGGCTGACCATCAACAAGAATGCGATCCCGTTCGACACGCAGCCCCCGTCCGCCCCCTCGGGCATCCGACTGGGCTCGCCAGCAGGCACCACGCGCGGGTTCGGGGAGGCGGAATATAAGCTGATCGGACAGATGATCCTCACCCTGCTCGATGCCGCCCGCAAGGGTCGCACACCGGATGGCGCGGTGATCGACAGAGCGCAGCGACAGGTGCGCGATCTCACCGCCGCTTTCCCGCTGGAACCATAGAGGCACACGCATGAGCGGCGACATCGCCTCAAATCTCGCGCGCGTTCATGCCCGGATCGAGGCGGCCTGCCTCCGCGCAGGTCGCGATCCCGCTTCCGTGCGGCTCTTACCGGTTACCAAGACGCTGCCGCCGGAACGCGTGCGCGAAGCCTATGCCGCCGGGCTCGACTGCTTTGGCGAGAACAAGGTGCAGGAGGCGCGCGGCAAGGCGGAAGCCTTGGCCGACCTGCCTGTGCGGTGGAGCGTGATCGGCCATTTGCAGACCAACAAGGTCAAATATCTCACCCGCTTCGCCAGCGAGTTTCAGGCGCTCGACAGCCTGCGCGTCGCCGAAGCGCTCGACCGGCGGCTTCAGGCGGCAGGGCAAGGCCTTGACGTGTTCGTCCAGGTCAACACCTCGCGCGAGGACAGCAAGTTCGGGTTGCCGCCGGAAGAGGTGATGGCCTTTGCGAAAGCATTGCCTGTCTTGACCGCTCTTCGTGTGCGCGGCCTGATGACGCTGGCTATCTTCTCCGATGACGACATCCGCATCCGCCAGTGCTTTCGCGATCTGCGGGCTATTCAGCAGCGCCTACTGCAGGAAGGTGACGCCGCCCAAGACTGGCATGGTCTTTCGATGGGCATGTCAGGCGATTATGAAATCGCCATCGAGGAAGGCGCCACGGTCGTGCGAGTGGGACAGGCAATCTTTGGCCCCCGCCCCTTGCCGAACTCACATTATTGGCCGGGCGCACAATGACAGCAGCCATTCCTCGGTCGGAGAAGAATATGGTCAATCCGGTTCTGCCTGAGGATGCGATGGCAAGAGCTATCGCCCTGTCTCAAGAGGCAATTTCGCAGGGCTCGGGACCGCCCTTTGGTGCGGTGATAGTGAAGGAAGGAGCCATCGTCGGGGAAGGCTTCAATCACGTTCATGCTCACAACGATCCGACCGCCCACGCCGAAATCGTTGCAATTCGAAGCGCCTGCAAGACGCTCGAAGCGCCGTTCCTCGATGGCTGCATTCTATACTCAAGCTCTGAACCATGCCCAATGTGCATGTCAGCTATTTACTGGTCGCGGATCTCAGCTGTCCGGTTCGCGACGGACCGGCACGCTGCGGCGCGCGCGGGGTTCGATGATCGGACGCTTTATGCGGAACTTCAGCGGCCCCTTGCAGAACGTGAAATCTCCGTGATCCAGATGATGGCTGAGGAAGGTCAGTCGACGTTCGACATCTGGACGCAGGGTGGGCGATCGGCTGTGCAAACGACACTCAATGAAGAGTAGGCTCGGATTACCTAGCTGGCACCGGGCAGCCTGCCGACCATCCTTCGCGCATGGCTTCAGATCTCCAAGTCTGCTTCATATACCGATCTGATCCAGTCGGGTAGGCGCGGCAATGCGAAGACCAGCCGCCCGTTCGCGAATGTCAGGCAATGGCTGGGCGGCTGATTGAGGCGCGAATTGTCGAAGACCATGCCGCGATCTGCTTTAAGGACTGCGGCGCGAATGAATGGCGCGCCACGCTCGTAACGGGCGCGGATCTTGTCCTCGGGTACGATATGTCCGCCTTCCTCGACGCGCGTACTGACACGCGCGACAGAGAGATCTGGCGTTTCGACGCCGACATGCATCACGATGACGGTGAAACCTTTGGTTCGTGCTTCGTCGATCAGTTCAAGCTTTGATGGATGCGAGAAGACGGTTTCGGTCACGAAATCCCGACCTCGAGAAAGATAGTCATCCCGGCGCGAAGACGCGATCCTGGCTGCTTCATAAGATGCGGCTGGAGAGGGATCGCGCAGTTCGTCGCGCTGGATGATGTCGGCGTTGATGAATGGTCCTGCGAAGCTTGGTGCTACACGGGTCTGGTAGAGAGTCGACTTGCCGGCGCCGTTCGGCCCGGCAAGCACGATCATCGTCGGCGTCATGCCTTATGCGCGGCCTTCTCACGCACGAGATTGCCGCCCTCATCGAGACCGACACCTAGTCCAAGCTGCCGCCGCCGGGCAAAGAAAGCGTCTTCATCGGTCCCAGGCTGCCCCATCTTCTCGACAAAGCTGTCGAGCCAGACATCCTTTTCCTCATCAGTGAGGTCGGTTGTCTCAATGTTGCCAGCGAGCGCGGCGGTGATGCGGGCATGATCGAAATTGCCCGATTTTTCGATGGCGCGGCCTATGCGCACCCAATGCGCGATCTGGCCAGCAATCGAGCGGCTCTGTAACTCGGACTCGCGGCGGACGATCTTCATGATATCGTCAGCAAGTTTGATGGACTGGGCCATGAGTCACCTCCAGATCAAGAGGTAGCATTTTGCCACCACTTTTTCAAGGACGTCCGGGATCGGGGCCGTTATATGTGCCGTGAGTTCAAGGGCTCTGTTGCAAACATTGATGCGGCGACCAAGATTGGACACTTGGATTGGCTGGGTCAGTTGCGATGAACGATTTCAAAGGACGGCATTTTACCGGACAGGTCATCCTGTGGGCGGTGCGCTGGTATTGTCGATACGGCATCAGCTACCGTGATCTCGAGGAAATGCTGGCCGAGCGTGGGATCGATGTCGATCATACGACCATTTATCGCTGGGTGCAGCGCTACGCGCCCGAGATGGAGAAGCGTCTCCGCTGGTTCTGGCGGCGCGGCTTTGATACGAGCTGGCGCCTGGACGAAACCTACATCAAGGTGCGGGGCGAGTGGACCTACCTGTACCGGGCGGTAGACAAGCGGGGCGACACGATCGACTTCTACCTGTCGTTGACCCGGAGCGCCAAAGCCGCGAAGCGCTTTCTGGGCAAAGCCCTTCGCGGCCTGAAGGACTGGGAGAAGCCGACGAAACTCAACACAGATAGGGCGCCAAGTTACGGGGCCGCGATCGCCGAGCTGAAACGCGAAGGCAAACTGGCGGCTGAAACCGAGCACCGGCAGGTGAAATATCTGAACAACGTGCTCGAGGCCGACCATGGCAAACTCAAGATACTGATCAAGCCTGTGCGTGGCTTCAAGTCGATGCCCACGGCATACGCAACGATCAAAGGTTTCGAGGTCATGCGCGCCTTACGCAAAGGGCAGGCTCGGCCATGGTGCCTACAGCCAGGGATCGTGGGGGAGGTGCGCCTAGTTGAAAGAGCATTCGGAATTGGGCCGTCAGCCCTGACCGAAACCATGACTATGCTCAATCAGCATTTCGCCAATGCTGCCTGATCCCCCAAAAGGCGTGGTGCCGCTCGGCGCTCCCCAATGTTTGCAACAGAGCCCTATTTGCGGCACATATCCGTAACCGGATTTGATCCCTTGGCTGTCAGAAGGCCGAGTCGGTACGGAATCCGGATATATTCGGACGTGTGTACCGACGGGTCGTTGCCCTGGAACAGGAACTGAAGCGGCTTGCAGGGATCAATGACTTGGGTCTGATCGGCCGTGTCCCGGATCAGTTCGCCATGCGAAACGCCCTCGGACCAGATGTTCTCCACGTTGTCGGCATTCGCCATGGTATTCTTGTCGGCCGTGCCCAGCGGCACCCAGGCGCCTTCCAGACCGTCGCTTTTCCATATCCGGAAATAGCGCCCCTTCGGACCGATCGCCTCTACGACCGTAAGGTATGTATTGGTTCCTTTGACCCGATAATGGCTGCTTCCCTCGAATGCGTCATCGCGGGGCTCGTCGATGACAATCACGGTATTGTGGAAGCCATCGGGGAATTGATCGATCGACGTCTCCGACCGCATGACGTGGCCGTTATCGTCGGTCTTGAAGAGGTAGCACTTGGTGTCGTTGCAAATAATGTAGAAATCCAGCCAACCCGTCCCCGCCGGCGGCTTGATTATGTCCGGCCTGGCGGCAAAGAACGGGCGAGCGGGGCTCCATGACATCGGATCATCGATGTTGGTGGTCGTGGAATAATAGGGATCGCTGCCCTGGAATATCAGATACCAGAGCTTTTGCGGAGCAAAGTAGAATACTTCAGGCGCCGCGCGGTACCCAGGGCCTATCGGGGATTTGTCGAGGGGAATTATCGGCGCCGTCGATGCGGACGACCAATCGGCGAAGCTCGTGTAGGCGATGCCCCATCCCTTTGATCCGGCCGTGGTCATAAAGAGATGGTATTTTCCGTTCGCAAATACGACGGATGGATCCTTTACACCGTAAACGGTCTGGGTCGGGTCAGTTTGCGGAGCGATCAGCGGTACGCTTGATTTCCAGTAAAAGGTTCCATCTGAAGGCGCAAAGGATGACGGGGATAATCCGGCAGGCGCCCCGCCGCCGCCGGCGCATCCGGCCAACATGGCAACGCTCGCCAGGCTCACCGAACATAGGCAGCGGGCGGCAAATAATGCTCCTGAAATCTTCATTTTTCTTCCCAGTGTTTAACGAGATCGCGGTCTTGGTTGGTTATGAAACGGTATCGGATCACTCTTGGGCGCTTCGACTATTCTAGGCCGAGCACCGTCACCGATGCGGGTGCGACGGTGATGGTCATCTTACCGTCCGCGACCTTGGCGGATATTGCCTTGGGGGCGACCGTATTGGGGGCGGCGAAGGTGTTGACGCTGTCGACCTTCGGCGCCGAAAGGGTTTGGCCCGAAGCCTTTTTGGCTTTCACACCGGCGAGTGACACGTTGAATGTGGCGGGCGACCTCGGGTCGATATTGGTGACGGCGATCCATATCTTGCCGACCTTGTCCTTGGCCGCGATAGCGTCGACGCGCGGAATGGTGACCCCATTGGTCGTATAGGCGCCGGCGTCGAAGGTCAGCGGTACGAAGGTCGCGTTTTGGAACGGCACGTACATGTGGAAGACATGATAGGTCGGCGTCAGCAGCATCTTGTCCTTGTCGGTCAGGATCATGGCCTGCAGGACGTTGACCATCTGTGCGATATTGGCCATGCGGACGCGGTCGGCGTGGCGCGCGAAGATGTTGAGGCCGAGCGCGGCCACCATGGCGTCGCGCTGGCTGTTCTGCTGCGCCAGGGCGCCCGGGTTCGAGCCCGGCGTCGGCGCCAGCCACGAACCCCATTCATCAACAACCAGGGCAACCTTCTTTTCGGGATCATATTTGTCCATGATCGCCGAATGCGTCTTGATCATGCCGTCCAGGCGGATCGAGTCTTTCAGCAGGACGGCATAGTCCTTTTCGCCAAAGCCCGTGTCCGACAAATGCGGCGGCCAGCCGCCCGTCGCATAGAAATGCAGTGACAGACCTTCGATATCCCAGGAGAAGGAACGTGCGCTCCACGCCTTCATAACGGCCTCGGTATAGCTGGTGTCGTCGCCGTTCGGGCCGACGGCCACGCGCTTCATCGGCTGGTTGGGGGTGGGGTTGAAGTTGTGGACGAAGTGCGAAAAACGCTTCATTTCGTTGACGTAAAAATCCGCCGACATCGATCCGCCGCAATCCCAGGATTCGTTGCCGAGGCCAAGGACGGCGACCTTATACGGCTCCGGATGACCGTTTTTGGCGCGCTCGGCACCCAAGCCTTCGGTCGGAGACGTCATATATTCGAACCATTCGGCGGCCTCCATTGCAGTGCCCGAGCCAAGATTGACCGAGACAAAGGCCTCAGCACCGATCTGATGGGCGAAGTCCATGAATTCGTCGGTGCCAAAGGTGTTGGGCTCGCCGACGGCCGGCTTGCGCTCAGGACCCACTCCACGGCGCCAGTTATATTGGTCGGCGAAACAGCCGCCCGGCCAGCGGACGTTGGGGACCTTGAGCGCCTTCAAGGCCACTACGACGTCCTTGCGGATGCCGCGCGTGTTCGGGATTGTGGAATCCTTACCGACCCAGATGCCGCCATAGATGCCGCTGCCCAGGTGCTCGGCAAACTGGCCGAAGATATTGCGGTCAATTACAGTGCCGGGCTTGGACGCATCAAGCGTCACCTGAACCGGGGCATCGGCGGCATGTGTCGCGACAGGCAGGATCAGGGCAGCGGCGATCGCGGCCGCGGAGCTTAGAAGGCGCATTGATAATCTCCCATGAACGACGGCATGCCGTATGAAACGAGTGAGGCGGGTCGCCTGCGGAATTGAATGCACCACATGTGCAGGGTCAGCGCGCATCGTGTGCGTACAGTGCGAATGCGATGTCAGCGGTGCGGCCCTGCGGGTCCTTCAGCGGCCGGTCGTCGATGCTGGCCTCGCCATCGGCATAGACGTCGTCGCGGCTGGTGCGCAGATAGAGCGTCATCGCCCCCTTTTGGCCCTGAAGCGCCAGCGCGTAGCGGCGACCTGTCCGCAGGACGATAGGCGGATGAGCGCTGAAATCGAAGCTCAGCAGGCCGGCCCCTTGCGGCCGGTAGGCAATGGCGAGGCCCTGACCTGTGCCAAGCAGTTCGGTGCCGGTCTCCACGTCGCGTAGCGACAGAAGCAAGGGGTGTGCGGCGTCCGTGCCGAGGCCGTCGCCAGCGTAGAGGCTGAGCCGGCCCAGTGTGATGTCGGCGCGCGGCACGAAGGTCTGGGCCAGACGGCTGCCGCCATCCCCTTCGTTAAAGCCGATAGGCTCGGGCGCCTGATCGAAAGGCCGGGTGACCGAAGCCAGAGCCGGACGGCCCGGCCAGGTGTCGGGATAGCCCTGAGCGAATTGCTGGACGACCACGCGGGGGTCGGACCGGCCAGGATCTGCGGGTGCGGGCACCTTGCCAGCGGGCGGTCGGGGTGGTGTGCTGATGCCCGCCGCGGACTGGGTGACGGGCCACATACGGCCATCGGCGTCATAGTAAAGATAGTCGATTGTGACGGAGCGGCGGTTGCCGGCGCCGGTCTGGCCGTCGGGCATGGTCAGCCCGCCATTGTGATAGAATAGGTAGGACTGGCCCTTGAAGCCGTCAATGATGCCGGGGTGGATGGTGTAGCTATTTGGGGTCTGGCCGGTCAACTCGCCCTGATAGGTCCACGGCCCTAGAGGGTTGGGCGCGGTAGCATAGGACAGGCGTTCCCAGACGTTCTGGTGCGCCATCGACGCGTAGGTCATATAGTAGATGCCCTTGCGCTTCGACAGCCACGGCCCCTCGGTGTAGTTGGGCATCGCGATCTTCTGGATGGGGCCGTCCAGCTCGGTCATGTTCGGCTTGAGCCGGGCCAAGTAAAGCACAGGGTTGCCCCAGGCCATCCAGGCAGTGCCGTCGTCATCGATGAAGACCGTTGGGTCGATGTCGTTCCAGCCATAAGGGCTGGGCGTCATGGCATCGGTGATCAGTGCTGATCCGCGCGCATCCTTGAATGGGCCCGACGGGTTGTCGGCCACCGCGACCCCAATGGACATGCCGGGCTGCTTGTCGTCGTGTTTCACGGTGGCGTAAAGGTAATAGCGGCCCTTATTCCGCACCACCTGTGCGGCCCAAGCGGAACTCACGGCCCATTTGAAGTCGGTGGGCTTCATGATGGGACCGTGGGCGGTCCAGTGGCGCAGGTCATTGGACGAATAGCACAGCCACTCCTTCATAAGGAAGAAGTCGTCGCCCTTGGCCTCGTCATGGCCAACGTAGAGATAGGCTGTGCCGTCGACGACCAGCGGCGCGGGGTCGGCAGTAAACACATCGCGCAGCACCGGATTGGCGCCGGGTTCAGGGTCAGCAGCCAGCAGGGCGGCAGGCATCGCGGTGCATAGCAGCACGACGCTGCGGACAACCCAGGTCAAGAACGAAGCGCGCCGTTCCGAAGGACCCCCTGAAGCCGAGATACAAGTCATGCTTGGCGGCACGTGCGATCTCATTCGAATTCCCTTATTCGGTATGGGTGTCGATGGAAGCAGAGGGCAGGCCAAGGAACTTCGACCGGGGACCCGCGGCGCGCATCACCTGCCCGAACCGCTACCACCACCGCTATGGCGCCGGGAAAATCGCGGCGATCGTCGACGGATTAAAGTCGGCGCCCGTGGTGCGGTTGAACAGCCCGCATGTGTGATTGGGGTAGGAGCCGGTGTCCCAATAATAGGGTGCGAAGCCATGCCGGATCGCGGATGCGGTGACGTACTGGGTCCAATAGTCCCTGTACTTCAGCGAAGGATCATATTCGGTCCTCGAGATGGCACAATATTCGCCGATGATGACGGGGATGCCCTTGTCGGTATAGGCGGCCTTCGCCTTGGCGAATTGGCTGTCGACACGTGCTTCATTGTCCCACGCTTCCCGTACTGCGGGATCGGTCGCGATCGAACCCCACTGCCAGATGGCGCTGTCGGCATTGAGAGTGAAGTTATAACCATCATAGTAATGGAACTCCATCATCAGCCGGCCGCTCACGGTATCGGTTGGGATGGGCGCTCCGCACACGCTGATGGTGTGGTCGATGTTGGTGTTATACCCCTGAAACACCAGCGTTCGCGAGGCATTGTTGCCTCCGGTTGCGCGGACCGCATTGACGAAGGCCTGGTTGAAGCCCGCCTGGACCGTGCAGTTTTCCTGCGACGGCACGCCATAGTCGACATGAATTTCGTTGGTGCCGGCGAACAGCAGGTGGTTGTCGTAATCCTTGAAATGGTTCGCGATTTGCGTCCACAGATTGGTGTAGGCTGCGTTGCCGGCGGCCTGGTTCGCGGCCGTCGGCGTGTACCAGTTGCTGTGGTGCTGGTTGATGATGACGTAAAGCCCGGCGTTGCGGGCCATGTCGACGACTTCCTTGACCCGGGCGAGCCAGGTCGGGGCGACCTCCCCGGATGCGTCCATATACTGGGCCCATTCGACGGGAATGCGCACGCTCTTGAATCCAGCCGCGGCGACGGAGTTCAGCAATTGCTGATTTACCGCGGGGTTGCCGAACACAGTCTCCTGAGAAGTCGTGTAGTACTTGGCATAATTGTTGAGCGACTCAAGCGTATTGCCGATGTTCCAGCCCTTGCCGAGATCCGCCGTGGTGACCGCCGCAAGCGTCGGCGTCGGCGTTGGTGTGGGACTTGGTGTCGGCGCGGGTGCGGAAATCACCGTGGGCGTCGGGGCTCCACCTCCGCCTCCGCCTCCGCAAGCAGTCAGGCCGAGCACGACCAGACCGGACAACAGCACACGCCTGTGCATTCGACTACAAAATTTCATTCATCCACCCCCAAGCATGTCGGTCGCTACCGTTGCGCACTGATGTGCGAGTTCTTCCCGGGGCTATACCTGAACAAAAACACCCTGCCGAAAATTGTTTCGGACTGGAGAATTATGGCCACGAAATGGAGCCGGTGAGCGGAAACGGGCTGCTCCGCCCGCTCAGTCGGCCGAATCACCACATTATTATCAGAGGTTCTGCCCCAGCATCGCTTCAACGTCGGTACGATAGCTCCTACTCATCATGAGATGAGTACCGTTCTTGAGCAAAACTGCGACATCTCCGTGCGAACGGCGTTCGAGGAGTTCGATCGATCTGAGATTGACGATGCTCGAGCGGTGAATGCGGACGAATCGAAACGGATCAAGCCGGCTCGCGACCGCGGTCAAGCTTGAACGGTAGAGGAATTCTTCGCCCCCGACATGCACCTTCACATATACCCCAGCCGCTTCGACCCAGTCGATATCCTGTGTCATGATAAGGCGGGAATTTTCGCCGGATTTGATGACAATCCAGTCCCAGATCTCGCCCGGCCTCGAGCGCATCGCGACAAGTTTGAGCAATTCCGGACCGAACGAGCCGGAGCCGTCGGAACTGCTCGATCGCTGATCATGCAAACGTTTCTTGACCCGCTTCATCGTCCGTTCATAGCGCTTATTGCCGAATGGCTTGAGCAGATAGTCGGCCGCGTCGGCTTCGAACGCCTTGAGCGCAAACTGGTCATAGGCCGTGACGAACACGGTCAACGGCATCTCATCCAGCCCCACCGCATCGATGACGCCCAAGCCGTCAATCTCGGGCATCTGCACGTCGAGGAATACCATGTCGGGTTTGGCCTGCTGGATCAGCGTAATCGCCTCTAGGCCATTTTCGGCCTCCAATATCTGACCGATGTCGCAATCCTTCGCGAGCCGGTCGGTAAGCCGCCGCCGCGCTGGCGCTTCATCATCCACGACCAGTGCGCAGATCGGCTTAAGTTGCGCTTTCATCGATCTCGCCTCCGATCGTGTGCAGGGGAATTTGGATGGCCACGTGCGTGCCGGCGCCCTGGCGCGGCGAGACGTTGAAGTGATGTTCGCCGGCTTCGGAATAAAGCATTTCCAGCCGTTCGCGTGTCACCCGTAGGCCCAGCCCCGATGACGTCTCGATCCGCCAATCGGGGGGAAGCCCGACACCGTCGTCCTGCACATCGATCTGCAACCTGTCATCCGCGAGACGTGCCGAAATCGCGATCGTCCCGCCCGACACCCGGCGCTCGATTCCGTGCCGGATCGCATTTTCGACGAGCGGCTGGAGCAGCAGAGAGGGGACCATGGCCGAAAGCGTTGCCGGATCGGCATCGATCCGGATGTCGATCCGGTCGCCGAAGCGGAGCTTTTGAATCGCGAGATAATGATCGAGCATCGCCAATTCCTGTGCGAGCGTAATCTCCGCACTGCTTTGGCAATCGATCGACCCCCTGAGTAGCGCGCCCAGATCCTCGATCATCTCCTGGCCCAACTCCAGATTGACGACGACCTGCGACGATATCGCGTTGAGCGCGTTGAACAGGAAATGCGGTTCGAGCTGCAGGCGGAGCATGTTCAGGCGAGCTTCGACAAACCGCTTTTCGGCTCTTTCCAGTTTGAGTTGGCTGGTCAGGAACCGCTTGTAGTAGTTGAACGCCTGCAAAATGCCGACAAAGGCGCAATAGGTCATCCAGCCGCCCAGAAAGAAATAGATCCCGAACTGCGCCTCCCGCAGCGGGTTCCAGTGTATGTCGGGGATTGGATAGAGAAACAGGCCGGTAAGGTACGTATGGATCAGGGTGAATGGAATGCTCAGCGACAGATAGATCAGGAACAGCTTCGCCGCATTTTGCTGCGACGATTTCAATTTACGATCGGTCAGCAGGACCGCCGGCGTGAGCAACGCCCAGGTCCAGGCATCAATCATATGTGAGACAAAGAGGCGCCATTCAAAACCATTGAACACCTCCGGCACGGCCTGAAAAAGACCCACCACCGTCCAGATCAATATCGTCACGATCATCGATAGAATCATCGTGCGCCGGGTTCCTCTCCAGGGCGGCGCGAACTCGGCGTCTGGCATCGCCATAGAAGGCAGTTTGGTCGCGGCTGCGACGCGATCGTGCATGGCCTGTTTCATATGCGGCTAAGGGCCCTCTCGGTCGGCAGCGGCATGATAGAGCATGCCCGCCGGTCCACCAACCGATTCAATGTCGATGCGTGCGAGCCGCGCTTCACATGCCGTCCCTGCTCCACCAATCCACTCCCGCGATTCTCGATCTATCATTGACCAATCCGCCGCCAGGCCATGTCGGCGCGGCGGCGAATGAACTGATCTGCTGCGCGCGCTTACGCGGCCTGACCAAGCTCCGCCATTTGCTCCCGGCGGCCAAGGCGCCTCGCGCGCATTTTTTCAGAAATGTTACGACTTGGATTGTTCCGTCGTAGTCGGGATTCCAGCAAGATGGGTTGGAGCATTAGCGCTATAATCCCTTTAAAACAACGAGTTTAGCGACAATCTAAACTCGACGAATTGTGGACTTGCCGGCAAATTTATGGAATTTGTCTGAGTTAATGGATGCGAATCGGTCTTTTTCTGACAGCTGATGTCTCGGGTCGATGTTTACAAAGCGATGCGCGCAAGATCAAAGTTTCAAGGGAGAAGGTAGGTGGTCACGTTCAGCAAGCGCGAGATAATGGTCGCGCCGGTCGCCGCCGCACTCGGTGTGCATTCCACAGCGCGAGCGCAAGGGCCAGCCTCCAATGGCTCGCGACAACTGGACGCAAGTAACCATCTCTACGATCAGTTCTGGCGGAAATTGGGCATCGACTATGACGGCGCGAACCCCCGCTATGCCGACCTCTACCATGACAATCGCGACGAACCGTTCCTGAACAAGTCGGGCACCTGGTACACGACCATCCCGAAATTCCAGCGCCATTGGTTCGACCGCATTTCCGATCTCGTCGAGACCTATCAGCCCGACCTGCTTTACTCCGATGGCGGGCTCCCATTCGGCGAAGTGGGGCGGACGCTGGTTGCGCGCTTCTACAACAACAGCATACGCGGCGGCAAAGTCGATGCTGTTTACAACTGCAAGGATCTGGGCTCCGGCGAGTTCCATCTGGGAGCCGCCGTGCAGGACGTCGAGCGAAGCGTCCTCAACGGAATCAGCCCCCTGCCCTGGCAGACCGACACCTCAAACGGCGACTGGTTCTACAATGAGAACTACGGCTTCAAGACGACCGATACGGTCGTCTCCATGCTGGCCGACATCGTCAGCAAGAACGGCAACCTGCTCCTCAACATAGTCCAGTGTGCCGATGGCAGCCTGCCCCCGCAATCCGAACAGCTGGTAACTGAACTCGCGGCCGGGATGAAGGTGAATTCGCAGGCGATCCATGGCACCCGGCCCTGGAAAATCCATGGCGAGGGACCCACCGAGACCGCCGCTGGGGCGTTCAAGGAAGACGCCGCCTATACCGCGAAGGACATCCGGTTCACGACCGTCAGGGACGCGCTCTACGCCCTCACGCTCGGCGAGCCTTCCGGCACAGTCGAGATACGCTCGCTGGCCCTGGGAAATCTGCACGAACGCCGACGGGTGCGTCAGGTTCGGTTGCTCGGACATCCCGGCCCAATGCGCTTTCGCCAGGCCGATCAGGCGCTCGTGATCGAGCTACCCGAGAAGCTGCCCACCCGGCACTCCAGCGTGTTCAAGGTCGACTTTGCCTGATGGCCATGGCCGGCCTTCTGCCTAGGCACCACCGCCTCAATCACTCGAATAAACCACAGACGGGATTGCACTGATGAACCACCATATTGTCCTAGAAGGCGGGCATCGCGCTGACGCTGACCGTTATCACCCCTTCGCTGCGGCTCCCCAGGCGCAGATGCGGAACCAAGGCGCAAAAAAGGCAAGCACCATGCGGCCTGGGTCGAAACCATCCAGAATTATTCAATCCGGGCTGGTGTCATGCTTGGCCTTGACACTGGTTTCCTGCGCGGCGCCGGCATTTGCGCAGAATCGGGGCGCTCCAATGGCGAGCGCCTCCCACGGCATGTCGACTGCGACCTGGACGCCGGATAACGGCAACGGCACCTTCACCAATCCCTTGTTTTATGACGAATTTTCTGATCCGGATATGATCCGCGTCGGCGACTGGTTCTATCTGACCGGCACCACCATGCACACCATGCCGGGCCTGCCAATCCTGCGCTCGAAGGACCTGGTTAACTGGGAATTTGTCGCCTATGCCATGGACAAGATCGACCTCGGCCCGGCTTTCCGGCTGGAGGACGGCAAAAGCGTCTACGGCCAGGGTATCTGGGCGCCGTGCTTCCGTTACCATGAAGGCAAATTCTACATCTTCTCGAACATCAACGGGCAGATGACCCAGATGTTCACGGCCACCGATCCGAAGGGGCCTTGGACGCGTACGCCGATGAAGCGCGGCTTTCACGACCTGTCCGTCCTGTTCGACGACGATGGCAAGGCCTATGTCGTCTGGGGGCACAAGGATATGCGGCTGGCGCAGCTTACCGATGACCTGACCGACATCGTTCCCGGCACCGAGCGCACCCTGTTCTCCACCGATGCCGGAATGGGTGAGGGCGCGCATTTCTATAAGATCGATGGCAAATATTACATCATCAGCGCTAATTATTCCGGCGGTTTTCGCATGCCGGCGGCGCGGGCGGATCATGTGCTGGGGCCTTATGAGGTCCATCGATCGATCAGCCAGCACGAGGATTTCGGCATGGCGTCAAGCATTCGCCTGGCTACGCCCAAGCCGCCGTTCAAGACCTGGGGGCCTGACCCCGTCGCCAAACATAGTCTGGCGCTGCACCAAGGGGGCATCGTCCATACGCCTGCGGGCGAATGGTGGGGCTTTTCAATGATGGATTTCAATTCCATCGGGCGCCTGCTCAGCCTGTCTCCGATCACCTGGAAGGACGGCTGGCCCTATTTCGGCCTGCCGGGTAATCTAACGCGTACGCCGAGAACCTGGGTGAAGCCGAAGACCGCCAAGCGACAGCCAGTGCGCGTGCCTTTTCAGCGTAGCGATGATTTTTCGGCACGGCAGCTCCAGCCCCTATGGCAGTGGAACCATGTCCCGGTCGACGGCAAATGGTCGTTGTCGGAGCGGCCTGGCTTCCTGCGGCTCCACGCCCTGCCGGCGACCAGTTTCTATGACGCGCGCAATACATTGACGCAGCGGGCGATCGGACCGATGTCGACGCCCACCGTCCTGCTCGATGCGTCGGGCCTGAAGCCAGGCGACACAGCCGGGCTGGGCCTGCTCAATCTGCCCTATGCGACCCTGGGCGTCGAAAAACAGGCCGACGGCCTCGACGTCGTCTTTTATGATCAGCGCCGCGACCAGTCGGCGCGGGTGAAGATGGCCGGGACGCGCATCTGGCTGCGGGCCGATTGCGATTATCTCACCGAAAAGGCTCGGTTCAGCTTCTCGTTCGACGGCGTCACCTTTACCCCTATCGGTGACGAGGTTGCGCTGATCTACCAGACCTTCACCTTCCAGGGCGTTCGCTATGGATTGTTCAACTACAACAAGACCGGCGCCGAGGGCGGCTATGCCGATTTCGACAGTATCGACGTCCATCAACCGCATACCCACGGCCTGATGCGCCCCATTCCCTATGGCCGATCGATCCGGCTGACGTCGTTTCGCGCGACGACCGGGCTGGCGGCCGACAATGGGCACCGGCTGGCGTCGGGTGTCCCGACGCGGTTCGAGGTCGTCGACCGCAAATTGGGCCGCGTCGCTCTGCGTTGGGGCGGGCGCTATGTCACGGTCGCTGAGGATGGAGGGGTGACGCTGGGGACCGGGCGGTCCGGCACGGCGCAAAATTTCCAATGGATTGAAACGCCGACGGGCGAACTGGTACTGATGTCATTGGCCACCAACCGCTTCCTGCGCATCGATCCGCAGACCGGGGATATCCGGGCCGACAGTCCCGGCCCCATGCCAGACGACAGCGACGGCGCGCGCTTCGTCTGGTCGGAATAGCAAGGTGCCAGCTTATCCGAGGATACCACGACGCAAGAGCAAGTTGGCGATTCCCAGTCTCTCCAGAGCCACTCCGGTGAACGCCCGCAACAACCTATGGAGGTTCATACCCCGATGGACAGGTAATGAGGCCTGTGCGCGGGTGGGCGTAGTGCACTGCTCATGATCGTTGCCGGATTCAGGGCCGTCTTGATCAACAATCGCGGATTGGTGAGGCCCGGGTAGCCGAGTGAGGTGGTCCCGCCTTCTTGGACAGTTTGGCGGCTGAGTTAAGCTAATCCCGGTTGTCATTCACGTCGCCTGTTTGATCATCAGATCATGGGGGGCATGCCCCCCATGATCTGATTGCCCGATCCGCCGATAGGCCTCGACCGGGGTTCTCCCTGCCAGGCCCGAGTGCGGACGCTGGGTGTTGTAATAGGTGATCCAGCGGCCAAGGCCAGCCTTCAGCTCCGATCCGGTCTCGAAGGCATGGAGGTAGACGCACTCGTACTTCAGGGATCGCCATTGCCGCTCGATGAAGACGTTGTCCATCCACCGGCCCCGACCGTCCATGCTGATACGCACCTCGGCGTCGCGCAGCACGCTGGTGAACGCGAAACTGGTGAACTGGCTGCCCTGATCCGTATTGAAGATTTCGGGCCTCTCGAACCGGGACAGCGCTTCCTCCAGCGCCGCGACGCAAAACCCGGCATCCATGGTGTTCGACAGCCGCCAGGCCAGCACCTTGCGGGTAGCCCAGTCCATGATCGCCACCAGATAGAGGAAGCCCCGGCGCATCGGGATGTAGGTCACATCGGCGCACCAGACGTGATTGGGCCGCTCGATCGCCAGCTTGCGCAGCAGATAGGGATAGATCCGGTGCTGCGTGTGCGGATCGCTGGTGCGCGGCCGCTGGTAGATCGACATCAGCCCCATCTTCGCCATCATGCGCCGTGCCCGGCACCGACCGATTTCGTAGCCTGCGCGCCGCAGGTGCCGCGCCATCTGGCGGCTGCCGTACCATGGGCACTCCATGAACGTCTCGTCGATCACCATCATCAGTGCCAGCGTCTCGTCCGTTTCCGGCACCGGTGCGCAGTAATACGACGAGCGGCGGATCCGCAGCAGGCGGCACTGCGCCGAGATCGACAGGCGGTGGTGAGCAGGTTCGACCATCGCCCGCCTCCGGTCCACGCTCATCGACCGAAGGCTTTCGCTAAAGCGAGCGGAGCGTCATGCCGGGGGCATGACATGCGACGCGCAGCCACGCTCCACGACCAGTTGCCCAATCTTGGCATGCAGTTTTTCCACCTCGCTCTCGCTGGCGGCCTTGGCCGCATCACCGGCCCCGGAGAACGTGTTCGCCATCCCCTCGATCGCCTGGCGCTTCCAGGCCGCAATCATCGTGTGGTGGACGCCGTGCTTGGCGGCGAGCTCCGCCAGCGTCAGATCACCCCGGATCGCCTCCAACGCAACCTTCGCCTTGAAATCCGCGCTGTAGCGCTTCCTTGTCGCCTTCATTCCCGTACCAATCCGTCAGGTCGGGATTAGCTTAACACCCTGTCCAGAAAACCGGCACCACCTCAGCGTCGCCAGGAACGGGCGGGCTGAGCGGAAGGGGTGGCTTGGAGGTGTGGCCGTAGAGGCGGGCGCGGTAATTCCGACGCGACCACAAGGCTTTGATCAAGAAAACCTGCAATGGCCGTATCGTCATCGGTGGTCAGCGCCAACACTTCGGCGCGTCTGGGCATCACGCTGATGCGACGCTCTGAGACGGCCGCTGGCCGGCGAAGCTCCACCGGCTTGCGCACGCATGCCTCTCCCCTGCAACTCAGCCTCGCCCTTCGCCTCCGTGTCGAAATCACCGGCGAACTTAGGATCGGTGATTTCGCGCAGCCGGATAGTAGTGGACAGACCCGCGGCGCGGTGTGTTCGGCATTGGTTGAGGCGTGATAATTGGACAACGCCAGGCTGCCATTCGACGTATGCGCTGGAATTGATGTGAAGGTGCGCTCTCATGATATCTTATCGCGACAATCGCCGTGTAAAAGTATCCGTGAGTTTTGAACACATACGTGAACTGTACTACATCCTATAACTGCAGATTAAAAAAGCGACAACTCTGTTTATTGATGATGATTTTCAGTTAAATTTAAATGAAAATACCAATTATTATTTGAGGATTTTCAGATTCATCAGGTGATGAAGGGTCATAAATATGTCTTCCGATCAATATTGTCCGCGTACTCCCGGGATTGGTCAGGTAAAGGCGCGTTCGGTGCAGGATAGACAGAGAGAGATCTCTGCTGTGATTGAAAAGCGCTTCATATCGCGACTCAGCCGCGAGATAATGCCGGAAGTAGCCGAAGCTTATTTGAGGTCCCCACTTGGGCCGCATGATGATCGAACGGCTCGGGTGGCGCGTGCCTTTGGCAGGCTTCCTCTTGCTGACAAGGAAGTGGTCGTGCCCCTGACACCTGACGGCCCTTACGCGATTGGGCGAATTGCGACGGGAGAGCCAGGTGGACTTACTGAAGATCCTGAGCATTACGAAAGTTACGAGGACGCATTTCGCGCCATATTCAAGTCTCGTTGGGACAGAATAAAATAATATCAAAGGTGTTTTACCCTACAATCGGGATCAATCCATGTTTTCTGCGCAACCAACAATCTTCGGCTATCCTGATCGCTGGTATGCGAAACCTGACACCGCGTGATTCCGCTCGGAACAAGCTTGGGAACCAGCTCGAACAAGTCTTTCCGGCCCCCTCTATTCATAGAGGATAGCTGCACGTTCTGCCCGAAATGGGGAGTGCGGCATGAACCAGGGAGTTCGGGGAAAATGAAACATCAAAACAAGATGGCCAACGGCCGCACATTGCGCGCAGCCCTGCTGCTGGGCAGCATATTCGCAGCGATGCCCGCGGGCTTTGCACAGGAAGCCGATACGGCATCGAACGACAGTGTCGGCGAAATCGTCGTCACCGCCACGAAGCGATCGGAGAATATGCAAAAAGTGCCGATCGCCATTTCCGCACTGGGGAACCAGGCCCTCGAACAGAAGGGCATCACCAGTGTCGGTCAGATCGGCGGCTATGTTCCCAACATAGAGATCAAGAACACCGTCTCCTTCGCTGGTTCCTCGCAGATCCTGGTCGCTACCGTACGCGGTATCGGCCAGAACGATTTCGCCTTCAATCTTGAACCGGGCGTCGGCGTCTATATCGATGGCGTATATTATGCCCGGTCGCTGGGCGCGGTGGTCGACCTGCTGGACCTTGAGCGTATCGAGGTGCTGAAAGGGCCCCAGGGAGACCTGTTCGGACGCAATACCATCGGCGGCGCGCTCAACATCGTGACCCGCGACCCTGCAAAGGATTTTCGCTATCAGCTTGAAGGCACGACGGGCAGCTTCAGCCGCACCGATGTGCGCGGATCGATCGACATACCGTTGATTGATGGCAGGTTGCTGTCGCAGGCATCCTTTTCCTACAAGCACCGCGACGGCTATCAGAAGCGCATCCCCTTCCCCGGACTGCCCGGCACGATCACTGACCAGGGCATGTTCCGCAAGGTCGGGACGCCTGGCGGTTCCGATACGCAGGGCGGCGAAAACGCCTTCAATGCCCGTTTCAAACTGAAATGGCTGGCTAGCGACAAGCTGGATTTCCTGCTCTCCGCCGATTACACGCGCGCCCAGCAGGAAGCCCGACCGAGCACCTTGCTGTTTACCAAGGCGGGGGCCAATGACGGTACCGTCGCATCCGCCTATAATGGCTGCATTTTCGGTCAGGCGCCAATTGCCGTCTGTAGCGCGCGTGGCGTCGTGGGCACCAGCTTTTATGGCGTGAATGTCGATGCCGATCCCAACAATGATCGTCTGCCGATCTCCGATGCTTTCGTCACTGGCGACATCGACAAAAGCTATGCACGCGGCAGTAACTTCGACAATTTGACATCCTGGGGCCTCTCCCTGACGGGCAATCTGGAAGTCGCGGACAACGCCTCGCTCAAGTCGATCACCGCCTATCGCTCGCTGAAATCCCGGTTCGGCAGCGAAATCGCGGCGACGCCGATCATCCTGAACGATGCCTCGTTCGCCATGGACCAGACGCAGTTTTCGCAGGAGCTTCAGCTAAACCACGACAATTTCGACGGTCGTTTGAAGGGGACGGTCGGCCTCTATTATTTCTCCGAAACGGGCAGTCTGCTGGATACGCCGGTATTCGCCGAAGGGCTGATCCAGATTTATGGGCCGAACCATTTCAACAACAAGGCCTATGCGGCTTTCATGCATGAGCATTTCGATGTCACGGATCGGTTCGGTCTCACATTCGGGGTGCGCTATACGAAGGAAAACAAGCGGTTTCGGGGTGATCAGCAGGATCTGAACGCCTTCTGGGCGCGGGCTGGCGCTGGCGTTGATCCGAATGTCGTGACTTCGCTCCCGCTCCCATTCCTTCCCGACCAGAACGACCTGACGCGGCTATACCCCTTTGGCATGAACAAGCTGAGTTTCAGCAACGTCTCGTTCAAGGCCGGTGCGGAGTATAAATTCAACCGGGACGTCATGTTCTATTATTCGTTCGCCCAGGGCTTCAAGTCCGGCGGGTGGACGACCCGCCTGCTGTCGCCCTCCACAACGACGGCGAACGATCTGACCTTCCGGCCGGAAAGGGCCGACACGCATGAGATCGGCTTGAAATCCACCTTGCTGGATGGGCACCTGCGGCTGAACATGGCTGCGTTCACCACTGCCTACAAAGACATACAGGTTACCGAGATCATCGCCATTTCGCCCGTGTTCAAGAACGCTGGCGAAGCGACGATCCGCGGTTTCGAAGCAGAGGCGGATGCCAGATTCGGCGGGTTCGGACTGAACGTTGGTTTGGGCTATCTCGATGCCCATTATTCCAGAATGTCGCCCGGCGCGACGATCCCTGTGACCAACAATCTTGTCAATGCGCCGGAATGGTCGGTCACCCTTGGCGCCAATTACCGCTACGATCTGGCCAGCGGCGCCCGGATCACATGGAACGGCGACTATAACTACAAGAGCAACACGTCGCCGGACGCAGAAAATTCACCCTATCTGCAATCGGGCAATGTCGGCCTGCTGAACAGTTCGATTGCCTTCGACGACGCCGGCGACCGCTGGGGTCTCACCTTCGGGGTCAAGAACATAACTGATAAACGGTTCGTGGTCGGCGGCTATGATCAATCCGGTCCGGGTGCGATCGGCTTTGTCGGTGTCGGCTATTCGCCGCCGCGTCAGTGGTATCTCACCCTGCGCGTGAAGAGCTGACCTGCCCTGTGCGCGCCGACGCTAACTGGCCTCCGGTCGGCGCGCACAGCCACAACGAGAAGAAGAAATGGGATTGAGGAGAGCAGAGAGTGACGATTGAAAATGTCAGGGCGCTGGTCGATGACCGCCCTTCAGATGGCTGGTTCAGCGTCGACCGCGCGGCATTTACCGACGAGGCCCTGTTCGAGCGGGAAATCCGCCACATCTTCGAAGGCGGCTGGGTATTCCTGGGAATGGATAGCCAGGCAGCCGAAAGACATAGCTATTTCACCGTCACCATCGGCCACACCCCGATCGTCGTCATGCGCGATGGTGAAGGAACATTGGGCGCGTTCGTCAACGCCTGCCCGCACAAGGGCGCGTTGATCTGTCACCGCCGCACCGGCAAGGGGCGGCTTCATGTGTGCCGTTATCACAGTTGGAGTTTTGACAGCGCCGGCCGCAACGTTGCGGTCAAGGGCACGAACGCAGGCGCCTATTCGGAAGAATTTATCGGCCGCGATCGCAACCTGCCGCGTCTGCCAGCCTTTGCCAACTATCGCGGCTTTCTGTTCGGCAGCCTCGTCCCGACCTGCCCGATCGAAGAGCATCTGGGCGAAGCCCGGCGCCTGCTGGACCTTTCGGCGGACCAAGGAGAGGGCGGCCTTGAACTTGTCCCCGGCGAGATCGTCTTCACATTCGACGGGAACTGGAAATACCAGCTCGAAAACTGCTCCGACGCCTATCATTTCACCTCGGCCCATCCATCCTACATCCGCCTTCTGGACAAGCGCGCCAAGGAAAGGCGGGCGGAATCGGTGCGGTCGATCTGGGAAAAGGACAAGAACTGGAGCGAGGAAGCCGAAGGCATCACCGGCGGCTCTTACAGCTTTGACGAAGGGCATGTGCTCAATTGGGGGCTGATCGGCGTCAGCGATGCCGTTCCCCTGTTCGAGCGTGCCGAAATATTGGCTGAACGCTATGGCGCCGCCCGCCGGGACTGGATGTTCAACATGCGGAACCTGACCATTTTTCCTAACCTGCAACTTGCCGAAAACGCATCGAGCCAATTGCGTATCATCCGACCCTTAGCGGCCAACAAGACCGAGATGCGGACGTTTTGCATCGCCCCGCGCGGAGAGAGCGCAGAAGCCCGCAGCCAGCGAATCCGTAATTACGAGGATTTTTTCAACCCGACCGGCATGGCGACGCCAGACGACACCGTAAGCTATGAAGACTGCCAGGCGGGTAATGCCAACCGCCTGCAAAGCTGGGCCTATGGATATTGTCGCGGCGCGACGGCCAGCGTGACCGGCGGAAGCGCCTTTTCCGATCTTCTGGAAATGAACCCGGCGCGCAGCGTTCTCGGCGACGCCATGCTCTGCGATGAAACGCTCTATCACAGCTATTATCGCGCCTGGCTGGCGCGGATGGAGGCGGGTGCTGCCCGGGAGACACTGGATGCTTGATCTGGCGGAAGCGACAGCGCTTATCACGCGCGAGGCGATGCTGCTCGACCGGCGGCGCTGGCGCGAATGGCTCGATCTCTATAGCGAGGACTGCGTTTTCTGGATGCCCGCCTGGCTTGACGAAGACACGACGACAAGCGATCCGGACGCTGAGCTGTCGCACATCTACTATAAGGGGCGGCACAATCTGGAGGACCGCGTGTGGCGTGCGACCTCAGGCATGTCGGTCGCATCGGACATTCTGGCGCGCGTCTGCCATCAGGTCACCAATATCATCGTCGAAGGGCCAGACAGCGCGACAGCAGCGTTCTGCTCGCACATCTACGAACCCAAGCGTCAGCGACAGCGCAGCCTGTTCGGGCGTTACGACTACCAGTTCGTCAGCCAAGCTGGCGAGTTAAGGATTGCTGCCAAAACGATCACTCTTATGAATGACCGGATCGAAACGGTCGCCGATTTCTACATGGTATGAAAGGCCGGAAACCGGCCTGCAAGGAGGATAGATTGACCTTTACACGCCTGAACCCGCTCACCGGGGAAATTGCTTCGTCGGCGCCCGCCATGAAGGCTCCTGACGCGCACGCAGTGGCTACGCGCGCCGCGACCGCCTTTCCCGCCTGGGCGGCGATGGGCCCCAATGCCCGCCGTGCCGTGCTCATGAAAGCCGCAGCGGCGCTGGAAGCGCGCCAGGACGATTTTGTCGCCGCCATGATGAACGAGACCGGGTCCACCGCGGGGTGGGCCATGTTCAATCTTGGCCTCGCCGCAGGCATCGTGCGCGAGGCGGCGGCGCTGACGACGCATATCACTGGCGAAGTGATCCCCTCCGACAAGCCGGGCTGCATCGCCATGGCGCTCAAGGAGCCGGTTGGCGTGATCTTGGGCATCGCACCCTGGAATGCGCCGATCATTCTGGGCGTGCGTGCCATTGCGACCCCGCTGGCCTGCGGCAACAGCGTGATCCTGAAAGCCAGCGAGGCCTGCCCGCGTACGCACATGCTGATCGTCGAGGCGTTTGCAGAGGCGGGTTTCCCTGAAGGCGTCGTCAATATCGTCACGAACGCCCCGGAGGATGCCGCCGAAGTGGTGGGCGCGCTGATTGATGCGCCGGAGGTAAAGCGCATCAATTTCACGGGTTCGACCGGCGTCGGCAAAATCATCGCCAAACGCGCGGTCGAGCATTTGAAGCCGTGCCTGCTCGAACTTGGTGGCAAGGCGCCGTTGCTGGTGCTCGAAGATGCCGACCTTGACGAAGCGGTCAAGGCGGCGGCATTCGGCGCCTTCATGAACCAGGGCCAAATCTGCATGTCGACCGAACGGATCATCGTGGTGGAAAGCGTGGCCGATGCGTTCATAGAGAAATTCGCCGCGAAAGCCCGGACTCTGACCGTCGGCGACCCCCGCGAAGGCAAGACGCCGCTGGGCGCCGTGATCGACCGCAAGACCGTGGATCATGTAAACAGCCTGATCGACGACGCCGTGGCCAAGGGCGCCAGCGTGGCCGCAGGCGGAAAGGGTGACAGCGTGCTGATGCCAGCGACGGTCATCACCGGCGTCACCTCGCAAATGGACCTCTACCGCGATGAAAGCTTCGGCCCGGTCGTCGCCGTGATGCGCGCGCGCGACGAAGAGCGTGCGATCGAACTGGCCAACGACAGCCAATATGGCCTGTCAGCCGCGGTATTCACGCGCGACACAGCGCGCGGACTGCGTATCGCCCGGCGCATTCAGTCCGGCATCTGTCACGTCAACGGCCCGACCGTGCATGATGAGGCGCAAATGCCTTTCGGCGGAGTCGGCGCATCGGGCTATGGCCGTTTCGGTGGCAAGGCTGGTATCGACAGCTTTACGGAACAGCGCTGGATAACCATGGAGACCCAGGCAGGGCATTTCCCGATCTGACCTGCCCGGCCAGCCGCCCTCGCTCCAGTCCGGCAGGAGCTAGGGCGGCTGGGCCGACGCACGAACGACGAACGCGAAGAGATTGAAAACATATGGCAAACAAGAACAAGCCGTCCGATCCGACCGGCAAGCCCGGCGACGGGTGGCAGTTCAACCCAAGCGAGTTCGCGCAAAGCATCGCGTTCAATCTGCGCCTTGCACAGTCCGCCTCATTTTCGGAATTCCGCCGCATCACCGAAGAAAATGGACTGAAGCCCGGTGACTATGCCGTTTTGCGCATGATCGAGGAAAATCCCGGCATCACGCCATCGCAAATCAGTTCGGCCAATGGTCGCGACAAGTCCACCCTCACCCCTCATCTGGGCAACCTCGAACGGCAAGGCCTCATAGCGCGGGAGAAGAGCAGCAAGGACCGTCGCGTACAGCATCTTTATCTTACGCCTGCGGGTCAGGAAAAGGTCGTCATTCTTGCCCGACATGCAAGAAGCCATGACGCCAACCTCGATACGCTCATGACTGCCGCGGAATAGCGAAAGCTGCTCGATCTGCTGGTCCGCATCACGCGCTGGCAGCCAGCGGCCTGAACCTGCCTCGCATCGGGAACATCCTGTTCTGCGCCGGTGCTTCAACAGGTGCGGGACTGCCCGACGCGCCGACGAAAAATGGCTCAGCCGAAGGACCGGCCGAGCCATTTTTCGTGGTAGGGACTGTTCGATCAGAAACGCATGCCGACGCCTACGCCAAATACCAACGGGTCGAGCGCCAGCTTGACGCGCTGGACACCGGCGGCCGTGGTCGCCAATCGCGCCTTGGTGTTGATGTCGATATATTTGACATCGAAATTGAGGAAGATCTTCTCGTTCAGGTCGACATCGACCCCGACCTGCCCTGCCCAGCCGACGCTGTCCTTCATATGCACCTTGGTCTTGCCCACGGCTGTCTCCAGACCCGTGGAGGCATCTTCTGCATAGAATAGCGTATAGTTGATGCCCGCCCCCACATAAGGCCGGATGGGGCCGTCGACGACCGGATGATATTGCATCGTCAGCGTCGGCGGCAATACCCAGGTCGAGGCGAGCTTGCCAATGCTGCCGGTCGTACCCGTGCGGCCCGTGGCGCTATGCTTCGTGGTCGCGGCGATCAGTTCGAAACCGATATGGTCGGTCGCCATGTAGGTGACGTCGATTTCGGGCATGACGCTGTTGTCGACCGACACTTTTTCGCCTGGAAAGGCAGGCAGGACACTGCCGCTCTTTTCGTTCGGCGCGACCATGATCGCACGTACGCGCAGCAGGATGTCGCCTTGCTTGGCCTGAGCCGGACCGGCCACCAGTGCGCCCGCCATCGCGCCAGCCAGCAAGAAAGTCTTTATACGCATTATTGTCTCCGTCCCCGATGTTGCGGTCAATGACGCCTTGTAGGCCGGGCTGGCCGGTCGTTCCTTGACGCCGCGCAATCGGAGATTTGATCTTTCGCAATGCGGGGACGCGCGGCAGATGGCAGGCCGCTTTCCATGTTCCGATACCATCCCGATCTGCTGGCGGCCCCGGTGCCGCGCTACACCAGCTATCCGACCGCCGCGCAATTCACCGACGCCGTCGGCGCCGAAGCGCTGGAGGAACGGCTCGACAGGCTTCCGCAGGATGCAGGGATCTCGCTCTATCTGCACATCCCCTATTGCCACGACATCTGCTGGTATTGCGGGTGCAACACTGGTGCTGCGACACGGCCCCGCCGCCTTGCCACCTATGTCGATGCGCTGGAGCAGGAGATCGCCCTCGTTGCGTCCCGCGTGGGCGGGCGGCGGCGCGTCACCCATATCGCATTTGGCGGGGGCAGCCCGAATTCGTTGCCGCTGGTCGATTGGGTGCGCCTCAATCACCAGTTGCTGCTGTGCTTTGACACCAGCGATGCTGCGCTATCGGTCGAAATCGATCCCCGCCGCCTCGACCGGGCGTGGATCGACGCGATGGGCCAGATCGGCGTTTCGCGGGTCAATCTGGGCGTCCAGACCCTTGCGCCGCATGTCCAGCAGGCCATCGGGCGCGTGCAGCCTGTCGAGATGGTGGAAGCGGCGGTTGAGGGGCTGCGCCGGGCACATATCGACGTGGGTTTCGACCTTATGTACGGCCTGCCGGGTCAGAGCGAAGCGGACCTGATTGAAACGCTGGAGACGAGCATCCGTCTGGCGCCATCGCGCATCGCCCTGTTCGGCTATGCCCACATGCCCCATCTGCTGCACCGCCAGCGCCGCATATCGCAGGCCGATCTTCCCGACATGGCCACGCGTTTCGCCATGGCGACACAGGGGCATGCGATGCTGACTGCAGCAGGCTATCGCGCCATAGGTTTCGATCATTTCGCACTGCCCGGCGACCCTTTGGCAAAGGCCGCGACCAGCGGCAGATTGCGGCGCAATTTCCAGGGTTTTACCGAGGATGACAGCGACGTGCTGATCGGCCTGGGGGCCAGTGCGATCAGCCAGTTTCCCGACCTGATCGTGCAGAATGAGAAAAATGCCGGGCCCTATCGGGACATGATCGGCCAACAGCGGCTAACGGCGACCCGCGGCGTAAGGCGCAGCGCCGACGATCAGAAGCGCGGGCGATTGATCGAGCGCCTGCTGTGCGACGGCGCAGCGCCAAGCGACGGGGTCGTTCAATCGCGCGACCTGGCCAAATTCATCAACATGGGGATTGCCCGCCTGCACGACGGAATGATCGAGATCCGCCCGGAAGCGCAACCCTACGCCCGGTCGGTCGCGGCTTGTTTCGACGCCTATCTCCGCCCGCAGGAAACGCGGTTCAGCCATGCCGTTTAGCAAATTGATACTCGCGCTTGGGCTGATCGCCACCGCGCTTTCGACCACAGCCGATGCGACGACCCGCTCTCGGCGCGGCGGCTATTTTTGTGGCGAGCCGCCTGCCGACTGGTCACCGCCCTGGGAGAAGCGCCAGTCCGACGACCATGACCGCCTCGCCTGCCATATGATGATGCGGGAACATCGCAAGAAGATGAAAGACGCCTGAGCACGCAAATGTGCGATCGACTTGCGTTCCGAGCAGGTCGCTGAACTGTCGGGGCCTTTGAGGTAGCGATGGCGCAGGGATGAGGGCCCACCCCACGCAGGCATGATAGTGGACAAGCTGGGCGAGCCTGTAGCGCGCTCCAAGCGATGACGATCCTTGCAGCCATGAAAGATGACCAGAGCGACATTCCATTTGACGGCTAATCACCGCGAATTCGCGAAACGCTGCTATGATGTGAAGAATTGGTGGGCCCGGCAGGACTTGAACCCGCAACCTATCCGTTATGAGCGGACAGCTCTAACCAGTTGAGCTACAGGCCCCACCTTGTCAACGAACGCCCGATTAAGGAGCATCACGCCGCTTGGCAAGTCTCGATACGCATGGGCACCGCGTTAAGAAACTGATCGAGGCTGGCCGCCCTTACGCCCCGTTTCGCCAGATGGGTCAGTACCCTGTCCCACCAATTGTAAAAGGCGGCGCGGTCGGCTTCGTTACGGACATAGGGGGTATGGCCAGGCTCCAGCGTGGGCGAATGGAAGCTGAAATTGAGAACCGGCACGCCTTCTTCGATCAGGGCGTCGATTGCCGCAATGGCTTCGGATGCGGAGATGCCTTCTGGCGTCAGCGGCACCCGGCTCAACATGCGGGCGCGCGACAGGGCGCCGGCGAGCGGTCCCATCGTCTGGGCTGCGCGATAAAGGCGCTCACCTGCACCGCGCAGCAGGCCGACAAAGGCTGTCGACAACGGCAGTTCCACCAAGTTCCGGTCCGGCCCTGCCCAATAGGGGGTTTGGGGCAATCCGCAAAAGTCCGGGCCTTGCTGTTGGCTATAATCGAAGCGGCTGCGCACCGAACTGTCGAGGCGGAACCCGACGTCGCTTAGCAGTCGCGCACTGTTGGGGCCAACGCCGTAGCGGCCAGCGCGATAGGCAATGGGTCGCTGGCCAAAGCGTTCCTCGATCCGGCGGCATAGCGCCTCCAGCTTGGCGCGCTCTACCGCTTCCGGCAGGAAACCGACATAGGAATTGGCGGCGTTTACCTTCTCGACATGGGGCGGGTTGACCCAGGGGTGAAGATGCGCGCCGACATCAGCAGTGCCATTGCTAACCCACTGCGCCATCATCGCTGACGCCGCGTCGCAGTCTACCACGGGATAATCGGTGACATAGACCGGCTTGATACCTGCCGCCGCGAAATAGTCCTGCCCACGCGCCATGCCGGACAGAGCCGTGACGCCATGGCCGGTACGGCTGAACGGCGCGTTCCAGTCGAATTCCTCTTCGGTATCGACGAAAAGCATGAACCGGGTGCCGAATGCGGGATCGAGGGCGATCCTGTCCTGCGGCAAAGGCGGGGCCAGCAGGTTGCCGTCATGGGAGGAAACAGTCATGCCCCTCCCCTTAGCGCGCAATGGTTGCCATAGGGTTGCCGTGCCCGTCAGGCGTGCTGCGTATCTTCCGCAATGCTGGCGGCGGGGATGGCAAGCAGCAAGCGCCCCGGCTCCACATCCAGACTGCCGCCGCATGTTCCGGCCAGGCTGCGGATCAGACGCAGCGAAAAGCCCAGCCCCAACAGCGGCCCATCGGCCCAGTCGCCATCGGACGTATAGCCGGGATCGAGCAATTGCGCTTCTTCCATACCTGCCAGACTGGATGGCCGGTCAATGGCCAGCACCACGCGCCCATTGCCCCCGTCGGGCTGGAACCAGCAGGCACCCGTCACCGCTTCCCCTTTTGGCGCGACCGAAATCAGCGTGCGCAGCAAATGTTGCACCATGCGCTCCCCCTGCACCGGGTCGATCTGCACCGGCGGCAGGCTGGCTGCCATGGCGATATCGACCAACGCCCCACCCTGATCACGGAAGCGACTGGCGATCTGGCGCATCAGCAGTTCGGGATCGAGCAGTTGCGGCGTGCTGACATCGTCGCCGCGCGACACGCGGGCAGCGAGATCCAGATCATCGAATGCCGCAAGCAGATGGCGTGCATCGACCGCAATATTGCCAGCCATGTCACGATATTCAGCGCCCGCGGGACCGAACAATTCCTGTTCGATAATCTCGGCAAAGCCCAGAATCGCGTTCAGGGGCGTGCGCAGTTCATGCACAAGCTGGCGCAGCGAATCCGCCGACAGACCGCTCAGACCGTCCCGCGGCGGCGCTGGCTGTACCGCCACTTCATGCAGGAAGGGGCGACGCGCCTGACCGCGATACCCCTGAAACCGGCCGGATCGTGGATCGAAAAAGGGCGCGGCGGACAGTCGCCATTCGCCTGCCATAGTCCCACCGACAATCGCGAAACGGCCATTCTGGAACCCGCTGCGCCGGGCAAAGGCACCCGCGACATGGCCATCCGGCCCGCTGCCACCCTCCAGCGCCGCATCCCCCAGCGACAGGCCGATCAGCGCCGCGCGTGGCCCGCGATCGATCCACAGAATGACGCCGGAGGCATCCGTCTCGAACGCGAAATCGCGCGGCGGGGCACTGCGGTCAGCCGGTTCGTCCACCAGCGGTTCCAGAGGCTGGGGCGGTGAGCGCGTGCTGGTGAATTGGGCAATCCGATCGACCAGATTGCGAATCTGGTCCTTGTCGCCCACTGGCGCGCGGAGCGGCGTGACCGTGCCGGCCTCGATCTCCGGCTCCTGCACATCGTTCGCGGGGATCATATCGGCGGTCAGCAGCATGTCGCTGTCCCCCACCATGTCGTCACGCACGGTCGTCAGCACCAGATCGGACGGGCCAAAGGCTTCGAGCGCCAGTCGCGTCGCCGGGCCGATGTCCCGTCGTCCACGCAGAACACCACGCGCGGTAGGCGTCAATCGCGGCAGCAGATCATCCCAAACCATGTCAGGCAATTGCGCCCGCGCCATCGCTGCGGCGGCAATAGAGGGTCGGTCATGTGCAAAAAATTCGACCAGGCTGGCCGACCGCAGCCGACCGCCGAGTTCGACGACAGTCGCAATGCGCTGCGTTTCCGACATTTTGGACCGTAGCCCCGACAGACGATCGAGCAAGGCAGTCCGCTGGTCCGCCGCCATCGGCATACGGTCGGCGCGGTCATGCTGCGCCAGCAGATCGACACATTGACGCCACAACGTCACCGCGCCCAGCCCGGCTCGGTCGTCAGCGGCCAGCACTGTCTGCATCAGATCGTTGAAACGCACCAATAATCCCCATATGGCCGTGGCGCAAACCGGTGCCCGGTGCGCGCAGCGGCTGTTACGCACTACCGATAAGCCCTAGCCCTGCAAAGGAAAAGGGGTTGGTTACGCGAACGAAAGCGATCGTCGCATAGTGGGACAATTGCATTGCCCTGAAACATTATTATGATGGGACAGGAAATCAGGACAGGAAATAAGCACAATAATGGCCGGCCCGAATATCGACGACATTGACCTGCAAATTCTGGGCGAATTGCAACAGGATGGCAGGATGACCAACGTGGAACTGGCCCGCAAGGTGGGCCTGACCGCGCCGCCGTGCCTGCGCCGCGTCCGTTCACTGGAGGAAGCAGGCGCCATCACCTCCTATCATGCCGTGGTCGATCCGGGGATGCTGGGTTATACGATCACGGTGTTCGCGATGGTGAGCCTGAAAAGCCAGGCGGAAGCCGATCTCAAAGCGTTTCAGGACCATGTTGCTGAGCTGCCCGAAGTGCGCGAATGTCACATGCTGAACGGCGAAATCGACTTTATTTTGAAGGTTGTAGCGAAAGACCTTCAGAGTTTTCAGCAATTTCTGACGTCCAAGCTGACGCCAGCACCCAATGTGGTGAGCGTCAAAACCTCGCTTACCATCCGCACGTCGAAAAACCTGCCGGGCGTACCCTTGCCGGTGTAAGTGTCAGGCTGTGGCCGGATCACAGGCTGATCCGGCACATCCTCACGCGACCTTGCGGCTTTGTTGATCAACCCAGACGGACCAGAAGCCTGCCACGCTGGCCCAGTTGCCACTGGCCTGGCTCAATGCCGCCTGCGCTCCGGGCAAATCGCCTGATCGCGCCAGCGCCACGCCCAGCCGGGCATTGACACGGCCTGCATCGACACCACCCTTGGCAAGCGCCAGGCGATACTGCTCCACCGCCTGGGGGAACTGGCCCAGCGAAAAATAGCTGTCACCCACCTCCTGCGCGTCCTTGCCGGATGACGCCGCAGCCGCCTTCTTCGCCTGCGCAGGCAGGGCGGCGATTTCCTTGGTCGCCTTGGGCGTTACGGCTTTCAGCAGCGATGCGGTGGCGGGTTGGGTCGCGGTCAGCTTGCCGACCTTGCGCCCTGCCTCGATGATGGATTTGGCCTCGGCGAAATAGCCGGCCTTCTCCGCCAGTTGGGCGTAGGCCTGATAGTCCCGCTCGCTCGCCATCGCGCCATTGGCCGCCTGCAGGCGATACAGGTCGAGCTGGAGCTGCGAATCGATGCCCGCGGCCGACAGATAATTGGTGATCGCCGAGCGCCAGTCTTCCCGCGCGCCCGCCTGGGTCAGCCGTTCGCGATAGAGTTGACCGACCTCGGTCCAGTCGCCCGCCTGATAGGCCATCGAAATTGCCCGGTCGGACCAGGCGAGTGGCACGGGTTGGCCCGACGCCCGCTGACGCGCCAGCGCCTGCTGTACAAACGGCCTTGCCTCCTTGGGCTTGTTGCGGCGAAGGGCAATATCGGCCCGCAGCAGCAGCGCATCTATCCCATCATAGCCAAGGGTCTTGGCATAATCGAGCTGGGCGACCGCATCGTCATAATTGCCCACGGCATAGGAAAGATAGCCCGCGACATAGCGCAGACGCGGCGCATCCTTCTTGGGCAGCTCGTTGGTCTTGAACAGGTCGGTCAGGGCGATACGCTGCGCCTGCACGTCGCCGCGCTGGGCCGCCAGTTCGAACCGCAGCCCCGCCGCGACATAATTTTCAATGTCGGACATGGGCGCCAGAGCCATGATCCGCGCGCTGGCGGTGGCCACGTCACGCGATTGCAGCGCGGCCTGCGCAGCGGCCACATTGGCACGAAACGCATCGGACATGGCGATGACGGGACCGGCAGCAACCTTCTTTTTCGCGAGCGCGGGTGTTGCCACCAGCAACGCCGCAGCCGACCCAATCGGCAGGCCCGCAAAAACACAGGTTAGAAATCGCATAGCCCCAAAAGCCTCCCCGGACGCATCAATATCAGCAAAAAATCAAAAACGCGCCGCCGCCATCAGGGCGACGGCGCGTATTCCGTCAGGCGCCCTTGGTGCCCAGATAGGCGAGCCACAGACCGGCGATCTGCTTGCGCGCGCCGCCCTGTACCGCTTCGAACGCAGCCTTGGCGCCGGCATTGTCGCCGCTCATGGTCTTGGCGATGCCGAGGCGCGTGTTGACTTCGTCCGCATCCACGCCGCCCTTTTCCTTGGCCAGTTCGAACATGGCGGCCGCCTTGGCATAGTCGCCATAGCCTAGGTAGGCGTCGGCGGTCGCCGCGGCGATCTTGCCATTGGCAGCCTTTCTGGAGTCGGCTTCGGCCGCACCCAGCGATCCCTTGTCACCAGAGATCCGCCCCATGGCGGTCTGGTAGAGTTCGCTGCCCTGCGTCGCGTTCAGCACACCCTTGGAACGGCCCAGGTCGATCGACGATTTGACCTCACCATAGATGCCGGTCTTGGACGCCATTTCGGCATATTCGAGGAAGTCACCGGCGACCACCAGACCGCCGGACGCCGACAGAAGGCGCAGCACGTCGAGATTTTCGCGATTCGTGATGTTCGGATTGGCGCGCTGGAACAGCCGCACCAGCGTCCGCAAATTCGCGCCGCTCGGGTCAGCCTGATAGGCCATCTTGGCCCATTCGGTCACTTCGGGCAGCTTGGCCGCTTCGGCCCGGCCAACGCCGATCTGATACCATTGGGCCGGCACCTGCTGCCCGGCAGCCTTCATGGCGTCAGCAGCAGCCTTGAGCGCGGCAAGACCCTGAACGTTGAAACCGCGCGCGGGTTCAGCCGATGCATTGCCGGTTCCCGCCTTGCCGAAATAGGCCTGGGCCAGGGTCGGCTTGATCGCTTCGGGCTTATAGCCCGCCGCAAGCGCGGCCTGCGCCCGCTGGATCGCCAGATCGTAATTTTTGGCAGCCAGCGCCTGATCGGCAGCAACCGCATTGAACTGGCCAGCCTGTTCGGGCGGCGTGAGGCCGCTGTCGAGCATCTGGGCCAATGCTTCACCCTGCAGCGCGTTATCCTTGCTCGCGATGGAGGTGTTCAGCTTGATGGCGCCGATCTGATATTTGTCATCGTTCGACTTCGCCTTGCTGTCGGCGTCAGCCAGGGCAGCCTTGGCGCCTGCGAAATCCTGCGCTTCAGCGGCCTTTTGCGCCGCCTGCAGAGCCTTGATGACTTCGGGCGAAACATTGAGCTTCGGCCCGGCCTTCTTCTCTTCCTTCTTGGCAGCAAAAGCAGGCGCGCTAATCGCGCCACCACCTACTGCCAAAGCCAGTACGAGCGCCACCGGGGTAACAAAACGCATGATCATCATCTCCTCAATGCACCGGGCGGGGGAAGCCATGGGCGACTTTAAGTCTGTTGTGCGCCGATTAGGGGGCGGCGCGTGAATGGCCATTGAACAAGCCTATATCGGCGGATTTTGCAACTGTCATGCGCGCGCTTCGTTCCGAAAGCAGCTGTCATCACCCCGGCCCTGTTGTCTGTCCGTGCGGGCGCGCGCGTGAGCGCGCGAGGGGTGACAGATTTGTTTCGCTCCGCTAGTGCGAACGCAGAAACACATTCCATCCAAAAAGAGAATCGCCTTGAACGACGAGACCAGCCTCGCCGACCCTTCGGACATCAGCCCCGTCAGCATCGTAGACGAGATGAAGGCGAGCTATCTCGACTATGCCATGTCGGTCATCGTGTCCCGCGCCCTGCCGGACGTGCGCGACGGGTTGAAGCCGGTGCATCGCCGCATTCTCTTCTCCGCCCAGGAATCGGGCTTCGTCTATAATCGCCCCTACCGCAAATCGGCGCGTCTCGTCGGCGAAGTCATGGGTAAATATCACCCCCATGGCGACAGTTCGATCTATGACGCATTGGCCCGCATGACGCAGGACTGGTCGATGCGCGTGCCGCTGATCGATGGTCAGGGCAATTTCGGTTCGATGGACCCCGATCCGCCAGCCGCTATGCGCTATACCGAAGCGCGCCTGGCCAAGGTCGCCAACGCCCTGCTGGAGGATCTCGACAAGGATACGGTCGATTTCACCCCCAATTATGACGCATCGGAAAGCGAACCGCAGGTTCTGCCCGCCCGCTTCCCCAACCTGCTGGTCAACGGCGCGGGCGGCATCGCGGTGGGCATGGCGACCAATATCCCGCCCCATAATCTGGGCGAAGTGTTGCGCGCGTGCCTTGCCTATATCGACAATCCCGGCATCACGATCGATGAACTGATCGCGATCGTCCCCGGTCCCGATTTCCCGACCGCGCCGCTGATCCTGGGCCAGTCCGGCGCACGCAGCGCCTATCACACCGGCCGCGGCTCCATCATGATGCGGTCGCGTCATGTGGTCGAGGAAGGGCGTGGCGATCGCCAGTCGATCGTTCTGACCGCCATTCCCTATCAGGTCGGCAAAAACGGTCTGGTCGAAAAGATTGCCGAAGCCGCCAAGGAAAAGCGGATCGAGGGGATCAGCGATATTCGCGACGAATCCAGCCGCGAAGGCGTGCGGATCGTCATGGACCTGAAGCGCGATGCGACCCCCGAAGTCGTTCTGAACCAATTGTGGCGCAACACCCCCGCCCAATCGAGCTTCCCGGCCAATATGCTGGCCATTCGCGGCGGCCGCCCCGAACTGCTGAACCTGCGCGACATCATCGAAGCCTTCGTCAAGTTCCGCGAAGAGGTGATCACCCGCCGCACCAAGTTCGAGCTGAACAAGGCCCGCGACCGGGCGCATATCTTGCTGGGTCTGGTCGTTGCGGTCAGCAATCTGGACGAGATGGTGAAGATCATCCGTGGATCGTCCAGTCCCGCCGAAGCGCGCGAGAAGCTGCTGGCGCGCGAATGGCCGATCGGCGAGATCGCGCCCTATATCCGGCTGGTCGAGGCGATCGACGTCGAAGTGGCCGGGGATTTTTACAAGCTGTCCGACCTTCAGGTCCGCGCCATCCTCGACCTGCGCCTGCATCGGCTGACGGCGCTGGGCCGCGACGAAATCGGCAAGGAACTGGCCGAACTGGCCGACGCGATCGCCGAATATCTGGCGATCCTGGGCGACCGGGTCAAACTCTATGCCGTCATGAGGGAAGAGTTTGAAGAAATTGAACGGGAATTCGCAACACCGCGTTTGTCCGAAATCACCGCCGCTGCCGACGGGATCGAGGATGAAGATCTGATCGAGCGAGAGGATATGGTCGTCACCGTCACGGTGCAGGGCTATATCAAGCGCACGCCGCTGGAGAGCTTCCGCGCGCAGGCGCGTGGTGGCAAGGGCCGGTCGGGCATGGCGACCAAGGATGAGGACGCCATCACCGAATTGTTCGTGACGTCGACCCATACGCCGGTGCTGTTCTTCTCTACCGCCGGCAAAGTCTATCGCATGAAAGTATGGCGCCTGCCCGAAGGCGGCCCGGCGACGCGCGGGCGGCCGATGGTCAACCTGCTGCCGCTTGGTCCCGGCGAAACCATCCGCACCGTGCTGCCGCTGCCCGAAGATGAGGATAGCTGGAAAGATCTGCACGTCATGTTCGCCACCGCGAACGGCACGGTCCGACGTAACAGCATGGACGCTTTTGCCAATGTGCCGAGCAACGGCAAGCTGGCGATGCGTTTCGACGAAGGGAGCGAAGACCGGCTGATCGGCGTCGCGCTGCTGACCGAGAATGATGACGTGCTGCTCGCCACGCGCCAGGGCAAGGCGATCCGCTTTGCCGCAACTGATGTGCGCGAGTTCCAGAGCCGCACGTCGACCGGCGTGCGCGGCATGACGCTCAAGAGCGACGACGAAGTCATCTCCTTGTCCATCCTGCATCGGTCAGGCGCCAATCAGGAACAGCGCGAGGAATATCTCCGCTACGCCCCGTGGAAGCCTGAAAAGGATGGCGAAATGGCCGATCAGGCGATGTTCGCGCTGATGAAGGAGCGTGAGCAGTTCATCCTGACCGTCTGCGCCAATGGATATGGCAAGCTGTCGTCCGCCTATGATTATCGACGCACGGGGCGTGGTGGACAGGGCATCACCAATATCGACAATATCGGTCGCAATGGACCGGTCGTCGGCAGCTTCCCGGTCACGCATGGAGATCATCTGATGCTGGTGACCGATCAGGCCAAGCTGATCCGCATGGGCCTCGACAGCCTGCGCGTCATCGGCCGCAATTCCGCGGGCGTCCGCCTGTTCGACGTGGCCAAGGATGAGCATGTCGTCAGCGCCGCGCGCATCGAAGAAAATGATGAGGACGAAGCCGAGGCATGAGTGATCTGTTCGCCTACAAGATATTGACGGCGGACCAGTATGCGCAGTTGAAGGCCGACGGTGTGTTTGCGGGCGCGCCTGTCGATCTGGCCGATGGCTATATCCACATGTCGACCCGCGATCAGGCGGCGGAGACAGCGGCGAAGCATTTTGCCGGGCAGGATCGGCTGGTGATGGTGATGGTCGACTTGGCTCCGTTCGGCGATGCGATCAAGTGGGAAGAGTCGCGCGGCGGCGCACTCTTTCCGCACCTATATGGCGACCTGCCGTTGAGTGCGGTCGCAGGCAAGGTGGTGCTGCGTATCGGGGAAGATGGGCTGCATCAATTTCCGGCCGGATTCTGATCCATCCGGCACATCTGCACGACCATTCCCCGCCTGACCCAATAATCCCACCCTCCCCAGCGGATGCGCGATGATGATGCAGCGGCGATTTGGACGATGAGATGTGCCCAGGTCACCGCGAAAGGTGCGACAACGTCCCACCACAGCGACCGCCGGGCGCGGCTCGCCTGATCCGGTTCCAGAACGCTGTCCAGGATCGCCCTTCGCGTCAGCGCCCGTCCCCATGCCGCGCCATAGCCGACAGCGATCATCGCGCCGCCACCCCAGGCCAGTGCCCAGACCCAGACTGCTGCCTGTACCGCGACCACCAGCGTTGCCAGCGCCCACATGCCCGGACTGTTGGTGACGATATGCCGATATTGCCGCACACCAAAGCCCAGCACCTGCGCTGCATCGCCCGCCAGCGGGCTGGCCACGAGCAGATCGCGCACGGGCCGCAACCGCAGCTTGGCGCGCCAGCCAGCCAGGCCAATCGCCATGTCGTCGGACAGTCGCCCCGCCATCACCCGGTCAAGGTCCAGCCGATCGGCCACGTCGCGCGTCAACGCCATCGCCCCGCCCCATGGCATGGTCGCGCTGGCGAAGCGCGGCAGGGTCGCCAATTGCATCTCCACCGCGCCGACCAGCGCCAGCATCGGCCCGCGTTCGGGCAAAAGCATGCGGTAGCCGGTGACGATATCCGCCTTTCCCCGGACCAGCGGAAACAGCAAGCGACCAACGAGGCGGGCAGGCGGTTCGATGTCGGCGTCAATGAACAGGACATAGCGATCGTCAGGCCGCAATGCCCGCAACGCCGCGCGCAGCTTGTGGACTTTCTGCCCTTCATCGCTGGCGACCCCGGCATCGACGACCTCCACCCAGCCATTCTCCCGCGCGGCCAAAGCATCGGCGGCAGCGCATTGGCCTGACGTTGCGATCAGCAAGCGGAAGCGCGCCGTCTGGGCTTTCAGCCGGGCGATCAGGTCTGGTCCGCCATCCCAATCGTCACGCACCGATAATAGCATGACCACGCCGTCGGGTGTCTCGATCTTGCGGTCCACCGGCAGGTGGCGCCAGTAGTTGACGACGCCCAGCAGGCTAAGTCCCTGAAGAAATATCCATAGCCACAGCATGTTACGCCAGCGCCCCTTTACCGTCTCGGCCGCTTCTGTATGACGCTATCGCCATGCTCTCCAACCCCTTTCTCTTTGCCCTGCTGCGGCTGTTGCCTGCGCGCATCGCGTCCTGGCTCGGCGGCTGGCTATCGGTCACCTTCGCCCGTCCACGCATGAAGCTGCGCGACACCCGTGCGCGCGCCAATCTGGCGATCCTGCGACCGGACCTTGGGGAGGCGGAGCGCGAGGCGATGCTGACCCGGCGCTGGTTCAATATCGGGCGGACGCTGGGCGAACTGGCCAATATCGATCGGCTCGTCAATGAACGGCATGTCAACGTCATCGACCGGGCCGGCTATCAGGCGGTGTTGGACGGGCCGGGACCAATGATCAGCCTGACCGTCCATACCGGCAACTGGGATTTGCTGGCCGCCCATATCAAGGCGTCGACCGACCGGCCGGGGCTGGGCATATATGACCCACCCGACAATCCAGCGCAGGCCGCACTGCTCAAGAGAGCGCGGCAAAGCTATATGGGCGAAGCGATCAGCGGCGAAGGCGCGGCGCGCGGCGTGTTCAAGCATCTGACCCAGAAAGACCGGGCGACGCTCTATATATTGGTCGACGAGCGGCGGGAGTTGCAGGTCTGGTTCCCGACATTCGGCCGCGACCTGATGCCGTCGGGCAATCTGTCGGTCGCCCTGCGGCTGGCGCGCAAGGTGGGCGCAAAGTTTCTGCCATTCTATCTCGCCCGTACCGATGGACCATATTTCGATCTGCACTGGCATCCGCCGCTCGATCCACGCATCGACAGTGACGCAGACATAGTCGCGACGCTCGACCAGTTTCTGGGGCGGGCCTGTATCGACCATGCCGACCAATGGCTGGCGCTGCATGATATGGACCTGACCCAGCCGGGTCACATGCCCCCGATTCTGCCCGCCAATGCCCCTCCGGTCATGTGACTTCGCGCTGCATCGCGGCTAAAGCCCCTGCCATGTCCCGACTCGCGATCAAGATTTGCGGCCTTTCGACTGCCGATACGGTGGGCGCAGCCGTGCGCGCCGGTGCCAGCCATATCGGCTTTGTCCATTTCCCCAAAAGCCCGCGCCACGTCGATACCGGCCAGATCAGGGCGCTGGCCGCGATCGCCCCTGCCCATGTCGAGCGGGTTGGCGTGGTGGTCGATCCGACCGATGAGTTGCTGGACGAACTGGTCGCTACCGGCGCGCTCACAGCCCTGCAACTCCATGGCAAGGAAAGCGCGCAACGCGCAGCGGCGATCCGCCATCGCTCCGGCCTGTCGGTATGGAAAGCGATTTCGGTCAAGACACGCGCCGACATCGACGCGGCCAGCGCCTATACCGGCGCGGTCGACCGGCTGCTGTTTGACGCCAAGACGCCCCATGGCGCGGCACTGCCCGGCGGCATGGGGCTGCGGTTCGACTGGACCTTGTTGCGCGGTGTGGCGGTGCCGGAACCATGGGGCCTGTCGGGTGGCCTGTCGGTGGACAATGTCGCCGAAGCCGTCCGCATAACCGGCGCGCCCCTGATCGACGTTTCGTCGGGCGTGGAAAGCGCGCCGGGCATCAAGGATATGGACAAGATCATCACCTTCTGCAAAGCGGTTTCCCAATGTTGACGCTGTTCGCCCCTGTCGAGCGCATCGGGACACGATGGCGCTGATCGCTTCCCCGACCGAAGCGAACGCCCATTTTGACCCAAGAGACTGAAACGATCATGACCGACACTATCAGCTTGCCCAACAGCCTGCGCAACCAGCCCGATGCCAGTGGCCATTTCGGCCAGTTTGGCGGACGCTACGTCGCCGAAACCTTGATGCCGCTGATCCTGGACCTTGAAAAAGTCTATCGCGCGGCGAAGGCCGATCCGGCGTTTGAGGAGGAATATGATTATCTCCTCAAGCAATATGTCGGACGCCCCAACCCGCTGTATCACGCAGCCCGACTGACCGAAGCGCTGCGCAAGGATGCGCCTGCCGGAAAAGGCGCGAAAATCTATCTGAAGCGCGAGGAACTCAACCACACTGGCGCGCACAAGATCAACAATTGCATCGGCCAGGCGCTGCTCGCCCGTCGCATGGGCAAGAAGAAGGTGATCGCCGAAACCGGCGCTGGCCAGCATGGTGTCGCGACGGCGACCGTCGCTGCGCTGTTCGGTATGGAATGCAAGATTTTCATGGGCGCCAAGGATGTCGAGCGCCAGAAGCCCAATGTGTTCCGCATGAAATTGCTGGGCGCAGAGGTCATTCCGGTGACGTCGGGATCAGCAACGCTAAAAGATTCGATGAACGACGCGCTGCGCCATTGGGTGTCGAATGTGCATGATACATTCTACATCATCGGCACGGCCGCGGGTCCGCATCCCTACCCCGAACTGGTGCGTGATTTTCAGTCGATCATCGGCAAGGAAATCAAGACGCAGATGATGGAGGCCGAAGGACGCCTGCCAGATATGCTGATCGCCCCGGTCGGCGGCGGTTCCAATGCCATCGGCATGTTCCATCCCTTCCTGGACGACACGGACGTTGCGATGATTGGTGTGGAAGCGGCGGGCGAAGGACTGACCGGCAAGCATGCCGCATCCCTGGCGGGCGGCGCTTCGGGCATATTGCACGGCAACCGCACCTATCTGCTGCAGGATGAGGACGGCCAGATTAGGGAAGCCCACAGCATTTCGGCTGGGCTGGATTATCCGGGCATCGGGCCGGAACATAGCTGGCTGCACGAAATTGGCCGGGTCCAATATATGCCGGTTACCGACGATGAAGCACTGGCGAGTTTCCAGAGACTGTCTGCGCTGGAAGGCATCATCCCTGCCCTCGAATCCGCCCACGCCATCGCTGCGGCGGAGCGGGTTGCGCCGACCATGGATGCGGACAAGATCATCGTCGTCAACCTGTCGGGCCGGGGTGACAAGGATATTTTCACGGTCGCCGACGCGCTCGGCGTGGAGATGTGATGATGGACCGGATGGCTACCCGCTTCGCCGCCTGCAAGGCTCAGGGCCGCGCTGCGCTCATCACCTTCGTGACTGCCGGTGATCCGACCGTCGCGGCCACCCCCGCTATCCTCGACGCGCTGGTCGCCGGGGGCGCGGACATTATCGAACTCGGCATGCCCTTTACCGATCCTATGGCCGATGGCCCGGCGATCGAACTGGCCAATCTGCGCAGCCTGGGGTCCGGCACGAAAACGGCGGATATCTTTTCGATTGCCGCCGATTTCCGCGCACGCCATCCCGACACGCCGCTGGTGCTGATGGGCTATGCCAATCCGATGCTGGTGCGCGGGTCCGACTGGTTTGCCGACCAGTGCAAGGCGGCTGGCGTGGACGGCGTCATCTGCGTCGATGTGCCGCCGGAGGAAGATGCAGAACTTGGTCCTGCGCTGCGCAGCGCGGGTATTCATCTGGTTCGGCTGGCGACGCCCACCACCGACGCCAAACGGCTGCCCGCGGTGCTGGAGGGCGCCAGCGGCTTCCTCTACCATGTGTCGGTGGCAGGGATCACCGGCAAGCAGCAGGCGGCGCAGGCCAATATCGATATGGCCGTCCAGAAGTTGAAGGCCGCGACCGACCTGCCCATCGCCGTGGGTTTCGGCGTTCGTACGCCGGAGCAGGCCGCCGCGATCGGTCGCATTGCCGACGGCGTCGTCGTAGGGTCCGCGATCGTCGATCTGGTCGGGTCGCATGGCGATGCCGCCGCGCCCTTCGTTCAGCAATTCGTCGCCGCCCTGAGCGGTGCGCTCACCGCCAATTCACGGGAAACCGCCGCATGAGCTGGATCAACCGCGTCCGCAAGGCCATCCCCTTCATCGCCAAGAAGGAACAGACCGCCGAAACGCTGTGGCACAAATGCCCATCCTGTTCGGAGATGATCTTCATCAAGGAATGGGAAGAAAATCTGTCCGTGTGTCCGCGTTGCGACCATCATGGCCGTATCGGCCCGTCGGAGCGGTTCGAACATATATTGGACGCCGGCTTCATCCTGCTGCCGACCCCGCATGTGCAGGAAGATCCTCTGAAATTCCGCGACAGCAAGCGTTATCCCGACCGCATCAAGGCGGCGCGGCTGGCGACGGGCGATCATGACGCGCTGATCAACGCGCGGGGCGCGATCGACGATGTACCATTGGTCATGGGCGTGCAGAATTTCGCCTTCATGGGCGGGTCCATGGGCATGGGCGTGGGCGCGGCCTTCATCCAGGGCGTGAATGATGCGATCGCCCATAAATGCCCCTATGTGATCTTCACCGCCGCTGGTGGTGCGCGCATGCAGGAAGGCATCCTCTCGCTGATGCAGATGCCGCGCGCGACGGTCGCGATCCAGAAGCTGCATGCCGCGGGCCTGCCCTATATCGTCGTACTGACCGATCCTACCACGGGCGGCGTCACGGCGAGCTATGCGATGCTGGGCGACATCCAGATTTCCGAACCCAATGCCCTGATCGGCTTTGCCGGACAGCGGGTCATCGAAAGCACGATCCGCGAAAAGCTGCCCGAAGGGTTCCAGCGCGCCGAATATCTGCTGGACCATGGCATGATCGACATGGTGGTCCATCGCGCCGAGTTGCGCGACACGCTGGCGCGGGTCATCGACTATCTGACGCCAAGGGCTGCCGCCTGACATCAAGCCTATAGGGGGGACGGCGCGCATGGCCGATCACGCGGTATCGGATCATCCTGCGGTGCAATCGCAACTCGACCGGCTTTGGTCGTTATCCCCCGGTGCCGATATATTGGGGCTGGAGCGGATAACCACGCTGCTGGAGCGGCTGGGCAATCCCCACCGCGCTCTGCCGCCTGTCTTTCACGTTGCGGGCACCAACGGCAAGGGATCGACCTGCGCCTTCCTGCGCGCGGCGATGGAAGCCGATGGCAAGACCGTCCATGTCTTTACCTCGCCCCATCTGGTCCGCTTCAACGAACGTATCCGGGTGGCGGGACAATTGATAAGCGACGATGCGCTGGCGCGTTATCTGGAGCGTGTTCTGGACATTGCCGAAGGGGTGAATGCCAGCTTTTTCGAGGTGACGACAGCCGCAGCCTTTTTGGCCTTTGCCGAGCATCCGGCCGACGCCTGCATTGTCGAGGTTGGCCTTGGCGGGCGGCTGGACGCCACCAACGTCATCGCCAATCCCGTGGTGTGCGGCATCGCGCAACTGGGCATCGACCATCAGGCCTTTCTGGGTGACACGCTGGCCGCCATTGCGGCGGAAAAAGCGGGGATTGCCAAGCAAGGGGCCGCACTGGTCACGCAAGGTTATGCCGAAACGCTATTCCCGGTGATGATGGACGCGGTCGCGCGTGCGCGAACCAGCTGGATCGGCCAGGGTGATGGCTGGGACGCCGCCGCCTATCGCGACCGGCTGCATTATCGCGATGAACAGGGGCGGCTCGACACGCCGCTACCCCGGCTGGCGGGCGCCCATCAGGTGCAGAATGCCGCGCTGGCCTTTGCCATGTTGCGGCACCAAAACGCTTTACCTTTGTCGGAAGCCGCACTCAAGGCCGCTCCACTGTGGGCGCACTGGCCAGCACGACTCCAGCGGCTCGACCATGGCCCCCTGCTCGCCCCCTTGCCCGATGCGGCAACGGCTTGGCTTGACGGGGGGCATAATGCGGGCGCGGGCGAAGCGATCAGTGCCTTTTTTACCGGCGAGCGGCTGGAGGGACAGAAGCTGCAATTGGTGATCGGAATGCTCGCCAACAAGGATGTCGATGCTTTCCTCTCCCCCTTCGCAGGACGGATCGCGCATATCCACGCATTGCCGGTGCCAGGGCATGAGCATCATGGCGCAGAGCGATTCGCCGCGATCGCGGCGCGCTGGGGCATTGGCTGCACCGCGCATGACGAGCCGACCGCCGCGATCAGGGCGATTGCAGCGGCAGGCCATTCAGCGCCCAAGCTGCTGATCGGCGGGTCGCTTTATCTGGCGGGCGAGATTTTGCGGCTGAACGATCAACTACCTGACTGATTATACTTGCGATTGACTCGCAATAGCGTAACCTGCGGATATCAGACCACCGCAGAAGGCGCACTATCATGGCACATGGAGAGACATCCTCCCTCGACGACCTGCCCCGGCCGATGCCGTCAGGCTATGGCAATCGGCTATTCCTGTTCGTCATGCGTCGCATGGCGAGCGCGGGCGTCAACGACGCGCATGCCGCCAATGCAATGCTGGGCGCATTCGGGCGCAGCTACCGGCGTCCGCTCGTGCTGATGCGGGCAATGATCCTGGAACTGGCGCGCGCGTCGAGCCGCAAGATATTGGTCGCGCCCTGCTGTTGCGCACGGATGACAGTGGACGAGGCGCTGATGATGCAGGCGACGGGGGACGCCCTGCGCGATCCCAACGCGGCCTATGCGCATGTGAGCCGACTATTGGGTAATGACCATGCGCTGGGCGCGCTGACCTGCTTGCAGGCGGTCGCACAGGCGCACGCCGACCTGGGTCGGCCGCTGGAGCTTTATGGCGAGGGGTGATCGCCCGGATCGGTCGCGGCGCTGCCGACGCTGGCATCGATCAGACCGGCGCGCATCATCAGCCAGAACAGGATGATGCCCGGCACTGCCGCCGCCGTGGTGAGCAGGTAGAAATCGACATAGCCAAATTGCTCGATCAGACCACCTGCTGTCGTCCCGGTGAGGAAGCGGCCAACGATGCTGGCGGCGGCGGAGATCAGCGCATATTGGGCGGCAGTAAAGCGCAGGTCGCACAAAGCCGAAAAATAGGCCACTACGGTGACGCCGCCGATGCCGCTGGCGAAATTCTCGAACCCGATTGCGCCTGCCATGCCCCAATTGCTCTTGCCCAGTGCGGCCAGCGCCGCGAAACTGAAATTGGAAACGCCCATCAGGATGAGGCTGAGCAACACCGATCTTTTCATACCTAGCCGGGCGTAGAGAACGCCGCCTACGAATATGCCGATCAGATAAGCCCAGAAGCCGATGCCGATGTCGTAAATCGCAATTTCGTCATTGGTATAGCCCATGTCGTCAAACAGCAGGCGGAAGGTCAGGTTCGCCAGTGTGTCGCCAATCTTGTGCAGCAGGATGAACAGCAGCACGAGCAGCGCGCCCTTGCGCTGGAAAAACTCCATCAATGGCCCTGCGATCGACGGCCAGATTTCACCCAGTCCACGCCGTTCCAGCGGATCGCGATGGCGTTCCGGCTCGCCCAGTAGCAGGCCGGTGAGCATGGCAGGCAAGGCGAAGATGGCGCAGGCAAGATATGCGCCTTCCCAGCCGATCCGCGCCGCCAGTACCAGCGCCAGCGCACCGGCCGCGACCGATCCGATGCGCCAGCCATATTGCGACATGCCCGACCCGACGCCCAATTGTTCAGGCTTCAACAGTTCGATGCGATAGGCGTCGATCACAATGTCGAAAGTCGCCCCGGCGACGCCCACCAATATGGCGGCATAGGCTGTCTGGATCAGGCTGGTGGTCGGATCGACCAAAGCCAGATTGGCAACAGCCGCCATCACCAGCAGACCTGCCAGGAGGAGCCAGGAAACTCGCTGCCCCAGCCGACCGATGACCGGCAGACGGACGCCATCGACAACCCAGGCCCAAAGCCATTTGAGGTTATAGACCAGAAATGCGAGGGTGAAGGCGGTCACCGCCTTCTTGTCGATACCGTCCTGGGCGAGGCGCGTAGTCAGCGTCGCGCCAATCATCGCAAAGGGAAAGCCGGACGATACGCCCAGAAAAAAGGCCGCCAACGGCGCTTTCTGGGCATAGGGCTTTACCGCAGTAAGCCAGCTGTTCGTGCCGGTAATGGCATCCGTCATGATGGTGCGCGTCCCCCGCAAGCCTTTGTTGCGCGCCACCATATGGCCTGATGCGGTGCTGGCAAGCCTGCTATAGGATCAATCGGACGTATCGAACAGGGTAAGGCCGATCGGCGAGCGTGGACGGCGTGCGCCGCGCAGCACGGCATCGACCACGCCGATCGCCGCCACCAGATCGCGCGGGGCATAGGGTTTGGCCAAGCATCCAAGCGCGAGCGCGCGGGCGTCCAGCGGGCAGGCGCCGGTGACGAAGAGAACCGGCAGCCCCTTCGTCGCGGCGTGGCGGGCGACGTCGATCCCGCTGCGGTCGCCCTTCAGGCTAACGTCGGCGATCACGAGATCGAGCCCGCCGCCGTCGATGACGCTGATCGCGTGGTCGTAATCATCCACCGTCGCCGCGATGCGGTAGCCCGCCTGTTCGAGCGCATGTTCATTGTCGAAGGCGACGAGGGGTTCATCCTCCACCACCAGCACGGTGCGGATCGCCTTGCGCCGTCCGGTGCGTGCGCCTTCGCCCTTCACAAACCCGAAAAACATTTGCCGATCCGCCCTGTTTGCGCCATGCCCACCGATCAAACGCCGCGTACCGCGCCGGGTTGCCGGACGAGTGCAATAACGCCCTCGCCCAAGCGCCGGGGCGGCACCGTTCAGCCCGTTGCTGGCTTTCCCGCCATATGGGAAGGGCCAGTGCCCACGAAAAGGAACCCGCCCTTGGAACCGCCGAAAAAATCCGGACCGCCCCGCAGGGCAGGCCCTGGCGGCCCCAAACGCCCGTCCGGCGCTGGCGCGCCGGGCCGCAAGGCCGATGGAAAGCCGCGCTCTGGCAAGCCGGGGGACGGCACCACCGGACCCGCCGCCAGCGCCAAGCCTTGGGGTCGCAAGCCCGGTTTCAAGAAGCCGGGCGCCGGGGCCAAGACGCCCGCCAATCCGCATCCCGCCCATGCCGCCGCGGCCAGCGATGGCAAGGGCGAACCGCAGCGCATCGCCAAGCTTCTGGCGCGCGCGGGGGTCGCTTCGCGGCGCGAGGTCGAGCGGATGATCGAGGAAGGGCGCGTGACGCTGAATGGCGTGGCGGTCGAGACGCCGGCAACCTTGCTGGCGTCGCTCCATGGCGTGGCGGTCGATGGCGTGGCGATTGCCGCGCCGCCCCCTGCCCGGCTGTTCCTGTTCCACAAGCCGACCGGCTTCCTGACGACCGAGCGCGATCCCGCCGGACGGCCGACCATCTATGACAAGCTGCCTGCCGATCTGCCGCGGGTGATGCCCATCGGCCGGCTGGACATGACCACTGAAGGGCTGTTGCTGCTGACCACAGATGGCGGGTTCAAGCGGCAGATGGAACTGCCCTCAACCGGGGTGCCACGCACTTACCGGGCCCGCGCCTTTGGCGAGGTGAGCCAGCAGCAACTGGAGGATCTGTTCGACGGGATCGAGATTGAGGGCGTTCGCTACGGCCCGATCGAGGCCAATCTGGAACGGCGCACCGGACGCAACCAGTGGATCGAGATGACCCTGACGGAGGGCAAGAACCGTGAAGTCCGCCGGGTGCTGGAACATCTGGGGTTGCAGGTCAACCGACTGATCCGCACCAGCTATGGCCCCTTCCTGCTGGGCGACCTGCCGCCCGGCGCGGTCGAGGAAATACGCCAGCATGACCTGGTCCAGTTCAAGGCCAGCCTGAAGGACAGCAAATGAGGATAATATCCGGCCAATGGCGCGGTCGCCCGCTGACCGCGCCGAAGGGCGACGCGACCCGACCCACCGCCGACCGGACCCGCGAGACGTTGTTTTCGATGCTCGTCAGCCGGATCGGATCGTTCGAGGGGCTGGCGGTCGGCGACTTTTTCGCCGGGTCGGGAGCGCTGGGGTTCGAGGCGCTCTCGCGCGGCGCGGCGACATGCCTGTTCGTCGAGCAGGACAAGCTGGCGATCGATTCGATCCGCGCCAATGGCGAAAGGCTGGGCATCAGGCCCGACATCAGGGCGTCTAGCGTCCTGTCTCTGGGGTCCGCGCCCAAGCCATTGGACCTCATCTTCATGGACCCGCCCTATGGCACGGGGGCGGGACAGGTTGCGCTCGACAAGCTGGGGCGGCTTGGCTGGACCGGGCCTGCAACCTGGATCAGCATCGAGACCGACCGGCGCGAGGATGTCGAGGTGAAGGGCTTTGCCATCGACGCCGTGCGTGACGCGGGCAAGGCGCGGATCACCATATTGCGGGCAGTGGATCAGGCGGCTTCGTAAGCCGCCGCCTCCTTGGCGATCAATATGTTTGCAAGAAAGCCGTAGGCTTCCGCCCAGGCGTCCAGCACTGCGTCCGTCGCGACCTCTTCGCCCAATGTCTCCCGGATGGCAGGCAGCAGGGCTGCGGCAACCTTGGGATAATGTTCCGGCCGGACCCCAGTTTCGACATGGCGCGCGACCATGCGGGCGACCGCGCTGTCGAGCGCACCCAGCTTGTCGATATTCTCCGCATGGCCAAGGATCGCCGCAGCCAGACGCCTGGGCTGTTCGCCGCTTGCCTGTGCAGCCTGATCGAACATCGCCTTCACCTCTTCGTCCTGAAAGAGCCTGGCGTACATGGCCGTCGTGATGGCGACGCCATGCTGGCGCAGGGCGGGACCAGTGGATTTGACGATTGCGATGGTGGAAGCCGACAGTGAGCTGGACATATAAACGCCTTTCGACAGACTCGATAAGCGGTATTTAATTTGCATCTTTTAAGATGTAAACAGGATATATGTTTTAACCTGCCTGTCGCAGGATTAACGAACGAACCCATGCAACTGACCCGACACACCGATTATGCGCTGCGCGTGCTGATTCATCTGGCAGCATCGCCAGACGGGCGGGCGACGATTGCGCAGATTGCCGACGCCTATGGACTGTCGCGCAATCATCTGATGAAGGTGGTGCATGGTCTGGCGCAGGGTGGCTTTATCGCGACCCAGCGCGGGCGCGGCGGTGGCTTTTCGCTCGCACGCGCGCCGGAAGAAATCAGCATCGGCGCGGTGGTCCGGCATAGCGAGCCGGACATGAGAATGGCCGACTGTGCGAGCTGCCCGATCAGCCCATCCTGCGGGCTGACCGGCATATTGGCGCAGGCCGCCGCTGCGTTTCTGGCCGTGCTGGACCGGCACAGCCTGAGCGATGCGACCCGCGACCGGGCCGGACTGGCAGCGATCATCGCTATCCTGCCCGGCCCGGATGCATTGGTCAGCGGCGACGCGCCTTGCGCGCCTCGCTAGGATTGATGCAACTGTCCTGCACGGTTTTCGAACAGACAGGATAGTCCTTCGCCTCCGCCGGGGGCGGGGTCATGTTGCCGCCTACGGTCACAGGGTTTGCAGCCGATCCGACGGGCGCGGCCGGATCATTGGGAACGCCAGCAGGCGCCGGGTCCATGCCGGGGTCTGCCGGAACAGCGCCGGTCGGCATCCCTGCATTGGGATCAGCAGGCGTTGCCGGAGCAGTTCCGGGTGCGGCAGGCGCCGTCATGGCCGGGTCTGCTGGCATGGCGGGGGCAGCAGGATCGGCAGGCGGCGCCATGTCGCCAGCGGGCGGCTGGCTCACCGGAGCCGGGGTTTCCTGCGCAGTGGCAACGCCTGTAACGGCGGCAAAACTGAGCATTGCGGCGCTGGCCAGCATGATCGACTTCATCGGAAAATATCCTTTCCTTCTTTTCTTATGGCCCCATTACGCGGGGAAGAGTGAGCGAAGAACCGGAGTCGTGACGCGCCCGTTCCGGCTGTGGCGGTGAGCCGTGCCGGATGCGCCATGAGATGAAGCAGGAGTGATCGTCTGGCCAATGGGCGCAAGAGAGGGGCATCTGCCCTTCCCTCCCGTATCGAACCGCCTTATTCGCCGGGAAAGCGATCGAATTTTGGCAGGTCGTTAGCCGTTGCCATCCATGGCGGCGCTTCGGCCATCTGGATATGCGCCTGGGGCGGAAAGGCCGACTGATCGTCAAGCGTCGCGGTCTGAATATCGATACCGCCGGGGAAGATGGCGGGATTGGTATAGAACAGCCCGGTACCGCACGTTCCGCAAAAATGACGGGTGGCGTTCTGGGAGGATTGATAGGCGACCGGCGTGCCTTCAATGCTCACCGCATCCCGCTGAAACAAGGCCCAACCGACCATCGGCGCGCCGGAACTGGCGCGGCAATCGGCACAGTGACAGATGGCGCTATGTGCGGGCTCCCCGCTGACTTCGTAGCGGATCGCGCCGCACTGACATTTCCCCGTCGCCATGATTCGTCCTCCCTTGCACAATTCCCCTTTTGTTCTCATAGAAGGCGCGTCACTGCAAGGCTGACGCCTTGCCCCCGCCCCTGCCCAGCCCTAGTTGTTGTCCATGAACGTTCCCGCTCCCTCCTCCACCGACCCCGACTATATCAAGGGCCTGAACCCGCCGCAGCGCGAAGCGGTGCTGACGACCGAAGGGCCAGTGCTGGTGCTGGCGGGTGCCGGAACGGGCAAGACGGCTGCGCTGACCGCGCGTCTGGCCCATCTGGTCGCGACCCGGCGCGCCTGGCCATCCGAAATCCTGTCCGTCACCTTCACCAACAAGGCGGCGCGGGAAATGCGCGAACGGGTGGGGCGTATGATCGGTCCGGCAGTCGAGGGGATGCCATGGCTGGGCACATTTCACGCGATCGCGGCCAAGATGCTGCGGCGTCATGCCGAACTGGTCGGGCTGCAATCCAATTTCACGATCCTGGATACGGACGACCAGTTGCGGCTGATGAAGCAGTTGATTCAGGCCGAAGGGATTGACGAGAAGCGCTGGCCCGCGCGGCAATTGGGCGGCTTGATCGACCAGTGGAAGAATAAGGGCTGGACCCCGGACGACATCAGCGCGGGCGAGAGCGAGGGTTATGCCAATGGCAAGGGGCAAAAGCTGTACGCCGCCTATCAGGCCCGGTTGCGCGCAGTTAATGCCTGTGATTTCGGGGACTTGCTGCTGCATGTTCTGACGATATTGAAAAGCCATCGCGACGTGCTGGAAAGCTATCAGCAGCGGTTCAAATATATCATGGTGGACGAATATCAGGACACCAACTCCAGCCAATATCTGTGGCTGCGGCTGCTGGCGCAGACGCGCAAGAATCTGTGCTGCGTGGGCGATGACGACCAGTCCATCTATTCCTGGCGCGGGGCGGAAGTCGCCAATATCCTGCGGTTCGAGAAGGATTTTCCCGGCGCGAAGATCATTAGGCTGGAACAAAATTATCGCTCCACCCCGCATATATTGGGCGCGGCATCGGGCGTGATCGCCGAAAATGGCAATCGGCTGGGCAAGACATTGTGGACCGACATCGACGTGGGCGAGAAGGTGCGCGTCGTCGGCATATGGGACGGGCCGGAAGAAGCGCGGCGGGTCGGCGAGGAGATCGAGGCGATCCAGCGCGATGGCGGGTCGCTCGACGAAGTCGCGATCCTGGTTCGGGCGCAGCACCAGACGCGCGAGTTTGAGGATCGCTTCATCCAGATCGGGATGCCGTACCGTATCGTCGGCGGCTTCCGCTTTTATGAACGGGCCGAAATCCGCGATGCGCTGGCCTATTTGCGACTGGTGAACCAGCCCGCCGACGATCTGGCGTTCGAACGGATCGTCAATGTTCCCAAGCGGGGTCTTGGCGACAAGGCGGTGGAGAAATTGCACCGGCTGGCTAGGGCGGAGGGGATACCGCTGCTCCACGCGGCGGCGCGCATCCTCGACACGGACGAACTGACGCCGCAGGCGCGCCGGTCGCTGGGCGCTTTCGTGGGCGATGTGGCGCGCTGGCGCGACCGGGCGGCCACCCTGCCCCATGCCGAACTGGCGCGGCAGATGTTGGACGAGAGCGGCTATACCGCGATGTTGCAGGCCGAGCGATCGACCGAGAGCGCCGGGCGGCTGGAGAATCTGGGCGAACTGGCGCGGGCGATGGAGGAATATGAGACGCTGGGCGCGTTTCTGGAGCATGTCAGCCTCGTCATGGACAATGAAGCGCAGCAGGAAGAGCGCAAGGTCACGATCATGACGATTCATGCCGCCAAGGGACTGGAGTTTGATTCGACCTTCCTGGTGGGTTGGGAGGAAGGGATTTTCCCGTCGCAGCGGGCGCTGGACGAAGGCGGCCTCAACAGCCTGGAGGAGGAACGGCGGCTGGCCTATGTTGCGATCACGCGGGCGCGCAAGCGCTGCACGATCCTGCACGCCGCGAATCGGCGCATCTATGGCCAATGGACCAGCAGCATCCCGTCGCGTTTCGTCGGCGAATTGCCGCCGGAGCATGTCGATGCGGAAAGCAGCATGAGCGGTGGCGCATCCCTGTGGCGCGCCAACTGGTCGGAACGGGACGATCCGTTCGCCCATGTCGGGCGCGGCGAAGGGCGCGGGCCGGGGTGGCAGCGGGCGCAATCATCCGGCCAGTTCAGCCGCGAGCCGGTGCGGATCGTGGAGGCGCGCACATCGGCCGTGTCGATCGGCAACAAGGGGCGCAGCGACATGGCGTTGGGCCTGCGCGTGTTTCACCAGAAATTCGGCTATGGCACGGTGGCGGAGATTGAAGGCAACAAGCTGGAAATCGAGTTCGAAACGGCCGGGCGCAAGCGCGTGATGGACAGTTTCGTGTCCATCCCCTGACCCGGCGTGACGGGCCATCGACGCGGCACATGCCGTCGATGGCCCCTAGTCCGATCCCGTCCTATTCGGGATAATAGCCGACACCCACGACATGATTGTCGACCAGTTCGATCAGCGACATCTTGCGTTCAACCCGATTGTCAGCGCGGTTGAGCCAGACATAATTGATCTTTCCATGGCCGCTGGTGCGGGCAATCTCTATCATGTCGCGCACGATCGGTTTGCCTTCCGCATCGGTCAGATCGCTGACATCGCGGCCGACCAGGCCGGGATGCGCGCCATAGGCTTCGTAGACCCCGTTCAGGTCGAAAACGAACACATAGAGTTCCCCGGTGTTGAATACCCCGTCCTTTTGATTGAACGCAGCAAAGGCAGGCCCGGCGCCGGCCGTCTTGATGGTCGCCACGGCTTTTTCGAGCATGGCCTGCGCCTGTGCTGCATCGGCGTGCGGGGCGGCCAGGGCGGGGGCGGCGGAAAGCGCGAGGGCGCAGACCATAGCCGTGAGGGTGCGCGAAAATGGGAACATGAGCCAAATCTCCTCTGATCATCGACGACAAACGCTGAAGCCGGATGCAGGCGGACCTTCGGTCTCCATCCGATTGCCGATGACAGGGCGTAATTAACCCGGTCTGCGCACGCGCATTTAGACGCAGATCAAATCGACCTTTGGTATGAGGCCATATGCAAGGAGAGGCATGTCGCGGCCGCGCCGCTCAAGGTCTGAAATCTATCTTGGCCACGCTCGGCGCAAACGAGTCAGGCAAAGTCCCGGTGCCATCGGCTGGCCATCCGCATCATTTCGCCGACAATATCGCACCGATCGATCGGGCATAGTCCTGCATGGCGGCGACGATGGCCGGCGCGCTGACCGAACGGGGGTTGGGATCAATGGCGCACAGCGTGCCGTAGAAGCTGCCATCAAGCAGAATGACAGGCAGCGACACATAGCTTTGAAAGCCGTAAAAAAGAGGGACATGATGCGTGCACCAGTCCTGGTCCATGGCGACATGATCGATATAGATGCCTTCGCCGCAACGGCGAATGTCGTCGCACAGGGTCTTTTTGATTTCCAGTTCTCCGCCGGGATCAAGGCCGAACTCGATCCGGTCGACGATCTGGCACGCGACCCAGCGATCTTCCGTCACCCTGGCGACCGCAGCGAAACCCATGCCTGTCGTCTGGCAGACCTCTTCCAGTATCGCCCGAATCCGATCGTCATCACCGTGCGCCGCGACCGAGGCAGCGAAATCGTCCCGCATAGATGCACCTCTTCTGGCGCGATGCTCATCGCACCGCAGCATCTGGCAGCCATTTAGGATTGTGCGCGATTGCACGCAAGATTTTGGTGGAGCCTAGCGGGATCGAACCGCTGACCTCCTGCATGCCATGCAGGCGCTCTCCCAGCTGAGCTAAGGCCCCATCCGGTGCGGCAGCAAGGCTGCGGAACCCGTTGGTATATGATCGCGCCCCTCCGCTTGCGCTTCGGGAGTTTCGCCGGAAGCCGTCCCCCGGACGGCTTTTGTATCGGCGAAACTGGTGGAGCCTAGCGGGATCGAACCGCTGACCTCCTGCATGCCATGCAGGCGCTCTCCCAGCTGAGCTAAGGCCCCATTTCCATCGCTAAAGCGCCGTTTGGGTCCGGCGCTTCGGAGGCGCTGCCATTAGGTCGCAGCGCCATCCTTGGCAAGAACAAAATGACTTAATTATCGTCCGCGTCGTCGTCGCTGGCCGCATCGACGCCCAGGTCGTCGTCACCACCCAGATCGACGTCATTATCCGGCGAATCGCCGTCATCATCGACGTCGATGTCGAGGTCCAGATCGTCATCGGCCGTTTCCAGCTCACCGTCTGCGGTTTCGATAACCTTCTTGGGCGCTTCCTCATAGGGGAGCGGCTGCTTCGACTTCAGCACCGGCTCCGGTTCCCAGGCCGCGTTGCAGTTGATGCAGACGACCGGGCTGTCATTGCCCAGGTCATAGAAACGCGTGGCGCATTTCGGGCAGGTCCGCTTCGTGCCCCATTCAGCCTTCACCATGTCCGGCCTAATCCTTTATTTGATGCTCAAATACCAACTACGCGGCGCAACGGTGAAGTTGCCCGCGAAACGTCGCGCGCCTTGCCATAGCGGGACGGCGCTGTCAAAAGCCGGGCGCATTTTTTCGACCCCGACATGATCGGAACGCTTCAGTGACTGCCACTTCTTCATCGCCGACCCCCATGACTTTCACCGCCGCCCCTGCCCTGTCGGGCAGCGTCGCCGTGCCGGGGGACAAGAGCATTTCCCACCGGTCGCTGATGCTGTCGGCGCTGGCGGTGGGCGAAAGCCGGGTCGAAGGCCTGCTGGAAGGCGAGGATGTGCTGGCGACGGCCGCGGCGATGCGGGCGATGGGCGCGGACATAGAGCGCGATGCGGATGGCATCTGGCATATCCATGGCGTGGGTGTGGGCGGGCTGCTCCAGCCGGAGACCGCGCTCGACATGGGCAATAGCGGCACGTCGACGCGGTTGCTGATGGGGTTGCTGGCGAGCCATGACCTGACCGCCACTTTCACAGGGGACGCTTCCCTGAGCAAGCGCCCGATGGCGCGCGTGACCGAGCCTTTGGCGCGGATGGGGGCAAGCTTCACCACCAGTCCGGGCGACCGTCTGCCGCTGACGATGCGTGGCGCCTGCCCCGCCGTGCCGCTCGATTATCGGTTGCCGGTGGCGTCGGCGCAGGTCAAATCGGCGATATTGCTGGCAGGCCTCAACACGCCCGGCATCACCCGCGTGGTCGAGCCGATTCCGACGCGCGACCATAGCGAGCGGATGCTCCGTGGATTTGGCGCGGAACTGGATGTCGAGGTCGAAGCAGATGGAACGCGGATCATTACGCTGGTAGGCGAAGCGGAACTGAAACCGCAGCAGATCGTCGTGCCGGGCGATCCATCGTCGGCCGCTTTCCCGATGGTCGCAGCACTGCTGGTGTCCGGATCGCAGGTGACGATCGCCAATGTCGGGCTGAACACGACGCGCGCGGGCCTGATCGACCTGCTTCGGGAAATGGGCGGCTCGATCGAGGTCATCAATCCGCGCGAGGTCGGCGGGGAGCCGGTGGGCGATCTGGCGGTCACGGCCTCCGCGCTCAAGGGCGTGGAGCCGGACCCGGCGCTGGCGCCCAGCATGATCGACGAATATCCCGTCGCCTTCATCGCCGCCGCGCTGGCGCAGGGGCGCAGCGTTTTTCGCGGTCTGGAAGAATTGCGAGTCAAGGAATCGGACCGGATTGCGACGATGGCGGCCGGGCTGCGCGCGATCGGCGTAACGGTCGAGGAACTGGAGGACGGCATCATCATCGAGGGCAGCGGCGGCGCACCATTGGCGGGCGGCGGGCCTATCGCAACCAAGCTGGATCATCGAATCGCCATGAGCTTTGCGGTGGCCGGGCTGGTGTCGCGCGACGGGGTGATGATCGACGATATGGCGCCGGTGGCGACCAGCTTCCCTACCTTTGTCCCGCTACTGCGAACGCTGGGCGCTCTGGCATGACGATGGACTGGGCCAATATCGTCGGATTGCTGGGCAGCGGCCTGATGGTGGTCGCCTATGCCTATAGTAACATAGCAAGGGAACTGAACTTCCTGTGGTTCAACCTGCTGAACCTTGTGGGATCGCTGCTGCTGATCGCGTCGCTCACCATCCATTTCAACCTGGCGTCGATGGCGCTGGAGATTGTCTGGGCGGCGATCGCGGTGATCGGCCTTGCCAACACGATCCGCAAAGGCAACGCCCGATGATCATAGCTGTCGATGGCCCCGCCGCGTCGGGCAAGGGAACGATCGCGAAGGCATTGGCGCGTCATTATGGCCTGCCTTGCCTCGACACCGGGCTGCTGTATCGCGCGGTCGGCCTGTCGGTGCTGAAGCGCGGTGGCGATCCGGACATTAAGGCCGATGCACTGGCCGCCTGCGACTTTGGCGACGAAATACTGGCCGATCCGGCGCTGCGGAGCGAAGCGGTAGGTAGCCTTGCCTCCCGCGTGTCGGTGCATCAGGCGGTACGGGACGCGCTGATCGCCCGGCAGCGGGATTTTGCGACCCAGCCAGGCGGCGCGATATTGGACGGCCGCGACATCGGCACGGTGATCGCGCCGGACGCCGACGCCAAGATCTTCGTCACCGCCAGCGTCCATGTGCGGGCCGAACGCCGATACAAGGACAGCCTGGCGCAGGGCGGACAGCCCGATATGGACAGCCTGATCGCCGACATTCAGGCACGCGATACGCGCGACATGAGCCGCGATCACGCACCGCTGAAAATCGCGGACGGTGCGGACTTGCTAGATACAAGCGATTTGACTATAGACGCGGCCGTCCAGCGGGCCATTGCGCTTGTGGACGCCCAGCTTGAAGGTCGCCCTGCGGGCTGACCCGTCAAGGCGCGCGGTTTTACCACGCGCCCTTTTCGCTTTTCACAGCCGCGCGTTCCCAAGCCCCTGACCGGCGGGATACGCGCCGGATATTCGGTCCTGCGCGTGTTTTGGCCAAAGACCATCGGATACAACCGGTTGGCCAGCAATGATGTATGAAGGACTGACCATGGCCTCTACGGCATTCCCCACGCGCGACGATTTTGCCGCGCTTCTCAATGATTCCCTCGGTGGCGAGGACGGCGGCTTTGAAGGCCGCGTCGTCAAGGGCACCGTTACCGCCATCGAAAACGACCTGGCCGTCATCGACGTAGGTCTGAAGTCCGAAGGCCGCGTGCCGCTGCGCGAATTCGCGATGCCGGGCCAGAAGGCCGACATTAAGGTTGGCGACGAAGTCGAAGTCTATGTCGATCGCGTCGAAAACGCCCATGGCGAAGCGATGCTGTCGCGTGACCGCGCCCGCCGCGAAGCCGCCTGGGACAAGCTGGAAGCCGAGTTCACCGAGAGCGCGCGCGTCGAAGGCGTCATCTTCGGTCGCGTCAAGGGCGGCTTCACCGTCGATCTGGACGGCGCCGTGGCCTTCCTGCCCGGCAGCCAGGTCGACATCCGCCCGGTTCGCGACGTCACCCCGCTGATGGACATTCCGCAGCCCTTCCAGATCCTGAAGATGGATCGCCGCCGCGGCAACATCGTCGTGTCGCGTCGCGCCATTCTGGAAGAAACCCGCGCCGAACAGCGCAGCGGCCTCATCCAGACGCTGGCCGAAGGCCAGATCATCGAAGGCGTCGTCAAGAACATCACCGACTATGGTGCGTTCGTTGACCTGGGCGGCATCGATGGCCTGCTGCACGTCACCGACCTGTCGTACAAGCGCATCAACCACCCCAATGAGATGATCAACATCGGCGACACCGTTCGCGTCCAGATCATCCGCATCAACCGCGACACGCAGCGCATCTCGCTTGGCATGAAGCAGCTGGAAAGCGATCCTTGGGAAGGCGCATCGGCCAAATATCCGATCGGCGCCAAGCTGTCGGGCCGCGTCACGAACATCACCGAATATGGTGCGTTCGTCGAGCTGGAGCCGGGCATCGAAGGTCTGGTCCACGTTTCGGAAATGTCCTGGACCAAGAAGAACGTCCACCCCGGCAAGATCGTTTCGACCAGCCAGGAAGTCGAAGTTCTGGTTCTGGAAGTCGATCCTGAAAAGCGCCGCATCTCGCTGGGCCTCAAGCAGGCTCAGTCGAACCCGTGGGATAGCTTTGCCGAGCGTCACCCGATCGGTTCGACCGTCGAGGGCGAAGTCAAGAATGCGACCGAGTTCGGCCTGTTCATCGGCCTGGACGGCGACGTCGACGGCATGGTCCACATGTCCGACATCGCCTGGGGCATCTCCGGCGAGGACGCGCTGGCGCTGCATCGCAAGGGCGAAGCCGTGCAGGCGGTCGTTCTGGACATCGACGTCGAGAAGGAGCGCATCAGCCTTGGCATGAAGCAGCTTGAGCGTGGCGGTCCGGCTGCGGGCGGCACCACTGCCGCTGCCGCTGGCCTGAACAAGAACGCGATCGTCACCGTGACCGTCCTTGAAGTCCGCGACGGCGGCCTGGAAGTCCAGGCCGGCGAAGATGGCGCCACCGGCTTCATCAAGCGCAGCGACCTGGGCCGTGACCGTGACGAACAGCGTTCGGAACGCTTCCAGATCGGCCAGAAGTTCGACGCGATGATCACTGGTTTCGACCGTGCGAAAAAGCCGACCTTCTCGATCAAGGCGATGCAGATCGCCGAAGAGAAGCAGGCTGTGGCGCAATATGGTTCGTCCGACAGCGGCGCGTCGCTGGGCGACATTCTGGGCGAAGCGCTGAAGGCGAAAACCGAAGGCTAAACCCCTTCGTGCCTTGCAGCGAACAGAAAGCCCGCCGGAACACTGGTTCCGGCGGGCTTTTGCAAATATTTCTGGAAACGAAACGAACTTCTTGTTCCCTCATTGTCAACGCCTTGCCAAATCTCTATGCAATGGATGGGACACGGCAGAGGGGCGCTGGACAACCAATGATCCGTTCGGAATTGATCCAGAAACTGGCTGATGAAAATCCGGGGTTGAACCTTGCGGAGGTGGAGAAGATCGTCGATCTTTTCTTCCGCGAGATTGTCGACCGGCTGGCGTCGGGCGGTCGTGTGGAACTGCGCGGCTTTGGCGCTTTCACGACGCGCGCGCGCGAAGCCCGCACCGGGCGCAACCCGCGCACCGGGGAGCAAGTGCCGGTATCGGCCAAGCGCGTCCCCTATTTCAAGCCGGGCAAGGAAATGCGCGAGCGGCTGAACGTCAAGGGCGAAAGCTGATCACAGCGGCTTGACCTGATCCGCGCCAGCCGTCAGGGAATGCGGCACGCGGACGTGGCGAAATCGGTAGACGCAGCGGACTTAAAATCCGCCTTCCCCTGGAAATGCGGGTTCAAGTCCCGCCGTCCGCACCATTTTTTCTCAAATCCCCTATTTCGAACCGGCATCCGCGCGGCGCGTGGCGAACTGCCGTAACGGCATTTTTCTACCAAAAGGCTGGATATTCCACCGACTTGCCGCAATGATGGCGACATGGCCGGTGCGATTGATCCCCATAGTTTCAGCGACTCCCTCGTTATCCTTGGCGCGGCCGGGCTGGTTATTCCCGGATTTGCGCGCTTTCGCATCAGTCCGGTGATCGGGTTCATCCTGGTCGGGCTGGCGGTCGGCCCGGCTGGCCTGGGCGCGCTGGTCGGGCAATATCCCTGGCTCTATCATGTCACCATTTCCAACCGCGCGGCGATCGAGCCATTTGCCGAACTGGGCGTCATATTATTGCTGTTTTCCATCGGGCTGGAACTGAGCTTCAAGCGGCTATGGACGATGCGGGCGCAGGTGTTCGGCGTGGGCGCGGCGGAATTGCTGTGCAGCGGGGCGCTGATTGCGCTCGGCCTCTATGCCTTGGGCCAACCGACCGCAGGCGCAGTCGGTCTGGGGTTGGCGCTGGCGCTGTCCTCGACCGCCGTGGTGCTGCCGATGGTCGGCACCCAGAGCGCCGTCGGGAAAGCCGCATTTTCGATGCTGCTGTTCGAGGATCTGGCGCTGGTGCCGATCATCTTCATGCTCGGCGCGCTGGCACCGTCCGTCGCGGCCAGTCCCGACGGGGCGTGGGGCGAGATGATGAGCACGCTGATGCGCGGCGGCATCACCATCGCGATCATGCTGGTGCTGGGCCGCCTGTTCCTGCCGCATATTTTCAGCCAGGCGGCGCGGACGAAAAGCCCGGAGGTGTTTCTGGCCGCGAGCCTGCTGGTCGTCATCGTATCCAGCCTGGCGACGTCCATCGCGGGCCTGTCGCCGATCGTGGGAGCGCTGCTGGCGGGACTGATGATCGCCGAAACCGATTATCATGGCGAGGTCGAGGTCATCACCGCCCCGTTCAAGGGGCTGGCGCTGGGCGTATTCCTGATCACGGTCGGCATGAGCCTGGACATTCGCGTGATCCTGGCCAACTGGCCCAGCCTGGTGCTGGCGGTGGCGGGCGTGGTACTGGCCAAGACGCTGGTGACCGCCGCGCTGCTCTATTTTTCCGGGGCGCGCAAGGGTGTGGCGCTGGAGGTTGGCGTGCTGATGTCCAGCCCGTCGGAGACCACCCTGATCGTGCTGTCGACCGCAGCGGCGGCACAACTGATCCTGCCGTCGACCGCCGCCTTCTGGCAGATCGTCACCGCCATTGGCCTGACCATCACGCCGTTGCTGGCGCGGATTGGCCATGATGTCGCCCGCCGACTGGAAATGGCGCTGGGCGAAGAACTGCCCGAAGCGAGCGAGGAGCATGCCGAGGCAGCAGCGGTCGTCATCGGCTTTGGCCGGGTCGGACGGATGGTGTGCGACCTGCTCAAGACCCACAAGCAGCGTTTCATTGTCGTCGAATCGGACCCCGATGTCGTCGCAGAAGCGCGGCGGGCGGGTTATCCCATATTATTTGGCGACGTGGCGCGGGTGGAAATGCTGGACAAGCTGCGGCTGGGCCATGCCCGCGCGCTGATCCTGACGATGGACGACCCGGTCCTGTCCGTCCGGCTGACCCGGCGGGTGCGTGGATGGGTGCCGGATCTGCCGATCATCGCCCGCGCGCGCGATACCAGTCATGCCGCGCAGCTTTACAAGGCGGGTGCGAGCGATGCAGTGCCGGAGACGCTGGAAAGCTCGCTGCAACTGGCCGAGACTGCGCTGGTCGATCTGGGCGTGGCGATGGGGCCAGTGATCGCATCTATCCATCAGATGCGAGAGGATTTGCGGTTGGATATTAAAGATGCAGCACAGATGGCCACCGTCCCGAAATTGCGGCGGTTGCGACCCGACGAGGTGAGCTGACGCTCCCCGCTTCAGCGCTGGGTGGCGCAAATCCTGACACGACTGTCGAACCAGCAGGCGCCGTCCCGCTTGAGATTTTCGGACAACAGCGCCTGGGCATGGGTGACGCCGGGCTCTTCATTCCATGACGCGCCAGCGGTGCCGTCTCCATTGGGTGTCAGATAGGCGAAATAGGTTTTGACCTGATGCTCGCCATCGGAATTCAGGATCAGGCTGCCATTGCCGTCATGCAACGACACCATCGGGCAATCCTTCTTGATGTCGAGATAGACCTTGCCGTCGATCCTGAGATAGCAATCGCCATAGATGGTCGACACTGAACTGTCGGCTTCCGGCTCTGCGACATTGCCTGCCGCGTTGGCATCGGGGACAGGCGCACCAGCAGCATTGCCCGCGGCATTTTGCGCGACGTTTTGCGTCCTTGCATCATTTGCGGGCGAATCTTCGCCGCCGGAACAGGCGACCAGCGCGAACGCGAGAACGCTGCTCGTCCATCCGGCCATGCCACGCATATCACCTATCCTCATCGCAATATCAGCGCGTCAGCGCTTCGACCAAAGCCTTCACCTTCTTCTGCCGCCATTGCGGTAGCGGGGCGATCAGCCAGTAGGACAGCGGCGAAGCAACTGCCTCGCCGACCTGACGGATGCGTCCGGCGGTCAAATCCGCCTCCGCCAACAACAGGGGCACGCTGGCACGGCCAAAGCCAGTGGCGGCGGCCTCGATCGCCAGCCCGGCGTCGGCCACACGGATGCTGGCCGGCTGATCGCTCGACGGGCAGCCGGGCCATCCGATGCGCTGGTCCGGGCCGCCATTGGCCGCCTCTACGGTAACGAACAGCGGCTCGCCCAATTGGACGCCCTCATGCTCCCCGACCCGGTCCGACAGACGCAGCGCGACGTCGAGATTGGCTTCGGTGAAATCGAGCATCTCGTCAGCCGCGACCAGAGAGAAGGTCAGGCCGGGCTGGCTGGCGGCGTAGGCGGCCAGACGCGGCTGAAGCCATTTGGCGGTGATGTCGCGCGGCGCCGCAATGGTGAGGGCGCTGCTGGACTGGCCCGCCTGCATGGCGCGGACGGCTTCCTCAAATTCCAGAAAGCCGGCGCGCAGCGCGTCCAGGCCGCCTTCGGTTTCCGGGGTCAGTTCCAGCCCCTTGGGCGTGCGGCGGAACAGGACGACTCCCAGCAGATCCTCCAGCGCGCGAATCTGCTGGCCAACGGCGGCGGGCGTGACCGCCAGTTCATCAGCCGCGCGGGTGAAGGACAGATGGCGGGCGGCTGCGTCCAGCACGCGCAGGCCGTTCAGCGGCAAATGGGTGCGCTTCATTCGGCGACCGCCGGGGCGATGAGGGCGAAATGCGGAATCGCGACCTCAAAGGTTTCGCCGCCCATGCCGATCATCTGATAATTGCCCTGCATCGATCCGGTGGGCGTATTGAGCGGGCAACCCGACACATAATCATAGCTTTTGCCCGGCTGTACCACCGGCTGTTCACCGACCACGCCGTCGCCGTCGACACGGTGCTGGACGCCCCGCCCATCGGTAATGATCCAGTGGCGGCTGAGCAGTTGCACCGGCAGGTCGCCGTGATTTTCGATGCGGATATGATAGGCCCAGAACCAGCGGCCCCGGTCCGGCTCCGACTGTTCGGGCAGGAAGGAGACGGCGACATGAACAGTCACATCGCGCGTCGTCGCGTGGAAGGGGAAAAGCGCGTTCATGATGCTGAGATGCGCTTGGCCGATGCCTCCCGTCAACGCCCTATCGACGTGAGAGCGCGATCAAGATCGGCAATGACGTCGTCGGCATCCTCCAGACCCACGTTCAGGCGGAGCATATCTTCGGTAATGCCGACTTCCAGCCGCGCCGCTTCGGCCATGCCGAAATGGGTGGTGGAGGCCGGATGGGTCATGAGCGACCGCGAGTCGCCGATATTGTTGCTGATGTCGACCAGTTCGAGCCCGTTGAGCAGGCCGTGCGCTTCGGCCCGGCCACCGCCGACATAGAGCGAGAAGATGGGACCGGCCATCGCCATTTGCGACATGGCCAATGCGTGCTGGGGATGGCTTGGAAGGCCGGGATACAGGACTTTCGCCACGCGGCCTTCAAGGAAGGCGGCGACCTTCAGCGCATTTTCGCTCTGGCGGCGGATGCGAAGGTCCAGCGTTTCCAGCCCCTTCAGCACCACCCAGGCGTTGAAGGCGCTGAGCGTCGGGCCGGTGTTGCGGTGGAACGGCAGCAGGACATTGTCGATCCATTCACGCGTGCCGCAGACCGCGCCCGCGAGTACCCGGCCCTGACCGTCCATCATCTTGGTCGCGCTATAGGCTACCACGTCCGCGCCAAATTCCATAGGCCGCTGGAGCGCTGGTGAGGCGAAGGCATTGTCCACAACGCTGGTGATGCCATGCGCTTTGGCAATGGCGCAGACGGCGCGCAAGTCCACCACATCCATGGTCGGATTTGCGGGGGTTTCGAAGAAAAACACCTTGGTGTTGGGCCGGATCGCCGTTTCCCATGCGGCGGTATCGCGCGCGTCGATCGTGGTCGTTTCGATCCCGAATTTGGGCAGCAGCGTATCGGTCAGCCAGCGGCACGAGCCAAAGGCCGCTTTCGCCGCGACGACATGGTCGCCCGCCGACAACTGGCAGAGCAGCGCCGCCGTCATCGCCGCCATGCCGGTTGCGGTGGCGCGACAGGCTTCCGCCCCTTCGAGCAGGGCGATACGCTGTTCCAGCATCTCCACGGTGGGGTTCTGGAGGCGCGAATAGGTCATGCCCTGCTGTTCACCGGCAAAGCGTGCGGCGGCGTCCTCCGCCCGGTCATAGCTGTAGCCGCTGGTCAGGAAGAGCGCTTCGGAGGTTTCGCCCCATTCGCTGCGCGCGGTGCCGCCCCGGATCGCCAGCGTGGCTGGCTTCCAGTTCTTGGTGATATCCGGGTTTTGGCCGCTTTTCCGCTTCATATCGCTTTCCGCATGTCCTGCCGCACCACGGGGGTGGCGCCGCCCAATATTTCGGCCATCTGGCTCATGTCGCCATTACCGCCAGACAGGATAACTGCAACCTTCTTGCCCCGCATCGCCTCCTTTTCCTGAAGCGCGGCGGCAAGCGCGACGGCTCCGGCCCCTTCGGCCAGATTATGCGTGTCCTGCCAATAATGGCGGATTGCGGCAGCGACTTCACCGTCGGTTACGGCGACGAAGCGGTCGGCGCGGGGGCCGAAATAATCAAGCGCGGCCTGTACCGGCGTGCATACCGCCACGCCATCGGCAAAAGTGTAGGCGGTGGGGCTGGCGAGCAGCCTGCCCGCCTCGAACGAGCGCTTGGCGGCATCGACATGGGCGGAGACGACGCCGACGACCTTGGTCGCGAGGCCCAGCGCATCGCGCGCCGCGATGGTGCCGCAGAGGCCGGAACCGCAGCCGACGGGGACGTAAACCGTGTCGAGGTCCGGCACCGCATCGAACAGTTCCAGCCCATAGCTGGCGACTCCCCGGACCAGTTCGTCATGATAGGCCGGGACCATGAAAAGCCCCTGCTCGGCAGACAGGCGGAGCGCTTCGGCCTTGGCGCTGTCGAAATCATGGCCATGTTCGATCAGGGTTCCGCCGAACGCCCGCATGGCCGCATTTTTTTCCAGCGCGTTGCCATGGGGGACCACAATGGTGGCCTTGAGCCCCGCGGCAGTGGCGGCGCGGACCTGCGCTTGCCCATGATTGCCACGGGTTGCGGTGATGATGCCGGTGACATGCGGGTGCGTACGACGGAGCCAGTCGATATAGGTGATCGCCCCGCGCACCTTGAACGCCCCGGTAGGCGTGTGATTTTCATGCTTTACCCAGAGTTCGCATCCCGCGCGCGCGGACAGCAGCGGCCAGGCATATTGCGGGGTTGGCGGCACCTGGGCATGGACCATCGCGGCGGCGGAACGGAGCGAAGCAAGGGAGAAATCTGTCATGACAGCCGCAATAAGCCGGGCGCCGGGAACAGGACAGAACCTTTGCGATGAAATTGGCCCTGAACTGCCGCCGGCAGTCCGGTTCTGACCCTGAGGAAATGTCAGCATTCAGTCGCGCGTCAGGCTGCCCCGCGTGGCTGCGCATCTATCAGCGGATAGAGGCACCGTTCTTCCCATGCCATCCGATCGGCCAATTCGCCTTGCAGCACCAGCACCGCCGCAAGATAGTCGTCCCAACTCCCCTTGATCACTGTTGGCGTCCAATATTTGATATGGTCGCTGTAGCGCAGGAACAGGATGCGGATTGCCCGGCCATGTTCGCGCAGGACCGGATCGGCCTGCGCCGCCTGACGGCCGTTCCGCAAATCCAGGGCGCGGGCGTCCTCTCGCCCCATATGTTGACGGAACAGCTGGGAAAAAGAGATACGCCTGCGCGCTATGTCCGGCAGAGCTTCGGAACCGCGCGTGCGCAAGACGTGCGCGAAATCGTGCATCATGGCGCGCAAGGCGTCATGATCCTGTTTCAATATAATCGTCATTCGTTGCGTCCCCGTTTTCTTTTAAGAACGACGGGGCGACGAAATCTTAAGGGCGGCGGTGGCCGGTCAAAGAACCGCCAGCACCGCATCGCCCATTTCAACCGTGGTCATGGCGCCGCCCAGGTCGGCGCTGCGCGCGCCGTCGGCCAGAGCCTTGGCCACGGCCGCCTCGATACGATCGGCCTGCGCGCCGAGGTCGAGCGAATAGCGCAGCATCATCGCGGCGGACAGGATGGTCGCCAGCGGATTGGCCTTTCCAGTGCCTGCAATGTCTGGGGCGGACCCGTGGATCGGCTCGTACAGCCCCTGCCCGCTGCCGTTGAGCGTGGCGGACGCCAGCATGCCGATGGAGCCGACGCACATGCTGGCCTGATCGGACAAAATGTCGCCGAACAGATTGCCGGTGACGATGACATCGAACTGGCCGGGGTTGCGGACCAGTTGCATCGCGGCATTGTCCACATACATATGGCTGAGCGCCACGTCGGGATAGCCCGCCGACACCTCTATCACCACGTCGCGCCAAAGCTGGCTGGTTTCGAGCACATTGGCCTTGTCCACCGAACACAGCTTGCCGCGCCGCGCCTGTGCTGCCTGAAAACCGCTATGGGCGATGCGGCGCACTTCGGCTTCGTTGTACGACATGATGTCATAGCCTTCGCGCAGGCCGTCGGCCGTGGTGCGGAAGCCCTTTTCACCGAAATAGACGTCGCCATTGGTTTCCCGGACGATCAGCAGGTCGATCGCACCGGCAACTTCGGGCTTGAGGGCGGATTCGCCGGCCAGTTCGGGAAATACCCTGGCAGGGCGCAGGTTGGAGAAAAGGCCGAGTTCCTTGCGCAGGCCCAGGATCGCCTGTTCGGGCCGCAGATGGCGTTCAAGGGCGTCGCAATCGGGATCACCCACCGCGCCGAACAGGATGGCGTCGGCGCGCCTGGCCAGTTCCAGCGTTTCGGGCGGGAGCGGATGGCCAACCGCCTTATAGGCCGCGCCGCCGACCAGCCCCTGTTCGTAGGTCAGCCCGTCGATCGCCAGCGCATCCAGCACCCGCTTGGCCTGATCGACGATTTCGGGACCGATGCCGTCTCCGGGGAACAGGGCGATCAACATGGGCGGGCACTCCTTATATTGCGTGGCGATCCCTTATGGAGACAGGAGGTTTCACGCAACCGCCCTTTTGAGCCTTTCGACCAACCTTTCTCTTGCTGCCAGCACATCGGCACGCCAGTCGGTGAGGATCGAGCGTTCGAGGAAGAAGCCGGTCAGGCGCAAGCCGTCGAGTATCTGGCTCCATTCGCCCGTGCCACCCTCCAGCAGGAAGGGGGGAAGCGGCAGGAGCAGGCTTTCATAGCCGACGGCCCCTGCCCGGCTGACCGCCGCCGCGCTGCGCGGGCTGACGAAGGCGAGATCGGTGGCGTCGCCCGTCGCCGCGCAGCGCGTCAGATCAAGGCCGAAGCCCAGTTCGGCGAGCAGCAGCAGTTCGTAGCGAACCAGCGCCACCGCCCAGCCACGGGCCGCAGGGGCAGCCTCCACCGCGCCCAGCACGCCATCGAGCGCGGAATGAAGCGCGGGATAGGGCGTGCCTTCCGGCAGGGCGATGGCGGTCAGCGCGCAGGCCCAGTCGATCGCAGCGGCAGGCAAGGGTTCGGCATGAAGCGGCGCGCGGCTGTGCGCCAGTTCGACGGTCAGGCTGGCGAGCTGTTCCTCCGTCCGGGCGCGGAAGGTCGCCGCGACGCTATTGCCGGGGAGCAGTACTGGACGCATCGCGCGGGATCGGCCGCCCCGCACATAGCCCGCGATCAGGCCATGGTCGGGTGTCAGCAACCGCGCGATCGCGCCATGTTCGCCATGCTGGCGCAGCGAGCAGACGATGGCTGATGTCGCGAGGATCGACATGCGCTATGCGCCCCCGTCGGGATCAGCCATGAAAATAATCATAGACCTGCTGCGCCACCGCTTTTGAAACACCCGGCGCGCGGGCCAGATCCTCCAGCGCCGCGTCGCGGACGGCGCGGGCGGTGCCGAAATGCATGAGCAGGGCTTTCTTGCGAGCGGGGCCGATGCCTGGGACTTCGTCCAGCGACGACACGGTGATCGCCTTGCTGCGCTTGGCGCGGTGGGCGCCGATGGCGAAACGATGGGCTTCGTCGCGCAAGCGCTGGAGGTAGAAGAGGACCGGGTGATTGACCGGGAGCGTCAGTTCGCGGCCATCCATCAGGTGAAACACCTCCCGCCCGTCGCGGCCATGGTGCGGTCCCTTGGCGACGCCGACCATCGTGACATCCTCGATGCCCATTTCCTCCAGCATGGCGCGGGCGGCCGATAGCTGGCCCTTGCCGCCGTCAATCAGCACCAGATCGGGCCATTCGCCGCTGTCGCGATCAGGGTCTTCGCGCTGGGCGCGGCCAAAGCGGCGTTCGAACATTTCGCGCATCATTGCGAAATCGTCGTTGGAGATTTCGGGGTTCTTCATGTTGAACTTGCGATAGGCGTTTTTGCGGAACCCCTCCGGCCCCGCGACGACCATCGCGCCAAGGGCATGAGCGCCCTGAATATGGCTGTTATCGTAGATTTCGATGCGATCAGGCACAGCGTCCAGCCCGAACATCTCGACCATCTCGTCGAGGATCTTGCCCTGGCTGGTGGTTTCGGCGAGGCGGCGGTCCAGCGCCTCCACCGCGTTGCGTTGCGCCTGTTTGATCAGGCGGGTGCGATCGCCGCGCTGGGGGACTTCGATGCGGACCTTGCTGCCGATCCGTTCGCTGAGCGCCTGCGCCATCAATTCGCATTCGGCGGGCGCGCGATCGGCCAGGACCAGCTTGGGCGGCGGCACTTCCTCGTAAAACTGGGCCATGAAGCTGGCCAGCACCTCGTCCTCCGCCACTTCGTTGGTGTGGACGGGGAAGAAGCTGCGATGGCCCCAATTCTGGCCGCCACGAATGAAGAAGGCCTGGATGCACATTGCACCACCCTTTTGCGCCAGCGCGAAAATGTCGGCGTCGCCAAGGCCTTCGGCATTGATCGCCTGACTGCCCTGAATGAAGGTCAGCGCTTTGAGGCGATCGCGGATGACGGCGGCCTGCTCGAAATCCATCGCATCGGACGCGGCCTGCATCGCGGTGCCGAGTTTCTGCTGCACCTTGGTCGACTTGCCACCCAGGAAATCCTGCGCGTCACGGACCAGTTCGGCATAGCCGTCCGGGTCGATGCGGTCGACGCAGGGGGCAGAGCAGCGCTTGATTTGATAGAGAAGGCAGGGGCGCGAGCGATTGGCGAAGAAGCTGTCAGTGCAGGAGCGCAGCAGAAAGAGCTTCTGTAGCGCGTTGATGGTGCGGGTGACCGACCCGGCGCTGGCGAAAGGGCCATAATAGCGGCCCTTCGCCTTGCGCGCGCCGCGATGCTTCTGGACGCGGGGAAAGGCATGATCATCCCGCAGCAGGATGAAGGGGAAGCTTTTATCGTCGCGCAACAGGACATTGTAGGGCGGGCGGTAGCGCTTGATGAGTTGCGCCTCCAGCAGCAGGGCTTCGGCCTCGCTGTTGGTGGTCACGATGGTCATGGAGCGGGTCTGGGCGACCATGCGTTGCAGGCGGCGGGGAAGCCGGTCGACCTGGGTATAGTTGGCGACGCGATTCTTGAGCGCGCGGGCCTTGCCGACATAGAGGACGTCGCCGCGGGCGTCGTGCATCCGATAGACGCCGGGCCGGATCGGCAGGGTTCGCAGCGTCGTGCGGATCGCCTCCACCCCCGCATCGATGTCCGGCGCGCCGGACCCGCGCACCGTGTAGCTGGCCTTGTCTTCGTTGAAACGGTCGGGGGATTGGGGTTGCGACATGGGGATGAGATAGCGTGCCGGGCGGGGATCGCAATGGGGGCGCAAAATAGGATAGTGCGGGCTTAACTTCGCATATTTCCCAGCAATCGTGACATTTTATGGCGCTGGCCTGATCCTATCGGAAAGTCCGGGGGATCGCGCTGTGAAAGCGATCATGACATGGAATGGACGATGTAGGACAGCGGCCCGTCAATCTTTCATCGGGGATGGACCTGCCAACGCAAAAGGGCCGGGATTGCACCCGGCCCTTTTCCATTTGTCTGGCGTGGCGCGATCAGACGACCGGGCCGAGACCCTTGATGGCGCTATCGACCAGAGCCTTGTCGGCGCTGGCATCATGGCCCTGTGCGATCAGGCTGGCCGCTGCCGTGGTTGCGGCGTTGACGGCGCGGGCGCGGATGGCGGTGATGGCAGCGCGTTCGGCGGCGCCAATCTTGTCCTCAGCCATTTTCTGGCGACGGACGACCAGATCGGCGGCAGCGGTGCGGGCGTCCTCCAGCAGGGTTTCGGCCTCATGCTCGGCGGACTTGCGCATCGCTTCGGCCTCACCCGCAGCGGCGGCGAGTTTCGCCTCATATTCAGCCTTGAGCGCATCGGCCTCGGCACGCAGCTTGGAGGCTTCGGCGAGTTGCGCCTTGATCTGTGCGATCCGCCCGTCAAGCACGCTGCCGATCAGCGCGGGAACCTTCTTGAACAGAAGGATGGCGATGAAGGCCGCCATCGCCAGGCTGACCCAGGCGGTGGCGTCCATGCCGACAGCCTTGGGATCGCTATGGGGGGCGACGCCTTCGTGCGCGACGGTGCCAACCGGCTCCAGCCCTTCGGCATGGATTGCCTGTTCAAGGTTCGGGGGCGTTTCCGCCGAATGCTGTGCTGCTGCCTCAGCCATGGGCCAGTGCCGCCTTTACTGCGTTGCGGGCTGCATCGTCCGACGCTTGCACGCCAGCGATACGGGCCACCATGTCGCGTGCCGCATCGGCAGCGACGGTTTCAATTTCTGCCAGAGCGGCATCGCTGGCGGCCTTGATCCGGGCTTCGGCGGCCGCGATCTTGGCGGCGACTTCAGCGTCGGCGGCAGCGAGCCTGGTTTCGGATGCCTTGGCGGCTTGCGCCTTGGCCTGAACCAGCATTGCCTGGGCGGCGGCACGGCTTTGCGCGTCACGGACGCGATAGTCGGCTTCCGCTTCGTCGGCGCGGGCGAAGGCGGCCTTGGCCGCGTCCAGATCACCACTGATCTTCGCGTCGCGCGCGTCCGCCGTACCCTGAACCTTGGGCACCATGCCGAGGCCGATGACGAAGAACACGAAGCCGAAGGTCAACAGCAACCAGAAAATCTGGCTGGAGTAGGTTTCGGCGATTTGCGCGATTTGAGGCATATCTATCCGTCCGATCAGGGCGCGGTCAATTTGGGGGGATGCGGGCGGGCCAGCACGAAGCCGCCCAGCCCGCACCCAATATGTGTCAGGCCACGAACACCAGGATCATGGCGATAACGAACGCCAGCAGACCCAGAAGTTCCGCCGCGGCGAAACCGATGAACAGACGGCCCTGCTGGCCATCAGCAGCGCCCGGATTGCGCAGCGCGCCTTCGAGGAACGCGCTGAACACGTTGCCCACACCGAGGGCAGCGATGCCCGCACCGATCGCGGCCAGGCCAGCACCGAGCAGCTTTGCGGCTTCTGCGTCCATGTCGTAAACTCCTTCGTTAGAATATTGATAATGTTGACGAAATTACGGAAATCTTAGTGCAGGTTTTCGGCATCGTTGAGATAGACCGAGGTCAGCAGCGCGAACACATAGGCCTGGATCACCGCGACCAGCATTTCCAGCGCGCTGATGCCGATCATCAGGACGAAGCTGGCGGTGCCGACGGTGAGACCCAAAGCCGGCGAGGCATTGGCGCTGTTGATGACGAAACCCGCCAGCACCTTCAGCAGTACGTGGCCAGCGGTCATCGCGACGAACAGTCGCAGGCCCAGGCTGAACGGACGCACCATGAAGGAGACGAGTTCAATGAAGAAGAGCGGCACCACCATCAGCGCGGGCGTGCCATGGGGCACGAAGAGCGAGAAGAAGTGGAAGCCATGCTTGGCGAAGCCGACGATCAGGACGATCGAGAAGCTCATGATCGCCAATACGCCAGTGGCGGTGAAATGGCTGGTGAAGGTGAAGGGGTGAAGCCCCACCAGACCCAGCGGCAACAGGCCCAGAAGGTTGGCCAGCAGAATGAACATGAAGAGCGAAAAGACGTAGGGGATATATTTGCGCCCCTTGTCGCCGATATTCGCAATCAGCAGATTCTTGATGAAGCCGGTCATATATTCGACCGCCATCTGCCAGCGACCGGGGACCAGTTCGCGCTTCATGCCGCCGATCACGAAGATCCACAGCACCACAGCCGCGAGCACCATATAGAGCGCGCTGTTGGTGAAGGCGATGTTGAAGCCGCCGATCGACAGATGATCCGTACCGAACAGCGGTTCGATCGCAAATTGATGCATCGGATCGATTTTGCCGGATTCTGCCACGCTGGACCCCTGTTACGTCTAAACCGTCTAAACGTCGGACTATGACAAAAGCGTCCCTTATTCCGGGGGACGCTTCGTCGTCGTCAATCTGATGATGTTCCTGAACGCCGCCACGATGCCAAGACCGAGGAAAACGAGCAGGAGCCATGGGGATGTGTCAAACAGCCGGTCCAAAACCCAGCCGATCAACGCACCGCCGACAAGACCGCCGATCAGTTCCGCAAGAACCCGGTTGCCCAGGCGAGACCCATCGTCCGCCTGTTGCTCCACAGCCCCCTGCCTGACCTTTTCGACGGATTCAGCGCGCGCAATCCGCTCTTCCAGAGACGTGATGCGCGCATCTTCCCCCGCCGGGTCCTGTCCGGGTCCATCCGCAACCATGTTCGTCCTCCATCGGGGTTTTACCCCATATGGCAGGCGGCATGGCGCTTGCGGCTGCACCCGTCAAGGCGCGGCCCGTTTAGAAAGGCGATTGCGGATAGTCAACCATGGTTGGGCAGAGATTGGCACCCCCGGACGAAGGAATGAGAAAAGTCCGCCAGTGCGTCTTTTCAGCCCGCAGACGCGCAATAGGGCGGCAGCGCGATCGGGCCGGCCCCCTTGGTCTGCCACGCGCCAGCGCCGATGCGATACACCTGGCCGGTCTTGACCCTGCTGCTGAGCGTCTGACAACCAGTGGCGGCGGCGACATCCTGCACGGTCACGCCCCGCTGGCTGGCCAGCTGCGTATAGGCGGCGCGACGCTTGATATTGATCGATTCGACTTCGGCGCGGACATCGCCCGCCACCGTCCCGGCGATGCCGAGATAGCCATCGGCCTGTTCACCCACCGTGCCGGCCGCCATGGCGCTGGCCACGGCCCCGGTCTGGGCACGGGCGGGCGCGGTCATTGCAAAACCAGCAGCCAGCGCGACGGCGGCACTAGCGGCGATCATGAGCATCTTGCGTGTCATTGCGGGAACAACTCCGGGTTATTCTGGATGAGATCCTGTGCGTCACGTTGCAGGCGCACGACGACCTCCTGCTGCACCTTAACATTCAGGTTGATTTCGATCGGCTTGTCAGGCGCCTTGACCTGAATACAGCCCCCCAGGGCCAGACCGGCGAAACCCGCCATCATGATTGCTTGCTTCTTCATTTGCGCTCCCTGTTTGGCATGTTGTCGCTTTCCGCAGGCTGAACCGCAAGGCTTTCGTTCATTTTGCTCTTCATGGTCGCCTGCATCTGGTCGCCGATGCTGTTCTGTATGAGTTGCGAGGGATCGATGAAGGACTGGGCGGTGCCGAGCAGCCCGCGGAAGGGCGCGGCGATCCGCACGTTGAACAGGAAGGGCAGGCCCGTGAAGTTGCGTGCCAACCCTGCCGGGGTGCCGCCCAACTGGCCGCGATTGACGCCGTTGAATACGACATTGGTGACCATTTCGCCGTCCAGCGCGCCGTCCATCAGGATCGTCAGGCATTTATATTGCAAGTTCTTGAGCGCATCGAACGCCAGCCGCCCCATCGTCCCAAGCTGCTCGTTCGATACGGGGCCGACATAGGAGAGCACGCCCGATTGCCGCGCAGGATCACAGGGGATGGTCGGCAAGACGCCTTCGGGCATCAACAGCGGCGGCATGCCCTGTTGCCGGGCGACGAGCACCCCGCCCGCAACCCGCCCGCCCTGCGAGTTGAATATGAGGGGCATGAGGCCATCAAATGTGCCGGTAGCCGAGATATTGTCCAGCTCCATCGCCTGGATGAACGCCCCGGCGTCGAGGCCGATGACGCGGAAGGTCAGGTAGCGATCGACGTCGGCGCTGAAATCCATGGTGGTGGGAAGCAGGACCAGCTGCCCGCCCGAAAATGGCCAGCCGCCGCCCTCGATTCGGACCTTCTGCCCCGCTTCCAGCCGATAGCGGACAGTGCCGTCGCGGACTTCCACGCCGGGATTGACGGACGTGATCTTGACGGTCTGGCCCGGCGCGGTGACCATGTTGATAAGGTCGGTAAAGCGGATTTCGCCCGACAGGCCCTGCACCGGGCCGAAGGCGGCGGCGAGATTGGCATTATCGGTGCGGAACGTGCCGGTGGAGGTGACGTTGGAACCGTTCCAGTCGACCCGCCCGTTCCCCGTCACCGTCGCCGCGACATTAGCGACGACGCCCAGCGCCAGCGGGGTGACTTCGTCAGGCTGGAGAGCAGGACCGAAAACCAGGCCGGGCACGTTGAGGTCCGCATGCCCTTTGCCGCTGCCAAGCTCATGCGCGATGCTGGTAAGGGCGACGGTCGCGCCATTGCGCGGCGAGGCCAGCGTCCCGGTCGCGGCGATGCGGCCATTTTTCAGGGTCAGGGCAAAATCGGGAACAGCAAGCGGGTTGAAGCGGACGGGCGACTGCGAATCGCGCACGGTCATGGCGGCACGGAAATCAAGCGCGCTGTCGGCGAAGCGCCAGGTACCGTTGCCCTGTTCGACGATCAGCGGAACGGTGCCGATCTGCCCCCCTGCCCCGCTCACAGTGCCGCCAAGACCGCGCGCAGTCATCGCGCCGTCCAGGCTGGCGGCGGTCAGGCGGACGGGAGCGTCGTTCGGGCCAAGCGTCAGCGCGGGGTTGGCAAGGGCGAAGCCGCTCTGGCCAAGCGCGATGCGGGCATGATCGGCGGTCAGGCGCAGCGGGCTGTCGCCGCTGGTGCCGACAAGAGCGAGATCGGGGATGTCCGCGCCGCCGCTGATGCCCTTTGGCCCCATGGCGAACAGCGCGCCGCCATCCAGCGGACAGAGTGTCTGGCGCGTCTGGCCAATGGCAAAGGCACCATAGCGGGCTTCGATCAGCGACAGGGGCACGCAGCGGCGGTTGATCGCCAGCGCGCCATTGGCGGCAAGCTGCCCCTCGATCGGCAAGCGAAGGCCGCGCAGGCGACCATCGGGCAACGGCCCATCGAGGCGCAGCGCAGTCGAGAAACGGGTTGCGCCATCGGGCTGCGCGATGAAGCGGACGCGATCGATGCTCAGGCGCGCGTCGCCAGCGGCGTAGGGATCGACGAATAGTTCGCCGCCAAAGCCGCCACCCGCGCGACGGGCCAGGCGCAGCGCGGCATCGGGCAGGCCGCCGCCGCCCGTCCGCAACGCGCCTTCAAGCGCCCAGTCGAGGCTGGAACCGGCGCGGCCAGGCCAGGCCAGCGTGATGCGGCCATCCGGGGACAGGCCGACCTGCGCGCCGCTGCGGGCGACAAGACGGCTATCGGTGAGGGCAAGGCTGCCCGCGGCACCCCGCTGGACGAAGGCGAAGCGCGTGCTGATCCGATTATTGTCCCCCGCGCGGCGCACGGCATCGGCCAAGCGGGTGGCGAGCGGGCCGACGGGCGTGCCAAGGGTGGAACTGCGTAGCGACGCCAGCGGATCGCGGCCCGCCATATGGAGCTGACGCCCCGACAGTTCGCCTTGCGCCTTCGCTTCGCCGCTCTTGACCGACCATGTTCCCGCGAGGCTCGCCTGTTCGATCATGGCCCCCTGCCCCGCCAGCGCCCTTGCGCCGATGCGGGCGCGGCCGCTGATGGCGGATGCCGTGCCGTCGAAATCGACACGGCCGCTGGGTGCGGCCAGAACGATGCCGCTGGCCTTGAGCGCCTCACCCGACAGGTCGACATGGCCGCTCCAGCGGTCGAACGCCTGGCCCAGTGTGAGGTCAAGCGTCGCCACCGGGCGGGCCATAGCGGCGCTGTCGTGGCAGGCAAGCGCCGAGGCGCGCACCGGGCCGGTGACATGCGGACGGCCCCGGTCCATGGCGATGGCCAGCGACGCGCGCCCGTCCGTCAGGCCGCAACCGGCAAAGGCCGCGCGGGGCATGACGGCGGCCAGTTTGCCCCGAAAGCCGGAGCGCAGATTGCCGGTCCCGTCGATACGCATGGCCACCTGACCGGCATCGGTATCGAGCCGCAAACGCGCGTCGTTGAGTGCAAGGAGGATGTCGGGCAGGCTGAAGGGTTCGGTGGAATCAGGATCGCTGAACTTGTCCAGTTCGCCCAGGCGCAGCACGCCGTCGCGATAGGAACCGCGCATCCGCACGCCGCCCGCGCGCACCGCGGCAACCTGTGGCGTCAGCCCGGCGAAAGCAATGTCGACCTCTACCCAATCGGCGGTCAGATCCGGATTGGCCGGGTCGCCCAGCAGGATATGCTCGATCCGCTGGGTGCGCAGGCCCACATCGGTCAGATCATAATTGGCCTGCACCCCGCGCCGGTTCAGTTCGCGGCTGACGAAATTTTCCGCGATTGGCGCGCGCTGCGTCCACAGGCCAGCCAGCACCAGTGCAAGCGACCCGGTGCCGACACCCAGCCAGCGTAGCCAACCCCGGCGAACCTGCTCTTCGCCGTCCTGTTCTTCCATGCTTATGGCCAACCCCGGCTTTCAAGTAACGCTGATGGTCCGTAACGGGACCATAACGTCCGTACGCGATTAAATATCCTTGCCCCGCGATTCCGCAACTTATAGCGTCGATGGCCAGTAGCGAGGAACGCAGGTTTGGCGGAGCAGGACGCAAAAGTCACGCATGATGGCGCAGGGCATCGCGCGCGGTTGCGGCAGAAGCTGGCCGAAAGCGGCGGCGATGCGCTGCATGATCATGAACTGATCGAATATCTCCTGGCGCTGGCGATTCCCCGGCGCGATACCAAGCCGCTGGCCAAGGCGTTGCTGCGTGAATTTGGCGGCATCGGCGGGCTGATGAGCGCGGACTGGCAAGCGATCGCGCGGGTGCCGGGCATGGGCGACACCAGCATCGCAGCGATCAAGATCGTGCAGGCGACGATGCTACGGACGCTGCGCAACGAAGTGGCGGCGCGGCCAGTGCTGGCCAGTTGGCAGGCGCTGCTCGACTATCTGCGCGCGGACATGGCGTTTCTGGGGGTGGAACGGGTGCGGGTGCTGCATCTCAATGCCCGCAACATGCTGATCCGCGACGAAAATATGGGCGACGGGTCGATCGACCAGGCCGCCATCTATGTGCGCGAGGTGATCCGGCGGGCGATAGACCTGGGGTCAGCGGCGATCATTTTGGTGCATAACCACCCCAGCGGATCGCCCGAACCCAGCCGTCAGGACATAGAGGTGACGCGCCAGATCATCGACGCAGGCAAGCGGCTCAACATCGCGGTGCATGACCATATTATCGTGGGCGCGAACGGGCATAGCAGTATGCGGGCGATGGGGTTGTTGTGAGGGGGGGAATGAGTGGGTAGCGGACAGTCCGGTTTTGAGTTGAGGATGCGACAATGCGGACATAGGTTCGCGTGATGCCTCTGGACTATCTGCACCTCTCCCCTGACCAGCCCATACCGCAGATGGCTCCTAAGCCCTACCGAGCAGTCCTGGTTGCTGAACAGGCCGTGAGCCAGGTTTGGCGTGATGAAGTAGTCAAATGGCTCGTAGGCAGCGGTTGCCTATACTTTGTCGCTTGGGGCACAGCTTGTGAGGAATGGCACGATGCCGTGGATTGGGCCGTCTTAGAGGCTTTCGACTTTGGAGAGATACCGGACCACAAGTTTGTTATGACGACGTGGCATGACAAAGAACCAATGTCAGAGGCGCTATGGTTTGCTGGGAACTGCGCTTCTCATCCCGATGTGGACCTTGCAGACACGGTGGTCGTGCATGTCTCGCTCAGCGAACGTAGAGCGGCCATCTTAGAGCTATACCACGACAGCCAAGACATAGAGGACGACACCTAACCAACGCCCGGTTCTGCCGTCATTAGCCAAGACGTCGACGGCCGCAAATGGTCGTTCCCGATCATCCTCCCCTGTAAGGGGATGTGGATGGCCGTAGGCCAGACGGAGGGGTGTCCCTCCACGATAGCGCGACACCCCTCCACCACTTCGTGGTCCCCCTCCCCTTACAGGGGAGGAATTTGCGGGCGCTTCTGGTCGCTCATTGGCGGACAGGGCAAAGCCCGTCCGCCTCTGGTCAGGCGTCGAAGCCGAAGTTCAGGAATTCGGGGACCGGGCCGTTCCAGCCTTCGTCGGGGCCGTCGTGCTGATGGTCGTTGCGGCGTTGGCGGGCGGGCGCTTCGGCGGCGCGGGGGGCGGCGGCTGGGCTGGCGGCAGCTTCCTCGCGCGGCTTTTGCGCGCGTGACCGGCGAACCGGGCTGGGCTTTTCAGCGACGGGTTCGTCCGCGACGGGCGCTGGGGCAGCAGGCTTTGCCGCGCGGGGCTTGCGGCCCCTTGGCGTCTTGGGTGCGGCATCTGCGGTCGGTTCGGCGCTGGCGATGGCCTCCGCCGCGCCGACGATCTCGATCTTGGTGCCGATCAGCTTCTGGATATTGTCGATCGCTTCGGCGTCCGCTTCGGTGACGAAGGTGTAGGCGACGCCTGATGCGCCCGCCCGGCCGGTGCGGCCGATGCGGTGGACATAATCGTCCGGGTGCCACGGCGCGTCATAGTTGAACACATGGCTGACGCCCTTGATGTCCAGACCGCGTGCCGCGACGTCCGACGCGACGAGGATGTTGACGGTGCCGGCGCGGAAGCGTTCCAGTTCGGCGATGCGCGAACCCTGGTCGATATCGCCATGGATTTCGCCCGACTTGAAGCCGTCGCGTTGCAGGCTCTTGTTCAAGTCCCGCACAGTCGTCTTGCGGTTGCAGAAGATGACCGCGCTGGTGACGTCGGCTTCGCGCAGCATTTTGGACAATGTGTCGCGCTTCTTGCGTGCGTCGACCTTCACCAGACGCTGGGTAATGTTGGTCGATGCGCTGGCGGGGCGCGCGACTTCGATCGATTTGGGGTTGGACAGGAATTTGTCGGCCAGCTTCTTGATGACCGGGGGCATGGTTGCCGAAAACAGAAGCGTCTGGCGCTGCGCGGGCAGCTTGGTGCAGATTTCCTCGATATCGGGGATGAAGCCCATGTCGAGCATCCGGTCGGCTTCGTCGATGACCAGCAGCGAACAGCCATTGAGCATGATCTTGCCGCGACCGAACAGGTCCATGAGGCGGCCCGGTGTCGCGATCAACACGTCCACGCCCTTTTCGAGCGCGGCAAGCTGGTCGCCCATCGACACGCCACCGATCAGCAGCGCCATCGAAAGTTTGTGATATTTGCCGTATTTCTCGAAATTTTCCGCGACCTGGGCGGCGAGTTCGCGGGTCGGCTCCAAAATCAGCGATCGCGGCATCCGCGCGCGGCTGCGGCCATGGGCAAGGATGTCGATCATCGGCAGCACGAAGCTGGCGGTCTTGCCCGTCCCCGTCTGGGCAATGCCGATAATGTCGCGCATCATCAGGACGGACGGGATCGCCTGCGCCTGAATAGGCGTGGGCGTATCGTAACCGGCCTCGGTTACGGCCCTGAGCAATTCGTCGGAAAGGCCGAGATCGGCAAAAGTCATTCAATGGTCCGGGAACAGGAGGCTTGTCCGTCCTGCACGATAGCGAGACGGAAATCGGCCGCGCATTGCGGAAATATCGGCCGCTTGTCAAGGAAATCGCGCGATTTGTCCTGTCCTGCCGCCCGATCGCGACACTTAATCGTCGGGTTCGACGGCGATCAGCCGCTTGAAGCTTTCGATGGCGCAACTGGTCCCGCCGCGCGCTTGCAATTCGTCCCTGCCCGAACACAGCGACCCGTCCTCGTCCGGTTCGACGTAGAAACCGGAATAGAAAGCCGCCGCGTCGCACCCTTTTTCCAACCGCGCGCGATAGCGATGATCGTCGGCCAGGATCAGGTCCACCCCGTTGCGCACGGCGATGGCGGCAGCGCGAATCGAGCGGAGCGCGACGCAGCGCGGCCCCTTCTTTTCGTCCCATGCGTCGGCGGCTTTTTCCGTTATGCGCGCGGGCGCCCTGCCCTTGCGCGCCATCGGCACGCGAATGATGACGCGCTGTTCAATCGTCATTTGCGCCCATTGAACCGGGCTAGCCGTAGTGGCGGCCATCAGCAGCAATATGGAATGAACCAAATCGAACCCCTTTTGGGAATCAGAAGCTATCGACCCATGGTTGAACAGTCGATGAATTCAGGGGATAGGTGCGTCCCATGATTGGACGGGCTATTATCGATCGTTTCTCCGCGCTGCTTGGCCCCAAGGGCGTCGTCACCGACCCGGATGATATTGCGCCATGGGTCAGCGACTGGCGCGGGCGCTATCATGGCACGGCCGCGGCGATCCTGTCACCTGTGTCGGTGGAGGAGGTTGCGGCCATCGTGGCGCTGGCAGGCGAGTTGAGCGTCGCGCTGGTGCCGCAGGGGGGCAATACGTCGATGGTTGGCGGGGCGACGCCGCCTGCCGACGGATCGGCGCTGATCCTCTCGCTGCGGCGGATGAACCGGATTCGTAGCCTGAGCGCGGACGATAATCTGGCGATCTGCGAGGCAGGCGTGATCCTGAGCAACCTGCACGATGCCGCGGAAGCCGCCGGTCGCCGTTTTCCTTTGAGCCTGGGGGCCAAGGGGTCGGCTACCATCGGTGGGCTGGTGTCGACCAATGCGGGCGGTACGCAGGTGTTGCGCCACGGAACGATGCGGGCGCTCGTCGAAGGGGTGGAGGCAGTGCTGCCCGATGGCAGCATCTTCCATGGGCTGGATGCGCTGAAAAAGGATAATCGCGGTTACGACATCAAGCAGCTGCTGATCGGCGCGGAAGGGACGCTGGGCGTGATCACGGCGGCGGCGCTGCGGCTGGTCCCGGCCATAGCGGCACGGGCGGTCGGCTGGGTCGGCGTCGCCTCCCCGGCCGATGCGCTGGCGCTGCTTCGTCTGGTGGAAGCGGAATTGGGCGATGCCGTCGAGGGATTCGAGGTGATCGCCGACGAGACGCTGGGCTTTGTGCTGGGGCATATCCCCGGCACCCGATCGCCGATCGAGACACGGACGGCATGGCATGTGCTGATCGAGGTCGATCATGGCGATCTGCGCGATCCGGGGCCGGTCGAACGACTGGAGGGCGCGCTGGCGCAGGCGTTCGAACGGGAAATCGCGATCGACGCGGTCGTCGCCGCCAATGAAGCGCAGTCCGAAGCCTTCTGGCGAATTCGCGAGTCGCTGTCGGAATCGGAAAAGGCGCAGGGGCCGGCGCTGCAATATGACATCAGCGTGCCGGTGGCGCGGATGCCCGCTTTCATGATCGATGCGGCCGACGCGGCCATGGCGCGCTTTCCCGGCACGACGGCGTCATCCTTTGGCCATCTGGGCGATGGCAATGTCCATTTCCATGTCCGCGCGCCAAAGGGGACGAGCGACGGGCCAGGCTGGATCGCGGCGCAGGGCCAGGCGATCAACGCCTTCGTCCATGATGCCGTGGTCGCGGCGGGCGGGTCCATTTCCGCCGAACATGGTATCGGCCAGATGAAGCGGACGGAGCTGGCGCGGCTGGCAGGCCCGGCGCGGATCGGCGCGCTGCGGGCGATCAAGGCCGCATTCGATCCGCAAGGGCTGTTCAATCCGGGGAAACTCATTCCCCTGCCCGATGAAGCCTGAAGATCAGGCCCGGAACCAATGTGTGAAAGCAATTGCCACCCGCTGCGCAGGGCTTTATCGCCCTCTCCCAGTTTTACGCCCGGCGGCGCCACTGCACAGCGCCGCTATATTGACAGAATGGATACCGGATCATGGCCAGCGCGCCCGCGAATAACCTGCCGATCTTCTACAATGACCTCCTTCCGCTGAGCAGCCTGGATCATGCCGATTTTCGTAGCGTAGCGGTCGATTCGGCGCCGTTCCTGACCAGCCAGCACGCCATTCCGCTGACGATCGACGAATTTGTCGCCGCCCAGCGTTTCGTGCCGATCATCTTTTCGGCAGGCACGGATTCGGTGCCGCTGGCGCTGATGGGCCTTAATGAAGGGGTCAACATCTTCGTCGATGACGAAGGCAAGCTGCGTGGCGGTCCGTCTTACATTCCGGCCTATGTCCGTCGCTATCCCTGGATGTTGGCGAAGCTGCGTCCCGACAGCGACGAACTGTCGCTGTGCTTCGATCCGACCAGCCCGGCGATCGGCCCGTTCGAGGATGGCCAGCCCCTGTTCGAGGATGGCAAGCCGACCGAACTGACCCAGGGCGTGCTGAAATTCTGCGAGGATTTCGAGCAGGCCGCTGCCCGCACCGGCCAGTTCGTGCGTGAATTGCAGGAAATGGACCTGCTGATGGACGGCGAGGTCGCGATCCAGACGCCGGGCAACGAGCAGCCCTTCGTCTATCGCGGTTTCCGCATGATCAACGAGGAAAAGCTGCGCGACCTGCGCGGCGACCAGCTGCGCAAGATCAACCAGAGCGGGATGCTGCCGCTGATCCACGCCCATCTCTTTTCGCTTCAGCTGATGCGCGACATTTTCGAAGCGCAGGTCAATCTGGGCAAGGGGCCGATCCCCCAGGTCGTTCAGGCCTGAACGGGAAGTTAACCCGAAACGGCGGAAATAATTGATAGAAAAGCGATTGCATCTCCTCTTGAAACGGAATGTGACCTGCCCTATCTACTGAACATGCGATGCACCTGCCCCCCTTTCGGGTGTATCGTATGGGCGCCTCCCCCTTTGGAGGCGTCTCCTCCCTGAACCTAGGCCGCTCCATGCTCTGCATGGGGCGGTTTTTTTTGGCATGCGGCTTTTCAACTGGTCTGGTCCCGGCGCGGTTTTCCTTGACGCGCCCGGCACGCCTTCCTAAAGCCCGGCCCCTGCCAACCGCCCGACGCGGCGCATGGCCCCTTCGTCTAGCGGTTAGGACGCGGCCCTCTCACGGCTGAAACACGGGTTCGATTCCCGTAGGGGTCACCAAAATACTCTCCCAGAGAGTATCAGAATGTGCCAGGAATGGCGGATTTCTGCGGTTTTTCATGGTATAGGTATCCCATACGGAGCGGTCTCGGACCACCGGATACCAGCAACTTGATGGTATGTCTGATGGTAGCGCGGCCCTCCTCGAAAAGGAGATACCATCATGGCGCTTACAGCCGCTGCGATCAAAAACGCCAAGGGCAAAGCCAAGCCCTATAAACTCACCGATAGCGATGGCCTGTTTCTCTATGTGACGCCCAATGGTGGGCGCTACTGGCGGATGAACTATCGTCACCTTGGCAAACAGAAGACGTTGGCCTTCGGGGTCTATCCCGACATCGGCCTCGCCGACGCCCGCGAGCAGCGCGACGCCGCCCGCAAAGTGCTGGCGAAGGGGGACGATCCCGCAGAAAAGATCAGACTGGATCGGATTGCCGCAACCGTAGCCGCGTCCAACAGCTTCAAGGCGGTTGCCGACGAATGGCTGGTGAAGGTCGAACGCGAAGGCCGCTCTGCCGTCACGATGAAGAAGCTGCGCTGGCTGCTGGCCTTCATCAATGCGTCGCTGGGAAAGCGCCCTGTCACCGTCATCACCGCGCAGGAGGTCTTGACCATGCTGCGCAAGATGGAGGGCAAGGGCCGCTACGAGACGGCCAAGCGCCTGCGCAGCACATGCAGCCAGATATTCCGCTACGCCATCGCCACGGCGCGCGCGGAGCGTGACGTGGCAGCGGACCTGCGCGGGGCGCTGATCGCGCCCAAACCGGTCCACCGCGCCGCGATTACCAGCGAGGACAATGCGGGAGGACTGTTGCGCGCCATTGAGGCATTCGAAGGCTTTGCAAACACCAAAGCAGCACTGCAACTGCTCCCGCACGTGTTCGTGCGCCCAGGCGAGCTCCGCCACGCCGAATGGGCCGACTTCGATTTCGACAAGGCGCTGTGGACCATCCCCGCGCACAAGACCAAAATGCGCCGCGCCCATACCATCCCCCTCTCCCGGCAGGCATTGGCGATCCTTGGCACCATCGAACATGATGCCGACTATAGCCGCTACCTGTTCCCGTCGCTCCGCTCGGTGGACCGGCCCATGTCGGAGAACACCATCAACGCCGCCTTGCGGCGCATGGGCTTCGCACAGGATGAAATGACCGGCCATGGCTTCCGGGCAATGGCGGCGACCCTGCTCAATGAAATGGGACTATGGCATCCCGACGCGATCGAGCGGCAGCTTGCCCATTGCGACAACAACGCGGTGCGTCGCGCTTACACGCGGGGCGAATATTGGGACGAACGGGTCCGCATGATGCAGCACTGGTCCGACCATCTCGACTTGCTGCGCGACGGGCAGAAGGTCGTTACCGGCAAGTTCGGTAAGGCGAAGAGCCAAGCTGCCTGATCGGAAGCCGCCGATGTTGCCGTGCCCATGCCTGCAAAAGGTGGAGCACGGCAACAGGATCAAACGCCCAACTCCTCCCGGTAGCTTACCGGATCGGCAATCCAGCGGTTGATGGCGGACTCCCGCCAGCCAGCGCCGTGGACGCTGATCTTCACCTGGCGTGGGAAAGTGCCTTCGCCCATCTTGCGATAAAGCGTCGTGCGGGAAAGCCCTGTGCGGGCGAGGACGGTTTTCAGGCGAATGATACGATCACTGTTGTTCATGGGGCAGTCTCTTTAAATCAGGATGTTGCACGCGCCCCCGGCCACGAGCATTGGATGCCTTGCCGTCCCGGACAAGAGTGTTCCGGGCGCGCAGGCAGCTACGCTTTCATGGGTCGGTGAACGCTGGCGGCAATTGGCGGTCAGCGGCGGAAGACGGCGGAATTTGGCGTAGGCTTGTCACTGATAGCGATCAGCGAAGATTTTTTCCCAGCCTGTACCAAATTTTCATGCCGTGCCTTCGCATCCGCCCCTTTTCAGGGGACAGCCAGCAGGCGTTAGGTCGAGTCGTTCATTGGAGGCTCCTTTGAAAGGACCACCGTCGGTAGCGTCATGAAGCAAACTCATGCTCACCCGCAGTCTATGCACTGTCAAGAAGGCCGATGCTGTGTCGTTCCTTCCCATCCATGTTGAAATATAACGCTAAGTGTTATATGAAGCCATAGAAAGCAGGAGAACCGCCATCGCGCGCATCTTCAAAAATGGTTGGTTCGAGCGCTTCGCGCGAAAGGAGCGGATTGCCGATGCGTCGCTTCGTGAAGCCGTAGAGCGCGCAGAAAGCGGTCTGATGGATGCCGATCTTGGCGGCGGGGTCATCAAGCAGCGGGTTGCTCGCACCGGGCAAGGCAAGTCGGGCGGCTATCGCACGTTGATCCTGTTTCGGCAGGGTGACAGGGCGATATTCGCTTTCGGGTTCGCCAAGAGTGCGCAGGCGAACATATCAAAGGCGGACCTAGCCTTGCTCCGCAACGCGGCGAGCGAGGCGCTGAAATGGAGCGCGGGGGAACTGGACCGACTGGTGGCGTCGGGAACACTGGTGGAGATAGATGATGGGAACAGTGATGAAGGATAAGGGCTATCGCAGCGAGATTGCGGGTGCAATCCATGAAATGATGAGCGACGCCCATGACGCGGGCGTGGTGTCGCGCGCGACGTTGCGCACCTTTGACGAAGCGTGTCTTGCCCCCGCGCCGGCGCTGGCAGGCGATGAAATTCGGGCGATCCGCGAACGCGAGCATGTCTCGCAGCCGGTGTTCGCCGCCTATCTCAACGTGTCGCGCAATCTTGTGTCGGACTGGGAACGGGGCGTGAAACGCCCCGGCGGCCCTGCCCTGCGCCTTCTGTCCATTATCCAACGCAAGGGATTGCAGGCGGTCGCGTAGCTACCCTGACGGAAACCGGATGAAGTCTGCTGTTAGACAATCTTAAAGGCTGGAATCAGCGGCCCCTCGCATATACGCTCCAGCAAGTCGGCCTGCTTCGGTTCCAGTTCAACCAGCATTCCTAACACGTTTAGGACGTTAATCAGCTCGCTTGTGTATTCTGGCAGCCAATGGTCCGGTTGAATATCGCTCAGGGGTGAAGGCGGGCGCTTGTCGCCAATCTGGGGACGTTCGCGATTCTTTTTGCGATAGCTGAACCACTGACGCAGCACCTGCTTGCCGGAAACCTCATAGGCCCAGACGGCAGGGGGCACATTGTCGATAAAGCCTGTGCCGATTTTCAGCCGCTGCAAGGCGGGATCATAGTCGATGGTGTCGGGAAAGCCGTCCGGCGTGTTCGGGATGGTGCCGCCCTGGGGGTTGATGGGCTTGCGGTCGTCGGGCAGGCGCGGATTGCCAGCGGGCTGGCCTTCGGTGAAGCGTTCGCCAAAGCTGTGCAGCCAAATGACCTCACGCCCCAGCTTGGCGGCTTCGGCAAACAGCTTGGCGTCGGCAGTCATGGGAACCCGTAAACCGGGCCGCACAAGGTCATCGCTGAAACGGGCGGTATAAGCAGGGCAGGCCAGCAAGGCGGCGACATAGGCGAAAACGTCCACCGGATCGACGATGGCACCGAATGCCTTAGACAGCGCAGCGATCACGCTTGGCGCTATGTTGGCATCCGTTGCTGCGGCATCCTTCCACAGGGCGAACACGCGACCACCTCGACCAGCGTAATGGTGGAGGTCAGGAATTAGTGCGGTTGCCGTCAACGCCGGACCGCTCGACGGGGCCAAGTCCATCGGAGCCGTGAGATACGCCTGATTGCTTCCCCACGAATTCCAAATGTTTGGCCGGGGATCATTCAAAATGCGAGCATCTACCGGCAACCATTGACGATCAAACGAGCGAAACCCGTATCTCGTAAACTGAGTTTGACTAGCGGTTTCATTAATGATCTGCACTTGCCTCGTAGCGTGCTGCCCCAGACTTTGACTGACAAGTTTTCTGATGTGCCGACTGGCCACTTTTCCTTTCCGCAACTGCGGGTGGAACAGAATTTCCTTTTTTGCTGGATCGCTCTCATTGAGCAAACCATTCCAACGCCGTTCCAGCGTTTCCACGTCTGCCGCAATGACCCAAGTGCGACCAGACATAACGCCGGAACCAACATCGCCGATAACGCCGTCCAGCGCCACAAAGTCGCCCCAGCCGCCCGAAAACTCCGGGAGGAACGGCGCTCGCCAATCCATTGGGCAATCGCTCCAACCCGCACCGTCAAGGGTTACAGATTGAAGTTCCTTGAACTTTTCCTCACGCCGTCCCTTTGCCAAGGCATGAAACCGCACCTTGGCAGGCTTCGCAGGATCATTTGCGGGTGAGCGGGAAGCCAAAACGATACAGACAGGATGCTGCACCCCCTGAAAGATGCGGCTGGCAACCTCGGGCTGGTGGCCTTCGGGCGTGCAATCAATCACCCATATTTCATCGCAATCTTTGCGCAGGTCGGCCCGCATTTTCTGAAAACCGGGGCCATTGAGAAATCCGGCCACGGTGATGTAGCAAACAATGCCGGAAAGCTGTTCTTCCACCGGGGGCTGTAAATCCCGGCCACCAGCGCCCTGTTCGAACACCTTCCACGCGGCCCAACGCCAGAAATAGACATAGAGGTTGCGCAGATGCTTGGTGTGGTTGCCCACCTTCCAAGCCGTTGGCGGCAGCCAATCCTTGAACGGAGCGGCCCGGTTGGCGCTGCCGTTTTCGATCCACGCGCCCTTGCCCTTGGCCTTTTCCTTGTAGGGTGGATTACCGATCACCACGGTTATGGGCGTGGCCCGCTTAACCTCGTTTGCCGCTTCCCGCGACTTGGAGATTTCCCGATAGATGCCCTGTCCAGCCTCAAAATTGGCATGGGGGTCGCCCAGCGTATCGGTGACAAACAGGCCGGGGCTGCCATCGGCGTGAAGGTCGATCATTTCCGCCAGCAAGCGCAACTGCGCCACGGCAAAAGCCCCGAATTGCAGCTCGAAACCATATATCCGCTTGGCTGCCTGTTCGATGGCACCCCGCACCGCCCCCGGCCCTTCATCGGCTTCCACATAGGCAGCAATCGCCCGTAACACCGCCAACAAGAACGTGCCGGAGCCGGTTGCAGGGTCGGCAATCCTGATATTGGGGGCGGCAAGGCCACGGGGGACGGCAAACCGCTTGGATGATCGCAACGCCTCATCGCACAGCCGAACCATTGTCTGCACCACTTCCGCCGGGGTGTAGTAGCTGCCGGTCAGCTTGCGCAGTTTGTTGTCATAGACCTCAAGGAAATCCTCGTAAAAATAGAGCCATGCCTCGGGGTGGCCCTTGGCGATCTTGGACCAATCCACAACATCAAGCACACGGGTCAGCGTGTCGAGTGACGGACCAAGCGAAAATTCCTGTTCGGTCAGCAACCGCAACGCCGTTCCGATGAGCGTGTTTGTTTTGCCCAAGTCCTTCGCCACACGGTCCAGCCCGTCCGCCAGCGTCAGCGACTTTGATTTTGCCATTAACAGCCCGAACGTCACCGCTTGGGCATAGCCATCGGCAAACTTGTCATCGTCAGCGTCGGGAAACAGCAGGGTTCGCCAGTCAGCCTTTAGCGCCGTCAGCGGGGCATTGTTCTGTTCAAGCTGTTCCACCACCTCATCGCGCAGGAAACGACAGAGGCGGGCGGCAATGCGGGCTAGTTCCTTGGGGTTCTTTGGGGCAATCGGCTGCCATGTCAGAAAATCATGGATCAGCGGGAGGAGCGTTTCGGGGGCAGTCAGCTTTGCGCCCGATGTTTCAATGTCGCCGTCTAGCTTGACGATTGGGCCGGTCAATTCGCCATCGCGCCACAGGGAAAAGGCATTGCCGTCGCTGTAAAGCAGATTGGGCAGGGCTTTCAGCTTATCCCACTGGTCTTTGTCGTGCCCGGCTTTCCACTTGCGCGGGTCTGCCCCCTTGCCGGGAGCCTTGACCTCGATAAATCCTACCAATGCTTTTTGCACGTTGACGGCGAAATCGGGGCGGGTGCGCATTTCAGCAAGGGATTTCTCGCCGACAAGGATAAGGGCACCATTGGGCAGGCCGATTTCCTCGCCAAGTGCCGCAAACAGTTGCTCAATCGGGTTGCGTAGTTGGTCCTCAGGCTGTCCGCCTTCGTTCAGCTTGGCCTTGGCAGCCTTGCCGAAATCCCCCACATATTTGTTGATACGGACAGTTTGATTCATTCGGCCCCCTCGTTATGGTGTTGGTAGCGAAGGACAACCGGCGTGCAAGCGACATTGGCAAAGCGTGATGAAAATGGCTGAAGAACAGCAGTTTGGACAAACACAGCTAGGCTTCGATCTCGAGCATACACCTGCGGTAAGGAGTTTTGAGCCTGACCGTGAGGAAGTGCGGGACGATCTTCGGAGCATTCTGGATTCCGCCCGCGCCGTCACGGCTGTTTCCCTCTGGGATCGCCGGACCTACCAATACAACAAAGTCGTGTTCCCGCAGATGAGCCGCTGGTTGCCAGACGATGAACGCAATCAGCTTTGCTTTGAATTTTTCAGAGAGCTGGAGCGGATTGAACTGTTGATGGCTGCCTGACGCTGGAGGCACCCGCCTCATAGCCTATGACGGCGCTATCTAACGGTCTGCTCACTGTCTAAATTTGCCATGCGCCGTAGTAGCTGGGCCTCCCTGTTGCTTATGGACATCATAACCTGAGGGGGGTGAAAACCTTCCCGCAGAGAACGCAATCGTTCAATCGCGACATGCGCCACGCTTCGCCGCACATTGACCAAGAGCAAGCCTACTGCCTCTTCCGCTCCGTCAAAATAGGTATCAAAATCAAGGCGATCAATTCCAGATTGATTGCCGAATTCGAGCCATATCTGCTCAGGCTCACCTCGAACAATACGCTCGACTGTAGCCATTCCAATCACAGCCCCTACCGGGCGGGTGGCATAAATCCAAAGCTGCGTACCCACGGCGAGAGTGGGGATTCGGCGACGCAATTCAATTGTTTTTGCCCCTTCAAGAATGGCATTGGCATGGCGGGGATGGATTGAGATTATCGCATCGTTTTCCGTGGTCATTGGTTCCACGCTGCCTCAACGATTCGGACCAGATTCTGAGACGATAGTGGGGTTGCCGAAATGAGATTGCTGGGACCGACAGCCCCAAATTCCTTTAATGTGGCGAAACGGACTAGCTTCGGAAAAACCATCAAATTGTCAAAGGTCGTCATTAACACATCATCCGTCGTAGAAAATTCTGAGAGGTCATCGACCACGACCCGGCGCGCCGCCTCTCTCGTGGTGGCCTCCTTAGGGACAAGCACGGAATCCACAATCCGGCCAACAGCCACAACCGCACTTCGGCCTCCGTTTTTCCCAGACTCATGATCTGCCCCCTGCTGAGTGGCCCAGAGACTATGATAGTCTGGACCACGAAGGGGAAAATGAATGCCGAGCAAGAAGCACAAGCCGGAAGAGATTATCGGCAAGCTGCGTGAAGTTGAGATTGTGCTGGCGCAGGGGGCCTCGACAGCGGAGGCCTGCCGGCGGATCGCGGTCAGCGAGCAGACCTATTATCGCTGGCGGAAGGAATATGGCGGGCTGAAGACCGACCAGGCGCGGCGGATGAAGGATTTGGAGAAAGAGAACCAGCGTCTTCGCCGGGCGATTTCGGACCTGACGCTGGACAAGTTGATCCTGCAGGAGGCTGCCAAGGGAAACTTCTGAGCCCTGCGCGGCGGCGGCGCTGCATCGATCATTTGCGACAAGAGCTTCCGGTGTCCGAGCGACGGATATGCCGGGTGCTGGGTCAGCATCGATCGACACAGCGCAAGGTGCCGCGCGGGGCGGATGACGAACAGGCACTGACAGAGGATATCATCGCTTTGGCGAAGCAATATGGTCGCTATGGCTACCGCCGGGTGACGGCATTGCTGTGCCATGCGGGATGGACGGTGAACCATAAACGCGTTGAGCGGATCTGGCGGCGTGAGGGGCTGAAGGTTCCGCTGCGCCAGCCAAAGCGCGGACGCCTATGGCTCAACGACGGATCCTGTATCCGCCTGCGGCCCGAATATCCAGGTCATGTATGGGCCTACGACTTCGTCGAAGGGCGCACGCATGACGGGCGCAAGTTCCGCATTTTGACGATCATCGACGAGGCCAGCAGGGAGTGCCTGGCGCTCATCGTCGCGCGGCAGCTCAAGCATGAGGATGTTCTGGCAGCGCTCGCCGACCTGTTCATCTCGCGCGGGCCACCGGCGCATATACGGTCCGATAATGGCAGCGAATTTATCGCGACTGCCGTCCAGAAATGGTTGGGGCAGATCGGCGTGAAGACGCTCTACATCACGCCGGGTTCACCATGGGAGAATGGCTATAACGAAAGCTTCAACGGGTCGCTTCGCGACGAACTGCTCAACGGCGAGATCTTCTACAGCCTTGCCGAGGCCAAAGTGCTGATCGAAGCCTGGCGGCGGCATTACAACACCGTCCGCCCGCATAGCAGCCTGGGCTATCGACCACCGGCCCCGGAAACGGCGACACCGCCATATCCGGCCTCCGGTTCCGCTTCGCTCCACCTCCACCCGGATATGGCGGCGATGAGCTTAATGCACTAACAAACCAATCGGTCCACTCGGTGGGGGCAGATCAACCCGCTTGTCCTGTCGATAGCCACCACGCCCCTCCTCGTCGATCTTGCGGCGCAAATCAGCCAATGCCGGGCGAATGGAAAAGATAAGGTGGCTTCCATCGCTCGACCAGGCAACCGCCTCCGCATCGACGTCGAGTGTGGTGACGGCTTTGGCGGACGAACCGTCAGCCCGGACACGCCAAATCTGCGACACATGATTCGTGCGCTTGAGATAGGCGATCCATCGCCCATCGGGTGACCATGCCGGGGTTATGATAGCCGGGGTGCCGGACGGATTTACCAGGCCGCGCAAATCATTGATGGTGTAATAGATGACCTCGCCGCCCCCATCGACCTGCCGCGCACTGCCCGGCTTCGTCAAGTCTGCGACATACAGTCCCTGACAATAGGAATTGGCGAGCGGATCGGCCTGTCGGATGGTGAAAGCCACCATCTTATGGTCGGGTGATATCGTGAACGGCGACTGATCCGGCACGGAGTAGCCAGGCATGCCAATGTCCCGTAGTCGTGCCAGATCGTCCGCCGAAATATCCCGCGATGGACGCTCCGGGACGAGCGCGATTGGCGGTGTCAGAGTCGAGCAGGAGGTCGAGGCGCGGACGGGACCGCCGACGAGGAGGCCAAGCGCAAGCCAAAGCACGCCGATCGTGGCCGCATTATGTCTGGAAAACATGGGATCACCAGCTTTTGCTGATGGTGAGACTGACAAAGCGACCAACCGGAGAATAGTTGGTCGAGTCATACGGCGGGAAATAGCTTGCAGATGTCCGGATCAGGTCCGGTTTTTTGTTGCCGATGTTTTGGAGGGAGACGAGTATCTCCATGTCCCGCAGCACCCCCGCCCCCGCCTCGACCTTATAGGCTGCACTGAGATCCAGCGTAGTCATGCCGGAAACGCGCGTCGCGGCGGCAGCGCGTTCGTCGCTGAGGCCGCCGACATAGTTGACATAGGCAGCAAGCGACATCGGACCCTTGTCCCAAAGCAGGCTGGCCCGACCGCGGACATGGGGCGGGTAGAAAATAACGCCGGCTATGTCTTGGGCCTCCTCTCCAGGGACGAGGCGCTGTTTACTGTCCAAATAGGTTATGTTCCCCTGAACGGTGAACGCCCCTGACCTTGCCGTTTCCATCTTGTAGCGTAGCGACAGGTCTACGCCCTGTATAATCTGGCGTGCAATGTTCCGGCTACGGTTGTCCACGATGGCAACGACGGCCGATGGATCGAAGGCCGATCCCGTATAGTCGCTAAAGATATAGGCGGGATTCGCAACAATTCCTGTAACCGCATCGAGCGTCGGCGCATATGTCACGAGTTGACGATAGGCCTGATTCACGAGCGCGGATTGAATGCCGCTGATGGGCGCTGCGACGCGATCCCTGTAGTCGATATGGTAATAGCTCAGTTCGGCATGGAAGCCTGACCATGATGCCGGGGTGATTTCAGCCGTCACCGTCCAACTCGTCGCCCGTTCCGACTTGAGATCGGTGTTCGCGCCATCGAGCAGGAGGGCGCTGCTGTTGGATGGAAACGACGAACCGCCGAGCGAAGCTGCCGGATAAAGAGAAGCATATTGCACAGCATATTGCTGATAGAGGGTTGGCGCGCGGAACGACTTCCCCCATGTCGCCTTGAAGCGAATATCGGCCACGGGCGCATAGACCAGACCGACTTTGGGCGTAACGATCCGATCAATCCCTGCGTAATTTTCGTACCGCAGTGCCCCGCTCAACGAAAGACTCGATATGCCTTCCAGATTTTGATCCTTGGAAACGATTGGCAGATAGAGTTCGCCAAAGGCGTAGTATACATTTTGCTGTTCGTTGACGCTCTGCGCACTGCCCTGCGTACGGAAGGCATGGAAGCCGATTTCTCGATAACCGCCGCCCACAGCCAACCGCGCTGCACCCCCTGGCAGTTGTGCGATCGGCCCCTCGACGGAGAGGTCGGCATTGGTGAGGGTGTTGCAATAGCAGCCCCGCGTCGGACTGATATTCGTCCCGGCGACAAACAGGTCCGATCCGTACCGGCTTTTGTCTTCACCATAAACGCCGAGCAATGTCAGGCGCCAGTCCGGGGCAAATCGATAATTGAGTGAAGGAGCAATGGAATAGGATGTCGAGTTTCCAAATCCTGACAATCCGAAGTCGGATAGTGGACCGACGGGATTGAGCGGCGTCTCATAGTGCGACCGCCGGGCATTGAATGTCGCATCGACATTGAAGTCGAGGTCCGAAAAAACCTCCTGATGTGCGCTGATGATGGCGCTATGGCGGCGCATGAACGGCACGAGGGTCTGATCCGGGTTCAAGTCTGACCCATAGGATCGGCGACCTGCCCTGATTGCGGTATCGCGCCCAAAATCATAAGTCGCGATCAGGCCGCCGCCATTCCATGTCTTGCCGCCAACCACGCTATATTGCTGCTGAAAGCCGCCGCCATCGGTCGAAGTGCCGAGCCTCGCGCTGGTCCAGACACCTTCGAAGTCCCGCCGCAGGATGATATTGACGACCCCGCCGACCGCATCCGAGCCGTACAGGGCCGACGAACCGTCGCTTACCACCTCCATGCGCTCAATGGCGGCAAGGGGAATGGCGGAAACATCGACGCCTTGATTGGCCGCATTATAGGCGACCCGATGCCCATTGAGCAAAGTCAGGGTCGCGTCCTGGCCGATCCCGCGCAGATTGAAGGTCGCGCCCGAACTCACATTGATGTTGTCGGGTGATCCTCCGGCGCCCATGCCAACCCCCGGATTCTGCCCTCCGTTGAAGTTCTGCGGCAGCGAGCGCATCGCTTCGCCAAGATTGGACTGACCCGCCCTGCGGATATCGTCCCGGGTCATGACGGTGGTAGGGGACGCCACAGCCGCCCCCCGGATGCGTGAACCGGTGACAATGATTCCGCCCGTTCCCGGCACATCCTGGCCGGAATTTTCGGCTGCCGGGCGGCCTCCCCCCCGAATCACGATCGCGCTGGCTGATTTCTCCGCGACAAGCCCGGTGGTCGCAATCAGCTGCTCGACAGCCTGTATGGCGGTCATTTCGCCAGTCAGTCGAGGAGCCAGCACGCCTGCAACCTGATTGGGTGTGAACATAATCTCAGCACCCGTCTGGCGAGCAACTTGCCGCAACGCCCGATCAAGGGGCTGTGACGGCATATCGAAACGCAGAACGATATCCGATTGTGCAAGCAGGGTGGCGGGAGAAAGGACCGCTACGCTCGCATAGACTATGGCTTCAAGACTGTTGAACGGCAGACGACTTCCCATTCCGATCCCCTTTGATGCACCCACGTGTCAAAGAGATCGACGGCCAAAAGACCTTTTCTCCTTAGTCGGCATTTTCGGCACCGTTAAATTTTTTTTCTCAGGCTGATCCGATCGGCGCGGCTGCGATCCACCGCCAAGTCAAACAGATCGGCCAGATTTTGCGTCAACAGGTCGGGGCGATCGACACGAAATCGCCCGGAAACCTTAAGCGATTCGAGTTCAGGCGCACCGATCACTATCGGCACCGTGGCGTATCTGTTGGCTTCGCGCAGCAGGATGGGCAGCGGAAGTGCGTCAACGTCCAGAAGACCATCAGGCCAATCTGCGACGACCCGCGATATCGGCCAAGGCTCTCCAACGAAGCCAGTCGGCCCGAATGCGGTCTTCTCATTCGGCCGCAATCGACGCACCGGCAACGCCCGTGCGCCATCACGCACATTCACGTCGATCGCGCCGCGCAAAAGAACAACTTCCACCCTGCCCGGCGCATTGAGATCGACGTCAAATACCGTGCCCCGGGCGGTGATCGCGCCGTTACCGGCGGTGACAACAAATGGGCGCACGTCGTGCGCGACTTCGAAACGCGCGCGCCCTCGTGCCAGCGATATCCGCCGCTCATGCCCATCAAAGGCGACAAAAAGGCGGGCTGCGCTATCCAGCGTGACCTTTGAACCATCCGCCAGCTTTATTGTGCGTATCTCCCCGACATGGCTATCAACGCGGTAGGAACTGGCCTCATCAACGCTAGCCGGCAAGGCAGCAGGCCGTGGACCAACTCTGTGGGCGGCATCCGGCCCGAGAAGCACGATTATTGCGCTCGACAACGCGAGTAGCATGACGGCGGCGGCGGCCAGCCCTCCCCCAACGCCCGCCAGCCCCCAGCCTGTCGGCGCAATCCAACGGCGCCAGGATGAAGAGATGCCGACGCCCTTTCTGCCCGATTGCGCCACGATGCCCGAGGCCTCATATCTTCGTTCAATACGGCGGTAGGCTTCGCCATGCATCGCATCAGCGTCTAGCCATGCCTCGAACACATCCCGGTGCTGCATGGCATCCGGGCGCAACATCCGCGCGAACCACATCGCAGCTTCCTCGCGGAGTCGCTGCCTCTCCTTGTGGGTCACAGTTCCTCCAAAGCCTGATCGATATGAACGAGAGCACGCATCATATGGTACTCCACTGTCGAGACGCTGATGCCCAGCCTGTGACTGATCTCCTTATACGTCAGACCATGCATTCGCTGAAACAGGAATATGACCCGCGTCTTTTCGCTCAAGCCGTCGATAGCCTGCCGGTAGCGCGAAATCTCCTCCTGAAGCGGCGGGACAGTGACGTCGCATTCTTCCAAAGGGATGGCGTCATTTCCGAAACGGCGTCGTTTCCGAAAGCAATCCACAAGCAGGTTTCGCGCGATCCTTTGGAGATACGCTGCCGGATTGATAATGCCCGCCGGGGACCGCGCGGCCATGTTGACGAACGTGTCCTGCACCAGATCGGCTGCTGCGTCATTATCTCCCGTCTTTCGATGAAAATAGCGATGAAGGCGCGGCGCCTCCGACTGGAACAGCCGACTAAGCTCATCCTGCTCGCAGGAAGACGAAAAGGCCACCGGTCTTCCACCATTGATGCGTGATGGTGGACTCACGACGCAACGCCCCGCCACAGACGCGACGAAACAGATAATCGGAAATCCAGCAGAGACATGCGCGCGGCCCAGGCAGCAACACCGAACGGCCCGGTGTTACCGGGCGGTCAGCTTCGCAAGGATAGTCGCCTGATCCTGTGAACGGCGCGCGTCATGCTTGGCAAGGAAAACCCTACGGCGTGGTTGCCAGCTATTCCAGACCGCATTTCTATTGTGCCGATTAAACATCGGGATGCAATGTTCTTTATTCGGCGTGAAAATCTTCGCCTTATCTTTTGGCCTGCCGCCAGAACTGGCGCCGCCTTCAGGCGTGGCGAAGTCAGAGGGGATTGATCGCCCGTTCAAGCTCAGTGAGGCGTTCCGTGCATGACGCCTCGACCAGGCGCGTCAGGATTTCGGTGCGGGCGCCCAGCCATTCCAGTTGCTCACGTTTGATGTGGAAGTCCTTGATGTAGCGGGCCTTCACATAGGCTTCCTGAAGTTTCTCATAGGCATCGACGTCTTCCCTGCGGTGACGGGGCCATGCTTCACTCACCCGGGCATCAATCTGTTCCGCTTGCCCCCGGAGTTTCACAAGATCATGAGTGTATGGGGTATAGAAAGTCTGTACTAGTAGCAGGCCATGATATAGCCGTTCGACGCATTGGTGTAGTTCTAATGCCGATTTGTTCCACCTTCCGCGCTCATAGTTTGAAATAAAATCATCATAATACTCGCGCGCACTCGGAATCCATCGCTCGTAATATTCGCGTGCCATATGCAAGGCTTGAGTAGGCGTCTTTGGCTGCGGTTCCGTTAGCTTTGTCCCATCCGATTCATAAATAACAATGCCTTCGCGCGCTATATCCATGAAGAAATAACGCCCATGACTCAGCATGTCGTTTACCTGATCCAGCGAATGAACGAAGAACTGCACCGGCGACATGAACTTACGGGTAATGAGATATTCGAGACGGAAGCGCTTGCTGAGATTAGCCCAATAGGTTTCCCAATCGGCCAGCCGCTCGTCGTTGACGATGATCAGGATATCATAGTCGGAATGTTTGCCGACTTTGGTATGAGGCTCGTAGACCCAATCGCCCCGCGCGTGGCTACCGAACAGGATGATCTTGACGATTTCTGCCCGTTTCTTCCAGTCATTCTCGGCATTGGCGAGGGCATCCTCGAATTCTTCGAAGATCATCCGCAAAGCCCGCTCCAGCTCATTCTGTTTCCAGCCCGGGAGATGATCGATGCCGCTCTTCATGATGCCGTTATCCAACCGCACGGGTTGCATTGCGTGCGCCCAAGGTCTGGTTACCGCCCTTGCCCGTTTCCGCAACGATCTGCTCCAACTCCGCGATGTACTCCTGACAGACGGTCTGGACCACGCGCGCCAGTTCCTGCGCTTGCTCCCCTAGCCAATGCAACTGATCGACACTGATAGCGTAGCGCTTGGAATAACGCGCCTTCACATAAGCTTCTTTTAAAAGGTTGAAAGCGGCCCGCTGCCATTGGCTATCTTCAGGCCACACATGAACAAGTCGCCGATCGAGTTTCGCCGCTTCATCGCGCAGGTAGCGAATATTATGCACGTGAGGCGTATACAACGTCTTCACCAACAAAATTGTATGATAAAGATGCTCCACACTTTGATGAAGCTCGTAAGCTGCTTTGTTCAGTCTAACTTTTTGATAATTTGAGACGTAATCGTCGTAAAACTCTCCCGCACCCTTAAGCCAATCAAAAAAATATTCCCGCGCAAACCTCAGCCTGGATTCAGGTGTTTGCGGCCGCGGCTTGGGAAGCGGCCTGTCATCATCCTGATAAAGGAATATGCCTTCACGTTCCACGTCGACAAAAAAGTAGCGCGCTTCCGCCAGCGATCGGTGAACTTCTTGTCGCGTATGAACAATGATGCCGACAGGTGTCTTGAGCCGCCGTGCGCGGCGCATGCGGTCGAACTCTGTGCGAAGACCATTCCAGAAATCGCCATGTTCGGCGACCTGCTTGTGATTGACGACGATTAGCAGATCGAAGTCGGAGCAATAGCCTTTGGCGGTATGCGGCTCATACACCCAGTCTTCCCGAGCATGGCTACCATAGAGGATAATCTGATGGATGCGCCCCTTCTTCTTCCATTGCGTCGCCTGTCGCGTGTGCGCGTCCTCGAACCGCTCAAGAATCATCCTTACGTCATCGCGCAATTCACGCTGTTTCCAGGCGGGCAGGTGATCGAGGCTGGTACGCATCAGTACGCTCCGGCGCGTTGATCGAAAGCATGGCCAACGGCGCTGCTCGCGACGCCTCTTGTCAGCGCACACTTCATGGCCGCCGCAAGCCAACTTGCTCCTTCTCTGTTCATCGGTGCCTGTGCGCGCGTCATTGCGGCCCCGCGCCGGTCGCAAAGGGATTGCGGATGGTCAGCCGATCCTCGACCACCAATCCGTCCTGCATGTCTTCCGACCAGAGCGTGTCACATTGCGCCAGCAGCGCCGCGCTGACGATCATGGCGTCATAAATAGAGAGGCGATAACGCTCGCTCAGGCGTAGGCCTTCATCATGCGTTTCGATTCCCATCGGCACGATGACCGTAAGGGCGCGGACGATTGCGAGAAAATCCCGAACCTCGACCCAGTCGAAACCCATCTTGCGCCGGGCTACGTTGGCGAACTCGTTGAGCACCTGCACGCTGAGCGTGCATTGCGTGGCGAGCAACGCTTCGACCCGCCCGGATTTGCCCTCATCGCCGGAAGCCAGATAGATCAGTACATTGGTATCGAGGAAACTACCTGGCATTCACCTCGTCCCGGTCGAATTTGAAGTCGGCGGGCAGGCGTCCACGAAAAGAATGTAAGCGTTGCAGCATCTCATCCCGACGAGGCGATCGGACGACACCCATATTATGGGGGTCGGAGACATGGAACACGATGTCGTCTCCTTCCTGTAATCCCAGCGCCTCCACGATGGCGGCGGGCAGTCGGACGGCCAGGCTATTACCCCATTTGGCTACCTGCATCTTTCACCTCTCGCTGATATCCGAGTTGCAATGTATATCAAAAAATCTCCATCTTCGCCAGATTTATTCCTACGATCGGCATTCCCTATCCCCAGCCTACACGGACCCCCCTCACCTCTCCATGCTTCGATCACTTGCTGAGCGCTTCAATGAACGGCTGAACCACCTTATCCCCTGCGCTTCAAATTTTGGGATTGGTGTGATTCGGTTCGGTTGTTTTTCGGCCGAATCTGGGACCTAGCGGACCGGCGGGATTCGAGAAGAGAACAGAGGAAAGCAGACATACCAGTGCATTATGGAGGCCGACATTGAGGCACCTTACTGTTTTTAGAGCCTGATCCGAAATTAAGTTGAGTGGTATCAGCGGGTTAGCTTGACGGCGTGCCCTTTCGTTGATTCAGCGGTTTTGCGACAAACCAAAGGAAATCAACGATGTGGACCGACACCACTCGGGCGCAGTATGCCCGTGCGGACTTGGCTTTGCCAAGCGATTTGACCGATGCCGAATGGGCGCTGCTCGAGCCGTTCTTTCCGCCGCCCTCGCATGTAGGGCGTCCGCGCAAGTGGCCGCTCAGGCGGATTGTCGAGGCGATCCTGTATCTGTTGCGTGGCGGCCTCCCGTGGCGGATGCTTCCGCCGTGTTTTCCGCCGGTCTCGACGGTGCGGCGTTGGTTCTATCTGTGGCGGGACAGCAGGCTGTGGTTGTCGTTAAACCATACCCTGCTGCTGATCGGGCGCGAAGCTGCAGGCCGCCAGGGCTCGCCCAGCGCCGGCGTGATCGACAGCCAGAGCGTCAAAACCACGGAAAGCGGCGGGCCACGGGGTTATGACGCGGGCAAGAAGACAAAGGGGCGCAAGCGCCATATCCTGACGGATACCGACGGCAATCTCGTCCATGCCGTAGTCCACACCGCCGACATCCAAGACCGTGACGGCGCTCCGCTGGTGCTGGCCGAGATCATCAGGCGCTTCCCGTGGCTGCGCCATGTCTTCGCCGATGGTGGCTATGCCGGTGACAAACTCAGGGACGCGCTGCGCCGGATCGGCAAATGGACCATCGAGATCGTCAAACGGTCGGATGCCGCAAAGGGGTTTGTCATTCTCCCGCGACGCTGGGTCGTCGAGCGAACCCTCGCCTGGCTGAACCGCAATCGCCGCCTCGCCAAGGACTTTGAACAGACCATCGCATCGGCTACCGCATGGCTCTTCATCGCCTCGATCCAGCTCTTCGCACGCCGCATCGCAAGGCCATCAAATCACGCCCGATAATTTTGAATCAGGCTCTAAGCTCGACTTTGTACGTTTTTGGTCAGGTCCAGGTCCAGAAGATGCTGTTTTCAGCGATGTGGTCGAGGGCTTGATCGAGTGGCAAGACGCATCCGCCCATATCGTCGATATCTTCCCATTTCCGCCGGTGTGACCAGTAGCCGAGCCTGACTTCGTCGCGCGAGCCGACAGGCTTGAGGCGGGCGACCGGTGCCTCGGTTTCCAGCAGATAGAGATGGTAAGCGCCCTTGTCCTCATACCATCCGACGCCGCCGCCGTTGGCCGCGTCGAACGTCTCGATGCGCAGAATGATTTCCTCGTCTTTCATGGTGCATCCATAGCTGCCGTCGGGTCACAGCATATTCGAGTCACCTCGCCGCATGGCAACAGCCTAAGCGTTGCAACGTGCTTCAGTCAGGATTCGAAGCATGGAATGCTGGACCAGAACAAGGCCGTTATCGGCGATCCCGTCCCCCAGATCCTGCGCCAATGGCTGCAGGCATGGCGTCCCTGCTTTACGGCTCCCAGCTGGGAGCATGTCCTTGTTCTTGTGATGGGCGGCCTGCTGGCCACGGGCAAACGGACCGTTACGACTTGCCTGCGTGTGACCGGCCGAGCCGATGCTGCCAACTTTGCAACCTATCACCAGATCCTCAATCGCGCCCGCTGGAGTTCGCGTGCCGTTGCCAGGCGTTTATTGGGCATTGTGGTCGAACGGCTCGTGCCCGATGGTCCTGTGGTCATTGGTATGGACGACACCATTGAGCGGCGATGGGGGCGCCGGATCACCGCACGGGGTATCTACCGCGACCCGGTCCGCTCCAGTCACGGCCATTTCGTCAAAGCCAGCGGACTGCGCTGGCTCAGCTTCATGGTGCTCACCCCGGTGTCATGGACCCGCCTGATCAAGGCACTGCCAGTCTTGACGTTGCTCGCTCCTTCGGAACGATCGAACCGTCAACGCGGCTGTCGTCACAAATTGCTGACGGACTGGGCCCGGCAGGGCGCGCTGCAGCTGTCTCGCTGGCTGCCGGGTCGGCGGATCATTTTCATTGGCGACAGCAGCTTTGCTGTCCACGAACTGGCGCATGCGATCGTCCGCCGGGCCACACTCATCAGCCGACTGCGGCTCGACGCCAACTTGTTTGCTCAGCCTGCGGGGCGAACGGCACGCACGATGGGGCGACCGGCGCAGAAAGGGCGAGCATTATCAAAACTCAAGACCCTGCTCGCCAACCCGGCGACACGCTGGACCAGTATTCTCGTCTCTGCCTGGTATGGCCATCTCAACGGCAAGACGCTCGAGATCACATCTGACATCGCCTTATGGTACAGGCCCGGCACTCCGGTCTTGCCGGTCCGCTGGGTCCTGGTTCGCGATCCTGACGGAAAGCGCGGCCCGCAGGCCTTCTTCAGTACCGACATCAGCCTCGAGCCCGCCGAGATAATCGCCCTCTACGTCCGCCGATGGCAGATCGAGGTCACCTTTGCCGAAACCCGCGCGCACCTGGGTGTCGAGACACAGCGCCAATGGACCGACAAAGCCATAGCGCGAACCACGCCGGCTCTGCTCGGATTATACAGCCTCATCTCGCTCTGGGCCTGTGATCTTCTCAACAGTACCAGTACACCCTATGCGGCCGCGTGGTATCGGAAAACCAGCCTGACATTTAGCGACGCCATCGGCGCAATCCGACTCCAACTTTGGGTCGGCGACATTAACTCACACTCCCCGCCCCGCCGGAAACCGCAATATATTCCAACAACCCGCATCGTACGTATGGCCCAAGCGCTATGCTTCACTACCTAATCGTACAAAGTCGAGCTTAGGGGAATCCCTAACTGCTAAAAAAGGGGAGGATCTGAGCTAAAAGCTCGACATCCTCCCCTCCCATTCCCAGTGTGCAGCCTGGGAGTGGAATATTCTCGTCTTTCACCGGACGAATTCTGTGAACTGCAGGAGCAGCAAGATAACGAGAGGCTGTCACTTGCGTCGTCGAGAGCCAACCAACTCGAATGGCAAATAACTAGGCTATCGACATACCCCAATCTCAACCCTTGCTCTGGCACCTACTGCCATTAAATCTATCATTGTGATTTAGTCTGTCAATCCACCTTTTTGCTGCTGTATGCTTTTTACGCCGGGATACGCAGACTGATTATCGAACGGCATTGCCCGGTCATCCATTCGATGTTCAGTCGTAAGGTTTTGGGTTGGACGGCCATTTGGCCGTGCCGACGTTGGTGAGTTTCGCAGGCATCCCGTTCAAATCGCAGCCCGAGTGGCGACGTAGCTGCATACCGAGAGATGTACCGCCAACTCTTGTTACGAAAAAGACGCCCCTGACCCTTTATAAGGGCCTCGCTGTGGCTTATCGGGCAAGCTGGCGGACAAACGTGCGCCTTCGGTAGTGTTGTGGACTTCCAAAAAGGATACGGCGTGCATACGATGCGTAGAGGTACGAACGCTGGGGGTATGCGACGGTACAACGAGCGACTTATCCTGTCAGCAGTGCGCCGTATGAACGGCGCATCGAAAGCCGAACTCGCTCGCGTGACAGCCCTATCGCCCCAGGCGGTGGTACGCATCGTCGATGAACTAAACGAGGAAGGCCTGCTATTCCAGGCGAGTAAGCGTACCGGCGGCATGGGACAGCCCGCTACCATCTACCGGATCAACGGCAAGCGGGGATACACCGTTGGGGTCGAGGTAGGTCGTGGTGACACGACTATCGTACTCCTGGACTTTGACGGAGCGCGCAAAGCCGTCTGCCGCCATGCTGATAGTTTTCCATCCATAGAAATGGTGCTGCGGCACATCGACGCTTTCATTGACGAGCATCTTGCGTCGAAGAACCTGCTGAATGCGGAAGCTTTCATGGGTATTGGTGTGGCGATGCCATGGTTCCTCGGCGAATGGCGCGATGAGCTTGGTATCTCGGTGGATCAAGCGGGCGAATGGCGCCGCGCTGACGTGGCCGATCGACTGAAGGCTGGGCTTACATGGCCTGCATTTTTCGAGAACGACGGAAACGCCGCTGCCCTCGCGCAACTGTTGTGCGGCGTTGGTGTCGACCTTCAGGATTTCCTAGCCGTCAACATCGGTACGTTTGTTGGGGGGGGGCTGGTATTGGGCGGCCGGGTTCATCAGGGCCGACATGGTAATGCCGGGGCGCTGGCATCAATGCCGGTCTGCGCGGCGGGCAAGACCGACTATCTCATTCATCATGCCTCGCTCTACGCACTCGATCAGGACGCTGTTACCGAGGAGCGTTCCGCCTGGGTGCAGCGGTGTGTGGAGGCACTTGCCTTCGCCATGACGAGCGCAAACAGTCTGCTCGACCTTGAAGCGGTTATCATCGACGGCGGGCTTCCGCCCTCAAGTCTGGAAGAGATAGCCGAAGGGCTACGTGCGCACTTTTCAAGCAATGCGCCACCGGACTTCTTTGCGCCGGAAATTCGAAAAGGGACGCTTGGCAACGTCGCCGCAGCCGTGGGAGCGGGCCTTCTGCCCATGCACGCAAGTTTCACTCCGGACCTGGCGAGCCTCTTCAAAAAAGACTGACGGGCCGAGCGGGCTCCACCAAAAGGGATTATGCTGTGCCGACAGCGTATCACTATGTGCTTGACAGACTAAGTCTCATTGATAGATTTAGTGCCTGACCCGCGAAAGCGTGGCGGCTGTGAAGGAGAGGGGATCGGTGCTTTTCTGTTTTGAATTACCGCTTGCGTGCGCGTGTTTCGGGGTGAGCACCAATGGTTGAGCCGCTGCTTCTTGGTGCCATTGAGGCGGGCGGAACCAAGTTTCTATGCGCAATCTCCGATCGTAACGGCGTGATGCTTAAGCAGACGCGTATAGCGACCGCTACGCCGGAGAAGACACTGGCTGCGGCGAGCGCATTCTTTACCGAGGCGACGGCGCAATATGGCCCGCTCTCGGCCTTTTCCATTGGCAGCTTTGGGCCGCTTTCCTTGAACCCGGTGGCGAGCGATTACGGTTGCATCACTTCGACGCCAAAAGCCGGTTGGCAGAATGTCGACCTGTTAGCGCATTTTCGCCGCACCATCGATGCCCCCATGGCGCTCGATACAGATGTGAACTGTGCAGCAGTTGGTGAGCGGCTGTTTGGCAGCGGGCGGGGGCTCGACACCTTCTGTTATGTAACGGTTGGCACGGGTATCGGTGTCGGACTATTGATTAATAGTGCGCCGCATGGAGGTGCCAATCATCCGGAGGTGGGCCACATCAAATTGCCGCGCGCGCCTGGGGACGGTCAGTTTGCCGGAATTTGCCCCTACCATGGTGACTGCCTGGAGGGCCTTGCGTCCGGGCCAGCAATGCAGGCGCGGTGGGGCGTGCCGGCAGAAATATTGCCCAGCAATCATCAAGCGTGGGATTTCGAGGCCGATTACATAGCAGGCCTGTGTGCAACGCTTACCTATACCGTGCGACCGGACCGCATCATCGTCGGTGGAGGCGTAATGCAACTGGCGATGTACGACCGCGTGCGCCGCGCACTCACGAATAAGCTGGCGGGTTATGATGCAAGCATGCGCGCGATCGACATGGCCGACTATATTGCCGCCCCCACTGCGGGATCGTCCGCTGGTCTAACTGGGGCGTTAGCGATCGCGTATCGCACCGCGACGCGTCAGTGGCCAACACATTGGGCCATCACAGAGATCCCCTCCATCAGAGTGGAAGCCATCAATGCATAATGTTGTAATTTCTAGCGACCCATCCGTCGTTGACGACGCGCGGGCGACGCCTGCGGTCATCATGAGCGCTGCAGGTGCCGCACTAGGCGGGCTGCTGTTCGGCTTCGACACCGCCGTGATTTCCGGTGCGACCAGCGCGCTACAGACTCAGTTCGCTTTGACTGAGGCATCGTTGGGATTTACCGTGGCGTCTGCCCTGATCGGTACCGTCCTCGGTTCACTCATCGCAGGCGTTCCTGCCGATCGCTATGGCCGCAAGGCAGTCATGCTGTCCGTCGCCATCGCCTATGTGCTTTCTTCACTCGGCACCGGGCTGGCGCACGACTGGTACATTTTGATTGCTTTCCGCTTTCTGGGCGGCGTGGCAATCGGCGCCGCATCGGTCGTAACGCCAATTTACATCGCGGAGGTGTCGCCCGCGCGCTTCCGTGGGCGGCTGGTCGCGATGAACCAGCTTAACATCGTGCTCGGCATCCTTATTGCGTTCCTGTCGAACTACATCATTGCGCAAATATTGCCGCCCCAGACTGCTTGGCGCTGGATGTTTGGTATCGTCGCGGTGCCCTCCGTCGTGTTTCTGGTGGTGACACTCGTCCTTCCCGAAAGTCCAAGATGGCTTGCCGTGCGGGGGCACCGCGAACGCGCTGTTGCGGCGATGACGCGCCTTGGGTTTAGCGATCCTCATGCCGAGTTGCTGCGCATCGAGACTGCGGACATGCGCGAAGCAGCCAAAGGGGCTCCGCGTCTGTTCCAGATATCGCATTACACACCTGTTGCCTGCGCGATTGCGATTGCGATGTTCAACCAGCTCTCCGGCATTAACGCGCTGCTTTATTACGCACCACGCATTTTTGAGCTGGCAGGCGCGGGTGCTGACAGCGCGCTGCTACAGTCGGTCGCGGTAGGCGGCACCAACTTGCTGTTTACGGCGCTGGCACTGTTCCTGATCGACAGGTTCGGTCGCAAGCCGCTGCTGTTTGTCGGTTCCATAGTTTGTGCGGCTGCCCTGGTTTTGGTCGGCTGGCAACTTGAGCGTGCAATTCCGGACGGCACCTTGATCCTTGTGGGGCTTCTCGCCTTTATCGCCGCCTTCGCGGTCAGCCAAGGCGCAGTGATCTGGGTGTTTATCTCAGAGGTTTTCCCTAGCTCCGTGCGCGGCAAAGGGCAGGCGCTGGGTTCCACCACACACTGGGTCATGGCAGCCATAATCACATGGCTATTTCCGGTGGTCGCTGGTGCCGTCGGTGGATGGGTATTCGCCTTCTTCGGTGGGATGATGCTGCTTCAATTCGTCTGGGTGTGGAAGGTGATGCCGGAGACTAACGGTGTTGCATTGGAAGACATGAATTTGCGTGGAGCTGCGGCATGAAGAAGATCTCTCTGCTCTTGGCGGCTGGGGCCGCTCTTGCAACCTCGGCTTCGGCCCAGCGTGTCGACCCACGGCCAAGCTATCACTTCGCACCAGCGAAGAACTGGATGAACGATCCCAATGGGCTCGTTTACTATGATGGCGAGTATCATCTGTTCTATCAGTATAACCCTCATGGTGATCGCTGGGGGCATATGAACTGGGGTCATGCGGTCAGCCGCGACCTGGTGCGCTGGCAGGAACTGCCGATCGCGATTCCAGAAACCGCAGACGTTATGGCCTTCTCTGGCAGTGCCGTCATTGATTGGAACAACACAAGCGGTTTCGGCCGCAACGGCAAGCCGCCGATGATCGCGATTTACACTGGCCACAATCCCAAGGCCAAGTTGCAATCGCAATATGTCGCCTACAGCAATGATCGTGGGCGAACATGGACTGTGCATGGCGAGGTACTGAGTGTCGGATCGCCGGAGTTCCGCGATCCAAAAGTCTTCTGGCATGCAGCCACGAAGCGCTGGGTCATGGTCGCGGTGATGGCGCTGGAGAACCGCGCCGTCATCTTCACCTCACCTGATCTTAGGCAATGGACGTTCGCCAGCAACTTTGGACCCGCCGGCGCGCGCGGTAAAAACTGGGAATGCCCGGATCTGTTCGAATTGCCTGTAAATGGAGGCGCTCCCGGCGAGAAACGCTGGGTGCTGGGCATCAACCTTGGCGACAATGCCGTCGGTGGTGGCTCAGGGGGGCAATATTTCGTCGGCGACTTTGACGGTACAAAGTTCACCCCCGTTAAAGGCTGGCCCGGCGATGCGCAGTGGATGGACTATGGCGCAGACTTCTACGCGGCTGTTTCCTGGAATGATCTGCCCAAGGAAGACCCGCGCCGCATCTGGATTGGTTGGGCGAACGACTGGCGTTACGCCGAAGCAATCCCGACGTGGCCATCGCGGGGGCTGATGACCGTGCCTCGTCAGGTTACACTCTGGAAATCCGCCGAAGGGTATCGGATCGTCCAGATGCCGGTGCGTGAAGTCACATCGCTCCATGGCGACCGAAAGGACTTCGCCACTGCGTTGAGCGAAAATCCGACTTCGCTTCCCATTGTGGGCGGATCGGCAGATCTTGAGTTCACCATCGACGGCGGATCGTCCGAGCAAGTGGTGATTGCCCTGACAGATGACCAAGGCTATCAGACGGTTATCGGCATCAATCCTACGGTAAATGAAGTCTTCGTTGATCGGACGCGTTCGGGACCCCACTTCCACGATGGCTTCGCAAACCGTCACGTTGCCCCCGTCGACCTTAAGTCTCGACGCGTGAAACTGCGCATACTCGCCGATGAATCCATCCTCGAAGTCTTCGTAAATGACGGCGAACGCACGATTACTGACCGCTTTTTCCGTGGGGGGGGTGCACTTCGTTGGAGCGCGTCCTCACGAGGTGGCAATGCGCAGCTAAAGCTTACCGCATGGACAATGAATCCATCGGAAGCCAGCACTTTGGCACGTGCGGTTTCTCCCAAACCACGGACAGCCGCCATGCTGGCCCCAAGTTAGCACGTCGGGCCTGAGGGCCTGATTACCTACAACAGCAAATAACTAACGTAATAAGAGGGGATTTTATGACGAGATCTTTGCACGTCCTGTTGACGTCCGCTGCACTGCTACCGTTGACCACCGCAACTGCCGGTTTGGCGCAAACAGCCACTAATCCGCTGCTTAGCGCTGTTCCTGCCGGTGCGGCGGATGCGGTCCCCGAAAACACAAACGATATCGTTGTGACTGGCTACCGTGCCGCACTCAGTTCGGCGCAGGATCTAAAGCGCAATTCGGACTCCATCGTGGATGCAGTCGTTTCCGAAGATATTGGCAAATTGCCGGACAATAACGCCGCCGAAGCTATCTCCCGTATCGTGGGTGTGACGGTCCTGCGTTATAACGATGAAGCAGGGGTGATCCTGGTGCGTGGCCTGCCTGATGTCGGGACCACCTTCAACGGCCGCGAGTTCTTCTCTGCTGAAGATCGCGTCCTACATCTTCAGGATTTTCCGGCTGGCGTCGCAGCGGGTATCGAGGTTTACAAGTCTGGCACGCCAGACCTGATCGAACCAGGGCTGGCGGGGCTCGTCAACCTGCGTTCGCGCCGCCCGTTCGACGTCAAGGATACTGAGATCGCGGGCGAAATCCGTGGATCTTACAACGATCAGTCAAAGGCGTTCGACCCTTCGGGTAACCTGCTGCTGACGAAGCGCTGGGATACGCCAATCGGTGAGATCGGCGCGTTGGTGAACTTCAGCTATGTGCGGACCACCTATCGCAATGCGGATCGCTACGCCGATTCCGCAGTCATCACCCCTCGCGGCTTTGGCGTTGATGACCCTGCCGATGATCTTACCGTAGCAACGCCCGGCGTCGGCAACTTCAACTTCCCGGCAAACGCAGGCAATTTCTATGAGAAGGGCGTCCGGCACCGTCCGGCGATCAATGGCACTATCCAGTGGCGTCCAACGCCCGATCTGGAAATCTATGCCGAAGGCTTGTGGCAGGCGTATCGCGGTAACGTGCTTCGCGACTCCTTTAACGTCAATTTCGAACGGCGTGATGCGAACGGCGTAGCCCCCACGCTCAGCAATGTGGTGCTGGTGCCCGGTGAGCCTGGCAAAGCGGCAAGCTTCACCAAGACGGGGGGCTTTGTGCCCGAATTCTCCCGCGTGGCGCAGGACGATCGCACCGATACTTATCAGGCCGCACTGGGCTTCAAATGGACGACTGGCCGCGCGACGCTGTCAGGCGACTTCGCCTATACCAACAGCCGCTACAAGGCGCTGGAAATCGCTGTCGACTCGCAACTTGCAACCTCTCCTACCATCAACGTCGATTGGGACGCACGCGGATCAGCGGTGTTCGATCTGGGCGGGTACGACATCACCAATCCGGACACTGCCCGTTGGCGCGGTCTCAACCAGCGCGAATTCGTTGCTAAGGGCGACGGCATTCAAGGGCGCCTGGACCTCGATCTTGAAACCGACTGGGGCTTCCTGCCCCACCTGCAATTCGGCGTGCGGGCAAGTGACCGTAATGCGTCGTCACAGAACAACACGCGCTACGCCTATACCGCTGGCCTGAACATCCCGCTCGCCAGCCTCCCGACCAGGGCGCTTGAGGTGATTACCGACGGCTTCCGTAAGGATCCGCAACGCTTCCAGAATTGGCTGGCTCCCAACCGCGATTCCATCATCGCGAACAGCGAGGCGCTGCGTCAGCTTGCCTATCAGTCGGTCCAGCGGGCGACCGTGCTGTTCCCGAATGATGGCGGAATCCGTGATGCTGTTACGAAATATGCGACGGAAGAGATCCCCGTGGATCCTCTGGGCGGTTTCACTGCCAGCGAGGCCAGCTACGCCTTCTACGGCCAGGGCAAGTTCGCATTTGACCTGGGCAGCGTCGAAATTGACGGGACCGCAGGTGCGCGCGTTGTGAACACCGTTGGTGATTATCGCGGGTTCAGTCGCGTGCAGGCCAGCAACGGCAGCGTCGCTATCGTGCCGACGACGACCAAGCAAAACTACATCGACATCCTGCCCTCGGCGATTGCGCGCATTCGTCTCTCGCGCGAGTGGCAAGTACGACTGGGCTATACGCAGACACGGACGCGACCAGGTTTCGGTCAGCTCAACCCATCGCTTAACATCACCACTAACAGCCCGGGCCCAGATGGTTCCCCGCCGCAGTTCGATGCGACCGGCTCAGGTGGCAATCCAAACCTTCGTCCGCTTACCTCAAACAACTATGATGCCACATTGGAGTGGTATTTCTCGAAAAACGGTTCAGTCTCGGTCGCGGCGTTTTACCGTAAACTCAATGGCTTCATTGGCAATTATACGCAGGTCGTAAACGATCCGATTTATGGTCGTGTTCAGCTCAACCGTCCGGAAAACGCAGGTGATGGACTCATCAAAGGACTGGAGGCGTCAGTTCAGACGTTCTTCGACTTTTTACCAGGGTTACTGTCCGGCTTCGGCGTGCAGGCAAACGGCACCTATCTTGATGGCACCAATCAGTTACCGCAGGTGCTTGGCGAAGGCGACCGTCAGGTCAGGATCACCGGCCTGTCCAAATGGGCCTACAATCTCACAGGCTTTTACGAAAAGGACAAAATTTCCGCTCGCCTCTCCTATAACTGGCGTTCGGGGTATACGACCAGCTACAATCGCACCATCAATGAAGTGCAATATGCTGGCGAACTCGTACGCCCAGTTGCAAGATTGGATTTCTCTGCGAGCTACGAGCCGTTCAAGAACATTTCGCTCGTAGCCAATGTCAGCAACATCCTAGCGCAGCCGTTTAAGAACTACCGATATTACAATGAGACCCAGTATTTTGGCCGCGATCTGAGGATCGAGGGTCGCTACTTCAGTCTCGGGCTGCGTTTTAAGATGTAGGTATCTGGCCCATGCAGTGCCCACAACCTTAATGCATGGGCCGGTAGTCGTCAGATGTTGATGGATTGCGTCGTGGGCATCTTCAGATAGGAGCCAAGGTATTGGCGAACGAAAAATTCTACACGCGCCGCACAACGCTCGGCATGCTCGCCGCCTTTCCTATGGTGACCGCCTTCGGGGAGTCATCAGGCGAAACAACGCCAAGTCCGCCAGCGACCGGTTCAGACACGCCTGCGATATGGAATGGGCGTCCACGCTATCACATCGCAGCGCCCGCGGGTGGCTGGATCAACGATCCGCAACGTCCCCTCAAAATCGGCGATACATGGACTTTATGGGCGCTTTATAACCCCACCTATCCCGATGGTGATCTGCCCCCACCGAGTGGACCGATTGGTTTGTTAGTGCATTAAGCTCATCGCCGCCATATCCGGGTGGAGGTGGAGCGAAGCGGAACCGGAGGCCGGATATGGCGGTGTCGCCGTTTCCGGGGCCGGTGGTCGATAGCCCAGGCTGCTATGCGGGCGGACGGTGTTGTAATGCCGCCGCCAGGCTTCGATCAGCACTTTGGCCTCGGCAAGGCTGTAGAAGATCTCGCCGTTGAGCAGTTCGTCGCGAAGCGACCCGTTGAAGCTTTCGTTATAGCCATTCTCCCATGGTGAACCCGGCGTGATGTAGAGCGTCTTCACGCCGATCTGCCCCAACCATTTCTGGACGGCAGTCGCGATAAATTCGCTGCCATTATCGGACCGTATATGCGCCGGTGGCCCGCGCGAGATGAACAGGTCGGCGAGCGCTGCCAGAACATCCTCATGCTTGAGCTGCCGCGCGACGATGAGCGCCAGGCACTCCCTGCTGGCCTCGTCGATGATCGTCAAAATGCGGAACTTGCGCCCGTCATGCGTGCGCCCTTCGACGAAGTCGTAGGCCCATACATGACCTGGATATTCGGGCCGCAGGCGGATACAGGATCCGTCGTTGAGCCATAGGCGTCCGCGCTTTGGCTGGCGCAGCGGAACCTTCAGCCCCTCACGCCGCCAGATCCGCTCAACGCGTTTATGGTTCACCGTCCATCCCGCATGGCACAGCAATGCCGTCACCCGGCGGTAGCCATAGCGACCATATTGCTTCGCCAAAGCGATGATATCCTCTGTCAGTGCCTGTTCGTCATCCGCCCCGCGCGGCACCTTGCGCTGTGTCGATCGATGCTGACCCAGCACCCGGCATATCCGTCGCTCGGACACCGGAAGCTCTTGTCGCAAATGATCGATGCAGCGCCGCCGCCGCGCAGGGCTCAGAAGTTTCCCTTGGCAGCCTCCTGCAGGATCAACTTGTCCAGCGTCAGGTCCGAAATCGCCCGGCGAAGACGCTGGTTCTCTTTCTCCAAATCCTTCATCCGCCGCGCCTGGTCGGTCTTCAGCCCGCCATATTCCTTCCGCCAGCGATAATAGGTCTGCTCGCTGACCGCGATCCGCCGGCAGGCCTCCGCTGTCGAGGCCCCCTGCGCCAGCACAATCTCAACTTCACGCAGCTTGCCGATAATCTCTTCCGGCTTGTGCTTCTTGCTCGGCATTCATTTTCCCCTTCGTGGTCCAGACTATCATAGTCTCTGGGCCACTCAGCAGGGGGCAGATCAATGGCGGCACGAACTGGCGGCGCTGGACTTCAAAAGATCTTGTTACCTGGCAGGATCAGGGCATCGCGATCCCACGCAATACAACTCGCTTCGGAGATGTCTGGAGCGGTAGCACCGTCATCGACACGGACAACACAGCTGGCTTCGGCGCGGGATCGCTTGTCACGCTCGTCACCATGCCGGCCCCGGGTTCCGGACAATCCTGTGCATTGTGGTACTCAAGGGATGAAGGAGCGAGCTTCACTTTCCATGATATCGTTTTGCCCAATCCCGGCCAACGAGATTTCCGCGATCCCACCGTCTTCTGGCATGCCCCCACGCGCCGTTGGGTAATGACCCTCTCTGAAGCGGGTAAGGTCGGCATCTATACATCGCCAAACCTCAAGCGATGGACATTTGCCAGCGCCTTTGTATCTGACCTAGTCGGCCTCATCATGGAATGTTCGCACCTGTTCAAGCTGCACTTGTACGATACGGATGGGAGAACGTCTGGAGACAAGTGGATATTGCTGTTAGGCGGTAATGGAACTAAGCGAGGTTTCACGGTCGGCACCTATTATTGGGTTGGTGATTTCGACGGAATTACTTTTGCCCCGGATTACCCAGAAGGTCAGTGGCTCGACGGCGGTGCCGATTTTTACGCCGCTGTGGTGTGGCCTGATCCCGCCGCTGCCGATCCTTTGGCTTCAGCCTACGCGATAGCGTGGATGAGCAATTGGGATTATGTGAACAAGATTCCGGTAACCCATAATTATCGTGGGCAGCTTAGCATCGTGCGCCAACTGCGACTTCAACTCGCTGGTGACATGCCGAGGTTATTCAGCATGCCTCTTTCGGCGCAGAATGCCATTTTTGATCAATCAGTTTTTGGACAAGATCAGACGATCGCAGACAGCTCGGCGTATAACTGGCCGACAGGGGCGCGTGCCATCGCCTGCCGCATCGATCTCACGCTGACTCGCATTGGAGAAACGTGGCCGGAGAAGGTGTCGTTGTCAGTGCGGAAAGGAGAGAGGCATTCGACCCAGGTCATACTCTCGATGCGGGAAAACATGGTCACTTTAAAGCGCGACGCTAGAGGACCAGATGCACCGGATGTAGGTGCGTGGCGGCGGGATCGTAATGTAGCCTGCGACTTTTCTACGGGCATCGGGACCATAAGTGTATTTGTTGATTCCGGTTCGATCGAGTTATTTCTGAATAATGGGGCGGCAACCATGTCAGCACTAATCTCCGCGCCGTTAAAAGCGACGGGGTTGCAGCTAAGTGCCAGGAACGGAAGCGTAGGCGTATCCAAGGTTACCGTCCGCCCGGTTCCTGAAACGGCAATATTATCGAACTGATGTCGGTCTTCGATCATATTGCACCATGCCTCGCCAGCGTGATCTGCCCCCTGCTCAGTCGCCCAGAGACTATTCACCTGCAGGCTACCCGAGGGCAAAAGACCAATTTCAAGCTGTGCAGTTTTAATAGCTGCCTGTCCGGACTTAGGGCGTTAAGTCTGACGGCTGAATGTCTTGGAAGGGTCGTCAGTGACAGGATTTTGGGTCAGGACCTATCAAGTAGCCGAAAATTCAGGATGAAATATACGCGCCACAATATTGTAATAGCAACGGCCTAACCGCCCCCTGTCGGCCTTAGAGCCTGATCCGAAATTAAGTTGAGTGGTATCAGCGGGTTAGCTTGACGGCGTGCCCTGTCGTTGATTCAGCGGTTTTGCGACAAACCAAAGGAAATCAACGATGTGGACCGACACCACTCGGGCGCAGTATGCCCGTGCGGACTTGGCTTTGCCAAGCGATTTGACCGATGCCGAATGGGCGCTGCTCGAGCCGTTCTTTCCGCCGCCCTCGCATGTAGGGCGTCCGCGCAAGTGGCCGCTCAGGCGGATTGTCGAGGCGATCCTGTATCTGTTGCGTGGCGGCCTCCCGTGGCGGATGCTTCCGCCGTGTTTTCCGCCGGTCTCGACGGTGCGGCGTTGGTTCTATCTGTGGCGGGACAGCAGGCTGTGGTTGTCGTTAAACCATACCCTGCTGCTGATCGGGCGCGAAGCTGCAGGCCGCCAGGGCTCGCCCAGCGCCGGCGTGATCGACAGCCAGAGCGTCAAAACCACGGAAAGCGGCGGGCCACGGGGTTATGACGCGGGCAAGAAGACAAAGGGGCGCAAGCGCCATATCCTGACGGATACCGACGGCAATCTCGTCCATGCCGTAGTCCACACCGCCGACATCCAAGACCGTGACGGCGCTCCGCTGGTGCTGGCCGAGATCATCAGGCGCTTCCCGTGGCTGCGCCATGTCTTCGCCGATGGTGGCTATGCCGGTGACAAACTCAGGGACGCGCTGCGCCGGATCGGCAAATGGACCATCGAGATCGTCAAACGGTCGGATGCCGCAAAGGGGTTTGTCATTCTCCCGCGACGCTGGGTCGTCGAGCGAACCCTCGCCTGGCTGAACCGCAATCGCCGCCTCGCCAAGGACTTTGAACAGACCATCGCATCGGCTACCGCATGGCTCTTCATCGCCTCGATCCAGCTCTTCGCACGCCGCATCGCAAGGCCATCAAATCACGCCCGATAATTTTGAATCAGGCTCTTAGCTCGACTTTGTACGTTTTTCGTCAGGTCCAGGTCCAGAAAATGCTGTTGTTAGCGATGTGGTCGAGTGCCTGATCGAGTGGCAAGACGCATCCGCCCATGTCGTCGATATCTTCCCAACGCCGTCGATGTGACCAGTAGCCGAGCCTAACGTCGTCACCCATACCGACCGGCTTCAGGCGCGCGATCGGCGCCTCGGTTGTCAGCAGGTAAAGGTGGTAGGCGCCTTTGTCCTCGTACCAGCCGACGCCGCCGCCATTGGCTGCGTCGAACGCTTCGATCTGCCGTGCGATTTCGTCGTCTTTCATGGCGCAACCATAGCTGCCTTCGGGTCAGAGCGTATCCGATTCAGCTCGCCGCATGGCAACAATCATAGCATTGCAACCCGTGCCAGTCGGGATTCGAAGCATGGGATGCTGGATCCAGACAAGGCCGTTATCGGCGACCCCGTTCCCCTGATACTGCGCCGTTGGCTGCAGCCGTTGCGGCCCTGTTTCACCGCGCCCAGTTGGGAGCACGTGCTCGTTCTGGTGATGGGTGCCGTGCTGGCAACAGGCAAGCGAACCGTTACCTCGTGCCTGCGTGTGACCGGCAGGGCCCAAGCCTCCAACTTTGCCAGCTATCACCAGATCCTCAACCGTGCCCGCTGGAGCTCCCGCGCTGTTGCCAGACGGCTGCTGGGCATTGTCGTCGATCGCCTTGTGCCCGACGGCCCTGTGGTCATCGGTATGGACGACACCATTGAACGCCGATGGGGACGCCGGATCAGCGCGCGGGGAATATACCGGGACCCGGTGCGCTCTAGCCACGGCCATTTCGTCAAAGCCAGCGGGCTGCGCTGGCTGAGCTTCATGGTGCTCACTCCGGTTTCATGGACCAGCCTGATCAAGGCGTTGCCGGTCCTGACGCTGCTCGCCCCTTCGGAGCGATCGAATCGAGCTCGCGGCTGTCGTCACAAAGTGCTGACGGACTGGGCCCGGCAAGGCGCACTGCAACTGTCGCGCTGGCTGCCAGGTCGTCAGATCATCTTCATCGGCGACAGCAGCTTCGCTGTCCATGAACTGGCCCATGCCATCGTACGGCGGGCAACGCTCATCAGCCGCCTACGGCTGGATGCGAACCTGTTTGCACCGCCCGCAGAGCGAACGTCGCGCACGATGGGACGACCCGCGCAGAAAGGCTTGGCGCTGCCGAAACTCAAGACCCTGCTGTCCAACCCAGCGACACGCTGGACGAGGATCTTCGTGTCCGCCTGGTATGGCCATGTCAGCGGCAAAGCACTCGATATCACATCCGGGATCGCCTTGTGGTACAGGCCGGGCACCCCGGTGTTGCCGGTCCGATGGGTGCTGGTTCGCGACCCCGACGAAAAGCGCGATCCGCAAGCCTTCTTCAGCACAGACATCGCCATCGAGCCCGCCGATATCATCGCCCTGTACGTCCGCCGATGGCAAATCGAAGTCACATTCGCCGAAACGCGCGCTCACCTGGGCGTCGAGACACAGCGTCAATGGACCGACAAAGCTATCGCTCGAACCACGCCGGCACTTCTCGGATTCTACAGCCTTATCTCGCTGTGGGCTGGTGATCTTCTCACTTCCTCAAGCACGCCTTACGCAGCCGCGTGGTATCGAAAAACCAGCCTGACATTCACCGACGCCATCGGCGCCGTCCGGCTTCAGCTCTGGGTCGGTGACATTAATTCGCATTCCCCGCCGCACCGGGAACCGCGGATAATTCCTCCCGCTCGCCTGGTCCGCATGGCAAACGCGCTGTGCTTCGCCACCTAAACGTACAAAGCCGAGCTGAGAGCCTTGGGGAGAACAACCACATGTCACGTTCATTGCGCATGCGTTGCGCGCCGCTTCCGCTTGCCATTTTCGCGCTGATCCTGTCGTCGCCGGTCCGGGCGCAGACCGTCGCGCCCGCCGCCGATCAGGCTGCGCCTGTCGATGGGCAGGACGATGGCGCGATCGTCGTCACCGGCACCTATGCTCGCAGCCTGGCGGCGGCGACCGAGATGAAGCGCAAGGCCGCCTATGGCGTCGATTCCATCGCGTCCACCGACATCGGCAAGTTCCCGACCCAGAATGTCGCCGAAGCGCTCCAGCTCGTCACCGGTGTCGCGATCACCCGTCCGCGCGGCGAAGGCCTTTATGTCAGCGTTCGTGGCCTTGGCCCGCAATTCCAGAGCACGCTGGTCAACGGCCGCACCGTCGCGATCAACGATCTCATCGAAAACGGCGGTGCACAGGGGCGCCAGTTCCGTTTCGAGATGCTGCCGGCCGAATTCGTGTCGCAGATCGACGTGGTGAAGACGCCGACCGCCGACATGACCGAAGGCGCGCTGGGCGGCAATATCGACGTCAAGACCTTCCACCCGCTCGATGTCGGCAACAAGACCACGGTCAATCTGCGCGGCACCTATACCAGCATGACCGACAAGGTGCGGCCGAACGCCACTGTGCTGACCAGCTTCAAGACCAAGGACGATCAGTTCGGCATCCTGATCGGCGCCCAATATTGGGCCAAGTCAGTCCGCAACGACCGTTTCTACAATACGGGCTGGAACCTGAACAAATTCGTGCAGCCTGCCAATCCGGTCGCGGGCGCAGAATATCTGCCGACCGGCTATTACACGCCGACCCGCACCCGTCCCACGATCGAAACCGAAGACCGCAAGCGTCTTTCTGGCCTGATTTCGGCCCAGTGGCGCCCCTCGGACGAACTGGAAACGACGCTGGATGTGTCGTTGACGCGCCTGGACGTCGAATATGACGAATTCGGTCTCGACATCTATCCCGACGATCCGGGCACCTATCTGGTGCCGGGGTCGGTGACGCTGGACGGCAATACGGTCACCAAGGCGACGATCAACAATGTCCGCTTCATGGCCTCGCGCGAATATAGCCTCAACCGCCACGACCTAATCAATGTCGGCCTGAAGCAGCTATGGAATCCGGGCGACTGGCATGTTTCGGCCAATGCCAACTGGTCCTATGCCCATAGCTTCCACCCCAGCTATGCCGAAGGCACGGTGCGCAGCCGCATGCAGATCATCGCGCCGCTGACCTATGACGCGTCGGGCGGTTACAAGGTCGCGCCGACGCTCAGCACGCCGGTCGACGTCAGCAATCCGGCCAATTACATCTATTATCCGTTCAACATCGCCCCCAAGAACAGCAAGGACTGGGACACTTATGCCCGCCTTGACGTGGGCCGCGACCTCAACGGCTTCATCACCAAAATCCAGGCCGGTGGCGAATATCATTGGCGCAAGCGCGACTATTGGCGCCGCGACTTCACCGTGAACATCACCGGCAACCCGCCAATCTCGCAAGTCGTGCCGGGCGGCTATGAAGCGCTGCCCTTCGATGATGCCTTCTCGAACATTCCGGGCAATTTCCCGCGCAACTGGGCAACACCCATCACCAGCGCCTTCTATGACACGCTGTTCACCGACGCGATCGCCAACGCGCCGCTGACGGCGGGCGACATGCGCGCTTCCTATGTCGTCACGGAAAAGATCCTTGGTGGCTATGTCCGCGCGGATTATGGTTTCGATCTGGGCAGCGTGGGCATCACCGGCAATGTCGGCCTGCGCTATGTCCACACCAACCAGGTGGCGAGCGGCACGCTGACGCTGGGCAGCACGCCGACCCCGGCGAGCTTCCCCAAGACGTTCAACAACTGGCTGCCCAGCTTCAACCTGCGCGCCGAACTGACGCCCAGCCTGATCGGCCGTCTGGCGGCCAGCCGGGTGCTGACCCGCCCGAACATGACCCAGACCGCGCCGCAGATCAGCGTGTCGACCGATGCCCCGACCGCGAGCGGCGGCAACCCGGACCTCAAGCCGTTCCTGGCAACCCAGTTCGACGGTTCGCTGGAATGGTATTTCCGTCCCAATGCGTCGCTGACCGGCGCGCTCTTCTACAAGAAGATGGATGATTATATCACCGCGCAGAACGTCAACACCGAGATTCCGGGGCGTGGTACGGTGCTGCTGAGCACCCAGGTCAATGGCGGCACGGCCAAGGTCTATGGCATCGAGGCGGCCTATAACCAGGTGTTCGATTTCCTGCCGGCCCCGTTCGATGGCCTGGGGTTCCAGGCGTCCTACACCCATACCGAAGTGGAATCGAACTATACCGCCGGTGCGCGTCCTATCGTCGATCAGTTGATCGGCCTGTCGAAGGACAGCTACAATCTCGTCGGCTTCTACGACAAGGGGCCGATTTCGGCGCGCCTGTCCTATGTATGGCGCGGCGAATATCTGTCGGGCAATGGCAGCACGACCCAGACCGAATCCTATGTGGCGCCGTTCGGATCGCTCGATGGCAACCTGTCCATCCGGGTGCTGCCCAAGACGCTGGTCAACCTGGAGGCGATCAATCTCGCCGGGGCCAGGGCCTATTCCTACAATGGCATCAAGGAGCGGTTCAACGAGATCCAATATTATGGCCGCACCTTCCTGTTCGGCATCCGGACCGAATTCTGATGCGCGGGATCGGGCCAGCCATCGCCCCTGCCATCGCCCTTGCCACCGCCGCGCTGACCCTGGTCGGCGCGGCGGCCCCCCGGGCCATGAACGATATCCAGGTGGTGGGATCGCATAACAGCTTCAAAGCGCGCATACCCGCGGCGGTCATGGCCAGGATCAGGGCGATCGAGCCGCGGCTTGCCGATGGGCTGGACTATTATCATCTGCCGCTCACCCAGCAGCTGGATGCCGGCGTTCGCCAGCTTGAACTCGACATCTTCCGACCCGCAGGGCGGTCGCTATGCCGACCCCAAGGGCGAACAATGGGCGCGGGAGGCCGGCGAACAGACCGGGTTCGATCGCCAGGCGATGCTGAAGCCGGGCTTCAAGACGTTCCACATTCCCGATGTCGACTATCTCAGCACCTGCCCGGTGCTGGTCCAATGCCTGGCCGAGGTCGATCGCTGGTCACGCGCGCACCCCGATCACCTGCCGATCATGATCACCATCAATGCGGCCGACACGCCGTCGAACCGGCCGGGGATCAACAATCCGATCGGGCTGGACGACAAGGGGCTGCTGGATGCGCTCGATGCCGAAATCCGATCCGTCCTGCCGGGCAAGCGGCTCATCACGCCCGATGAGGTGCGCGGCAAGGCCAGGACGCTGCGCGATGCGGTGTGCACCCATGGATGGCCCAGCCTGGAGGCCGCGCGTGGCCGCATCTACATCATGCTCGACGTGCGCGATGCGGTCTCCAACGTCTTTCGCGATGGTCATCCCTCTCTTGCGGGGCGGGCGATGTTCGGCTGGTATGCCGACGATCAGCCTGAATCCGCGATCCAGATCGTGCAGGATCCGCTGGTTGAACGCACGAAGATCAGCGCATGGGTGAAGCAGGGCGTGATCGTGCGCACGCGGACCGATGCCAATACAGTGGAGGCACGCACCGGCAATTACCGCAAGGCACTGGCGGCCATGGCCAGCGGTGCCCAGGCCGTCAGTACGGACTATTATCCCGGTGCGCCCGATCCGTTGAGCACAGGCTTTTCGGTGACGCTGCCGGAAGGAGCGATGGCGCGGTGCAATCCCGTCCGCATCACCGCAGGATGCTCGGCCGTACCTTGAGTTCGCGCTGACTGATTTACACCTTCCGTGTAGTAACAAGTGAACTTTGAGGCGCAGGAATGGGCAGTACAATTAAAACGGCTGCCGATCTGCGCCTGCCCCTTAAGAAAAAGCGGAAAGTCCGCACTTGGGCATCTAAACTTGGGCGTTGACTGCCCCAAAGGGTCGAACTTCCCTCAACTCGCCCCCCCAATCGCCCCGGGAGTCAAGATAAGGGTGAGGAGAACGAGGGCAACGCCGACATATCCCCAGACACCCATGCCCACCCAAGCGATCTTCATGCTACCAGTTTCGGATCGCGACGATCTGGCCAGCCGCATCGCGTAGATCATCGTGCCGGTGACCGCCATCGCAGTCAGCAGTGCGCCGAACAGGAACCAGATGACTTTGGTCCACAAGCCGCCGAAATTGCCGAAATGCAGCGGATCGGCCATTTCGGAAATACGCTGATGCGCGCTTAACGTGCGGCCATCCAGCCGGGCAACGACGCGTGACGTCGCCGGATCGACGACCACTGCATTGGCGCGATCGCGCACCAGCCAGGCGGAGGCCTGGCCGAGGAAAATGACGCCATTTTCGGACGTGAAGCGAATTTCGCGAATATCAAGCGCAGGATCGGCGCGGCGCGCCACGGCGACCAGCCGGTCCAGCGCGCCCCCGGTCGGCATCGCACCAGCCTCCACTTCCGGCAATTTGGGCACCTTGGCGTTCCCGCCCAATGTCTCCACCAGATACCACAGGCCCGTCAGCGTGATCAGCGCCACGAACCACAGGCTCCACAAGCCCATCAGGCGATGCAGGTCGCCGGTCATCCGCCGACCATCGCCGCCCCGCGGCGCTCGGAAGAAGCCGCGCCACCATTTCTTGTAGGTGACGATGCCCGACACCAAAGATACCGCCAGCAGCAGGGCCAGCGAACAGACGATCGGTATGCCGATCTTCGTCGGCAGCATCAGGTGGCGATGGGCCTGCCGTAGGAAGCGGTGGACATTGGCCCAGCCATGCCTGCCGGTAACTTCCGCCGTCCACGGATCGACATAGACACGCTCCGGCGCGCCCTTGCCGCGACTGACCCAGGCCTCGACCGCGAACCAGGGATCGATCGGCGCATAGAGGGTCTGGAGCCGGGCATCGGGCGCAGCGCGGACCGCCGCCTGCGCCAACACCCCCCAGGACGCGACGGGTTCCGACCGGGGCGATACCCGCATGGCGGGCGTCGCCAGCCAGTCGATTTCATGCGCGAACACGGCAAAGGTGCCCGTCGCCAGGATGAAGGTCAGCAAGATCGACAGTTTGAGGCCAATCCAGCTATGCACCACCCACCACAGCGATCGGCCCTTTTTCACGCGCAGCTGATCCATGGTCAGAACTGAAAGCGCAGTTCGGCCAGGAATGTCCGCGGCTCGCCGGGAAAGTGCCCGCTCTGCGCGGAAAAGCCCGATGCGGCATAGACCTTGTCGAAGATATTATCGACGCGCAGCATCAGTTCGGCAAAACCAAGCCCCTTGGTGATCGAGGCGTCGAAGATCGTGTAGGGCTTTACGGTCTGCCCCGACAGGCTGATGCGCTTCGACACATGTTCGCCGCCGACCGCAAAGGCGGCGTCGATCACCGGCACCTGATAGCGGGTCCAGAAGCCGACCTTGTGCTTGGGCGCGTTGGCGAAGCGATTGCCGACGGCATTGGCGATCGCCTGTCCCGCAATCGTGCCGGTAATCTTCGTGTCGTTATAGCCATAATTAACCAGCGCGACCCAATTGGCGGTGATGTCGGTCGACAAGTCGATCTCGAACCCCTTGCTCGTCACCTCGCCGATCGGGCGCAACTGATCCTGCCCGTTGACCGGCGGCAGGCTGGTATCGGCCTGGAGGATATTCTTGCGCACGATGCGATAGGCGGCCAGATTGGCCTGGAGCCTGCCGTCGAACAGGTCGGTCTTGATGCCGCCTTCGAACTGGTCGCCAGTGACAGGCGCGAAGGGACCGCCGACATCACCATTCTGGCTGGCGGCCGTCTGCGGCTCGAAACTTTGCGACCAGCTCAGATAGACGGACACATCCTTGCGCGGCTTGTAGATCGCGCCGGTGCGGAAAGTGATATCGTCATCCTCATAAGAAGCAGCGTTGACAACGCGATCCTCGAACTTGTCGTAGCGCACGCCACCGACCAGCATGAAAGCCTCGCTCAGGCTGATCTGGTCCTGCAGATAGGCGCCCTGGCGCTTGGTGCGTGTATCCGTGACGGTGAAGGGTAGCAAAGCGGCCCGCGCGACATCGCGTGCGCTGTCGGTATAGACGGGATTGCTCAGGCTGAGCGGCGTCACGCCCGCGCGCAAAATGCGCGAATTAAGCACGCTCGTCTCGTCATACCAGTCCGCCCCGGTCTGGAATTTATGCTCCATGCCAAGCAGATCGACCCGCGCCGTCAGATTGGCGGAAAAGGACAGGCCATCGACATCGCGGATCTGGTCACGAAACTCGCGTGCGACCAGATCGTCGCTACCAGAGACCAACCCGCGCGGCTCATGATATTGCTGCGTCTCGGTCGCCTTGAAATAGCGGACGCCCGCATCGAACGTGACCCGATCCCCGATCGCGGTCGCATAACGCGCCTGATAGGCCTGCGACTTCAGATGCAGAAAATCGGTAGGTTCGTTGGCATTCCAGCGAATGTCAGTCAGGAAATTACCGCCATCGTCGGTCAAAATGCCGCGCAGACGGTTGGCCTGAAGATCATTGTCATAGACCGTCGCCTGGAGCGTCAGCTTGCCGCCGTCGTTGGTCTTGATGGCAAGGCCGCCGTCGCCGATCAGTGACACATTCTTCGTGTTGCGACGATAGGGGTTCATCGCCTCGTAAAAGCCGCCGAGGCGGTAGGTGACGATGCCTTCCTTATCGATCGGACCGGTCGCTTCGGCCGATATACCGCGACGATCATAATTGCCCGCCGTCGCCACCAGACGCATGGCGCTGGTATCGCCGGGCACCTTTGAGACATAGTTGATGATGCCGCCGGGCGATCCGGGACCAAAGAAAAGCTCCGCCGGCCCCTTCAGCACCTCCACCCGTTCGATATTGAAAAGCTGGGGCACGGAAAAGCCGATGAACGGATTGCCGCGCATCCCGTCGTAGAAGGACTGATCCTGGCGAAAGCCGCGGAAGGTGACGCCCGCATAGCTGAAGAAACTGACACCCGAAATATTGCGATAGATGTCGGTCGCGTCGCGTGCGCCCTGATCGGCAAAGAGATCCTTGTTGATCACCTGCAACGCCTGCGGAATGTCGAGCGGGTCTTCGGCGCTTTTGCCGACTGTCGTGGTTTCGGTGCGGTAGAGGCGCTGGGCGCGGCCCGTCACGATGATCTGATCACTATCGGCCATGGCTGCGTCTGCATCCGGCACAGGGGCATCCTGCGCGGCCGCCACCGACGCCCAGAAGGAAACAGACGCAAACAGCGCCGCGCGGAAAATGGACAAAACAACCCCCGTATCAGTTTCGCTAATGATAGTTAGTCGCGATACGAAGTTTGAATGGGTAGGGCAAGCCGCCAATTCTATTTTCGCAGTTCATAACAGGGAGGAAGGTCAGTCTGACGACCGACACGGAGCTGAGCTTCAGCCCCACTTAAAAAGCAGACCTTTCGCACGTGGGATCGCTCATTTCGACGCTGAACGGCGAAGAAGGGTCGACGGCGGGACGGAAGCTACACGCGCCTAGCCGGTTGCGGGGAATTCCGATAGCCGACGGCAGGTTCCGCGTTGCGCATCCGGCGCCTAGTTGGTTTGCTGATCAACTCCAGGCTGCCTCCGCCGTTTGCACGGCGATGAAGCGCGCTAGTGGAATCTCGGTCAGAGGTCGTTCCGAAGCCATCTCACGAGCGACGAGCGCCATTTCGATCCAGTCCGAACCGTGGCCATCACCGCGCTGTGCGAATGCACTCCAAGCGATGACGCTGGCCCAGTAGGCCCGCTTGGGTTCCAGCACCTTCTCGATAATCGCGGCGATCCGGTCTTCGATCTTCCGCTTGCCTTTGATCGCGGCGGCGACGTCGTCCCCATTCTCAAACCAGGATTGGAGCTGAGGGCTGGTCGCCAGCCATCGGCCCGAGGCGCGCACTGCCCTCTCGACCGCCTTGGCATCGGTTACCGCGGCGTCGGCGTCCGCGAACATCAAGGCAACGAGATCATCCACCGATACAAATTTGGACGCGACATCCAAGAGCCCGATAAGCGTGATAGCCTGAACGAGGCCAAACGGGGGTGGCGAGCTAGCCGGGCCGTCCGCCAGGGCGCTGCTCAGGATGAAGGCCGTGTCCTCGGCCGTCGTTTCGTGGAGCGGCATCTCGGACGCAATATGGTCGAGCATGTCTTCGATCTCGGGCCTGCTTAGCGAGTGTGCCACCCAGGCGTCCCGCACACCATGCCCCTGTTTGATCAGAATCGATACCAGCGCGTTCTTTCTGCCCTGCTTGATCGACGCGAATATGCTTTGGGCTCCCGCCCCATCGCGCTCGGATATCAGAAGTTCCCTCACCTGAATTGCGGGGCGCTTCTCCGGCAACGACCCGACAGCTCGCGCGGCTCTGATGATCGCGTCGATCGCACGGCGCCGATCTTCCGACACCCAGTTGCGGATCAGCATGAGGTTCGTAACCGACGTTGCTGACACAAGCCCTCGTCGGGCGGCCTCTTCGATCATGGAGGCTAACGGTGTAGCGATCGCAGGTTCTGCAAGAAGCCAACCGATCGCGGCCTCGCGCAGGCTGGAATCCTCGGCGAGGACGAGTCCTTCCAACAGACTGAGTTGCAGCCCGGCAGGCATGGCTGCCGTCAATTCGGCGAACTGGCTCTGGATCAGGAACGGATCGCCCTCACAGGCTTTCACCAAGTCCTTCAACATCTCGTCAACATCGGGCGTCGGGAGATTCAGCTGGCCAGCTCCGGTCTGGATCATCGCGTGATCCATTGCGCTGCGTATATCCTCCCCCACCTCGATCCCGGCCCGTGAAAACGCCGAGACAAGCGCCATCGCTGCTGTCGGCACGAGCTTGCCGATACGTATCTGCTGAGCGATCGCCGCCCGGACATTCTGCATGGCCATGGTCGCATGGCCGTTGCCGGCTTCGCTTCGCTGACGTAGCTGCTCGAGAGCTTGGCCAAGCATGAACGAATAGGCGTGATGCATCGTTGCGTCAGGCCGCTTCTTGCGCCCTTCGGCACCGGTGAGGTCGACGATCAGCAGTAAAGCATCGGGTTGCGCGGCTAGCATATCCCCGACGCTGTGGGCCCCGAGCGAGAGTTCGCCCGAGCGGATATCGTCCCGAACCATGCGTGCAATCTGCTGGATGGCGGCACGTGGCATCACGATTGATGTTCCTTTCTCGCACGGCGATTGCGTGGCCGGTACAACTAGCGGCGGCGCGACGACAACCCCATAGTGCCCCGTGGGATATCATACTACTCGATCCACAGGCTACCTCGTCAAAAGCCGATTGCCGGTCAGCGGCCAGGATGGAACTTCCGAAAGATCCGCAGGTGATGACCGCTTCCTTCGGTGGAACGCCCGGAAGCTCCAGTCAGCTAGCGGCCATCTTGCACCGGCGGGATGGAAAAGCGGCTGCTCTGCACTTGGGGAGTGGAAAACGGCGGCCGAACGTCTGCGATGGGCCTATGTTCCTTTTTGATAGGAGTTCCATGTTTTCGTAAACAGGCACTGCGCGAGGCAAAGATCTCCGCACCCGCATTGTGGCCCTTGACGTTCAGCTCAGAAACGCCCTTCGAAATTCAGGCCCAGGATACGCGGTTCGATGAGCGTGCCCCGGACGCGGCCGTCAAAATCGGTGAAGAACTGGCTGGGCTTCTGCACGTCGAAGATGTTGCTCGCGGTCAGGAAGACGCCGAAATGTTCGCCCTGCCAGCCAATCTTGGCATTGACCAGCGTGCGGCCGGGGATGTCGCGAAACATCTGGTCGACTGTGTCCTGATAATAGGCGCTGCGATAATTTGCGTTGAGGTTGGCGAACAAGCCGTTGGGATGGTGGAAGGTCGCGCCGCCCGACACGGTCCAATGCGGGGCGCGTGCAAACTCATTGCCTTGCGCAGCAGCAGATAGCGATCCGATGGTGACGTTGAATTCCTGGAACCTGGTGTTGCTGTAGCCGGCGCCGGCATAGAGGTTGAGCGTCTGCGTCGGCCGACCGCTCAACTCCACCTCGAAGCCGTAGAGGCGCGACTTGCCCGCGTTCACTACCTGCGTGTCGAACACGGCGCCGGGGGTCAACTGGACCGATACCTGCTGGTCCTTCCAGTCGATCCAATAGGCATTGGCGTTAAGCGTCAGCCGGCGATTGAACCATTCGGATCGCAGCGCGAACTCATAATTCCAGGTATATTCCGGATTGAAGTCATAGGTTTCCGCGCGCTGCTGGTTGAGACCCGAACCCCCGGCACGATAGCCGCGCTGGGCGGTGAAGCTGAGCGACACGTCCTGCGCGAAATCATAGGTCAGGCCCACCTTGGGCAGCCAAGCTTGATAGGTGACGGGGCGCACCGGTTCGATGCTGTTAGCGCCTGCGGCCGTTGCCCGCAGAATCACGTTTAGTTGCGTGATGATCGGTGCCAATGCCGGAACCGGGAGATTGGCGGGATCGGGCAGCGTCCGGTCGATCACCACGGTCTGGATCGCACCGCGTTCCTGCGTTTCATGGTCGTAGCGCAGGCCGACATTGACGCGGAGGCGATCCGTGACCGGGAACGTCAGGTCGGCGAAGCCAGCATAATTTTCGGTAAGGCGCGGCTGCGACAGGCTGTTGCGGATCGGCACGACCCCGCCGTAGAGATTGAGAACGGCGTTGACCGTGGCCTGCGGCAGACCCATCGCCAGCAACTGCCGGTCGACGCCCAGGCGGGTGAGATTCAAGCCCTGCGTCGCCTCGAACTGATAGCCGCGATTGTCGTCGCGCAGATAATAGCCGCCGATCAGGCCATGGACCCAGCTCTTGTCGATGTTGAGGCGCAATTCCTGCTGGAAGGTCTTGTCCGGGTCATAGACGCGGCTGGTCTGGCCCGGCGTCGGACCGCGATCGGGATCGCCAACCGACCGGAACCGGATGTCGCTGTAATTGGTGACGGAGGTGAGGCTGAGGCCGCCGCCCAGATCATAGCCAATCTCCATCGTGCCGATGTCGCTCCTCACCGTCTGATCGTCCATCACATCTTCCGTGGCGATCCGGTCTTTGCCATCATAGGGGGCGTCGAACTCGCTGTAGAATATGCCGCGCCGGTGCCGGTCGTGCATGAAGGTGGCGACGATACGCAGGTCCGGCAGGAAGTCAGGCGTCAGCAGCAGCTTGGCCCGGACCGTTTCCGATTCGCGGCGATCGGCATCCCGATGGGTAGTGACATTGTGGATCAGGCCGTCGGCGCGCGCGATCTCGCCGGCGACGCGAAAGGCGACCTGCCCGTCCACCAGCGGCCCGCCAATAGCCGCGCCGACCCGGCGCTGGCCATCCTTGTGGGTCATCAATGCGCGGAAGCGGCCGCTCCATTCATAACTGGGATCGGTGGTGCGGATGATGACCGCACCAGCCAGCGCATTGCGACCCTGTACCGTCGACTGGGGGCCGCGGAAGACTTCCACCTGAGCGATGTCGTAGAGGTCGAGCGGCCCGGCGGTCAGCGCCGTGCGCGGCATGACTGCACCGTCCAGATAGACGCTGGCCAGGGCGCCGTCGCCGCCGCCCGACACGCTAAAGGCGTCGATGCCGCGAATCGAAAAGGTCGTCTTGTTACCGTCGACCGCCAGATTGGGGGTCCGCTCCAATATGTCATAGACGCTGAGCAAATTTTGATTGCTGATGGTTTCGCCAGTGACCACCGCGACGCTGGCCGGGGTTTCCTGCAACGTGCGCTTGGTCTTCTGACCAGTGACGATGATTTCGCTGTGGTATGCCCCCGAACCGGTGGGATTGGCGTCCGCCGCCTCCTGCGCATAGGCTAAAGGTGCCGTGCCGACGAGCAACAAGGTCGTACCGAAGATGCGCATGAACATGATCAATCCCCCATAAGATGCGGGCGCCCTAAAAACATTGTTGTTGCGAGTCAATGTCAATAGCAATATGATCGAAGCAGGAGGAAGGTCATGGGGCGGCTTTTTTGATTATCACCGCGCTTGTCGCGTCGCTGGCCGGCATCCTGCTGTGCTGGCGGGCCTGGGTACGCCATGCGCTGGACTGGCGCGCCGGCGTGGCCGCCGCTACGCTATGGAGCCTATCGACCTGGGCATGGATCGCTGCCTTCGGCGCGGAGATCGGCATAGCGCTCGCGCTGGAAACGGCAGCATTACTGGCTTTCGCCTTTATCCTCACTCGCATCGAGGTACGGCCGGCGCAGGCTATACGCGATCGGACTGCGCCGCCCCTACCGCCGCGCAGCTACGGTCGGGGCATTGCTCGCGCACTCACGGCAGGGCTGCTGGGCTTCGCGGCCGCCATCGGCCTTGCCATGTTGTTCGCCACCCGTGCGCCGCTGGCGGAACAGACGCGCCTTATCCTCGCGGCCCTCGCCATGCCCTCGCTTTGGTGCGGGGCGATCGCCTGGACGGCCTGCGACCGCCGTCTGTCCTTGCAGATCGGCGTATTCCTCGGCCTCGCTGTGACCAGCGCGGGCATCACCTTCATCACGGCCTGACACATGCAGATACCCAAGAGCCTCACCCGCGCCGCCATGGGGGGCCATGGTCTGCTCGGTGTTTTGTTCGGCGCAATCATCTATGTTCTGTGCCTGACTGGATCGATCCTGGTACTGGTCGATCAGCTTACGATCTGGGAGCGCCCGGACGCGCCGGCCATCGCCAGCCTGTCGGACCCGGACATCGCAACCATCTCCTTCCGCGCGCTAGCCGAAGCGCAGGTGGCGGGCGTGGCGCATGACATATATGTACAGATGCCCACGGACGAGCTGCCGCGAATGACCGTGTCCGGCCATGGCGAGAAGGGCGATCATCGCGACTGGAATGTCGATGCGGCGGGGCAACTGGTGCCGCGCGCGGAAACGCCCTGGCTGGAATTCATGCAGCTTTTGCATTTCAATCTGACCCTGCCGGGTGCGATCGGGCGCTATATCGTCGGCATATTCGGCACGATCCTGCTCGCCAGCATCGTCACCGGCCTGCTGGCCCATCGGCGCATCATCAAAGACGCCTTTCGCCTGCGTTGGGGTGGATCACGGCGGCTGACCAATGCCGACCTGCATAATCGCGTGGGCGTCTGGGCCTTGCCCTTCCATCTGATCGTGGCCCTGACGGGATCGCTGCTGGGCCTTGCCGGCCTCATCACCATCATTCTTGCCATGGTCGCCTATAAGGGCGATCAGGAAAAGGCGATCGCCTCGCTGCTCGGTCCGCAGGCTGGTGCGGATACCCGTGCCGCGCCGCCGCCCGACATCAGGCGGATACTGCGCGAGATCCAGTTGCGGGCACCCGGCGCGACCGTGACCCAGCTGGCGATCGAACATGCCGGCACCGCTGGCCAACAGGTCCGCGTCATGGTGGCGGCCCCGCGTCATCTTGCGCGCAACGAGGCCTTACTGTTCAATGGCGACGGTCGTTTCAAGTGGCGGGCCGGCTTAACGGACGGCAATGCGGGAATGCGTATATATGGCATGATTACCCCGCTCCATTATGGCACCTATGGAGGTGTCCCGCTCAAGATCATCTATGCCCTGCTTGGTATGGGATTGACCCTGATCGTCGCGACTGGCGGCAATGTCTGGCTGGCCAGACGTCGCGAACAGGGGCGCGCTACGCCGCGGCTGGAACGCTTGTGGGTAGCATTGATCTGGGGACAGCCGACAGTAATCGTCATGGTCGCCCTGCTCACGCTACTTGGTCAGGTTCCGGCGATTGCAAGCTACTGGATGCTTACTGCTTCATGCTGGGCGGCGGCTCTTATCATACCCACGGCAGGCAAGGCGACGGCCTCCTTCCGGATCGCGCTAGCCATTGCGACAGTCGCCACCTTGTTCGTACACGCAGCATTGCGGGGTCTGGTAAATCCTGTTGTTTTGGCCGCGGACGTCATGCTGATCGCCGCCATCATCGGCGCGGTGGTCAGGGCAGGCTGGAGTTGGAAGATGATACCGGCTCCGGCGTTGACCAGGTAATCGCCGTCTCTTCGTCCGCCTAAAGTTCTGTTCCAAACAAATGCCGCCGTTGTTTCTGGAGAGAGCAGTCCGTCGGCACATGGAGACCAAGACCTGTCTACTATACGACAATAAAGGGTCGGTTTGAGGCAGCGTTGCAAGCTGCTCCAGTAAAACTCAGTCGGCAAAATCGGCGACAAAAAGAGCGTAGAGGCTCTTCACTCCGGACGTATAATTCCCAAGTCTCAGATTTTCATTGGCTGCGTGCTGGTTATTGTCGGCGTTCACCAATGGTATGAGCAGGATAGGTACCTTGAGCCCGTCGGCAAGCGGCCTGGTTGGCACGCCGCCACCCATGATCGGAATGCGGACGGGATCCTGACCGAATGCATCCGTGAAGGCGGCTGCGGCCCATTTGCCGACGGCGGCGTCGAGCGGCGTCATGAGGGCAGGCATGCCGCCACCTCCCTTGATTGCGGCAATCAGGGGGAATTTGCCGCGTTCTTCATCGGTCGGCTCACTCTCAACCAGATGATAGCCCTGAGCTTCCACCCACTTGCGGACAAGCGCGATCTGGCGCTCGGGCGGCGTGCCAGGGACGGTGCGGGAACTGACGCTGGCGGTTGCGAAGGCTGGAATGACGGACCGCCTGCTGCCCGGCTGCCCCGAAATCATCGAGGTGATGTTGAACGTCGGATAGTTCATCGCTTCCTGATAATTGTCGCCGACCTTCTCGTTGCGCGCGATGCCGATACGGGCGCGAATGGCGGCCTCATCATCCGGTACGGCCGCCAATATCTTCTTCATGGCCGGGCTCATGTCCACGCCATCATAGAAGCCGGGAATGAGAACCCGGCCATCCATGTCGCGCATGTTCGAGAGGAGGTGGGCAAGGGCAAAGCTGGGATCCGGCAGGAAATTACCGAAATGCCCGCTATGGGCGTCGTTATTGCCGGCAAAGACGGTAAGATCGAACCCCATGCCGCCCCGGTGACCGAAGACGAGCGTGGGCTTGTTGCTGGGATGCATGGGGCCATCCAGCATGACGACGGCATCGGCCTTGAGCAGTTCCAGATTATTCTGGACGACGTCCTTGAGCGTGGGCGGTCCGCCTTCTTCATGCGAATCGATGATGATTTTGATGTTGATCCCAGCCGTCTTGCCTTGCGCCTTCAGGGCATCCATCGCGGCCATGAGCATCATGATTGGCGCCTTGTCATCCGCTGCCGACCGGGCGAACAGACGCCATTCCGGATCGACAGCGCCGCCCTGGGTGATCTTTTCGATGGGGATCGGGGCCAGTTTTCCGTCGGTGCCTTTCTGTTTCAGCACGGGCCGGAATGGATCGGCCTGATCCCAGTCTTTCGGGAATACCGCCTGGCCGTCCATATGGGCATAGAAGAGCACGGTCTTGCGTTTGGGGGAGGCGCCGGGCGCCTGCGCAAAGACCATCGGCGTCTCGCCATCGGGCAGTTGCCGTGCTTCAAATCCGTGCCGCTTGAAGGCCGCTTCGACCCAGTCGGCATTCTTGCGCATGTCCGCAGTCGACTTGTGCATGACGTTGGGGAGCTTCAGAAACTCCACGAATTCGGGCAGCGTGTGGATGGCCGCAGCCTGTGTCGCATCACTTCCCCTGGGCGTCAGCGCAAGGGCGGAGCAGGGAAGCGTTGCCGCGACGAGACAGGTCGACCAGAGCTTGTGTGTTTTGAACATAAGACTTCCCGTGATGGATTTGGTCTGATCAGAAGGATTTGCGAATGGTGGCATACCAGTAGCGCCGCTGCGGCTGATAGAGGGATGCAAGATAGCCGCTCGTTGCCAGGGGCGGCCGCTCATTGGTGAAGTTGCGGGCGCCAAGCTGGATCGAGGTCGTACCACCGAGACCATCCTTCTTCAGCGTATATTGGACGTACAGATTGCCGGTCAGCTGGGAATCCACGACATAGGGATTGGCGTTCGCATCAAATACCGTCGATTGCTCCACCGACCCGATATATTGGGTGAACAGGCCCACCTGCACCGGCCCCTTATACCAGGTCAGCGTACCCGAGTAGCGCCAGCGCGGATGGCCGTCCTGCCGCACGAGGTCGGCCGCACCAGTGACTCCGATCGCGCCATTGATCTCACCGCCGGCGATAGCATCGAGCAGGGACTGCACCTGGGCCGAGGCGGATTGATAATATTTGATCAGTTTGGATGCGTTGAAGTTCAGGGTGAAGCGCCCGACCGGGGTCGTGGGAGACGCGTAGTTGAAACCGAAGTCTATGCCCTGCACGTCGAGCGGCAGAAGATTCTCGTACCGCGAGTCCACATAAAGAATGTCGCCGGTCGGCGTGATGCCGGTGCCTGCATAACGTGCGATATCATCGGCCGTAGCTGCCGCGCGTACGACATTGGGGTTGCTGGAGCCATTCACCCGCGCGAGATAGTCGAGGGCGATCTCGGTGGCGTCCGAGAGGATGCCGACCGAACCCTTCTGTTTGATACGCCAGCGATCGACGGTCAGCGTTACCTTGCCAAGGCCGCCGGGCAGCGGAGGCGTCAGCACGGCACCAAGCGACCAGCTGGTCGACTCCTCCGGCTTGAGTTCGCTGTTGCCATCGCGACGCTGCTGCACGGCGAAGCTTCTGGTGCAGCCGGAGAAACTGCTGATCCGACCCGCGCGCAGGTCAGCCTCGCATTGAACATAGTCGGTACGGCTGTTGACGCCCTCCGACACCGGAGTGTTGATGACCTCCAGATTTGGGGCGCGGAAGCCACCAGAGATGGAACCGCGCAGCCTGATGCCATCAAGCAGATCCCAGAAGCCGGCGAGCTTGGGCTTGGCCACGTCCCCCACGTCGCTATAGCGCTCGTAACGGCCCGCGAGCTGGAACTCGAGTGCGTGGAACATCGGGATTTCCATTTCCGGCGTGAAGACCGGGACGGCGAGTTCCGCATAAGCCGAAAAGACCGTGCGCTTGCCGTAGATGTCCGGACGGTAGCTGGCCCCCAGGAGATCGCTGGAATAACTGACGCCAGTAATGGAATCCACGAACGGCGTTGACCCATCCTGCAGGGCGTCGCGATCATCCTTGTAGGTCTCGCGGCGAAATTCGATGCCGGCTGCAATGCCGATCGGCGCCCCCCAGATATCGATGAGCTGAGCGTTCGATACCTTGGCGTCCCACAAGGCGAGGGTCGTCTTGTTGCGACGGGTCGAGGTAGCGATGAAGCTGTCTATCGTCGATTGAGCTGATGGCGTCGTGTCGGGACCGCTTGGATTGGAAGGGTCGCCACCGTTGAACGGATTATAGGCATCGGCGGTAGTCCGGTTGATCGCCGCCTGGAGCAGGCTGTTGCTGATGGCGTCCCCGGAGTCCTTGACGGTCGCCTCCGAATAGAGCGCTGCTGACTCCCAGTCCCAGTTGCCTATTTCGCCTTTGAGCCCGCCGAGCAGGCGGAACTGCTGATTGGTCACGTTGACCTGCCGCATGCCCGCGTCGCGGATCGACAGGTTCACCGTGGTGAGATTGAGGCCTTCTGCCGGTGCGTCAATGCCGGACAGGCGATTGACGGAACCGGCCGCGCCGAACGGGTTCCAATAGGCGCTGGAGGATATGGTGATCGGTGTCGTGGCAAGCAGTGTGCCAGGTGTCGTGTAGCCCTTCGATTTGGCTCGATAATAGCCCAGTTCGCTGAAGAATTTGACGTTGTCGCTCAACGCGTAGTTGATAAACGAGAAGACATTAAAACGTGTCGTCGATGGCGTCACCGTGATGTCGGGGAAAGACGCACTATTGTCTGCCCTGAGGTTGCGATCCGCCGCGCCGGTTATGACGCCGTCGTCGATACAGATACCCGGAGCGGTCGACAGGTTGATCTGGCAACCGGCATTAGTCTGGGGCTGGATGTGGAAGACGCCGGCGGCGCTGGTGACCAGTGCGCCGTTGCTGCGCACGGCGGAACCGTTTTGCGTACGAAATGCACCCCAGGACGAACTGGTCGAGCGGGTATCGAAGGCCGTGTTCCCCTCGAAGGCCGTGCCTTCGACAAAGGATCGCAGATCGTTGGTCCCGGTATAGTCCTGGTCGCCCACTTCCAGCGCCGTTCTGCGCGTGAAGTTCGCCATGAGACTGATATTGCCCCGACCATCAGCAAAGTCGGATCCATATTTTCCATTGAACTGGAACTCGCGCATGCCCGTGCCTTCGGCGCCCCCATAGGTCGCGTCGAGGGACAGCCCGGTAAAGTCGGTCGAGAGGACATTGTTGACCACGCCAGCGACGGCATCGGACCCATAAAGCGCCGCGGCGCCGTCGCGCAGCACTTCCACCCGTTCCAGACCACCAACGGGGACGGCGTTCACATTATATGTCAGCACCGGCGTGCCGTTGCTGGTCTGCGAGGTCGGGTGCAGCACCATCCGCCGGCCGTTCAGGAGAACGAGGGTGTTGCCCTGTTCAAGGCCGCGCAGGCTGACCGAAGCCACATCGCCGCGCGCGGCATTGGGGCTGCCACCGCCAAGCGTCTGCTCGTTGAATGTCATGTCGCTTGCCTGGGGGAGCGTGCGGAACAAGTCGTTCGCGGACACGGCACCCATTGCAGCTATGTCTTCCTTGCCAACGACGGAAACCGGCAGGGCCCCGGTCGTTTTCGCGCCGCGGATCTGGCTTCCCACCACCACAATCTCGTCTACTGGCGGAGGCGGGGCTTCTGCCGCTGCGGCGAGCATTCCCACAGCCGGCTGCAATGCTGCAAGCTGGACGGGTTTCGCGAGCTTGAAGCGCGAGATCGCCATGGCCTCACCCTTGCGCGCGGTAAGCGCGATGACCTTTCCTCGAATGGATGCGATCCGCAGCGGCGTGTCGCTCAGCAGGAGGTTGAGGGCATCCTCAGCGGAAAGGGAGCCCGACAAGGGCTTCGACCTCAGATCCGCGACGCTCCTTGAAGGAAAGAGCAGCCGATAACCCGATTGCTTGGAGAAAAGTTGCAGGGCGCCTGAAACGGACTGCGAAGGAATATTGAAGCGATGATCTTCGGCATTGGCCTGAACGGTCGAGCAGGCGATTGAAACGAGCGCGCAGGTCGCAAGTAGAGAATGCGAAGAAGCGGATAAACGGCGTCGCATGGAATGTGATCCCCCTGTTTCACCTCTCCATCTGCTGTCGTTCTTTTTTGCTCTCCCCCATTCTGACGGATGGTCTCATGGCTCCCCCCACAAGCCGGTCCAAAAATTATTGAATTTTTGTGACTGGACATGTGCCTGCGCAATCGCTTCCCTTGTGGGCAGGAGGGGATCGGCTTTCCGACGGGGGATGAGACGTGGGCGATCCATCAGAAAAAATCCGATGGTTTCAAGAAGTGATCCTGCCCTGCCAGGGGCTGGTGCGCGGCCGGCTGCGCAGGATTTTGCCTCAACATGTCGATCTCGACGATATTCTCGCTGAAGTTCTCACACGCGCTTACGCCGTCGATGACTGGCGACAGATCCGCAATGGCCTTGCATTCATGCATCGGATCGCACGCAACCTGCTGGTCGACCAGGCCCGCAGGGATGCCATCATATCCTTCGACTATATGGCTGATCTGGAAGATCTGGGCAGAACGATCAGCTACGATGGCATGCTCAACGCGCGTGATGAGTTGAGGCGACTGGAAAAGCTTGTGAAAGAGCTGCCCGCACAGCAAAAGCGCGCATTCATTCTTAGAAGGGTTCAAGGATATTCGATAGCGGATGTGGCAGCGGAGATGGGTTTGTCCGTCTCTACAGTAGAGAACCATTTGAGCCGGGCGCTCGCCTATATTGCCCGAGGAACGATGGACAACGAAGATCATGACGTCGAACAACCTTCAACCGGACAAAGTGCAGCGCGAGGCGATCGAGGCGCAAGCCGCGCGTCTGGTCGTCCTGCTTGAAAGTAGCACCGATCCCGCCGATCGTGATGCTGCCCATCGCTGGATCGCAAGCCATCCATACCACGCCGTCGCCTACGCATCCGCTGCGGATATTTGGAAGAAAGGCGAACGCATTCGTCTGCGCGCTGACGACCAAGGCTTGAGCGAAGAAGGTTTGGCAGCGGAATGTGGCGAGGCTCCTCTTCAATCGAACGGCGTTTCCGTTGTTCGCGCGCCCGTCATGTCTCGCCGCGCGGTCACGGCTGCCATGCTCAGTGCCGCAGCGGCAGCCGTTGCCGGTGTGGGAATTTCCACACATTTCGCGCTTTTTGGTGACCATCGCATCACGAAGAAGGGACAACGCGAGATCGCCCGCCTGACAGATGGCTCATCCATTTCCATGAACGGAGACACCAGCCTCGATGTCTTGATGGACGGGAACAGCCGCAAGGTCCGGTTGCTGTGTGGCGAAGCCATGTTCGACATCGCCAGGGATGAGAAGCGTCCCTTCTTCGTCGACCTTGGAGACAGCGAAATCAGGGTTTTGGGAACCAAATTCAATATTCGGCGCAAGGAAGGCGTGACGGAGCTGGCCGTCACCGAAGGGGTGGTGTTGGTAACGAATAATGGCGCCGAGCCAGTCAACGTCCATGCAGGTTCATCGGCGGTCATTCGGCCAGGCATTGCCACGACACTCATCCAGGATCCGGCGCTAGTACAAGAGCGCGTGGCTTGGACCGAAGGATTTCTGGAATTCGAGGAAAAACCGCTTGATGAGGTCGTAGAGGAATTCAACAGGTACCGGGCCAACCCGCTGGTCATAGGTGATCCCCGGATCGCGGGAACTTTGATTACGGGACGATTCGGGCTTGGAGAAAGCGATGAATTCGTTTTGGCCCTGGAGAGCAGTTTCGACATCAAGGCTTCGAAAGGTGGCAACGGATCAATTATCCTGATGCAGGCTGATTAACCCTTTGCAGAATGTCCGCCGTGCGAAGTCACATTTTTTCGTAAAGGTCTGATTTGGGTCCGTCTACGGAAACAAGCGTAATATTCCTCCCAGGGAAGCGATTTCGAGACTTGAGTGGTGATAATGGGGCGAGGATGGGGAAAGTAGGTCAAAGACGCATGCTTCGCGCCACATAGAGCCGAACGGCAATCATGGGACAACCAGCCTCTGCCGCATCCGATATCTCACATGTAAATTCCTCACGCCGGTGTCAGGAAATCGACGGCCCGCTGCGCTGACGGCCAATGGTCCAGTTGATGGCGTCGCCCCGCAGGATGCCGGACACTTGTTTGTCGATATGGCGATCGAGTACCGGTCGCCACGGCACGAGGGTAAATTCACGGGCTTTTTCGATCAACGCAAAGCGGCCTGACACAAGATCGACCGGGCGGCGATAGACGCCCTTGATGGGCTCGCCAACTTTCGCCTCGGCATATCCAAGCCCCAGTTCGTCGGAAAGCTGCCCTGCAACACGCGCGAGTTCCCGCCGCTGGAGCGTCGCCAGCAGATTTGCGCGGATGACGATACGATCCTGCTCCTGCTTCGCCAGTCCTTGTGCGGTCAGCCATTGCCGACGCCGATCCAGCGCCGCGCGGGCTTCCCGGCCAAACCCGGCATCGCGCAACGGCTCGGCGTTGGTCGCGACAAGCTGCCGGTCGAGCCAGGTCAGGCCATCGCTGCCCACCTGCTGGTCGAGCGGGATTGCACAGAGCGTATCGACGATGACCGGCGTAGCTTTCGCCTGGCGCTCCTCGAACGCGGCAGCCCGCTCGACATGGTCGGGCGCGATGATCCATGTGCCATCCGCCTCGCGCTCGAAGCCCTCTCCGCTTCTGCCCAAGCTCTTCCGCATCGCCTCCAGTCGCCGGACATGGGCTTCAGCAAAGGTCTGCGTGGCGCCCGGATCATGGCGCAGATGGATGTCGAGGCTGTAGCGCCCGCCATGGGCGGCGGCGATCCTGGCCACGGTATGGTCCACCGCCCGCGCGGCGATCGGCTTGGGCGCAATTCGTACCAGCGTGCCCGCCGGGATCGGACCAGTCGCATCGCTCCTGCCGATATCGATATAATGGGACCGCCCATCGGTCGCATCGACGATCAGATAATGGCGGTCATTGAGTTCATCGGACAGTCCGCGTTCCACCACTCGCCCCACGATCGGTATCATGTTGGCGGGGTCGGCAATCGCATAATCGGCAGGAGCGCGTTCAAGCCCCTTGGCCGTGAACGTTCGTTGCATGGTGCGGATGATGTCGCCGCGCTCGCCCATGCGTTTAAGCGTGTCGTCCATGCCTTCGGCCAGTTGCCAGCGCCCCGGCGCGATCTGATCCGCAAGTCCAAGCCGACCCAGCTTCTGCAATCGCCCTGCTCGCAAGGACTGATAGAAGGGATCGCGGTCAGCGGCTTCCACTTGTCCTTCCGCGTCGATGTCGCGCAGCAAACGACGGTCGATATTGGTCAATCGTTCTTGCTCGATTTCGTGGGTCAGGCGATCCGTGATCTCAACGTCCGTGCGCGGCCCCAGGTCGAGCGCCACCAGTTCGGCCGCACGCTCTCGGATGCCCTGCGTAAGATACTCGCCACCTATAACCAGATCGCGTCCACGATCATCGACGCCGCGCACGACGATATGAGTGTGCGGGTGGCCGGTGTTGAAATGATCGACCGCCACCCAATCCAGCTTGGTTCCCAAATCCTGTTCCATCTGCGTCATCAGGCGGCGGGTCAGCGACGTGAGATCGTCATAATGCTGGCCGTCCTCCGGCGAGACGATGAACCGGAACTGGTGGCGGTCGCTTGCCTGCCGTTCAAGGAACGCCTTGCCGTCGACCTTGTCCTGCTCGGCGGAATAAAGTCGGCCGGACAAGCCGTCGCGCGTCACGCCGTCCCGCTGGATATAGCGCAGATGCGCGCGGGCCGCGTCCATGCCCTTCCCCCTGTTCAACCGGATGATCCGCGATTTCACCACGACGCGACGCTGGCGGTAGGCAGCGAAGCGGTCGCGCGAAGCCAGCACGCGGCCGACGCCGACACCAACACCCGAACGGTTGCCGTGGAACCTGCCGCGCCCTCCCCTAGCCAAGGCGATGCCGCCGGCGAGATTGGCGGCACGCAAGACCTGGCTCATATAGCTTCTGCCTCGCCGGATCGGCGTGCTTCGCGGCTTGCCCAGCCGGGGTTCAAAATCATCATCATCCGACATGGCGGCGGCTCCTGGATTCAGTTACGCCCGGTCGGTCCCCACAACGCGATAGCGCCATGAAAAATCCCGGATTTCCGCGCCTTTCGAAGGAGTATGGCGCCATCACCCGAAGGATAGCGCCATCGGCCGAAAGCCAGAAAAGGATGTGCAGACAAGGACTTATGGCGACGAGGCGAGAGGGCATGGCGCCATTTCTTTGATCTTGCCTTACTTCCCCTCCCCCCGAAAATGCCCCCGATCCCTTCCCCCGCTCCCCTGAGCGAACATGAAAAAGGCCAGTGGCGACGCTCTGTCCGCGCCGCCACCGCCGCCCGTCAGCCGGGCCATTCCAGCATCGCCAGAGCGGCCTTCAACTCGGCCTCGATCTGCCGCAATTCCTTGGCGTCCGTGATGCTCGCAAGTTCGGCGCGCAGTTCTTCGATATGCTGTTCCAAAGCCATGATTTATGCCTGAATCTGAAAGACAGGAGGTCGGACCTGGCATGGAACGGGCCGGGTCAAGGACCGCAGAGCGGCCGCGCCAGCGGCGCTGCCGGACGCGATTTTTTTTGGCCGCGCGATGCGCTGGCGCGTGAAGAACCGGCGTCGCCAGGCCGAAAAAAATCATGTCTGGCGTCGTCCTTGAGGCGGCTCGATCCATGCCGGATACTGGGATGGCTTGAGCGGATTTCTCCCTCCCCCCACGCGCGACGCCCTTCATCGCTCGCCTCCCGGCGCACCGTCGAGAGGTGCAAAAAGACCGCCCGATACGGGCTTTTCCGGCACGGAATTTGCCTCCCCCGACGATGGCGAAGCGGGGTTCATGCCGCTGCCCAAGGCGAAGAACAGCCGTGTTCCCGACAGCATGATCTGCCCCCTGCTGAGTGGCCCAGAGACTATGATAGTCTGGACCACGAAGGGGAAAATGAATGCCGAGCAAGAAGCACAAGCCGGAAGAGATTATCGGCAAGCTGCGTGAAGTTGAGATTGTGCTGGCGCAGGGGGCCTCGACAGCGGAGGCCTGCCGGCGGATCGCGGTCAGCGAGCAGACCTATTATCGCTGGCGGAAGGAATATGGCGGGCTGAAGACCGACCAGGCGCGGCGGATGAAGGATTTGGAGAAAGAGAACCAGCGTCTTCGCCGGGCGATTTCGGACCTGACGCTGGACAAGTTGATCCTGCAGGAGGCTGCCAAGGGAAACTTCTGAGCCCTGCGCGGCGGCGGCGCTGCATCGATCATTTGCGACAAGAGCTTCCGGTGTCCGAGCGACGGATATGCCGGGTGCTGGGTCAGCATCGATCGACACAGCGCAAGGTGCCGCGCGGGGCGGATGACGAACAGGCACTGACAGAGGATATCATCGCTTTGGCGAAGCAATATGGTCGCTATGGCTACCGCCGGGTGACGGCATTGCTGTGCCATGCGGGATGGACGGTGAACCATAAACGCGTTGAGCGGATCTGGCGGCGTGAGGGGCTGAAGGTTCCGCTGCGCCAGCCAAAGCGCGGACGCCTATGGCTCAACGACGGATCCTGTATCCGCCTGCGGCCCGAATATCCAGGTCATGTATGGGCCTACGACTTCGTCGAAGGGCGCACGCATGACGGGCGCAAGTTCCGCATTTTGACGATCATCGACGAGGCCAGCAGGGAGTGCCTGGCGCTCATCGTCGCGCGGCAGCTCAAGCATGAGGATGTTCTGGCAGCGCTCGCCGACCTGTTCATCTCGCGCGGGCCACCGGCGCATATACGGTCCGATAATGGCAGCGAATTTATCGCGACTGCCGTCCAGAAATGGTTGGGGCAGATCGGCGTGAAGACGCTCTACATCACGCCGGGTTCACCATGGGAGAATGGCTATAACGAAAGCTTCAACGGGTCGCTTCGCGACGAACTGCTCAACGGCGAGATCTTCTACAGCCTTGCCGAGGCCAAAGTGCTGATCGAAGCCTGGCGGCGGCATTACAACACCGTCCGCCCGCATAGCAGCCTGGGCTATCGACCACCGGCCCCGGAAACGGCGACACCGCCATATCCGGCCTCCGGTTCCGCTTCGCTCCACCTCCACCCGGATATGGCGGCGATGAGCTTAATGCACTAACAAACCAATCGGTCCACTCGGTGGGGGCAGATCAGCGGCGATGGCCTCATTTTGCATCGCCCAGAACGCGTCGACATCGGCGAAATAGCCATTCTCACCGAACAGGTCCGTGACGATCCGCCCCTTATAGTCGTCGAGCGGGAACAGCGCGGCCTTGGTGGCAATCTCCGCGCCGCCCAGCAGCCATGCCCGCAAATGATGTCCCGTGGGCGCGTAGCTGTCCGCATCGTCGCGCAGCGCCAGCCAGTCCTTTTGCTGCGTCTTGCTGGCAAGCGTCAGATGCCGCGCGGTTCGCGCGTCGATCTCATCGGCGCGATACAATTCGCGGATGCGGGGATGGAGATTGCCCAAGGCGAGAATGCGGCGGACATAAAGATCGGTAAGGCCGAAGGTCTGGCCGATCTGTTCGATGGTGCGTCCCTCCTTGGTGAGACGCACGAACGTGCCCCATTGCGCGACCTCGCCGGGGTCCAGCCGCGCGATATTTTCGAGCAATGACGCCTCGATCGCGGCGGCGTCATCGCCCGGTTCAAGAATGGCGCAAGGCAGCGGGCCATGGTCGATTCCCTCGCTCCGGGCGAGGGCATCGGCGGTCCAGCGGCGATAGCCCGCGACGATCTCCGCCACGTCCTCTGCCCCGCCAAGAATGGGGCGCACGATGAGCGGGACGAGGACGCCGCGCGCCTTGATGGAGGGCAGGATGTCGCAGACATCGGGCCGCTTGCGGCTGTGCCGCATGTTGGTTTTAGACAGGCTGAGCTTGTGCGAATCATAATGTGCGAGTTTCATGACCTTTCGCTCCTTGAGGGTGAACCGGCCCGCTTGTCGTCTGGCGTAGGAGGGTGAGCGGGTCGGATACATGCGCCGAAAAGAGCGGCGCGCTCATCCGTCCGATGTGGGCGGAATTTCGGTAGGCCGGGGTTACGAGATGTCCGCACCCGCGCGGCGGTCGCGACCAAGGCTGGGCGAATTTCGGGGGTAAGAAGCATCATGCCGCCACCCCTCGCCGCGTCTCGGCGGTCAGCGTCCCATCCAGTGCATCGCTATCCGCCTCGCGGGGATCGAAGGCGAGGATATAGTCAGCGGCCTTGCTGGCATGGCTTGCGGCCCGGAAGATCGCGCAATGATCCTCCTTTAAAAGCGCGATCCACGCTGCTATATAATCCTCGTGACGAACAGTCGGGACGATGCCGAGCGCCGCGCAGATGAAGGCGCTGGACATTTCGGCAACGAGTTCTTCGCGGGCGTAGGCGTTGCTGCCAAAGCCGCCCGACAAATCACGGTCCAGCCTCTTCTTTGCTCCGCTCCAATGCCCGTTATGCCGATATCGGCATAACTCGCATTATGCCGAGCGCCGGATTATGCCGCATAGCGTTTCAGAACGGCGGATTTCCGCGGATCAGCCTTGCAGCGGTTCGGCATAATCAGAGCTTTTCGACATCGGCTGTCGTGTCTGATTTTGGTGACTGCCTGCCGTCCCGAGTTCCCGCTTCTGGGGAATGGCTGCCCACCCGGCAGAGGCGCGCTGCGGCCATTCTACATGGGAGATATGCATCACAGAACCGGGCAGATTCCTGCCGGTCCCGCTTTGATGCTACCCTGTGATTTTCATATCATCACCGTGAGCGGTGCTCGTCGTTATTGAGTCGTGCCATGGGACTCTTTACATCGTAGTGCGATTTTCTGACGTCGAATTCTTTCTAAACTTCGGCGCATCCGTCCGCGTGCCCCTTCCGACGATCGGGTAGAAGGCTTCTTCCGCCCAATGCGCGTTGGGACCGGGCACGCCATATTTCCATGGCCTGCCTTCCGGAATGTGTAGCGTGCCGAACATCCAGTCCAGCGCGGAAAGCGTAACTGCATAATTGCGGAAATTTCCACCGTCCTTGCCATAGCCATGATGCGAGTGGTGCATGCCGGGTGACACCAGCAGATGTTCGAGCGCCCGGAACGGCTTTCCGAAAATGCGGTGACGGCGAATGGGATCGTCCCAGCGAAAGTGAGCATGCGTGATCAGATTCCAACCATAGATCACCAAAATAGTCAGGCCAGCCGCCTGCCCAAGTCCAAGATAGGTCGCGATTCCTAGAACCCAGGGTGTTGGTACGACGAATGCCCAAAAGCTGTTAACTCGTATCGTCACGCCAACATTCATGAACTTTCCTGAATGGTGGGTGCGATGAAGCTTCCAAAACCATTCGTGCCGCTTGCCCTTTGACTCGTGCGACCACCGATGCGCCCAGTAAAAGGCAAATTCGGTGAGCGTGAACACGCCCAAAAATGCGGGAAGCAGTGCTATCCCGGACAGCCCGCCTTGATAAGCGGGAAGCAGCAGGGCAGTGACTGTGGCGATGAGCGCGGCGGACAGCGGTCGGCTGATTGCAGCACCGACGAGACAGCCGAGCGTGACGAACCAGGTCGACCTGTCATAAATGCCCCGGTGGCGACCTGCGATGATCTCTATCACCAGGATGAGTGCAGTCGCTGCATAAAGATAGGAGGCATAGGGCATCAGGGATCCTCTTCTAACCAAAGATCCTAAGTATTTTTTAGTATTAGTATAATGCATTCTCTACGGCTCTGTGATACCTTTTAGGCATGAGATTCGATCTGCGACAACTGCGGCATGTGGTTACCGTCGCGCAGCTACGCAGTTTCTCGCGGGCGGCAGGCATGCTCAATATCACCCAGCCAGCGCTTAGTCGCAGCATCGCGCAATTTGAGGCCGAATGTGGCGTCCGGCTATTCGACAGGAACAGGCGCGGCTTGACTGAGACGGTGCTGGGCTCGGGGATCATCGCCGAAGCGCAAGGGTTGCTCGCGCACGCTGAGAGGCTTGGCCTCAGCATGCGCCGACGGATCGATGCACAATCGGGATCTATCGCGCTTGGCGCAGGTCCGCTGGCGGCGGAACTTATACTGCCTGGGCTGCTATCCCGCTTTGCGCGCGAGAGACCCGCCGTTCAGATCGAGACGGTCATCGATGCGGCCAGCGCGCTTTTTGTCCAGCTTCGGCGTGGACGGATAGAACTATGCATCGTTTCCCGACTAGTTGTACCGCCCGATATCGACATGGTCGTGCGACCGACCGCTGACGTACGGCTGGCCTTTCTGGTCCGCACCGGGCACCCGCTGGCAGGTCGAGCGGGTCTTAGTATCGCGGACCTTGCCCCTTATCCCATCGCTACGGGTGCCAAAGGGAATGACATTTTTTTTCAGTCTGACGGAGGTTTGCGCGCGCCCGCGACTACGATAACCTGCGAGAATTTTACTATCCTGGAGAAGGTGACGCGAACGAGCGATGCCATCTGGCTAAGCAGTCCCGACGCGCTGATGCAGGGCACGCCCCTGCTACCACTCGACGTGATCGAATGGCGCGCCGCACGGCAGGACTTGTGCGTTGTTCATCCCGCAGGCGTAACGCTTTCACCGCTCGCTCGGGTGGTGATGGCAGAACTCGTCCCAGCAGCTAAGCAGTCTTGATGTTTGGCCCCTTGGTCGCCTTCTTCATATCGTCCCGCCCGCAACAAAGATCATGATTGTCATGCCGTAATCGGCAATGACGAGCTGACGATAGTATTGCGGTCGGGGCGGTCGCAAGGGTCGGATCGTGCTTCCATAGGAAGGAGCACGAAAAATGCCGAACGACCTGCAATCCCAGTTCGACCGAGATATCGCTACGTTCATGGAGCGGCTGACCGCCGAAAACTACAAGCCTCAAACGATAAAGGCCTATCTGGTCCTGCTGAAGCGCTTGGTATCCCTGATCGAAGCCGCCGGAATATCGCCACAAGATCTGACAGCGGAACGGGCAGCCGAGTTGGTTCGCAATGACGAACGCAACCGGCGCGAGCCCAACAAATGCCGGAATATCGCGCGGCGCTTCGTCGCCCATCTTATCACCAACGGCACGGTGCCAACTCCGGTCGCGACACCGGGGCAGATCGCCCGTGCAGCGTTGCGCGTCGATTATGAAGAGTATCTGGTGAGGCAGCGCGGGATCAGTCCGCGTACGATCTACCATTCCTGGCGCTTTGCCGACCGCTTCCTCGACCATCGATTCGGCAGCGGCGAAACCGATCTCGCGGCGATCAGCGCAGGCGATGTGATATCCTTCCTTCAGTATCTGCTGGGGAGAAAAGGTCCCTATCGCGACAAAACCGCCGCTACCCACCTGCGCAGCTTCTTCCAATATCTGTTCCAGCGCGGCGTCACGGAAACCAACCTTGCGCTGTGCGTGCCGACCGTCGCCCAGCGCTGGGGTGCGAGGCTGCCGCGCTTCCTGTCCCCTGAGCAGATCGAAGCCCTGCTCGCATGGGTCCGCGATAATCCGAAGCATAGACTGCGCGATCATGCGATGCTGCTGATGATGGCGCGGCTCGGGCTGCGGGCACCGGAGGTGATCGCCATCCAGCTTGACGATATCGACTGGCGCGCTGGTGAGTTGCTGGTCCGGGGCAAAGGCCAGCGCCATGATCGCATGCCTGTGCCGCCGGATGTTGGAGAAGCGATCGCAGCCTATATCCGTCAGGAGCGCGTATCGGCATCACGGACGCTGTTCGTCTCGTTGCGGGCGCCAAATGGCCCCTTCAAGGATGGGCAGGTCATCAACACCATATTGCAGGATGCCTTCGCCGCGACCGGCGTCACACCGCCCGGCCCGTATGTAGGATCGCACGTCCTTCGCCATAGCCTGGCTATGGCGCGGCGATCTGGATGAGAAGTTTCCGTCAATCAGGATGAGAACTGATCGTCGCGGTTTTCAAGTGGTGCCTGCTTTGATTGACGCTGGCAAGCGCTACTCGCAGGTTTGATTGTCGCTGCGCGACATTTCCTCGTTGGACTTGATTGTCGCGAAGGTCCGTATTGCCTCACGGAGGAATGCTCCCGAATGGAGTGATCGTTGCCTCACGTAAATGTTCCCTACAGGACATAGCCAGTCATGGCGATACTTGCGTGACGGGTGGCCGTGCAGCCGAGCCGTAGGCGAGGCGGAGCGGCCACCCGTCACGCAGCGCTTATCATGGCCATCGTGCCTGCTGTGCCTTCGCTGGTTACCGCAGGCATATGACTGAACACGAGGGCACGTGCCTTTTCAGTGCGCCAGCCTTTCAGCCGACGTTGGACCGTCCGAAGGAGACCATTGGGGTAATTTCCCGGTTGCTCGGCCTGGAGCCTTTCCAACAACTCCCGTCCGGTGCGCCAGGGTTCTTCCTCGAACCAGGTTTCCAACTGGTCGGCAACCTGGACCAGCGGATCTGGTCGGCGACGCCCCCGTTTCTGCGGCGGTCTCGCTGTCGCCGTAGGCCGCGCCTCGCCGTTTTTCCATAACGTTCTCAGGCTCAACAGGAACGCATCCAGCGGCGGGGGCGACGCTGTCCCCGCCGGTGTCGCCGAGGCCACCGCATCAGCGAGGATCACCAGTTTTTGCTGCGCCATGCGGATGTCGCGCAGCAGCCGAACCGGATCCAGCCCGGCAGCGATGTGCCGAAGCTGCTGACGTGTCTGCTCGCTGGTCCGGGGCTCATCCATCAGGCGCTGGAACGGCGTCGCCGGGGCATGATAGCGTTTATACACTCTGGCTCCGTTCCGCTGCTTCTCGGCCAGTTTGAACGAAGGTTGGAAGAAGTTCACAAAAAGACGGGATGCGGCGTACAACTCCGCCAGCGACCTGGCCGCTTCCAGTCCCTCGAACCGACGATATCCCACCAGGCGACGCACAACGGAGCCATTTTTTTGCTCAACCCAGGCCTGATCGTTCTTCCGATAGGGCCGGCAACGGGTAAAGGTGACCCCAGTCGCGGCACAGTAGTCGCGTACGGTCTCATTGATGAACACACTGTCATTGTCAGAATCGAACCCCAGCAACGGGAACGGCATCAACTTGCGTAGTTCGGAAAGTACGGCAACCAACAGCGTTTGTTCGCGAACCAGTAGCGGTGCGCACTCGGTCCAACCTGTCGCGATATCGGTCAGCGTAAGCGTCCAGGCCCAGCTCCCCTTCGCAATCGGCCCGCTGTGTGACACAAGGTCTGCTTCCATATGTCCCGGAGCCGGGTCCCCCCAGTCGCTGAACGTTCGGATCGGAACGCTGCGCCTCAATTCTGATCCTGCCACACCCCGCCGCCGCAGCCTCGGACTGCTTTCCCTCACGGTCTTCAACGCCCGGTCGATCGTTGCTGCGCTCACCTGCAACAACTTGGCCTTGATCTCCGGATCCAGGTCAAGATGGCCATGGCCTTCCATGGCCTCGATCAGGATTGGTATGAGTGGCCGCAACCGCTTACCGCAGAGGCGATCGCTCGCCTCCCACAATAGGATCAGCGCGGTTCGCACCGCCTCGGTATAAATCCTGCGCTCGGGACGCGCCGTCTGTCGCGACGGCGCCTTCTCTCGCAAAATCCGCATCGCATGCTTGCGGTGCAATCCCGTGACCGCGACGAACTCGTCGAGAATCTTACCCTTGCTCGTGCGATCGGCCGCCCGATACCGCTCGCCAACCGCTTCAACCAATTCTCTCCGCGTTGCCATGCTCACCTTCCTCATCGTTTCCTCCCTGCCACCGCCGGGAGCATTTTAGATGAGGCAACTGGACAACACTCAGGAGCAATTCAGGCGAGGCAATGCGTCTCTCATCCTGATTGTCGCGCGGCAGCCTGGCGACGAACATGGTGCGCAACGGCGCCTCACTTGCCGAAATCGGCGACATGTTGCGCCACAGATCGCGCGCTTCGACGATGATCTATGCGAAGCTGGATATCGACGGCCTGCGCTCGATCGCAAAACCGTGGCCGGTAGCGGGAGAGGCACAATGACTCTCGTTCATGAACTTGACCGCTATCTCAGCGTTAGGCGCAGCCTCGGATATGATCTGGGCACAGCCGAAAGGGCGCTGCGCCGCTTCGTGCAATATGCCGATGAGCAGGGCGTCGATCATGTCACGACCGACCTGTTCCTGCGCTGGCAGGGAGCGTTCGGCAACGCCAGACGATCGACATGGGGCGCTCGCTTCATCATGGTACGCCTGTTCAGCCAGTGGCTTCATGGCATGGACGCTGCCCATGAAGTGCTTCCCCGTGGGCTGGTCCCTTACCGCTATTGCAGAACACATCCCTATATCTTCACCCCGGCGCAGATCGTTGCCATCGTCGAAGAGGCGGAGCAGCTGCCGTCAATCTATGGCATGCGCGGCCTGACCTGTTCGACCCTGTTCGGGTTGATCGCGGTGACGGGCATGCGGATCAATGAGGCGCTGAGCCTCGATACCGGCGATGTGGATCTCGATACCGGTATCGTTCACATCCGATGCGGCAAGCTTGGCAAGGAGCGCCTGCTCCCCGTCCACGACACTGTTCTCGATCGACTGCGCGCCTATGTTGCCCAGAGGGATCGGTTGCTGGGGCGCGCATCGGTTCCGTTCTTCGTCAAATACGATGGAAGCAGGCTCGGCGATTGCGGCGCGCGCTACAACTTTGCACATGTGTGCCAACGCATTGGCCTGCGCGAACCTCAGACCGAGGGACGCCACGGTCGTGGTCCCCGCATTCACGACCTGCGGCACAGCTTCGCTGCGCGAACGATGATCGACTGGTACAGTTCCGGCAAGGATCCTGCCCGGGAAATGATCAAGCTGACCACATGGCTTGGTCACGCCAATCCCGATCACACCTACCGGTATATCGAGGCCGTTCCAGAACTGCTGGACCTGGCGTCAGCCAGGATCACCGATCCTCATGATCGGGAGATATGCTCATGACCGGCATGACGTTCCCGGCGCTGCTCCAGCGCTTCTTCACCGACCGGCTTTGCACGCAGATGGAGGCAAGCCGCCACACGATCGCGGGATACCGCGATACGTTCCGGCTTCTGGTTCGCTTTGCTGCCGCACGATCGGGAAAGCCGCCGACGGGCCTCGGCATCGCCGATCTTGATGCCGACGTGATCGGCGACTTCCTCATCCATATCGAAACAGCGCGAGGCAATGGCGCGCGAAGCCGCAATACGCGGCTTGCCGCCATCCGGTCCTTCTTCCGCTACGTGGCCATGAACGAGCCGGAGTGGCTGCTGCACTGCCAGAGAATCCTCGCTCTGCCTGACAAGCGCTATGTGACGAGAAGCATCACGTTCCTCGACGGACCCGAGATCGCGGCTTTGCTGGCCGCGCCCGACCGTTCGACCTGGACCGGTCGGCGTGATCACATCCTGCTGCTGGTCGCCCTGCAAACAGGCCTGCGGGCATCGGAACTGACCGGTCTGCGCCGCAGGGATGTCGTCCTCGGCACCGGTGCGCACGTCCGCTGTCTGGGCAAAGGTCGCAAGGAACGTTGCACGCCGCTTCGTCGGGATACCGCCAAGGTCCTGCAGAACTGGTTGAAAGAATGGCGCAGCGATGATGATGGGCCGCTGTTCCCTTCCATCCGTGGCGAACCACTCTCGCGTGATGCCCTCGAACATCTGGTCCGCAAACATTGTCTGATCGCCGCGCGCTCCTGCCCAAGCCTCGCCAGTAAGCGGGTGACCCCGCATACCCTGCGCCACAGCACCGCTATGGAACTGCTTCACCATGGCGTTGATCAGTCGGTCATTGCGCTCTGGCTCGGTCATGAATCCGTCGAGACGACGCAAATCTATATCCATGCGGACATGCGGCTGAAGGAAAAGGCACTGGCCAGTGTTGCTGCGCCAGAAACTCGACCCGGCAGGTTCCGCCCTGACGACGAGCTTCTCGCCTGGCTCGAGGCCCTCTGATTATGCCGAACCGCCGCATGGCTAACCCACGGAAAATCACCATTCTGAAAGGCCATGCGGCATAACTCGGAGCTCGGCATAATGGCCAAGTTCATGGAAACAGGTCCGGTAATAGTTGATCTGTTCGCGGAAGGCAGACTGCGGCGGCACCTGAATATAGTCCGGTCCCGGCGCATAATAGGCCTTGTCGCCGCCGATGCGAAAGTCCGCGCCCGTCGCCACGATCAGCGCCTCGGCATGGGGGATGATCTCGCGCGGCGGCAGCGGCACTGGCCCCTCCCCAAGGCCAGGATGCAAGCCCTCGCACTGCGCAAGATTGAACAAAGTATAGGTTTTGAGGAAGGGAATCGCGCGGGCGTCCTCACCGGTTTGCGCGGCGCGCGCCTTCTCCACTTCGGGAATGAAACGGTCGGCAAAGACAACGGTCGTGCCCTTCTCGCCCTTGCGGACATGACCGCCCGCCTCGATCGCCTGCTTGAACGTGAGCCAGCTTTGGGACGCAAAGCCGCCCGCGATCGCCGCGCCCCACAGCAAGAGAATATTCATGCCGGAGTAGCGACGGCGGGTCAGCGCATTGACCGGAAGGCCCGGTCCCGCGCAGACGCTACTATCCCATGGCTGCACCCAAGGCGCACAACCTTGCTCAAGCCCGGCGATGATCTTCGCGGTCGTGTCGGCGTAGATGTCGCGAGCACGCGGCGGATCGCCACCGCGCGCGCGACGCGCAGCTTCCTTCGTCATGGCAAAGGCTCCTTCTTGCGATGTCAGGAAAGGCGGGGGAGCATGGCGCTCCCCGCAAGCATATCAGTCGGTATTGTCGGCAAAGTGATAACCACTCCCGCCCGGCTCCCCCTGTTCGGGCAAGCGAATATCCTCTGCCTCCCTGCTCCGCCGCCGGGCCGTTTGGCGCACGACGTTCCACACGCCCTCATTCTGGCGCGAGCGGAAGAGGCGGATCGGTACGAAGCCGGACTTGGCGGTATCGATATAACCGCTGAAATAGACTTCGCCGGTCTCCTTGGCGGCGCGTTCCCAGATCGACCCCAGACGCACGTCGCGCCCACGTGGGCTCTTGGTCATCATGTTGAAGAGCGGGGCGCGGGGATTGTCCGATGCGACCTTTTCAAGAAAGATGGCATCGAAATCAAAGCTGGCCTCGGCGATGTAACCGGTGACGGTGCCTGCATCGCTGCGAACAAGTTCTCCGATATTCATGACAATGGCTCCAATATTGCAATTTGACTGTCTTGCCATAGGAATTTCCTCATTCCCTCTGACAGTTATACTTATACAGTATTACCGGTATTCGAGATAATATATTGTTTTCTTGACAGAAACCCATCGCACCTGGTGAGTCCGAGCATCAGCCAGGGGCCGCGACCAGCGGCCCAGCAAAGAACGAAGACGCATCGGCCGCGTGACGCGGGCGATCCCGCTTCGACTGGAATCGGGAGCGGAGCCCCCCCCTGATCCCATCGCACCCGGAGCCGTCCTCGCAGGGTCCCAAGGGCCGTGCCGATTTCTTGGCGGCAAGAAGCACGGGAGGAAGGTTTATGCGCAGCTTGGTGAAATCGGGCCGGCGCAGCCGCTGGCGACCGACACAAAGCCGGCCCGATTTCGCCTAGCGAAGCTTGCTTCCGACGCAATTCTTTCCGCTGAAAATCGGTGCGGCACGCCAGGGACGCTGGGAGACGGCGCAGGGCGCGAGGCGATCACCGGCTCCAAGATGACCCATCGCGCATTAGCGCGATTCCTTAGCGTAGCTGTCAATCCGGTCCCATCGACCAAGTCGCCGCCCGCCCGAACACGCCGTCCAACCCCTAATTCCTGCGCCAGCGATCGTCGTCCGCCAGGATCGAGACGGCACAGCCGGCTCGACGGAGCCGCCCTCTAGCGGCGGAGCAGAGCGCGATGCGGCCAACGGCCGGAGGCGCCCCTTGAGAACAGTATCGCCACGGCCCTGCCTCACGCCAACAATAGCGGTCCAGCATGATAACAGAGAGCAGCTTGACAGCCCTCCCCTGAGACCAAACCCCTTATGCGTGTCGACCTGACCTGTTCAGACAGAAAGACAGGCATCATGAAGATGGCGCCTTGCCTGCGTTGCCGTTACGAGCGACTCCCAAATGGAGACACTTGTGGCCGCTGAAACCGAAATGCTGATCACCCTCACCGCCGAAATCATATCCGCGCATGTCAGCCACAACCGCGTATCGGCCAGCGACGTTCCGGGCCTGATCGAAGCTGTCTATGGTGCGCTGAGCGCTTTGGGCGCTCCGACTGCGCCCGAGGACGAAAAGTCCAAGGGCGCCGTTTCCATCCGCGCGTCGATCAAGCCCGATCACCTCGTCAGCATGATCGACGGCAAAGCCTATAAGATGCTCAAGCGGCATCTCTCGCTCAACGGCTATACGCCCGAAACCTATCGGGAGGCTTTCGACCTGCCGAGGGATTATCCGATGGTGGCTGCGTCCTATGCCCAGCAGCGGCGAACACTCGCTCATAAAATCGGACTTGGACGCAAGCCGAGACATAGCCCCGCGAGCGAACCGGCAGCACAGCCGCTGAAATCGACGCGCAAACCCCGGAGCAAGAAAGCAACCCCGGACCAGCCTGTCAACGGCGGCGCAAAAGTCGGCCACGGGGCGGAGTAAAACCAGGCCATTGTGGCGCGCGCCCGGGGGAGTGGCGTGAGGGCGTAGCCCGAGGGCCACTCCCCCGGGCGTTGGCCTGATTTTCAGGGGTTGCTTTTGGCCTTGCGGGCGCGGCTATGGGCGAGACGGTAGCTCTCGCCATTCATCTCCAGAATGCTGACGTGATGGGTTAGCCGGTCCAGCAGCGCGCCGGTAAGACGCTCGGATCCGAAGGTCTCGGTCCATTCGTCAAAGGGCAGGTTGCTGGTGATGAAAGTCGAGCCGCGTTCGTAGCGCTGTGAGATCAGCTCGAACAGCAATTCAGCGCCGGTTTTGGAGAGTGGCACGAAGCCGAGTTCGTCGATGATGAGCAGCTTGTATCCCGCCATCTGTTTCTGGAAGCGCAGGAGGCGTCGCTCGTCACGGGCCTCCATCATCTCGCTGACCAGGGCGGCCGCAGTGGTGAAGCCGACGGACAGCCCCTTCTGGCATGCTGCCAATCCGAGCCCAATAGCGATATGCGTTTTGCCCGTGCCCGATGGACCCAGAGCGATGCCGTTCTCACGGCGCTCGATCCATTCGCATCGCGCCATCTCGAGCACCTGCATTTTGTTGAGCCTGGGGATGGCGGTGAAGTCGAAGCTGTCGAGGCTTTTGACGGCGGGGAAGCGCGCCGCCTTGATGCGCCGCTCCACCATGCGACGCTCCCTGTCGATCATCTCCATCTCGATGAGCCGGGCGAGGAAGCGGATATGGTCGACGCCTTCGGCGGCGCATTGCCGGGCCAGCTTCTCATGCTCACGAAGGCAGGTGGGCAGCTTGAGCGCCTTGAGATGGTGGGCGAGCAGGATCTCGGGAGGCTGGCCGCTCATGCTGCCTTCTGCCCGTCAGACAGCAGGGTCAGATAGGCTCTGGCAATAGTCTTCTCGACCTTTGCCCTGGGGAGGAAGGGATAGATGTCCAGGTCCAGCCTGGGCGGTATACGCTCCACCCGGCACAGGACCAGGTGCTTGACGGCATCGAAGCTGATGGCGCCCAGATCGACGGCGTGCTCAACGGCCGCCTGGAGATCGGCGATATCGAAGCTCTCCAGCAGGCGCAGCACCTGCACATACTCGCGCTTGCCGTGCTTGTGCATGCGCGCTTCCATCAATCGGCGCAGCGTCTCGAACACCTCGGGTAATTGCCATCCCTGTAGCGGCGCCGCCTGATCCAGCGCATTGATCTTTTGCTCGATCAGCGGGAGATAATGGAGTGCTTGGAAGATGACCTCCTCGCGCTGCCAGCAACGAGGATGCCGGGCGATGACCTCGCTGCGGCAGCCGATCACCACCTCATCGACATAACCCCGGACCCAGACTTCCTGATGCCCCCAAGCCACCGGCACCGAGTAGTCGTTGGTCTTGTAACGCACCAGGGACTGTGACGAGACACGTCCGCTGGTCTGGTCGCAAGCCTCGAAGGGCGAAGCTGGAAGGGGCTGCATCGCGGCCAGATCACGCACCAGGCGTTCGCCGATCGTCTCGCTCTCCCCGCGCAGCTTGTCGCTCTGGCGTTTGCGGCACTGCTCCTCGAGCCACAGGTTGAACGCCTCCCAGGTCTCAAACTTCGGGATCGGCACCATGAAGTTGCGCCGGCAATAGCCGACCAGCCCTTCCACATTGCCTTTCTCGTTCCCCTTGCCTGGGCGCGCGTAGCGATCGCGGATCAGGTAATGAGACAGGAACCCGCTGAACAGCGATGCGCGCTTGCGCGTACCGTCGGGCAGGATCTTCGCCACCAGGCAGCGGTCGTTATCGTAGACGATTGAGCGGGGTACCGCGCCGAAAAAGGCGAAAGCATGGACGTGACCGTCGACCCAGGCTTCGGCCACGGCAGCCGGATACGCCCGGACGTAGCACCCGTCACTGTGCGGCAGATCCAGCACGAAGAAGTGCGCCTTCTGCGTAACCCCGCCAATCTCCACCAACGCTTCCCCGAAATCGGCCTGCGCATCGCCCGCCGGGTGGGCCAGCGGCACGAACATCTCCCGGCTGCGCTGCTCTCGCTCCCGGATGTAATCCTTGATGATCGTATAGCCGCCGGTGAACCCATGCTCTTGGCGCAGGCGGTCGAAAACCCGCTTCGCCGTATGGTGCTGCTTGCGCGGAACGCCACGGTCCCCATCAAGCCAGTCATCGATGGTCGCGATGAACCCGTCCAGCTTTGGACGGGCAGGCGTCGTCTGGCGCCGGTAACCCGGGGGCGACGAGTAAGACAACATCTTGCGCACCGTGTCGCGCGACACATTGAAACGCTTTGCAGCGCTCCGCTGGCTCAGCCCTTCCGCACAAGCCAGACGTACCTTCAGATAGAGTTCCACGCTGAAAATCCCCAGTCCTCCCTGCCAAGCAGAAAGGCTTCAAGGTGGACGACTTTTACGCCGCCCGCAGCGGACCTATCCCGCCGCTACCGTGGCCGAGTATTCCACCGCCGTTCTCATCCGCCACCAGGCGTTTCAGCTTGGCATTTTCCTCCTCGAGCTGACGCAACCGCTTCATCTCCGACGGCATCAGACCTGCGTACTTCTTACGCCAATTGTAGAACGTCGCTTCGCTGATCCCTGCCTTGCGGCACACCTCGCCGACCGATGTCCCATCCTCAGCCTGCTTCAGAACGAAGGCAATCTGCGCCTCCGAAAACTTCGACCTCTTCATCGATCACTCCGTCTCCTGGCCCTCCATTCATAACTGGAATTTCCCAGCTCCAAACGGTCCAAGATCCGGGATGCAGGTCACGGGCCGGAAATCCCGGAACAAAGCCGTAAAATACGACAAGCGCCGCTACAAACGCCGCAACCGCATCGAGATCATGTTCGGACGCCTCAAGGACTGGCGGCGGGTCGCTACACGTTACGACCGGTGCCCAACCGCCTTCTTCTCCGCCATCGCCCTCGCCGCGACCGTCATCTTCTGGCTTTGATCAACGAGTCCTGACCCTAGAGCGCGTCGTTTCATATTAGATCAGCGTATTCTAATCGTAGTTCTTTACGAAGTATTTTTCCTACAGCATTTCGGGGAAGCGAAGGCAGGATCAGTAACGACTTCGGTGTTTTGTACCCCGCCAATCTCTGCCTGGCGAAAGCGATTATCTCTGCAGGTTCGGCGACCTGGGCCGAATGAAGGACAACCGCGCCAACCAACCGCTCAACCCAGCGGGGGTCAGCCACGCCGAAAACTGCGGCCTCTGCAACAGCTGGATGCGAACAAAGCACTTCTTCCACTTCGAAAGGAAAGACGTTTTCGCCACCGCTGATGATCATGTCGTTCTTGCGGTCGACAATGTAAAGGTAGCCGTGCTTGTCTATATGGCCGACGTCACCTGTCTGGAGCCATCCGTCTATTAGCTTCTCGGCGGTCGCCTCCGGCCTCTGCCAGTATCCCGTCATCAGCTTGGAACTGTGGATAAGAATTTCGCCTAATGGTTCGGAGCTACGGTCATCTTCCGGTTCGATCCGAATTTCTACATCGCCGATGGGACGGCCGCAGGAACGCAGCAGGTGCGCCCACACCGGATCCATCACCGCTTTGCGGTGATCAGACGGGCTCAGCGCCGTGATCGTGCCGCCCTCTGTCGATCCATATGCCTGCGCAAACTCGCAAGCCGGTAGCGCCTGCATAGCACGATGGAGCAGGTCGCTCGGCATCGACGAGCCAGCATAGACGATCAACCGCAACTTCGCGGCTGCCTCTGCCAGCATCGGCCGAGTCAGAATATCCCCAAGCATTGTCGGCACGATGTGGATATTGGTCACCCCTTCGGCCGCCATAGACGCAACCACATCATCCGGATCGAAGCGTTCGCGGATAATAGTCGTGCAGCCGGACGCAAAACTGGGAAACATATAGTACCAGATGCCACCCACATGAAAAAGCGGCATGGCCATCAACGTGACGTCGTCAGGCGTGAAGTCGAACGCGGCTCGCGCAATATCCCGACAGTTGGCGACTGCACCGGCGTGAGGAAGGAGCACTCCTTTTGGCGCACCCGTGGTCCCACTTGTATAAAGCAGGCAGCAGGGATCGTCACCGGAAGGGTCCCCTGCCGGCGCCACGCCTGCTCCTAAGTTCACGAGACCGGCATAACTGCCCGGGCTCGCGTCATGCGGATCGATGACGAACATTCGCGGTCCATCCACGAACTCCTCTTCAATAGCGGCAATGCTCTCCTGAAAGGCGCTTTCGTAGAACAGGGCGCGAGGTTTGCAGTCCTGAACCAGGCGGGCGAGCTCCGCTGACGACAATCGCGAGTTCAACGGAACCGGGATAAGGCCCGCTGTACAGAGCGCCAGCAGGACAGCGGACTCGATGCGCCCCAATGCAAGGATGGCTACACGGTCCCCGGCTACGAGCCCCTGCTCGATCAGCGCAGCGGCTATCGCGTTGGCCTCCGCCCGAAATTCAGAGAAGCTGATGTCCCGATGGCGATCTCGGAAAGCAATCTTCTCACCAAAAACTTCGGCGGCCATCGTTATGACGTCGCCAAAGTCCTTTGCTTCATCCCAGTTGATGGCTTGCGTGGAGCCCATAGTCTGCAACTCCAGATCAGCGAGACGGCGGCGTGTCGAGGCGACGGGCGCGCTTTTCGAGGAAGTCGGCTAGTCCTGACTGAGCTTCAGGACTCGACTGGACGAGCGCCGCCATGATGGATTCGACGAACAGACCATCATCATGGCTCATATCCTGAATACGCGCTAAAGTATTGATGATGGCATAGTTCGACACCGAGGAGTTCTCAGAAATCAGACCCGCGATCTCACGGGCCTTGGCCAGTGAGTTGCCCTCCGGCACGATATACTGCACGGCATTTGCAGCCACCGCCTCGGCAGCATTCATGACACGCGAGGTGAGCATCATGTCCATCATCCGCGCTGCCGAGATCAGCCGAGCGACGCGCACCGATGCGCCTCCGCCGACATAGATGCCCCGCCTGCCTTCGGGCAGCGCGAAAAACGTCGTTTCATCGGCAATGCGAATATGTGTGGAAGCAGCAAGCTCAAGACCTGCTCCAATGGTGGCGCCACTGAGCGCCGCGATCCAGGGAATATTTCCCTGCTCCATCTTGTTCATGATCGCACCCTGCGCGCGCGAGGCGTGCAATGTGTCGATGGGCGATCGCTCCTTGTGCTCACCCAGATCGAGCCCTGCCGAGAAATGCCCGCCATGCCCGAAGATGATCCCGACCTTCGCGACCTTCTGCGCCTGGTCGACAAACTCGCCGACCTGCTCAAACATATCCTGGCGCATGGCGTTGCGCTTGGAGGGGCGGTCGATGCCAATCAACGCGATGTCGCCTTCGATCTGGAAGGTGATTTCCTGTGCCCCGCTCATGGTCTTCTCCTGAATTGTCTGATTCATAGTGCTTCAAACAGAGCGAGTCGCCCTGCCCCCAGTAAAACTTCCGCCCGCTCACGCTCCGAACGCGCTTCAAGATCGGAAAGCCAATAACGACCGGCAGCTGAAAGCCGGTCCGCGATCGGATCGCCGGAAAGTCGCGCCAGCCGAACTGCACTCCAGCCGGTGGCGGCAAGCATTGCCAGCCGCAGGAAAGCGGTAGCGCCTGCCTCTGCTTCCAGCGGCGTCTCTTTCATCGCGATGAGTTTGTCTGCAGTGCGGTGCAGGAGGTCCAGAGCCATCAAGGCGGGCTCGGCCCAACTTTCATTGCCTGCACTGACCTCTTCGCGCGCGGCGGCCAGGAAGCTGGCAAGTCCCGCACCATTGTCCCGCCACAAGCGCCGATGCAGGAGATCAAGAGCCTGGATGCCCGAGGCGCCCTCCGCAATAGACATCATGCGGGCATCGCGCAGCCATTGTTCGACGGGCCACTCACGCGTGTACCCTGCGCCACCGAGAATCTGGATAGCGTCGTTGGGAACGTCAAACCCGGCTTCAGAACAGCACGCCTTCAAAATCGGAAGCAGCCACTGAACGATGTTATTCGACTCCGTACGCTCGGTTTCCGCCTGATACGGCATCAGATCGAGCCGGAGAGCCTGCTCCAGCACGAGCGCGCGTAGAACCTCCACGCGGCTGTGCATGTTGAGAAGCAAGCGTTGAATTTCGGCATGCTGCGAGATCGCGACGGGCGGCTTGCGCGGATCGCCGCCCTGACGCCGCTCCAGCGCATATCCGTGAGCCACCTTCGCAGCTCCATAAGCCATGCCGACACCTTCGATGGCGACCAGGACACGCATGTTTTGGATCATCACAAAAAGCTGCGACACGCCGCGGTTGATCGTGCCGATCAACTGACCTTTCGCGCCCTCGAATCCCATCGCGCATGTCGGCGAGCCATGCAGTCCCAGCTTTTCCTCAAGCCGGCGTACGAAGACGCCGTTCGGAATCCAGCCGCCATCAGTGCCCTGTACGACATTAGGAACAAGGAAGAGGCTTAGCCCTGCAGTACCCGGCGGCGCGTCTGGAGTGCGTGCGAGTAGCATGCACCCGATCCGCTCGACCATGTCGTTATCGCCGAACGAGGTCCACATCTTTTCGCCATCGATCTGCCAGCTGCCATCGGCCAGCGGCGTCGCGCGCGTCCGGATTCGCCCCACATCGGATCCCGCATCGGCCTCGGAGATGCCAATTGATGCAGACCACTTGCCTTCGACGAACTTGGTGATCCATTCGTCACGCAATTCCGGCTCTGCGAATGCCTGCAACACGAGGGTCGCCGCACGCTGGGGACCTGCAATCATGCCGAAAGCCATGCACGCGCGATCAAACATTTCCCGGCACGCGACGTTCACAAACGACGGCAATCCCTGACCGCCATATTCGACCGGTTGATCGACGGCGTTCCAACCCTGCTCAACGAACTGCGTCCATGCCTCTTTGTAACCGGTCGCCGTCTTGACCCTGCCATCGACGATCCGGCACCCCTCCGCGTCACCATTGCGGTTGACCGGGAACAGCACTTCTTCAGCGAACCGCCCCGCTGCCTCAAGGATCATCGACAGGCTATCCGAGGCGATTGCCTCCTCGTCGTCGACAGCTGCCTTCAGGGCACCATAGCTGGGGATCGCTTCGATCTGGCGCAACAATATGGCAGCCTGCTGCCCATATTCGGTATCATTCATTCCTGGATCATCCTCTTCGCCTGATCGGCCATGGGCGACAGTGGCGGCGTTTCCGACTTAGGGTCTCCCGGGAACGGGTGATCCTCTCCAAAGCGCGCGAACGCGATCAGCGTCTTGTCTCGCCAGTCCGCCCACTCTGTGTTTGACATGTTCATTTTCAATTCGTCGGCACCCTCGATCAGCGCTCGGCGAACTTCCGGAGTCAGGCTCGGGGACGCCAGGGCATCCCACCAGCGCTGTACATCACCTGCAAAGCGATCGAGCAGGCTCTCCAGCCCCCCCTCACCTCCAGCAAGGTTCCAGGTCATGAGACTACCCATCAGCGCCCAACGGGCGCCCAAGCCCCATCGGACAGCCCCATCGATATCGCTCGCGCTGGCGACCCCCTCCGCAAGGCAAAAGCTCGCCTCTCGCAACAGCGCGAACTGGAGGCGGTTTACCAGGTGACCTACCATCTCCCGTTTCACCAATATCGGTCGTTTGCCCAAGTCCCTGTAAAACGACAGGGCAAGATCAACCGCTTGGGGAACTGTCGCCTCTCCTGGCACGACCTCAACGAGAGGGATGATGTGCGCTGGATGGAACGGGTGCCCGACCAGGAGTCGCTCCGGCGCTTGGCAATATGACTGTAACTGTGTCGGCGGCAGTCCGCCACTGCTCGAAAGTATCAGGCGGTCGGCAGGAAGATGAGCATCAATCTCAGCGACGATGCCGCTCTTGATGCCGGGATCCTCAGGCGCGTTTTCCTGGACCAGGTCCGATCGCGCCGCCATCTCAGCAAGCGAGCCAGCAAAGGCAAGGCGTTCGACGGGAGGGCTTCCCTTTGCCAGGCCCATCGCTACCAATGCGGGCCAACGCTCGTTGACTGCCGAGCGAAGCCGTTCCTCCGCACCCGCTGCCGGGTCGCTCGCCAGCACCGAATAGCCTCTGGCGAGCAGCAACGCTGCCCAGCCATAGCCCACGGCACCTGCTCCTGCGAGGCCGACGGTGCGAATGGATGCGATTGGAAGGAACGGCTGCTGGGTCATCAGTTGCGCGCCGGCAGGCCGATCATCTCGCGTGCCTCGCCTGGCGAAGCTGGCTCCATCCCGAGCTCGCTCATGATACGGATCTGTCGCTCTACCTGCATCTCGTTGGTCGCATGGACGCCCTTGCTATACATCAGGTTATCCTCGAGACCGACGCGGACGTGTCCGCCGAGCAGCAAGGCCTGGGTCGTCGCGGGAACCTGCGCATTACCTACTGCAGACACGCACCAGATTGCCTGCGGCGGCAGAAGCTTGACCATCTGCGACAGGATGTCATTGCTGTACGGCATCGCGCCCTGGAAGCCGCGATCCACGCCAAGCACGATGTTGACGTAATAGGGAGGCTTGTCGAAGCCCTTGGCAATCAACCGGGTCATATCCTGCATGATGTGTGCGGGGTTGAACACTTCCCATTCCGGCTTGATCTGCCGCTCGGTGAAGATTTCGGCCATGCGGTCACATTGCGACGGGCTCGTCGGCACCAGCATGTCGCGTCCGTTGAACGTGGCGCAAACGGTGAAGCCGTCGAACGTCGCCATTTCGGCACCAGCGTCGAGCCCTTTGATACGCTCTTCGAAATTCGCTTCCCAAAGACCATCGGGGCGCTCGACCATGATGTCTCCGTCGACACCGCCGCCCGTGGAATTGTTGGTGATGATGTTGGTGCGCTCGCGCACAAGCTCGTTGATCCGGCGATAAATGCCAGCGTTACAGGTTGCCTCATCGTCCGGCCGACGCGCGTGAATGGCCGCGATGGATGCGCCAGCCTTCCACGACTTGAAGATCGACTCTGCGATTTCCTCCGGCTGCGTCGGCAGGTTCGGGTTCTGCGCCTTCTTAGCCATACCGCCGGTTGGCGCGACGGTGACAATCACTTTACGGTTCGACATCTGTTGTCCTCTCAAGAAACCGGTCGTTCAATTCTATCGAGCGGATGCCGAAGCGGCGCCTCGCTCTCGAGTTCTGCCCGCACCTCGTCTGGTATTGGCTGGGAGCGCATTCCTGCCGCCGTCTTCTCAATCCAGATCCGCGTTTCTGCGGCATCTGCAAGGCAGACCTCGTCCCTGAGAAAGCGATGCTCGAACGAGACTGATTTGGTGCCAATCTTGCTGACTTTTATCTCATGGATGAGCGTGTCATGCAGGATGGCCGGGCTGTGGAAGTTCATGGAATAACCCGTCGACGGCAATCCCCGCTGGCCCGTCTCCGTCGTAGCCGTGGGATCGACCCCGAAAGCTAGGAACATCATATTGACCCCCTCGACCATCCATCCTGCGTAATGCGGAAAGAAGATGATGCCGGCGGGATCGCACTCGCTCCACTGGAGCAGCCGGGAATAACGGAACTCTCGCACCTCAGGCCGCCTTTCCGTCGAGCAGAGCAGGCAGGATAGAAATGCGCAGACTTCCGATGTTCTCGACCGAAGCGTCGATCACGTCGCCGGGCTCGACTGGACCGACACCGGCGGGGGTTCCGGTCATGATTACGTCGCCCGGGTGCAGCGTATACAGCGCACTGGCATATTCAATCAGTCGCGCGACGCCGAGAATGAGCAGGCTGGTTCGCGCCTCCTGCTTCGTATCGCCGTTGACCTTGAGGCTCAGTGCCAGATCGTCGGGATCGCCAATCTCGTCGGGCGTGACCAACCATGGCCCCAGTACGCAATAGCCGTCCGGGGATTTGCGATAGCAAGGCGTTTCCTTGCCGCGAACTGTCATGTCCAGTCCGGCTGTGTATCCCGCAACATAGTCGAGCGCCTTTTCGCGCGGTACATGCCGGGCGGTCTTGCCGATCACGATCACAAGTTCGATTTCGTGATCCGTGCGGCGATCCGCAAACGCTACCCTGAAGGGTTCATTCGGCCCGATGAGACTGCTGTTCGCTTTCAGGAACAGACCATATGCCTCAAGCGTGGTGAATGTTTTTCCCGCGTTGATCTCGGGGTCGGCGTTGGCTTCCTCGATGTGAGCATGATAGTTGACCGGCGCACCCATAATCTTGTGGGGGCGCGCGACCGGGCTTTCCAGAACCACGGTCGAAAGATCCAACGAAGGCCTGACATCGATATCGATCCCGGATTCGAGCACGGCGCCGAGCTGGGCGATAATCGCATCGCCAGGCTCAGCAGGCCAGCTCATAGTCCGATCGAACAGATCGGTGATGTCGTGAACGGCATTGCCCTGAACGACACCGATGCGATCATGATTGAAACGACAGATTTTCATGTCTTCTAGCCCCTGAATTCGCGCCAGAGGCCGAGTTTTTCGTGAACCGGTCGATCGGAATAAACGAAGAAAACGGCGTCTTCGGACGCTTCGAATTGATGGGTCGTCCAGCCTGGGATGGCGACGATGTCCTTTGCTCCGAGTTCGAAGCGGGCGTCTCCGACTGTGGCGCGCAGGCGCCCCTCGACGACGACCAGGACAGCCCCGTCGCTGGATTTATAGCTCTTGGTCGAGCATCCCGCGGGTAGAAGCCGCATGCTCGCAGCAATGGTCGGTATCGCCCAATCCCCAGTCGTAGGGTTTACATAGCGGAGCGCGAAACCAAAATAAGGGTCGGGCTCGCCGGTGCGAGAGATCGTCTCGAGCGATTCCCGCGTTCTGGCATAAGGGTAATTGAAGATCGGCGACGTCGCCTGCGGCTTGAGGTCGATCGGCAGCAGACCGGCACCGTAGCGTGCATCCGCGTCGCCTTCCGGACGCATTAGGCTATGGGCGCGATCATTATATTCTTCGCGAAAGCCAGTGCCCAGGAACCGGACGAGGGGAACGTCGAGACCATCCATCCACACGACAGGCTCGTCACCATCATGACCATGATCGTGCCAGGTCCAGGCTGGCGTGATGATAAAATCGCCCGGATGCATCGTCGTGCGCTCGCCATCGACGGCAGTGAACGCCCCCTGCCCTTCGATCACAAAGCGCAGGGCTGACTGGGTGTGGCGATGGGCTGGCGCAATTTCACCCGGAAGGATCAGCTGCAGTCCAGCGTAGATGGTGTCCGTGATCTGCGACGCGCCGGGCAGGCCGGGGTTCTGCAGCACGAGCACCCGTCTTTCCGCTTCTTCCGCCGTGATCAACGATCCGGCTTCGAGGAGGCGCGGCCGAACCTGCGCGTAGCGCCAAGCATGGGGGACCGCTTTGGGGCGCGGCTCACTGGGTACAAGGCCCTTCAGCGATTCCCAGAGCGGACCCAGATGCTCGCCGTCGAGAGCGTCATAGTAAGTTTTGCGATCCTCATTGGGGACAGCAAGGCCGGTCGAAGTCGTCATCGCTCGATCCTCATGGAATTTCGATAGTGACCGTGCCGGTCACGCGCGACACGCAGGAACAGAAGTGCTTGGCCTCCTGCCGTTCGCGCTCGCTGAAAAAGACGTCACGATGGTCGATGGTACCGTCCAGCGAGACGACATCGACCGCACACAAGCCGCATTCGCCACGCCGGCAGTTGAAAATCGGGTCGGCGCCAGCCTCGTCGAGAATGTCCAGAAGCGTGCGATCAGCCGGAACGATCAGATCAAGACCGTGCTGCGGCAGGACGACGCGAAACGGCTGAGCCGGAGCGCCACCCATATTGCCGAAGGTCTCGAACCGCAGCCGCTCGGCCGGCCGCCCAGCCGATGCCCAAATGGATCGGACCCCTTCCATCATCGGGCCTGGGCCGCACATGTAGACTTCCGCGTTTAGCGGGAGATCCGCGACCAGGTTGGACAGGTCGGCGACGCCAGTTTCCTCGTCGATCGATGCGAGAAAATCGTCGCGGAACTCCGAGGCGAGGTCGTCCAGAAACGGCATCCCCGATCGGCTGCGTCCAAGGTAGACGAAGCGGAACGGCACGTGATGCCGGCGCAATGCCCGCGCCATGCCGATCAGCGGCGTGATGCCGATGCCGCCGGCCAGGAGCAGCACGAACGGTGCCTCGAAGCCGAGCGAGAAATGATTGGATGGCAGAGTCGCCATGAGACGATGCCCGCTAGCAAGGGTGTGCATATAGCGCGACCCACCCCGACCATTTTCAAGACGACGCACGGCGACCCGGAGGCTGGTGTCGGACAGCCTCTCAACTACCGAATAGGATCGCACTTCCTGACGGTCGGCAATCTCCACGCGCACGTCGATGTGGCTGCCCGGGTCGAAAGCAGGCAAACGCTCGTCATATTCCAGTTCGATCGACATGACTTCGGCGCAAAGCGGCCGCGCATCACGGATGATGACTTCATTCCAATCCATCACGGGTGCTCTTTTTGAAGGGGCCGTTCGCGCTTATTCGGCGGCGACTGCAAATGGCGTTTGAGGGCCATGTTCAGCGGCGATGGCGCGATCGATCTTGCGGCGCGCCCACATTGCGGCGCCGTCGATGTTCAAGAAGTAGAACTCCCGCTCCGGAAATTCATCGACGGCCTTTTGCTGCAGCTCGAGCACAGTCTTGTCCTCGCCGAAGATCGAACGCGCCGATTCACGCCATACCGTGGTTAGCTTCTGGTCATTGAGCTTGTAGTCGCGCAGAAACGCCCAGAAATACCTACATGTCGTTGCATTGACCGGCGTTGCCGTATGAATGACGAACCCGGACAGCCCCTGGCTCCTGTCGCCTTCGGGTGCGCCCGTGCCGGTGGGCGCGACGCCAACATCGATCGTGACCGTGCTTGGCGTCCGGAAGGTGATCATCTGCCACCGGTCGACATCACCCGGCTTGCCCAGCTGCTTCTTGAAGAACGGCGGGGGCTCGATCCCCACCATCCACCGGGTCAGATAGACCGCGGCGTCGTCATGTCTCACCGTGAACGGGCTTTCCGCGACAGCATCGTTGCCGATACTCGATCCATGCACGAACGTCTCGTGGGTAAGGTCCATCAGATTGTCGACGAGCAGACGATAATCACAGGCGAGATCGGTTACCCCGCCGTCGCCGGCCCACTTGTCATCCTGGTTCTGGAACAGGTTCGGGATCAGGTCCGGGTCTGCAAGCGCAGGATCACCCATCCAGATCCAGACGAAGCGATGACGCTCGACCAGTGGATAGGTCTTCACGGACGCCGAAGGGTTCAACGTCTCTTGCGAGGGCATATGCGTGCATCGACCCTGACGATTGAAAACGAGGCCATGGTAGCCGCACTTTACCTGATCGCCGTTGAGGCTGCCCGCCGACAGGGGCAGGAACCGGTGCCAACACGCGTCCTCGAGAGCAACGGGCGTGCCATCTGCACAGCGATACAGCACGACCGGCTTGTCGCAGATACGCCGCGCGAGGAGCTTGGGCTCGATCTCGTAGTCCCATCCAGCAACATACCACGCGTTCATCGGGAACGTCGGCATTGGCTGCGACTCATGCTTTTCCACGACATCTCTCCTTCCAATGTCCTTATGTTTTATAAGTATATTCGGATTGAGCTTGTGTCAATGTCGTTCGTCACGCATTCTCCTTCGGGAGGGGAGACAAAATCTCTCCGAGAATTTTTCCCAAAGAGCCCACGGCTCTGCAAAAAATGTTGGATCTTGAATGAGAACTGCAAGGATTGCGCAACGACGCAACCGGATTTCGGTGGCAGAGGGAGGCGCTCCGCAGGAAGAATGCGATCTATCGGTCGTGAGCGATACGTTTGGCTTCCTGGCGCGCGCTGCGCAACTACAGACCTTCCGGGCTTTCTATCGCGAATTCAAGGACGTGGGACTGACCCCGCCAAGCTACGCCGCCCTTGCAATCATCGGATCCAACCCTGGCGTGCGCCAAGGCTTTGTCGCAAGCCTGCTCGGCTTTCGCGAACCTAACATGACGAAGCTGGTGAAGGAACTCACCCTGGCTGGTTTATTGGACAGGGTTCGCAGAGAAGATGACAAGCGAGCAACGGGTCTCGAGCTTACCGAAAAAGGGCGCATTTTTGTAGCTGAGATGAATAGCAGGGCTCTTGAGCTGGATCAGCTCTACACGCAAGGCTTGAAGAAGGGCGAGCGTGAGACGCTACTTCGTCTGCTGAAAACGGTCTTGAAGAATAAGGCTCTGGAAGTGGCAGAGATCGTCGAATTTCACGACTAATCATGAGATTCTTGACTGAGCCTTTCGTCGCTCGAACATCATCATGTTGACGAACAATAAAAAGGGGCGCGACAGCAGTCGCGCCCCACTTCGCATTTGTCCAGCTATCCCGTCAGAACTTGACGCCCAGCCTCGCATACCACTCAGCCGGCCGGTTATAAGCACCATAAATAAGGCCACCAGCAACCTGCGCGAGGCCGTTACTGACGAACCGGTCGTTCGTGATGTTCGTACCACCAACCGTCACGGTCCAATGGTCCCCCGGCTCTCGATACATGACGCTGGCACCGAGCGTATCGGTGGCAGGGCGCCGCAGCAGATAGGTGCGTTCGGTATCGTTCCAGATCGACGACGTCCGGCTGTAATCGACTAGCATGACGACCGAACCATGGTCGCCGAGCTCAAACTCGTACCGCGGGCTCACACTGACTTTCCATTTGGGTGTCTTCGCAAGCGGTGACCCGGTGAATATGCCGGCTTGGTAAACGCTGGGAACGACAACCGACTGGGGCTCGACCGAAATATACTTGGCGTCCGTATACCCCACCGCGGTGTTGATTGAGAGGCCCCGGAGTGGCCGCGCAGTCATCTCAAGCTCAAAGCCTTTGATCCGCGCCGTCCCAGCGTTCTGCAACGTCGGGCTGACTCCCTGCTGGAAATTGAGCTGAATGCCACTGTACCGGGTCGTGAAGGCGGAGAGATTGATCTGCAAACGCCGATTGAGCCAGGACGACTTGATGCCGGCTTCCCACGTCGTGGCCTTCTCCGGATCGAATGAAGGCGCGGTATTCAGAGGGTTCGAAAGCCGCGACGTCCAACCACCGGTCTTATAGCCTTGGGAAAATGAGCCGTAGATCATCATGTCCGACGTGGGATGAAGTTGCACACCGATCTTCGGGGAGAAGTTACTGAATGTCTGTTTTTGGACATCGGCGATGTAGTAGCGCAACGGCTGCCCTGCGACTGGGAAGCCGAGGATTGACTGGCAAGGCTCGCCATATGTCATACAGTTGAAAAGCTTGTAGTTGAACCCATTGAAATCGAGCTGGCCGGCTTCGAACTCCTTGTCCTCATGGGTATAGCGCGCGCCTAATGTGAACCCGATCAGGTCGCTCAGTCTGTAGTCGGCCTGCCCAAAGAACGCATAGTTTTTCGTCCTGATGCTCAATGGCCCATTGATCTGGAGGAGCCCCTGAGCGATGTTTGCAAAATCGTCTTCCGACGCCTTCTCGTCGAAATAATATGCACCAAGGACATAGTGGAGCTTATCCTGGAAGCCATCGCCGATAAGCTGGAACTCCTGGCTGAATTGCCGCTGCTTGATCGACTGGGAGACCTCCAGCATCTGGATTGGCGAATTGTCGACATCGAGGCCAGCGTTGAAGCGCAGGTGACGATATCCGCTGATCGACCGCAGATCGAGATTGTCGGCGATCGAGAAGTCGATCGTCGCTGACAATCCGTAGCTTTTCATTTTCGAAAAACTGTTCCCTGTCGCATAGCTGCGATCGGGATTTGTCGTGATCCACCTGCTGTCCCAGGGGAGACGGTTATTGTTGGGGTCAGCGTCAACGTTGGCGCTTGCGAGAGGCGGGGCGAGGAAGACGGGGTCAAGTGGCGTACCGCGCGCGCCGCACAAATTCTGCGCATTCCGCTCGGCAATGGCAGCAGGTGTGGCACCGATGCAGAAATTGTAGAGCCCTGCGAAATTGAAGCCTGAAACGCCCGTCGGATCGAGCGCCGTACCGGGAATGTTGTTGGCCGCAAGCCCAGCGAATGCACCCGCTCCTGGTGTCACGCCCAACACCGCGTTCGGGATCGCGCTCTGGTCGATGTGGCTATGATCCCCGGCGAGGGTAAGTTTGAAGCTCGTGCTCGGCTTCCACTGGATCTTCGCTCGCAAGCTTTGCGAACCATCTCCACCTTCCCGGTCAGCGCTGTCAAATGCTGTTTGCCGGAATGCGAAAGGCTCCGTCACGAAGGTTCCCGTGCTTGGATAGGGAACCCGTTTGACGTAGCCATCACGTGACTTCGTCGAGAAAGTCACAAGCGAGGTCACTGTATCTGAGATCGGCAAGTCGACCGATCCATCGGCGTCAAGCCGGTTGAAACTTCCCGTGGTAACGCTGCCGCGGAAAGAGAATTTGTCCGATGGCGCCCGAGTGACCACGCTGATCGCACCGCCGACCGAGTTTCGGCCGAAAAGCGTCCCCTGCGGTCCCTTGAGTACTTCCACGCGCTCAACGTCGGGCAGATCCACATTCGCACCGACCGTGCGGGCGAGGTACACGCCGTCAAGATAGATGCCGACGCCTGGATCAAGATTGATCGCGAAATCATTCTGGCCAATGCCACGGATAAATGCGCCGAGTGCCGCCGTCGAACCCGAAAAAGGGGTTCCCGCGTCCAAGGTTACGTTAGGTGTTATCGCAGTGACTGCAGCGATGTTTGCGATCGAGCGCTCCTGGAGGGCCGCGCCACCGAGCGCTGTCACCGATATCGGAACCTGCTGGACATTTTCGGCCCGCTTCTGGGCGGTGACCACGATGTCCGCAATCGTGTCAGCAGATGACTGGGGTGTTGATGCGACCTCGCTTTGCTGCGCACTCGCAAGGCCCGGTATCGCAACTAGCCCCAAGATGCTGGCCGTGAACATGTACGATAGACGCACTGATCCCAACGTCATAACCTCTCCCTCTCATTTATACTTATAAGTTATCAGTATATTACATCAGGTGAGTCGGCAACACCTTTTTAGTTGCCGACTTTCTCGATTTTCTGATCGATCAAGTATGCGACGCTTGAGATCGCAAACGTCTGAATTCAGGCTGATTTTGGGACTGCTGCCAGTCAGGCGGGATCGCGGCCCTTGCCTGAGTTCTCTATCGATAGTGGGCAGTCCAAGGGGGCGCCCTTGAAAGCAAGAAGCGGCCTCAGCACATCATGATCCACCTATGCGCACGACCGCCCGCTCGAACTCCACAATGATCGCCGAACCCATCGGCACCACGGCGTCAGGTTGCACCTGCACCTCGGCAAAGCCCTGCGCCGCCTGCTTCATCTGCCGTCGCCACCGGTAAATCTGGTTGGGTCGCAGATCTGCACGGCGCGCGATCTCCGCCACGTTCGCTCCAGGCACTGCTATCGCCGCAACCAACTGCCGCTTCTGCTCCGCGCTCCACACCCGCCGTCGCTCCGGCCCCGAAATTATCGTGATCTGGCTCATCGCACCGTCCCTTGTACCGGTGCAAACACCGGCGCTTGCACCGGTGCCATCTCAAAATATCACCCGATCACTGCAAGGTGGCCCCCACCGGCTTGCTCTTACCCACAAGTGCCTGCTGGGGGCCTCGAGATTCGAGCTCCCTCAACGAGATCGGCGAGTCGCGTCATTCCTCTCCATATGACGGTCGTGCCGGGTGGTGGGTCAGACGCGCGGTCCAGGTAGCCTCCGAGCCTTGCGACGGCTCTGACATAGAATGCGAGGTTGCGGGATGGCGCGCGTCTCAACTTTGGCGTCGAGCTATCGAGAAGGTTGCGCTCCGTTTCGGTGAAGACGGCAGCAGGCGTGGCCTCTGGAGCCTCACGAGCCAGGATCGTCAGCCATGACACGCGCCAGGCAACGACGCAGCACAAGGCGATACAATTGGCCAAGCGGTTGATCGTAGTCAGGCGAAGTTCTTCGATCCGGCACCCGGTTTTCAGGGTCCGGAAGAATGTCTCGATCTTCCAGCGCTTGGAGTACCAGTCAAGCTTATGCACGGCATCGGCGTGGTTTTTGACAGGCAAATTAGTTATAAGCTTCCAGTGAATCCGTTCGCGATCTTCCGGCGGATTGAGTTCTTCGGCATGGATGATCTGAAGCTCTTGGTTTATGTATTTCTTCTGTTTTCCGATTGGAGGCCGGACCGTCATTGTTGCATATCGTATCGATAGCACTGCCCGCTGCTCCTTGCCTTTCGCATCGCGGAATTGGATCTCGTGGGTCCCGCTGCACGGCGTCCTTTCCATAACTTGGGCGATGGTCGTCTTGCCATCTTGAGCCAGGCGGTCGACGCAGCTGCGCACGAGGAATTTGGTACCGAGCTCTTCAGCCAAGCAATAAAGCTCGTAAATGTCGCTTTCGCGGTCTCCGATATGTACACATCGCCCCGGCTCTCCAGCCAATTCGGTAGACCGGCGCAAATTATCAAGCCAACGGATACTTTCCTTTTGATCGATGGGAATTCGGGTCAAATTGGCTCTGACTCACTTTTGCTGCTGTTGAGAGTATGCTCCCGCTGCTTCTATCGGGAGTATCTGCCATGCACGGTCGATTTCAGCGCGCGAGCCTTGCACCCGAAGGCTTTGTAGTTGTCTCAGTGCAGAGTGTCGGGGAAGATGTCCAAATCCTGCTACGCTCACGATGTATTTTTGGGGTTTGCCCTGACTGTGGGCGACCAGGTCGAAGGGTTCAAAGCCGATATGTGCGTCGACCGTCGGATCTTCCCCTTGGTGGCCGCCGCGTCGTTCTGAAGATCCTGACGCGTCGCTTTTGGTGCGACACTGTCGTTTGCGGGCGACGCATTTTTTGTGAACAGTTTGATGACGGCGTTTTGGCTCGCTATGCTCGGCGCACTCAGCGGCTTGAAACAATAGTCCACCACCTTGGGCTGGCGCTCGGTGGCAGGCCTGGGGCCGCTTTTGCCCACCGCCTCATGATGCCGGTAAGCAAGGACACCTTGTTGCGAGTGGTCCGTCGGCGCGTCAGTGAACAGAATGATGAACTGCATGTCATCGGCATTGATGATTTTGCCTTCCGGCGGGGCCAAACCTACGGGACGATCGTCTGCGATCTGGAGCGCCGGACGCCGGTCACACTATTGCCGGACCGCGCTCTGGAGACGTCCCGTGCCTGGCTTGCCAAGCGCCCATCGATATCGATTGTCGCCCGCGACCGGGGCGGTGGCTATGGTGAAGCGATCGCCAGAGGGCTGCCTGATGCCGAGCAAGTTGCCGATCGTTGGCATCTCATGGAGAACTCGAGCCGAGCGTTTCTGGATGCCGTCAACAAGTCCATGCGGCAGATAAGGCAGGCGGTCGGAAGCACTGTCGTCGATCCCAAGCTGCTCACTTATGCCGAAAAGCTGCAATATGAAGGCTATCTACGCCGGCAGGAGACCAACGACGCGGTCCGGGAACTGGCAAAAAATGGTACGTCCATCCGGCAGATTGTTCGGCAGACCGGCCATAGCCGAAAGCTCGTTCGCGATGTTCTGCGCGGGCAGCGAATGGACGTATTCCGCTCCCGCCCCAGCTTCCTGGACAGTTGGCTGCCATGGCTGAATGACCGATGGGATAACGGCACCCGCAATGCCCTGGCGCTCTGGCGCGAGATGCGCGCGGAAGGTTTTGTGGGTCAAAGCGGTGTCGTCTCACAATGGGCTCAACGCCGGCGTCTCGCCGAAAAGGCCAATCAAAGTGGCCTCGCCCGCACACCCTCGGCGCGCGTTCTTGCGCGCCTAATGACTTCGGCGTGGGATGGGCTTGCCAAATCCGAAGCGATCCTGGTGGCGGTAATCGAGGAAAACGTCCCTGAATTGGTAGTAGCGCGCAAGGCGATCGGCGACTTTCAATCCATGATCCGATCAAAGTCGGCGGCAAAGCTCGATGAGTGGATCGAGACGGCAAAGGGCAGCCTTATCGGGTCATTCGTCAATGGCGTCGAAAAGGACCTTCCGGCCGTACGAAACGCAATCGTCTCGCCATGGTCGAACGGTCAGACCGAAGGGCAGATTACACGCCTCAAACTCATCAAGCGACAGATGTATGGCCGCGCAAAACTCGATCTTCTTCAGGCCCGACTGGTGGGCGCGCCATGAGCCGGCCCATCAGCAAATGTGAGTCAGAGCCTCAAATTGACCCTGCGCTTGAGCTCTGCAGTTCCCTTGAACTTGGAGCGTGACCAGAATTTCGCCGCCGTGAGACCCAACGGCAGTCCATCTGGCGTAATCGCAAGGCTGACATGCATCAGAAGGCCGCAGATCGTGAACTTCTGGAACCGGCCATCCTTCAACTTGCGACCAGTCGAGCTTTTCGTAAATCCGATCTTATCCGGATCCGCGCGCTTGAAATTGAATTCGGTGGTGTCCTGCAAGATGAGGATCGGACCTTCGGTTGCCTGAATGCGCAAGGCGGATGCTGCAAAATGCCCTTCCAGGATTTTGTCTTCGCTCACGTTCTCGTTCGAGAGGAACCGGTAGGCGGCCTTAGTATTCGACCAGTCCTGAAAAGCCGTCGGCAGAGATTGCCCAGGGCGCTGTTCAAGTGCTTCAAGCATCGCTCCAAGTCGTCGGTTCAGCCGCGCATCACCCAAATTGGTCTCGGCCGTTTCCTTGTCCACCCAGCTATGTTCCATCCCGGCACCTCACTATCCAAAGGTGCCGGAGAATGAATCATGGGTGATTCCAGCCACGCAATGGGCGCGCGGCAGGCCGAATCACGCACGCGACCACTTGTGGGTAAGAGCAAGCCCCACCGGAGCGATACTGTAGAGATCGCGGTTTGCAGTCTGAAGGCGCTCAATGGTTTGAGGCGTCTGCGCGATGGCCGTGGAAAGATCGAACACTACGCGGAGCCTGCCGTAGCGCTGGCGGGCCTCGGCGTTGATCAGGGATTGCGCCTCGAAGAAAGCGGCAGAAGAACCGGGCTCCCAGAACCCGCCAGCGACGATCCGGACAATGCCTGAACCAGCATCAATCCCCGTGAGCAAGGTGGGCGCAGTGCCTCCGAGGGCGGGCCAACAAACCTCCATGTCCAGCACCACGCTCTCTTCTAAGGCCGCACGATCGAAGTCCGAGCGCTGGATTTGAACATCCAGTCTACCGGCGGCATCCGTTCGCCAAGCTCATGGCCTGGATATTCTAATTTCGTCTCCAACCAAGCCTACGCCCTGCTCCCTCCAGCCATGCGGGTTTCATATTGGCCGATTTCCGGCAGCGCAGAGAGCAGATAGCCGAGCCGATCAACGCCATTGAGCAGGCAAAGCTTGGCGAACGGATCTATGTCAAAAGACGTAGAACCGTATCCCTCAGTCGCGATCGTCTGCGACACTAGGTCAATATGGATTTCGGCGGCTTTGTTCGGAATCAGCCATTCGAAATAGATCTCGGGGATTTCGACAGCCAACAACCCATTGTTGAGCGCGTTGGCGCGAAAAATGTCGGCAAGACGTGGTGCAAGGATGGCCTTGAACCCAAACTCACGGATCGCCCAGATTGCATGCTCCCTCGACGAGCCGCTGCCGAAGTTGGCACCGCCCACAAGCACTTTTTGTGCTGCGACGTCGCAATTTGTGAGAGGGTGCGAGGACACCGGCATGCCTTCGATGTCGTATCTTGCATCATGAAAGAGCGCCTCGGCGAGGCCATCGGTAGAGACCGTTGTCATGAACCTTGCCGGACAAATCTGGTCCGTGTCGATGTCAGCCTGCGGAAGACACACAAAACCGGAATGAAGGCTGGTGAATGCATCAAGCATTGGTCATGGCTCGCGGATCTGTCAACACACCGCGTACCGCGCTGGCCGCTGCTGTTGCCGGGCTGGCCAGGATCGTCCGCGCATTAGGTCCTTGTCGACCGACGAAATTCCGGTTTGATGTCGCCACCACACGCTTTCCGGGCGGTACAATGTCGCCGTTCATGCCAAGGCACATAGAACAGCCGGATATGCGCCATTGGCCACCTGCAGCGACTACGACCTTATCAAGCCCTTCTGCTTCAGCTGCCTTCCGCACCGTCTCCGAACCTGGCACGACCAGAAGCGTTACCCCGTTTGCAACATGACGGCCTTCGAGAATTCGCGCAGCTTCTCTCAGGTCGGGCAATCGACCGTTGGTACAGCTTCCGATGAAAACATAGTCGATGTCGATTTCATTCAATCGGGCACCAGCGCTCAGGCCCATATATGCCAGCGCAGACTGCTGGCCTTCGGAGACGTCGGCGGGTATCCTCCCGTCTATCGCGACCGCAGTGTCGGGGGTCGTTCCCCAGGTCGCCATTGGCAAAACAAAGTTGGCGTCTATGAACACTTCCTTATCGAAAGTCACTCCCTCATCGGAAGCCAAGGCCAACCACCCCTCGACCCGCTCGTCGAAATCGACCGGCGCTTCCGGCCGATCGCGCAACCAGTCTATGGTCGTCAAATCCGGGGAAATCATCCCCGCGCGCGCGCCGCACTCGATCGAGAGATTGCACAACGTCATGCGGCCCTCCATCGAAAGCTGCCGCACTGCCGATCCCGCATACTCGATCACATGGCCAATGGCACCGCCTGCGCCAAGGGCCGCGAGGACGGCAAGCCCAAGATCTTTGGCGCTCACCCCTTCAGCCAACTCACCGTCACAGCACACCCGCATCGTTCGCGGTTTCGATTGCAACAGACATTGCGTCGCGAGGACATGGGCCACCTCGGATGTCCCGATCCCAAATGCAAGGCAGCCAAAGGCTCCGTGCGTTGACGTGTGACTGTCGCCACAGACAATCGTCATCCCGGGCATGGTCAAACCAAGCTCCGGACCGATGACATGCACGATGCCGCGCCTGGCATCATCCCAGTCGAAGAGGCGGATACCGTGATGGCGCGCATTGCCGCGCAATGCTTCAACCTGGTTTTCTGCAGCCTCGCTGACGAACGGGCGGCGCCCGCTCTCGTCCGCCGGCAAGGTCGGCGTCGCGTGATCGAGGGTCGCGACGGTACGATCGGGACGATTTGTAACAAGTCCCCTTGCCTCGATCATCGAGAAAGCCTGGGGAGAGGTAACCTCATTCAGCAGGTGCAGGTCGATATAGAGGATCGCCGGATGATTCTCAGCCTGCGCAACAACAAGGTGCCGATCCCAGACTTTCTCGAAAAGCGTTTTGGGCGTCATCATCAGCCGCGCGGAGCGCCAAGCATCACTACAGCCAGCGTGGCAGGCCGGTCGGTTGGATTGCGCCAAGCATGTCGGGAACCCAGCTGCACGACGCAATCCCCTGGGTGAAGACGAGTAGAGTCATCATCGACTTCCAGAACCACCTCGCCATCCAGCACGATCACATAGTCGATCGTCTCCGTCGTATGGAATCCGGGCGCTGACGGCTCCATCAGCTCTGCCAGCCCCGGAGCATTACGCGCATGCTCCGCGGCCGCCGCCATCGGGTCGAAGGCCGGATCAACGTAGATGCTGTCGGGTGGAAGCGTGAGAGTCATGAAGATGCTCTCGCCTATCGAGGGATGCGTGTTAGCCAGACCAGGAACCGGGTCGTCAGCATGATTTGGGATGGATGCTGCGGCTTTGTTCTGCCACAGCATCGACGTCCGCATCCCTGGCATGGCCTGGTACTCAACGACCGCAGGCGCCCGCTCGTCCGGCGCCAAGCGGGATCGCCCATTATCACCGACATAAGCAATGATCCGTCGACTACCGGCAGACGTGGAGATCATGGCATCACCACGATATTCGTGAAACCGCCATGGTCACGGTGCTGTGCAGACTCGAGCGCCTCATTGACTTGGGAAAGGGAGAAACGAAGGTGCGTAAGACGGCCCAGATCAAGCGTCCCGGCCTTTGCCATTCGAGCCATGTCCTCGCCCTGTGCCGTCGAAAACCAGGCGGAACCCAGATAGCTGATCTGGCTGCACATGATCCAGATCGGGTCGATCGGGATCTTGCAATCCATCCCTCCGATCGTGACGATCTTTCCACCACGGGAAACCGAGAGCATCGCGTCGAGCGTCGCCTCGGGCGGGGCACCGGGACCCAACGCTTCAATCATCACGTCAGGCCCATGTCCCTCCGTCTGCTCGCGCGCCCATTCCGTGCATGGCCCGGCATTGTTCGAATGGGTGACGATCCGGCGCGGGTCGAGCGCGCGCAGCTCTTCGAGAAGGGCCTCGTTGCGCGCCACCGCCAATATCTTGGGCACTCCCATGGCCAGCGCCAGTAGTGTTGCCCCGACACCCAGCGTGCCAGTGGCCCCGTTGATCAGCACCGTCGTGTCAGGCCCCGCTTGTCCACGACGAAGCGCAGCGTAGGAGGTCCCAAGGTAACCAAACCGAGAGGCTTCTTCGAAGCTCACCTCTTCGGGCAGAACGACGAGGCTGGTCGCAGGCGCAACCATATATTCAGCAAACCCGCCCGACGGGTAGCGCTCGAACACCTGCCGCGATCCTGGGCCAAAGCCAAAATAGCCAGCGAAGGTGAACGACGCGCACGCCACCTGATCGCCGCTCCTGCATTTGAAACAGCTGCCGCATGAGCGAGCCGGGTTCACATAGACGCGCTGCCCCGGGGAAAGCGAGAGAACGTCGGGACCGACGGCCGCGATTTCTCCGGCCGGATCGAGGCCATATGTCGAGGGGAGAGGCGGCAAGGGAAGAAACGGGAACCATTCAGGATAGTTATAGGCCACATTCTTGAGGTTCGGGACGACGCCGCAGGCGCGGACCTGGATGAGAACGTCGCTCCCTGTTACCTCGGGGACAGGAACATCATCGACACTGAACGGGCTGGCCACATCGTGCAGACGGGCGGCAGACATCATTTCCATGCACACTCTCCTCAAAATTCAAATTTGGACTTGTTTTCGATTGTCAAAGCGGGAACGCGAGCTCGAACCATAGCCGATTTCCAAGACTGCGGTTCTCAACCGCGAACTCGCGCTGATATTTGAGCAGAATGCCGCCGCGGCCACCTGCAATGTCGTAAGATATTTGGGGTCCAAGCGCGAAGGCTTGCCCCCTATTGCCCCCCGGCACCGCTACTCCATCGATCTTATCGTCGGAAATCTGCTTGTGCGCGTAACCCTGCAGCGCCACCTTGAGACGGGGAAGCGCTTCGATCGGTCGATGCGCAACTGCCAGGTCCACCGACAGCGCGTCCCCCGAGCGGTAGCCGGTCGCCCGGTTGGCCCAGTTGAACTCACTGTAAACCGTGGTCGAAACCTCCCACTTCGGGGTAGGTAGCCACGTCACGCTCGCATTGGGAGCAACCGCCCAATAATGCGATGCGTTGTTCGCAAGGCGGCTCTTGTCGTACTTCCCGATCGGCACATAGATGTCCGGGCCGAAATACGCGAAGAAATTGCCCTTTTTGTTGACGTGATACAGGTACACCGGCGAGATCACCGGATCGCCAAAGCCGGTGCTTTCGTCTCTGCGACCGAAGGCTTGCAGCTTTACATGGGTAATCGGCGTGATCGCAGCGCTCGCAACGAAGAACGGCCCGATCTTGGTCCCCCAATTATGGACGATCCGCGGCGCTTCGGCCAGCACCTCGACCTTGAAATTCGGATCTAAGGAGCGTCCGTCGCCGTCGTTAAGCCGATCGCTCCAATAATATTGGGAATAGCTGTAAAACCCGGTTTCACCGGGTCCGGGCAAAGCCGCGTTCATGATGGTGTTGACACCGAGTGGGTAGTGAACCTGGCCGCTCTCGGATGCATGAACGCCAGGCGCGCATAAAATTCCAAACGACATGACTGCGCATGTCGAGAGGCTCCGGTAACCGTCAAACCGCATGTGAAAAACTATCCTCTCAAGCCTGTACGTCGACCGATTGTCCGGCCTGTCGAAGACACATTGTCTACCTGCCGGAACGCTGCGATTCTTGCTCTTGATACTTATAAAATATAAGTGCATTGAAATGTCAACAGCTTCCATGTCAGCGGCATGAGCTAAAATTTGCGATGCGAGGGGATACGCTTGAGTAAGATATTTCCGACTGCGCTCAGCGCACTCGATGGCCTCCTTTTCGATGGGATGACGATATGCGCAGGCGGGTTTGGCCTATGCGGCATACCCGAGAAGCTGATCGACGCGATCGAAGCCTCCGGCATTACCGGTCTGACCATCGCCTCCAATAATGCCGGCATCGACGGTATTGGCCTGGGTGATCTGCCCCCTTCTGAGTGGTCCAAAATCTCTGTTATTTTGGATCATGAAGGAGTTTGGAAATGGGCAAGAAGCACAAGCCAGGAGAGATCATTGCGTGTTTCGGAAAATTCCGGACAGTTATTTCACTAAATCGCGGACAGGCATTTCAGTAAATACGGGACAGTGATTCCGCTAAATCCCGGACAGGGTTTGGGACAGGATCAAGGTTAGGTTTTGTGATGCGCCGCTCTGGCATTGTTGCTCCTCATCGTTGCGATGGGAGGGGTGATGCCAAGGCGGAAGCAGACGAGACGAACCGACGTGAAGGACATGCGATCGATCCTCCGGCTGACCTACGATCAGGGTTTGTCGGTACGGGCCGTGTCAGAGCGGCTGAAGCTTAGCAAGACGACGGTGTCGACCTATTTACTGCGGGCGCGCGAGGCTGGGCTGACAGGCTGGCCGTTGCCGGCCGGCTACGACGACGACGCAGCGATCGAACGGCTGGTGTTCCGCCGTGTCGGCCGCCCTCCTCAGGATCTGGGCGAGCCGGACTGGCCAGTGGTTGCGCGGGAGATCAAGCGCAAGGGCGTGACGCTGGTTTTGCTGTGGCAAGAATATCGGGCTGCCCATCCCAATGGCTATGGCTATACCTGGTTTTGCGATCGGTTCCTGTCCTTCCAGCGGCGGACCCATGTCAGCTTTCGCAATCGGTATGAGGCGGGCGCCGTCCTGCAAACCGATTATGCCGGGCAGACTGTGCCGCTGATCGATCCTGTGACGGGCGTCATCACCCAGGCACAGATCTTCGTAGCGGTGCTGGGTGCTTCATCCTTCACCTTCGCAATGGCCAGCTTGAGCCAGCAGTTGCCGGACTGGATCGACGCGCAGTGCCGGGCATTGGCCTTTGTTGGCGGCGTTCCGCGCGCGATCGTGTGCGACAATCTGAAAGCGGGCGTTGCCAAAGCGCTATGGTTCGAGCCCACGCTCAGCGCGACCTTTGCGGCGATGGCCGAGCATTACGATACGACGATCCTGCCTACCCGGAGCCGGCGGCCGCGCGACAAAGGAAAGGTCGAGGGCGCAGTGTTGATCGTGGAGCGCTGGATCCTGGCGCGGCTGCGCAATCGGCGCTTCTTCAGTCTGGCGGATCTCAATGCCGCGATCGCGGACTTGCTGGTTGATCTCAATGATCGGCCCATGCGCCATGTCGGCAAATCCCGTCGCGCAATCTTTGACGAGATCGAACGGACGGCATTGGCGGCGTTACCTACGTCGGTGTTCGAATATGCCGAGTGGAAACGCGCCAAGGTCCATCCTGATTATCATGTCGAGGTCGACAAGACCTTTTACTCCGTGCCGCACGGACTGATCGGCCGGCAGGTCGATATCCGCCTGACGCATCGAGTGGTCGAGATCTTCTACGATCATGCGCGGGTCGCCAGCCATATGCGGACATCGCAGCGCCGTGGGCACGTTACCGTGAATGAGCACATGCCCAAGGCGCATCAGCGCTATGCGAATATATCGCCAGCGAGCCTGATCGAGCGCGCCAGGAAAACCGGTCCTAACACAGCGACGTTCGTGGAAAGGCTGATGATCGACAAGCCACATCCCGAGCAGGGCTATCGCTCCGCCATGGGCGTCCTCTCGCTGGCCCGGCGCTACGAGCGCGATCGGCTTGAAGCCGCCTGCGATCGAGCGCTGGTGATCGGCGCCGTTACCTACTCATCCCTCAACGCCATCCTCAAGGCCGGGCTCGACAAGATCCAGCCGACAGCGGGGCCGCTCAAACCAACACCGGCGCACGACAACATCCGTGGCGGGTCCTATTATCAATAATGAAAGGACGATCTTGTGCTGACGCATCCTACCCTTGATCAAATGCATAGCCTGGGGCTAGCGGGCATGGCGGCCGCGTGGCGCGACATTGCCGAGCAAGACACCGCTGGCGATCTGACCCGAGACGAATGGCTCGGGCTCATGCTGGACCGCGAGATCGCCACTCGCGCCGATCGACGGCTGACTAATCGTCTTGCCAGCGCGAAACTGCGCTTTGTCGACGCCTGTGTCGAAAATATCGACTTCGGGGCGCATCGCGGACTGGATCGCCGCAATATCCTCTCGCTCGCACAGGGTGCCTGGTGTCATCGGTCGTGCAATTCTCCGCAAAAGTGGGCTTTGAAAATTCCCTAGTTGGTGGCCCCTTCATCTCATTCTGCCGGGGCTAGCCCCGGCAGAATGAGATGAGCCGACATTGTCCTCATCTCCTTTGCAGACGCGGAGACGGGGCCGATGATCCGACTTGGAGAATTGATGATGATCCTCGAACTACATCGGCAGGGCGTATCGATATCCGCCATTGCCCGACGCACTGGTCGCGACCCCAAGACCATCCGAAAATATATCGAACGGGGCATCGAGGCCCCGGTTTACGGCCCGCGCATGCTTGGCCGACCGAACAAACTGGCACCCTATCTAGAATTTTTGCGCGAACGAGTGGCGGCCTTTCCCGATCTGACGGCGGCGCGTCTGACGCGGGAAATCCGTGAGCTGGGGTATATGGGCGCCTATACCGCAGTAAAGCGGTTCCTGGCAGCGATCCGACCGGAAAACGGCCCCAAGCCCTTCGAGGTTCGCTTCGAGACGCCGCCTGGCGTGCAGGCACAGGTCGACTTTGCCCGGTTCGTCGTCGAATTTACCGATGAGCCCGGCGTCAGCCGGATCGTCTGGCTATTCAGCCTGGTGCTGGGACATTCGCGCTTCCTGTTTGCGCGCTATGTCATGCACCAGGATCTCCAAACTCTGTTGCGCTGTCATATGCAGGCCTTTGAAGCGCTCGGCGGCGTCCCGATCGAGATTCTCTACGATCGCATGAAAACCGCCGTAACCGGGGAAGATGATCAGGGTCACATCATCTACAATCGATCATTGCTGACCCTGGCGGGGCATTATCGCTTCGTGCCACGCGCCTGTCGCCCCTATCGGGCCAAGACCAAGGGAAAGGTCGAGCGGCCGTTCAGCTACATCCGCAAGGACTTCTTCCTGGGGCGGAGCTTCCGCAATCTGGAAGATCTCAATGTCCAGCTGATCGACTGGCTCGATACCGTCGCCAACGTCCGTGTCCACGGCACGACGCAGCGGATCATCGCCGATGCCTTTGCCGCCGAGCAGCCTGAGTTGCAGTTGCTCCCGGCGGGGCGCTTCGACGCGGTTCTGAAGCTGGAGCGCCGGGTCAGCCACGATGGAATGGTCTCTGTCGGCGGCAACTATTACAGCGTCCCCGACCGCTCCCGGCGCGTCGTCGAAATCCAGCAGTTGCCTGACAAGATCCGGATCATCGACCTGGGCAATGTCATTGCCGAGCATCCTGTCCTGGAGGGGCGCCGGCAGTACAGGATCGATCCTGCGCATCGGACAGGTGGCAGCGGCGCTAAGCGTCGTCACCACGCAAAGGATGCAATCACCATTGGCCGTATCGGCGAGCATGTCGCTGTGCGCTCCCTGGCGATCTATCAGGCGATCGGCAGCCAACTGGCCCGAGGAGAACGGCCATGAGCCATGGGGGTGCTGCGTCTCGCGTTGATAATATCCGCCGCAGTCTGGTCCATCTCAAAATGCCGCGCGCCCTGGAAATGCTCGACGCCACCCTGCGCGGGATCGAGCAGGGCAAGATCGATGGCGTTGAGGCGATCGACATATTGCTGAACGAAGAACTGTCGCTGCGGGAGAACCGCAGGATCAAGGCGGCCCTGCGCATGGCCAGGCTGCCGATCATCAAGACGCTGGACGGATATGACTTCTCCTTCCAGCCATCGCTCGACCGCAACCGCATCCTGGCGCTCGCTGGCCTGGACTTCATCAACCGGGCCGAGGTGGTGCATCTGCTGGGGCCACCCGGCACCGGGAAAAGCCATATCGCCACGGCCCTTGCCGTCGAGGCCGTGAAGGCGGGCAAGAGCGTCTACTTCATTCCGCTCGCCGATCTGATCGCTTCACTGACCAAGGCTGAACGCGAGGGCACGTTGCGCGAGAAGATCCGCTTCCTATGCCGATCCTCCCTGCTCGTCGTCGACGAGATCGGGTATCTTCCCGTCACGCCCGGCGGCGGCAACCTGTTCTTCCAGCTCGTCAACGCCCGATACGAAAAGGGTGCCATGATCCTGACATCCAACCGCGGCTTTGCCGAATGGGGTGATGTCTTTGGCGATCCGGTGGTGGCCACCGCGCTGCTCGACCGCCTTCTTCACCACGCTGTGGTCGTCCAGATCGAGGGCTCCAGCTATCGCATGCGACAGCACGCCGATCTGCTGCCCGAGCATGCGCGCATGGCATCGTCCATCAACCCACCGCCCTTGCCGAAACGGCGCGGCCGCCCGCCAGCAAAGGAAAAGCCCGATCTCCATCACGGCTGATCACCGACACAAACCCTCCCGCCAAACTAGGGAATTTTAGATGCCCACTTTTGCGGAATCTTCGGTGCCCGTTGACACCTGGCTCAAGGCAAATGAGAATCTCATTATCACCGGCCAAACCGGCACGGGAAAAACGTGGCTGGGATGTGCGTTCGGGCGACAGGCGGCGCGCCAGGATCACTCCGTCTTATATCTGCGCATGCCGCGCCTGTTCGAGGATCTTGCACTCGCGCGCCTCGACGGTCGCTTCCCACGCGTCGTCGACAAGCTTGCCCGCGTTCAGCTGCTCATTCTGGACGACTGGGGTACCCATAGTCTCAACGATCAGCAACGCCTTGATCTGCTCGAAATCTTCGAGGAACGGTATCGCCGCAGATCCACGCTCATCACCGCCCAGCTCCCCGTGGCGGCCTGGCACGAAATGATCGGCGAGCCCACGATCGCCGATGCTATCCTCGACCGCATCGTCCACAATGCCCATCGCATCACGCTGAAAGGAGACAGCATGCGGCGACAAAAAGCTCCGCATGGCTTGACCCAGGAAGCAAATATCGAAATCACTCAACCCTGACAGCAACCAGGCATCCACTGCCTACACCAGCTGTCCCGGATTTACTGAAGCGCTTGTCCGGGATTTAGCGAAGCAGCTGTCCGACTTTTGCGAAATACGCAGAGATCATCGGCAAGCTGCGTGAGGCCGAGATTGTGTTGGCGCAGGGCGGGACGACAGCGGATGCGTGTCGGCGGATCGCGGTTACCGAGCAGACCTATTATCGCTGGCGCAAGGAATATGGCGGCCTGAAGACCGACCAGGCGCGGCGCAAGAAGGATCTGGAGAAGGAGAATCTGCGGCTCAGGCGGGCGATCTCTGATCTGACGCTCGACAAGCTGATTCTGCAGGAGGCGGCGCGGGGAAACTTCTGAGCCCCGCGCGGCGACGGCGCTGCATCGATCATGTACGAACCGAGCTGGCAGTGTCCGAACGACGGGTCTGCCGAGTGATTGGCCAGCATCGATCGACGCAGCGCAAGGTCCCGCGCGGGGCCGATGATGAGGAAGCCCTCACCGATGACATTGTGGCCCTGGCGCGCCAATATGGTCGCTATGGCTATCGCCGGGTGACGGCTTTGCTGCGCGATGCGGGATGGACGGTGAACCGCAAACGGGTCGAGCGCATCTGGCGGCGCGAGGGACTTAAGGTGCCGCAGAAGCAACCCAAGCGGGGCCGGCTATGGCTGAATGATGGCTCGTGCATCCGGCTGCGCCCCGAGTATCCGGGGCACGTCTGGGCATACGACTTCGTCGAGGGGCGCACCCATGATGGCCGCAAGTTCCGTATCCTGACGATTATCGATGAGGCCAGCCGCGAATGCCTCGCCTTGATCGTGGCTCGGCAGCTCAAGCACGAGGACGTGCTGGCGGCCCTGGCTGACCTGTTCATCGCGCGCGGGCCGCCGGCCAATATCAGGTCCGATAATGGCAGCGAATTTATCGCGACGGCGGTCCAGAAATGGCTGGCGCAAGTTGGTGTGACGACGCTCTACATCACCCCGGCGTCGCCATGGGAGAACGGCTACAACGAGAGCTTCAACGGTTCGCTTCGCGACGAGCTGCTCAATGGCGAGATCTTCTACAGCCTCGCAGAGGCAAAGGTGCTGATCGAAGCCTGGCGGCGGCATACAACACGATCCGCCCCCACAGCAGCCTCGGCTACCGCCCGCCGGCCCCGGAAACGGCTTCTCCGCCATTGCCGCCCTCCGGTCCGCTTCGCTCCACCTCCAGGCGGCAATAGCAACGGAGGCAACAATGCACTAACAATCAAACCGGACCACTCGGTGGGGGCCGATCACCGACACGGCGTCAGGCAGAAGCCGCCATCTTTCAGTACATCAACGGTACAACACCCGCCGCCGACATTCATCTGGGCGGCATCAGCCCGCTCGCCTTTGAAGCTAAGGTAGCTTAGTGAGATAGGTGACCGGCACAAAACCATTACAAGTCCATTGTTCTAGAAGCGTGTGTCCGCCAGATTCCTAAAACGTTGCGTATTGCAATTATCTCATCTTCCGTCCTGTTCAGGCTCATCCTCTGCGACGACCACGGGCAACCACACGGCGCTCGCCTGACCAGGCCCATGCACCACGCTCTGCTGCGTGGCTTTGTAGTCTCCGGGCTGCGCATTGAAAATGTTGGGCACAAAGCTCTGCGGGTTCCGATCATAAAGCGGAAAGAGGCTAGACTGCACCTGAATCATGATCTTGTGGCCTGGCTTGAATACATGGTTCACATTGGGAAGGCCAAACTTGTAGTTTTCGACTTTCCCCGGCGTCAGTGCCGAAGGCGTCGACATTCCATGCACGTAGCGACCGCGGAATATTTCGACACCAATCGGCAGTTCATAGCCCGCCATCTTTGGCTGCGCTGAAAATTCGTCAGGATAGACGTCGATCAGCTTGACCACCCAGTCGCTGTCAGTGCCGCTCGTCGCGGCGAACAGGTCTACCATCGGCTCGCCGGCGATATGCACTGCCTTCTCCAGCGGCGCCGTGGTATAAGTGAGCACATCAGGGCGCCCGTCGACGAAACGTTGATCGTGCACCAGCCAGGTCGTCCACATGTCTCGATCCTTCATATGAACGGGGCGCGGTGCAAACGGCACGGGCTTTGCTGGATCAGACACATAACTGTCCCGGCCCGCCGCGACAGGAGCGACCCAACCCAGCGCGCCATTAGGCTGAAGATAGATGGGCGTAGATTGAGGCGCCATTGGCCACTTCGCGCTGGTCTGCCACTTATTAATGCCAGTGGCATAGGTCAGCGCGCCCGGTGTGGGTATCGCCGGGGCATTGTTTTTCAGATACCGATCGAGGAAGGGCTTCATATAATCGCGGCGAAACTGCAGGCCAGTATCACCATCAAAATTCAATGCGCCCAACGAAGACCCGTCATAATTGACACCGCTGTGCCGCCACGGCCCGATCACTAATGAGAGCATCTCGTTATTCACGTCATGCCCTTCGAGTGCCTTGTATACTGCTGGCGCGCCGTAACTGTCTTCCTGATCCCATTGACCGACCACGAGCATCGTTGGCACGGTGAGCTTGCGTTTCCCAAGTTGCTTGTCGAGCGCCTGGTCCTGCCAGTAGTTGTCGTAGGCGGGATGCTCCATCAGCTTGCGCGCGAAGGGGAACTGTTCGAGACCATAGGCCCGCGCAAAATCACCCGCCGATCCAGCCGCGAGATACTGGCTGTAGTCATCGCCTGGCACACCGTCAGGAATTACGCTGCCGCCCCGCACTGTCTGGCCGGTGGTATAGTCGAGACTGTTCATGCGGAATGCGCCGTTATGAAACCAGTCATCCCCAATCCAGCCATCGACCATCGGGCTTTGCGGGACTGCCGCTTTCAGCGCGGGATGCGGATCGACCAGCGCCATTAGTGCGGTGAAGCCGACATAGGACGATCCAGTGATCCCTACCTTGCCGTTCGACTCCGGCACATTCTTCACCAACCAATCGATCGTGTCATATGCATCTGTGCTGTGATCGACATTCGACGTGTTGAGCGGCCCGCGCAGAGGCCGCGTCATCAAATAGTCCCCTTCGGATTTACCAAGCCCACGCACGTCCTGATAAACGCGGACATAGTTGTCATTGACGAACTCTGCATCCATGACCTGCAGTATTTCCACGATCTTCTGGCTCGCGTTGCGCCGCGTCATCCTGCTCGCATCATAGGGAGTACGGCTCAACAGGATGGGCGCGTCTTTTGTGCCCTTGCGCATAACGACCACTGTGAACAGCTTCTTTCGATCGCGCATCGGTATCATCACTTCGCGTCGGATGAAGTCCGCTTGCGGCATGACATTGTCATATTTTTCGATCTTGTCCGTCGTCATCGGGCTCGTCTGAGCCATTGCTGTCCCCGCGACGGACGCGAGCAATGCCAATGCCAATATTCCGGTCATTCCGCGCATATCTTACTCCCTGCATTATTTCGTCGGCCGCACTCACTGTACAGTGACCATCCGGATTTTCCCGTTCGAGACAGTTTGGGATGTCCCCGTCCTGACCCGTCGGGTCACATGATATTGGGCATCATCCGCGCCCACTGCGTTTGTTGTTCAAAAGCGTGGGCCAATGTCAGAACTCGAGATTCCGCGCCCCTGGGTCCCGCAATGGTAAGCCCTACCGGAAAACCGCCGGGGGCAAGGCCGCAAGGGATTGAAATCGCCGGGAGGCCGTAAAGGCTAAAGACCGCTCCGTTTGAATATCCGTGGGAGGCGTAGGGCCCCGCAGAGGCATCAAGTCGGCACGCTTCTGTGATCGTCCATGGCTTTATGCGCATGGAGGGTAAGACAATGAGGTCGATATTGGCGAAACATGTCGCAATTGCACGGCGTGCAAGTTGCAGGCGATCTTTCGATTCGACGTAGTCGGCGATTGCTTGTCCTGCGTTAGCGCCCTCGAACTTCGCCTTGAGCCGCCCAAGGCTCACTTGATTGAAGGCAGTAAACTTCTCTGGCGAGTCTGAAAACATCGTATGATATGTGGCATATCGCTCTGCGCTCAGATCGATGTCGGAAAAGCTTTGCGGTTCAGGAAACGCTGCTGGACCCACATGACTGACAAGGCGGCTGACTACTCGCACTGCTTCTTCGAACAGTTTCAGATTATTGGCATCGACGTCGTCGAGATACGGCGATGGTGCTATTCCTACTCGATAAGTCTTGATCGCGTCGGAATCCTCAAGCGCAATCGCAGCTGTTTCAAATTGTGCGCTTGTCGCATCATAAGGATCATAGCCCGCCATGATGTCGAGCATAATGGTCGCGTCGCGGACGGAAGCCGCTATCACGCCGCAGCAATCCTGCGACGATATGACTGGCACTATGCCTCTGATTGGCACGCGGCCGTAGCTCGGCTTCATGCCGACGACCCCGCAAAATGAAGCCGGGTTTCGAACGGAGCCCCCCGTGTCGGTGCCGACCGACGCAAAGCACATGCGGGCCGCAACCGAAGCCCCCGATCCGCCCGATGAACCACCCGCGCTAAAATCCAGATTCCACGGGTTGCGAACCGGACCATAGGCGCTGGCGGTGGATGTCGGTCCTCCGGCAAATTCGTGCAGATTGGCTTTTGCAAGAATGATCGCGCCAGCAACTTTGAGACGTCGAACGACTTCAGCGTCCCGGTCGGGGTGGCGGTCGCCATAGATTTGACTGCCCGCCGTTGTGAGCAGCCCTGCCGTATCGATGTTATCTTTTAGTGAGATTGGTATTCCATGAAGAGGCCCCCTCCAGTGGCCACGCCGCGCTTCCGCATCGAGACTGTCGGCAGCCTGCCGCGCGCCTTCGGCATCAATGGTGATGAATGCGTTCAACCGGGCGTTTAGTTTGAACGACCGGTCAAGGCATAGCTCGGTCAGATCCCGTGCCGTGGCCTTGCCTCCGCGCAACGACTGCCCCGCCTCGGTTATCGATGGCAGCGGCGGCGCAGCCACGGGAAAGGCCTTAAAGGTCGTTCCGAATGCGCTGCCGCCATTGAGCGCCAAGGAAGCCGACGCAACCGCCCCTTCGACCAGCTCCCTTCTACTGATCATGTACCATCCCCATATAAGCGATCATCGAAGAAAGCGGTCATTTCGAACCGCTCATAAGGTCAAAGGCTATACTGCCATGCATGCGCGTCAGGCAGACCGCATCGCATCGATAGCCTTGATGAAGGCTTCCATTTCCTCGTCCGAGCCGATCGATACGCGACTGCAATTAGGATGGCTGGGCCAGGACCGACCGATCAGGAAGCCCCGCGTTTTCATCATTGCACGCATCTCTTGCGCTGGGCGGCCCCAATCGAGCAAAAAATGGTTCGCTGCGGCCGGCGTGTACTTCAAGCCCCGACGGTCCAGTTGTGCGAACACGTCTTGACGGGTTGTGGCATTTGCCCTGCTGCGCGCTGCTATCGCAGCTGGCTGCATCAAGCTTGCGGTTGCGGCAACCACTGCGGGCATTGGGAGAAAGTTTGTAGACGACGTTCCAAAGGGCAGAATCGGTTTTGTAAGGTCCGGGCGCCCCAACGTCATTCCCATGCGCATCCCAGCCATTCCGAATATCTTGGAAAAGGTTCGTAGGATGATGAGATTGCGACCCTCGCGGACAAATTTTACGCCGGTCGCTTCTGCAGCATAGTGAATATAGGCCTCATCCAGCAGCAGGATTGAGTCAGCCGGGATCTTATCGAGCAGCCATTCGATGTCCGCGATCGATGTCAAAGTTCCTGTCGGGTTATTTGGGTTGCAGAGATAATAAACACCCGCACCGGGGTCGGCCGCATACATCGCTTTCACGTCGTGGGCGTAGGCCGGCGTCAGCGGCACTTTCATGACCTTCGTATTGATCGTCATCGCGAGGTTTGGAGCTGCCTCGAACACCGGATCGGCACACACCAAGCTTCGCGAGTGGCTCGTGTAAGCCATGATAATGCGATAGAGGGGATCGCTGGAGCCAGGCCAGGGGATGACATGGTCGGCGGGCAATCGCTCAGTCTGCGCGATTGTATCTACCAGCAGGCTGCGCTCGTTGCTTGGCTCGTAGCGGTTCATCCGTGAAAGGATATCGGCGGCGGCCTTCACAGCCTCTGGAAGTGGCCCTGTCGGACTCTCGTTCCCGTCGATTCTTACCATCCCCGTTGGCGGTGAGAACGCCTTTGCGCCTGCTTGGCTGGCAATGATGGCGCCGGTGATGCCACCGGCAATGATCTTCGAGAAGGTGCGTCTGGAGTGTGCCAGAGACAGCCTTTCTTCCAAAGAAGTAGTGTCGCCGGACGGCATATCATTCCTCATTAGCTATTGTCCTTGGCCTGTGTGTGTTTGAACCATTCGGTGGGCAGGCCTCATCGCGGGCGACGCCGGGCTACAGGGATGAGGTCGTTGCCATGCCGGTCGCGTTCCAGATGCGGGACATCTCCCCCAATAGACGCTCTGGATGGAGGGTCTGGCGCAGTGCGCAAGCGTGGCTTGCCTTAATCATTCAGCTTGCCCGATGGACATGTCGCCACCTTTTCCCACAAGTAGGTAGAGACGCGCTCGCCACGCGGCAGGTAGCGAACGAGCATTTCCGCACCGTTTCTTTGGATTGAGAGTGTGAGTTGCCTATTCTGATCGCTCTGAAGGCTATCCTGTGGGAATTTTTCCAGAATGATGTCACCATCTTTCAAGCCCGCGCGCTCGGCTTCTGATCCGGGTTTCAAGCCGTCTATCACCATTGGTGATCTGCTGAGGCTCACCGTATCAAAGCCAAGGTCAAATCTGCGCAAACTCGTATTGCCTCTCCGGAAGCAAGGTCCGAAGGCGTCCGATGCTGGCAAGATCGTCTGTCCAGCCAACATCGCGTGAAAGGCATTGACGCCCCGCTCTCCAAGTTGCTCATGAAGAAGCCGCAGCCACAGTGCCATGTCGACCTTGCCACCCGCGCGTCGCTGGGCGAGCATTGGTCGGACAATGGAGGCAAGGGACCTTTTGCCATTGGAAGCCTTGCGGATTTCATCATCGACTGTGGCAAAGTACAAAGCCCCTCGGTCATAAGGCAGCACTCGAATAAGAGTGTCCCGCCAGAAACCGGGTGCAATTTGATCGTTCGGGATGTTTATCTTGATATTTGAATAGTAACGACCAGCTGTCGAGTTGAGGATTTTAAGGAAATCATCAGATGAGAACAAACCCGCTTGATAGGGCAGCACCATCTCATAATAGCTCGCCAGACCTTCACCGAACCAACTACTCGTCAGTTCATCAACGCCAGGTATTTCATCCAACGAATCCACCCAGCTGTGCACCATTTCATGAGCAAGCAGCGTCTTTATTTTGAATGGATCGCCGGAATTTTCGGGTGAGTAGGTGAATACAAACCCATAGTAGAGACCGTTTCCGGAATTGGGATTGGCGGTAAGCTTGCGTGCGAAGGCGCTGAAGTTATCTGGCACATAACCAAAGAACTTTCCGTACTCTCGGCTCAGCCGTTCAGTCCAGGTCATGATGAGTAAGGGGTCGAAGCCTGGCTTGCCCTGCCATCCCGACACGAACCCAGTGGATTTCTGAACATATGTTCCAATTCGACCGGCCATAAAATAAACACGGTCGATTTCTGCAGGGCTCAATGACAATTTCGATTCACTGTCACCGGCGCCAAAACTCGACAGGCCGGTTGAGCCCGACGGCAAGCGCCACCGGACCCTGACTTTGCTTCTTTCGCTATCCGCCGGCACCATCAAGAGTGCCTCACCGGCCCCGGAAAAGCCTCCGTCACCGCTATATGTTTTATACTGCGGGCTGAGTGCCTGTTCTTTGCCCGTCGTAAATGGCACGCGATATTTGACGGTTATTTGCCCCGACGTCGCACGATCGGGGATCCAGTATCGGTCCTGGCTCGCCACTTCGGTAACGTCCTGAGTGGAGACGTTGAGCGCTCCCTTTGCATCAGCGATGACAAGATCGGTGATCTTGTCGCCATTCATCGGATCGGTTCCGGATTGAAGGGCCATCTTAAGCAACCGCTCGCGTGGGACGCCGGAAAGACCACCGATCCGCAGCTCGATATCAACCCCGGCAACGTCTCCGTGCGCGTCCACGGGATCGGGAGCCATCAAGATTTCGATCACTCTGGACGGCGCAACATTCTCTGCGCCTACGGACGGTGCAGCTACGCAAAGTGCAGATAATACTGCACCGGACGCCGGAAACGCCCGCAGGCTCCGGCTCAAATATTTTCCTGCTTCTGGATTCATCATTCTGGCGACCTTTGCCGGAAAAGCGATTTCAAACACCGAAATGCGAGATCGGAAGAGCAACTCTTGCCCCCCATCTGTGCGAGTAAGAGCGGTCCGGAGACCGCTCTTGCCTATTACCATTTGATGGAGACGCCAGCGTAGAAGCTCGTGCCAAAGACGTCATAGACGCCCGGAAGCGTGTTCGATTGATCGAATGACGAGAAGGTAGCCGGTTTGGTGTCAGTCAGGTTCGTCACGCCCATCCGATACTCGAACGACTTTGCAACTTCCATTGATAGGCTGAGATCAACGTAGCTTTTTGCAGATGTATATTCGCCCGTGCCGCTTGTTCCACCGACGTAAGAAGCGTCAAGCATACGATCGACATATCGATATTGCGCACCGATAGTCGCCGGGCCGTTTGAATAGCTGACGCTGACAAGTCCCTTCCAGCGCGGTAGAGCTTTTACCGACGTCGCATCGGCATATCCGATGGAACCGCCATATTCGATGGCGGCGTCACCAGGCAGGGACTGAACCTTGAAGCTCTCTAACCGGGTCACGGATCCATTGATCTGCAATTTGCCGCCACCCGGAAAATTCGCCCCGTCAAGATCGACCAGCCAGTCAAGCGCAATATCGATACCCGACGTCTTGATATTGCCGAGATTGAGATTGTTGAGCTGCAATCCGCCAATTTCGCCGGTCGACCGGTTACGATCGAAAAGCTGGCAGTAATAGTTGCTTGGCGAGTAGGACGCATTGCTGCCATCGAAATTATAACATTTTTGAATGATAGACGTGGCGCTCAGGGTTCCGACCGCGCCCTTGATCGCAATGTTATAATAATCCGCCGACAGGGTCAGACGGGAGAACCACGGCGAGGCGATGTGCGGATCGAATGTCGCGCCGATCGTGAAAGTATCGGCAACCTCCGGCTCCAGATTGATATTACCGCCGACTGTGCCGCCCTCGATAAGCTGCGACGTCGAAAACACATAATTGTCCACGATCGCCGCAGGCACGCCCTGCGCCACGCAGAGCGACCGAACGGAAGCAGCGGAACTACCTTTGCGGTAGGCTCCGCCCACGTCGCACGGATCGCCTTGACCTCCCGTGCCGGCAAAGCCGATCGTCGGCGAGGACCGGCTGGTCGGCGCATAGGCTTCCTGAATGCTGGGAACGCGCACCGCGCGGGCGTAACCGCCACGTGCACGCAATCCTCGGACCAATTCCCAGCTCGCTTCGGCCCGGTAGGAGGACACGCCGCCCAGACGCTGGTAATCGGAATAGCGATAGCCAAGGTTGATATCCAGCGCCCTTATCAAGGGGAGATCGTGGAGGATCGGAAGGCTCAGCTCTGCATAAACCTCTTTGGCCTTGATGTTGCCATTGACAGGCACCAGCGCGCTACTTTGGAACGAAATAATGTCACCAGACTTTAGTGCGTTGTCAGGTTCGTAACCAAAGGTGTCGGACCGATAATCTGCGCCCAGTGCGAATTTCAAGGGTCCGGCTGGAAGCGTGAGCAGCGAACCCTGCAGATTTGCCTCGACCATCCCCTGTTTCGACACCGAGCTCTCACGCGTAGAGCGGCGGATATAGTCAGCGCAGGCGGAATTGGCTTGCAAGCCAAACAAGTTAAGCCCGCCCGCACACAAGGCCCGGCCACCGTCAGCCGCACTTACCAATGTTGCCAAGGCGGACGCACTGATCCCATTAAGGTTCGACCGGTCGGTCTCATTCCGGGCATATTGCCCGCTGATTTCCCAGGTCCAGTCGCCAATTCCGACATTGCCCTTGGCACCCAGCCGGACCTGGTAGACATCAGTCTCACTGTTCTGAAGGCGGGGACCAATTTCCGCGAACCGGCGCGTGACCGAAAAATTTGCAGCGGGGTTTGGTCGCGATGCCAGGATGGTCTTCAGTGCCTCGGGAACGAACGGATTTGAGAGTGGCACAAACAGGGTAGTGGATAGCGGCGCGTAGTCCGCCGTGGATGAATAATGCTGGTAGTTGCCTTCTGCATAAATCGTTGCTGCGTCAGAGATCTCAAAATCGGTATAACCATAAAGGCCGTAGCGCTTCAGAGGGATGGTGAGACCAGTGACGCCAGCCGAGTTGTAACGAACGCCCGAACCGGACGTGATCAGGCCGAATCCGCTGTCACGGAAATTGAAGCTGTCTGTTTGAAAGCTAAAAAGTGAACCGTCAGCATTGAAGCCCAGATTGCGCGAAGCGCCGACTGAACCCGGAGCTGCGCCATAACCCGAGAACACCGAGTTCACCGCATTCTGCGACGGTAAATTCGCTCCGTTTGCGACGTAGGTCCCGGTCGTCAGGGCTGACGAGGGGCGCGAAATACGCGAAAATTCACGTGATAGATTCGAGATGCCGCGGCGGTAATCATAGCTTGCGGCAAGGATGGCATGGCCGCGCCCATCAGCGAATTCCACCCCGCCTGTCGCAGACAGTTTGGCTGTAAAACCGTCGCCGCGCCCTGTGATGCCAGTCTGCGCGTCCAACTTAAGGCCAGTAAATTTGTGATTGAGTTTGAAGTTGACCACGCCGGCAACAGCGTCAGAACCATATGCTGCCGATGCACCTCCGGTCAAAACCTCAACGCTTTCGATCAGCGCGGAGGGGATCATGTTGATATCGACCGCACCCAACGAAATTGCGGCTGGCAGGCGATGGAAGTCCTGAAGGACCAACGTACGGTTTGATCCAAGCCCGCGCAGATCAAGAGTGGTGATACCGCCGAGGAGCGCGCCATTGCTTGTCGCTCCTCGTGATGGCACGATTTGCGGCAGCCTGTTGAGCACATCGTCGAGGGTAACGGAACCCGTTTGCTGCAACTGCGCGCCGTCGATCGAAACCATTGGGCTTTTTGAGTTCATATTACCCGAAATGCGCGATCCAGTGACGACGATCTCATTGGGCTGCGCGGGCGAACCGGCCTCAGTAGTTGAAGTGATCTCCTGAGCTCTGGCAATTCCACATTGCATTGAAACAGCTAGAGCAATTATTGCAGAAGCATACTGAAAGTGAAGTTTCATAAATTCACGTCCCCCAAATAATATTAATCCTTTGTTCACTCCTGCTGCAATGTTAGAATTCGATTGATATGCTATGTGCATTTATATTCAATCGATTTTTATTTGTTGGGATCGACCTTATGTCATTATTCCCACGGGCAATCTTAGCCGATTATTTTCTAAATTCGCCAACACTAAGGTAGACGTCGAGGGCAAAGACTTTCTTTCCGAATCACTGTTCGGTTAGGCGATATGCTAAGCAGCAATATGCCATAAAATCTACATATTATTCTTATTTTATGCCAAACTATCTATAAATAGCCATATTAATGGTTTTCAGGCGGGCGAATGGCCTGGGCTGGACGTCCAGGTTTGAAAAATTTCCGCTCATCGTGACGAAGATCACGGCCTGCGAGGCATCAATCCACCTGTCACGGCATTGGCCTGAATTAGAGCCAGCAGCGCTAGCCCGGAAATCTCACACCGCCGTTTGATCTGACCTGGCGGTGCGCTTTTGTGGCCTTTCGGCGGCGATGAAGGCGACCGAGATGCGAGATGGCAGCTCGAAGGAGCATTTTCGGCGGTTGCGGGGCGAGCGGGGCCATTCCCGATGGCGGGTTAAGCGAGATGGCGGATTTCGGACTGTGCGCTGTCTGGTTCGTCAGCGCGTCGCGGCGGTTCGCAAGGCCAGGTGAGCGAGTTCCCATTCGTCGCGCCACGGGTAGGCAGAGGCCATGGCGATCTTGACGCGCCGGACGCTGACAGTGACGCGCGCGCCGATCTTGAGCAGCTTGAGACGGATGGTCCCGCAACTGGCCCGCGCGAACTGGGTAAAGCGCAAGCCGACGCGGCGCAGCGCGCACAGCAACACATAGGCCATTGACGCGAACCACAGACGCAACTGGTTGTCAACGGGCACCGAAGATTCCGCAAAAGTGGGCATCTAAAATTCCCTAGTTTGGCGGGAGGGTTTGTGTCGGTGATCAGCCGTGATGGAGATCGGGCTTTTCCTTTGCTGGCGGGCGGCCGCGCCGTTTCGGCAAGGGCGGTGGGTTGATGGACGATGCCATGCGCGCATGCTCGGGCAGCAGATCGGCGTGCTGTCGCATGCGATAGCTGGAGCCCTCGATCTGGACGACCACAGCGTGGTGAAGAAGGCGGTCGAGCAGCGCGGTGGCCACCACCGGATCGCCAAAGACATCACCCCATTCGGCAAAGCCGCGGTTGGATGTCAGGATCATGGCACCCTTTTCGTATCGGGCGTTGACGAGCTGGAAGAACAGGTTGCCGCCGCCGGGCGTGACGGGAAGATACCCGATCTCGTCGACGACGAGCAGGGAGGATCGGCATAGGAAGCGGATCTTCTCGCGCAACGTGCCCTCGCGTTCAGCCTTGGTCAGTGAAGCGATCAGATCGGCGAGCGGAATGAAGTAGACGCTCTTGCCCGCCTTCACGGCCTCGACGGCAAGGGCCGTGGCGATATGGCTTTTCCCGGTGCCGGGTGGCCCCAGCAGATGCACCACCTCGGCCCGGTTGATGAAGTCCAGGCCAGCGAGCGCCAGGATGCGGTTGCGGTCGAGCGATGGCTGGAAGGAGAAGTCATATCCGTCCAGCGTCTTGATGATCGGCAGCCTGGCCATGCGCAGGGCCGCCTTGATCCTGCGGTTCTCCCGCAGCGACAGTTCTTCGTTCAGCAATATGTCGATCGCCTCAACGCCATCGATCTTGCCCTGCTCGATCCCGCGCAGGGTGGCGTCGAGCATTTCCAGGGCGCGCGGCATTTTGAGATGGACCAGACTGCGGCGGATATTATCAACGCGAGACGCAGCACCCCCATGGCTCATGGCCGTTCTCCTCGGGCCAGTTGGCTGCCGATCGCCTGATAGATCGCCAGGGAGCGCACAGCGACATGCTCGCCGATACGGCCAATGGTGATTGCATCCTTTGCGTGGTGACGACGCTTAGCGCCGCTGCCACCTGTCCGATGCGCAGGATCGATCCTGTACTGCCGGCGCCCCTCCAGGACAGGATGCTCGGCAATGACATTGCCCAGGTCGATGATCCGGATCTTGTCAGGCAACTGCTGGATTTCGACGACGCGCCGGGAGCGGTCGGGGACGCTGTAATAGTTGCCGCCGACAGAGACCATTCCATCGTGGCTGACCCGGCGCTCCAGCTTCAGAACCGCGTCGAAGCGCCCCGCCGGGAGCAACTGCAACTCAGGCTGCTCGGCGGCAAAGGCATCGGCGATGATCCGCTGCGTCGTGCCGTGGACACGGACGTTGGCGACGGTATCGAGCCAGTCGATCAGCTGGACATTGAGATCTTCCAGATTGCGGAAGCTCCGCCCCAGGAAGAAGTCCTTGCGGATGTAGCTGAACGGCCGCTCGACCTTTCCCTTGGTCTTGGCCCGATAGGGGCGACAGGCGCGTGGCACGAAGCGATAATGCCCCGCCAGGGTCAGCAATGATCGATTGTAGATGATGTGACCCTGATCATCTTCCCCGGTTACGGCGGTTTTCATGCGATCGTAGAGAATCTCGATCGGGACGCCGCCGAGCGCTTCAAAGGCCTGCATATGACAGCGCAACAGAGTTTGGAGATCCTGGTGCATGACATAGCGCGCAAACAGGAAGCGCGAATGTCCCAGCACCAGGCTGAATAGCCAGACGATCCGGCTGACGCCGGGCTCATCGGTAAATTCGACGACGAACCGGGCAAAGTCGACCTGTGCCTGCACGCCAGGCGGCGTCTCGAAGCGAACCTCGAAGGGCTTGGGGCCGTTTTCCGGTCGGATCGCTGCCAGGAACCGCTTTACTGCGGTATAGGCGCCCATATACCCCAGCTCACGGATTTCCCGCGTCAGACGCGCCGCCGTCAGATCGGGAAAGGCCGCCACTCGTTCGCGCAAAAATTCTAGATAGGGTGCCAGTTTGTTCGGTCGGCCAAGCATGCGCGGGCCGTAAACCGGGGCCTCGATGCCCCGTTCGATATATTTTCGGATGGTCTTGGGGTCGCGACCAGTGCGTCGGGCAATGGCGGATATCGATACGCCCTGCCGATGTAGTTCGAGGATCATCATCAATTCTCCAAGTCGGATCATCGGCCCCGTCTCCGCGTCTGCAAAGGAGATGAGGACAATGTCGGCTCATCTCATTCTGCCGGGGCTAGCCCCGGCAGAATGAGATGAAGGGGCCACCAACTAGGGAATTTTCAAAGCCCACTTTTGCGGAGAATTGCACGACCGATGACACTGGTTGGCGCGCATAGTGGCGGTTGAGGTGCGGTCGGCGAACAGATCGGCCTGGCATTCCTTGATGCGGTTTTCCATCTCGCCGCGCGCGCAGTAAATTTTCTCGTAGAGATCGCGCGCTTTGGCCTCGCCGGCCTTGAGCGAGGTGACCACGAAGCGCGGGTTGGTGTCGCCCTGCGTCACTTCGGCCTTGCCGACGACGCGCCGCCTGCGGCTCCAGCTATCGAGCGTGCTCCACATGAAGTCCTTGAAGCGCCGCGCCGGCTTGCCGGTCTGGCAGCTCTCGTCGGTGGCTTTGGCGAGTTCGGGCTCGATCTCGGCTGTCAGCCGCTTGTTTTTGGCGAGGCCGAACAGATAATCGACCTTGTTCGCCTCGCACCACGCCATCAGTTTCTCGCGGCAAAAGCCGCTGTCGGCGCGCAGCAGGATGCGGGTCCGCGGCCAGGAGCGACGGATTTGCGCGATGATGCGCTCGACCTCCTCGCAGGCGCCCGCCGCCCCGTCGATGTTCGAACGGCGCAACTTGGCCGCCAGCAGGTGCCGGCCGCAGAAGATGTAGAGCGGCAGGTAGCAATAGCCGTCATAATAGCCGTGGAAGAACCGGCCTTCCTGATGGCCGTGGATCGGATCATCCGTGGCGTCCAGGTCGAGGATGATCTGCTTTGGCGCCTTCTTGTGCGCTTCCAGAAACAGCGTCACGAACAGATCCTCGATCGCCTCCGGATCATGGCTGATCTTGTGGTACCGCGTCGGTTCCGGCCGCGACAGCTCCAGCCGGTTGAGCGTGCTCTTGCCCGCCAGCGGCGCGCAGGCCGCGTGTCCCGCCTCGAGCTTGCCGACCAACGTCGCCATCACCGGATCATGGCGCAACTCGTCATGATCGTTCAGATCCTCGTAGCCCAGCGCAATCCCGAATATCCGCTGGCTCACCAAGGTTCGGACTTCATGCTCGATCAATTCCGACCGGCGATGATCCGCAAAGCAGCCGGCAAACCGATCCACCAGCCTGATCGCCCGATCGGTTGCCCCCAGCAGCAGGCTCCCGGCGTCGCTCGTCACCGACCCGCCATCGAATGCCGCCACCACCGACCGCGATTCTACCCGTGCAAACTCAAATGACTTTGCGCTACACTCTGTCGGCATCGGGGAACTCCTCTGCTGTCCGGTAAGACTTTGTTGCAGAAGAAATTTATCCGATTCAGAGCCCCGATGCACCTAATCCCGTGAGATTTCCGGGCTAGCCGCAACCCCGACTGGCGTCGTTGGGGTTTTCCCAGAACTCCGCCAAGCCGTCACAAGGCTTTTACGTTTGTGGGGAGGCAACTGCGAATAGCAGCGAGCGCAGGCGGAAGGCTCGCAAGATTTTCATCATTTCTTACCTGCCGGAGCGATTGGCCTGATCATCTCCTTGATCAGATCAGGACCGCTGCCTCGTTCGAGTGTCGGATATCTTTGCCCCCCCGAATACAGGATCTGGATAGGACGAAGGTTACCGTCATTGGCCACGATCAATGCCAATGTTCCACCTTTATCAATTGCGCTGCGCAGGGAATCCCCTCTAAATTGCAACCCGCCCACTGAAATGATCTTCATACCCGGAGCTAGACCGGCCATATCCGCTGGTGTATTGAAACGCAGGTCTCGAATAGTTCCATCGGGGGAAACGAGAACACCAATCGAATAGGTCGCATCAACTGAACCATCCTCTTCGCTGATCGCAGAAAAGTCGCTCGGATACCCAGTGTACACGAGTTTATAACCCAAGCGCGAGGGAAGTTGTTCAGGCATCATGCTATTTAGCGAAAAGAGCCTTCGATCGAGAAACGCGCGCCAATCCGCCGGCACGACGCTGTTCAAGGCCTGGACAACTTCGTCCAAGTCATAGGGTTTCACGAGAGGGTCGCCGGGCGCCTTGACGAAGAACAATCGACAGAAGTCGTCCAGCGAGCGCTTGCCTTTGCTGAGGGAACGGATCTCCGCGTCGACGTCCATCCAAAGCAGGGAGCCCTCAAGATAATAATCGGTGCCGCGTCGCCAATTATTCCAATTTGCAAGTGTTGCATGCATCATTGATCCCAATCCGACACCTGTGTCGGACAGTGATCGCCATTCGCGGCCCTGGCGGTTGGCCATCCTACCGATGGCGTCGGCAAGCTGATCGCGAAACTGCGGCTCGGTCGAAAACCCGCTTCTGACAGCCAACAACTTATCGATGTAGGCGGTAAGACCCTCATAAACCCATAACAGGCTGTTATCGACTGGCTGCTGATAATTGAGCCTCACTTCTCCAATCGGGCGCCTGAACTTTCCACTCCAGCTATGGGCATATTCATGAGAAAGAAGTTCGCCGAGCCTCGATTTCGCCTCGGGTACCGCAAACAGCCCCGGTCGGCCGACATTATCACTTGATTCGTGGTGCTCTTGACCGCCGATCCCCACACTGGCTCTCAACTTGCTGGAGATCGTGACAAGAAAATCATAATGTGGAAATGGCTCGGGGCCCAACATTGCCCGGGCCTGATCAAGCATCGCTGTTAGATGATCGATTTGACCCGCTGTCATGGCGAGATCATTCGGATCGTCGACCGTGATCGTGATCCGGTGAGGGACTTTGGTTGTATTTGGCGAAAGCGCAATCGTTTTTTGATGCGTCCCCGCTGCAAGCGGTGAATCGATTAGCCGCTCAAGCGTGGTGTCTTCGAACATGAACGCACCATCCGCTCCCGATACGCCCGTCATCGCCGTTCGGGGACGCCAATCATCGGGCAAACGAATGGTTGGTTTGACCATATAAGTCTTGGGATCGGCATCCTGCGGATAGAGCGTGACCACGTGCCATCTCAATATCAGCAGATTGTCTGTAGTGGCACTGCTTGCCGGATTGATCGCCACATCCAGCGTGGGAGATGCAAGGAAATCGAAATGCACTTGCACATGATCCGCGCCGTCCGGGACCACAATGTGGAAGGCATCCATGTCATAACGATCGCGACGCCATGCTATTGGTTTGCCGTCAAACTTGACAGTAAGACCTGTCAAGTTTCCGATCGGCCCCGCCGGAAGATGGTCCCCCGGTATCCAACGAGGATAGACGAGAGTCATCGGCCCCGGTTTTGCAGGAATTTTTAGATCCGAATGCATAATACCGCGCCTGGCGTCTCGCAAATCGACATCGACGATTGCAGGTTGTGCATTCGCCTGCGCTGCTGACAGCAAACAGACGGCACCAATAAACAATCCAGTACCAGAGCGCATCATTTTCGTCCCCGTCTTCTGCTCGCTCGCCACCGCAGCGCCATTGCGATGCTGCCCTGCCCTTCACCGAGACGCCCCAGTTCAAGGACGATTACGGCAGTGCACCTCATTCTGCCACCTGTGAGAGTGCCATTTTTGGAAAAGGATAGAGCATGCTCTTGGCCGGAAATCCCTTTCCATTAGTTTTTATGGCACATTATAATCGAGATATCTAGGTTAAAAAGCCTGCTACCAACCGATCGATGGACATAAGGAAAACCCATGCGAACTTGCAGTTGGCGATGCCCACCTTCTCCGCTCCGGCTTCGCTAACAGCAAGCCGTTCATTGGGGGATCGGCCAAGCTCGTTGACGATCGCGAACGCGATTAAACTTCTTCACAGCGGACGATTGCGCTGTGTCGATCTGGTTCGGGATTGCCTCGCGGAAGTAACGGCTCGCAACGGGGCCTTGAAGGCGCTCGTTACGCTCGACTGTGACGCTACATTGAAAGAGGCAGCCGAAGCCGATGACAGGAGAACGAGCGGCCGGCCTTTGCCATCGTTACATGGCATCCCAATCTCGCTGAAGGATAATATCGACACTGCGGACATAAGAACGACAGCAGGAAGCGCGGTATTTGCCGACAGGGTTCCTTCCAGTGATGCTGAAGTCGTGCGCCGCCTGAAGTGTGCTGGCGCCATCATCATGGGCAAATGCAACATGCAGGAATTTGCACTCGGCCCCACATCGACATCCAGCATGTTTGGAGCTGTTCGCAACCCGCGTAACCCTGACTATTCTGCGGGCGGCTCATCGGGCGGTTCGGCCGCTGCGATAGCTGCCAATATGTCCATGGCATCCATCGGCACCGACACGGGCGGCTCACTGCGCAATCCCTCCGCATTCTGCGGTGTAGTCGGTTTCAAGCCCACTCATGGCCTTGTGCCGATGAAAGGGATCGTTCCGGTTGTGAGAAGCCTAGACCATTGCGGCACCATCACTAAATGTGTCGAGGATGCCCGCCTGGTCCTGGCCGCAATCGCCGGGTTTGGAGCCGACAAGGCGGAAAACTTTGGCGAACCCACCCCACGGGAAACCAGGAACTTGACCTTGGGCATCCCCGAAAATCCCTTTCTGTTCGACATTGATCCGCAGATTGTCACAAATTTTGATTTGTTACTCAGACAGGCGGGTCTTTTGGTTGGGCCTGTTAAAACGATCGAGTACAGATTTGGCGAGGAGATCGATGCAATCGACCTTGAAATCGAACAATATGCTTATCACGCGCCGCTATTTGCCGATTTTGAGCAAAAATATACTGAGTTTGGACGGATTTCGACCCGTATTATTGTGGATAAGTACGAGCAGAGAGCTAGGGACGGTATTAATGAGGCAAAGATCTATATGCGAGTACGGAAGCACTTGGAAGCATTACGGCAGCGTAGCCACAAATTGTTCGTCCATTGCGATGTCGTGATGGTGCCAACCATGCGTATCCTGCCTTGGACGATCGTTGAGGCGATTAAGCGCGATGCCGAGGTCGCGGTCCACAACTCTCGCAGCTATTCAAACGGAGCGGCTTTCAACTATCTCGGCCTCCCTGCGATAACGATACCCTGTGGCTTTGCAAATAATGGCCTTCCCCTTGGTGTTACAATTGCCGCCCCGCAATTTCACGAGCGCCAGTTACTCGCCTTTGCCGCTGCCCTCGAACGTAGCTTGGCATTCGCTCCTGGATAGCGGCAGCATTGGAACACGGGCGGCAGATGGGCAACCTCCAGCCCCGACGGTGACGATCAGCTGTAGCCGAGACGGAAAACAGAAAGGCAGGCATCGCCCCGAAGCGGCTGTGCGCTGGGTAGAAGGAAATGCCTCCAAGCGGAGCGCGCCACGACCGGTGCCGAGGGCGCCCGGTTATCGGGGCATCTGTCATTGGGCATTCGTGAGGCTGGTAGATATCGAATATGATCACGGCTATGCTGCCGCCGAATTTCGCCAGCCCACCTACCCTAAACTCTAAGCTTTGATTGTCAAAGATTGCGCACTTGTTCCATACATTGCCGGGATGCTGCGCCACGCCAAATACAGCTAGAGTTCGATTGGCCACACGGGGGAACAGTTTGACCAAGGCCGACGCGAAACTGAAGAAAAAGCTGGGTCTGGCGGACGTGTGCGCGATTAGCCTGAGTGCGTCCATCGGCGTGTCCATCTTCGCTGTTGCTGCTCCGGCGGTTGCGCTCGCAGGTCCGGCCATCCTGGCGGCACTCAGCCTGGCGGCCATCCCCATGCTTATCTTCTCGGTCGTCTATGCATTCATGTCCACGGCGCTACCGCGAACGGGAGCTTCTTACGTCTGGCCCACGCTATTTGTCGATCCCGCTGTCGGCTTTCACGTTTCATGGCTCAGGATCGCTGGAGCAGCCGGTAGCCTATACCTCATGGCGACGGTCTTTTCCGACTATCTCGCCCAGCTTGTTACAATGCCGCGGATGCCGCTGCTAATTGTAATTCTCACCTGCTCGCTGGTGCTGAATATACTAGGAGCGGGCCTCATCGGCCGCCTCGCGCAATGGCTTGTTTTGATCAAACTGATCATGCTGGGATCATTTATTGGTCACGGGCTGCCACATATCAATCTGGCGTACTTCACCCCCTTCGCTCCTTCCGGATTCATTGGTATCGCTGCAGCGATCCCTTTGCTGTTCGGTCTCTATACTGGAATAGAAAGTGCGGCCGAATGTGGTGAGGAGGTTCGAGACGACGACAAAATCATCGCAAAAGGATTGGTGATCTCATCCCTTGTAGCGCTCGTCATCTACTTCGGTACGCTCATGGTTACGATCGGGGTGATCGGCGCACCGGCTGTCTCCGCGAGCTTGGCACCTCTGGGCCTGGCAGGTGCTGCGCTTAGCCCTGGCTCGGCTCTGGCCGTGGTCTATACTGCCTTAATCGCAATTGCAGCCGCGATGAACACGCTTATGATGACGTTTGCCCGTCTCCTCTTTGCAATGGGGCGCGATGGTGTTCTCCCGGAATCATTCGGAAAACTAAATTCAAAGTTCGGCACCCCGCATTTCGCGCTTTTTGTGGCATATGCTTCTTCGCTCGCCTGCATGGCGCTCCCTAATGAGCTGCTGTTTTTGCTATTGGCCGCCAATACCCCGATCATGGTCAAATATGGTGTGAACTGCCTGTCCACTACGAGGCTGCTTCGGGATCATCCTCACCTATATCGAGCATCGGGTTTTCTAATTCGTCAAAGCCATTTAGTAATTTTGAGCTGGGTGGGCGTCGCCTGCTCCGCGCTAATGATCCTGCTGGGCCTCACAGCAGATTGGCGGCCCTATGCGCTGCTTTGCGGATGGACAGCGCTGGGCAACGCTTACTGGATGATCCATGCGCGCCATCGGCGTAGGCAAATTTATTCGCTTTAGATTCTGGCGTTGCGCTTGATCCTTCGGCTGGCGCGACGGAAGATCAAACAAAGGAGATAGAGAAATATGACATCCGCACCGGATCTACCCGTCAAAGCACTGGATGAAATGGACACTGAAATTCTGAAAATTCTAGGCACCGACGGCAGAGCGAGTGCCCGCGATGTCGCAGCGATCATCGGTCTATCAGTGACTCCTACGGTGCGGCGGATCAAGCATCTTGAGGATAGCGGATACATCACCGGTTACAGTGCGCAGCTGAGCGAAGAAAAGCTCGGCGGAAAACTCATAATTTTCATTACAATTGCGCTCTCTCACAAGAGTGTAGAGAGCATCAGGGCGTTCGAGGAGGAAGTAATTAAGCTTCGTCAAGTTTTATCTTGCGACCTTCTTGTTGGTGAATCAGATTATTTACTGAGAGTTATGGCGCATGACATGGATGAATATCATCTTTTTCTGACAGAGCAATTGATGACGATACCGGGAATTGGAAAAGTTGGATCAAACTTCTCGCTAAAGCGGATTTTAAAAAGACGGTCCGTTTTAGATCAAATTTGAGGTAAGGCGCTGTCTTGTGACGTTTTTATCCGACCGTTGATTGCTGTTGAGAATTGCCTCGGCAGCATAATTTCAGAATGGCCGACCCTGGCTTTCTAATCTTGCCTCCGTCAGGCTCTTGGCACGGAGGCGAGAGGCTAGGGTCAGGATCTGTAATTGCAGAGCTAGGCCGTAGACTCATAAGCTCGCAGCCACAGTCGCATTGAGGCGAGCTGGACCATGGCGAGGAAGTTGGCCGCGAGCTTATCGTAGCGGGTGGCGACGCGGCGGAAGTGCTTCAACTTAGAGAAGAACCGCTCGATGAGGTTGCGCTCGCGGTAGAGCCGTTTGCTGAAGCACGGCTTCCACTTGCGGTTGCTCTTGGGCGGGATGTTGGGCGTGGCGCCCTGTTCCTGGATCAGATCACGGATGCGGTCGGCGTCATAGGCCTTGTCCGCCAGCACTATGGTGCGTGGGCCGAGATGGTCGAGCAGCTTATCGGCGATCTGCCCATCGTGCGTCTGCCCGGCGGTCAGACCGAGCCGGATCGGGAGCCCTTGCGCGTCGACGACGACGTGGATCTTGGTCGTGAGCCCGCCTCGGCTGCGACCGAGGCAATGATCTGGACCCCCTTTTTTGCGGTCGCAGCTTGCTGGTGCGCCCGAATAGAAGTGCTGTCGATCATCTGAATTTCGCCGTCGTGCGCGGCGCAGATGGCGTCCATCAGCCGGTCCCACGCCCCCGCCTTCCGCCATCTCACGAAGCGGTTGTAGCAGGTGGTTCGCGGGCCGTAGCGTTCCGGAAGGTCGCGCCATGGTGCACCGGATCGCAGCACCCAGAAGATGCCGTTCAGAACGCGGCGATCGTCAACGCGCGGCACGCCTCGCGGCTTGTTGGGTAGCAGCGGCTCGATCACGCGCCACTCGAAGTCGGTCAGGTCATATCGGCTCATGCCGATCCTGAATCAGCATAACAGCCTGAAGGGAAGCCCATGCCGTTCAAAGTTGAGAGCATCGGTGCTATACTGGCAGCGCGGCGGGGGGACGGACACCTCGTAAGAGGCACCAGAGGGTAATGCTGACCGCGCCCAGGGTCTTGGGCACCGTCTGCGTAATAGTCAGGCGCAGACCTTAGCCCCGCCGCACAACCCCGCTAACCTGTTTTATGGGTTCACGGCCTAGTATCGCGGCACAAAGATTATGACTCTTTGACAGGGTAGGCTTTGCGGAGCTTGTCGCGGGCCTTCTCGGTGGTGAACATCCAGTTGATCCTGGCATTTTCGGCGTTGCGGCGCTTTTCCCAGGCAGCGATCTCCGCGATGATCTGCTCTTTGTTATCGATGCGGCGGTCGAGGCACTGGCTGCGCAGGACACCGATTTCGATTTCCACCATATTGAGCCAACTGGCGTGTTTCGGGGTGTAATGGATCTCAAGGCGCCTGAGCACCCGGCGCGCTTCGGGTGCGGGGAAGGTATCGTAGATCGCGCCGGGCGTATGGTTGGAAAGATTGTCCATGACCACGCGGATGACCGGCGCGTCGGGAAAGTCGATATCGACCAGTTCGCGCATGCAGTGGGCAAAATCCTGGTTGGTACGCCGATCTGTGACTTTGACCCGGCGCCAGGGCCGGTGAGCGTAAAGAAAGACGAAAAGATTGACGGTGCCATTACGGCGATACTCGTAATCATAGCGTTCAAGCTGGCCGGGTTTTGCCGGAAACGGTTTGCGCACCTCGCCGATCAACTGGGTCGGGCTTTCGTCGAAACAGACAACGGGCCGTAGCGGATCAGGCGCTTCGGCATAAAGGTCCAGCACGTCCTCCATGCGGGCAACATATTCGCCGTCGATCCTGGGAATGCACCACAAGTCCTTCCGCCACGGTTTCAGATGGTTCTCGGCCAGTCGTCGGCGCACGGTTTCCGACGAAAGCTCGTGATGGTCAGTTAGCCTCGCCATTTTTTTCGCCGGCGAGCAGCTCAAGCGTCCAGCGCGTGCGACCTGGCGGCGGCTTCGAGCAGGCCGTCGCCACCAGCAACGCCTCCTCCGTTCCCGATAGCTTCCGCGCAACGCCGGGCCGCGGCTCTTCACTCAAGGCGGCATCAAGGTCTGCCGTCACCAGCCGACGTCTGGTCCGGTAGATGGTCGATGCGCTGACCTTCAGCGTCGAAGCCATCACATCGGCCGCTACGCCGTCGTCAGCAGCCAACAGGATCTGGGCGCGCTTGAGCCTGCGGGCTGAATGTCGACCACTGCTCAACAGGGTTTCGAGCCGGTCTCGCTCTTCCTGGCTGAGTTCCACGAGATACTTTATGTTCATCCGGGCCTCCTCTTCCAGCGGCCAGGCCCAGATGAATCGCGGGACATGAATCACAAATGAGTCAGAGACTTGCCGAGATAGAGCGTGCGCAACCTCCGCGCTTCACGCCGCTTCAAGGCCAGTACCTGGCGTTCATCTACGCCTACGGCAGGATTTTCAAACGGCCGCCAGCCGAAGCAGACATGCGGCGGCATTTCGAAGTGACCGCGCCCTCCGTCCATCAGATGGTGGTCGCTCTCGAAAAGGCTGGCCTCATCAAACGAGAGACCGGCGCCGCACGATCCATTCAGCTCATGCTCGCTCCAGAGGAATTGCCTATCCTGCGTTGAACCAGCTGGCGTCGAACCAACCGGTCGTAATCTCTGTGGCGCGATACTAGATAGACTGGGCCAACTCGCCTTATGCTGCCCGTGTCGAACCTGCGCGGTACACCCCGTGCCGCACCTTTACGAGAAGACCTTCGTCGCACATGCGAGAGAGATAGCATCTGTGGACGCCGATTTTGGTGAGGTCCTTTGTTCGAACCTCACCTTTATCCAAAGCCAGTGCGACCGCTATCTGTCGAATTGTGGGCCTCGGTCCACCCGCTAGGCGAATGCGCTGCGCTCGATCGCGCTCGCGCTGGTCGTGCCCCTGGTGGTGGTGTAGGTTTTGAGGGTTAGCGAAGCTGACCGGACGCGCGCTCATCGATAAAGCGCTGTAGCGGCCGGTCAGTTTCGCGGGTGGTCACCGGCGAACTTCGGATAAGTTGGAGTTGCGAAGCTCAACTTACGGAGACCACCGATGACCTCTGACAAGATGGACCTGCACGCCCTGGTTGGGAAGACAGCCGACGGCGATTTTCTACGCGACATGATCGGCTTTGCCGCGCAGCGGCTGATGGAACTGGAGGTGGGCAGTGTGACCGGCGCTGCCTATGGTGAGAAAGATCCTGAGCGCTTGGCACAGCGCAACGGTTATCGGGATCGGGACTGGGAGACGCGAGCAGGCACGGTCGAGCTGCGGATCCCCAAGCTGCGCAAGGGAACATATTTTCCCGGGTTCCTGGAGCCCCGTCGCTTGGCGGAGAAAGCGCTGACGGCCGTCATTCAGGAAGCCTATATCCAAGGCATTTCAACCCGCTCGGTCGACGATTTGGTGAAGGCCATGGGGATGAGCGGTATCTCAAAGAGCCAGGTTAGCCGGCTGTGCGTGGAGATCGATGAACGCGTGAAGGCTTTTCTCGATCGTCCGATTGAAGGCGACTGGCCTTACCTGTGGATGGACGCGACCTATATCAAAGTGCGGCGGGCCGGTCGCATTGTCTCGGTCGCCGTCATCATCGCCGTCGGCGTCAACAGCGATGGCCGGCGCGAAGTGCTCGGCATGGCGATCGGTCATTCCGAAGCTGAGGTCTTCTGGACCGATTTTCTACGCAGCCTTGCCCGTCGCGGTCTGCGCGGCGTGAAGCTGGTGATCTCCGATTCCCATGAAGGCATAAAAGCTTCCGTCGCCAAAATGTTCAGCGCCACCTGGCAGCGGTGCCGGGTTCATTTCATGCGCAATGCGCTGGCCCATGCCGGCAAGAGCGGACGCCGGGTCGTGTCGGCATTCATCGCCACCGCTTTCGCCCAGGAAACTCCAGAGGCCGCAAAGGCCCAATGGCGTAGCGTCGCCGATCAATTGCGCCCTACCGTGCCAAAACTCGCTGCCCTGATGGACAGCGCCGAGGAGGATGTGCTGGCCTACATGACCTTCCCAGCCCAACATCGCACGAAGTTGCACAGCAACAATCCGATCGAGCGGCTCAATGGCGAGATCAAGCGGCGCACCGATGTTGTCGGTATCTTCCCCAACGAAGAGGCGATCACCCGCCTTGTTGGTGCTATCCTCTTGGAACAGAATGATGTGTATGGACCACCCCCACCTTGCAAGGCTTTTCAACAGATTTCGACGATTTCGGATCTTGCGGTCGTGTATCCGGCCTTGTTGTGCGGCATTACACACCGCAGGCCCCTATGGTTTCCGCGGATCGACGGCCGGACAAATGGACGAACTCAAATTGGTTCGCATCATTTCAGTGACCTTTGTCGATCCCCGGTGATACCGGTTCGCCATACTCTGTCGTTGCCCTCGCAAGTCGGCACCATCACATCGGCGCCGAACTGGTTAGGCCGCCATCGGCAAAGGCGATGGACGGCGGTATACCTCATTCCTGGTCAACATGGCCCAGATCGAGCGAGCCGTCTTGTGAGCGACGGCTGTTGAGGCCACATTCACGGGCCTCCTGTCGACCAAAGCTTTAAGCCAGGGCCGAGGTGTCACGTCCTTGCGGAACGTTGTTCCTACAACGGCCCGAGCTCCATGGATCAAGAGCGTTCGGAGATATCGATCGCCGCCTTTGCTGATCCGACCAATCTTCTCTTTTCCCCCGCTCGCTCGAATCCGCGGCGTCAGGCCAAGCCAAGCTGCAAAATGACGGGAAGACTTGAACTGACTGCCATCGCCGACGGCTGCCACAATCGCTGTCGCCGTAATTGGGCCCACGCCCGGAGCAGTAGCCAGACGCTGGCTGTCCGGGTTTGATTTGTGCCAGGCGACGATCCGCTTCTCCATCTCGCCAAGCTTATCGGTTAATGTGTCGATGTGCCGGAAAAGACATCGCAACGCTTCTCGCGCTTCGTCCGGGACGACGGTCTTGTCCGAGGTTGCAAGACGCTCGCTCAATATCGCGAGCTGTCGCACGCCCTTGCCCGCGATAAGCCCGTATTCGCCCAGCAGTCCGCGCAGTGCATTGATCGTCGCCGTTCGCTGTCGGACCAACAGGCTGCGGACACGATGCAAAGCCAGAACCGCCTGTTGCTGCTTCGTCTTGATAGGAACAAACCGCATGTTCGGCTTGGCGACGGCCTCGCATATGGCCTCCGCGTCGGCGGCGTCCGTCTTGTTCCGCTTCACGTACGGCTTAACGTACTGAGGTGGAATGAGCTTGACCGTGTGGCCGATCTCCACAAGCAAGCGCGCCCAGTGATGCGCGCTAGAACACGCTTCCATTCCGACTAGGCACGGCGGCTGCTTTTTGAAGAAGGCCGCCATATCGGCCCGAGAGAGCTTTCGGCGAAGCACGGTTAAGCCGGCCTCATCTACACCGTGAACTTGGAAAACCGTTTTGGCCAGATCAAGGCCAATCGTAACAACTGACATCGCGCTTCCTCCACTTTAATGGCACCACATAATATGATCGTTTGCATGGGGGTGGTCCATGCCATCAAATGGGCCGTGCAGCGATGCCGTTACATGACGCTTGAGAGCGTCTCAGGTTTAAGCGATAATCCCATCATCACGTTGCCTGCCATGGCAGCTTGATCAGCCCGGCTTAGCCGGAGGTCGCTGTGACTACCGCAGGCGAACCTACACCACGCCTTGGGGCACGATCCTCGCGCTTTCGCACACCATTAGTCGGTTGGCGGGGTTGCGGTAGAGGCGCTTCCATCGCGAATCCATCGATTGAAAAGCGGCGGTCGGTCACCGAGGATCGCATGATCGCCCTATAGCGGGAAATCGTCTGACGCGCCTCATCCGTCGCGAGCCTGAAAATTGTTTTGTTCGTGTCCTTCAAAGAGAGCAGTCGCGGAACGAATACTTCCTCCGTCAGTGATACGGATTTCCTAAAACCGGAACCACAGTTCCTACCCTGTTGCCGGCACCAGAAACGTTTGTCATCAGTCGCACGATGGACTCGGATATTAGCTCGCAATCTGTCGCTGGGTGAATAGCTAAGCCCGTGTCGATTGAACGTACATAGAACGAAGCGAGCAGGTGCGATTGAACTTGGACGCGAAGGCGCCACACGCTCGCCCCCGAGCGATGAACCCCTCGCGTTCGGCACTACGAAAGTACCTAAATGCGGTTGTGAGCATGTGCTGAGTAAGCGCCGACGGAAGGCGGCCTTGTTGCCGGCGCCGGAATAGGAAAGCTCGCGGCCTTTGAGGAGGTGTGAGCATGGACATCGAGCAGTCAAACGAGCCTCGTATGAGCGGTCGCGGTGATGGCGGAGCGCTTGTACGGGTGGAGCGGCGTCGGAACTGGAGTGACGAGGAGAAGCTGGCGATTCTGAAGGAGACGACGGCGCCGGGGGCGATCGTCTCGGCCGTGGCTCGGCGGCACAGCGTTGGAACAGGCCAGCTTTATACCTGGCGCAAGCAGCTGCTTCGCGGAGCGATGGCGGGCTTCGTACCTGTCGAACTGGCAGCATCATCGCCGTCGGCCAAAGCTCGGGAGCCAGGGCGGATTGAGGTTCGAGGGCGGTGCGGCCTGACGGTGTTGGTTGATGGCGAGGTCGATCGGGCCGCCCTGAAACAGGTGCTTGATGTCCTGCGGGAGCTGGATCATTGAGCTTGGCATTCCCGCCTTCGACAAAAATCTATCTGTCCCTGCCACCGTGCGACATGCGCAAATGGGCCGTGCAGCGATGCCGTTACATGACGCTTGAGAGCGTCTCAGGTTTAAGCGATAATCCCATCATCACGTTGCCTGCCATGGCAGCTTGATCAGCCCGGCTTAGCCGGAGGTCGCTGTGACTACCGCAGGCGAACCTACACCACGCCTTGGGGCACGATCCTCGCGCTTTCGCACACCATTAGTCGGTTGGCGGGGTTGCGGTAGAGGCGCTTCCATCGCGAATCCATCGATTGAAAAGCGGCGGTCGGTCACCGAGGATCGCATGATCGCCCTATAGCGGGAAATCGTCTGACGCGCCTCATCCGTCGCGAGCCTGAAAATTGTTTTGTTCGTGTCCTTCAAAGAGAGCAGTCGCGGAACGAATACTTCCTCCGTCAGTGATACGGATTTCCTAAAACCGGAACCACAGTTCCTACCCTGTTGCCGGCACCAGAAACGTTTGTCATCAGTCGCACGATGGACTCGGATATTAGCTCGCAATCTGTCGCTGGGTGAATAGCTAAGCCCGTGTCGATTGAACGTACATAGAACGAAGCGAGCAGGTGCGATTGAACTTGGACGCGAAGGCGCCACACGCTCGCCCCCGAGCGATGAACCCCTCGCGTTCGGCACTACGAAAGTACCTAAATGCGGTTGTGAGCATGTGCTGAGTAAGCGCCGACGGAAGGCGGCCTTGTTGCCGGCGCCGGAATAGGAAAGCTCGCGGCCTTTGAGGAGGTGTGAGCATGGACATCGAGCAGTCAAACGAGCCTCGTATGAGCGGTCGCGGTGATGGCGGAGCGCTTGTACGGGTGGAGCGGCGTCGGAACTGGAGTGACGAGGAGAAGCTGGCGATTCTGAAGGAGACGACGGCGCCGGGGGCGATCGTCTCGGCCGTGGCTCGGCGGCACAGCGTTGGAACAGGCCAGCTTTATACCTGGCGCAAGCAGCTGCTTCGCGGAGCGATGGCGGGCTTCGTACCTGTCGAACTGGCAGCATCATCGCCGTCGGCCAAAGCTCGGGAGCCAGGGCGGATTGAGGTTCGAGGGCGGTGCGGCCTGACGGTGTTGGTTGATGGCGAGGTCGATCGGGCCGCCCTGAAACAGGTGCTTGATGTCCTGCGGGAGCTGGATCATTGAGCTTGGCATTCCCGCCTTCGACAAAAATCTATCTGTCCCTGCCACCGTGCGACATGCGCAAGGGGTTTGACGGGCTGTCAGCGCAGGTGCGCAATATTCTTCAGCTCGATCCCTTCTCGGGGGCAGTGTTCCTGTTCCGCGGGAAGAGGGGCGACAGGCTGAAGGCCTTGGTCTGGGACGGCTCAGGGCTATGCCTGTATGCGAAGCGTCTTGAGCGCGGAAAGTTTGTTTGGCCACGTGCTCATGAGGGCGCGCTTCGCCTGTCGGCAGCCCAGCTTGCGATGTTGCTCGAAGGCATGAACTGGAAGCAGGCGATCGTCCACGACGAGGTGATCACGCCGAGGCTCGCATAGCCAAAAAGATCAGGAAAACCGCCATTTTATGTAGGCTTTGCCGTCGGCTTGGGCTATTATCGGCGGTATGCGGTTCGCCCTTGATCGCCTTCCCACAGACCCGGTTCTCCTGCAGAAAATGCTGCTGGAGATGGCCGATGCTATGGAGCAGGAACGGGCCGAACGGAGAGCCGCGGAAGCCACCGTCAAAGCCCAGACCTTGCGGATCGAAAAGCTCGAGCATCGTGTCGCGCGGCTGCTGCGCGTCCAGTTCGGCCGCAGCTCCGAGAAAATGGATATCGCCCAGTTGCGGCTGATGTTCGAGGAGGTCGAAGCCCCGGAGCCGGCAAACGATGAGGTGTCGGCGCCGTCTGTGGCGAAATCGGCCCGCAAATCCGGCGGCCGTGTTCCGCTTCCTGCGCACTTCCCGCGTCATACAGTCGATCATCAGCCCAGCCCGTGCAGTACCGGTTGTAACGGGCCGTCAGTACAGATTAACGAGGCTGTCACTGAGGTTCTCGACTATGTCCCGGCGCGCTTCCGGGTCATTCGCCACGTGCGACCAAGACTGGTGTGCCGGTCCTGCGAACAGATCCGCCAGGCCCCCGCTGTCGATCTGCCACTCCCCAAGGTGATGGCGAGCAGCAGCTTGCTGGCCCATCTCGTCGTCAATCGCTTTGTCGATCATCAGCCCTGGCATCGGCAGTCGGTGATCTTCCGCCGCGTGGGACTCCACATCGATCGGGACGTGATGAGCCGCTGGGCCCGAAAACTGGCATGGCTGCTGGCGCCGCTGGGTGAGCGGCTGTTCGCCTATATCCGGGAAGCCGCCAAGATCCACGGTGACGACACGCCGGTCACGCTGCTGGGCAATGGCGATGGCAGCCGGACTGGGCACTTCTGGGTATATCTGCGTGATGACCGCTCCAGCGGCGATATGAGCCCGCCTGCCGTGGTCTTCCGCTTCAGCGCCGATCGTGGCGGAGCGCATCCGGCAGAACATCTCGCCGACTATCGGGGGTATCTACAGGCAGACGGCTTTGCCGGGTACAACGCACTTTACCGTGACCCCAAGACCAAGGCGCCCAGGGATATCGTCGAAGTGGGATGCTGGAGCCATTATCCAGAGCATGGTTTTATCTGGGGCCACGCGATGCTGATGTCCGGGATCGGCGAAAAAGCTCTGCGTGGACCTCGTGATAAAATCATAGGGACCGGAGGTACAAAAGCAGATCCGGCTTTGGCTTCCAAGGCGTGGCCTTTGCGGGTTCGATGCCAGCGTGCTTCCAAAAGTTCTGTAGCGCATCGCGCTTCATCTTCAGGTTCGTTAAGATATACCGGTTCGTGGTCGCGATGCTGGAATGACCGAGATAATCGCGGATCACGGTCACGTCGGTGCCTGACTGCAGGAGCGCGACGGCGCAGCTGTGGCGGAAAACGTGAGGAGTGATGCGGTCACGCGCCAACCTTGGCCGATCCTGGACGACTGGCGAGGCATGCTTGGTAAGGATGTACGCCGCTCCATCGCGGGTCAGCGGCTGGCCGTGTCGGTTCATAAAAACATGCTGCTGACCCGCGGCACCCGACAGGTTTTGCAGGCGCCGCAACGCGTCGGCCGTCTCGCGCCATAGCGGAACGAACCGCTCCTTGCGGCCCTTCCCATGTAGTCGGGCCTGGTGTGGCGGCGTCAGTTGAAGGTCCTGCCACAGCAGGCCGGTTGCTTCGCTCACTCTGGCGCCGCAATTATAGAGGAAAAGCAGCAGCGTGTAGTCGCGCCAGCCACTGCGGGTCCGCCGATCGGGATGGGCGATGATGGCCCGCACGTCGGTTGCTTCGAGGTAAGTTGCGGGCTTTTGCCTCGCCCGCTTCGACGGCAGCGCCAGCACCTGCGTGTAACGGAGGGCATTGTCGAGATCGTTGCGCAAGAGGTGCTTGAAGAAGCTGCGAAGCGCGGCACGGCGGCAGTTGCGCGTCGCGGTGGAGTTCGATCTTCCGCCCTCGAGATGATCGAGGAACCCAGCGACGGTGTCGGCATCGAGATCCTCCAGCACAAGCGCGGCGACCTCGCGGCTGCGATGCTGGGCAATGAATTGAAACAGCAGCTTGAGCGTGTCGCGATAGGCGCGCGTCGTATGTGGGCTCGCGCCGCGCTGACGCGGCAGATAGTTGGAGAAGAACGACTCCACCAGAGCGAACAGCATCTGAGGTCCGGCCTTACTCATCGTGGCTGCCGGGCGTGTCGCATATGTTGTTCGAAGCGCGTGCTCGCGAGTTCCAGGAGTTGCGGCGTCGCCTTCAGATAGACCTCGGTCCCAATGACGTTCTGGTGCCCGAGATAGGCCGAAAGCCAAGGGAGCTTGGCGTGAATGTCAGCACCTTCCTCCGCCCATGCCGTCAGGCGGTGAACCGCGAATGCATGCCGAAACTCATATGGACGCGCTCCGACGCGCCCTTGCGCAGGCTTGATATCGAGGCGGCGCAGGAGCTTGCGAATAGCTTCGGACGCAGCGTGGGTATGGAGTGGCGCGCCGTTGAGGCGAACGAACAGCGCTTCGGAATCCACTTGACCACGATCGTGAAGTAACCGGCATCGATCATCGACATAGAGGCGAAGCTCTGCGACAAGATCGTCGCGCATGGGGACGATCCGCGTACGCCGTTTGCTGTTGCGGATGAGCAAGGTCCCACGGTCGAGATCGACATCATCCATGGTCAGACGCACCGCCTCGCCGAGCCTGAGGCCGGTGCAGTAAAGCACGAGAATCAGCCTTCGCAGCATCGATGCCCATATGAAGCGGCCTTGGTGCGCTGACGCGGCGGCGAGAATGCAGCGGATCTCGTCGCGGCTGAAAATATAAGGAAAGAACGTCGACTCCTTCACCGGCGCAAAGGCGTGCTCGGGCACATAGCTGGTGGGATCGCGACGACGGCGATGCAGGCAAAGTTGACGAATGACCCCGAACTCATTGCCGAGCGTGACGGCCTTGCGGTCGGGCAAGCGGCCACACCAGCGGCTAATCGCTTCGGCCAGCGGAATATCGACATCGTCGCCCCACTGGTCTTCGACGAAGCGAAGGAAGCGTTCGATCTCAAACTCGCCGCGTCGATAGGGATGGCCCATGGCGCGCTTGAATGCCAGAAAGCTCGCGGCGTCGTTCCTCAACTCTTCCAGGACGACGACGGTGGTCATGTTGGCACCGGCAATGCGATCTCGCGCAGGGATGCGGTGGCGATCCGCACATAGGCCGAGACCGACTCTGGATCCCGGTGACCAAGGAGATCCGATACCACCTGGGGCCGCGCACCAAGGTCGATCTGGCGCGCCGCGTGAGAGTGTCGCAAGACATGGCTGCCCAGAAATGGCGCATCGATCCCCGCGATCTTCGCATGCTTCATCAAGATGTGGCGTATCGCGCTCGAAGCGACGAATGGCTCCAGCGGCATCTTCATCTGCACGAAAAGATGGCGGGTGGGTGTATCAGCGGGCCGGCCGTGGCGTAGATACTCTGCCAGCGCCTTGGCGACGGGTGGCAACAGCGGCAGCGTGAATGCGACGCCCGTCTTTGGGCGAAGGACTGACAGCGTGCCGCTATCCCAGTCAATATCCTGAAACTGCAAGCGGATGATCTCGCCGGCGCCAAAGCCATAGGTGCTCATCATCAGCAGGATCGCGTAGTCGCGAAGGCCCGACGGACTCGATCTGTCCACGGCCATCAGGAGCCGCTTCACATCGTCCCAGGAAAGGGACCGTCTCGGTCGCTCGTGCCGTCGTTGCACGGGCGCGATCACGGCCTCGCTGATATCGACCGGGCTCTGGCCACTCCAGTGCAGGAAACGGGAAAAGCAGCGTACCGTGCAAGCGAGATCGCTCACATGCGATCGGGAATATCGCGCGGCGCAGCCAACCAGAAATGCGTCGACATCGGTTAGCTGCATCGAGTGCCAGTCCTTGCCGGCCTGGATCAAATGATCCTGAAGTCTGCCGATGTGGCCCAGCTTCTTGTGAACCGTCACCTCTGGATTACCGCGGTGCTGGGTCAGATAGGCGGCATATTGCGCGAGCAACGGCGTCAGCAGAGCCTTCACCGGACGAGGCGGTCGCCAGTCAGGTGGGGCAAGCCCCAAGCGATGATAGACACGGCTGAGCGACAGCAGGGCGGTGCTGGAAAGGCGGAGAGAAAGCGGGTCGAGACCCCGTCGCTTCGCATACCAGTCTATGAACCGGCCAACTCGTTCGAGGGTCAACTCTTCTCGCTCGACCAAGCCGTGCAAGGCGCAATAGGTACGAAACTGCTGGATGCGGTTCAGATAGACAATCGTTGTTCCTGCCCCAAGCCGCCGCTCCGCGCTCCAGATGCGGCGGATATCGTCGGGGGTGGGCGCGGCAGGGTCGGCTGCGGCGATATGATCGACATGTATGGGCATGGCTTTACCTCGATCGGCAAAGCGTAGCTCGCGATGAACGCGTGATCACGCCCCGCATCGTGTTGGCAAGAGCCACCGGCGGCGTCGCCACTGCCAATCCTCTGGATAGGCCGGAATCCCAGGGGCGCCGGAATGCAGTGCAACAGCTGCGGGGAAAGAGCTCGGCGAAGCATTGCAAGGGCCGGAACGTCACCCACCGGCAAGCCCGGCCTTGCCAGCTGGGGCGCCATCACTTCAACGGCGGCAACGGATCTGCGCACCGCGACCACACGGCGGCGAAGCCAGCGCACCGCGCCTGGAAGGCAAATATCGGGCCCGCGTGCTGCGTCTGCGGCGGCTTCCATGCTCCGCGCCGACGCGGCGATCCCAGCGCTGCGATCAATCGCGGCAAGCGAACCGGGCAGGCGAGCGGCGAGAAAATCCGGGAGCAAGCTGAATGTTATGCGCCCTTGTGGGCAATAGCAGCGAGCGATCCGTACACCCGGGCTGGTCAGGCGCGCATAACTGCCGTGACGCCGAAATGCACAGCCACCGTTCGGGTGGAGCGGGCAGCGCGACAGTCGCGCGCGCCGCCACTCCTGTGTGGCGACATAGTCCTCGATCGTCGACCTGGTACGCAATGGTATCTGCAACTTCGCCCCCGCACGCGGCGGCCGCCAACAGCAAGGTCGCGGCTTTTATCTGGAGCCCAGCGCGCCGAAATCTCCGGCAAGCACGGACTATATCCCAAAATACCCCAGATAAAACCATGCTCTGGATAATGGCTCTTATGTCGAGATCGACATAAGAGCCACGCGCGCCGGAAATTTACCGACATCTTGGACAAGAGCCCGTCACCGATCGCGGCGGAGGCGGTTGTGCGGATCGCCGAGCTCTTCGCCATCGAGCGCGACATCAAGAGCGCGCCACCCGATGAGCGACGACGCATCCGCCAGATCAAGGCGGTGCCGAAGCTGGAGGCGCTGCGCGTCTGGCTCGAAACCCAGAACCGAGGCTTGTCGTCTGACAGCAATCTGGCGCGTGCGTGTCGCTATCCGCTTAACCGCTGGCAGGCCATGATCCGTTACTGCGATGACGGTCGGCTTGAGATCAGCAACAATCTGGTGGAAAATGCCCTGCGCGGTGTCGCGCTCGGGCGCCGGAACTGGATGTTCGTCGGCTCCATGAAGGGGGGAGAGGCGGCCGCGTTATTTTACTCCCTGGCCGGCACATGCCGGCTCAACGGCGTCGAGCCTGAAGCGTGGTTCACAGACGTCATTGAGCGCATCGGCAACCATCCGATCAATCGGATCGATGACTTCCTGCCGTGGAAATGGCAGGCATCAAAGCTGAGCAACGATCTGGAGAAGGCTGCGTGAGCAACGGCACTGTGGTGCGGATGAAGATTACGCTGGACGATGTCACACCGGCCGTCAGCCGAACGCTGGAGGTGCCGCTCAATATCCGGCTCGACCGCTTGCACACCGTCATCCAGACCGCCTTCTCGTGGACGGACTCTCACCTGTGGGAAATGAGCTTCGGTCAGACCGGCTTTGGCATCCCTGATCCTGAATATGGCTTCGACGGGCCGCTCGACGCCCGTAAGGCCACTCTCGCCCAGGTCCTGGCGGATACGAGGCGCAAGACCTTCCGATATCTCTACGACTTTGGCGACGCCTGGGAGCATAGCGTCAAGATCGAGCGCGTCAGCGCGGCAAGCCCGCACCTGACATATCCGCTCATCCTCGATGCAGTAGGCATGCGGCCGCCAGAGGACTGTGGCGGGCCATGGGGCTACGCCGAAAGCTCGAAGCGCTCGGCGACCCCCAGCATGAATATCACGAAGAGGCGCTGGAGACCCTCGGCGACGACCATGATCCCAACGCCCAGCCCGATATCCCCCTGATCGAGGCAAGGCTGGAAGTGCTCGCGAAAAAATGGGCACTGCGGACACGCCGCAAAGCCTGACAGGCCGCGTCAACGCCACCTTCCATCGGCGCTTACTGTGCTGATGACGACTACGCTGCATCTGCAAATGCGGCACGGTATCGCTCGACAATTTTACGTGATTCCGCTGACGGAACTCTAAAAAAGTTCGATATGTGAGCAAAGAGGATCACCAGTCAAATGCAGCCTGCCTGCACGACGCGCCCAACCCAGAGCAGAGGCGACATTGCCAGGCATTTCCTGACCTATTCCAAGACATTTCCAACGTCACAAATAGTTGCAACATTTTGCAAGCTTGGCTAGGTTGCCGATGCGGAATGAAGTGGGGACTTCCGACCTTTCGCCAAAGATACAAGTCGCATAAATTGCTGCAATGGATGGCGGGAGCCGTCTGATGCCGTGCTTTGGGGGAGGCTTGGTCGATGGATCGCAAACAGGCTGTTATTTTCGGTGGCGGCGCACTGGCGCTGATTGCCGGGATAACGCTTGTCGTCCGCAGTGATGAAACACCCGCTGCGCAACAGAAGGCGCCAGCGCCAGCCGGCCCTGTTACAACCGCCAAGGCCGCCGGCACGCCAGTTCGGCCCAGCAGCGGCAATGCTGCGACTCCGCCCGGAATGGATGCGGCCCGCCCCACAGATTGCCTGATCGAACCCAGCCAGATCGTGCGGGTGAATAGTGGCGTCGAAGGGGTGATCCAGAATATCTATGTCGACCGGGGCGATGATGTTCAGCGCGGGCAGGTCGTTGCTCAATTATACACCGATGTCGAGCGCGCCGCCGCCGCCGCCGCACGGGCGCGTGCTTCCAACCCCCACACGGAACGTGCCGCTGCCAGCCGGGCGGCCTATCTCGCCACGGTCAGCCAGCGATCCGACCAGGTCAGCCAATATCTTGCCCGCGACGTCGTCGACGAAGCGCGCGCCAATGCGCAATCGGCCGCGGAAGAGCGCAAGGCGGCGGCGGAAGAGCAGCGGGTTGCGCGACTGGAATATGTGCAGGCGCAGCGCGTGATCGGACAAAAGACCGTGCGCAGCCCGGTCAATGGCATCGTAACGGAGCGCCGCATGGCGCCAGGCGAGTATCGGGGCGCCGACGCGACGCATATTCTGACGATCGCGCAGGTCGACCCGCTGAATGTCGAAGTCTTTGCTCCTATCGCGCAACTGGACGCGGTGCAGGTGGGGGACGAGGTGTCGATCTTTCCCGAAGCGCCGGTCGGAGGAAAATATCGGGCGCGTATCAAGGTGATCGATCGCGTGTTCGATGCGGCCAGCGGCACGTTCGGCATGCGTCTCGAACTGCCCAATCCCGGCAACAAGCTGCCCGCAGGACTGCGCTGCCGACTGGAAATCGACCGCAAGCCCGCAAGCATTACCGCGCGGAGCAAATAGGCGGTCCCATCCCACTGATCAGACAGGAGCTTTACGGACATGACCAGGAAGCAAGTCTATTTCGCAGGTATCGCTGCATGCGCCATCCTGCCATCGTCCGCCAGCGCCGAAACCCTGCAACAGGCGCTGGAAGGGGCCTATCGCAACAACCCGACCATATCGGCCCAGCGCGCCAGCATCCGCGTTGCCGAAGAGGATGTACCGCTGGCCCGCGCCGCCGGTATGCCCACGGTCGACGGCAGCGCGACCTATCAGGAAAATGTCCTGACCGGCAAACCCGCGCCGAGCGGATTTTTTTCCAACCCGGATCGTCAGCTTGTCGGTCAGATCAACGCCAATGTACCCGTGTTCGATTTTGGCGGGGTACGCGGCAGTATGAACGCAGCCAAGGCGCGACTGGAGGCAAGCCATTTCGGCATGAACAAGACGGAGGCAGACCTGTTTTCCGCTGTTGTGGGCGCCTATATGGACGTGCTGCGCGACGAGGCGGTGGTCGGGCTGAACCGCAACAATGTCGATGTGATGCGCTACACCGTCAAGGAAGCCGACGATCGCCGCCGCGCGGGCAGTCGCGGGCCGACCGATGTGGCGCAGGCGGAAGCGCGGCTCGCGCTGGCGGAAAGCCAGCTTGAAACCGCCGGAGCGCGGCTGATTTCAAGCAAGGAGCAATATTTGCGGCTGGTGGGCCGGGCGCCCGAAAATCTGGAACTGCCGCCGCCCTTGCCGCAAATGCCAGCATCGCCCACAGATGCCGTGGAAATGGCGCTGGCCAACAATCCCGAAATAGCCTCCGCCCGCGTGCAGCGGACCGCCGCGGGGTATGACATTGATGTCGCCAGATCGCAGGCTTACCCGCGATTGAGCGCGATTGGCGGGCTCAATCAATATGATTATCTCGGTTCGCTGGAGCAGGGCACAGGGCCGCGCAACGGGGATCGCGGGACGACGGCCTTTGTCGGTGTAACCTTGAAAATGCCGATACTGGATGGCGGGCGCACCGGCGCGCAGACGCGACAGGCCCGCGCGAAGCAGGATGTCGCCGACAAGCAGGCGCTGGATGCCGAAGGCAAGGTCATTGCCGAAACGCGATCCGCCTTCGCTACATGGCAGGCGGCGACCAACGTGACCGACACGGCGCAGCGCGGGGTCAATGCCAACCAGCAGGTGCTGGCCGGGATGCGGGCGGAAGTCAGCGCCGGTTTGCGCCCGTTGCTCGACCAGCTCAATGCCGAACAGGAACTGCTCAATGCCCAGGTCACGATGCTGACCGCGCGGCGCGACGCCTATGTCGCGGGCTTCGCCCTGCTTGCGGTGATGGGCAAGGCGGACGCGGCGGATCTCAATTTCGACCAGAGCATCCTCTATCAGCCGACCGTGAAGGCGGACTGACCGGCAGGCGTTCGCTTTTTTCCGGGGAGCGATCAGCGCTTCGCTATTCTCCGCCGCCAAAGGCCATCGTCTTGCGGAGACGTTCCTCGGCGAGTTCAGTCTGTCGCCGGTCGGCGGCATGGCGTTTCTCGGCATTGCGCTGGGCCAGTCGGCGCAGCATGTTCGCCTTGCCATCGATCAGGGGCCAGTTCGTGACGGATGAGCCGATGATCCTGGCGGCGCGCGGGGCGAAATCGGCATAGAGCTGGTCGTCGAGCGCCGTGATCGCAATGGTGCTGCCGGGGTCGCCCTGCCTGGCCGCGCGGCCGAATAATTGGCGATCAATGCGTGCGGTGTCGTGAAAGGCCGTGAGGATGACATGCAATCCGCCAAGTGCCTTGGCCTCTGGATTGAGCAGGATGTCAGTGCCGCGCCCGGCCATATTGGTCGCGACGGTCACGGCGCCGGGCGCACCGGCTTGCGCAATGATGTCCGCCTCCTCCTCGTCTTGACGCGCGTTCAGTACGCGATGCGCTATGCCTGCGTCAGCCAGCGCGTGCGAGACGGCTTCGGAATCCGCGACCGAGCGGGTGCCGATCAATACCGGACGCGCGCCTTCCTGAGCCTGGACCTGGGCAACTTCGGCGGCGACCAACGCCCATTTGTCCTGCGCCGACCGTACCATCACATGACCGCGATCATTGCGTATGTTGGTCCGATTGCGCGGGATGACGACGACCTTCAGCCCATAATCGGCCCATAACTCATCCGCCACCTCCCCGGCCGTGCCGGTCATGCCGCTCAACCGGCGATAGCGGCGAAAAAAGCGCTGATAGGTGATGCGGGCCATGGTGTTGCGGACGCCCGAAATCTCCACGGCTTCCTTCGTCTCGACAAGTTGATGCAGGCCGCCTTCCCACGATCGGTCGGCCATGACCCGGCCGGTCGATTCATCGACGATCTGCACCTTGCCATCCGTCACGATATAGTCGCGATCCCGCAGGAACAGCCGGGTGGCGGAAATCGCCCGCATCGCCAGTTCCTCACGCGCCAGCCTGATCCGCCATTGGGTGTGCGGCAGCCCTTGGGACAATTCGGCGACATTGGCCTTGCCATGCGTGGTCAGATGCACCGACCGCGTGCCTTCGGTCAGAATATAGTCCCGGCCTTCTTCCAGCTTGGAGGCCAGTTCCAGCGCCGCGAGATAGACGCCATCTGCATCGCCGGGCAGTTCGGCAGATAGGATCAGCGGCGTGCGTGCTTCATCAATGAAGATCGAATCCGCTTCGTCCACGATCGCGAAATGCAATCCGCGCATCAGCAAGGGCTGCGCAACCTGACCGAACAGCTCTGCAATCAGGCGCCGCCCCTGCCCTCTCCTTTTTCCCAACGCCGTCTGATCGCGCAGATAGTCGAACGTCATCTCCTTGTTCGTGCCATAGACGATATGGCATCCATAGGCGGCGCGGCGTTCGGGATTTTCCTGTCCATGGATGATCAGGCCGCAACTCAGGCCAAACCGCTCGATCACGGGGCGCAATTTGTTGCAATCGCGTTCGGCCAGATAATCGTTCACGGTGAAAACATGCACCGGCATGCCGGCCATCGCGGCCGTGATCGCGGGTAGCAAGGCAGTGATCGTCTTGCCCTCCCCCGTCGCCATTTCGGCCAGCCCGCCATCCAGCATCACCAGCCCGGCGGCCAATTGCACAGGAAAATGGCGCAGGCCCAGTTCCCGACCGCTGACTTCGCGGATCAGGGCGAAGGCTTCATCGACCACCGCTTTGCCCAGCCGTTCGCGGACCAGCCGGGCGCGGATTTCCCGGCAGGCAGCGTCAAGCGCCTCATCGGACAGATCGGCCAGTGCCTCGCAACGCTGGACGATATGCTGCGCCCGATCGAGCAGGCCAGGCGCGCCTCGCTGCGCGGCGAGCATGCAGCGGCCAAGCAGGAGCGCGAGTGGCCAGTCCCATTTCCATGACGGCGCTGGCCCGCGCTCGGCATAGGGCGCAATAACCGGGCGGGCGTCGCTACGCGCCTCATGCCAGAAATGGCGGGCCTTTTCGCGCGCCTTGCCACTGAGCGCGCCCCAGCGCGAAAGCGTCGCGTCAGTCATTGAATTGCGTCAGGAAAAGCTGGCGCAGACGGCGCATGAATTGCCAGCCGACCGGCTCCCACCCCAATTGCAGACGGACATGAACGCGGGTGCCAAACCGGGCATCGCGCAATTGCTGCGGCAGCGACACATCGAACAGGAACACGCGGTTGAGCGCCGTCAGCCCCTTCTCATCGCCCGGATCGGTGGGGATGCTTCCGCCGTGCGTGGTGGAAAGCGCCTCGCTCGGCAGTTCGAAGGTGCCGCCCGGTATCGCGCGGGCAATGCTCCCATCCCAGCTTTTGCCAGGTTCGGACCCCAGCCAGAAGCGCACGCCGCGCAGTCGCGCCCGCACCAGTTCGATATCATCCTGCGGCACGACGACACGGGCGACCGCCGCATAGCCGGGCGTCACATAGCCAAGCAGCGTCCCCTTTTGCACATAGCGACCAGGCAAATCCTGCGCCGGGGCCTGAGTGAGCATGAACGTGCCATCTGTCCCCGCCGTGAGGCCCAGATCCCCCAGCCGCTGTTCCTGCACGACCAGTCGGCGGGAATATTCGCGCCATGCGTCCTGGCTGATCTGCCGCTTGACCAGATCGCCGGCCAATTCGGCATCTGCCTCCGCCTCCAGTTCGCGCAAACGCCAGCGTATCTGCTCGACTTCGGCCTCCAGCACCGGGTTTTCCGCCTGCATCAGCAGCGCGCCCTTCTTGACCGGCGTGCCGTCGGACGCCGCCAGCCGGGTGATGACGCCATCAGCGCCAGCGCGCACATGCGCTTCCTCCGGCAACCAGACGATCCCCTGCGCATTGACGTGCAGCGGGAGCGGAACAGCAAACAGCGCCAGCACGAGCGCGCCGACGACGCCGAGCGTGATCCTGACCGCCCGTTTCCGGTTGCCATGCAGTTGCGGGCTGGAAAGCACATGCGCAAACATCTTCCAGACCGGCAGGCCCAGCCCGCTCCACAATGACCAGAGCGCAATCAGCACGCCGACCACGAAATATTTCTGGGCCACGAACAGCGCGATGGCGATCAGCATCGTCATGCGGGCGATCAGCGCAGCCGGGGCAAAGAAAAGGAACCAGCGCTTTTCGCCCGGCGTCGCGTCGAACGGAAGCACGCCGGGGGTGCGGAATATATATTTGTCGACCAGATGCGCCCAGAACCTGTTGGCGCGACTGCCCAGATTGGGAATCTCGATCAGGTCCGACAGGATATAATAGCCATCGAACCGCAAAAAGGGATTGCCGTTGACCAGCACGGTCGACACCCCGGCGATCAGCATGATGTTGAAGGCGATGGCCCGCGCCAGCCCCGGTTCCATCAACACCCAGGCAAAGGTGGCGAGCGCGGCGATAAACACTTCCGCGATCATGCCAGCCGCGCCGACCAGCGCCCGCTGCCATTTGTTGGCAAGAATGCTGACATGCGAGGCATCGACATAGGGCACGGGCACCAGGATGAGCAGCATCACGCCCATTTCGCGCACTTCGCGCCCGAAATTCTTGGCGGCGAAGCCATGGCCCAGTTCATGGATGCATTTGACCAGCGGATATATGAGCGCGATCAGCAGCAGATTATCGGCTGCCAATACCCGATCGGCCAGATTGCCGGTCATCGCGTTCCAGTGAGTGCCGACCAGCAGCAGCGCGGGCACGACCACGCACAGCCACAGAAAGACCCCGGCGACACTGAACAGCGGCGCGACCAGGTTCATGTGGCGGGTGAGGAAGCGATCCGGGTCGACAAGATTGATCCGCACCGACATCGGGCTTTTAAGATTTTGCAACCAGCGCTGGCGACGCTCCTTCTTGAGCCGCTCATAGGCTTCGCCGGTGTCAGGCAATGTATCGCTGGCAAGCAGATCGGCCGCGTGCAGTTGCCCCAGTGCAGCGATGACGTCATCCTGACTGGGCGCGTCCTCGCCCAGACGTTCCACCAGCAATTCCCAAAGCGCTTCGACCGTCGTCGTTCCGTCAAGACGGCCTGCCAGTTCATAGGCGCCCTTGGGGAAGCGGTGCGCCTTGCCGGAGGCGCCATCGTCGATCACATACCAGACCTGCCCGCGATAGCGGTGCCTGCGCACCCGCACATGCCCCTTGAGCCGGGGGCGGAGCCGCGCGACCTGAAACCATGACGAGCTGTGGAACGGATTGGCCATGATGCGCTCAGGGAATCCACTTCCAGAAGAAGAGCTGAAGCCAGTTGCGCAGTCCGCGGGTCCATATCCAGAGATTGGACCGGCGGTCGATCGTCACCTTGGCAATGCCCTCCATGCCCGGACGCAGCGTCCGTGGCGCGCCGCTGTCCAGTTCTGCCTCGACCCGGAAGGTGTTCTTGCCTTCCTGCGTCCCGGTGACGGAGGAGATGCGGGTAACGACGAACGGCACGGTTCCCCCGGCAAGGCCGGTTGGGGCAAAGCGCCCCTTCTGCCCCGGCCGCAGATAGGTGATGTCAGCCTCCTCAACATGCAGGACGACGCGAAAATCGTCGAGCGGCGCGACCTCGAAGAGGATTTCGCCTTCCTTGACAGGGGTGCCGACGAGCTGGCTGACATCGCCGGAAACCAGTACGCCGGAAAGCGGCGCAAGAATATTCGTCCGCGCAAGCTTATATTCGATAAGGCGCAGTTGCGCTTCGGCCTGACGCAGTTTGGCGCCGTCGAGATTCATGTTCGACCGCTCGTGCTTGGCGAGCGATTCGCGATATTCCCGATCAAGCTGCTGCACTTCGCTCACCGAACGGGCATGATCGATCTGCAAATCCCGATCATCGAGCGTGGCGAGCAACTGGCCCTGTTTAACCACATCCCCTGCGCGGGCATGGGACTGGGCGATGAACCCGGAAAAGGGCACTGCGGCGGCACGTTGCACCCGCCCTTCCAGCGCAGCGTCGGCACTGACGCGGAACTGGGCAAGCGGTACGAGCAGGACCAGCAGCAACACCAGAGCGGCAACGCCAAGCGCCTTGGCAAGCGGACGGCGTGGGCCGAACAGGGCACGCGCCCCATCCATCATATGCCGCCGGGCACGGCCACCGAACCAGCGTTCCTCACGCAGTTTGAATGCCAGCAATTGCGCCGTCAGGCTCGCCACGCTCTGCGCGAACAGCAGGTCGCGGGGGGCGAAGGGCGCGCCGTCCGCATCGCGCTCCAGCGTGATGACGCCCACCGGCAGTCCGCGATCCAGCACCGGTACGGACGCGACCGCCATCAATCCGCCGCTGGCAGCCAGACGGACCTGTTGCAGCGTGATGAGACGGTTGCCCTCGGACGAGGGAACACTGAGTGTGACACCCTGATCCAGCGCTTCGTCCATCGCCGCCTCGATCGCTTCGGCGGTATCGGATTTCTTGCGAAACCATGCACCATGCGACATGGCGGCAAGCGAGACCTTGTCCTTGTAAACCTTGCCGAAACTGACCCGTGAACATTCAAGCGCGACGGCCAGAGCATTGCACAGGCTGACGGCGGACTCATCGAAACTCTCATGTTCTTCGACCGCGGCCAGCACATCCAGTGCGGCGATGGACGCGGCGTTTCGGTCGGCCTGTTCGTTGGCTTGATGCTGCCATACGATCGACAATATCCAGCCCACGCCCCAATGGAGTTCGCGCAATATCGGCTGCAATCGCTCCGCCGTGGCGCCCGCGATGACGAGCACGACCGCGCCATAGGTCCGCCCGCCCGCCGCGATGGGATAGGCGATGCCGGTATGCGCAGGATGATCGGGGTCATTTTCAACCACCGCCTGACCGCTGGTCAGGGTTTGCTCAGCCACTTTGCGCAAATGGGGAATATCCTGCGGCCCTGCTGGCCAGGAGGCAGCCGGAGCAAAGCTGTTCTCCTCCCCTTCCAGCACGACAAGGCCCGCAATCGCCCCTGGCGTACGCGCGCATTGCAGATCGAGCCAGGCGCGGCAGAACGCCCCGGCATCGCGCGCGCTGGCCATCGACGCCCATAGCCGGGCATCATCGGCCGGTTCGGATGTGGAGGGCATGGCTCTCAACTTATCATGGCCCCTGAAATTATCGCCCGGCTCATCATCTCGTGCCTTTGCCCCCATTGGCGAACCATGCTGAAGCCACCCCGATCGACGCAGAAAGCAAATCTACGCGCCATCAGCGTCCTACAACATCGACCTCAGGCGAGTTTGCCATATCTTGTTTCATAGTCACGCACGAGTTGCGAGAGCGCCTCGCTCAACCGCTTGGCGGCAAAGGGGCTGAGGATGATCCGATGTTGCAGATCAACCTCCAGTTCCGCGGGCGTAGTGCTGGGCTGGTCCCAATTCTGGTTCACCCCGAAATTGAGCACCACTTCCTCCCGCGTGCTGGTGGCGTTGCACATGTTGCAATAGCTGCTTTTGACATTGGCACTGTTGAACCGAAGCTTCTGCTGGCGCGGCGCGGCCTGTCCCTTGGCCGTCGCGGTCTTGTCATTCATTCGCTTTTCTCCAGTTCGCCCGAAGGCCCTTCACTTGTACGCATGGCATCCCTGCGGCGCTTGTCGCCCGCCTTCTCTCTCGGCTGGTTGAGACCGGGAATGAGAATGGGGAGGAAATCATCAGTCGTGGAACATGCAGGGCTATCGCCATTGTCGAGCAGGAAGCGCGACAGCCATGTCGCGCACTGATCATCCGCGTCCGTCATCGCGGCCATCATCCGGCTGGCAACCGGCTGCGCGTTCATGTTGATTTTCGGCTGTGCGGGCGCGGCCCCGGCGACAGCCGCTGCCATGACGGCGTCATCCACCGGGGCCGACGCTGTCGGCACTGGCGCAACGGGCGCTGGTGTCGACGCCGGGGATGGTGGCGTGTCGGAACCTGTTGCCGGGGCTGGAGCAGTGGCGTCGGACTGATCCTGCTTTTTGCCGTCCATCCCCACTTCATACCATGCCGAATCCGTCGCTCGAATATCTTGCGCCCAGCGATCCACCGCATCGTAAAATCCGTAGGTGATCGGACCGAAATCGGCGGGGAGCACGACCTGCGATTGCCACAATGGCGCTGGTTTGACCGGGATGGATTCGATGTCCGGCAGCAGCGGGTTCGCCAATGGGCGATGGTCGCGAATGTCAGCGACCAGCGCAGGCGGCGCGTCGCCCCATGCCGCAAAGCCCTTGTCGATGTTCAGCGCCACGCGTGTCGCCAGCCACAGATCCGCCATGGTCTGGCGACGATCCGCATTGGCATCCCCATAATAGCCGACCAGTTGCAGCGCCTGATCATCCTCGGTTACGGAAGGCGCAGCGGCGTTGATCGCCTCAACCTTCACTTCCAGCACTTCGCTCGACCCGTAAGGAGCCGTGTCAGGCACGGTCGCATCCAGGCTGAGTATCCAGCGGTCGCCCGCAGAGATCGGCGTATCGCTGCTGACGCTGATCCGGGCCAGACGCTTGCCGCCAGCGGCCGCCTCCGTCACGAAGCCGAGGCTCGCGCCCGCAGGCAGATCAGCGCCCGGCAACACGCCATCGACCCGCAACAGGGCGGGATCGTACAAGACCGTGAATGTTATGGTCTTGACGCCGCCCTGGCTGGCGAAGCTGACTTTCAGCCCGGCATTATCGGCAAGCGGCACGTCCACATGCTCACCCGGCCCGCGCATGAAGTCGGGCAGGCGCGCGCTGCCCGCCATGGACTGGCTGAAGGTCAGGCGCGTGCGATAGACGCCACCGACCAGGCCGTTATTATCGCCGTCCAGCACCGAACCATCCGCGCTGATGAATGCACCGTCAGCAATGACCAGATCATAGCTGCCATATTGCAGCGGCTTGCCGTCGGCGCGCGTGAGCGTGAAGCCCAGCCCGTCCGTCGCGAGGCCGAGCGTGAGTGCGAGCGAATTGCCGCTGCCGTCGGTGAGTTGCACCGCCTGGCTGCCCGCCAGAGCATCCAGCGGTTCGGAAACACGCACGACCAGCCCGCCATCGGTAAAGCCCGCCTGCGTCAACCGCAGCAATGGCGGATCATTGACGACGACGCCGAGCGGTGTCGCCGAGAAGCTGCCATCGTCATTGCGCAAGCGCGCGCTGACCAGGAAATTGCCGTCCTCTGCGTAGATGTGGCTTGCAGCAGTAGCGCTGCCTTCCACCGATGTGGGCGTCGTGCCATCACCCCAGTCGATGACCCATTCGATCGGCCGGTCGTCGCCCGGATCGCTCGAACCCAGCGCGATCGTATAGGTTTTGCCGGTCAATATCGTGGTCAGGCCAAACACGCTGAGGACCGGCGCGACATCGGCCACGGCGACGTTGAAGCTCTGTTCCGCCTGCGCGCCATGGGGGTCGGTCACGCGGACGGTAAAGGCCGCCTCCGCCCCGCCGTCGGCAGGGCGCCAGTTCAGCAGCCCGCCAGCCGTCAGCGTCGCGCCCGCTGGTCCGGAGACGAGCGAGAATAGCAGGTCGCCAGTCGCATCATCGGCATCGCTGGCGACAAGCTGCAACGAAAGCATGCTGCCTTCATTCACCGTGACCGGGCCAACAGCCGCCAGCACCGGCGCGACGTTCGTGACTTCGATGTTGAAGCCCGTTTCCGCAAACGCCCCCAGCGGATCGGTCACGCGAACCACGACCGGCTGAGCGCCAAGCCCGGCGGCTGTCCAGCTGAACTGGCCATCGCTCGTCACGCTTGCGCCTGCCGGACCGCTGACCAGCGAATAGACGAGTTGCGCTGCGCCATGGTTGCTGTCAGCGGCCGCAAGCGTGATCGCGACATTGCCGCCCGTCTGTACCGAGCGATCGGCAATCGGCGCGAAAATAGGCGCGGGGTTGGAGACCTGGACCGCAAAGCTGCGCTCGGCAATCAGCCCGCCGGTATCCGTGACGCGCACTGTCACGGTCTGGGAGCCGGTTCCGGTCGCGACCCATCGCAATTCGCCCGTGGGTGACAGCGTTGCGCCGCTTGGACCAGCGATCAATGTATAGGTCAGGTCCGCCGCCGCATCCTCGGTATCGCTGGCGACCAGCTGCAACGAAAGCATGCTGCCTTCATTCACGGCGACCGGGCCGACATCGGCCAGCACCGGCGCGACGTTCGTGACTTCGATGTTGAAGCCCGTCTCCGCCGATGCGCCCAGCGGATCGGTCACGCGAACCACGACCGGCTGGCTGCCCAGCCCGGCGGCTGTCCAGCTGAACTGGCCATCGCTCGTCACGCTTGCGCCTGCCGGACCGCTGACCAGCGAATAGACGAGCTGGGCTGCGCCATGGTTGCTGTCGGTGGCCGAAAGCGTGATCGCGACAGTGCCGCCTGTCGATACCGAGCGATCGGCGATCGGCGCGAATATAGGCGCAGGGTTGGAGACCTGGATCGCAAAGCTGCGCTCGGCAATCAGCCCGCCGGTATCCGTGACGCGCACTGTCACGGTCTGGGAGCCGGGATTGCCCGCCTGCCAGCTGAACAGGCCGCTGGCCGATATGGCCGCTCCATCGGGGCCGCTCACCAGCGAATAGGTCAGCGCTTCGGCGACATCCTCATTGTCGCTGGCCGTGATCGGCAGGATCAGGAGCTTGCCGCTTTCAACCGCGACATCGCCAAGGACAGGCAGCGTCGGTGCGGTGTTGCCGATGACCGGCACGACATTCAGGGCGAAACTCCGCTGGTCGAACGCGCCTTTGGGATCGGTCACGCGGACCGTCACCTGACGGGGGCCGCTTCCGGTCGCTACCCATCGCAATTCGCCGGCAGGCGATAGCGTCGCGCCGCTTGGGCCAGCGATCAGCGTATAAGTCAGATCCGCCGCGACATCATCATCATCGCTTGCGGCCAGTTGGAGCGTGAACAGCGATCCCGCATTGACATCCCGATCCGGCAGGGCGGCAAAGACAGGTGCTTCGTTGCCCGGCGCGACGACGGTGATCGCAAAACTGCGTTCGGCAATTCCACCGTCGCTGTCAGTGACGCGCACGGTGAAATTCTCGATGCCCGGCAGACCCGCTGTCCAGCTCAACAGGCCCGACGGGTTGACGCTGGCACCGGCTGGGCCGGAGACGAGCGCGTAGGTCAGGCCCGATGCGACATCCTCTACGTCGCTTCCCAGCAGATTGAGCGTGACGAAGCTGCCCTGTACCGCGCTGCGATCCTGCACCACGGCCAGTTCCGGCAGATCGTTCACCGCGTTCACGGTGATGGAGACACTGGCCGACACCGGCGCGCTCAGCCCGTCGGTGATGCTGTAGGTGAAGCTGTCCGCTCCCGCGAAATTCGCATCCGGGCGATAGATCCACGCTCCGCCCGTCACGGTCGGCGGGATCAGCGTGCCATTTGCCGGGCCGCTCAGGATCGCAATGCTCAGCAGATCGCCATCGGCGTCGCTGTCATTGGCCAGAAGATCGACGAGTATGTCCTGATCTTCATCGCCGCTGCCGCTGTCATTGGTTGCGACTGGCACGTTATTCGCCACCGCGACGAACGCGACATTGTCGATGGTCACGCGGCTGTCTAGGTCACCCATCGCAATCAGGTCGAACGAGAGCAACGCGCCGTTGCCGCGGTCGACCCCTGCAAGCGAAACGGTCACCGTCGCGCTGCCCGTCAATGGATTGCCGGTCACGGTCACGCCGGGAGCAAGGTAGAGCGACCCATCAGCCTGAAGGTTGAGCAGGGCGTCGGACAGGTCCAGCCCGTCCAGATCGCCCAGCAGCGACTGGCCCGTGACCGGATCAAGCAGCGCCACTTCAAAGGCATCGGGCGGCAGCGCACTGTTCGACCCCAGCACCGCAGACCGGATCTGGAAACTGATTTCCGTTGCGCCATTTGGCAGGACGAACTTCTGGTTGAGCGAGGACAGGAAACGGCTGTCCTCGGCAAGGACGCCCACTCCGCTGGACACGACGCCGCCACCCACTGGCGACCAGCCCGTCGCCGTACCAAAATCGCCATTCTGGAACGGCGCGGTCGCTGGCGTCCCTGAAGGCAGCAAGGCGAACGGCGCACCAACCACGACAACCGGCACCGAACTGCCTGTCCCAGTCAACGTAACGGTGCGAACGGCACCCGCGACTGGCGCTGCGACCGGCACGACCGGCAGATCGGCCAGGCCGGGCAAGCGCCGCTCGCCAAGGCCCAGCGCTTCATTCATCACCCGGCCAATGGTCGTGGTCGGCAATTCCGACAGGCCAAGTTCATGCCCCATTTCATGGATGAGCACGGTGAGCAGGTCGTAGCGGCCTGCCGCCGCGCTACCGTCGATCGCGAGCATCCGTCCGCCCGACGTCAGGAACTCGCTCGATCCGTCCGGCGTAATATCGATGAACCAGCCATGCCCGGCACCATCCGCATCAATGGTGATGACATGGCCCGAATGAACCGCCAGCGCCGCACCCTGATGATCGGTCACGGCAAATTCAAGGTCGGCCAATTTCTGCGCATCGCTGTCGCTGATCCCCGCTGCGATCCACGCAAGGCGCGCGTCATCGACGAGGCTGGCCAATTGTTCCAGCGTGACGGCCGGAGCGGCGGGCGTGATCGCGACCCCTTCGGCCGCGACCTGCGGCGAACCGGGCATGACCCCGTTGATCGCGGCGACCGTCGTAAAGCGCAGATCGTCGAGCAGGTAGATCTGGCTGACGGCCGTGCCCAGATCCTTGGCAGCATCGGTGATCGCATCGATGAACGCCGCGTCTTCCAGATCCTGCTTGTCTTCCTCGGTCGGCGCCATGTTTTCATGGGTGATGGTGATGGTCGCCGAACGGCCCTTATATTCGTCGGGAACGATGACGGAGAATTCGCTGGACGTGAACATGCCGGTGCCCAGATCGACCTGACGCGCGCCCTCTTCCTGATTGGCGACCAGCGCATCGATGGTGGGCAGCCCCGCTCCTTCGAACCGCACGCGGATCTTCGCGCCAGGTTGCAGCATATATGGCTTGTAGATCTTGAAGGTCAGATAGGGCTGGTCCTTGGGCACATAGACGAAATTGTGGGTGATCGAATCCAGACCCGGCAGGATACGCCGTGTCTCCATCTTGATCGCTTCCCAGATGTCGCCATCGGGCAGGAAGGAGTCGATGATCTTTGTGAGCGCCGCGCTGGCCCCCATGATCAGCGAATAATTGTCCTGGTTGGGGAACAGCTTGTCGAAGCCGTTTTCGATTGCGTTGGAGACATAGGCTTTCAGCCGCTCCAGACCCGCTTCATCCTTCGTATCGGCACCCAGCGACATCGTCACGCCGGTGCTTTCGACCAGCGTGTTCAGACCATCGTTCAGCGCTTCCGTCGCAATACCGGCGGCCTTGAATACCTTGTTGGTCGCCTTGAAATATTTGTTGACCATGTCGATTTTCTTGCCGGCATCGAAACCGGCCCAGCCGATAACCTTGGCCGCCAGCTTCGCTTCGACAAAGTTCAGCGTCGGCAGCTTGAAATTGCCGATCGTAATCTGGTTGGCCAGGTTGACCTGACTGTCGAAAAAGTCCTCCCAGATCTTGACCAGTACCTTCTTGACCAGTGCCTGGGGATTGGTGTTGACCATGAACAGCGCGGCGACATCGATGTTGCCGATGGCGTCGGCGTCGGGCAGGCCGAGCAGGTCGAGCTTGAACCCCTGCCCGCCATGAAATGCGAAGCCTGGAATTTCGTAGGAAATCGGGAAGCGCCCGGCATCGTCATCCAGTTCGCCGGTCGCAATGCGTTCCAGATGGACGTTGAGGGATTCGCGCGTGCCCTGTTCGAAATTGCCGTTGAAGATGCTCTGGACGGCAGAACCACCGGGATTGGGCGCTTCGCTATTGTCGGTGGTGACGTCCACCTCGCCGCCGCTGATAATCGGCCGGAAGTCCGCCCCGCCGCCTGCGACGGAATAGAACCAGCCGGTGCCGACGCCGTCGGTGATGTTGAAATGGGTCGTGGACGTCGTATTGCCGGTGACCATCTGGTTCGCCGCACCGATCCGCACCGACATGCTGGGGCTGGTGACCTTGGCCGGATCGACAAAGTACCAAGGTTCCATATTCCATTGATCGAGCGAGGGTATGCCGAATACTTTGGGCCGGATGCCATCGTCGGTGATGCGCCGATAGATATCCAGACCCTGGAACTTGGTCATGTTGGTGTCGATCGTACCGGCATACCATTGCCAGACGCGGCTATGCGGGCCGCCTGCCCCCAATCCGGCGAAATCGTCCAGATTGAAACCGGATACACCCGGCACCACGCCACCCAGATAGCGGGATATATCCGTCGGGCCGATGTCGCGCCCGTTGGGCGTCGCCGTCGTGAAGGTCTGCGACGCCGCATCCTGATAATAATTGTCGCTGAAACTGACGTTCGACCACAATTTGACGTCGGGATCGAGGAAATCGCCGAACTTCACGGGATCAAGCTGTATGCCCAATGTCTGCGCCAGATCCTGGAACTTCTGGATACGGAACGCCATCTTGGCGGCACCTGCCGCTTCGACCATGCCCTTGCCGACGCCGCCCAGGATCGCGCCCGTCGCGACCAGTGTCAGGCCACCGGAGCCGACCGCCGAACCGACAGCCCCCACCGCGGTAGCGACCGACCGCACGGCAAGCGCCAGCGATTTGAAGCTGCTATAGGCCTTGGCAATGTTGAGCAGGGTGTTGACCGGAATATCCAGCGAATCCTGCACGAAATCATGCGGATCAAGCGTGGTCATGTGAATGCCGCTCGTGACCCGGCCATAATAGCCCAGGCGCTGGATGATCTCGCTATTGACCACCGTGCCGCGCGAATGGCCGATGAAATGCAATGGCGAACTGAGCAACGTGTTGTTCGATTCAGCGTCCAGATCCATGAGCGCGGCGAACAGCGAGTCGGCGGCAGCTTCGGAGAAGCCCGCTTCGGCATGGGCGGATTCGCGGACCCAATCGGAAATCAGCACGACAGGCTTGCCCGCATAGGCGGCCAGCATATCACCGGTGACAACCCTGGTCGGGTCGCTCATGTCCACCCAGGTGCCTTTATTCTTGTCATAGAGCAGGACGATACCGCCCCCGCCCAGACGTGAAATCATCTCCCCCATTTCCTGGAACGCGGCAGGCTGGTGGAAGGAATCATTGTCGGTCCAGATGCCGTCCAACTGGAATCCGTGGGTCAGGACGGTCACGCCGTTGAAGGTGCCGGCTGGCGCCTGATCGGGCAGAACCGTAAACTGCCGGAAATCACGAATTCCAAATTCGGTTGAACGCACGCCCCAGAAATAGGTCTGCCCGCCGGTCAGAACCCGCGCAAACTCCGGATCGAAGGTCAGTTCAAACTTGCCGGGCGGCAGTTCCCCGTCCGACACCACTTCGCCGCTTGCCAGAACCCGCCATTTGCCCGATTCCAGATTCACCTTGGTGAAGATGCGGCTGGGATGCTTGTCGGCACCCTGCCAGTCGGGCTGTTGCAGCACGCCCCGTTCACGGATGGGATCGTCGGGCCACAACCCGTCACCGGGCGCCAGCGAACTGAGATAGAAGCTGGTCTTCATCACTGATCCGGCTGGCATCAGTGTCGGATCAAATTCCCATTTGAACGTCAGAGGCGGCGGATTGTCGCCGTGAATATCCAGTTCGGTCGTCGTAGTGATCAGGTTGAGCGCCTGGATCGCATTGAGCGCCAGCCCGCGGCCATGACGGGTGACATCCACGGCACCTTGTCCGGTGGATTCATTATAGATGTCGAACGGATAGTTGGGATTGTCGATCGCCTTGTCCTGGAATTCGACCAGCAGCTTGTCGAAATCGCTACGCTTGGCGATGTCGCGGACCTTGTTGATGTCCATGATGACGATGTTACCGGCACCCCGGTAATTGGCATAAAGCTTGGTGCCGGAACTATCGACGCGCAGTTCTTCCAGGAACGCGAAGGGCACCGGCGTCGTCGCGCCGACAAGCTGGCGGTTGGGTCCGAAGGGGTCCTTGATCACAAGGATTTTGGAGCCGACCCGATAAAATTCGTCGACCAGCTGCGAATAATCGAGGTCGCGATACCAATAGAGTGTCGGGACGCCCCAATCGGCGACGAACATATATTCCAGGTCCGGCGTGACCGCGATGCCAGACGCATTATGGACGTTCAGGTCCGGCACCCGGCCAAGCGAAAACCGGCCTTCATCCGTGCTGCGCTTCTTGTCCACGCTGACGACCAGCCCGCCGATGGTGAACGGTTGTTCGAACACGCCGATTTCCTGACCCATGGTCAGGGTGCCGATCTGGGTAACGACATGCGTGCCGGCTGGCGTATATTCCAGCAATTTGGCGCCGCGATTGCGATCGCCACGGGCAACGAACACCATCTTGTTCGGATCAACCGTCGGCTGGATATCGAACACTTCGATACCCGACGCCACCTTGTCGACGACCGTACGCCAGCCATGAATATTGGCCTCACCCTCGACAGGGCGCTGTTCTTCATTGACGTTGACGACCATGATCAGGCCGGGATCGCTGTTCTGATTGTTGATCCAGGGGCGCTGACCGAACATTTCGGAGACAGGCAGGCCGACATAGAGGCGGGTGCCGTCGGCGTTCAATGCCATGCTGGTAATATGGCCGAACTGTTCACCCCGGCTGGTGATTTCCATGTTCAGCGTATGTTGCGGATCGCCAACGACCTTAAGATAATTGTCCCGGCCCGGATCGATGTTGATGACATAGACCTTGCCCAGCCCGGCCGCGTAGAGATAGCCATTCTCCGTATCGACCGCGAGCGCTGTGACAACGCCGCCTTCGACCTTGATGAAATCATCGTTGCTATTGGGGTTGAGGTCATATTGGCGCAGCGTCAGCGTGTCGATGACGGCAATGCCCTTTTCGGTCGCGACGAATGCCGCGCCGAGATCGCCGGTCACGACGATTTCCCTGACCGGCGCGCCCAGATCGATGCGCGCGATCAATTCGTCATTGGGCTGGGATTCTTCGAACGAGAGCTTGCGATCGATGATCTGAACGCCGTTCGCATCGCCGACAAAGGCATATCCCGCCTTATTGTTGATCTTGACGACCGCGCTTTCCACCAGTTCCGTGAAATCATTGGGTTCGCCGCTCGCCGAACCGAACGAGCCGACTGCCGGGCGCACGATCGTGACATCGCTGGCCCCCAGCAGGACAGTGGGCGGCGCAGTGAATTTGAGTTGCTGCACCCCGCCAACTTCGCCCGTTATCACTGCGTCGGATATGACGACGCGCTTTGATCCATGGGTCAGGACGACGCGGACATTGTCTCTCTTGGCGCTGATCGACCCGGCTTCGCCATCGATGAAGTCAAGGCCGGTTATCGTGACGGCCGTGCTCCCGTCATTGGCGACCAGCGTCGACACGCTGGAGACCACAGGGCCCTTGTCGGACTGGAAGGCTTGCGGCGGGAAGTTGGCGACGATCGTCTTGCCGTCGTTGAGTTCCGCTTGCGTGAATTCGGGCGACAGGTCGATACGGCGGACGGCTTCCTGGTCTTTCGCCAGATCGGCGTAAATCTGGATTTCCTTGAGCTGCGCAAACAATGGCAGCGCCACCGATCCAAGCGCGGCGCCAGCCAGACCCAGCGCGACCGTCGCGCCAGCCAGGCCACCAACGGCGGCAATGCCGATGGCGGGCGCAAATACCAGCGCATTGAGCGCCGTGAAGCCAACGTTCAGCCGCAGGATCGGCAGCGGCTTGGCCGCCCCCGCCACCAGGACGGACCCGCGCCTGCTGAGGCCTGGGAAGGGCGGCGATTTCGCCCGCGCCATCCCGTCGGCATCGATCACGCCTGAATCGATGACCGTCCAGACAGGGATAGTCTCGCCATTAGGGCCAAGCGGCAAATCAACGCTGGCGAAGAACCAGACCTGATCGCCAGCATTGCCCGCAACCGGCACGGCGATCTGCACGGTATCGTTGAATTCCGCGCCATCGACCTGAAGGTCGAACGCGCTCAGGAAATGAAATGCATCGGTCGCCGGCATGACGATGGGCAGTTCAGCCTCCGTCAGCGTATCGATCGTCACCGTGGCATTGCCGCTCAGCGCCCCTGGGCCAAAGGCGATCTGGACGCCGTCGGCATTCTGCACAATCGCGCCAGCAGCGCCGTTGACCGCGACATCGTCGCCAATGACCGGCGGTGCGACGGACACCATCACCCGGTCCTCGCTGAACCCGTTGATCACCGTGACAAAGGTCGATCCGGCACCCACGCCGCGCATCAGGCCGTTTTCATCCACGGTCACGATCGCGCTGTCGGCCGACACATAGACGGTCCCCGCCGCCGCCCCGTTGGCGAAGGTTTCCTCCGTCACGTCAAGGCTGGTGATGATCGCGCGCGAACCGCCATTGGGCAACAGGGTCACGCTGTCTGGATAGGCGTTGATGCCGTAAATCTGCGTCATCAACTCGCGCACGCTATTGGGATCGCCCACCGTCAGGGACGTGGCCGCCGCAATGTTGCCGCGTGAAACCTTCAGATAGGTGGCACCCTGGGCCAGAGCCAATAATGTCCCGTCCGATCCCAGACGCACGATGTCGGGATGGCCGACGCTCGCCGTCACATAGGAATAGGGGAGAGCAACATCGGCCTGATCGGCGAATTGACCGATAAGGGCCACGCCGCCGCTTTCGCCAGCAGCCGCAAAGGCAGGCTGGCGCTGCGCGAAATTCAACGACAGCAAGGCCGCGTCGGAAACATTGATGTCGATGACGCCTTCCGCCGAGCTGCCAAAGCCGTCATCGGCCGAAAAACGGATCGAAGCCGCGCCAGAATAGCCAGCGGTCGGCGTGAACAGGACGCCACGCCCGTCAGCGGCAAGAGCCGCCGATCCGCCGGTTGCCCCGACGACCCGGAAATAGAGACGGTCTCCATCGGGATCGGTCGCCAGCTTGGTCAGGTCGACATAGCGCTGCAAGTCGACATGGGTTTTTTCCGTCGGAATGGTGGGGGCGATCAGGGGCGACTGGTTCGCCCGGAACCCATAATTGGCAGCGACGATCTGCGTGTCGGTCGCGTTCGTCACGCCATCGCCACTGATGTCCGATCCGGCCAGGGCCGCGACCACGGCGGCGCTGTCCAGTCCGTCGACCTTCGCATCGCCATTAATGTCGCCCGCAGCGCGCATTTCGAAGGCGTAGGCGCCGCTGCCGGCAATCCGCAATTCGTGCAGGCCCGATGTGGACAACGCAAACAGGGTCACGACCTTGCCGCCCGCCTGCGCGCTGGCCAGGGGGGATAGCCCCGCAATCTGCGGCGTGACCGAACCTGTCGTCTCTACCCTCAGAATGACGAAGGCATTGGGCAATCCTTCCAGTTCGGTTTCACGCAGCGTGAAGGCGAAACTTGCAGCCCCGCCTGCGCCAAGATCGCCCGATATCGTCTGGCCGGTGAACTTTGCCGGAGTAGCCAGATCAGCGACAATCGCTTCGGTCGCGACTGTGCCGTCGGGAGCATAGACGATCCGCTTGCCAGTCCCAGACGATGGCACTTCGAGCGCCAGCCGCCCATCGACATAGCCGTAACGGATGCCAGCGCCGGTCACGAGGTCGCGCAATGCGGTCAGCCGGTTATCCTCGTCCCAGCTATAGATGCTGGCCTTGCCCGACGCATCGGTGACCTGGGTGACATTGCCGCGCGCATCCTGCAGGAAACGCAACGCATCGCCGCCCAGTGCGGTGACGCCGCTGTCGCCGATCAGCAGCTTGCCTTCCGCCTTCTGGATTTCGACCGTGCCGCGCTGGCTATCGAGGATGTAGATCGTGCCATCAGGCGCGCGCAGGGCGTAGTCCCGGTCGCCAAATGACGGCGAACCCGGATTATAGGCCGCCCCGCTATCCACATCGTAGAATTTGCCGCCAATCTTGCGAAGCTGCACATCGATCGAGCTGAACTGCCAGCCATGCGCGCCATCGGCTATCCAGGCGGGGCGGTAGAAAGTCTGTCCGCCAATAACCTCTTCGACAGGGTTGAAGGTAAAGCCCGCCCGCTCGCCAGTGGGCAGGGTCAGGAACAGCCGCGTGCCAATCTCGAACGCGGGCAGCGCGCCACCCGCATTGGGCTGGGTGCCGACGCTGGTCACAATATCGGCGTCGATCCCAAGGAACGTCCATTTGCCCGTGATACTGTCATAGGCGCGGACGAGATCGAACGGCACGCCGCCCAGCACGGTCGATATATCGACATGCTGCGTCGTATAGCGGGACAATTTGTCAGCGCCGGTGCGCAATTCGATCATCGCCGTGTCGACACTGGTGCGACCGGAAATGTCGGTAGCGGTCAACCGCAGACGATAGAATCCATCCGCCAGACTGCGCCCGTCAAGCGTCGCGAGCGTGCCTGTCAGATTGGAACCGCCTTCGCCCAGCAGGGTGACGTCGCCCTGCCCGTCGATCAGTTGCAGCGTCCAGCGGTCGAGATTGCTGTCGTCGACGGTCCCGGCAATCGCAAGGGTCGACGTAACGATAGCGTCATCGATCGCGCCGTCGAACAAGACGCTGGGCGCATTTTTGTCCAGCGGATCGCGGACCTTGAAGCTTTGCGTGATGGTCTTTTCACCACCATCTGCATCCCGCGCGGTGACGGTGAAGACATATTTGCCCGGCGCCCCGGCAACTACCGTCGCCCGACCATTGGCGTCGAGCAGCACGTCCTGACCGTCAAGCTGAACGCGCAGGGATGTGATGTCCGCCAGACTGTCGGCCACGGCATGGATCAGCACATTCTGGCCCGGCGCCGCCGGGAAACTGGGCGTCAGTTCCAGGCGGACGACGGGCGGCACCGGATCGATCGTCGCGCGCAGCAATATGGTCTGCCGGACCTTTGCCCGCCCGTCATCGGCGATCAGCGTGACGGCATAATCGCCCGCCTGGCCGGGACCGGGGGTCCAGACAAATTCGCCGGTGACAGTATTGAAGGTTGCCCCTTCGGGCAAATCCTCTGCGGAGAATGTCAGGACATCTTCGCTGTCCGGATCGCTCGCCCGAACGGTGAACCGTTTTTCTTCCCCGATCAGGAAGGCGTGGAAGCCTTCGTCGAGCACCGGCAGGCGGTTGACATTGGCCACCCTGACCGTGACGTCGATCGTATCGACAGCACCCAGCGGGTCGGTCGCGGTGAAGCGCAGGATATGATCACCGGCCTGCGCATAGCCCGGCGTCCATTGAATTTCGCCCCGCGCGGGGATGAACAGCATGCCTTCGGGCAAGCCGTTGGGTGCCTGATAGATGACGGGATCGGCATCGGGGTCGCCCGCGATGATGCGGAACACCATCGGCGCGCCTTCCCGCGCCAGTTGCAGGCCCATCGGCACGAACACCGGAGCCTGATTGGCATTGGCGACCGTCAATATGATCGTTTCGCTGCTGCTTGAATGGCCGTCGCTGACGGAGAAGGTGATGCTATATTCACCGCTGGAATTGAGCGGCGGCGTCCACACAAATGCGCCGGTAGCCGGATCGAGCGAGGCCGTATCGGGCGCGCCGCTCATCGTGAAGGTCAGGCTGTCATTGTCCGCGTCAGCCCCGCCCAGGGTGAATGAGAGCGTTTCGCCTTCCGTGATGCTATGATTGCCGACCGGCGCAAGCTGCGGGGCCGTATTGGTCGCGCGCACCACCACCTTGAACGCGGCGGTGTCGCTTACCGGCGTAACGGCACCGCTACCGGAATCGGTCACGGTGACCAGAGCATCATGCGTGCCCGCCAGCGCCAGTGTGGGCGTCCACTCGATCAACGCCCGGCCATAAACGCTGGTCGGCGTGATCGTTGCGCCCGGCAGTCCGGCAACCGCATAGGTCAGCGCATCCTGGTCCATGTCGGTGACATTGACGATGACCTTCATCGTCTCGCCGATCACGGCCACGACATCGCCGATATAGCCGATTTCCGGCGCCTCGTTGGGGCTGGTGACCTTGATCGTGAAGGCATAGCCGCCCGCCAGCGGTTCATCCGTTCCGTCCCCATCGTCGGTCGCCGTGAGGATGACGACATGATCCCCCCGTGCATTGGCGCCGGGCGCAACGCGGATCTTGCCGGTGCCGTCGCCATTGTCGACGAAGGTGATGAAATCGGGCAGCGGACGGAAGGGGCTTTCGTTCCGCAGGGCCAGGACGAGCGGATTGCCATCCGCGTCCGTGGCGCTGACGGGAATTTCAAGAACCGCGTCCTTGGCGACCGTCGCATTTTCGATCGGGCTTACCACCGGACGGCGGTTCTGGTTGAACACGCTGATGGGAACGATGATGTCCGTGGTTAGCGGAACACCCGTGCCATTGCCGTCATCGGTCGCACGGAAACGCACCACATGATCGCCAGCCTGCACATTGGTCGGCGTCCAGGTGAAATCATAGGTGTCCGGGTCAAAAGTCGCGCCGGGCGGCAGATCGCCGATCAACTCGACGGTGACTGTCCGGGACGTTTCGCTGGTCTCGACCGCCTCGCCCGTTTCGCCGTTGCGAAGAGCGGGGGTATAATAGGGGTTGTCGGGATCAAAGGCGAATATGTTGAAGGCAAGCTGTTGCCCTTCCAGCACCTGCCATCCGTCAAGCTGGTCGAACACGGGTGCGGCATTGGCATTTTCGACGGTGATTTTCGTGACGAACCGGACCAGCGTTTCGCCGTCCGTGACGAAGAAGGCAATGTCATAGACGCCGTTCTGGATATAGTTGGGCGTCCAGGAAAATTCGCCGGTCGTCGGGTTCAGCGTCGCGCCAAAGGGCAGCGCTTCCGCGCCATAGGATAGTTCGCGGTCACTGCGCGAACTGGCGTTGATCCGGAAATTGACGAAGTCGCCTTCACGCGCGATCCTGTCGGCAACGGGCACCACCTGCGGCGGCTCGTTCCGTTCGGCGACGAACAGGGTGACGACCACTTCGTCACGCGACAGGCCGTCGGTGACGAAGAAGCGGACATCATATGTCCCCGCCGATTCATAGCCTGGCAACCAGGAAAATGCCCGTGTCGCCGGATCGAAGGTCGCCCCGGCAGGCAGACCATCCGCCCAATAGGTCAGCGGCTGCGATTCAGGGTCGACTGCAACCAGTTCGAATTCGAACAACTGCCCTTCCCCGCTCGACACGGCGGAAAGGGACGAGACAAATTCCGGCGCGCGATTGCCCCCGGCAATCGCCAGCACGAAGCGTTGCAGCGACACGGCGCCGCGTGAATCGAAAGCCTCTATCACCACAGGCGCGAGCGATGCCGTCCCCGCAGGGGGCGTCCATTGCAGCAGGCCGGTCGTCGAGTCGATCGTCATGCCCGCAGGCGCGGTCAGCAATCCGAAGGACACCGCCTGCGCTTCCGCGTCGTTCGTCACCACCTGATAGCGGAGCGGCGTGCCGACGGTCGCTGATTGCGGTGGCACGCTGACGAAGGACGGCGCGGTGTTGGGAACCGCGTTCGCGACGATGCCGGTCACGAAATCAAGCCGTCGATTGGCCGAAGTCGTGATCGAAACCGTACGGCCGGACGTGCTTTCCCCTGCCTCCAGCACGCCGTCAGCAGGCAATGCGCCCGACAGGTCGATCAGGAAGCGGCCATCGTCGGTCTGGCCGGTCGCGCCCTGCGGAATGCCGGGGAAGCCGCCAAGCGGGTCGATCGTCAACAAGGCCGGCAGGGTAATCGGCCCGTCAGTCTTGTTGGTGATCGTGACCTTGTAGGAAATGGTGCCCGTCGCACGGTCCAGCCTCGTATCCTCGAACAGGATGTCGACAAGCGTGGAAATATCCTCGAACGCGGAAAATCCGGTTTGATAATTGACACCCATGCGCTGGCCATTGGCCGATGTCAGCGGCGCGCCGATGGTCAGTATATAATCGCCCGCCGGGATATTGCCGACGTTCAGATACGCGGTCCGGCTGGCCGCATCATAAGTGACGGCGCGGATCTGCTGAACGCCCAGAGTGGCGTGGTTGAGCGTGTAATATTCCGCATTGGTCACTGATCCGGCCTGACTGGCCGAACCGGCGAACATATCCTGATCGAAGGTGACCGACAGGAAAGCCTGGGGCAGCGCAATCTGCGCATCGGGAGACGGATTCGTGGCGACGACAACGGGCGCGGTCGCGGGCGCCACGATGTCGACCTGGTTGCTTTGGCTCACCAGAACACGGCCATCGCTCGTGGTGATGACGACATCGCCGCGCGAACCGCCCTTGGCCACGTCGATCCGACGCAGGGTCGCGCTATCCACCATGGTCAGCGCGCCGCCCGGTTCGGCCAGCCCTGCATCGTCCACCGTTCCGGCCGTGTGCGTGACGAACAGCAATCCTTCGAGCCGCGTCCCGGCCTGGCCGAACGCCAGCGAATCTGCGGGCGCATCGAAGGTGAGCATTGTTTCCGCCCGCGCGCGATCGGTGAAACGCACCACCTGCTTGCGGTCGGGCCAGGTCACCGCCCACAATGCACCGTCATCGTCGAAGGCCAGACTGCCGACGCGCAGATTTTCGTCCCTGCTCCACTGGGTGAAGCTGCCATTGTCGGGATCGAAGATCGACACGCCGCTGTTGGTCGACACATAGATTTTGCCGGTCGTGGGATGCACCGCCAGCGCGATGGTGATGCCATCGCCAAACCGGTCCAGAATGGCCCCGGTCTGCGGATCGAGCCGCAGCAGCGGCCCGCCGCCCGTGGTCGCCCACAGGCCGCCCTCGGCATCGAACGCCATGTTGAAAATGGGCGTGTCCAGCTCCGCAAACGGCGTCGCCGCCGCGCCGCCCTGCCCGCTGAACTTCCAGATCGTGCCGCGATTGGTGCCGCCGGAAACAAGGAAGTCGCCGTCCGGCGTCTCCACGATCGCCATCGGGCCGATTTCGGTCGTGCTGCGCGTGATCCCGGTAGCGAAAGCGCGGGCGACAAAGGGGCTGAGGACGGAATCAAATTCGCTCGGCGCGCTCAGCGGAGCCGCAGCAGGAACCAGCGCTTCGGCCTGCGTGAATAGCGCGTTGGTTGAGGGTTCCGGCGTGGGTGCTGGCGGCTGCCCGAAATTGGGCGCCGTCGTGTCGGGCACGGTGGGCACGCCACCCAGATTGACGCTGGACCCGTCGGAAATGGCGTTGACGCCGGGCTTGGGCACTTCGCGATTGCCCGCAATGTCAGTCGCGAGCGCCAGGAATTCATAACTTTTGCCAGCCTCCCCTTCAAAGACCAGCATGCCGCTCGCGTCGGGCAACATCCGTTGCCATATTTTGAAATCGCCGCCATTTTCAGCGGTGTAAAGCGTCACATGCTTGACGCCGGAACCGCCGACATCGTCCAGAACGCGCCAGTTCACCTCGAAATTGGCTGTCGTGCCCACGCGTTTGGCGGTGAGCGTGCTGGTCGGCGCTACGGCATCGACCATCTGGCTAAGGACGATGGTGTCTTCTGGCGCAAAGCCATCCATCAGCACCCGTGCGGAGGCGGAAATGCGCTCGCCGGTCGCCACATCGTCGCCCGGCACCACCGTGTAACTGACAAAGCCCGCGCCCGTCCCGCTGGCATCATTGGGCGCCAGCAAACCGCGGGTCGCGTCCTGCAACACTTCGCCGGTCAGCGGGTCGATCGCCTGGATGAGCCAGCTCGCACTTGCCGGTTGCTGGAACAGGTCCAGCACTGCGCTGACCCGCAGGATGAAACCGCGCGTGGCAGTGAAATCAATCTCCGCGTCGAAGCTGGTGCGGCCATCAGGCACGTCGATGGTGATGTCGCCAATCTTGATATCGCCGAGCCGGAAGCTGCGCGGATCAAGATCGGGATCGAGCGTGGTGACGATCTGGACTTCATTGGTATAGCGCGCTGAACCAGCCGCATTTTCGAAAGCGACGGTATAGGGCAGTTCCGCCGCTCCCGGCAGCCAGCCCTGCGTGTCGAGCGTCTGCGGCCCGGTGATCGACGCCAGCCGGTTCACCTGCCCTTCGCTGGCGAAAAAGCGCGAGAAATCCAGCTGGGCAAATTCCTGGCCGTCGACCGGCTCTGGCCCATTGATCTGGAAATCGGCGGGCAGCCCTGCACCGCGCTGGTCGAATGGCACCCATGGCACGAAAATCCGGAACGCTTCGAAATGCGTGGGCGTGGACAAGCCCAGATCATAGTCGGCCCGCTCCGGCAGCGCCGGCACCGGCACCTCGCCATCATATTTGTCGCTATGGCGCGGGTCCATATATTCGATGGCGGCCATCAGCCCTTCTTCATGCCCGTAATAGGCGCGGACCTGATCGAAGAAGGTGAGCAGATCGCCAGTGGAGCGTACCGACGAGCCGCCGGGGCCGAACAAGATGCCCGATGCCAACGTGGTCATCAGGCTGACGATATGCTGTTTCGTCCGGATCGGCGGCACGTCCTGCTCGTCGCGCAACAGCCCGGCCTGTTCGAGCGCGGCGAGATACAGTTCCGTCCACTGCTCTTCATCGGCGGCAAGCGCCAGCAATGGCGCGGGGGCGTCATTCGCCTCCAGGATGGCGGTGCGCAAATCGCGCGCCTGCTTCGACTGGAACTCGACAAATTCGGCCCGCGTCATGGTCGTGGCGGCAGCGACGATATGGAAGCGGAACGGGATGAACGGGATCTCGTCCTTGCTCGGCACGGCGCTATTCTGCTGGTAAAGGCCGACAAAATCGAGCTGGTCGAGCGTGCTGCGCGCGGCAGGCATGATCTCGCTCACCTTGTCCTTCACCGCTTCCCACCATTCGCCCAGTCCGCCCTCTCCTCCATCGAGGAGCGGCGCGAGGTCGGGGAACTGGCTGTTCATCCTGTCCTGAAACGCGCTGAAGGCACGATCCGCCATTTCCTTGAGGCCAGGATAGGTGCGGACGTTGACCGTGAAGCCGCCAAAGCCGTCAGCGGGCTGATCGAAAAGGAAGCCCGATGTCAGCAATTGCCCGTTGGTATTGGTGATCGATTCCAGATTGATGAAGGGCACATTGGCGTTGTCGCTGCCCTCCGCACCCTCTGGAATACCCCGCACATTGGTGAAGAATTCGAGGAATTTGAGGCCATAGACATATTGGTTGTAATTGAGTTCCGGCACGCCGACCTGGAAATAGGTATAGGGCGCGTCGAGGTTCGAGATATTCTTGAGCGCGATGGAATAGGTCGCCTGATCGCCCGCCAATATGACACGCGGGCCACCCACGCCGATCGTGACTTCCGGTTCGATGCCCCGTTCGATGAGGAAACGATAGGGTTCGACCGTCTGCGCCCCATCGGGATTGGTGACCTTCAGATCATAAAGGCCGTGCGCCGCGCCCGTAAAATCGAAGGTCGCGATGATCGTGCTGCTGTCGATCACCTTCCAGGTCACCGGCTCGAATTCGGCAATGCCCGGCCGGGACAGTTTGAGGATCGCATTCTCGTGGAAGCGCGCGCCCTTGATCGTGGTCGTCACATAGCGGCTGTCGCCGCCGGTATCGGTCTCTATGCTGGTGATCACCATCGGCATCAGATCGGCGATCAGCCGTACCGTGCTGCCGTCATCCGGGCCGCTATAGCCCCGCACCATCACATAATAGACGCCCGGCTCCGTATCGGGAACGATCGCGGTCAGTTCCTGAGCCAGTGGCCCGGTATAGGTCGCATCGAACAACGCCGATGTCGGCACATCGTCATGCCGCACGAACACTTCGTTGATCGCCCGCTCGTCATCGGAGGCTACGCGCAACCGCAACGTTTGTTCGGCGGGCACGACGATACGGTAGAGCCGCTCCTGCCCAGGCTTCAGATTGACCGACAAGGGGATTCCGAGCGTCAGCGTCTCAATCGAGATGCTGGTGGCGTTGGGGGCGGCGGTGATGTTGTTCGCCTCGCCCACATCCTCGAACAACTGGTTACGCGCGTCGGCCCGCACGATGATGCGATAGTCGCCCGCCGCCGCACCGGGCAGCGTCGTATCCAGGCTCAGCGTATAGCTCTGGTCCGCCAGCAGGGAGCCTGCGAAATTGGCGCGTCCCAGCAGCTTGTCACCTACGTCCCAGGTCGCATCGCGCGAGAGATAGACGGCATCGCTCCAGCTGCCCGACGCGGTCACTGTGCTCTTGTTCGTTACCGTCCAGCTGATCGTGACGGGATCGCCTGCCTGCTTGTTGTCGGGCGCGACAATATCGGTGACCTGTATGTCGGTGGGCGGTGGCAACTCGATGACCATCGGCACGTCGCTGCCGCGGATATTGTTGCGCTCGTCGGCCTCAAATAGACTGCCCGTGGCGTCATAGCGCGCCGGATCGGTCACCACGAACACATAATAGGCTTCGGTGCCCAAGTCGCCCGGCACAACGAAATCCTTGACGACGGAATAGGTGCCGCCAGCGTTCAGCCCCCCGGTGTGGCGGATCGAGCCCAGGAAACGATCCGATGTCAGGTCAAGAAACGGATCGCGGGAAAGATAGACGAGGTCGTCCCACTGCGGTTGCAGGGCCGGTGTCGCGCCGCCCGCATTGGTGACGCTATATTCCACGCGGAACGGCTGGCCACGGGTCGCGCGCAGGGGCACGCCGAGCGAGGCAACCTGAAGGTCTGGCGGGGTGTAGGGCGTGAGCGTGACCGGCTGGACGGTGAGGTTGTTGCCCTCCCCTGCATATTCCTTGACCTTGCCGTTGACCTGCCCGCGCACGCCGGACAAACGCGGCGACAACGTGCTTTTGGCGTAGCCCGACTGCTCCAGGCCCGAATCCGTAGCCGCGATGACATTGAATTCGCCCTCCAGCTCGAACGGCAGGCTGACGGTGACCTTCGCAATATAGGATTCGCCGGGATTGAGTATGCCGACATGCGCGTTTTCGGCGCGGACGATGACGCCCGGCGACGCTTCCCGCGACATCAGCCAGTCGCCTTCATCCAGCGAGGCGTCGAGCGACAGATAGACCCGGTCGACCCAGCTATCCTCGCGCGTCGCGCGGGTGCCGACATTTTCGACACGGAAGCTGATTTCAACCGTGCCGCCCGCGGGCAGCGTGTCCGGCAGGGTCAGTTCGGTAACCTTGAGGTCCGCTTCGCGATAGACGACAGGGAACTGCGCCTGTTTAACCGTCCCGGCGGGCAGCTCGAATACGAAATTCCGGAAAGCTTGGTCCCTCAGCGAATCATTATCGCCCGACCGGACGATGTCGCTGGGCACCACGGGCCGCCTTGGCGTGTTGGTGAACACATAGACATAATATTCGCCGTCAACGCCCGGCGGCATGTCGAATTCCAGCGTGTTGGTGTAGCTCTGCCCCGTGCCCAGCCCTTCATTGGCCTGCGTGACCGATCCGACATAGGTTGCGCGGTTTTCGATGAATGTGGGGTCCTTCGACACCCACAGCTGATCGGTCCAATATTGCGTGCCCGACCAGACCGGCGCGCCCTTATTCTCCACGGTATAGGTAACGCTTGTCCGTTCGCCGGAATAAGCGACGACGCCCGGCGCTGCGGGCACCACGCTGACCACTTGCAAGTCGGCCGGTGCGTTCGTCACGCTGGTGCTGGCGAATTTTGCGTTGTCGAGCGTGTTGGGATCGCCGCCCAGCAGCGATTTGACGATGACGTAGAGCCCGGCCGCGGCGGGATTGAGCTTGAACGTGGCGCTGTTGGTATAGCTCGCGCCCGGATCGAGCGGCGACAGATTGCCGAAACTGCCCAGACTGAATATGTTGCGTGCATTCTCCAGCAACGGTGCGTCGGCCAGATAGACCTGATCGGTCCAGCCAGTCGCCCTGGCGTCCCCGGTCGACCGCACTGTCCAGCTGACGGTGAAGTCGTCGCCGCCCTTGGCCTCTGCCGGGGCGGTTACGTCTGTCACCGCAATGGCGCGCGTGCTGGACACGGGCGGGGTGCCAACGATCTGGATCGCGCGGGCGCGATAGTTGCTGCTCTGAATTTCGGCCGGATCGTCGGGATTGACGTTGATGGCCAGCGAATCCTCCAGCAGCGTCGCGTAGGGATCGACCCAGGGCATGATATAATAGGTGCCCGAAACCACGCTTGCCGGCAGGGTCACAGTCAGTTCGCGGTCATAGCCCTGTCCGACTTCCAGCGGGTCGCCGGTGTAGGTCAGGCTGGTCAGCAATATATCGCCAAGGCCGGGGTGCGGCCGGTTCTTGTCCTTCGTCAGCCAGACCTGCTCGGTCCATTGGCCCAGGTTGCTGGTCCCCGCGCCGCGATTGGTCACGGTATAGCGCACCGGCACGCTATTGCCCTCGAACGCCTGGGCATTGGTGACGACATTGTCGACGACCAGATCGGCAAAGGGCACGGGTTCGACATAAATCTGCTGCGCGCGCACGTTGCTGGCAGTCGTGTCGTTCGGCCATTCGTCGATGGCGTTGCCGCTATCGGTCGCCACCAGCACGAACACATTGCCCCGGAACCGCAATGGCACGGTGAAGGTGGCGGAACTCGATTCATAGCTTTCCAGCGAACCGAGCGCGATCGGGTTGGCTAGGCGCGACACCAGAATGTCGTCGCCGCTGATCTTGTCGTCCAGCGACAGCCAGACCTGATCGGTCCAGTTGCCATTGGCTTCCACCAGCCCCTGGTTGATGACGGTGAAATCGACCGACGCGGTCGCCCCCGCCGTCACCCGGTCAGGCGCAATGATTTCGCTGATCTGCAAATCGGGGCGGGGCAGCACCGATACCAGGATGGATTCGTCATCGACCGAGCGGTTGTTCGTTTCCGCCGTATGTTCATAAACCGCGTCTGCGGCGTCAGTAACGACGATCACCTCGAACCGGTCGCTGGTCTTGGCCGGCAGGCGCATTTCCTCGCGCCGCGTATAGCTGGTGCCCGCCGCCAGCGGGCCGGTATAGCTGTAGGTGCCGATCAGCGTGCCAGCACCGCTGTCGCCCGCCTTGCGCAGATAGACCCTGTCCACCCAACTGCCTTCAGCCGCGCTCAGCCCTTCATTCTTGACCGTCCAGCTAATGTCGACGACGCCGCCCTCGACGCCGTTTGTCGGCGCAGAGATGGCCGTGACGCGAAGATCGGGTGGCGGCGCCAGCGAGATGCTGATCGGGGCGGACGTGCCGCTATTGTTGCCGGTAAAGGCAAATTCATAGGGTGTGGCATTGGGATTGTCGGAACCCGGCGCGATCACGACGATGCGATACTCTCCCGCTATCCCGTCAGGCAGCGTGAAGTTGGCCGTGCGTTCGTAGCTGTCCCCTACCCCCAGGAAACCGAGATGGTTGACCGAGCCGAGCAATATCCGGCCGCTGCCGTCGGTCCTTTCCAGATAGACGCTGTCGAACCATTCGCCCGTGTTGGTGAGGCCGATGCCCTGATTGCTTTCCTGCCATGTCACATCGATGGATGTGCCCGATTGCGCCACTGTGGGCGCAACGACGCTATCAATCTGCAAATCGGCCCAGACGATCGGCGACACGTCGAAAAAGCCAGCCAGCGCGGTCCTGTTCGCATCCGCGCCATTTTCGAACACCGCATCCGTCGCGTCCGAACGGACGAACAGCGTATAGCGCCCATAAAATCCGGCAGGCAGGATCAGGTCGAGATTGGCGTCATAGCTTTCGCCCACCGCCACGCTACCCGAATGCACCAGTTCGCCCAGCAATATGTCATCAGCATCGCCGAATATGTCATCGCGCGACACATAGACGCGATCGGTCCAGCTATCGACCGTTCCCAGCCCCGTGCCGATATTGGTGACGGTCCAGCCTATGCTGACGCGCGCAGGATCATTGATCGTGCGGGCTGGCGCGGTGACGTTGCTGACGTCCAGATCAGCATAGGGAGCGAGCGCGACGGTGAGCGCGACAGAGGCGCTGTTATTGGCTTCACCCGCGCTGGTTTCCGGCACGGCAGCGGCGCTGTCGCTCTGCACGATGATGCGATAATCGCCCGATGCGTCGATGGGCAGCCGAACGGTGAGCGCGCCGTCATAAACCTCGCCAACGCCAAGGCTCGATCCGCGCACGACTTCGCCCAGCTTGATGTCCCCGGCGCCGACCGTGCCGTCGCGCGAAAGCCAGAGGCTGTCGGTCCAGCCGCCGATGCTGGCCCCGGAGCCATCGTTGCGCACCTGCCATGTCACCGCAATGTCGCTGTTTGATTGCGGATTGACGCCGCCGGGCAGCGTGACGTTGAGCGGCACCAGATCGGGATGGGTCAGGACCAGCGCGTCCGAAGCGCCGTCATTGTCCGCCTCTATGCCGCCTTCAAACACTTGCTGGCCGACATCGGCGCGGACAAGGATGCTATAGGAGCCATCGGCCAGGTTTACCGGCAGTGTGACCGTCTGATGCACCTCATAGGCTTCACCGGGCGCAAGATCGAATGTGCGCGCGATGTTGGCCAGGGTCGTCGCGCCCGAAACAGTCGTGTCGTCATCCACATAGATGCGGTCGGTCCAGGGCGCACTCGCGGCCACCGTGCCGCTGTTGCGGACGATATAGCTGACCTCTACCGTTTCGCCCGGCCGCGCGCCGGCAGGTGCGGTGACGCTCTCGACGACCAGATTGCCTGAGGGCGCGACAGCGAAGCGGACAGGCGTAGAAACGCCCGCATTGTCGCCTTCAAGCCCGTTTTCAAACACCGTGCTCCCGGCGTCGGTGACCAGTATCAGGCGGTAATCGCCGCTGCGCCCGTCCTGCACGCGCGCCTGGACGGACACCGTATAGCTGTCGCCGATCGCCAGCCCCGCCTCGCGAGGCACTTCGGCCAGCAGCAGGTCGCCCGCATCGGCGACACCATCAGCCGACAATAGCAGCCGGTCGACATGCCCGCCCGCAGCGGTAGCGTCGCCAGTGTTGCGCACGCGCCATGATACGGTGAAGGGATCGCCGCCAAGGACGGTGGCCGTCGGACCGGATATCGCCTCTGCCACCAGATTGGGCGCGCGGCTGGTAATCGCGACATTTGCGGGGCCACCGACATTGTCGGCCCGCGTATCGGGTTCGACGATGTCCTGCGCGGCATCGGCCACGACATAGATGCGATAGTCGCCGGAGTTGATGTTGGGCAGGGCCAGCGTGCCCGAACCATTATAGCTGCCACTCGCAGCCAGCCCGCCGGTCCTGGCGATATTACCGAGTATGACATCGTCGGCGTTGCCGATGACAGCGTCGCTGCTCAATATCACCCGGTCCGACCAGTTGACGCCGTCCGCTATGGCCACGCCAGCGTTCGTCACGGTCCAGCTGACCGTGATGTTGCCCCCGCCCAGCCCATTGGCGGGCGCACTGACATTGCTGACGCGCAAATCCGCATATTGCCGCGCGGTGACGGCGATCGCGGCCTGCGCGCTGTTATTCCCCTCGGCAGCGACCCCGGCGGCGGCCTCGCGCACGCTGGTCTGCCCATTTGCGTTACTGTCGGCAATGATGGTGACGCGGATGTCGCCGACTGCGCGTTGCCCTTCCGGCAACGTGAAACTGGCCGTACGGGCGCGGCTTTCCCCAGCCGCCAGAGCGCTGGTCGTGGCGATCGTGCTGTTGAGCAGCGTTTCGCCAGTGGTCAGATTCTGCACCAGCAGGCGATTGTCGAACCCTGCAAGGGTGCCGACATTGCCCTGATTGCTTTCATCCCAAGTCAGCGTGATGACATCGCCCGATGCGGGCGCGCTGTTGGTGATCGCCAGATTGCGGATCTGAAGGTCGGGCGCGGAGGTGATCGTTACCGCTGTGCTGTTGTTGGTCTCACCCGTCGCCGCCGTGTTCGCTTCGGCCACCTGATCGAAAATATCGGTGACCACCGAAAATTCGAAAATGCCCTGACCCAATATGCCGTTGGGCCAGATGATCTGCGTCGAGCGTTGCGCAGCCTCGTCCGCGCCCAGCGCTCCTGTGAAGGCCACGGTAGCGACCTGCACCTGCTGGCCGGTCATGACGTTGCGCACGAACAGCCGTTCGCTAAAGTCCGCCGTCGTCGCGCTATTGCCTGCGTTGGTCGTGGTCCAGTTGACCGTCACGGTATCGCCGGGTTTCCAGCCGCCAGCCGGGTCAGCAGAGACATCGGAAACGACGAGGTCGCGGAACGGGGCCAGTTGCGACGTAAACTCCAGCGTCGCGGCGTTGTTGGTTTCCGCCGTACCAAGGATATTTTCTTCGTTGATCGTGTTGGCGACGTCGTTCGTCACCGTCACGCCAATCCGGCCAACGCCGCGATTGCCCGTCGGCAATGTCAGCGTGGTCTGCCGCTGCCGTTCCCCTTCCGGACTGATCACCGTGCCGCTGTCATCCAGCAGGATGTTGCCGATAATCTCGTTGGTATCCAGATTGCGCAGCAGCACCCGGTCCTGCCACGCTCCATCGGTCGGAAGCGTGCCCTGATTACGAGTTTTCCAGCTGATGGTGATCTCGCTGCCGGAACTGATCGTGCCGCTGCTGCTGACCGCCAGGGCGATCGGGATCAGGTCGGGCGATGGACGCACTTCCAGCGAGGAAATGCGAATAGGCGCGATCAAGGTATTTTCGATCACGTTGAAACTATATGTCCCGACCGATGCCACCTGTTGCACATAGCCTTCGATCAGCAGCGTGTAGGTGCCGCTGTCGGGAAGGACCAGCGTATCGACATCGTTCATGTCGCCGGCAAATAGCTGCCGACCATTGGGCGCGATCAGCCGCCAATGGGTGGACACGCCGGCATAGCTGAGCCTGTCGAAGTAGAAACGGTCGCCCGCTTCACCATCGAAGCGGTACATATCGGTTTCGGAACCGGGGCTGAGTGTTCCATTTACCGGAACGCCAGGCGTTATGGGCAGCGCATCGGCAAGCTTTTGCAACCGGATGGAATAGTCCCGGTCCGCCGTCGTGTTGCTTTCGATCCGCAGGACATGATCGCCCGCTGGCAGACGATAGACCACCTGCGCGTTGGATCGGTCGTAACTGTCCGTCTGGGTGAAGGGCAGCGCGGCAAAATCACCAGCCGGGCCGGTCAGCCGCCAGCTGACATCGCCAAGCGGCGCCAGCGCGTCGACATAGACCAGCGTTTCCTCGGTCAGGGTGAAAAGCAGGTCTTCTTTTTGACCAGGTTGATCGAGCGTCGAACTGATCGTCTCGCCCAGATCGATCGTGCGGCTCTTATGCACCACCTTGTCGACCTGGAACTGATAGTCGACCGGGCCGCCTTCACCGATCTGGCCTTCATAGGCGAGCTTATAGATTCCTGACTTTTCAAGCGTGATGAAGCCGGTATCCGTGCGGTAATTGGCACTCATCGCCACCCGGCCATCGGGGTCGAACAGCCGCCACTGGCCCGATCCGGCGCTGGCGATGAAATCAAAGAATATCTCGTCACCAACAGCGCCGGTGAACTTGTAGAGATTGCTGCTGTTGCCCGGCTCCAGTCGGCCCGTGGTCGGCGCGTTCAGCACCAGATCGCTCGCCAGCGCGGTATCGAGCAGGCGGAAAGCAAAATCGCCGGTCAGATCATCATTGGCATCGACCGTGATCGTATAATCGCCCGGTTCGAAAAACATGACGCCTGGGGATGCGCTGGAATGGGCGTCGGAATTCTGGAAATTGCGCGACAGGATCGTGCCGGACGGACCTGCCAGCGTCCATCCGAACTGGGTCGTGTTGATCAGGCTGTCGAATATCAGATATTGCGGTTCGCTGACGCTGAAGCTGTAGCGCGCCTTGGCCCCTGGTGCCGCGATGGTGCCGTTTATGGTCTCGCCGATCGTCAGCGGCGCGGTGCTGTCGACCATGTCAACTACGCGGAAACTGAGCGTCTGGGGCGCTGAGGTGCCGACGCGCCCTTCGATCAGCAGTGTATAGGTGCCGTCGAGCGGCAACACAGGCTCCTCAAGATCGCCGAGACGCCGCGTGTTGAACACCAGATTGCCGGCCGGGTCGATCAGCCGCCAGAAGGGATCGTTCGACCCGCTGATCAGGTCGAGCAACAGAGCTTGCCCGGCGGTGGCGTCGAACCGGCATATCGCGGTCAGATTGCCGGGTGTGAGGGTAAGCTCCTGCGTTTCGTTAAGATTGATCGCCGTGCCATCTGCCAGCGACGCAAGGCGGAATGAATAGCTGCCGGTATTGGCTCCGGTCGCTGAAATAGCGACGCTATAGGTGCCCGGCGCAAGCGTCATGACCGGATTGCCCGAAAATTCGGCGGAATCGGTGCTGTTGAAACTACGCACGGCCGGAGTCTGTGTCGGGCCGCTAATCTGCCAGCGCAGCGCGCTGTTGTTGGTCAGCGCATCGAAAATGACGGCGGTTTCTTCCGTCAGGGTAAATTCGTAGCGCTCCACAGCGCCAGCCAAGGCAATCGAGCCACTGACCGCGTCGTTGAGCGCAAGGGGCGTCATCGGCTGCGCCGCGGGGGTCATGGCGATAGCGAAATTGTCGAAATCCTGATCGGCCGTCGCATTGCCCTGGCTGGCGCCCAGCACCAGACGTCCCGCCTCCAACTCCATGCCGGGTACGAAGAAATCGGTGACGGCAGCGACGGTTGCCCCGCCCTGCGGCGTCAGTTCGATCGTCAGCAGCGACCCGCCATCGGTGCGTTCCACAAGGATACGCGCCCGCGCCCAATCGCCGCTGGCCAGCGTCAGACCGGGATCGGCGATGTCGGTCAGCTTGACGCCGTTATAATGGATGGAAATATGATTGGCATTGACTTCGCCATTGCTCAGCGTGTCGAAACCAATACCCAGCGCACCAGCCAGATTGGCCTCCGGCGTCACCAGCATCCCCGGCCCGCCATTGCCATATTGGCTGACCGGCAGATAGAGCAGGCCAAAGCCGTCGGCATCGCTCGTCTGCCCAGCGCGGCGGGTCAGGCGGAAATCAAACCCGATGTCGACAGCGTCCTGCCGCCCGCTGCCCGTGGCGGAAAAGGCAATCGAATTCTGGCTGTTCACTTGCAGCGAGTCTGTCAGTCTGATGACGTTGTCCCCGCCGTCGGACAATATCTGCGCGGCCGCTCCACGATGATTGCCCAAGACATAGGGCAGGCCCGCAACGTCGAAATCCTGGCTGGTCTGGCCACCAGCAGGCAGGATGGTCGGCTGATTGTAGATGAAGCTGTAGCTGCCGTCCGTCGTGGCGGAACGCCGACCTTCCACCAGCAAGGTGTAGGTGCCGGCCATCGCCGCCGTCATCAGGTCCGTATCGTTCAGCCCCACGGGGCCGAAAATCACCTGCCCCATCGGGTCGATCAGCCGCCAGCTATTATTGCCGGAAGAATTGCTGATCACGTCGAAGCCGAAGCGCATGCCGGGCGTCGCGGTAAAGCGGAACATGTCCGTTTCCCGCCCATTTTGGCCGATCGTGCGATTGAATGTCCCGTCGGGCACCAGTTCCTCGGCGGACGCAAGGTCGAGCAGGCGGAAACTATAGTCGCCTGTATTTTCGGCCGTCGCGTCGATCGTCAGCGTATAGCCGCCCGCGCCAAGGTTCAGGACGGGATTGCCGCCAAAATCAAACCCATCGGAATCATGCACGTTGCGACTGTCGACTTCAACGCCATCGGGGCCGCGCAACGTCCAGTTGAATATGGTCGCGGTCGTCAGCGCGTCGAACACCAGCTTCGTCGCTTCGCTCAGCGTAAAGCTGTAGGCGTCGCTTTCACCCACCGCGCCGATCGCCGCGTCCACACGCGATCCGATGGTCAGCGCCGCCGTCTGCGTGGTGATGGGATAGACGCCAAATTGATAGTCGGCGACCGTCGCTGTATAGACGCGCCCCTCGATAAGCAGCGAATAGACGCCGCTAATGGCAAGCTCCTGCCCGTCAATATTGCCGATCGAATTCGGGCCGAACACTTCGTTGCCGAACGGATCGATCAGCCGCCAGCGCATGTCGTTATGCACCGTGCCGCCGTCGAAGAAGAATTTTTCACCCGCATTCGCAGCGAAGCGATAGATGTCCGTCTCGCTCGTCGGGGTGAGCGTTCCCGAAACCGGCGCACCGAGCGTAAGCGGCGCGCCGAGCGAGAGATCGCGCAAACGGAAATTATAATGGCCTGTCACGCTGCCGGTCGCGTCAATCTTCAGCGTATAATCGCCCGCGCCCAGCCTCAGGACGGGCGAGGCGGTGAAATCGGCGGAATCGGTATCGCTCAAGCGCCGGGCGCTCACAATTTCGCCTTGCGGGCCAGTCAGCGTCCAGTTAATGTCAGCCGAATTTGTCAGGCTGTCCAGCATGACAAGTGTTTCGGCCGTCAGGCTGAAGCTGTAGACGTCGCTTTCGCCCGGCTGCGCGATGCGGCCGGAAACGCCATTCGCGTTGGTTGTGCGCAACAGCGCGCCATCGCTCAATGCCGTACTCTCGAAATCCAGCGCATAGAGCAGGCCGCTGGTGCCAGAAGCAGGCGGATTGGTCATGCCGGCGGCGACATCGGCCTCGCTGCGCGCAATATCCCAGATGCGGAAGCTGTCGACCGCACCTTCCCACTGACCGTAACTGGTCTCGACTTCCTCATACTGACCGATCAGCAGCGGTTCGCCCGCATCAGCATTGTTGTTGATCCTGATGGTTCCGGACGCCTGCTCCACACCGTTGACAAGGATCTTCATCGCGCCGCCATCACGGTCGGCGACCAGCGCGATATGCGCCCATTCGCCTGCCGTGATCAGGCCGCCCCCGGTCTGGATCGATTGCACCCCGGATGCATCACGCACCGCCGCCCAGACCGAGCCGTTGGCGTTGACCGCGATCCGATAGGGTGACGTGCCATGGGTTGATTTGGCGACCAGCGATGTCCAGCTGTTGGTGAAGCGATCCAGCTTGAACCAGCCTTCGACCGTCAGATTGCGGCTGGGCGACACTGCCGGGCTGCTCGGCACTTCGACATAGTCGACCCCGCGCAGCGTCAGCGCATTGCCGCTCTTTCCGGGCTGAACCTGCGGCTCCTGGGGATTGGGTCCGTCCAGCGTGATCGCTACGGGCGGCGTGGCCGCGACCTTATATGCCGCGAAGCGGAAATCGACCGGCCATTCGCGCCAGACTCGCGGTTCGACGATCAGCGTGTAGACGCCGCCGATCGCCAGTGCCCCGGTCTCACGCGACGAAAAATCGACAGGGCCGAAAATCTGGCGACCATAGGGATCGATCAGCCGGTACGAGACCCGGCTGCTCGAATTGGTCAATTGCTGGACATCGAACAGCAGATTGTCGCCGGGATTGACGTCCAGGCGATAGGCATAGCTTTCCGACGAGCCGCTGGCCGTCTGCGAAATCGCGGTATCGAACGGCATCAGCGGCGCCGCCGACAGGTTGAGCAAGCGGAAGGCAAAAGCGCCGGTCGCAGCCCCTGTGCCGTCGACCACGATCGTATAGGTGCCCGGCTCGACGGTGAAAACGGGGTTGCTCCCGCCCAGTTCATAACTGTCGCCGTTGCGCAGATTTTTCGATATCGAAAAGCCGCCCGGCCCGGTTACGGAAACGACCATCTGGTCATTGTCGTGCAGACTGTCGAACGCCATCATCGTGCGTCCGGCAACGGTGAAAGTGTACGTCCGCTTGTCGCCCGGCGTGTCCAGACGCCCTTCCACCACGCCCTTCACATTGGCAAGGTCGCGCAGAACCGGGATCGCCGCGCCGTTGACGCTGTTCGTCACGGCTCCCGCAGTCACATTATCCAGCCCCAATCGCAGTACCAGACCTGCGCTGTCGGCAGGCGCCCCGACATTCATATTGTCGACGATCTGCGCTTCCGTGCGTCCCCCGCTCCAGACGCGCACTTCGTCCAGCCCGCCCTCGAACTTGCGGTAGGCTTCGTTATATTCGCTGGTGCCGCTGATGATCAAAGGCGTATCGGGCGAACCGTTCGACAGCGCCGTACTGACCGATCGGGATGCAGCCAGCACGCCATTGACATAGATTTTCATCGTGCCGGTGCTGCGCTCCAGCACCGCTGCGACATGACTCCACTGGCCATAGGGAACCGCGTTGCTCGCAGTCTCCAGCGTGTCGTTCGCCGTACCCCGCATCGTCGAGAAATGAATGAAGCCGCTGGAGTTGAACCACACGGAATAGTCGCGCTGTCCCGCCTCATTGGCCTTGTACACGATCGGCGACCATGTGTCCGCCTGTCGATCGGGATTGATCCAGAATTCGATCGTCACATCCTGCCGCAGGTCGAGTGCAGCATCGACGATCTGGATCTGCTCATGGGCTGACAAGGCAAGGGCGTTGCCGACCTTGCCCGGCCGCGTCAGTGCTCCGTTGGTCGTGCCGTCAATGGCGATTGTCTGGGTCGGGTTGGTCGGCTTTTGCAGGGTAAAGCCATAGCTTTGGCTGGCACTGGCGTCCCAGACCCGTCCTTCCAGCAGGATCAGATAGCGTCCCGTCTTGGGCAGCACGATCTCGCCATTGTCCATGTTCGTCGGGCCGACGAATTGAAGCCCGTCAGGATCGATAATGCGCAAGGAGGCGTTGGGCTGGTTTTGCAAATTCTGGTAGAAGATCGTTTCGCCCGCCGTCCCCTCAAAACTGTAGAGATCGGTTTCGCGCAACGGCGTCAGGTCGGAACGAACCGGCTGGCCAAAGGTCAGCGCCGTTGCTGATGCGGTGTCGATCAGGCGAAATTCGGCGCTGCCCGTCTTTCCGGCATTGGCGGAAACATCCAGATTATAGCCGCCCGCAGGAAGCGTGAAAATGCGCTCGCCGCTATTTTCGTAGGAATCGCTATTGTAGAAATTACTGCCGACCAGATTGAGACCAGCGCTTGAAATCGCCCATGAAATCTCGGAATCCGGCGTAAAGCTGTCGAAATAGAAGGATTTGGGCGCGGTCAGCGTAAACGTATAACGCTGTTTCTGCGTCGGCTTGGCGATCGTCGCAGTGGTCCGCTCGCCAAAATTGAGCGCAATGGGGGCCGGGTCCGCCTCGATCCGTGACAGTGCGAACTGATAATTGATCGTCGCGGCATTGTCCCACGGGCGCCCTTCGACCAGCAATGTATAGGTGCCGGTGCGCGGCATGGTGATGGCGGCATCACGGAAATCGATGGGGCCGTAAACGATCTGGCCAAAGGCATCGAGGATTTTGAGCGATCCATTGCCCGCCCCCTGGATGCCATCGAAAAAGACCTTTTCGCCCTCCGTCGCAGTGAAGCGATAGACATCGGTTTCCCTGCCCGGATCGAGCGTGCCCGACGTGGTGGAGCCATCGACCGCCAGCATTGTTCCGGCGGCGGCATCCAGCAGGCGGAACTTGTAGTCGCCCAGCGTCCCGCCGCCGGTTTCCACCTGCTGCGATCCCCGGACCACCAGTTCATAATCGCCCGGTTCGAGCAGCATCGGCGTGCGATTCTGCTGTTCGTAGCTGTCGGAATAATAGAAACGGTTGCCAAGTGACGTTTTCGGCCCGTTGAGCGCCCATTCGAGATAGACCGATGGGCTGTAGCTGTCGAAAATCACCAGCTTCTGCGTATCGACGGTGAACTGATAGCGCTGGACATCGCCGGTCTTGGCGATCGTGCCTTCCACCATGTCGTTCAACGCCAGATCGACAGGTGCGGGATCAGCCGGGCGATTGAGGATGAAGGCATAGTCGTCGGACGCCCGGTTATCCCAGACCCGGCCCTCTACGACAAAATAATATGTGTCCGAAACCGGCAGGATGAGTTCGCGATAGTCGAAACTGGCCGGACCGAACAATTGCCGCCCGTTGCTCGAAAAGATGCGCCAACTTGCATTGCTGGGATAGTCGCGCACATCGAGAATGATTTTCTCGCCAGCGCTCGCGGTAAAGCTGAAAATGTTCGTCGCGCGCGCGGGCGTGAGCGTGGATGCGGTGACGCTGCCATCTGCCGCCACAGGCGTGGCGCCTGCGAAATCGAGCAGGCGGAAACCATATGCCCCCGTGCTGCCCTGCACCCGGATCTGATAGTCGCCCGGCTGGGTCAGATCGATGAACGTATTGGCGCTATTCTCGAAACTGTCGGTGTAATAGAAAGCGCGATCCGGCGTGATGCGCCCCGACGGACCGAACAGCGCCCAGCTCTTTTCCGTGTCGGGCGTCAGACTGTCGAAATAGACCCGGGTGGGCCCCGCAATGGTAAAGCTGTGGAGATCGATTTCATCCGCTGCGCTCAACGTGTCGCTGACCGCCGCGCCAAGGGTGAAGACGGTGCCGGTTCCCCTGTCCGGCGGCGGCGTGTTGCCGGTGCTGCTGACCTTGAGCACATAGTCGACCGGCGCGCCTTCCCACACCCGTCCTTCGAGCATCAGGACATAGGTGCCGTCATAGTCAAGGCTAAGCGGAACCGAATCATTGAACTGGCGCGCGGATGTGACGAGGCGGCCGAGCGGGTCATATAGACGCCAGTACGCATTGAGGTTCGTACTGGATATCCGTTCGATCGTGATCGCGTCGCCCTCTTGCGCAGTGAACGCGAACATGTCGGTCTCGTTGCCCGGCTCCAGCCTGCCGCTGGTCTCCGCGCCAAGGGTCAGTGGCGTTGCGCTGGCAAGGGCCAGCAGCCGGAACTGATAATCGGCTGCAACATCGCCTGCGCCGTCGACGGTCAGCGTATAGGTGCCCGGCGCCAGGTTGAGCAGCAAATTGCTGTTGGTGTCGATTTCGGCGGAATCGGCATAATAGAAATTGCGATTGGTAATTTCCGCGCCAAACGGCCCGGTCAGCGACCAGCTCAATGCAGAGTTCGCCGTCAGCGAGTCAAAGGCCAGCTTCGTCGCTTCGCTGAGCGTGAATGTGAAGCGGTCGGCTTCGCCTGCATCGATCCGTCCGCTGGTCAGCGCGTTCAGCGTCAGAGCGCTCGTGTCGTCCGACACCTTGAGCAGTTCGGCGGTAAAGGCGGCGCTGCCCTGATTGTAGAGATAGCCTTCGATCGCGATCAGATATTCACCCGTTTCGGGCAGTGCGCCAAGGTCGATATCGCCCAGTCCCGAACCGCTGAGCAGCAATGCTCCATTGGGCCGGTATATCCGTACATACTGATTGTTGCTCGCGCTCAGCAGGTTGAGGAAATAATGGTCATCCTTCACGCCGTCGAGCCGAAACAGCTTTGTTTCGGTCCCCCGGCGCAGGACGCCACTGGCGACAAGAGCGCCCGGCGCAAGGTCGGCAGCGGTTTGCCCCGTCGCCTCGTCAAAACGCCAATAGCCCGCTAGGCCGCTTTCGCTGCCCGTTAGCGGGCGTTGGTAACCGCTGGCGATGTCGGCCGCGCTGCGCGCCATGCCCCACAGGCGTATATCGTCGATCTGCCCGTCGAACTGATAATTGCCGGTTGGCGCCGCACCGAAGTTGAGCGCATTGCCGCTGTGGTTGATGGCTGCGTCATAGGCCTTCTCGGCAACCAGCGCGCCATCGATATATAGTTGCAAATTCGTGCCGTCATAGACGCCGGCGACATGCTTCCATTGATCGGTCGAAAGCGATGCCTCGACAAAGCCGTCGCTCCAATTGTTGACGAAGAAGCGGACATTGCCGCCGACGCGCATCAGCCCATAGCCATTGCTCCATCCGGTATCGTTCACCTTGCTGACGATACCCTGATAGAAGCCGCCGCCGCTGCGTGCGTTGACCCAAGCCTCGACCGTGATCGCAGCCGGGTTGAGCGCCGCGTCGTTGGCGACTTCAAGCTCTCCAAGTGTCGCGACGTCCCAGCTGCGGTTGACCGTTCCGCCCTGCCCCGAATAGTCGAGCGGCGCGCCAGCCGCGTGTGCGATATTGGCGAGCGCGCCGCCATCCTCGATCGTCGCGCCAAACTCATCCCCCGCGCTGATCGCCGTGGCAGTCGTCGAAAAATCGAGCAGGCGGAAGGCAAAATCCCCGGTCGCATCGCCATCGGCGAATACCGTCAACTCATAATGGCCCGCGACAAGATTGAGCAGCGGATCGCCATTGAAGGAATCCGAACTGTTCATGCTGCGGTTGTTGATCACCTGACCGCGCGGCCCGCTGAGCGACCATTTGAGGCTGTCGCGGCGTATCAGATTGTCGAACAGCAACTTACTGTCACTGGCGAGGTCGAAATCGAACACCGTGCTGCTGCCCGCGGTAGCAAGGCGGCCCTGCGTCCGTTCATTGATCGTCAGCGCGGCGCTGGTCTGCGTGATCTTGCCGAAGGTAAAGGCGTAGCTGATGTCGTTGGTGGCAGAATTATAAACCCGCCCTTCAATCTCCATCATGTAGGTGCCCCTGCGGTTCAGCAGATAGGCGCCGGAATCATCGAAGGAATTTGGCCCCGTAACATATTCGCCATCGGGACCGATGAGCCGCCATGCCGTGGATTCGGCGGGGTAGCTGTGCGCATCGAAGAAGAAACTGTCCCCGGCCAGCGCATCGAACTTGTAGAGCGCGGTTTGGTTCGCCTTATGCTGTCCGTTGACGACATCACCGGGCGTGAACGCATCGGCATTGGCGATATCAAGCAGGCGGAAGGCGTAATTACCCGTCGCGTCGCCTCGCCCATCGATGCTGAGCGTATATTCGCCCGCTTGCAGGTCCAGAACGTTGCCGCCCGAAAAATCATAGGAATCCGACTGGGCCAGATTGCGGTTCGAAACGATGCTGCCCTTCTGGTCGGCCAACGCCCAGAACATGTTGTTGGTGGCGGTGAGCGAATCGAACACGACCTTCTTGGGTTCGGTCAGCGTGAACGCGAAGCGGTCGGTTTCGCCCGGCACCTCGATCGTGCCCATGACCGGTGGCACGTCCGCCGCCAGCAGCAAGCGCGGTTCCACCGCTTCGAAATGGAGCCGGTTCGCCAGACTGGAGGAGTTTCGCAAGGCTGTGCGGCAACGCATACGCCAATCACCGGGCAATCGATCCAAAGAGCGCCGCCCGCGGGCTAGCAATTCGCCCAGCTTGCGAAGTGCTTTTACGTCGTGCTCCATAGCCCCCCCAAAACGGCATCCAGACTGACAGAATCGTCTGTTGTCCTGCTTTGGGACAAGAGGGTCGAACATTCCCTCCGTTGAACCGGTCGGACCGTCGAACAGCGGAACCGGCAACGCGGACGACCGTTCATGTCACACCGGCACTTTGAACCGGGATGACTAGAACGTGAGCGACGCGACCCGCTTATTTCCGACTTTTTCGTATAAATCTGACCGCTGATTTGCGCGGTATAGTTATCTTCGAATCAACCTAACTAGTCTGTCAAACCTTGCAACTTATCGCAAGCTGATAACAGGTCGCCGCAACGCTACTCAGCGACGCTGCGCGTTGACCGTTTTGCGGCCCACCGGGCTGATCCAGTCTCTTCCCGTCAGCCTGTCAGTCAATCGGGGTCGGTCGCAAACCCGCAAGAAAAAGCGCGCGAAGCCATGGCCTCGCGCGCTTCAAGGTTGCGCTATGGGAGAGGAAGTTTAGCGCGAAGCGAATTGGCGGCCCTTGGTCGCGATGGCCCAGCGCTGCGGCGTCGCGCCCGGCGCGCCTTCACGCACGAAACACTGGCCGTGCTGCGACTGAATGGTGCGGCAGGCGGTTACCGCGTCGGCCCGGCTGCCAAAGCCGCTGATGGCGAGGCGGTGGAAGGACTTGCCCTTGACCGTCGCCTGGCTGGTGAGGACCGGGAAAGCGGCCAGCGCGCTGCTGCGGCCAGCCATGTTCATCCATTTTTCCTTGGCGATCGCCGCCGTGTCATAGGCGCCCAACTGGACGACCCAATTGCTGGCGCCAGCACTGACCGGCTTGATGAAGGCGACCTGCTGCATCCGCGCGGCTGGCTGCGTCGCGGATGCGACGGCATTCTGCGCCTTGGCACGAGCCTTTGCGCCCACTGGCTTGGCCCGATGATCTTCGATGATGAAGTCGCGGGCCGCGACGCGCACAGGCGCGGGCTGGACGACCGGCGCGGCTTCGACGACAGGTGGAGCGGCCTCGACCATGGCGGTCTGCACCGGCGCTTCCGGTTGCTCTGCCAAGGGTGGCGCAACATCGGACGGCGCAGCGGCCATTTCGACTGGCGCTGGACCAGCTGGCGCGAGCGCGAGAGCGACTGGCTGGCCGGCATCGGCGGCATCAATCGTGACGCCCATCAGCGCGGCGACGCGCTGCGGCGCGAGCGAGGGTTCGGCAATCTGCGCCCAGTCGGAAATTCGCTTGTTCGCGGCCAATGGATCAAGGTCCATGCCCACGATCATGCGGGCATCCTTCCAGCGGCCAGCCAGCGCATAGGCATAGGCCAGATTCTGGCGGGTCCGGGCAGTGGCGGACGGGTCGTGAATGGCTTCGGACAGGACACGCACGCCTTCGGGTGCATCGCCGGCCATGGCCATCGCCAGACCATAATCGCCCGCAGGCACCGTATCGGCATGGGCCAGCAACAGGCTGCGCGCGCTATCGGCGCGACCCTGCGCGACCTGCACCAGCGCCAGGCTGACGATCGTGCGCGCATCGTTGTCACCCAGCGTCATCGCGTCGGTCAGCGCGGCTTCGGCGGATGCGAAACGTCCGGCCAGCACATAGGCGCGGCCCAAAATCTGCCGATAGGCGGCGTTTTGCGGCGCGAGCTGCACCGCGGCCTCTGCCGCCGCGATCGCCTTGTCACCGTTGCGATCGGCCAGTGCCTTTTCGGCGGCGATGGCGAGCTTTGCCGGATTGCCCTTTTGCTGGACAGCCGATGCAGAAGGACGGAAGGCCGCCCCGGTGCAGCCAACCATCGTCGTGGCGACCAGCAGCGATGAAATCGCCGCCTTTGCAAATGTGTTGCGCTTCATAGTCCTACCCACCCTTCTTTCACTGGTTGCCGCGCATGTGCGGCAACTGCTGTGTCAGCCGGTCAATTTCCGGCAGGTCGTTGAGAAAATTGTCGAGAGATTCGGTAATGATCTGCTGTGCCGAGCGGCCAGTGATGGCGCAGGCGAGCCGCAGTTTGAGATGACGATCCGCGTCGATCCGCAACGTGAAGGCCGCCTTGCGGCTGGCCTTGGCTTTCGCGCTTGCATCGGCCGCCGCTTTGCGCGGCGCAGGCTTGCCCGCCAAACGTTCGACCAGCTCCTCGCGCTCGATGACGACGGGCGGGACCGGGGCTGAAACGGGGAGCGCTGTAGGCATCGGCGTCAGGCCGATCGCAACCGGCGGCTCATCCGTCGGCAACGGCGCTGGTTCGACGTCGAACCCCATGTCATTCCAGCCCAGATCATCCTGCTGAAGGGCAGCGCCGGCCGAGCGGCCAAAGCCGAGCATCGGTCGACGCATGGCAGGCTGGGCCGCGCCCTTGCGGGCGAGCAGACCGGAGGTGAGCGATGCGAGAGGTTTGGGTTCACCCATGATGCGTCCCCTTACTGGCCGATCACGCGGCGACCGAAGCCCCCGCCGACCGGACGGCTTGCGACGGTACCGACGCTGCCCTGGGGCACGGAAAAGACCGTGCGGCGGAAATTCTTTTCAAGCCGGTCGGAGATATAGGACCATAGCGCCACGACCTCCGCCGCAGACCGTCCCTTGGGGTCCACTTCCATCACGGTGCGACCGTCGATCATGGATGCCGCGAAATCGGTGCGGTGATGCAGGGTGATGGGGGCAACGGTGCCATGCTGCGACAGGGCAACGGCGGCTTCCGAAGTGATCCGCGCCTTGGGCGTCGCGCCGTTCACGACAAAGATCAGCGGCTTGCCCGCACGCTCGCACAGATCGACCGTTGCGCCGACGGCGCGCAGGTCATGGGGGCTGGGACGGGTCGGCACGACGATCAGTTCGGCGACGGAAATGACGCTCTGGATTGCCATGGTGATGGCGGGCGGCGTGTCGATGACGGCGAGCTTGAAACCCTGCTGCCGCAGGATTTCTAGGTCGGCAGCCAGTCGCGCCACGGTCGTCTGGGCAAAAGCGGGAAATTCGGCTTCGCGCTCATTCCACCAATCGGCCAGCGATCCCTGCGGATCTATGTCGATCAGCACGACTGGACCCGCACCCGCGTTCTGCGCCTGCACGGCCAGATGGCCAGACAGGGTGGTCTTGCCCGATCCGCCCTTCTGCGATGCCAAAGCCAAAATCCGCACGCAAATCCCCCCAGAAATCGAGTTCCGTTCAGGATTTGCCACGACCGCGCCTAAAATTCGGTTAATGGGCGAGGAAGTTTGATTGACGAAAGGTCAACAGGGTTAAGGTCGTTTCAGGCATGAGGAGCCTGTGATAATCAGACATTAACCTTGTTTCATCATAGCCGCTGCAAATCTATTGGCGCAGGAGCATGTGCATATGAAGCGTATATGGGGAACTGTCGCTGTCGGCGCCATGATCGGCATCGCGGCACCAGCCATGGCCGATGTGAAAACCGGCGTCGATGCCTGGCAGCAGGGCGACTATGCCAAGGCGATCGGCGAATGGCGGCCGCTGGCCCAAAATGGTGATCCTGACGCGCAGTTCAATCTGGGCCAGGCCTATAAGCTGGGTCGCGGCGTACAGCCGGATCTCAACGCCGCGATGGACTGGTATCGGAAAGCCGCGGCGCAGGGGCATTTGCGGGCGGAGGATAATCTGGGCCTGTTGATGTTTCAGCAGGGCGACCGCGCAGGGGCGATGCCTTACCTCCAGCGGGCCTCCACGCGGGGCGAACCGCGCGCGCAATATATTGTCGGCACGGCGCTGTTCAACGGCGATCTGATCGGCAAGGACTGGGTACGCGCCTATGCGCTGATGACCCGCGCCTCCACGTCCGGACTGGCGCAGGCGACCACCAGCCTGGAGCAGATGGACAAGTTCATCCCGGAAGATCAGCGGAAGCAGGGTCTGGCTCTGGCGGCGGCACTGGAACAGTCCGAAAAGGGTGGCGCGCTGGCGTCGGCCAGCCCGGCCCCGCTCCGGCCCGCGCCATCCGGCATACGCAAGACCGATTTGCCGCCATCGACCGTTGCCCAACCCGTCGCACAGCCCGTTGTCACCCCGCCAGCGCCCAAGCCGGCACCTGTTACCACCAAGCCTGCGCCGCAGATCGCGGTTGCCAAGCCCAAGCCGACACCGCCGGCACCCCGTCCCGCCAACCCGGTCCCTGCGCCCGCCGCATCGGGCGGCTGGCGCGTGCAACTGGGCGCGTTCAGCGAAGACGGGCGCGCTCGTGCTTTGTGGGGCCAGTTGACGGGCAAGGTGAGCGGCTTGTCCGCCTATCAACCCTATCTGGTCAAGGCTGGCGCGGTAACACGGCTGCAAGCCGGGCCGGTTGCCAGCAGCAATGATGCCAGCCGCCTGTGCAGCCGGATAAAGGCGGCAGGCGCAGACTGCATTCCCAAGAAGATGTGAGCATCAGGCCATCCTGGCCTGATCCACAATCCAGTCGCCAAACTGGCTGAGCGCCGGATGGACAGGTGCGTCCAGCGGGCGGGCGAGATAGTAGGCTCGCTCGCTCGACAATGGCCGGGCGAACGGGATGACCAAAGTGCCCGCATCCAGTTCCGGCTGGATCAGGAAGCTGGGGATCAGCGCCACCCCTGCCCCCGCCGCAGCCGCCTGCGCCAGCATCAGGAAATGTTCGAACGCGGGACCGGGCGGCAGCGTCCCGGCCTCCACGCCGGCCGATGCGAACCAGCGCGCCCAGGCATCGCGCCGCGAACTCTGCCTGAGCAACGGAGCCGTCAGCAGATCGGCAGGCTGTCGCAAGGGGTGCGCGGCCAACCAGCCGGGCGCGCAGACCGGCACCGCCTCTTCGCGAAACAGGAAATCCATCGCTGCGCCCGGCCATTCGTCGGGTGTGCCGAAATGGATGGCGGCATCAAATTCCTCCTGCGCGAAATCGAACGGTTGCGACCGCGCGGCGAAATCCACCACCAGTTGGGGATGCAGGGCGCTCAGATGCGGCAGGCGCGGCGCAAGCCAGCGCATGCCGAAACTGGGCAGGGTCGCTATCCGCAGCGCGCCCGGCGAGCGGCGCATGGTCATGCGCGCCGTCGCCCGACGAATGCGGTCCAGCGCTGGCAGCAATTCATCGGCATAGATACGGCCTGCTTCGTTGAGCCGCACCCGCCGACCGACCCGGTCGAACAAGGGCGTTTCCAGCCAGTCCTCCAATTGCGCGATCTGACGACTGACCGCGCTTTGCGTCAGGCCGATCGCTTCGCCAGCACGCGAAAAGCCGCCATGACGCACCGCCGCCTCGAAACTGGTCAGCGCGGTCATGGATGGCAGCCATTTGCGATCATCATTCATTCCATTCTCGCATCAACAGATGACAGGTCACCATTTGGAAAATACGACATAGGCTGAGATAAGGTGGCTGTCACCGGGAGCAATCTATGTCGAACGAGAATGATGGCCATGTCGTTGCACTAACGCTGGCGACGCTGGGCGAAACGGCGGGACGGCGGACGCTCGATGCGCTGTCGATCGATCCTGCGTTGCTGGCGGAGCAAGGCGCTACGGTGTCGCGCGCGGCCTTTGCGATGGCCATGAACATCGCCCTGTTCGATGATCTGTTGAAAAGGGTGCGCAGCGGCGCGGCCTATGTCGCCGATACTGTCGCGCGTGGCGGCCGGGTGACGTTCGACCATGGCGCGCTGCGGACGATCCGCCTGCCGCATGGCCCAACCGGCGCGCTGCCAGGCGGCGAGGACGCATTCACCCGGATATTGCAGCCGCTGGGCTATCAGATGGCGGCCATCTATCCGCTCGACCGGCTGCGCATGACGGGGCGCGCCTATGTGCATGCCGACCGGCCCGAAGCCATCCCGCAATTCTTCCTGTCCGAACTGCATGTCGACCGGTTCGACGCGGAATTCGGCGCGGTTGCCGCCCGGATATTCGGCACCTCGCGCGATCCTTTGGGTGATGCGGAGCAAGCCGTGCTGGCGCGCTATGACGCTGGCGAACCAGTGGCGCTGGATGAGGCAGTAGCGGCATTGCCGGGGATCGTCGCCGCGTTCGACCGGCAGCATGAGATGCCCAGCTTTGCCGATTATCAGCTGCTCCTGTCCCGGTCCAACGAGGCGGCCTGGATCGCGACCGAAGGTAACGCCTTCAACCATGCGACCGACCGTGTGGCAGATGTCGCCGCATTGGCGGATCGGCTGAAGGTGGAAGGTCAGCCGATCAAGGAACGGCTGGAGATTTCTGCGACCGGCCGGGTGCGGCAGACCGCGTTCAGGGCCGATAGCGTCGAGCGGCTGTTCGGCGATGGGGCGTTGCGCGACGTGCCGGGTTCCTTCTACGAATTTATCAGCCGGGATGTTGATCCGGCGACAGGCAGGCTGGACCTTGCCTTTGACACGGGCAACGCCACCGGCATTTTCGCCATGACCAGCGCGGGCGCAAGCGCATGATGCTGCAATCCTTCGACCCCGCCTCACGCGCGTTGATATGGGAAGGCCCGGTCGCCGATGCCGCCGCCTGCAACCGGGCGATCGCCACAGCCCGCGCCGCCCTGCCCGGCTGGCGCGCGTGCGCCGTGGAGGAGCGGATCGCCATCGCGCGGCGCTATGCGCTGGTGCTGGAAGAAAGGCGGGCTGCGCTTGCAGAGTTGATTTCGCGCGAGACCGGCAAATTGCTGTGGGAGAGCGACGCCGAAATCGGGTCCATGATCGCCAAGGTCGAGGTGTCGATCGCTGCCCATGCCGAACGCACTGGTGAACGCGCCGCCGCCATGAACTTTGGCCGGGCGGTGCTGCGCCATCGCGGCCATGGCGTGATGGCGGTGCTGGGCCCGTATAACTTCCCCGGCCATTTGCCCAACGGCCATATCGTCCCCGCCCTGATCGCCGGCAATGCGGTGGTATTCAAGCCATCGGAAATCGCGCCAGCCACGGGCGCAGCGATGGCTGACGCCTGGGCCGCAGCGGGGCTGCCCGACGGGCTGCTCAATGTCGTGCAGGGCGGCCGGGCGACCGGAGAGGCGTTGGTAGCCGGTAACATTGACGGGCTGCTCTTTACCGGATCGGCCGGTGCTGGCGCGGCGCTCAGACGGGCGCTGGTGGACCGGCCCCATGTCATCATGGCATTGGAACTGGGCGGCAATAATCCGCTGATCGCATGGGATAGCCCGGACGAAGCCGCGTCGATCATCATCAATTCCGCCTTCATCACCACTGGCCAGCGCTGTTCCTGCGCAAGGCGGCTGATCGTGCCGGAAGGCGCGGTTGGCGATCGGATTGTCGCTGCCGCGGATGGGTTGGCGGCGCTCCTGCCGATCGCGGCATGGAACGAGCCGGGCGATGCCTTCATGGGACCACTTGTGTCCGATCAGGCCGCCGCTGCGGCCCATCGCGCCGTCAGCGACCTCGTCGCACGGGGTGCGCGGGTCATCCGGCCCTTCGCGGCAATTGACGGGCGCAGCGCCGCCTTTGTTACACCAGGCATCATCGACATGACCGGCGTGGACGGACCCGATGCAGAAATTTTCGCGCCCTTGCTGTCGGTGATCCGGGTGCCGGATTTCGATGCGGCAATGAAGGTCGCCAACGCCACCGCCTTTGGCCTGTCCGCCGGATTAATCTCTCAGGACGCGACCCTTTGGGAGCGGATGGTGGAGGAAAGCCGCGCGGGCGTGGTCAATCGTAACCGGCCAACCACGGGCGCGGCGGGCAACATGCCCTTTGGCGGCCTGGGCGCTTCGGGCAATCACTGCCCCAGCGCCTATTATGCTGCGGATTATTGCGCCTATCCGATCGCCAGTTTCGAGGCGGACGGGGTGCAGTCCGTCCCCGTCAACGGGCTGGCCTGACCCGGAATCGCAGGCCAGCACCGGAATTGAGGCCTGTGAAGTGGGATCGCAGCGGAGTGCCCCGTTTCGCTTAACCGGCGCGGTGCATCGCGCAGAGCTTGTTCCCGGACGGATCGCGCAGATAGGCCAGATAAAGCGGGCCAAAGCCGGACTCGCGAATGCCTGGCGGATCTTCGCAAGTCGTACCGCCAGCGGCAACGCCCGCAGCGTGCCAGGCATCAGCCTCTGCCGGGGTGGCCATGCTAAAGCCGATGGTTCCGCCATTGGCGCATGTCGCCGGCTGGCCATTGATCGGCTTGGTCACAAGGAACAGGCCGCCATTATGCATGTAGATCAAGCGGCCACGGTCATCCGTGAACCCTGGTTTGCCGCCCATCGCCTGAAACAACGCATCGTAGAATATCCTGGCGCGATCGATATCGTCGGCGCCCACCATGACGTGACTGAACATGAGATTTCCCTGTTTGCAGGATTAGCGGAGCGTATCGCTATGCGCCGGACGAACGGATGGTGCCAGTTATACCAGCCAAACCCGCGTCGCCAAAGCGCGTGGGTGTCAGAAGATCGTGCTGTAGAGGAACCAGCCGACAATCAGCAGGCTCGACACGATGCAGATACGATCACCAAAGACGTCGATACGAGACATCACAAACATCCTTCCAACAAGGGCGATCTCCGTCGCCTCGATGGAAAGATTACATCAGTTTTTACCCTGCGGGAATAGCAAAATTGCGACGAAACCGCGCGGGGCCGCGACGGATCGCTTTTTGCGCCCCTTGAACGATCATTCCAATCGCAGATCCCGGCAGATTAGCGAAAGTCCGGCCCCCGATGGCGCAGAAAAGAATCAGTTGCTTCCTGCGGTCCGCGATAGGCTTCCTGAAATTCCGCGCTCCAATATTTAAGATCTTCCAGATCGATTCTCTCTCCGGACACGGCGCAAAGGACGAACTGTCCCGGTCGCACGACGTCGAAATGCGGTGTGTCGTAATGCAGCACCGCCAGACCTTGAATATCCGCCATCAGTCGCCCGTCAGGATACGGTCGACCAATTGCTTGACGGTCGGAACGAAGCCGTTGGAATAGAATGGGTCCTGCTTGAACTTGTAGGCGCCATGGCCGGCAAAGACCAGATTCTGGTCAAGGTCGCCGCCATGAACCGCCTCCTGCAGCGCCTTCTGGATGCAGAAGCTGCGCGGATCGGCCAGACGACCGGTCGAGTTGGTCTCACTGTCCATCCAGCTGGAGAAGGCGCACTGGCTAAGGCAGCCCATGCAGTCTGTCTGGTCCTTGCGGATCACCGCCCGCTCCTCGTCACCGACGAACACCAGCGTATTGTCCGGCGTCTTGAGCGCCGAGGTAAAGCCCTGCCCGAACCATTCGCGCGCGCGGTTCAGGTCGCCCAGCGTCACCCAGAAATGCTTGCCCTTCACCCCCACGTCGAGCTGGTGGGTATGGTCGCCAGCCTGTTCGGTGCTGAACGCGATCTGTCGTTCGGAGCGCGCTTCCAGGCTGCGCAGGAAGGGATTGCGCACCGCCGAGCTGTAAAAGCCGGTCGGCGAGAAGCGATGGAGCAGGATGTCGCCGGGGTTGAGCTGCGTCAGCAACTCCTTCCACGCCTGGGGGATCGGGCTTTCCTGTGTCAGCAGCGGACGGGTGCCGAACTGAAAGGCGATGGCGCCCAGTTCGGGATTGTCGATCCAGTCGTTCCAGTCCTTGAGCGCCCAGACGCCGCCCGCCATGACGATCGGCACGTCATCCGAAATGCCACCTTCACGCATCGTCGCGCGCAGGTCGCGCACGCGGGGATAGGGGTCTTGCGGCGCCTTGGGATCTTCGGCGTTGGACAGGCCGTTATGGCCCCCGGCCAGCCAGGGATCTTCATAGACCACCGCCGCCAGCCATTCCGCCGCCTTGGAATAAGCGCGCTTCCACAGCGCGCGGAAGGCGCGGCCCGACGACACGATCGGCAGATAGCTGACATTGTAGGACGCAGCGATTTCGGACAGCTTGTAAGGCATGCCCGCACCGCAGGTAACGCCCGCAACCATGCCCTTGGTCCTTTCCAGGACACCGTGGAGCACGCGCTGTGCACCGCCCATTTCCCACAGGACGTTGATGTTGATCGCGCCCTTGCCCCCGGCGATCTCGTACGCGCGCTTGACCTGCTCCACCGCGCCGTCAATGGCGTAGGCGACCAGTTCCTCATGGCGGTCGCGGCGGGTGCGGCCATGATAGATTTGAGGAATGACATTGCCGAAGCTGTCGTAGCTGTCGGCATTGACCGCCGACACTGTCCCGATGCCGCCAGCGGCCGCCCAGGCGCCGGAGCTGGCATGGTTGGATACCGCAACACCCTTGCCGCCCTCGACCAGCGGCCAGACTTCACGGCCACCATAGACGATAGGCTTCAACCCCTTGAACAACGACATCTCCCGCGAAAAAGCGACACCCGGCCCGACCGGGCAAAGACCACTGCTATAGCAGCCTTTGCACTGATTGACGAATTTCCGCGCGCCTTAGCGCAAAATGTCAGGGCTGGCCAGAGCCTCCCCATAAAGGCTGGCATAGGCGTCGACCATCGCCTGTTCTGCATAATCGCGGACCGCGCGATCGCGATTGGCCGCGCCCAGCCGGGCGCGCAAGTCGGGGTCGGTCGCAAGCGTGCCGAGCGCCTGCGCCAGGCCCGCCTCATCCGGCACCACGAAGCTGCGATTTTCCGGGGCCACCATGTTGATGACATCGCCGACATCCATCGACGCGACCGGAACGCCCGCCGCCATCGCCTCCACCAGCGAGATCGGGAATTGTTCACTATCGGAAGAAAGCGCGAAAATGTCGAACAGGCCGACGAAGCGCCACGGCTGGTCCATGAAACCGGCCATGTGGAGATCGTCTAGGCCAAGCGCATCGGCTTGCGCCACTATGGCGTCGCGCTCCGGCCCCTCCCCCACGACGACCAGTTGCAGCCGGTCGCGGTGGGCGGCGACGGCGCGGACCAGGCGGGGGATATTCTTGACCGGGCGCAACCCCGCCAGAGTCCCCACCAGCAGCTTGCCGGGCGACCGGCGCAGGCCCGGAATCGCATCAGGCGATGGCGGTTCGGCATAGCGGGCAGTATCTATACCGTTGCGGATCAGGTGCACCTTCGCCGCGGGCTGTTTCCAGACCTGCCGGGCAATGCTTTCCAGTCGGACGGAGGGGACGACAAGTGCATGGGCGCGGCCCAGGCCGGCGCGGCGATACAGGTTGCGCTGCGGCTTGAGGCCGGTGGCTTCATCAGCGTTGAAACCATCTTCATGATGGATGAGCGGCGGCATGGCCGACACTGAGCTGAACATTCTGTGCGCCATCGCGGCGTCCATCGCGCCCCAATTGTATGTGAGGATTAAATCGTATTTTTTCAAAAAGTTAGCTATATCTCTAAAGCGCCCCACCCCCGGACGACCGGCAAAGGGAGGGGATGCCGGGAAGTCCACCCGCACCGTTGGGTCGATCGCCGCGCGGGCGCCCAGCGCTTCCCGATCGGCACTGACGATCGCGTGGCGCGCCTTGTCACCCCAGATGTTCATCAGCCGAATGGCGCGCGCTTCCTTGCCCCCCAGGGTGAAGCTGCCATGGACGTGAAGAATGTGCGGCTGATTGTCAGCCATGCAGGACGCGGGCCAGCAACCGGTCGATCGCCGCTATGCTTTCCGGCTCATCCAGTGCGGGAGCATGGCCGACGTCGGGAATAGTTGCCAGTTCCGCCTTTGCGCCAATGTCCGCCACCATGCGCTGCGCCGTTTGCGCGCTGAGCAGGTCGGATCGTTCGCCGCGCAGCAGCAGGGTGGGAATATCGCGAAAGGCCGCCATGACCGGCCACATATCGACGCCCGCCTCGCTGCCCATCGCCCGGATCGGTTCGGCGATGCGCATGTCATAGTCCAGCACGATCCGCCCGGCGCTGTTCAGGCGATACAGGCGCTTGGCCATGGCCAGCCATTGATCCAGGCCGTAGGCGGGATAGACGTCGCGATTGGCTTCCTCCAGCGCGCGGGCGGCATGAACCCAGCTGGGGTGCGACTGATTGACGCCGACATAGGTGCGGATGCGCGCCAGTCCCGCCTCGTCCAGTTCCGGTCCGACATCGTTGAGCAGCGCGCCCGCCAGCCATTCGCGATGCGTAGCCGCGACCAGCATGGTGATGAGTCCGCCCAGCGACGTGCCGACCGCAACGAAACGGGTGATGGCAAGGTCCGCCAGCAACCGGCTGATATCCTGCAAATAGGTGAGCGGCACATAGGTCATGGGATCTTTGGCCTGAGCGCTCCCCGCCCGGCCCCGCATGTCCGGGCAGATCAACCGCCAGTCCCCGGCAAGCCGCGCGGCGAGCGGTTCGAAGTCGCGGGCGTTGCGCGTCAACCCCGGCAGGCAGAGCAGCGGCGGGCGGCCATCATGCCCCCCGGCATAATCCCGATAGTGTAGCCGCAGCCCGTCGGGGGACCACCAATATCCGTCGCTATAGTCGACCAAGCTTGATCCTTCAGGTGTCGCACCCCCATATCGCCTTATGATCCATATCCCGCAAGCCGCCAAATTCAGCCCCGTCCGCGAAATCGACCTGCTGATGCCCGATATAGCCGATCCGGTGACCGCTGCGGACTTTCCGCAGACAATCCTGCGCTTTCGCAATGATCGGGCGGCGGCAAGCGTCGGGCTGGATGGGCTGAGCGATGACCAATGGATCGCCCATTTCGGGCGGTTTGCGCCACTAGACGGATCGCTGCCCCAGCCGCTCGCGATGAAATATCATGGTCACCAGTTCCGCCATTATAATCCCGACATTGGCGACGGGCGCGGATTCCTGTTCGCGCAGTTGCGCGATGGCGCGGGGCGCTTGATGGACCTGGGCACCAAGGGGTCTGGCCAGACGCCCTACAGCCGCTTTGGCGATGGGCGGCTGACGCTGAAAGGCGGGGTGCGCGAGATTTTGGCGACCGAGATGCTGGAGGCGCTGGGCGTGCCCACATCACGCACCTTCTCGATCATCGAAACCGGCGAAGCGCTGGAGCGCAATGACGAGCCATCGCCCACGCGCGGCGCGGCGATGGTGCGCCTGTCCCATTCGCACATCCGCATCGGCAGCTTTCAGCGGGCGGCCTTTCATGAGGACAAGGCGCTGCTGAAGCGGCTGACCGACTATGCCCTGACGCGGCTCTACGACGAACAGCCGGGCGACAATCCGCCCGCGCAACTGCTGGGCCGGGTGGTCGAGCGAACCGCGGACCTGGCGGCTAGCTATATGGTAGCCGGTTTCGTGCATGGGGTGTTGAACAGCGACAATATCAACGTGACGGGCGAGAGTTTCGATTATGGCCCGTGGCGCTTTACGCCCTTGTGGGACGCGGGCTTTACCGCCGCCTATTTTGACCATCAGGGCCTTTATGCCTTCGGGCGACAGGCCGAGGCGATCCATTGGGACGTGGCGCAACTGGCCGTGTCGCTGCGTGCGCTGGTCGAGGCCGAGCCGCTTATCGCGGAACTGGAGCGGTTTCCGGCTTTATACGGCGAGGCGATGGCGCGCCGCTTTTGCTGGCGGCTGGGGGTTGTGCCGGGGGACGGCGTCAACGCGATGGTCGAAGCGGCAGTGCGCGGCATGGTGACAAGCGGCACCGGGATAGACCGCTTTTTCCATGACTGGCGCGGCGGGGTTCAGCGCGAAGGCGCGGACTATAGCGACCCGGCCTGGGGCGCATTTCGCGAGGCTCTGGTGGGATGCGCGCCTGTGCCGGGCGCGCGGGATCATGACTATTGGTCGGACGATGCGCCCTGCTCCATGCATATTGACGAGGTCGAGGCGATCTGGGCCGCAATTGCGGAAAGAGACGATTGGAGCCCGTTGCACGCCAAGGTCGCGGCGATCCGGCGGATGGGCGAAGCATATGGCTCGCTCCGGTCATCGGCGGAATCGCCGGGACTGGAGCGCCGACCATGATTGATAGCTGTTTCCTTAACCAATTTCTGCCATGGTTCACACCAAATGGTCGCACCGCTTACATCCCATGAACCCGCCACCGGCGTTTTGCTCTGGCAGGGCGAGGCGGGGGATGTGGAAGCAGAGGTTGCGCGGGCGCGAGGGGCCTGGCCGCGCTGGGCGGCGCAACCGATCGCTTACCGGATCGAGACGCTGCGGCGCTTCGTCAATGTCGTGCGGCGGAACGAGGATGCGCTGGCCGACCTGATTGCGCGTGAAACCGGCAAGCCGTTATGGGACGCGCGCACCGAAGTCGCCGGCGTGATGGGCAAGGTGGATATTTCGGTCGCGGCCTATTCCGAACGCACCGGGCAAAAGCGGCTGGAGGCGGCGCTGGGTGCGCGGCAATCGGTGCGGCACAAGCCCCATGGCGTCATGGCCGTCCTTGGCCCCTATAATTTCCCTGCCCATCTGCCCAACGGGCATATCGTCCCGGCCCTGCTGGCGGGCAATGCTGTCGTGTTCAAACCGTCGGAAAAAACGCCTGCCGTGGGCGAGATGCTGGTGAAGCTCTACCATGAGGCAGGCGTGCCGGTGGATGCCATGCGGCTGCTGCTGGGCGGGCCGGACGCGGGCAAGGCGCTGGCGGCGCATCCTGATGTGGGCGGCATATTATTCACCGGGTCCGCGCAGACCGGGATTGCGATCAACCGGCAATTTGCCGCGCAGCCATCCAAGATTCTGGCGCTCGAAATGGGCGGCAACAATCCCATCGTCGTGTGGGATACGCCGGAAATCAATGCTGCCGCCGTGCTGGTGGTGCAGTCGGCCTTCCTGTCGGGCGGGCAGCGATGCACGGCGGCCAGCCGCCTGATCGTGAAGGAAAGCATAGCCGACGCCGTTATCGCCGAGGTCAAGAAGCTGGCCGACCGGCTGATCGTCGATCATCCCCATGCCGATCCCACCCCCTATATGGGTCCGGTGATCGACAATCCGACCGCCGACGGGCTGACCGAGAGTTTCCTGTGGCTGATGAGCAATGGCGGCAAGCCGATCAAGCATATGGTGCGGCCCAAAAAGGGTCTGCCCTTTGTCAGTCCCGCCATCATCGACGTGACCGCCATGACGGAACGGCCCGATGTCGAACTGTTCGGGCCGTTGCTCCAGGTGATCCGCGTCGCGGAATTTGGCGATGCCATCGCGGAGGCCAACAATACGCGCTACGGCCTGTCCGCCTCGCTGATCGGCGGGACGCCCGACCAATATAACCAGTTCTGGGCCAATGTTCGCGCGGGCGGCATCAACTGGAACCGCCCGACCAATGGCGCATCATCCTCCGCCCCGTTCGGGGGCGTGGGCATTTCGGGCAATCACCGGCCAAGCGCCTATTATGCCGCCGATTATTGCGCCTATCCGGTCGTGTCGGCCGAAATAGAGCAGCCGCGCGCCTCGATCGGCGTCGGGCTAAAGGACATTGATGTCAGCGCCATGGGCGATTGACCCCGCCCCGACAAGATTTCCTAGTCCCCCGCATACCCATTCTGAATTGAACTTCGCCTGCGCCTTGTCCACATGGCGACCATGGCTGACCAACCATCCGATCCTGCCACCCACGCCACCGTCCATCTGGTCGGCGCGGGACCGGGCGACCCGGAACTGCTGACGATCAAGGCGGTGCGGCTGATCCGCGACGCGCGACTGATCGTGCATGACGGGCTGGTGTCGGACGAGATTCTGGCGCTGGCATCCCCGGACGCGGAACTGATCAGCGTCGCCAAGCAGCGCAGTCGCTATTCGATGCCGCAGGATGCGATCAACGCGCTGCTGGTGCGTTCTGCGCTGGCGGGCGAAAGCGTCGTCCGGTTGAAAGGCGGCGATCCGTTCATCTTCGGGCGCGGTGGCGAGGAACTGGAAGCATGCCGCGCGGCGGGTGTGCCGGTGGAGATCGTACCAGGCGTCAGCGCTGCGATCGGCAGCGCGGCGCAGGCGCAACTGCCGCTGACCCATCGCGATGCATCCAGCGCAGTGAGTTTCGTGGCGGGCCAATGCAAGGGACTGAGCGATCAGGACTGGTCCGGGCTGGCGGGCAAGGGCCGCACGCTCGTCATCTATATGGGCGTGGCGACGGCGGCGCAGATCGCCGACAAGCTGATCGCCGATGGCGTGTCACCGGCTTTGCCGGTCGCAGTGCTGGAAAATGGCACGCGCGCAGACATGCGCACGCTGCGCACCTTGCTCGCCGACCTTGGCGACATGGTGGAACGTGAAGCGGTGGTCAGCCCGGCGCTGATCGTCGTGGGTGAAGTGGCGCGCTATGCGCTGGCACGCGATGTGCTGGCGGGGTGGGCGCAAAGACAGGAATATGGGGCGGAGACGCGTTCGTGAAGATTTTGACGGGTAATGATCTGGCGTCGGGCGATGTCATCTGGTGGGCTGGCGACGGCTGGTCACGGCAGGTGAGCGATGCGACCGATGTCGGGACGCATGGCGATGAACTGGCGCGCGCGGAAGAGGCCGCGCTGCGCGTCGTGGGCGCCTATGTGATCGATGCGACGCGTGACGAGGATGGCGTCCGCCCGGCGCATATCAAGGACCGCATCCGCGCGTTCGGGCCGACCGTGCGCCCCGACCTTGTCGAACAACCAACCGAAGCCGACATCGGCAAGTGGGTGATCTGAACCATGTATCGTTATGACAGCTATGACCAGGCCATCGTCGACGCCCGCGTCGAGGAATTTCGCGACCAGACGCAGCGCCGCCTGACCGGCGCGCTGACCGAGGATCAGTTCAAGCCGCTTCGGTTGATGAACGGCCTCTATCTCCAGCTGCACGCCTATATGCTGCGCGTCGCCATCCCCTATGGCACGCTGTCGGGCAAACAGATGCGCAAGCTGGGCGAGATTGCTGGCAAATATGACAAGGGCTACGGCCACTTCACCACGCGCCAGAATCTGCAATATAACTGGATCAAGCTGGCCGATGCGCCGGACATCCTTGCCGAACTGGCGACGGTGGAGATGCACGCCATCCAGACCAGCGGCAATTGCATCCGCAATATCAGTTCCGATCAATATGCGGGCGTTTCCGCCGATGAAGTCGCGGACCCGCGCCCCTGGGCCGAACTGCTGCGCCAATGGTCGAGCTTCCACCCGGAATTCACCTATCTGCCGCGCAAGTTCAAGATTGCGGTGATCGCGTCGGACGATGATCGCGCGGCGATGCGGCTGCATGACATCGGGCTGAAACTGGTCGAGCGCGATGGTGTGGTCGGCGCGGAAGTCTATGCCGGCGGCGGCATGGGGCGCACGCCAATGGTTGCCCCGCTTATCAGAGACTTCGTGGCCGAAGATGAGATTATTTCTTATCTGGAAGCCTGCCTGCGCGTCTATAATCGCTACGGCCGCCGCGACAATAAGTACAAGGCGCGGATCAAGATCCTGGTCCATGAAATCGGCGTCGAGGAGTATAAGCGGCAGGTCGAGGAAGAATTTGCGCATATGCGCGCGTTGGGCCTCAATCCGCCGGTCGAGGAACTGGCGCGCATCCGCGACTTCTTCGCCGCGCCCGCTTATGAAAGCGGCCTGTCCGACGAGATCGACCGGAGCGACCGGGCTTTCGCTCTGTGGATCGACCGTCAGGTCGCGGCCCACAAGGCGCCCGGCTATGCCATCGTCAACATCAGCCTGAAGCCGATTGACGGCATCCCCGGCGATGCGTCGGCAGAGCAGATGGCGCTGGTCGCCGATCTGGCCGAGACATATTCCTTCGATGAACTGCGCGTCACCCATGCGCAGAATCTGGCGCTGCCGCATGTGAGGAAGGCGGACCTGCGTGCCGTCTGGCAGAAGCTGGTCGCGGCGGGCCTGGCAGAGGCCAATCTGGACCTGATCACCGACATCATCGCCTGCCCTGGCCTGGACTATTGCGCGCTGGCCAATGCGCGCTCAATTCCCCTGGCGCAGAAGATCGCGTCCCGCTTCGCCGCTGCGGATCGGCAGGCGGAGATTGGCGAATTGAAGCTCAAAATTTCCGGCTGCATCAACGCCTGCGGCCATCATCATGCCGGGCATATCGGCATTTTGGGCGTGGACCGCAGGGGCGTGGAAAATTTCCAGTTGCTGCTGGGCGGATCGGGCGCGGAGGATGCGTCACTGGGCCAGATCACCGGGCCGGGCTTTTCCGAGGACGGCGTGGTCGATGCGATCGAGAAGGTCACCGACATTTATCTGGCCGAGCGGGAAAGCGGCGAACGCTTCCTCGACACCTATCGCCGCATCGGCATGAAGCCCTTCAAGGAGGCGATCTATGGTTGATTATACACAACAGACGTTCGCCCTGAGCCTGTCGAAGGGTTCCGCTGAACGTAGTGAAGCGCCTTCGCTTCGCTCTGGCAAAGGCTTCGACTTCGCTCAGCCCGAACGGAAATTGTAAGATGGTTGAATTTCTCTCCTTCCGCGACGGCGAGTCCACGCAGGAACCCGCCGTGACGGTGGAATCCTTCACTGGCCAGTCCAACGCCACCGCCGTCCGCATCGAACCGGGCGAGGATGCGCGCGAATTGCTGCCGCATCTGGACCGCCTTTCGCTGGTCGAGGTCAATTTCCCCGGTTTTGGCGACGGACGCGGCTATTCGGCGGCGCGTATCCTGCGCGAAGCGGGCTATACCGGCGAATTGCGCGCGGTAGGCGATGTGCTGGTCGACCAGATCGTCGCCATGCGCCGCTGCGGCTTTGACAGCTTTCATCCCGCCAAGGCGCTGGACGATGCCGCCGTCGATCGCGCCCTCAACCGCTATGACGACGTCTATCAAAAGGCGATCGATGGCCGCACCCCCATTTGGGCAAAGCGGCACCCGGAGACACACAATGGCTGAAGCCGCCCGCACGCTCGACATCATCGACGCCCGCCCCGCCTTTACGCAGGCAGATGCGGACGCGCTCAATGCACGGTTTGAGGGTGCAGGTACGCTGGACATGCTCAAATCCGTCTTTGCCGAAGGGCTGGCGGGCAATGTCGCGGTCGTTTCCTCCTTTGGCACCGAAAGCGCAGTGCTGCTGCATTTGGTGGCGGAGGCGGACAAGAGCGTGCCGGTCATTTTCGTCGATACGCTCAAGATGTTTGCCGAAACCCTGGCCTATCGCGACACGCTGATCGACGCTTTCGGTTTTACCGACAGCCGCACGGTGACGCCGATTGCCGACGTGATCGCAAAGAAGGACGAGACCGGCCTGCGCTGGTCCTATGATCCCGATGGCTGCTGCGACATCCGCAAGGTGGAGCCGTTGAAGCGCGCCAAGGACGGGCTGGACGCCTGGATTTCCGGGCGCAAGGCGTTTCAATCAGTGACCCGCCAGAATCTCCCCCGTTTCGAGGTCGAGGACGGACGTCTCAAGATCAATCCGCTGGGCGACTGGACCAAGGATGATCTGGAGGCCTATTTCGCCGAACATGCCCTGCCCCGCCACCCTCTGGAGGCCCAAGGCTATCTGTCGATCGGCTGCGAACCCTGCACGTCGAAGGTTCTGCCGGGTGAAGATCCGCGCGCGGGGCGCTGGCGTGGATGGGACAAGGTGGAATGCGGGATCCACTCGCCCGTCACGCCGATCCCGATCGTGGACCCGGAAGACCCCGCCAATATGCCGGTATTCTGACGGCGCTGCGTAATCTTCCATTGTGGCTGCGTAACTTTATTACAAGCCTCTGGACGGATCGCATCTGCGGCTTAAGAGTCTCCCCTATTCAAAGATAAGGGAGCCTCTGCCATGGACCGTCGTGATTTTCTGCTCTCCTCCGGCGCCGTCGCCATTGCCGTCGCTGCCCCCCGCGCCCTTGCGCAAGGCAGCGACGATGCGCGGCTATCGGCGGCTTTCACCGCCATTTTCGATCGGCAACTGGACCTGTCCCCTGCCTTCGTAACCAGCCTGGGGCTGGACAAGGGTGCGCGGGCCGGGGCGAAGAGCCAGTTGGACGACAATAGCAAGTCGGCGATGATGAAGCGGCTGGCGATGACGCAGGCGGCGATCAAGGAACTGGAGGGGTTCAAAACAGCCAATCTGTCCGCCCCGCAGCAGCTTAACCTGGACGTGATCCTCTATTCGCTGGGGCAGCAGACGGTTGCTCCCGCGACCTTCGGCCTCAATAGCGCGGTGCGCCCCTATCGCATCTTTCAGCAGGGCGGCAGCTATTTTTCGACGCCCGATTTCCTGAACACCGCCCACACCATCAACGCCGCCGCCGATTGCGACGCCTATCTGGCGCGGCTGGAGGCCTTCGCCCGCAACCTGCGCACCGACAGCGCGATGCAAAGGGACGAGGCGGCACGCGGCTATCTGGCGCCGGGCTGGTCGCTCGACCTGACGCTGGTGCAGATGAAGAAGCTGCGCGACCAGCCTGCCGCGAGCAGCAGCCTGGTCCAGTCGCTGGTCAAGCGCGCGGCGGCGAAGGGCATCAGCGGCGACTGGCAGGGCCCGGCGGCGGCGATCGTGGAAAAGAGCATCTACCCCGCGCTCGACGCACAGATTGCGATGATCGAGGGGCTGCGGCCCAGGACGGCGGCCGGCGACGGGGTATGGCGCACCCCGCGCGGCGAGGAGATTTATGCCGCCGCGTTGAAGAGCGCGACCACGACCGACCTGTCAGCGGCGGAGATTCACGCCATGGGCATCGAGCAGGTGGCCGACATCAGTGGGCAGCTCGACACGATCCTGCAAGGTGCGGGCTATAGCAAGGGAAGCGTCGGCGAACGGCTGGCCGCGCTCAATGCCGATCCGTCGCAGCTCTATCCCGATACCGCGCAGGGGCGCAGCGACCTGATTGCCGCACTCAATGCCGAAGCCAAGCTGATGCAGGCGAAATTGCCGCAGGCCTTTGCCACGATCCCCGACACGCCGCTGGAAATCCGCGCAGTGCCGGTCGAAATTCAGGATGGCGCATCGAACGGCTATTATAACCGCGCGGCGCTGGACGGGTCACGCCCGGCCATCTTCTTCATCAATCTGAAGGCGATTGGCGACTGGCCCAAATATACGCTGCCCGCGCTCAACTATCATGAAGGGGTGCCGGGGCATCACCTTCAGATTTCGACTGCGCAGACGGCAGGCGACATTCCCATGCTGCGCAAGACCGCCTTCATGAGCGCCTATAGCGAAGGCTGGGCGCTCTATGCCGAGCAATTGTCGGACGAGTTGAAAGGCTACGCCACCCCGCTCGACCGGGCGGGCTATCTGCAATCCTTCCTGTTCCGCGCAGCGCGGCTGGTGGTCGACACCGGCATTCATTCGAAGCAATGGAGCCGTGAAAAGGCCACCGCCTATATGGTTGAAAAGACAGGCTTCACCCAAGCGCGTTGCCAGCGAGAGGTCGAACGTTACTGCACCCAGCCGGGCCAGGCGACCAGCTACAAGGTTGGTCATGGCGTATGGACCAAAGCGCGCGCCGCGGCGCAAGCGGCCATGGGCGACCGCTTCGATATCAAGCAGTTCCACGCCATCCTTGAGGAAGGTGCGATGCCGCTGTCGATGCTGGAAGCGCGCGTCGCGGCGCGGGCGAAGATGGGATAACTTCTAAATCCTCCCCTGCAAGGGGAGGTGGCTGACCAAAGGTCAGACGGAGGGGTGTCACCCCAACGATAGGGCGACACCCCTCCACCATTTGCTACTCAAACGGTCCCCCTCCCCGTGCCGGGGAGGAATTACTCGTAGTCCAGATCCTGATAGCTGTCGTCCGCGATGTCGGAAAAGCGTGTGATGCGCGCGTCGAACTTCATGCGGATGCGGCCGGTCGAACCGTGGCGCTGCTTGGCGACGATGACTTCCGCCAGGCCGTAGATGCGGTCCATATTCTCGCGCCAGACAGCATAGGCCGCTTCATCCTCGACCTTGGGTTCCTTGGCCGCTTCATAATAATCTTCGCGGAACACGAACCAGACCATGTCCGCGTCCTGTTCGATCGAGCCGGATTCGCGCAGGTCGGACAGTTGCGGTCGCTTGTCCTCGCGCTGTTCGACCGCGCGGCTTAGCTGCGACAGGGCCAGCACCGGCACATGAAGTTCCTTCGCCAAGGTCTTGAGACCACGGGAAATTTCGGAAATTTCGTTGACGCGATTCTCGTTGCCGCGCCCCGTGCCCTGCAACAGCTGAAGATAATCGACGACGATGAAGCCGACATCGTGGCGGCGCTTCAACCGGCGGGCGCGGGTGCGCAGGGCCGCGATGGTCAGGCCCGGCGTATCGTCGATGAACAAAGGCAGTTCCTGCAATTCGCGCGCGGCGCGGGACAGGTTCTGGAAATCGGCGCGGCTGATCTTGCCCATGCGCAGCGCTTCGCCGCTGATCCCCGATTGCTCCGCCAGCACGCGGGTCGCCAGCTGATCGGCGGACATTTCGAGCGAGAAGAAGGCAGTCTTGGCCCCCATATTCTTTTCGGGCGGGATGCCGTCCGCATTGTCGCGCAGCCAGCGGGACGCGGCATTATAGGCGATGTTGGTGGCGAGCGAGGTCTTGCCCATGCCGGGGCGTCCGGCCAGAATCATCAAGTCCGAATTATGCAGACCACCGATTTTCGCGTTCAGGCTGTTGATGCCGGTCGTGATACCCGACACATGACCGCCACTGTTGAGCGCGCGTTCGGCAACCTGCACGGCGGCGGTAGAGGCGGCCAGAAAGCTCTTGACCGATCCACCCTCGCCTTCCCCTTCGGATACTTTATAGAGCGCGACTTCGGCTGCCTCTATCTGTTCGCGGGGATTGACATCCTCGCTCGTATCCATTGCATTTTCAACCAGTTCCCGGCCAACGCTGACAAGCTGTCGCAGCAGGGCCAGGTCGTAGATCTGCGATGCGAAATCGCGCGCGCCGATCAGCGCAGCGCCATTGCCGGTCAGCTGCGCCAGATAGCCCGCCCCGCCCAGTTCCCTGAGCGCCGGGTCTTGATCCAGCATGGGTTTGAGCGTCACTGGATTGGCGACCATGTCGCGGTCCAGCAGCTTCATGATCGCGTCATAGATGCGGCCATGCATCGGCTCGAAAAAATGCTCTGCCTTGATCTTGAGCTGAACATCCTCCGCCAGCCGGTTGTCGATCATCAGCGCGCCGAGCAGGGCTGCTTCCGCCTCCACATTGCGGGGGAGTTCAGGCGCGCCGGTTTCGGCGGCATTGTTCATTTTTACGAGTTCGACCATGCCCCTCTATTCCTCCCCCCGCCGCCCGCGTGCAAGGCCCAAGGTTGAAACGACGATGGCTAGCTGTGGATAAGTGCCCGCCCCTGCGATGCCCGCCGCGCATTTGCGCATGATCGCCAAGTCCTGCTTGCATTTCGCGGGCCGTCGCCGCACTGAGGCTGATCGCAATATGGCCGACCCGCGCATCATAGACATCAAGCTCGACGAGCGGACGATCCTGTGGCGCAATGCCGACGTCGAACAGGAACGGCGCATCGCGATCTTCGACCTGCTGGAGGATAATATGTTCGCGCCCCAGCGCGTGCATCCCGACGGCTATGCCGGGCCTTACAAGGTCGTGCTGCGGGTCGAGGAAGGCCGGTTGGTGATAGAGATCAACCGCGACGATGACAGCCCGCTCGAAGCCGTCATCCTGGGGCTGGGCCGGTTCCGGCGACCGATTCGCGAATATTTCGCCATATGCGACAGCTATTATCAGGCGATCAGCAATGCCTCGCCCGCGCAGATCGAAACGGTCGACATGGCCCGGCGCGGCATTCACAATGACGCGGCGGAAATGCTGCGTGAGCGGCTGGAGGGCAAGATCGAGGTCGATTTCGATACGGCGCGTCGCTTGTTCACGCTGATCTGCGTGCTGCATATCAAGGGGTAGGGACAATCGGGCGACTGACTCTGGGGGGATTGCTGGTCCGTGTCGCGCTGGCGCTCACGCTGGTCGCCGTGCTGGCGCTGGCGCTGTTCTTTTATGCGCGCAACTGGGCGCCGAGCCGGGACGATTATCCCGTGCAGGGGCTGACCGTCAGTTCCGACAATGGCCCGATCGACTGGGGGACGCTGGCGGCGCAGGGGGCGGATTTCGCCTATATCCGTGCGGCCAAGGGCGCAGACTGGCGCGACCCGGACTTTGCCGTTAACTGGCGCGGCGCGCGCACCGCCGGGATGCGTTATGGCGCGATGCTGGAATTCAGCCTGTGTCGGCTGGCCAGCGATCAGGCGACCCGCTTCATGACCACGGTGCCGCGCGACAATGCCGCCCTGCCCCCGGTTATCCGCCTGGCGTTCGACCCCACCTGCACCGCGCGACCGGGGCGCGACCTATTGCTGTCGGAACTCAATACGCTGGTCAATCTGGTCGAAAGCCATGCGGGCAAGACGGTCTTGCTCAACGTGACCGAGGATTTCGACAAAAGCTATGACATCGGTTCTGGCATCAACCGCACGCTATGGCTGGACGGCAATTTCTTCCCGCCCGATTACGCCACCAGGCGCTGGGTGATGTGGACAGCCAGCGACATGCGGCATATCGACGGGGTCGACGGTCCGGTCAGATGGGATGTGGTGGCGCCATGACGCGCGAGGCGGAAATTGCGGAACTGGTGGCGGCTGCGCGCGAAGCGATGGCCAACGCCCATGCGCCCTATAGCCGCTTTGCCGTGGGCGCTGCGGTGCGGCTGACCGATGGCAGCATCGTCACCGGCTGCAATTTCGAAAATGCAAGCTATGGCCTGTCGCTGTGCGCCGAAACGGTCGCACTGGCGACGGTCAATGCGCAGGGCCGCTTCGCCGATGTCGCCGCCATCGCCGTGGTGGGTGGCGCCATGGATGGCGCTGGCCAGGCGATCGTCACCCCATGCGGCCGCTGCCGCCAGGTCATGAACGAAGCCGAACAGATGGCCGGACGCCCGCTGGCCATCTATTGCGCGACGCCCGATGGCGGACAGATAGTCGAACATAGCGTCGCGGCATTGCTGCCCCATGCCTTTGGTCCGGCGGACCTTGGCATCACTCCTGTCAGGAAGAACTGAACTGCCCATGTCGATATTGTCGGATAAATGGATTCGCGAACAGGCACTGAGCAACGCCATGATCGAGCCGTTCGTGGAGAGCCAGCGGCGCGACAATTGCATCAGCTATGGCCTGTCCTCCTATGGCTATGACGCGCGGGTGGCGGACGAGTTCAAGATTTTCACCAATATCGACAGCACCATCGTCGATCCGAAGAATTTCGACACCAACAGCTTTGTCGATCGCAAGACCGACTGCTGCATCATCCCGCCCAACAGCTTCGCGCTGGCCCGCACGGTCGAATATTTCCGCGTGCCGCGCGACGTGCTGGTGATTTGCCTGGGCAAATCGACCTATGCCCGCTGCGGCATCATCGTCAACGTCACCCCGCTGGAACCGGGCTGGGAGGGGCATGTTACGCTGGAATTTTCCAACACGACGCCCCTGCCTGCCAAGATCTACGCCAATGAAGGCGCATGCCAGTTCCTGTTCCTGAAGGGCAATGAACCGTGCGAGGTCAGCTATGCCGACCGGGCAGGTAAATATATGGGGCAGCAGGGCGTGACGTTGCCGCGCCTGTGACGACGTGCCAGACTATGGCTCATGAAATGGTTGCGGACATGGCTGGCACGCGGAACGCCGACTGAAGCATTGCCCCCGCCGAGCATAGGCGACCGCCGCGTTTACGCGATTGGCGATGTGCATGGCCGCGCCAGCCTGCTCGACGCGCTGCTTATATTGATTGCGCAGGATGACGCCCAACGGGGCGCGATGCCCCCGCACATCATCCTGCTGGGCGATCTGGTCGATCGCGGCCCATCATCCCGACAGGTGATCGACCGGGTGATGGCCATGGTCGCATCAGGCGGCGACGTGCGTTGCCTGAAAGGCAATCATGAGGAGATTTTCGTCCTGGCAGCGCGAGGCGAAGTCCGGGCGGTACCTGTTTTCCGCCGGATGGAAGGTGCGGCGACTCTGGCCAGTTACGGGCTTGACCCATTATTGTTCGGCGTCATGACCGATGAAGAGGTCGTGGCATGGATGCTGAACAATGTTCCGCGTGAGCATGTCGATTTTCTCGACGCCCTGCCCGATCAGGTCGAAATGGACGATTATCTGTTCGTTCATGCCGGTATCCGGCCGGGTGTGGCGATCGACGCGCAGAACGGGGCCGATCTGCGCTGGATAAGACGCGAATTTCTGGATCATGAAGGCGCGCATCCCAAGATGGTCGTGCATGGCCATAGCATCACTGATGATGTCGATCTTCACCCCAACCGGATCGGCATCGACACGGGCGCCTATTATTCGGGGCGACTGACGGCGATCGGCCTGCAAGGTACAGAGCGCTGGTTTCTCCAGACCAACGACTGACTGGTCTCTCATTATTTTCTGCGGCGCAGCATGCTGATGATGCTGCGGCGGCGGTCCCAGGCTGTTGAAAGTCGGGTGCCGATTCGCGGCCAGGAAAATCCATAGCGGATTGCTACCTTTGCTTCGTTTCTAAAGGACAGAGCGGCCCAGATGCTGCCATCCAGGGGAACAGATCATGCGTGCTATTCATGCGTTAACCGGGCTTTGCCTGGCGTCATGCCTCGTGCCTTCATCTCAAGCCTTCGCAGCTGCAAAACAGGACTTGGCGCTCACTCAGCGTCACAAGTTCGACATTCATGTCCAGCCGCTCAGCAGCGCGCTGCGCCAGCTTTCCACGCAATCGGGCGTGCGTATCCTGTTCCCCTATGACGAGGTGGCCGCGATCCGCAGTCGCCGCATCCAGGGCTGGCTGTCGACGCAGGAGGCGCTGGGGCGTCTGCTGGCGGGCACTGACCTGAAAATGGAACAGGCGGGCGCGGGCGTGATCGCGCTGGCCGCCCCGGCCAATCGCAGCGCGGCGCGTCGCAGTCCGCTCTCGCTCCAGTTCGCGCAGGCTGGCACAGCGGGCAGCGTCGCCCCGGCCGCGCTCGCCCCCGCCCCCGAACCGATCGAGGATTCAACGCCGATCATCGTCACCGGGACGCGCGCGACCAACCGCACTGTCGCTGACAGCCTGGCGCCGATCGACGTTCTGGGCACCAAGGATCTGGAAGCGAGCGGCAAACAGTCGGTCCGCGACCTGCTGGGCACGCTGGTTCCGTCCATCAACGTGTCGAACAATGGTGCGGGCGCCAGTTGGGCGGTGCGTACCCTGTCGCTGCGCGGCCTTGGCGGGGACCAGTTGCTTGTGTTGGTGAACGGCAAGCGGCGGCATAATTCGGCGACGTTGTTCATCAACGGGTCAGTGCAGAATGGCCAGTCGCCGCCGGACCTGGACCTGATCCCCGGCAATGCGATCCAGCGGATCGAGGTGCTGCGCGATGGCGCATCGGCGCAATATGGTTCTGACGCCATTGCCGGCGTGGTCAACATCATCCTGAAAAACGATACGGCCGGGGGTGCGGCGCTGACGCTGGGCACCACGATGGACAATGGCGGCGAACAGGGCCGTTGGCAGTTGGACAATGGCTTCGCGATCGGCCCGGACGGCGGCTATATTCACCTTGCGGCCGATGGCGTTCTACAGGCCGGGACGATCGTGAAGGGCTCGCCGATCGCTGGCACCTATTATCCCACCGGCGATCCGCGGAACAACAATCCCGATCTGGATCGCTACCGCGGCAAGGCCGGCCAGCCCGAAGTCATCGGCGGCAATGTCAGTTACGACGCCATGCTGCCGATCGGTGGCAGCGTGGAAGCCTATAGCTTTGGCACATATTCCAAGCGCCACGCCGCAGGCTGGCTGACCTATCGCACGCCCGCCGCGCTCAATAATATCATCGAAATTTATCCCGAAGGCTATATCCCGCGCATCCATGTCTATGACGAGGATTTCCAATATGCGCTGGGCGTGCGCGGGGAAATCGGCGGCGGCGTGCATTTCGACCTGAGTTCCACCTATTCGCAGAATGAGGTGAAATATAAGCAAACGACGTCGCTCAACCCGTCCATGGGCACGGCGAGTCCGACGAACTTCTATCTGGGCAAGATCCGGTTCGACGAATGGACCAACAATCTGGATTTCAGCAAGGAATTGGATGTCGGCCTGGCCGGGCCGCTATCTGTCGCGGTCGGGGCGGAATATAAGAAAAACAAGTTCATGATCGGCGCTGGCGATCCGGAATCCTATATCGACGGCAAATATGTGTCGCCGCCGGGTGCCTGGCTCGCAGGTCAGCAACGTACCGGCGTCGGCGCGCAGGGCGTGACGGGTTTCGTTCCCGAAGGCACGGGAAGCTGGAGCCGCAGCAACTGGAGCGCCTATCTCAACCTGGAAGGCACGATCGTCGAAGGGCTGGAATTCGGCCTCGCCGGGCGGCACGAGGATTATACCGACTTTGGCACCACCGACACCGGCAAGGCGTCGCTGCGCATCGAACCGATGCGCGGCTTCGCCATCCGTGGCACGGCCAGCACCGGCTTTCGCGCACCCACCCTGCAACAGCAGCATTACGCGTCATCCTCCACCATCGGCGTGATCCAGAACGGCGTCAGCGTCCTGTTGCCCGTGCAGGCATTGCCGGTCGAGGGTGCGGCGGCCAAGGCTTTGGGCGCGGTGCCACTCAAGCCTGAAAAGTCCGTCAACTTCTCTGCGGGCATCGTGCTGACGCCCGCGCCGAACCTGAACATTACGGTCGATGCCTATCAGATAAAGATCAAGGACCGCATATTGCTGAGCGAAACGCTGAGCGGCCCGGTAGTCATCAATGCGCTGGAAGCAGCCGGCATTTACGGGATCGCCGGTGGCCTGATCTTCTCCAATGCTGCCGACACGCGGACTCGCGGCCTGGACATTGTCGGCACCTATCGGGCGGGACTTGGTGACATGGGCCTGGCGACGATCAGCCTGTCGGCCAATTTCAACAAGACCATTTTCACCCATATCGATCCTGTCCCCGGACCGATTGCCGCATCCGGTCTGGCGCTGATCGGCCGAACCAAGCAGGGCGACCTGACCGAGGGCACGCCGCGCAACAAGTTCATCGCCAACATCCTTTGGGAAAAGGATGATTTCAACATGAACCTGCGTGCCACGCGCTTTGGCAAGATCACGCAGCGCGCGAATGCCACCGCCTTTCACACGGCCGACTTTACCGCGTGCGCAGTCAATGTCGTGAGCCCTGTCTGCTTCCGCGACTTTGTGGACGAAGAATTGAAGCCCAAGGTCATCGTCGATCTGGAGATCGGGTATAAATTGACCAAGGGGATCAAGCTTTCGGTTGGCGCGAACAATCTGCTGAATACCTATCCCAACAAGTTGAAGCCGGTAAACCAATTCGTCGGCTTTCTCTACAACAGCTATGCCCCCTATGGCATTAGCGGGGGCTTTTATTATGGCCGCCTGAATCTGGAGTTCTAGGCATGAAGAACGAACCGGGCGTGAGCCGGCGCGAGGCGATTGCGGCGGGCGGGATCGGCTTGCTGGCGGCGGGCAGCGTTGCGTCGGTCGCGCAATCGGAAGGCGCGCCGGGGGCAGGCAAGGAGACGATGGTGCGTGTAGAGGACGCCACCAATGTCGCACTCTCCTTGTCGCCCGATGGTAGCCGGATCGCCTTCGACCTGCTCGGCATCTTGTGGACGATGCCGGTCGCGGGCGGACCGCTGCAACGGCTGACCGGCGATTTTGACGATCTGGCCCAGCCCGACTGGTCGCCCGATGGCAAGCGCATTGCGTTCCAATCCTATCGCAGCGGCAATTTCCACATCTGGTCGGTCGCGGCCGATGGCAGTGACATGCGCCAGCATACGGACGGGCTGCTGGACGATCGTGAACCGCGCTGGTCGCCCGATGGACGGACCATCGCCTTTTCCAGCGATCGGGCGGACGGGCGCTACGCCATCTATCTGCTGGATGTGGCGTCAGGCCGGGTGACGCCGCTGTCCAGCGGAACGAGCAATGACAGCGAACCGTGCTGGTCGCCCGATGGCCAGCGGATCGCCTATGTGGCGGGCGGTACGAAACTGGTTATCGCCGATGTCGCGACCGGCGCGGTCAGCGAGGCGGCATCAGTGCCTCCGTCCCCCGATCGCTTCAATCCGTCGGCCATCATGGCCCCGACCTTCGCGCCGGACGGCCGTATCGCCTATACGCGCGTCCAGCCCGGTTCCGTAACGCTGGTCGTGGACGGCAAGGATGTGGTTGCGGGCGAAGATCTCTACCCCTTCCGCCCCGCTTTCACGGCGGATGGTGCGATCCTCTATGGCTCCGGCGGCAAGTTGCGGCGCTGGCAGGCCGGTAAGGCGACGGTCGTGCCCTTCACCACGCAAGTTCCGGTGACGACGCCCGATTACAGCAAGAAGGCACGCGATTTCACCTCCACGACGCCAAAACCCGTCCTGGGCATTGCCGCACCGATGCTGTCGCCCGACGGCAAGCAGATCGTCTTTGCCGCGCTCAATGATCTTTATCTGATGCCGGTCGGCGGGACGCCCCGCATCATCGTGGGCGACGCCTTCCACAAATGCGATCCGGCCTGGTCGCCAGACGGCCGGACCATCGCCTATAGTTGCGACCGGGGCGGCACGCTGGACCTGTGGCTGCATGACGTCAGCACCGGCAAGGAACGGCAACTGACCAACATCCCGGACAAGGCCGTCGCCTGGGGCAGCTGGTCGCAGGACGGAAAGCTGATCGCCTTTCTGGATCAGGAAGGCGCGCTCCATACCGTCGAGGTGGCAACCGGCACGGTGCGCAAGCGCTTCGATGCGATCTGGGAACCGGGGCGGCCCAGTTTCGGTCCCGATGGCAAGACCATCGCCTATGCCGCCTTCAAGCCGGTGACGGGCCGCTATCGCGAAGGGGCAAGCCAGATATTGTCGATCGATCTGGCGACCGGCAAAGGCACCTATCGCCCGGTGTTCGACGGCAAGTCGCTCGGCACGCGCGGCCATGACGGGCCGGTCTGGTCGCCCGATGGCAAAGCAATGGCCTTTGTGTTCGCCAGCACGCTGTGGGTCGCGCCCGTCGCACCGGACGGCAGCTTCACCGGCGCGCCGCGCCAGGTCAGCACCGAACTCGCCGATGCGCCAAGCTGGAGCGGGGATTCGCGCTCAATCCTCTATCTGAGCGGCGGAAAATTGCGGCTTGTGCCGGTCTCAGGCGGCAAGCCGCAGACCGTGCCTTGCCGCCTGACATGGGCCAATGCCAAGCCTTCGGGTCGCACCGTCATCAGGGCTGGCAAAGTCTGGGACGCGCTGTCCCCGGCCTACAAGAGCGGCGTCGACGTGGTGATCGATGGCAACGTCATCACCGCGGTCACGCCGCATGATGGCGGCGCGCCGTCCGACGCCAATGCCCGCTTCATCGACGCGCCGGACCTGACGCTGATGCCGGGCCTTATCGACATGCACACCCACCGGCAGATGGCGGGCTATGGCTATGGCGACCGGATGGGGCGTCTCTGGCTCGCCATGGGTATCACCGCGACGCGATCACCGGGATGCCCGGCCTATCATATGGTCGAGGACCGCGAAGCGATCCAGAGCGGCAAGCGGATCGCCGCGCGCCATTACGCCACGGGCGAAGCAATCGATGGCGGGCGCATCTTCTACAATTTCATGCGGCCAGTGACCGAGCCGGGGCAGATGACGCTGGAACTGGAGCGGGCGCGCCTGCTCGATTATGACATGGTCAAAACCTATGTCCGCCTGCGCCACGACACGCAGAAGGAAGTGGTCGACGCATCGCACCGGATGGGGATGCCCTTGTCATCCCATTATCATTATCCCGCGCTTCACAGCGGCATGGACTGCATGGAGCATATCGGCGCGACCAACCGCTACGGCTATTCGCGCACCGTCACGGGGCTGGGCGGTGGCTATCATGACGTCAATGATCTGTTCTCTGCCGCCAGGGCCGGGCGGACGCCAACATTGTTCGCCGCGACCGCGCTGCTGGGGCTGGACGACAGCTTCACGCACGATCCCCGGATCACCACCCTCTATCCCGACTGGGAGTTCGCCAAGCTGACCGGACGGGTCAAGGCCATGTCGGGCGAAGGCGGCACGGTGATGCTGGCGTCGCTGGAACGGCAGGTGGCGCAGATCAAGCAGATGCTGGCGGCGGGATGGCACCCCCTGTCCGGCACCGACGCGCCGATTGATCTGACCGCGATCAGCCTGCACCTCAACCTGCGGGGCATGGTGAAATATGGCGTGTCTCCGCTCGACGCGCTGATGATGACGACGCGCTGGTCGGGTGAATTTCTGAACGAGCCGATCGGCCGGATCGAACGCGGCATGTTGGCGGACCTGATCCTGGTGGAGGGCGATCCGTTGAGGGATGTCAGCGCCGTCGCCAATGTGCGGCAGGTGGTGGCCAATGGCGTAGCGCATACGCCAGAAACGCTGATGGCCCCGTTCGTGGGAGCCAAGCCGCAAGCGGACCTGACGCCCGTGCTGCCCATGCTGGCCGATGCACACCAGCATTTCTGGTGGCACGATGCCGAATATGTGGAATCGAGCCGGGCCGCATGTTGTGCGGGCCATGCGGTAGAGCATGTCTAGGCTGGCGGCGGACTGAAACGCCATCAGGAATAGCGATGCGAAGAGCGAACGGGCAGTGGTTCCTAACGCCAGTCCTTCGCCTTCGCGGCCTTCTCCCCCGCCGCGTCAACGGGCGCGCCATCGATCAGCGCGTCGACCGTCGCCATGACCCGCGCATCGGCTGACGACGCCTGACGATAGCCATGCGCCTGCCCCGCGCCGGGCAGCGCCTGTTGCACTTGCCAGCCATCGCCCTCACGACAAGCAACGCCCGCGAGTGTCCCGTCGAAGCTACGACACCAGCCGCCACCCTTGCGCTGGAAGGTGAGGCCGATGCGGATCGCGCCATCGCCCTGTGCCGAGGCCAATTGCGTGTCGAGCGCCTGCGCCAGCCCGCCCTGCGCGATCATGACGCCATTCTGCACACCGATCGGTCCACCTTCCCCACCGCTCAGGCGACCAAGGCCAAGGCCCAGCACGAGGCTTGCGGCGATCGCACCGCCCGTCACCCATCCCCGCCAGCGCGGCGCGGGACGCGCCAGAGGCACGACCCTGGCGCTATCCTCCACCAGAGCGCGCATTGCCCGCGGCAGCGGTTCCTGCGCGATCGGCGCATAATGGCCCGCCAGCCGCTCCCGCAACCGGCGGTGCATCGCCACCCGTTCCGCCAGCGCAGGGTCTTCCGCCATGGCGCGTTCAACGCGGCGGCGGGTCACATCATCCAGTTCGCCATCGACCAGTGCGATCAGCATGGCTTCGTCAATGTCGGTCATGCCGCTTCCCCCATCAGTTCAATGAGCGCCCCGCGCCCGCGCACCAGCCGCGATGTCAGCGTCCCCATCGGCACCCCCAGCACGGCGGCAGCCTCCTTGTAGGACAGGCCCTCCACCAGCACGAGCGCGATGGCTTCGCGCTGTTCGTCCGGCAGCGCCTGCATCGCCCGATCCACGTCGGACAGGTGCATATGCGCTTCGATGTCATGATCGCCGGCATGGCCGACATGCTCGCCCGCTTCCTCCGGCGCGAATGTCTTGGCCGCCCGCTGGCGCGCGCGAGCTTCGTCGATCCACAGGTTGCGCATGATCCGATATATCCAACTGTCGAGGCGCGTGCCCGGCTGCCATTGGTCGCGCGCCTTGAGCGCCCGCTCCAGCGCGGCCTGGCACAGATCGTCGCCATCGGCACGATCGCGCGACAGGCTGGCGGCAAAGCGCCGCAGCCTGGGCAGGATCGCCAGCAAATCATGCTCGAACGACATCGGGGCTCCGTACAATGTTCCTGGGATGAAACGAGCCTGCCAGGTCGTTTCATCCCACAGCCGAGGAAAAAACGGAAATATTCGTGCGATGGTTTATCATGCACCCGAAAGGACCGGTGACGACGCCATGAAATTGACCCGCCCCTGGATGATCGCCGGGCTGATCCTGATTGCGCCGGGCGCACAGGCGCAACTGCTGGGCGGTAGCGGGCCTGTGGGTCAGGTGGTACCCGATGTGCTGAACCGGGTCGACGGGCTGGTCGAGGGCAGCGGACTGGAGCGCCTGTCCCCGGCGCGGCTGGCCGATCGGCTGGCATCGGCGCGCGCGACACGGGTGGGCGATCTGCTGCGGCGGCATGGCGACAGGGTCGAACTGGACGACCGGCGCGAACCGGCGCAGCGGGGAGTGATATTGCTGACCGGCGCGGATGCCGCCAGTCTCGACGCGCTCAAAGCCGCGGGTTTTGGCGTGGAGAACGAGGCGGTGGACGGGCTGGACCTGACCATTGTGCGGTTGCAAGTGCCGCAGGGCCGCAGTCTGGCACGGGCGCTGAAGGATGTGCGCAGGATAGCGCCCAGGGCGCAGGCGAGCGCCGACAATCTCTACTTCCCCGGCGGGTCGGCCAATGGCGCGGCATTGGGGGTACTGGCTGGAGGCGGTACGGTTGGACGCGGCGCAGCGGGACTGATCGACGGCGGCGTCGCGCGCCATCCGGCGCTGACGGGGCCGGTCGAACAGCGTGGCTTCGCGCGTGGTGCGCCGCGCGCAAGCGCCCATGGCACGGCGGTCGCTTCGCTGATCAGCGGGACAGGCAGCGTGCGCGGCGCGGCGCCGGGTGCGCCCTTGCTGGTCGCGGACGTCTATGGCGATGATCCGGCGGGCGGCGGCGCCTTTGCGATCGTGCGCGCGCTGGGCTGGATGGCGGCGCGCGGTGTGCCGGTGGTCACGGTCAGTCTGGTCGGACCGGACAATCCGCTATTGGCGGGCGCGATCCGGCTGGCGCGCGACAAGGGCGTCACGGTGGTCGCAGCGGTGGGCAATGACGGCCCGGCAGCACCGCCCGCCTACCCCGCTTCCTATGCGGATGTGGTCGCCGTCACCGGCATTGACGGACGCGGACGCCTGTTGCCCGAAGCGGGCCGCGCCGCCCATGTGAATTTTGCCGCACCGGGTGCGGACCTGAACGCAGCGCGCAGTGACGGCGGCAAGGGCGCGGTACGCGGCACCAGCTTTGCCGCGCCGCTGGTCGCGGGGCGGCTGCTGGTGCGGGGCAGCCTGAATGCGCTGCTGGCTGAAGCGGAGGCGCCAAAGGGCAAGGCGCGCGGCTTCGGCAAGGGCATCATCTGCGCCACATGCAGAAATAATGACTGATTTTTAGCCAGTTACGATTTTTTCCGTCAGCGCGGGATTAAACGCCTGTCTCCTCCCGTTGTCCCTGCATTGCATCGACAGTCAACAAGGAGATGAGCGATGAAGAGCCAGTTCATGATCGTGGCGGCCTGTATCGCAACGCTGACCGCGGTTCCCGCATCGGCCCAGTTGCTGGGCGGCGGTGGCGGCGGTGGTGGTCTGCTGGGCGGGTCGATCGGCGGCGTAGGCAGCAGCTTGGGAGGCACGCTGGGCGGGTCGGGCAGCGGTGGCATCGGCCTCGACCGCAGCATCGACCTCGACAATGGCCGGGTCGGCGCGAACGGATCGGGCAATGGCCGGGCCGATGGCAATGCCAGCGGTTCGCTGACCCACCGGGACAAGAGCCGCAGCGGCAGCGCGTCGGGTTCGGCCAGCGGATCGGCGGGCGGCAGTCTGGCGGTCGACACGCTGGGTACCAGCGATGCGCGTAACGCCGTGGGCAATGTGCGTGATCGGGCCGCCAATGGCGTCGGGGCAGTACGGGATCGGGCGAACGGTGCCGTCAGTACAACCAAGGACCGGGCTGGACAGGCCGTTGGCGCGGTTCGTGATCGGACAGGATCGACCGTTGGCAGCGCAACCGGCGCTGTAAACGGCGCTGCATCGATCGACGCCAGCGGCCAGGTTTCAGGGGGTGGACAAACTGCTGGTTCGACCAGCGCCGCTCCTGAAAGTCAGGCGGAAGATTGACCCCGCAGGGGAAAGGGGGATGGCGGCCAAGTTCCAAGCCGTCATATCCCGCCCCGTCGCCTGACCGGGCCGACGATCCAGACCGGATCGTCGGCCCATTTTGCATCAATCGAGGGCAAGCATCCGGCGGATTGCGCAGGTCAGGTCATTGCGCGATTGCTGCGCGACGCGCGCGGTCGCCACAATGTCGAAAGCATGGATCGCGCCCGGATAGACATGACATTCCACCGGCACCCCTGCCCCGGCCAGACGCCGTGCGAAATCCAGATCCTCGTCAAGAAACAGATCGAGCGCCCCGACCGCCACATAGGTCGGCGGCAATCCAGCCAGATCATCCGCCAGCGCCGGAGAGAACCAGCCCTTGCGCGCATCGTCGCAGCCATAATCGCCGCGCAATGCGTCCCAGCAAAACTGGTTGGAAGCGCGGGTCCAGATGAATTCGCCGGTGCCTGCCGATTGCCAGCGGCATTCCGCTCCGCCGGTGCGATGGTCCAGCATGGGATAGATGAGGATTTGGCCCGCCAGCGCCATGTCGCCCCGGTCCCGCACCATCAGCGCCAGCGCCGCCGCCAGCCCGCCCCCGGCGCTTTCCCCCAACACGACGATGCGCTGCGGATCGATGCCAAGCGTATCGGCCTGTGCCACCAGCCAGTCTAGCGCGGCGTAGCAATCCTCCTGTGGCCCCGGAAAGGCTGTTTCGGGCGCCAGTCGATAATCGACGGAGGCGGCGACGAACCCCATGGCCTCTGCCATCGGCCCGATCGAGCGGCTCGCCGCATCAGCCGTCCCCATCACCATGCCACCGCCATGGATGTGCAATATGGCTGGACGGGGCCGAGCGGCAGGATCGGCATTGAAGATATGAAGCGGCACATCCGGCGCGCCATCGCGACCGGGGATCATGCGAATGTCGGGAATTGCCACCGGCCCAGGCCGTTCCATCGCAGCCATGCCCGCCCGCATGATCGGCAGCACATCGTGGCTCAGGTCCAGATCTGGCAGAAAATCGAGCACGGGGACGATTTCTGGATCAATCAGATGGCGGGTCGTCATGGCCTCTCCTGGGAAATTATATCCTTGGCGGACATTCTCCTATGGCAGGCCCGGCCCCGTCACAACGGAAAAGGCCGATGATCCTGTCGGATCACCGGCCTTTACACCCCCCGTTTAGCGCATGACGCGCGAAAGCGTCAGGCGACCTTGGCCTGTTCTTCCAGCGCCTCTTCCGGATCGCGCAGCACATAGCCACGGCCCCAGACGGTTTCGATATAATTGTCGCCGTTGCAGGCCAGCGCCAGTTTCTTGCGCAGCTTGCAGATGAACACGTCGATGATCTTGAGTTCCGGCTCGTCCATCCCGCCATAAAGATGGTTGAGGAACATTTCCTTGGTCAGGGTCGTGCCCTTGCGGAGCGAGAGCAGTTCCAGCATGGCATATTCCTTGCCGGTCAGGTGAACGCGGTTGCCGTCCACTTCCACCGTCTTGGCGTCCAGGTTGACGGCCAGCTTGCCGGTACGGATGACCGATTGCGAATGGCCCTTCGACCGGCGCACCACGGCGTGGATACGGGCGATCAGCTCTTCGCGATGGAAGGGCTTGGTCACATAATCGTCGGCGCCAAAGCCGAAGGAGCGGACCTTGCTGTCCATTTCGGCAATACCCGACAGGATCAGCACCGGCGTCTGCACCTTGGCAGCGCGGAGCTTCTTCAGCACGTCATAGCCGTGCATGTCGGGCAGGTTGAGATCCAGGCAGATGATGTCGTAATCATACAGCTTGCCGAGATCGAGACCTTCCTCGCCCAGATCGGTTGTGTAGACATTGAAACCTTCGGTCGTGAGCATAAGCTCAATCGCCTTGGCGGTGGTCGGTTCATCCTCAATCAGCAGCACGCGCATGTGAAGCCCCTTTGCGTCGCAGGTCCGTTCACCCCACCAGAACGGCATCTACTCCAATTCATTAACCAAAAAACTTCTGAAGGACAAAGGTTAATTTTTCGCTAACCCGCAGAAATCCACGAGTCGCCAAAAAACGAATCTATTTACAAAGAGTTGAGGCCGAAACGATTCTCCACGAGTCAAGAATGATTCACCTGCGAAACGAGCATCAGCAGCCATGGTGCCGGGTGATGAAATCCAGCAGCGCATCAACGCGGGCGGGGCGCAATCGCGACGGCGGCGTGACGAGATGGAGGCCGAAGGGCGGCGCGCGCCAATCGACCAGCACCTCCTCCAGTTCGCCGCTGGCCAGCGCTTCACCCACGATGAAATCGGGCAGCCGGGCGATGCCCACGCCGGCGCGCAGGGCCGGCAACATCGCGTCGCCGCTATTGACGGTCAGGCGCGATCGGACCTGCACCACCACATTTTGTTGCCCCGGTCCGGCAAAGCGCCACACGTCCGGCGTGGTGACGTTGGAATAACAAAAGCAGTCATGACCGCTCAGATCGGACGGATGCATGGGCCGTCCCCGCGCCGCCAGATAGGCGGGTGACGCGACGACATGAATATCCACGTCGGCCAGACGGCGGGCGCGGAGCGAACTGTCGGGCATGTCGGCGATGCGGATGGTCGCATCCAGTCCCATTTCGATAAGGTCGATATGCGCGTCGGACAGATGCAGGTCGATATCGACCAGCGGATGTTCCTGCGTGAAGCGGGCGATCAGCGGGGCGATGCGCAACAGGCCAAAGCTCATCGGCGCGCCAAGCCGGACGACACCCGACAGGTCGGCGGTTTCCTCGCGCGCGGCTTCCTCCGCCGCCTGCCCTTCGGCCAATATGCGATGGGCATGGTCGGCCAGCCTCTTGCCGCTTTCGGTCAGCGCCAGACGGCGGCTGGTGCGGTTGAACAGGCTGGTATCCAGATGCTCTTCCAGCCGGGTCACGGCCTTGGACACGGTGGCTTTCGACACGCTCAGCGCTCTCGCCGCGTCGGTGAAGCTGCGATGTTCGACCACGGCGGCGAACATCGCCCAGGCCTCAAAATCAGGTAGTCGCATGGGGAAACAATCCGTTTCGATGCTGCGTGTTTCGGAAACGATCCTGATCACTAGATTGGCGGAAAGCAAGCCGGAAGTCCGGTCGATATTTGGAAAGGCAAGGATATGAACACGCATACCGCAAACCGTATCGAGCGCCGCCCCTTCGCGTCGCTGGGTCATGCCGATCATGGCTGGCTGAATGCCCGCCACCATTTTTCATTCGCCGATTATCATGACGACGACCGCATGCACTGGGGTGCGATCCGGGTATGGAATGACGACGAGATCGGCCCGCGTTCGGGCTTTCCGCCCCACCCCCATGCCGACATGGAAATCATCACCTATGTCCGCACCGGCGCGATCACGCACAAGGACAGCCTGGGCAATCAGGGCCGCACGCAGGCGGGCGATGTTCAGGTCATGTCGGCCGGCACCGGCATCCGTCACGCCGAATATAATCTGGAGGACGTAACGACCACCCTGTTCCAGATCTGGGTCATCCCGCGCGCACGCGGCGGCAGCCCAAGCTGGGGCGCCAAGCCGTTTCCGCGTGGCGAGCGGTCGGGCAAGCTGGTCGTGCTGGCCAGCGGCTATGACGAGGACGCCGAAGCCCTGCGCATCCGCGCCGACGCGCGCCTGCTGGGCGGCACAATCCGTGCGGGTGAGAGCGTGACCTATGACAGCGCTGAAGGACGCCATCTCTATCTCGTGCCCGCGACGGGACGGATCACTATCGATGGCGAGACGTTCGAAGCACGCGATGGCGCGGCGATCATTGGCGGCGCGCCCATCACCATCACCGCGATCGAGGATGCCGAAATCGTCCTGGTCGACAGCATCTAGGCTTTCCGGCCCGTCCTTCCCCCGGACGGGCTGGCCGCCGCCCGCGCATTCTCCCCCTCCCCTTGCGCGGGCGGCACCCCTTCTCCCCTTCAACCAAGGAGCACATCATGGCTAAGGTTCTGGTTCTCTATTATTCCTCCTATGGGCATGTCGAAACGATGGCCAAGGCAGTCGCCGAAGGCGCTGCCGCCACGGGCGCGCAGGTCGACATCAAGCGCGTACCCGAAACCGCGCCGCTCGAAGTCGCCAAGAACGCGCATTTCAAACTGGATCAGGACGCCCCCGTCGCGAGCGTGGAAGAGCTGGCGGGCTACGACGCGATCATCGTCGGCACCGGCACCCGTTTTGGCCGCATATCCAGCCAGATGGCGGCCTTCCTGGACCAGGCCGGCGGGCTGTGGGCGCGCGGCGCGCTCAATGGCAAGGTCGGCGGGGCGTTCACCTCGACCGCCAGCCAGCATGGCGGACAGGAAACCACGCTGTTTTCGATCATCACCAACCTGCTGCATTTCGGCATGACCATCGTGGGTCTGGACTATGGCTTCCAGGGCCAGATGGGCGTGGACAAGGTGCGCGGCGGATCGCCCTATGGCGCTACCACGCTGGCCGACAGCGACGGCAGCCGCCAGCCGTCCGAAGAGGAACTGGACGGCGCGCGCTATCAGGGCCGCCGGATCGCGGAAACCGCGATCAAACTGCACGGCTGACGGTTATCGGCCGATCACATCGTCTGTAAGTTGCAGCTGCCGAGCCTCCGGGTCGTACCAAGGTGAAGGCAAGCCGCGGAGGCTGGTGCGTAAGGACTGTGCGCCAGCCTCCTTTTCCATCGCCTATTTCCCGGCGGCGAGCAGGAAGTCAGCGCTCTGTTGCAGCATGTCGGCGCGGGCATCACTATCGTTCAGGCCATGCGCAAGCCCGTCATAAATGACGAGGCGGCTGCGCTTGCCCGCCCCTTCCAGCTTGCCCTGCATGATCTTCGCCTGGGTGATGTCGACATTGCCGTCGGCGGTGCCGTGGAACATCAGCACCGGCGCGCGGAACTGCGCAGCGTGGCTGGAGGGGACGCTTCCTCGGCTTCCGTTCCCGTGCCCATGCGCTGCTGCTGCACCAGATAGCTGCTATCAAACTGGGCACGCCGCAGCCGATCGCCAAAATCGGTAACGGGGGCAATCGCGACGACAGCCTTGAAAAGATCGGGATCGATCACCTGCGCCTGTAGCGCGGCATAGCCCCCATAGGACCAGCCAGCGATCGTCAGTCTGGCGGGATCGGCAATGCCCTGCGCGACAAGCCACCGTCCGGCATCGACAACGTCGTTGATCGCCTTGCGCCACGAGCGATAGCCGTTGCGCATCAGCCATTGCTCACCAAAGCCAGCCGACCCGCGAAATTGCGGCTGGATAACGGCAAAGCCGCGCGCGGCATAATATTGCACCATCCAGTCAAAGCCCCATTCGTCGCGCGCCTCCGGACCGCCATGCGGCATCACGATTGCTGGCAACCCCTTGGCCGTTTCCTTGCCGGGCGGCAGTGTCAGATAGGCCGGGATCGTGACGCCATCGCCCGCCTTGAAACTGACGGACTGCATTTTCGCCAACTGGCGATCGGCCAGTTCGGGACGATCAGGCATCAGCGGCGACAATTTGCGCGCCGTGCGGTCGAACAGATAATATTGGCCCGGATCGATGTCGCTACCCGCCCACACCAACACTTTTTGGCCGTCGCTGCTCATGTCGCCGATATGGATGGACTTGCCGCCCAGCGCCTTGCCCAGCGATGTGACCAGCGACGACACCGTCGGGTCAAAATAGATGGCTTCGCGATGGTCGAGCGCATAGCTCGCGCCGACAACCCGCCGGTCACGCCCGACGCGGATCAGCCCGGTCACGTCCACCTGCGGATGGGCAAAAACGACCTTCTTTTCAAGCGCCGGGTCCAGCGAAATCGACACCAGCGCATCGCGCCCGTCAGTCTTTTCAAAGCCATAGACGATGTTCTTCTGCGGATCGACAGCGAGCGGATAGAAGCCGCTATTGTCGCGCACGTCGTACGTGGACAGATCGCTCCAGCCCGACTTTCCCTGCGGCCGATAGAGGAATTTATAGGTCCCCTTGGAATAGCCCGTTCCCTTGATCTCCTGCATCCCCATGACGCGAACGTTACCGACCCCATCGGAGATATAATCGATCGCCAATTTGGCCGGCGTCTCGACCCGCTTCCCGCTGCCGCTGCGCGTGTCGATTCGGTCGACCCCCAGGCCCTCCAGGCGTTTTTCGATAAGACTGCCGATTTTCGCTTCCGGAACATAGGAACGGGTCATCAGGATCGCGCCGTCCTCTCCCGGCAGCAGATCCACGATGTCACCACCGCGAAAGTCGTAGGATAGCGCGTTCTGGCCGCGCCGCTGGCTCAGCAGCTTGGTATTGCCGCCTGACGCATCGACCGCGAACACATTGCTGGATCCATACACATCGTCAGCGTAGCGCGTTTCACTATAAATCTGGCAAGCGAGTCGGGCGGCAGCGACCCAGTCGCAGCGGGACATATAATCCGGATTGCCGGACGTCGTCGCGGCCGCAACCAGTTCAGCGCCTTCCTTGGCCTCAAGCACATAAGCGCGACTGCTTCGCCCCGGCCCGGCGGAAACCAACGCGATTTTCGATCCATCCGGCGAGAGGCTGGCGGAAATCACTGTCTCGCGCGCGCCAAAGGCTTTCGCCAGCGCATCGGGTTGCGTCTGGGCGAGCGCGCCCTGCGCTGTCCCCGCCGCCAGCAGCGCCAACATCATTGCCTTACCGAAACGGACCATGCCCGAATTCCCCCCGAATTTTCCTGTTGGTTCAGGGGCTAAGCGAAGCGGGTGACGCGCGCAACTGCCTTGCTTGCCCTTGCTCTCTCACAATGGCATCACGGGGCATTACAATCGTACAATAACAACTCTCAGATAGGGGATATGCCCTGATGCGAACGTCGCTGCTGGCCCTTGCGGCCGCCCTCGCCCTCCCGCTCGCCGCTTGTTCCAGCGACGGAGCCGACACGCCGCCCGCTTCGGCATCGGCGACGACTCCGGCTGCGGTCGAACCGTCGATCGACACGATGAAACGGCTGGTGCAGGAGCTTTCGTCCGACGCCTATGAAGGCCGCGCGCCCGGTTCGGCTGGCGAGGAAAAGACTCTGGCCCTGCTCGCGGCCGAATTCGGCAAGCTGGGCCTGAAACCCGGTAACAAGGGCAGCTGGTTTCAGGATGTCCCGCTGGTCGAGATTACCGCGAAAAATGTGTCGCCGCTCAGTTTCACCGGCGGCAAGACCGCGGTCAGCGCGACCTATGGCCCGGAAATGGTGATCGGCACCTATCGCACCACGCAGCCGAACATCGCGGTCAAGGACAGCCCGGTCGTGTTTGTCGGCTATGGCATCAACGCCCCTGAAAAAGGGTGGAACGATTATGCCGGCGTGGATGTGAAGGGCAAGACGGTCATCATCCTGGTCAATGATCCCGATTATGAAACGCCGGGACTGACCGGGCCGTTCAATGGCCGGGCGATGACCTATTATGGCCGCTGGACCTATAAATATGAGGAAGCGGCGCGGCAGGGTGCCGCCGCCGCGATCATCGTGCACGACACGGTGCCTGCCGCCTATGGCTGGAATGTGGTGCAGTCGAGCTGGACCGGCGCGCAGCATGTCGCCGACAGTGCGGACGGCAATGCCGGCCTTTCCGCCGCAATCGGCTGGATCCAGAAGGACAAGGCGAAGGCCCTGTTCGCCAGCGCGGGGATGGACCTTGATGCGCAGATGGTAGCGGCCAGGAAGCCGGGCTTCAAGGCCGTGCCGCTGGGCGCGGTCAAGGCGTCGGTGTCGTTCGACAATGACCTGCGCAAACATATGTCCAAAAATGTCGTGGCGCTGCTGCCCGGCAAGACGCGACCCGACGAATATGTGCTTTACAGCGCCCATTGGGACCATCTGGGCCATTGTCAGGCGCCGGACGGCGACGACATCTGCAACGGCGCCGTCGACAATGCGACCGGCACGGCGGCGCTGGTGGCCCTGGCGGAAGCCAATGTGAAGGCCGGGCCGACCGATCGCAGCCAGGTGTTTCTGGCGGTGACGGCAGAGGAATCGGGGCTGCTTGGATCGGCCTATTATGGCAGCAACCCGGTGTTCCCCTTCGCGCAGACCGTGGGCGGCGTGAATATGGACGCCCTCTCGGTCGCGGGCCTCGCCAAAAATGTCGTGGTGATCGGCAAGGGCAAGTCGCAGCTTGATGCCTATCTCGACCGGGCGCTCAGCGCACAGGGACGCGTCGCGACGCTGGAGCCGACGCCGGAGAAGGGCCATTATTACCGCTCCGACCATTTCAGCTTTGCCAAGCATGGCCTGCCGATGCTCTATTTCGAGGGGGGCGAGGATCTGGTCAACGGCGGCACGGCAGCAGGCAACGCCGCGGCGGAGGATTATACCAAGAACCGCTATCATGGGCCCAAGGACGAATATGATCCCAATTGGGACTGGACCGGGGTGCTGGCCGACCTGAAACTCTATTATAGTGTCGGCCGCGATCTGGCGACCGGCAGCGACTGGCCCAATTGGGTGGAGGGCGACGAGTTCCGCGCCATTCGGGACAAGGACCGGGCGGGGAAGTAATCCGTCCCGCCTCCGTTCGTTTCGAGCGAAGTCGATAAGCGCTGCATTTGTGTAGGCGGCTTCTCGACTATGCTCGAAGCGAGCGGCGGTTGGTCATTCACTCGCCCATCGGCGCATATGTCCAGCTTTGTGTCTGGCTGCCATCCATTTTCGCCGTTTCGGCCATCAGCAGCCGCCCCTCCCGCCAATAGCGGATGCGTTGCGGATAATCATGGTCGGGATTGGCGAAGCTGATGTCCCGCACGCCTTCTGCAATGGCCGGGAATATCGTCGCTGTCCCGCCTTCGGGTGCGCCGTGGAAGGCGAGCGATCCGTCAGCCGCCCGCACGATCCGCATGACTTCCCACGATCGCAGCACGCCACCACGCCCGGTCCGCCCCACGCCGATCATCACGCCCCCGCGCGGCAGTGTCCACACCTCCTCGGTCCAGCGATCGTCCCGCACTTGCAGCCATTCGCCCGTCAGCCAGTCGGGCAATTCGCCCGCACGCGCTGTTGCGGACAATGCCAGCAAAAGGGCGGCGGCAACCATCGAAACTCTTCTCTTCACGGCTTTCGCCCTCTGTCCAGACCCGATCCGGCACGCTATGGAGCGCGCATAACGCCCGCTATCACGGATCGGCGCCGCTGCCGAGCAAGGACCATATCATGACATTCCGTATGCCCGCCGAATGGGCGCCGCACGACTGGACCTGGATCGGCTTTCCGACCAACCCGGCCGAATGGCCCGGCGCTTTCGAAGCCGCGCGAACGCAAATCGCCGCCTTTGCGAGCGCACTCCATGCCGGGGGCAAGGGGGAAGATGTTCGGCTGGTCACCGCCAACGCAGCGGATGCGGAGGCCGCACGGGCATTGGTCGCGCCGGGCGTCACGATTGTCGAGCACCGGCTGGGCGACGTCTGGCTGCGCGACACTGCGCCCATCGCGGTGCTGAACGGCAAGGCGCGGGCGCTCGTCGATTTCGGCTTCAATGGCTGGGGCGGCAAATATCAGATGCCCGGCGACGAGGATATTGGCGCGCGGCTGGCGGCCACGACCGGCCTGCCGACTTCGGCCCAGAACTGGATATTCGAAGGGGGCGCGGTGGATACCGATGGCAGCGGCCTGTTCGTGACGACCGAGCAATGCCTGCTGAACCCCAATCGCAACCCTGATCTGGATCGCGGCAAGATCGAAACTCTGCTTGCCGGAAGCCTTGGCCTTTCCGACATGCTCTGGCTGGGCGACGGGTTGATGAACGATCATACCGACGGCCATGTCGACAATCTGGCCCGCTTCGTCGGCGATGGCCTGCTGGCGCTGCCAATCGCAACGACCGATGATGATCCCAATGCGGCGATCTACGCCGATGCACGCGCGCGGGCAAAGGCCCATGGCATAGAGGTCGTGGACATCCCGTCGCCGGGGCTGGTGATCGTGGATGGCGCGGCGATCCCCGCCAGCTACATGAATTTCTATATCGGCAACGCAGCCGTCATCGTGCCCATCTATGGCCAGCCCAATGATCAGGCCGCTCTCGATGCCCTGCGCCCCTTCTTTCCAGGTCGGGATATTGTCGGGCTGCGCAGCGATGCCATATTGTCAGGCGGCGGCAGCTTTCATTGTTGCAGCCAGCAAATGCCGAGTGTCTAACCTCAACCGTTCGGGCCGAGCGACGTCGAAGCCCGCGCCCGAGCGCAAGCGAAGGCACCTCGCAATCGCTCGATGGAGCTCTTCGACAGGCTCAGGGCGAACGGAGAAACGAACAGCATGACCAAAGTTACCGTTGCCGCGCTCCAGCTCGCCTTCACAGACGATATGAGCGAGAATATCGACCGGGTGGCGACCCATGTGGCCAAGGCCGCCGCGCGCGGGGCGAAGATCATCCTGCCGCCCGAACTGTTCGAAGGCCCCTATTTCTGCCGCGTCGAGGACGAGGCCCTGTTCGCGCGGGCGCAGCCGGTGGACGAGCATCCCGCCGTGCAGGAAATGCGCAAGCTGGCCAAGGATCTGGGCGTCTATATCCCGACCAGCTTTTTCGAGCGCGACGGGCAGCATCATTATAATTCGCTCGCTATGATCGACGATCAGGGCGACATCATGGGCGTCTATCGCAAGAGCCATATTCCAGACGGGCCGGGTTATGAGGAGAAATATTATTTCCGCCCCGGCAATAGCGGCTTTAAGGTCTGGCCGACCAGATATGGCACGATCGGCGTCGGCATCTGCTGGGACCAATGGTATCCCGAATGCGCGCGGATCATGGCGCTGATGGGCGCGGAAATGCTGTTCTACCCGACCGCGATCGGCTCCGAACCCTATGATGCAGACCTCGACACCAGCCGGATGTGGCGGCGGGCGATGATCGGCCATGCCGTGTCCAACTGCATGCCCGTGATCGCCGCCAACCGCATTGGCGAAGAGGATGGCCAGAGCTTTTACGGCCACAGCTTCATCACAGACCATTGGGGCGATTTCGCTGCCGAAGCCGATGCCAGGGATATGGGCGCGCTCGTCGCGACGCTCGATCTGGCGCAGGCGCGGACGCATCGGGCGGGCATGGGCTTCTTTCGCGACCGGCGGCCCGACCTGTACGGGCGGATCGCGCAGGACGTCTGACCGCTAAAGCAGCAGCCGGGTCGCGCGCGGCGATCGACGGATCAGCCAGAACATCGCAAACGGCACCAGCAATGCGATCGCCGTCAGCCATGGCTTGCCCAGATAGGGCGAGAGATAATGGATGAACGCCACATGCAGATACATGATCACCAGCGACGCCCGGCCCAGCGACGCCAGCGGCGCGGCATAGGGCGCGACCGGGCGGGCGATAACGACGATCAGCAGTGATGTGGCGATTGCCGACCCGATCGACAGCAGCGGCCAGCCATAATCGGCGACCTTCATGTTCAGCGTCGGGAACCAGCCCGCCAGGCCCGCGATCGACAGCATGGCCAGCGGCGCAATCAAGCCGTTGCGCCAGCCCACCCGCGCCCATGCCGCGCCGATCCAGAGCAACACAAGCGCCATCGGGACGCTGAGCAGCCCCAGTGGCGACGCCTGCGTTATCATGTCCAGCCCATAGGCCAGACCCGTCATCAGGATCAGCAGCATCGCCCAGCGCCGGTCCAGTGCATCGGGCCAGCGCGTCAACGCGACGTTGAACAGGATGCGGGCGACCATCAGGCAGGGAATGAACCAGAAGATCGTATAAGGCCCGCGCAGCCAGGAGCCACCCAGCAGGATCGGCAACAGATCGCCGGGCCATTGGTGAAAGATCGGACGACCACCCTTTAGCGGCTCGATAATCTGATCCGCGACGATCAGCAGCGTCAGGAAGATGGCGTAGGGCCGCATCTGCGCGGCCAGTTGGCGGCGGGTGAAAGCGCCGATCGGCTGTGGCCGCGACAGCATGCCGGACAGAAGGAAGAAGAGCGGCATATGAAAACTGTAGAGCGCATCGCGCAACGGTCCGCGCGTCCAGACATGGCCGACAACGACCGCGACAATGCCAATGCCGCGCGCGACATCGACCCAATCGAGCCGATCCCCGGCGGCCTTGTTGCCGCCGCCATTCTCCCCCCTATGCTCCATAGCCTCCACGCCCTATAGGACGGGACGCGCGCGTCAATGCGCCCCAGCCCTGTTTCCCGATCGGACCCTTTCCTTGGCACTGCTTACCGACCATGTCCTCTTCATCGATGGCGAGGCCATCATTCTAGACAAGCCAGCGGGCCTGCCGGTCGATGCGCCGCGCGACGGGTCCATCGCGCTCGAAAACCATCTGCAATCGCTGACCTTCGGCTTTGCCCGCTGGCCGCTGCCCGTCCACAGGCTGGACCGCGACACCAGCGGTTGCCTGCTGCTTGCCCGCAATCCCAAGGCACATAAGCGCTTCGCCGGCGCGTTCGAGGCCGGGACTGTCGCCAAACGCTATGTCGCGGTCGTTGACGGCATCCCTGCGGAAGAAGGCGGCACGATCGAACTGTCTCTGTCGAAGATCAGCAGCGCGAGCGACGGCTGGCGCATGATCCCGGCCAAGGCAGGCAAGGTCGCCGTCACCCACTGGCGCAAGGTTGCTGAAAAGGACGGCCGCGCGCTCATCGCCTTCACGCCGCAGACCGGGCGCACGCATCAGATCCGCGTCCACGCGCTCCATGGCCTGGGCTTTGGCATCGTGGGCGATCCGGTCTATGGGACAGGTGGCGTGCCGATGCTGCTCCACAGCCGCTTTCTCAGCATCCCGCGCGGCGACAAGCCAGCGGCGGAGGCGACCGCTCCCTTGCCCGCCACCTTTGCCGCGGCCGGGTTCGGACAGGAATTGCTGGACCAAGCCGGGCTTTGACGGGCGCGATCGAGCCGATACAGTCACGCCATGGTCGCCATCGCCATCACACGCTCGATTTCCATCGATAGCGACGAGATTATCGAAAGCTATACCCGCGCATCGGGTCCGGGCGGCCAGCACGTCAACACAACCGACAGCGCCGTGATGCTGCGCTTCGATGTCGCCAATTCGCCCGGCCTGCCAGACGCTGTGAAAAATCGTCTGGCGGACCTTGCAGGAACACGCATGACGCGCGAGGGCATATTGATCCTGCGCAGCGAAGGCGCGCGGTCGCAACTGCTCAACCGCCAGGATGTGCGCGACCGGCTGATCGCGCTGATCCGCGAAGCCACCATCGTCCCCAAAAAACGCCGCCCGACAAAACCCACCAAAGCCTCGCAAAAACGCAGGGTAGAGGGCAAGGTAAAACGCGCGACGATCAAACAGGGACGCGGCAAGGTGCGGGTGGATTAGGCGGGTTGTTCCGCCAAAGGTCGAGACAGTGTCGCGGTTTCCATAGACGGGGCCCGCGACAAGCGCTCCGCTCCCTTGAGGCTTACCCATGCAATCAAGACACCGATTGGCACGTCAATCAGATAATGCCAGCGGGTAGCGACAGCGGTCACGAAAATGAAGAAGGTGATGAAGGCATAAAGCGGCACCAGAATTCGTCCGTGCTTCCAGGCGAAGCTCAGAAAAAGAAACGCCGCTGCGGAATGGAGCGATGGCATGGCGGCCAAGCCTACAGTGAAGGCTTTCCCCCCATTGCGCGCCAGCCAAATCGGCCCTTCCGCGACCGACTGATTGTAGAAGTCCAACATGCTATGCTGGCCCGCCGTCACCATTGGATTCAACCCGGCTTCATAGATGAATGGACCGATCGCAGGCGCAACAATATAGGCTAATGTTCCCAAGCCTTGCAGAAGCAGCGCGGCAATAACCAATTCCGAAAATTTGTCCGGCGTGCGAAATGCATGATAGCAAAAGCTTCCATAGAACATCGCAATATAGCCAATCATATAGAAATTGGCTTCATAGGGAATAAATACCGTCATCGATCGGCGCAAGACCATGCATATGTCTACCAATGGCCTAAATTTTTGATCTATTTCCCAATAAAATTCGTCGAATAAATATGGATTGATATGCGGTATCCATAGCTTTATGTTAAAATATACAAATAAAACAACAACGTAGCATGGAAGCGCGATCAGAAATGTTCGCGCTATCGCGCGTCTTTGCCCGTAAAAAGCAAATGCACCCCAAACCCCGACACCCATGAGCGGATATAGATAATGTATGCCAACAAATGCAGCACGTTCACCTGTGGGATACACTATCGGCAATTGAAAATTTGCAGCAAGAGCGACCATCACCGTGATCATCAATAGCGAAATACTGATCTCCGGCGGAAGGTTGGATTTCAATATATTCATGCTGCTGCTCCGCTGGCTCATCACGCGCTAGCAAAACAAGGTTACCAATGTCTGAATTCACCCTCTGGCCCTGCCCCATCACCAAGCCTATATCCGCCCCATGTTCGACTTCGCACCCACCGATACCGCCGACAAGGCGACGCTCTATGCTGACCTGCTCTCCGCCGCCGATGCGTTGACGCGCGATGAGGCGGACCATGTCGCCAACATGGCCAATATCGCCGCGCTGCTTTGGCAATTTTTGCCCGACCTCAACTGGGCGGGATTCTATCGCATGGTGGAGGGCGAGCTGGTGCTGGGGCCGTTTCAGGGCAAGCCTGCCTGCATCCGTATCCCGCTGGGTCGCGGGGTATGCGGCACCGCGGCGGCGACGGGCGAGACGCAACTTGTGGCGGACGTCCACGCCTTTCCCGGCCACATCGCCTGCGACGCTGCCAGCGCCTCGGAAATCGTCGTGCCGATCCTCAGCTATGGCGCGGTGATCGGTGTGCTGGATCTCGACAGCCCGCGTCCCGCGCGCTTCGACTCGGACGACGCGCACGGGTTGCAAGCTCTGGTCGCTCGGATTGCCGCCCGGATCTGCTGAAGGCGTTAACCCTCTTTCCCGCCACGGTCGCCTGTTTCGCCCCGTTTCGGGACAGGATTTAACCCTCGCGCTCATGGATAGCCCTGGATCACCATGCTAAACAGAGCGTTAGCAATTTGACCCGCGCGGCGCCTTTCCGCTGTGGGAAAACAGGGAGCGTTAACCATGCGGACATCCGGCCTTCTACTTCTGGGGGCGAGCATCGCGCTGGCGGGCGCGGCTAGCCCGGCACTGGCAGGCAACGGCCCCGGCATGAGCCATGGCGCCAAAGGCGGCTGGTCTGGCGGCGGATGGAAGGGTGGCGGCCGACCGATGACCCACGCGCCCCGACCCGGCATGACCTGGAATGGCGGGCATCGCTGGGGTCCGCGTCAGAACGGTCGCTGGTATGCGGGCTGGCGCGCGCCAGGTGGCTGGAACGGCTATCAGCGCCCGGTCTATGGCTATGTCCTGCCGCGCTACTGGATCAGCCCGGCTTATTATATCGGCAATTATGGCGCCTATGGCCTGCCCGCCCCGGCGGCCGGATATGGCTGGTCGCGCTATTATGACGATGCGGTGATGACCGACCGTTATGGCCGGGTTTATGACAGCCGCAGCAACATCGCGTGGGACCGTTATGAGGGCGGCTATGGCGACGATGGCTATTATGACGATCGCGATGGGTATCGTCGTCCCGACAATGGCCTTGGCGGCGCAGCGATCGGCGCAGTAGTCGGCGGCGTGGCGGGCAACCGCATCGCCGGACGCGGCAACCGCACTGCTGGCACGCTGATTGGCGCTGGCGTCGGCGCAGTGGCTGGCGCGATGATCGACAAGGCGGAGGATGCACCCCGTCGCGGCGCCGCGCCGCCGCCGCGTCGTCCGGGCGCTGGCTATGATTATGGCTATGGCTATGCCGACGACAGCGTGACCACGCAGAACGACTATGAAGGGCGCTGGACCGGCACCTGGACGACCGCCGATGGCAAGCGGACCAGCGGCACATATGAAGGCCGTTTCGAGGGCGAAGTGCGCGGCGCGGGCGTCGATTATGATCCGCCAGCCTATATGGGTCAGCCGCATTGGTCGCAGGGTCCGATGCAGGTCACGACCCAGGGCGGTGGCGGCTATATATCGGGGGGCTATTATTACCCCGCACCGATCGTGACCACGGTGACGATCGAGCCGGAGGTGACGACGACAACGACAACCACCTATGTCACCCAGCGCGTGGGCCATCGCAAGCCAGCGCGCCGGGCGTGTCGCTGCAAATAGGCATTTGGGGGCAGCACATCGGGGCCGCGCCTTGCAACGGGCGAGGCCCTGTCATGTTGCCAGAGGCGGCGTGATGGCGGCACGGGGCTGCGGACGGCCCAGATGAAAGCCCTGGCCGATGATACAGCCATGGGCCAGAAGCCGGTCGGCCTGCGCTGCGCTCTCCACCCCTTCGGCGACGACATCCATGCCGAAACTGCCGCCCAGCTTGACGATGGCGTCGACAATGGCCGCGTCACCCGCATCCTCTTCGATGTTAGAGACAAAGCTGCGATCGATCTTCAATATATCGACCGGATATTGTTTGAGGTGGCTGAGCGAGGCAAAGCCGGTGCCGAAATCGTCCAGCGCGATGCGCACCCCCGCCTCTGAAAAATGCTGCAACGCCCGCTCCACCTGCCCGGCGCCGCGGCCCAGGAAAACAGTCTCGGTCACCTCTATTTCCAGATGTTCCGGCGGCACGGCGAACAGCGCAAGTTGTTCCAGCACCCGATCCGCAAAGTCCCCCCGCGCAAAATCGGCAGCGGACGCATTGATCGCGACGCGACCGGGATCATGACCGGCCTGCAACCATCCGCGCACATCGCGCAAAACGCTGTCGAGCATCTGTTCGGTCAACGCCACGGCAATTTCGGCATGTTCAAAACCAGCCGCTATGCTGCCGGGCAATTGCAGGCCCAAACGCGGATGATGCCAGCGCAACAGCGCTTCATAACCCAATATCTGGCCATTACGCAGATCAACCTTGGGTTGATAATAGGGTGTCACCAGCCGATCGGCGATGATGCTCCGGGCCATGCCGATCATTGAACTGCGCTGCTGTGCCTGCGCGCGCAGATCGGAATGGAACAGGGTCAGGCGACCACGGCCGGCGGCTTTCGACGCATAGAGCGCCAGATCCGCCGCTTTAAGCAGATCCTCCGCCCGATCGCCATGATCGCCAAACACCGCGCCGCCGATGCTGACCCCGCAATCGATCGAACGGCCATTATGGACATGGGGCGTGCGCAGGCTTTCGATCAGCTTGGCGCTCCACGCCTCCAGCGCCGCGCCGTCGGTCAATGACGGCGCGATCAGGCCGAACTCGTCACCCCCCAGCCGTCCCAGCAGCGCGTCCGGCGGGGCGATCGCCGCAAGGCGTCCGGCAAAGGCGCATAGCAAGGCATCGCCCGCGTCATGGCCCAGCGAATCATTCGTGCGCTTGAGATCGTCAATGTCGAGCAGAAGCAGGCCAAAGCGTTTGCCGGTTTGCCCCTGTCGTTCGGCCATATCGTCGAGCGTCGCCTGCCATAAGGCGCGGTTTGGCAAGCGGGTCATGGGATCATGCGTTGCGGCCCAGCGGATGCGGTCCTCGGCATCACGCTGATCGGTCACGTCCAGAAATGTCACGATGACGCGCTGCGCCCGTCCGGATTCAGATCGTGTGGTCCAGCCGCTGCTCCTGATCCAGCGCAAGGCGCCATCACTGGCACGGTGGACCCGCAATGTCGCCTCGAAACGGGGCGGAACGGCGCCGGAAGCGACCGCGTCCAGCATGACCCGCAGGGTCTCACGGTCATCAGGATGGACGATCGACAGCGCCAGTTCGCTGGTCGCAGGTTGATCCTCGCTCAGACCCAGCATCGCGCGAAATTCGGCCGACCAGCGGCGTTCGCCAGTCGCGACGTCGAAATCCCAAATGCCCAGCCGCGCCGCCTGCACCGCCAGACGCGAACGTTCCTCACTGTCCGCCAGCGCGCGCAGGGCGAGCTTTTGCGCGTGCACATCCTCCAGCGTGCCATACCAGCGGACAATCTGCCCCTGCTCGTCGCGGCGCGCCGCCGCGCGGGCACGCATCCAGCGATAGCCGCCATCGCGCAGCCGGATACGATAATCGATGTCGATCGGCGCGCCAGATGCCAGATGCTTGGTCCAAATGGTGATAGTCCGGGGCAGATCGTCCGGGTGAAGCGCGACAAGCCAGCCGGTTCCCAGCGCCTTCTTCGCGACCATGCCGGTCAGGTTCAGCCAGCGCGGTCCAACTTCTTCAATCGCGCCATCGGGGGCAGCGGTCCACGGCACCTGCGGGCTCAGTTCGACTGACCAGCGATAATGCTCCCGGCTTTCGGCCAACGCTCTTTCCAGCGCGCGTGCCTGGCTATCGTGGCGATCGTGCACATCTTCCAACGTGCCATAATAGCGGACCAGGCCATCCGTGCTGGTCATCCGCCGCATTCGAACAAGGCACCAACGCCGCTGACCGTCCGTGCCCGGCAATCGCACGGTCAGGGGCTGCGGCTGTTCCTCCGCGATCGCGGCCTTCAGCAGGACGCGACGGTCCGCGCGGTCCAGCAATGCACGCCATGCCTTGCCGGCCAAACCAGCATCCTGGTCAGTCGCCAATATCCGGCCCCGTGCATCGGCGATCCAACGCGACAAGGAAGGCGACAAATGATCAAAAACCGGCGAAAACAGTATTTCATTTCGATCATGTAATGACATGTCGATCCGCTGACCGTCATCCAGCGCTCGCCGGAAATCATCGAACCGGCGTTCAGCAAAGCGATCCATCGCCAGCCTCCGCCCATGTCGCCATCATTGCGTTCATCATGGCAGGACTAGCCGAGAAAGTTAAACAACCTCCTCACACTCTGTCATTCTGGTCGGATTTACTTGCTGCGCGCACGAAAATAACAGCAAATCTATGGAATAGGGCCGCTATTTGCGAAACATGCTCGCCAGTTCGATTGGCAGCGGTGGCTCGTCCCGCTGCGCAACGTGACGAATAGCCTGATCCTGCTCATCAGGATCGAACCGGACCCAGCCGGCCCGGCTCAGCTTTTCGAGCGGTCGATAGCGGACCTTATATTGCATCCGCGCCGAACCATCGACCCAGTAACCCAGATAGACATAGGGCAGGCCCGCCGCCGAAGCGCGCAGGATATGGTCCATGATGATGAAATTGCCCAGCCCCGGACGATTGTCCAACTCTGTGTCGAAGAAGCTGTAAATCATCGACAGGCCATCGCCCTGCCGGTCCGTCAGGCAAGCGCCGACCAGCTTGCCGACGCGCCCGTCGACGCCGGGTTCGCGATATTCAACGACATGGCTGTCGACCGGGGTCTGTTCGACCATGTCGGCAAAATCCATCTCGTCCATCTCGGTCATGCCGCCGCCGGGATGACGTGCCGACAGATAGCGCTGGAGCAGCGCATATTGTTCTTCGGTCGACCATGGCTTGCAGGCGGTGACCGTCAGGTCGCTGTTGCGGCGGATCAGCTTGCGCTGGGTCGCGTTGGGGCGAAATTCGTCCGTGACGACACGCACCGAAACACAGGCCGAACAATCAGCGCAGCTGGGGCGATAGGCGACATTCTGGCTGCGGCGAAAGCCGATGCGGCCCAGTGCATCGTTGAGTTCGGCGGCGTTGTCCCCGTTCAGTTCGGTAAACACCTTCCGTTCGCTGCGCCCCGGCAGATAGGGGCAGGGCGACGGATTGGTCACGAAAAAGCGGGGAAAACGAAAAGGTGCAGTCACGCTCCAATATCCCCTTCGTGGCGGCGGCGCGGGTGGATCATGCCGCGACTATGCCGTTGCGACGCGCCTATGAAAAGAGCGTTTACCACGAAATGTTAAGAGATCGTTCGCGCGTCACGCAACCTCGATCGGCGCAACCTCGTAACCCGCCTCGCCCAGTGCCGCGATGAGCCGCTGGAGATGGGCGCGATCGCGCGTCTCGCATTCCACGTCCAGGCTTAGTCCTTTGGCCGGCAGGTTCGTGAAAATACGCTGATGCGCCAGTTCCAATATGTTGACCGCTTCCTGATCGAAAATCTTGGCCACATGGAACAGCGCGCCCGGCCGGTCCTGCAGAATGATCCGCAACCGCGCCAGACGGCCCGACCGGGCCAGGTCGCGCAGCAGAACATTGGCCAGCAGTCGGGTATCGATATTGCCGCCGGTCAGGATCAGCCCGACATTGCGGCCGACAAATTGGTCGCGATAGGTCAGCAGCGCGGCAAGGCCCGCCGCCCCTGCCCCTTCCACCACGGTCTTTTCAATCTGGAGCAAGAGGCTCAGCGCCTCCTCCAGCCGCCGTTCGTCAACCAGCAGCACATCGTCCGCCAACCGTTCTACAAAGCGGCGCGTCAATTCGCCCGGCTGCTTGACCGCAATGCCTTCCGCCAGCGTGTCACCGTCACAGGCAAGGTCCGCGCCCTTGATGAAATCATACATGGACGGATAAAGTTCGGCCTGCACGCCGACCAGCCTTATATCCGGCTTCATCGCCCGTGCGGCAGTCGCCATGCCGGAAAACAGCCCGCCGCCGCCGATCGGAATGATCAGCGTATCGATCTCCGGCGCATCCTCCAGCATTTCGAGCGCGACCGTCCCCTGCCCCGCCATGATGTCCGGCTCGTCAAAGGGATGGATGAAGGTCAACCCCTGCTCCACCTCCAGCAGCCGCGCATGGGCATAGGCGTCATCGAACTTTTCGCCATATTGCACCACGGTCGCGCCATGACCCTGGGTCTGGGTAACCTTCACCGTGGGCGTCGTCGTGGGCATGACGATGGTGACAGGCACGCCCAGCCGCTTGCCATGATAGGCCAGCCCCTGCGCATGATTGCCCGCCGACGCGGCTATGACACCCTTGGCCTTGGCCGCGTCGTCCAACTGCAACAGACGGTTGAGTGCGCCGCGTTCCTTATAAGCTGCGGTGAATTGAAGATTTTCAAACTTCAGATAGACCTTGCAGCCCAGCATCGTCGACAGAGTCTGGCTGATCAGCGTCGGCGTCTTGACGATCGAACCGGCAATCCGGGTCCGCGCGGCAAGAATGTCATCGACGGTGATCGGCAGCGGCAAGGCGCTCTCTATCTTCGCTAAGCTGTTCATGGCCCGCCCCCTAGCGGAAAATTGCGCGTGAAGAAACTGGCACTGTCGGAAAACTGGCCCTATGGCTTGGTCTGGCGCACTAAATATACGGGGCATATGGCTAATATCGCGTTTATCGGCCTGGGCGTCATGGGCGGCCCGATCGCAGGCCATCTGGCAAAGGCGGAGCATAACCTCACCGTCTATAACCGTTCCATCGGCAAGGCGAAAAGCTGGGCGGAAGCCTATGGCGGCACGGTGGCGATCAGCCCGGCCAAGGCGGCCGAGGAAGCGGACATCGTCATCAGTTGCGTGGGTAATGACGACGATCTGGCCCAAGTGACGCTGGGGCGCGAAGGCGCATTTCGCACGATGAAGCCGGGCGGGCTGTTCATCGACCATACGACGGTATCGGCCCGAATCGCGCGGCAATTGTTCGTCGAAGGCGAAAGCCGGGGCATCCACAGCGTCGACGCGCCGGTATCGGGCGGTCAGGCAGGCGCGGAAAATGGCCGACTGTCGATCATGTGCGGCGGCAGCGAACCGGCAGTCACCGCCGCGAAGATCGTGATGAACGCCTATGCCGCGCGGATCGTCCATGTCGGCGGCGCGGGGGCTGGCCAGACGACCAAAATGGTGAATCAGATCTGCATCGGCGGCGTGTTGCAAGGGCTGGCCGAAGCGCTGCGCTTTGCGCAGGCGGCGGAACTGGATCTGGACGCGGTGTTCGAAGCGATCTCCGGCGGCGCGGCGCAGAGCTGGCAAATGGACAATCGCTGGAAAACGATGGCGCAGGACAGTTTCGATTTCGGCTTCGCAGTCGATTGGATGCGCAAGGATCTGGGGCTGGCACTGGAAGAGGCGCGGGCGAACGGCGCCACCCTGCCGGTGACGGCGATGGTCGATCAATTTTACGCAGACGTGCAGGCGCTGGGCGGCAGCCGGCAGGACACGAGCGCGCTGGTGCGAAGGATCACGCGGGCGTGAAGGCTGACATTCATATGGTTCGCGCTGCTGCATTGGCCCGCGCTGGTTGCTTGACGATCGCGGCTCTGGCCGCCACCACCCTTCCTGCCTTCGCGTCCGGGGTCATCGATAACGTCAACGGCATGGCGGTCGATCCCAATGGCAAGATCGTACATTTTCGCGCGCTGCTGATCGACGATGACGGCAAGGTCGAAAAATTGCTGCCTGATCGCTATCAGGAGCCGGAATATAAGCCCAAAAAGCCCAAAAAGGGCCAACCCTGGCCCGAACGGCCCAAGGGGCTGTCCTTCCGGATGGATGCGGGGGGCAAGACGCTGATCCCCGGCCTGATCGACGCGCACGGTCATGTCATGGGGCTGGGCCTGTCGCTCATCACGCTGGACCTGTCAGATACCAAGTCTTTGGCGGAGGCGCAGGCCAAGATCAGAGCCTATGCGCAGGATGGCGCTGGCCGCAAATGGATCATCGGCACGGGGTGGAATCAGGAACGATGGGGGCTGGGCCGATTCCCGACGGCGGCGGATCTGGACGCGGCGGTCAGCGATATTCCGGTATGGCTGGAGCGGGTGGATGGCCATGCGGGCTGGGCCAACAGCGCCGCGATCCGCGCGGCGGGCGTAACGGCGGCGACAAAAGCGCCCGTCGGGGGCCGGATCGAAATGGCGGCGGGCAAGCCTGCTGGCGTGTTCGTGGACAAGGCGATGGACCTGATCGCAAAGGTCGTCCCCGCCCCTGCGCCCAAGGACCGCGACATCGCCTTTGAAAAGGCGCAACGCGCGTTGCTGGCGACCGGGATCACCGGCATTGCCGACATGGGGACGAGCATAGAGGATTGGCAGGCATTCCGCCGATCCGCCGACCGGGGCGCATTGCGGGTGCGGATCATGGCCTATGCGGCGGGCATCGGCAATATGACCCTGATCGCCGGGCCGGAACCGACGCCATGGCTGTATGATGACCGGCTGCGGCTGGGCGGGATCAAGCTGGTGCTGGACGGGGCGCTGGGATCACGCGGCGCGTGGCTGAAGGCGGACTATGCGGACGCGCCGGGGCAACGCGGTCTGCCGATGATCCCCGACACGCAACTGCGCAACATCATGAGCCGCGCGGCGATGGACAATTTCCAGATCGCCACCCATGCCATCGGCGATGCGGCAAACAGCGAGATATTGGACGCGATCCAGGAATTGTCGGAAACCTATAAGGGCGACCGGCGCTGGCGGATCGAACATGCGCAGATTGTCAGCCCGTCCGACCTGCCGCGCTTCGCGCAGTTCGGTATCATCGCATCGATGCAACCCGTGCATGAAGCGTCCGACTGGCGCATGGCGACCGCGCGGCTGGGCGAGGCGCGACTGGCGGGTGCCTATGCGTGGAAGGCAATGCTGGATAACCGGGTGCCGCTGGCCTTTGGCTCCGACGTGCCGGTCGAAAGCCCCAATCCCTTCGTCGGCATAGCCGTCGCGATGAGCCGCGAGGATGCCAAGGGTGAACCGGTCGGCGGATGGTTGCCGCAGCAAAAGATAAGTTTCGAGGCGGCACTGGACGGCTTCACCCGCCAGGCCGCCTATGCCGGTTTCGCGGAAAAACGCTTTGGCAGTCTGGTGCCGGGGCAGCGGGCGGATTTCCTGCTGATTGATCGGGACATTGCCACCGCCCGCCCGGCCGACATTCGCGCGACGCAAGTGCTGGAAACATGGATTGGCGGCAAGCGGGTCTATGTGAAGGGGCAATAGCCCGCTTCACATGGCGTTGTCGGCCGCCTGGAGCGCGTCCTCGAATGTTTCAGGCAGCGGCGGCTGAACCGGCTTGTCGCAGCCTTCTTCCTTCATATGCGCGCGCAGGGCGTCCATGCGGCCCAGGTTCCACCGCGCCAGCGGCACGCCCAGGGGTCGGAATTCGGCGCGATCGAACAGTTCGACGACATAATTATGGCATAGCTCATCGACCTGATCGAGCGTCAGCATCCCCATATTCATGACCATCGGCTTGCCCGGCACGCCATTGCGGCCGCGCACCAGATCCGTGACGTAAAGGCCGCCACGCGGATCGACCAGCACGACATCGGCCTGGCTGGAATCGATCAGCCGATGGCTGGCGGCGTAGGGCGCGACGAATGTATGGGTGCGCCAGACCAGAAAGATGCTGGCAAGGCCAGTGATGAAAAGGCCGATGATCAGCGGCCTGAGCGCATCGCGCGGCCGGAAACGCGCCCAGCCAAGCCCGGCCAGCAGGCAGAAGGGGCCGATATAGCCATGGGCATAGCGAAAGCCCCAGCCATAGCCCTGAGCCAGCGCCAGCGCGCATCCGGCTAGACAGCCAAGCGCCAGCGGCAACGCAATTTCCTGCCCCCTGATCGCCCGCTTCCACCGCATTGCAGCGATGCCGAGCGCGGCCAGCGGCACCATCAATATATTATTCCAGGCGACGAAGCGGCTGAGATTGACCAGCGGCTGCCAGCGGTCGCCAAGCCGCTGGAACAGGCTGCCAACCTTGTCCGCGACGCCGGCGGAGGGACGGACGTCCGCTGGCGCGCCGAGCATATCGAGCAGGAAGGCCGGCCAGATCTTGGCCCAGACGATGACGATCGCCACAAGGGTCAGCGCATGGAAGGCCGCCACCGTCCAGCGACGAGCAAGCAGCATCCACAGGATGAACGGCGCGATGAAGATGGGCGGGAAATGCCACTGGTGCAGCCCGGCGGCGACCAGCGCTACGATACCCGCGCTGACATGGCCGAGCACCCCGCCCCGCAGCACCAGCGCCAGCCACACCATGTTGAGCGCGAAATGCCCGGTCATGGCATAGGGCGTCATCGCCGTGATCCACAACTGGCTGGACGAACAACCCAGCAGGACGGTCACCCACACCGCATCGGGCCGATCGGGCATCAGGTGCAGCGCGACGCGCCAGAGGGCGAACAGGCCAGTGATCAGCAATACCGGGCCCGCCATGTTGGGATCGCCCAATTGCCAGAATAGCGCCTGGATCGCGCTGTTCACCGGCAGATAGGCCGCCGTCCAATAATCCGCCGCGCCGAAGGGGGAAAAGAATTCGGGCATGATCGCGCGGCGATAGGGTTCCCATTCGATCGGGATCGGCCGGGCGAACAGCCCTTCGCGCATATAGGCGGCGGCGAAACGGGCGACCTCCTCATCGCGGGAAATGGCGTAATCCTGAAACAGGGCGTAATGGCCCGCCCACGCCGCAAGTCCCATCAGCACGATCAGCGGCACGACGATCCGCGCGGTGGGTCGCGGCAGGATGATCCCGCGCCCTTCGGCAAAAGGTGCGGCGAGCGCCAGCAGCAGCAAGGGCATGATCAGGGCGGGGAAATCCTGATCCAGAAACAGGATGACTGCCAGGCTGATCCCCTGACGATAGGTGACGTGCCACAGGAAAGTCGCACCCAGCCACAATGTCAGGCCGATCGCCCCCGCCAGGAACAGGCGACGCGCGCTGAAAAAGGACGCGGGCGACTCCATGATCAATCCTGAACCAGCGCCCGGTTGACGAAAATGCCGTCCATTTCGACCAGTAGCGGGAAATGCCCCTTATTATTGGCGAAGAAGGCCGAAGGGATGAAGGCGCGCGCATCCAGCCACTCGATCATCGCGCGATAGCCGGTGCCGCCTTCGTAAATGGGCCGCACCCCCAGTTCGGTCTGCACGCCCGTCATCTGCGCCAGTGCCGCGCCTGCCCCTTCGCAGACCGACAGGTCATGGCCCTGCGTATCCATTTTCAGGAACGGTCGGGAAAAACCATGTTGGGCCTGCATTTCCGGCAGCAGCGTATCGAGGCGGCGACAGGGCGTCGCTACTGTCTGCGTCACCTTGTTACGGTGCGCGAAAATATCGTCCTGTGCGCTGGACGGCGCCTTGAGCGAGGAAAATTGATCGGCGGCCATGATGTTGAAATCGGCGGTGCCGTCAAAATCCGACAGCGCCATGTTGAACACATGCCAGTGGCGGTCCGAAGCCGCGCGCCTTTGCAGTTCGGCGAACACGGCCGGGTTCGGCTCGAAGGAAAGGATCAGGCCGCGATAGCCCGCATCCTTGCGCGCCATCGTCGCATATTGGCCGCGATTGGCGCCGACGTCGAACAGGCAGTCGACCTTGAACCCCGACAGAAAGCGCTTCAACGCCTGAATTTCGGGATATTGATGCACGCGACCGGCCAGCGCCAGGCGCAGCGCAAGCAGGCGATCGGCGGCCTCACGAACATAGCGGTTCATGGGCGCGCGGCCAGCACTGCGTTGTAGATGCCGATCGTCGCCACCGCCATGTCCTTCCAGTCCCCCATTATCGTCCCATAGGCGCGCGCCTGGCCGCCCTGTTTTTGCCTGATGGCGGCGCTTTGTACCAGCGGCAAGAGGGCTTGGGCGAGCGCCGATGCATTTCCCGCCGGAAAGCGGGTCGCTACGCCTTCGGGCAATTGGCCGAACATGCCAGCGTCCGACGTCACCATCGCCTTGCCATGGTGCAGCGCGGACAGGAACGCGCCGCTGGAATCGATATGGCGATAGGGGAAGGCGATGACATCGGACTTGACCATATGCGCGTCGAGCCGGCCTTCGGTCAGGAAGCCGAAGTCGGTCAGCAGACGATCGGCAAAGCCAGCGGCGCGGACCTTCTGGAGCAAGGGCGCGACATCCATGAAGGGTTTGCCCGCCAGCACAAGTTCAAAGGTGTGGCCCGCCTGCCATTGCTGAAGGCAGGCATCGATCAGCAGATCGACGCCCTTATAGGGACGGATCGTGCCGAAGAAGAGGATGCGCGGCACGGCTGGATCGGGGACGGAGGCAAGGTCTGCGGCGGCGGCCGTCATCAACTGCATCGGCGGGTGCGGCGTTACATGGATATGGGCGGGATCGATCCCCTGCCCCACCAGCGCGGCGCGCGTGGTGTCGCCATGGACGACCAGCGCGTCGAACTGATCGAGCAACGCCCGATAGCCCCTGCCCTGCACCCCGGCATCGGCATGATAGGCGTCGGCATTGTGGACGGTGTGGACCAGCGCGGCGCGGCCCTTCAACCGGCGCAGCATCAGCCGGTCGGCAGGCGCCAGCGGCAGCCACTGGACATGGACGACATCGGCGCGCGCAAGCGGCCCGATGTCGCCGAGCGCGCAGGACAGCGCATATTCCATCGCCTTGGCGACGCGGAAGGGGCGGCCTTCGCCGATCAGGTTGCGCAGCGCCTCACTGTGGCGGAAGAAATGCGGGACATAGCGATAGCCCTGCGGGTCGATCGCGTCGGTCGCGCGCATCGGGCGGGCAAGCAGGGTCACGTCCGCCCCCGCCCCGGCCAACGCCGCGCAGAGGCTGTCGTCATAGCGCCCAGTAAAGAGCGAGGGATCAAGCATCGCGACCTTCATCGCCGCACCAACCGGCGCAGCGAGACAGCATGCAGGGCCGCGGCCAGCAGCAGCGTCAGCGCATAGAGACCAAGGAAGGCAAGATCGAAACGATCCGGCCAGAGCAGGTGGGCGAGCGGCACGCTGAGCAGCGACCCGGCGAGGAAGGGAAGCGAACGGGCGAGCAAATGCGAAAAGCGGCCCAGCGCGCCCTGCACATAGACCGACACGCACAGCAGCGCGAGAGCAAGGAGCGCGACGACGATCAGGATGAGATCGGCGCGATCGATGCTGGCGCGACCGTCAAACAATATGGCGAACAGCCGGTCGCCAGCGGCCAGCAGCAGGGCGGACAGCGCCAGGGCGAAGACCGTCGCCGCCCCCAGCGCCCGGCCAAGCAACTGGCGCAGCCGTACCACGTCGCCCGCATGATAGGCGCGGGTGATGCGAGGGAGCGCGGCTTCCACCAAGGCGCGGACCAACATCGACAGTGACCTCGACATCTTGAAGAAGAAATCGAACAGCAGCATCGGCCGGGCGTCGCCGGTCGCCAGCGCAATCGTGAAATAGGGGGCGTTATAGGCGATGATGTCGGAAATGGTGAAAGCCGCCGACGCCCCTATGTCGCGCAAATAATGAGTGCGGACATGGCCACCGCCCACTCGGAAGGCGATCCAGTGGCGCGGCCGCATGCCAAGGCGATGGTGAACATGGGCGATGGCCCAGCCGATGACGAGGAGGCTGACCAGGAGTTGCAGGGCAAGCGACAGGCGCGGGTCCAGCCCGGCCAGGATCGACAGCAGCAGCGCGATGGTAACGACCCGCCGCCCGCAATCGAGCGCTTCCCACAGGAAATTGCCGTCCACCGCCGCCAGCGCCCGCTTGGCCAGCAAGCCCGGCAGGTTGAGGCAGGCGGACAGGAAAAAGAGGATGAACAGCAAGGGCATGGCCGTGCCGATCCATCCCGCCGCCAGCGCGACGAGCAGGATGATCGTACCGCCCGCGACGATCAGGCCAAGGAACAGGAACAGCACCCCCATTTCCTCCAGGCGGAACGCGCCTATGTCGCCTTCACTGCCGCCCAGCCAGTGGCGTCGCAGTCGGGCGTAGATGATGCTGGTCAGCCCGAATTCGGCCGAAATGGTGAAATTGCCGAAGGCGACGAGCAGCAGGAAGGACTGGAATTCTGCCAGCGGCAGTGCGCGCACGAACACGAAGGTGACGGCAAAACCCCAGATGAGGATCAGGCCGACATTGGCAAGCTTCGCCAGCGCGAGGATACGGGCGGACGCCTCCATCCGCGCGAGGCTGCTCACCGCGAGGCAGCCCCGCCGGGTTTGCGGGCGCGAAACAGCCGGTCGTCCAGCGCATAGAAATGGCGGGTCGCGACGTCGATGCTGGCAGCGTCGATTTCCTCCAGATCGAAACCCGCCGCACGGATGCGATCGGCAAAATCCGGCCCATATTGCCGGACATGGTCCCACTGGCCAAAGCGGCGCTCCCGCTCGCGCGGGGGCATGGCGAAGCTGCCATCCTCGGTCGGCTTTTCCCACAAAGGCACGATCAGCCAGGCTTCACCGCCGGGTTTCAGCGCGCGCAAAATGTTACGCAGCACGGCCATGTCGTCAGGCACATGCTCCATCACATGGCTGGCGTAGAACAGGTCGTAGCGATCGGTATCGGCAAGTTCCATCAGGTCGACGCGGTGCATGTTCGGCACAGTGTAGCGCGACGGGTCCAGATCAGCAGGGATATAGTCGGCAGCGGCGGCAAAGCGGCGGACAAGGCTGGCTTCATTTGGCGCCATGTGCAGGATCGCGCCGTCGGTCGGCACCATCAGCGTCCCCTGGGCCATCAGCCAGTTCATCAGCCGTTCGCGCGGCGATGCGCCGCATTCCGGGCACCCCCATTCGCCATTGTCGCCATAGCGAAAGAAACCGACGACCGTCGCGCCACAGGCCGGACAGCCGCGGTTAGCCCGCGCGCCCAGCGCCTTGCGCAGTTTCAGCGCGGTTCGGGTCAGATGCTTGCCGACAGCCTTGGCCACCCGCTGAACAGTAATCACGTCATTCTCCGATGGGGAACAGCATTGGCGCTATACAAGATCGCACGGCTTTGACGAGAGGGTCAGCGCGACTTGGCCGGATTCCAGATGGTGACGGTGCGGCCGGTCATCGCCTTGGCCACGCCTTGCAGGGTCGCGGCATAGGCGATCAGCACGTCGACCAGTGCGGCGAAGGGGCCGCTTCGGGCACGGATGCCGCGCCAGATGACCAAGGCGACGAACAGCGCGCCGATCAGATAGAGCATCGGCGATATGCGCAGCGCCAATGTGCCCGCCGCGACCGCGCCGGTCAGGATGAACAGCCCGCCGAACCAGCGGACAATCTTGCGCGAGGCATATTTGAAGCGGTCGATCGCGGCCATGCGGCACAATTGCGGGCGAAGATGGCTGTGCGTGTGCCAGGCGCGCGCAGCGATGCGTACCTTGCGCCGATATTCGTCCTTGCGAGCCGTGACCAGCCGTTCGCGCGCGATCACATCCTTTGCCTTCACCAACCGTTTCCCCGCGAACACCACCGCCATGGAGACGGTGAGGTCGTCGAGCACGCTGTCGGGGAAATCGGGATAGAGGTTGCGGCGGATCGAGAAAATCGAGCCGTCCGCGCCCAGCACATTGCCGGTGCGCGATTCCTCGTCCTTCAACCGCTCCTCGATCCGCCAGTAGAGCGAGCCGACTGATGCGGTCGCACTTTCATCCTGGCCAACATAATGGAGCGACCCCAGCACGCCGCCAATATCCGGGTCAGCATAGCGGGCGAGCAGATTGTCGATCGCTTCGGGATCGAGCAGGACATTGGCGTCGGTGAAGATCAATATGTCGCCGCGCGCGCGCGCCGCGAGTTGCTTCATGCCATGGGCCTTGCCGCTGCGACCGGGGCCACGGATCAGCGTGACGAGATCGCCCTGCGCCGCGATCAGATCGCCCGTGCCGTCGGACGATCCGTCATCGAAGGCCAGTAGTTCCAGGCTGGGATGCTGGCGTTTGAGCATGGCCAGATTGGCGAGCTTTTCGGGCATCGCATCCGCCTCGTTATAGGCGCAGAACAGCAGCGAGGCGCTGGGCGTCGGCGCCGCGATGGGCCGTTCGGGCTTTGTCGGCAATGCGCGCAAGACGAGCGGATAGAAGAGGAACGGCCACAGCACCGCGACCAGCGAGACGAGAAGGAGCGCGCCCAGCCAGAGGTCGGTCATGCTCAATAGGCCTTGTGATGGAAAAGCACGCCCAGCGTCGCGACGATGATCCGCAGGTCGCGCCAGACCGACCAGGCGGTGACATATTCAAGGTCCGATTGCAGCCGGTCGATCAGATCCTGATGATGATCGGTCGATCCGCGATGGCCGCGCACCTGTGCGAGACCAGTCATGCCCGGCTTGATGCAATGGCGCGCCCAGTAGCGGGCATCGACTTCCCAATAGAGCGTATCGCCTGCCTTCGCCGCTGCGGCGTGAGGACGCGGGCCGACAATGCTCATATCGCCGTTCAATACGTTGAAAAGCTGAGGGAGTTCATCGATGCTGGATTTGCGCAGGAAGGCGCCGACGCGGGTGACCCGGTCATCGTCGCGCGCGGTCAAAGTCTCCGCCCTGCTGTCGCTCGCCTCGGCGCGCATCGAGCGAAATTTGTAGATCTGGAAGGACCGCCCGTCCTTGCCGATGCGCGGCTGGCGGAAGATGACGGGGCCGGGGCTGGTCAGCTTCACCGCCAGCGCAGCGACAATGAGAATTGGCGACAGGATGATCGCCGCCGCGCCCGCGACGATGAGATCAAACAGGCGCTTGATCAGGCGATCGCGGAACTGGAGCGGGCCGCCCGCGACGATGATGGTCGGCTGGCCGTCAAATTCATCGACCCGCGCAGGCGCGAAGCGGAGCAGTTCGGGCACGATGATTTCGCCGCGCGCCGACAGGGATTTGAGCGCGGCAGACCATCCATCCATCCGGTCGAGCGGACAGGCGACGATGACCCGTTCGGCCATGCCGACCGCCTGCGCCAGCCGCGCCGCCATGTCGGCGTCATGCCGTTCGGGGCGCAGATCGGCGGCGGCCGCTTCGATGATCAGCATGTGGGGGCCGGTTTCCACAGCGACGCCGTCCATGATGACGGCGGTCAGGTGCGGTACTTCGCCCAGCAGGCGCCTGGCAAGTCGCACGACCAGAAGCCGCACCAGCACGACCGCTATTGCGCCCAATCCCAGCCCAACAATGAAGGTCAGGCGCGAAAGCTGTTCGGCGATCTTGCCCAGATAGACGATCAGCAGCATCAGCAAGGCCGCCTGCGCCAGCGCCAGCAGCGCGCGCGAAATGCCGCGCCGGACATTTTCCAGGCTGTGGATGCCATAGCCGCCGCCCTGCACGCCAAGCAGCGCATAGAGCGGCGCGATCATCGCGAACATGACGAGGCCGTGGGGCTTGCCCGGTTCCCCCCACAGCGCGCCCAGCACGAACCAGTTGGCCGCCAGAAACGCGCACACCAGCCCTGCCATGTCGCCAGCCAGGCTCAGGGCATAGAGCCGCAGCCGGACCATTTCCTTGGAGACTGTCACTGATGCGCCCTGCTTATCGCCATGTGCCCCGTTGGCACCGGGCGCGAGCGGTTGCAAGGGGCGCTAGATGCAATCGCCGGTCGTGCATACAGACAACAGGCCAATGAAAGGTTGAGCCATTACGGTCAACACTGCGTAAGTTGCCAGTAGCGCTAGCAAATACTTCTCGTGCCAGCGCACGAATGGCGATCCGAGGAGCCAGAATCCGCTCATTCCTAAGGCGACCGAAAGCGAAGCAGTGATCAGAGTCGCAACTTCTCCATGCCACCAAGGTCGAACAAAATGCGCAAACGCCAGCCAGATCAACCAAGGTGCGACTAACATTACGCAGAACCCCAGCGAATTGCGCAACGCGTTGCTCATATCCCGAACAGCCGTTCCAGCGACTTGTCGAGCATCAGCAATTGCCACAGCAGCCGGCCATGATCGGCCATGCCGGATTTATGGTCCGCCGCGATTTTGGCCAAAGCCTTGGGATCGAACCATCCCGTGCGCGCCAGCGACGATCCGCCTGCGATCGCCGTCGCCTCGCCCGCAAGCGCGCCGCGGAACCAGGCGCTGATGGGGGTGACGAAGCCCATTTTCTGGCGATAGAGTATGTCCTGCGGCAAATAGGGTTCCATCGCCTTTTTCAGCAGATATTTGCCGCTATTGCCCCTGATCCGCTGATTGACCGGCAGGCGCGCGGCAAATTCGACGAGGCGATGGTCGAGCAATGGCTCGCGTGCCTCCAGGCTGACGGCCATGCTCATCCGGTCGGTCTTGGTGAGGATGTCGCCGGGCAGCCAGATGCGGATGTCGGCATATTGGGCGCGGTCAAGCGGATCGCGCGCGGGCGCTTCGGCCATTGCCTTGATGTAGCGATCTTCGGCGCGATAGGCGCCCAAACGGCTTTTCATGTCCTGATCGTAGAGCCGGTGGCGCAGCGCATGCGGCGTTACCCCGACCGACGCGGCATAGGCAGCCCCGCCCTCCCCCGCCAGTTCAAGGAAGGTCGATTTGGCCCGCAGCGCGCGCGGCGCCCAGTCCGCCTTGGGATAATATTTGCCGAGCGCGCCGAACAGGGGCTGACGGACTGAGGCCGGGATGAGGCCGCGTATCCGCTCCCCCTGCATCTGGAAGCGATGGCGGCGATAGCCCGCGAATGCTTCGTCCGCGCCATCGCCCGACAGCGCCACTATGACCTGTTCCCGCGCCAGTTCGCAGACCCGGAAAGTCGGCAAGGCGGAGGCGTCGGCAAAGGGTTCGTCGAAATGGAAGGCAAGCCGGTCGATCAGGCCATAGTCGTCTGGCGACACGATACGGGTGCGATGGTCGGTCGCAAAGCGGCGAGCTATGCGATCGGCAAAGGCGGTTTCGTCGAGCGAGGCGACATCGAAACCGATGGTGCAGGTCTTGACCGCTTGGGACGAAGCTTCCGCCATCAGCGCGACCACGCTGCTGCTGTCCACCCCGCCTGACAGGAAGGCGCCCAGCGGCACGTCCGCGACCATGCGGGACCGGACGGCCTGCCGCATCAGGGCGACCAGTTCTTCCTCCAGTTCCTGCGGTTTCGCCTTGGTCCGATCGGCGAAGCTGACGTCCCAATAGCGTTGGGGCTGGGGCAAAGGGCGACCGCGCACCAGCCGCAGCGTTTCGCCCGCACCCAGCTTGCGCACGCCCGCGACCATGCAGGCGTCGTCGGGGACATAGCCATAGGCCATATAATCCTCGACCGCGCTCAGATCCGGCGCGCGGCGCAGCAAGGGATGGGCGAGCAGGCTTTTCAGTTCCGATCCGAAGATCAGGCTGCCGTCGGACAGCAGGGCATAATGGAGCGGCTTGACCCCCAGCCGGTCGCGCACCAGCCAGAGCGATTGCGCCCGCGCATCGAACAGGGCGAAGGCGAACATGCCGTTGAAGCGGTGGACGCAGTCCTCGCCCCATTGGCGATAGCCGTGGAGGATGACTTCGGTGTCGCTATGGGTGCGGAAGATGTGGCCCTTGGCCTCCAGTTCCGCGCGGACTTCGCCGAAATTGTAGATTTCACCGTTGAATATGACCGCCAGGCTTTCGTCCTCGGTCAGCATGGGCTGCGCACCGGCCTCCAGGTCGATGATCGACAGGCGCAGATGGCCGAGGCCCACGCCCGGCGCGGTCCAGATGCCGCTGCCGTCCGGCCCGCGATGCGGCATCGCGTCGAGCATGGCGCGCACGCGCGCGGGATCGACCGGCTTGGCCGTTTCGAGATGAAAGATACCTGCTATGCCGCACATGGTGACCGCCCTAGCGCAAGCCCATCGCGCGGTCAGCCAAAAGCTTCACATCACCCATATCGCCCAGGAAAGCATTGATGGCAGCGTCGGCGGACTCGCCTTCGCCCTCTTGCGCGGAAATGAGGATGGCGACGGCGCGCTGATCCTGTCCCAACAGGCGCGCTTTCATCGTTTCGATCTTGACCGCAGGGCGGCTGCCCGTGGGGTTTCCTGCCCCCACGACATAGAAGCTCACGACATGACGGACCACAGGGCCGGGCGCCGTGATCTGTTCGCCACGCGCATTGGCGGGCGCGCGGGCGGGTGAGGACCAGACCCATTGACTGTCCGGGTCCGCCGCGCCCTGACCAAAGCCGACCAGTTCGCGGCCTTCATCCTGCCGGGCATAGGCAATGATGGTCAGGTCGACGACCTGCCCCTTGCCATTGCGATAATGGCCAGTGACGCGATGATCCGCACCGTCGAAGCGGGGTGTCCAGGGATAGCTTTGGGCCGAAGCGGTGCGGGTCCAGCCATCGACCAGCGGCAGATCGATGCGCGAGGGCAGCGGATCGGCGGTGGCGGCGGTCGCGGCGAGCCAGAGCGGCGCAGCGATAATCAGCACCAGGGCGATGCCGGCCACTGTGCCAGCCGACGTCCGATGCCGCACCGCCCCCTGCAACTGCGCCGGATCGAACCATGGATCGCCCGGCTTGCGATCGAAAAAGGGCCAGGCGGTGGCCATCACGACGATCATGATGATCGCGAAGAATATCCAGCCATAGACCACATGGTCGAAACCGACCGCCGCGTCCACGCTGGTCAGATGGGCGACGAGGATGGTGGCGAAGGCGCGCACGCCATTGGCCAGCACCGACAGGCCCAGCGCGCCGGTCATGAAGATGATGCGGCGCGGCCATGTGCGGAAGCAGACATTGCACACCAGCACGCCATAGGCCGTCATCGCGATCAGGAATTTTGCCCCGGAGCAGGCCTCGGCCACCTCGAAATAGCCTGTCGGCGTCGTGATGAAGATGCCCTCCATATGGGCAGGCACCCCCGACAGGTCGAGGAAGAACATGGCAAGGCGGGCCGTCACCAGCTGAAGCGGCGGAACGATCTCCTCACCAAAGGGGACCATGAAGAAGGCATAGAAGAGCGGGAAGATGAGCGCGCGCGCGACCGCCGGGCCGAGTAGCGCGATCGTCACGCCCTGCAACATCATGACGAGCGCGCCATGGCGAACCATCGCCACGCCAGCCGCCGCGCCAACCAGCCAGGCCAGCGCTCCCAGCGCCAGCCAGACCAGCCCCGGCGGCCATGCCACCGGCTCCAGTTGGCGCAGGCCGGGCAGGCGTTGCTGCACCAGCCAGGCGACGAGCAAAGGGATGAAAAGGCAATGGCCAAAGGTGGAGGCCGTCCACCAGATGGTGACCATCGACCAGAGATCGGCATGGAACAGCGCCAATATGGCAGAGGCAACGATGCCCAGCGCGGTCAGATGGCCGCGCCATCCGGTCCGGTCGATCAGCGGCACCCGGCCAAGCGAAAGCGCCCGAACGCTCATGCCGCCTGCGACCCCGCGTCGTGGCCGAACAGCAGATCGGGCAATCCGGCAAGTGTTGCCGACCAGCGGTAGCGCGCCTCCATCCGGGCGCGGCCAGCCAGACCGATCCGGGCGGCGCGGGCGGGGTCGGCAAGCAGGGCGATGACCTTCGCGGCCTCTTCAGCCGGGTTGGCGGCAACCAGAAATTCGCTGTCATCGGCTGCGTCGATCCCCTCCGCAGCCTGTGGCGAGGCCACGACGGGCCGGGCCATCGCCATGGCTTCCAGCACCTTGTTCTGGATGCCGCGCGCGATCCGCAGCGGGGCGACGACAATATCGGCCGCTGCCAGCCAGCCGCGCACATCAGGCACGCCGCCGGTGACGATCACGCCGGGCCGATCAGCCAGCGCTTCGACCGCTTTGGTCGGGTTACGCCCGACAATGGCAAAGCGCGCCTGCGGGTGGACGGTCTGGATGGCAGGCAAGGTCTGTCGCGCGAAACTTTCCACCGCCTCGATATTGGGGCGATAATCCATCTGCCCTGTAAAGACGAGCAGCGGGCCAGTGCCATGGTCAATGGCGGAAAAGGCGGCGGCGGGATCGAAATAATCGAGCGCCACGCCATTTTCGAGTGCCACGATACGGTCTGGTCCCAGCCCGGACGCGGTGCGGAACAGCGCGGCTTCTGCTTCGCTGACGAAGGAGCAGGCGTCGGCGCGAGCGGCTATGGCGCGTTCGAAATCGAGCAGCACCCGCCCCTCGCGCCGGTTGATCCAGGCCATGGGGCCAGTGCCTTCCGCGCCATAGGCGGCATATTTGGCCGAATCAAAGTCCACGAAATCCATCAGAAAACGGATCTGGGGCGCAAGTTGGGGCACGAAATGCGCCATTTGCGCCGAATAGGCGACCACCGCCGCGATCGGCCGCTGCGCCAATGTCTGTGCCACCCATTGATGCAGGCCGGGATGGTCGAACAGGGAGACCAGCAACGACTGGCCTTTGGCGAGGCCGGTCAGCCCGGCCACGACTTTCGACCGATCGCGCCGCAGCAGGCACTGGCTGGCGGCCAGCTGCGCCAGATCGCCCGCATAGTCCATGTCGCGATCGTCATCGCCAAAGCAGCCGACATGGACCGGCGCAATCTGGGCCAGACGCTGAAGCAAATGATAGGAGCGGATCTTGTCGCCGCGATCGGGCGGGAACGGGATACGGTGACACAGGAACAATATGTCGCCGGTCATCCCAGCCCCCGCGCAATGTGCGGGCCGATCAAGGTCGCGATCGCTTCGGGCAGCTTCTTCCAAAGCTCCACCTTGCGCCGATATTGCGGCGAGAGCGGATTGACATCGCGCGTCTCCTTGCCGGGCGCCGTGCGCAGATAATAGCCGAGCGGTTCACCGGCAAAGCCCCAGGTCTTTTTCCAGGCCGCCGGGCCAGTGCCGACCTTTGATCGGCCGAAATCAAATGTCGTCAGTCCACGTTCGCGCGATTGCCGCATCAGCAGGAAATAGAGGACTTCGTTGGAGCGCATCGCCCGTGCGCCCTCCGCCGCGCCATGCCAATAGGGCATGCAGGCGCCGTGATGATAGAGGCTGATCACCGCCGACAGCGGCTTGCCGTCCTTCGATACGATCGCGATGTCGGCATCCCTCCCCATATGGTCGAGCATGGCGTCGAACAGCCCACGGGGAAATACCGGCGTGCCCAGATTATGCACGCTGTGCGCATAGAGGCGGTAATGAATGTCGCGCAGCCTTTTGTCCCGGCCACATTCAAAGGTCAGGTCGTTGCCCAGCCCTTTGCGGATTTCGGCGCGATGACGCTTGGGCACGGCCTTCAACTCCGCTTCGTCATCGGCGGCCAGCGGTCGGGAGAAGCCCAGATAGGCGTCAGCCTTTTCCTGCCACACCGCGCCATCGGGCGCTTCGCCCCCACGCAGTTCCAGCGTGGAACAGCCCAGTTGTTCCGCCAGCGTCCAGGCCGCGTCGGCGAGCGCGGGGCCAGCCTTGCGATGCGTGGTCAGCAGTCCGCCATCGACCGCAAAGCCACTGCCGACCAGCGCACGACCAAACAGGGCGGAACGGATATAGGTGAGCGGCAGCACGCCGACAATGTCGCCGCCCGCCCGGCGCGCCACCAGCATCTTCGCTTTCTGGCCCGTCCCGGCCTCTACGCCCATGATCCAGGCGGGGCGTTGAAAGGGCGTCGAATCGGGATGCGCGCAGACCCATGCGTCCAGTTCGGCGACGCAGGCTGCATCCGTGAGACGCGCCTGCTCGACGATGACTGTCAGTCCGCTCATCATATTCATCGACGTTGTTCCTATTGTCGCCCCGCCAACGATCTACGCGTGGAGGCTGAACATTTCGTATCCGTTTCAACCCAGTCCGCGCGAAATGAACGGGCCGATGAAATTGGCGATCGGTAGCGGCAGTTTTTTCCAGAGCGCTACGCGGCGCTGATAGCGGGCGCTGCCCGGATCGATGTCGCGCTGCGCGCCGTCCTCCGACCAGGCGTGATAGACGAGGGGCAAGGGATCAAAGCCGAAACTCTTTTTCCACGCCGCCTGTCCGCTGCCCGCCTTCGACCGGCCGAAGTCGAACAGCGTCATGCCGCGCGCACGGCCATGGGTCATCAGGCGATAGTACATGAGTTCATTGGAGCGCAGCCGCCGTGCATCGGCAAGGCCACCGCCCCAATAGGGCATGACCCGGCCCTGATGGTAAAGCGTCAGCACTGCGGAAACGGGTCGGTCGCCTTCCCGAACGATCAGAATATCGGCATCCGCGCCAAACTGGTCCAGCACGGCGCGGAACAGGCGTCGCGGGAAAACCGGCGTGCCAAGGTTGCGGACGCTCGTGGCGTAAATGTTATAATGGTCCCGCAAATGGCGCGCATCGCGACCGATCTCTACGCTGAGCGCCGGATTGGCGAGCGCCTTGCGCAGTTCCGCGCGATGCTTGCGCGGGACGGCGAGGAGTTCCGCATCATCGTCCACGGCCAGCGGACGCACGAAACCGACATGCGCTCCATCCAGCCTTTGCCAATTGTCGCCGGGCGCGGGACCGCCGCGCAGTTCCAGCGACAGGCCGCCGCGTTCGCCCGCCAGCCCCTCCGCCGCCGCCGCCAGCACGGCAATGGCGCGATCATCCTCCGCCAATATGCCGCCACCGACCGCGAAAGCCGTGGACACGAGCGCGGCGCCGAACAGGCGGCTGCGCACATGATGCAGAGGCAGGATGCCCCTGATCCGGCCCGACGGCCCGACCGCTGCCAGCAAGAGTGCGCGATTGCCGGTCGCCCGCTCGATCGCGTGCAGCCAGGCGGGACGATGGAAAGGCAATCCGTCGGCATGCGCGAGCACGAAGGCATCGACCGCGCGCGCCTGCGCCGGATCATTCAGGTCCATCAGGATGACGGCCAGGTCAGCGCCATTACCCAGCATCATGGCGCGAGCGCCGCCTGCGCGTCAGCCAGCGCATCCACCCGTGTCCAGGCGAAATCGCGGGTCAGGCGGCGCAGCTTGGCCGCCATGACCGACAGGTTGGTATAATGGCGCAGCCGTGAGCGCAGAGGCGCGTCGGTGCGGCGCGGCTGGCCGGGATCGATCTCCCATGGATGGAAATAGATGATCGCGGGCCGCCCCGCTTGCTCATTGACCTGCCGGATCGCCCAGCGGGAAAATTGATAGGGCAGCAGCCGGAAAAAGCCCCCGCCCCCCGCCGCCAGCGTCCGCTTGCCAAGCTTCGCGGTCGTCACGGGCAGCTCGACCAGATCGGACCCGGTCACCGGCTTCCATGCAAAGCGCGGCGAATCGGGCCAGCCATAATGATCGTGCCGGATCGGTGCGACGCTGGAGGAATAGCGATAGCCCTCCTCCGCCAATATGGTATGCGCCCATGGCGTGCGCGGGTCGATGGAGAAGCTGGGCGCGCGATAGCCGGTGACCGCCTGCCCGCTGGCATCCTCCAAGATCGCGCGCGATTTGCGCAGGTCGGCACGGAACTGATCGGGCGTGAAGGTGAACACCCGCGCATGATCATAGCCGTGGCTGGCGACCTCATGCCCCGCGTCGGCAATGCGGCGCATCAATGCGGGATAGCGTTCGGCGACCCAGCCAAGCGTGAAGAAGGTGCCCGTCACACCCGCTTGCGCGAACAGGTCCAGCACCGCATCGGTATTGCGCTCGACGCGGTGAGTCAGGCCGTCCCAGTCGGCGCGCCGGATCGTGCGCTCGAACGCGCCGACCTGAAACCAGTCCTCGACATCGACGGACAGGGCGTTCTGTATCATATGGCGCACCTTGGCCGGGCTGCCCGCATGGGGCAAGCCATGTGTCAGGCAGCAGCGCTGTCGCGCGGCGCCGCCATTCGTTCTTCCCGCTCGACCCAATCGACCAGCAGGGTCAGCACGCGGCGCAGTGCCGTGTCCTGTTCCTCGGCGCGAAATTCCAGCGATTGCAACCGCTCCTCGATCAGGGTGAAGCAATCCTTGAGCGCTTCGGGATCGACTGTCTGTGCCGGCGTGAAAGGCACATGGGCCTGCACTGCCCGCAGCGAGGAAATTTCCGCGCGCAGCGCTTCAATCTCGGCCAGCATGTCGTGGCGCAGGGCGTCGACCTGATCCGCGTCGATCGTGGCGACAGGTTGCGGCTCGATCTGTTCAGGCTGTGACTGTTCGAAGGTCGCCGATTCCACCATCTCTGGTTCCATCATCTCTGGCTCCTCCTCCGCTTCCTGCGCGTCCCAAGCTTCGACCGGCTCCTCGACAGCATCGAATGCCGTGTAGAAGGGTTCGCCGATTTCAGCGTCCGGAGACGCCTCTGCCACCGGCGACTCGTCGACCTGCGGCGCGGCAAAGGGTGCCGCGAAAGGCGCAGGCGCGGTAGCTTCCGCCTCTTCCTGCCCGGCGACAACCTCGTTGTCGGCTTCATCTGCGATCTCAGCGGCGGGTGCCTCCTCGACCTCCGCAACGCTATCGAGCGGCGACGGCGCGACCGGTTCGGGTGCGACATCGACGTCCAGCCCCATATCGGCCACGACAGCCTGCACCACATCCGCGTCAATCTCGCGCAACTGGTCGATCGCGCCCATCAGCAGCACGCGGCTGACCAAAGCGTTCAGGCGACGCGGCACGCCACCCGTCGCAGCGTAGAGCGCGTCGAACGCGGCGGGGGTGAATGTCGGGTTGCCCACCCATCCCGCGACCGTCAGGCGATGGATGATGTAAGGCTCGACCTCTTTGGCCATCATCGGTTCGAGATGATGGGTGGCAATGACGCGCTGGCGCAATTGCTCAAGCTGGGGCGATTTGAGCAGGTCGCGAAATTCGGGCTGGCCCAGCAGAAAAATCTGGAGCAGCGATTGTCCGCCAAGCTGAAAATTGGACAGCATCCGCAATTCCTCGATCGCGGACACAGGCAGGTTCTGCGCCTCGTCCACGATCAGCAGCGTGCGCCGTCCGGCGCGCGCCTGGCCATGGAGGAAGGCTTCGACCTTTTGCAGCGTCACGGCCTTGGACAAGCCAACGGTCGCCAGACCGAAGCTCTGCGCGGCGAGGCGCAGCATGTCATCGCCGCCCACCTGGGTCGACACGATCTTGACCGCGGTCAACCGCGCGGGGTCGATCGTCTGCATCAGATGGCCGACCAGCGTCGTCTTGCCCGCGCCGATGTCGCCGGTAATGACGATGAAGCCTTCGCCCTGCGCCAAGCCATAGCCCAGATAGGACAAGGCCTTGCGATGGGTGGCGCTTTCAAAATAATAATGCGGGTCCGGCGTCAGCTGGAACGGGCGGCTCTGCAATCCATAATATTGATCGTACATCAAAATTCTCCAACCGACCCGTTAGAAACTGTAACGCAGGCCGACCTGCCCCATCGCGCTGATCACCGTGTCGAGATCATCCGCCTTAACGCCATCCACACCGACCGATGCCGACGCCGAAAGGCGACGGGTCAAACCCTTGTAATAGCTGGTGAACCCGCCATAGTTGAGAACGTCGGGGCGCGCGTCGCTGGCGTCGAAATAATTGACGTAGACAACCGTATCGATGTTGTCGCGATTGCCCAACATATAGGTCATCGACGCATTGCCGTACCAGTTCTCGTCCTTCGACCCGCGCACCAGGACAGTCTGTCCCTGCGGCGTGACGAACTTGCGCTGCGAATAACCGGCGCCCACGCCCCAGCCCCACTGGCCGCGGCGCAGCGAATATTGCGCCGAAACGCCGCGATAGCGGAAATTGGCGTCAGTGATGCCCGACAGCGCATCATTGAAACATTGCCCGCCACCGGTGGTGGAGAAGGCGCAACCGGTAATGTCGCCGGTGAAGGGATTGCGTGCCACGTCAAAGCTGCTGCCCGACAGCGCGGCCGCATTGGCGGTGATCAGACGACCGAAGCTGTCGATGCCGTCGAACAGGATCACGGCAAAGCTGCTGTTCGCGCCCTGCCAGGTAAAGCTGCCCTGATAGGTCATGCCGCCATAGCGCTGACCGACCTGTGCCTGAAGCGACGTGCGACGGCTGGGCCGCCACAACACGCCCGCGTCCCAGATAATATCGTCAAATTCATAGACCAGCGCGCGCGGCGAGCTTTTGTCAGTGACATAGCGGCCGTTGCGGATGACGGGCACGCCCGTCGAATCCAGCAGCGGCGAACGCTGGCTGATTTCGATCTGCTCATAGCCAAGACCACCGATCAGCGCGACGGTGCGCGATACCGGCAGCGTGGCGTCGACGCGGCCCCATTTGTCCTCGAACCGCTGATCGAGCTGGCTGGCATCTTCACGGTCGTAACCTGCGCTGGCGGTCAGGCCGACGGGCAGCAAGGTGCCGGGGCCAAAGCCCACCGATCCCATCAGATTATGCGTCCAGCTGTCCGCGAAAGATCCGCTGACAGGAGCGTTGGAAAGGTTGGAATCCAGATCGTCCTCGACCCGCGCATAGCCGAGCCGATAGGAAGCGTTGACGGTGATGTCACCGATCTGCGTCGTGTAGGCCGGGCCGATATAACCGGCATAGACCTGACTGGTGTAGCTGTCGTTGAGCGTCGATGCGCCCGACAGTCCATCCGTCCGCACCCGCGATGCCAGCCCACCAGTGTGGATGGACAGGCCGCGCGCGACATTGACGGTCGCGTTGGCGATGCCGCTCAGCACATCCTGGTCACCGATCTGGTTGCTCCAGCTGAAGCTGTGATTATATTGCAGATCGACGGCGGCTTCGACCCGGCGGGTCTGGACCTGCGCCGTCACGCCTGCGGTGACATTGGTGTAGGTCAGCACGTCGCCATCGCCCTTGAGCGGCGCCATCACCACCTGATCAACGCCCAGATAGGGCGTGACATTGACGCGCCGGTCCGCGCTGGTCGTCTGGGCGAGCGCAGGGGCACTCCCCGCGGCCAGCACGGCGAGCGATGCGCCGCTGATCCACTGACGGACAGTCATGACGAACTCTTCCCCTTGGCATAATAGCTGCCGAACCGGCGACCGCCGCCGTTGAAGCGGACCGCGTTGAGCAGAAGCTGAACCTGTGCGCCGCCCTTGAGCATCCCGGCAGCATCGCGCAGCGCGCTTTCCGATGTGCTGTCGGCGCGCACGACCAGCAGCGCGATCGCGACATGGCTGGCCAGCACGGCGGCGGGCGATGCCGCCAATAACGGCGGCGAATCGAAAATGATGATGCGTTCGGGCCGTCCTTCGGTCAGCCGCGACAGCAATTGTTCGGTGCGCGCGGACGCAAGATATTCCGTGTCGGCATTGCTGCGCTGCCCGGCAGGCAGCACTGACAGCGACGGCAGGTCCGTGCGGATGATGATATCCTCAATCGCGATCATCGGATCGGCGAGCGCGTCCATCAGGCCGGGGCCGCTTTCCAGACCCAGCGTTTCGGGGATGCCGGGCTTGCCGAAATCCGCATCCACCAGCAGGATTTCGCGGTCTTTCTCCGCCGCCAGGCTGAGCGCCAGATTGATGGCGCAGAATGTCTTGCCATCGCCGCTATGGGCCGAACAGATGAGGATGCGATTGCCGCGCTCCTGCCCCTGCAACTGGGCGAGCAGATCGCGCTTGAGCAGGCGGAACTCCTCGCTCATCGCGGTGACTGCGCCGTCGGGGCGCAGGAAACCGGCCTCCTCCAGCTTGATGCGATCGATCGGCTGGACCGGGCCGGTCCAGGGCAGAGCGCGAAAGGCTGACGGTGAAGGCGACACAGGGTCGGCGATGACCGGCGCTGGCGGCAGGTCCGCCGGAATATCGACGGCCGGGGCGGCACGACCGCGCAGGGCAGCCGAGAAATCGTAAATCTCCGTCGCCCGCTCGATCAGCGATCCGCCCTTGATGGAGCTATGCTGGTTCATGGTTCCTGCCTCCTTCACGCCATACCGCGCTGGACGAATTCGACGACGATCAGCAGCAGGCAGACAGCGGCCAGACCACCGCTGGCGCCTGCGAACCATTTCATCCGCTGCTTGTCGATGGCGACCTGCGCGGCGCTGATCGTCTGGCTGATGGAGCCTGCGACCGGCAGGCCGATCGCCCGTTCCAGTCGCGCGGCGGTGGGGAATGTTCCCTTGAGCTGCCCCATGGCGAAAGCCACGCCGACGCCCGCACCGATCCCCAGGACCAGCACAGCCAGCAACAGCAGCGGCCGGTTGGGTGCTGCAGGCGCGGTCGGCATGCTGGGCGGGTTGATGACCCGGAACTGGACGGAGCCTGTCTCGGTCTTTACCTCGCCACGCAGACGGATCTCCTCCCGATCGGCCAGCAGCTTGTCATATTGGGTTTTCAGAACCTCATAGTCGCGGTCCAGCTTTTCCTGCTCCGACGCGATGCCCGGTTCATCGACCTGCTTGGCCATCATCGTGTTGAGATCGGCCTGTAGCTGCGCCTTGCGGGTCGAAAGCGCCTGCACCGTGGCGGCGCGTTCGGCCTGCATCGACTTGATCGACAGATAGGCAGGATTGGGGGTGCCACCACCGCCCGAACCGGCGCCGCCGCCGGACTTGCGCAGGGCGTCCACTTCACGCTGGGCAGCGATCACGTCGGGGTGTTGCGCGGTCCAGCCGCGCGCGCGCATTGCGGCCAGATTGGCCTGCGCCTGACCCAGCGCCGAAGGGCCGCCCGAAGGGCCGACGCCCGGCAGGCTTTGCGGCGTACCCGCCAGCTGGCCGTTCATGGCACTGAGCGCGCTTTGCGCCTGAACCAGTTGCGAATCGATCGTGTTGATTTCCTGCCGCGCGGCATCCATCCGCTGGCTGATCGAGCCAGCACCAGGCAAGAGGCCGACATAGCGTTGCGCAAATTCAACGCGGCGCTGGTCGGCGGCTTCCAGCTGCTTGCCCCGCGCCGCGATCTGCTGGTCCAGGAAGGCAAGGCTCTGCTTGGTTTCATTGCGGTCGCCGGAGAGATTCTCCTCCTGGAAAATATCGATCAGCTTCTGCACGATCTGCTGCGAAATCCGCGCATTCGCGCCGTCCGACAGGCTGCTGTCCGCGGAAATCGCGCTGATGTCGATCATGCTGGGATCAGCCTGCGCCATCACCGTGATATTCTCGCGCAGCTTCGTGATCTTGGCCGCGATGTCGCGGGGGCCGGACACGCTCTGCGACAGGTCGGTGTTGCGCACGACCTTTTCCAGATTTTCCGCGCTGGCCAGCGTATTGCGGACCCGGTCGAGATCCTGCTGCGACTGGACCTGGGTGATGCCCATCTTGTCCTCCAGCAGCGACTGGGTGTTCACATAGACCCGCGCCTTCGACTGGTAGCTGTTGGGGATCAGGGCGACGCCCAGCCAGCCGAGCATGCATACGCCCCAGGCCACGCCGAGCGCGATCCAGCGTCGACTCCAGACTCCGTGGAGCAGCAACAGCAATTCTTCGTAGAGACCGGCCATGATCAGAACATGCTTTCAGGGATGATGATGACGTCGCCGGGCGCGAGCATGACGTTCGCCTTCGTATCGCCCTTTTTCAGCAGATCGTTGATGCGGACCTGATATTCCTGCTGCTTGCCGGTATTCTTGTTGAAGCGGACCAGCCGCGCGCGGTTGCCCGCTGCAAATTCCGACAGGCCGCCGACAGAGATCATCGCATCGAGCAGCGTCATATTGGCACGATAGGGGATGGAGGCGGGCTTTTCCGTCGCGCCCACGATCCGCACCTGCTGGCTGAACGTTCCGCTGAAATTGTTGACGATCACCGAAACCAGAGGGTTTTCGATATATTGGGTCAGCGCCAGCTTGATGTCATCGGCCAGCATTTTGGGTGTCTTGCCCACCGCCGGCATGTCGGTGATCAGCGGCGTGGTGATGCGGCCATCCGGGCGCACCTGAACCTTTGCCCCCAGTTCGGGGTTGCGCCACACGAAAATGGTGAGGTCATCGAGCGGGCCGATCACATATTCCTCGCCCGGCCCTTCGCGGGTCGACACGAAAGAGGCTGGCGGCAATTGCGGTCCGCTGGCACCACCCGCAGCGCAGCCCGACAGGACAAGCGCGGGCAGCGATGCACCGATCAGGAGCCTGGAAACCGACACGAAACGCATAATCTCACCTCTTTGTGCGGCCATGCGCGACCAGCCGCCAAAGAGGGCAAGGCGGGCCGGTCAGCACAGGGCTTCCGAGCTCTTCTTGCCGGGAAAGGGTAAAGATACCGTTAGGAGTTAAGTCACCAACAACTCAGCCAAGTAAAACTTCGCGAGGACTTGGATGACCAAGAAATGCCGCCGGACTGGCCGATGCGCCATAGGCACCGGCAAGGAAAATGGCGATCAGGTCGCCTTCCTGCACAGGTGGCAGCGCGATCCTGTCGCCCAGCCGGTCGATGGGCGTGCAGAGGCAGCCAACGACCGTCACGGGATCGGCGGCTGGCGGCGCGCCGAAATGGTTGGCGAGTGCGATCGGATAGTTGCGGCGAACCACCGTGCCGAAATTGCCGCTGGCCGCCAGTTGATGATGCAGCCCGCCATCGACGATAACGAAGGCTTCGCCCTGGCTGATCTTCACATCGATCACGCGGGTCAGATAGACACCCGCTTCCCCGACCAGCCAGCGGCCCAGTTCGATCGCAAAGGCGCTGCCCTTGAGAATATCCGGCAGCGATTCGAACGCTGTGTCGAGCGCAACGCCGATCGGGCGGATGTCGAGCGGCACGTCGCCGGGGAAATAGGCAAGGCCAAAGCCGCCGCCCAGATTGACCAGCGGCGGCGTGACGCCCACCGCTTCGGATAGGCGGGCGGCCAGCGCGATCGTCGCCGCCTGCGTTTCGATGATCGCCATCGCATCGAGATTCTGGCTGCCGGCAAAGATGTGCCAGCCGCGCCAGTCCGCACCGCCATCGATCATTGCGCGGGCAAGCGCGGCTGCGCGATCGGCATCGACGCCAAAGGGCTTGGCCCCGCCGCCCATCCGCATCCCTGATCCTTTGAGATCAAAGTCCGGGTTCACCCGCACGGCGACGCGCGGGGTCTTGCCGATCCGCTGGCCGATGGCGAGCGCGCGCCGCCCCTCCCCTTCGGATTCAAGGTTCAGCGTGACCCCGGCAAAGATCGCCGCTTCCAGTTCGTCATTGCGCTTGCCCGGCCCGGCAAAGCTGATCCGTGCCGGGTCCATGCCCGCCGCCAGCGCCATCTCCAACTCACCGCCCGACGCAATGTCGAAGCCGTCCACCTGCTCCGCCATCGCCGTCAGCAGCGGCGCATAGGGGTTCGCCTTGATCGCATAATGGAGGTGAAGCGCCTGTGGCATGGCTTCGCGGAAACGGCGGATCTGCGCCCGGACAATGTCCATGTCATAGGCAAAGAGCGGCGTATCGCCCACTTCGTCGACCAGACTCGCCGCGCCATAGCCGCCGATCAGCAGCATCCCCTCTTCGCCCGCAAACCAGGCCGGGATCGGTCCCATCGGTTTCAAATGCCATACTCCCGCGCCAGCGCGACTCGATCAATCTTGCCGTTGGGATTGCGGGGAAATGCCGCCAGCACAAGGATTTCGCGCGGTTGCATGAAATTGGGCAGTTCCGCCTTGATGTGCGTGGCGACCGCCTGGGCCACGTCCGGGTCGGCGGAGCGGATCAGCAATTTGACCGCCTGCCCCAGCCGTTCATCCTTCACCCCCAGCGCCACCGCTTCGGCGACGCCCGGCACCGCCACCGCAGCCTCCTCTATCTCGGTCGGGCTGATCCGGTTGCCCGCCGACTTGATCATCGCATCGTCGCGCCCGACGAAATAGAGCAGGCCATCGGCATCGCGTCGCACCGTGTCGCCGGACCAGACCGCCATGCCGCCATAGCGGGAAGCGGATGGCGCGGGCTTGAAGCGCTCGGCGGTACGGGCCGCGTCGCGCCAATACCCCTGGGCGACGAGCGGGCCGCAATGGACCAGTTCGCCCGGTTCGTCATCGTCAGTGATGCTGCCATCGGGGCGGACCACCAGTATCTCGGCAAAGGGGATCGCCGACCCCATCGAGTCGGGGTGGCTCTCAACCAGGGCGGGCGGCAGGTAGGTGGAGCGGAAGGCTTCGGTCAGGCCGTACATGGGATAAAGATCGGCCTTGGGAAACAGCGCGCGCAGCCGGGCTACCAGCGGCCGGGTCAGCGCGCCACCACTGTTGGTCAGGCGTTTGAGTTTGGCCGCGACCTCCGGCGGCCAATCCAGTTCGGTCAGTTGAACCCAGAGCGGTGGTACGCCAGCCAGCGTCGTGATGTCGCGCCGGTCGACCAGCTTCATGACGTCACGGGCCGTCAGATAGTCGAGCGGATAGACGCAGCCGCCGGCAAACCAGGTTGAGAGCAGCTGATTCTGGCCATAATCGAAGCTGAACGGCAGGACGCAGGCGGTGCGGTCCTGCGGCGTCAGACCCAGATAGTCGGCGACCGCGACCGCGCCCAGCCAGAGATTGGCGTGGCTGAGCATCACCCCCTTGGGCCGCCCGGTCGATCCGCTGGTGTAGAGGATGGCGGCGAGATCGTCCGGGGTCGCGGTCGAGGGGGCAAGCGCCGCCCCCCCACTCATGGCGCAGGCGGCGTCATCCTCCCGATGCAACTGGCACCCCTGCGGCACATCGCCCGGTGCCAGCGTCGCGAGTCGCGCCGTCGTGCCGATCAACAGCGCCGCGCCGCTATCGGCCAGAATATGCGCCACCTGCGCATGTTTGAGCAGCGGATTGACCGGGACATGGACAAAACCCGCACGCGGCGCGGCGAGCGGCATCAGCGCCGCCACCGGCCCCTTGGCGATCCAGCTCGCCACCCGTGCACCCGGTTCCAGTCCAAACCCCGCCAGCCAGCCTGCAAGCCGCCCCAGCGTTTCTTCCAGCTCGGCAAAATTATAGCTGCCCGACCGCCCGTCCAGCGCCGCCCGGTCCCGATAGCCACGCAGCAGCAGGTGGTCGATCGGCAGGATCGCCATGGTCTGGTCTGTCTGGCGCATGCTTAACTCCATTTCCAGACTTTGCCCCTAAGCCTCACCTTCACGCATGCGGAGATAGTCGGTTGCCGACGACAAGGGAATATCACAGCCTCGCGCAAGTGCGGGACGCGCTGCAAGGCCGTCTCGACCGCGACGCCATGCCCGGCTTGTTTGGCCGGTTCGACTGGTTCGATCTGCTGCATCGTCATTGTCTGGCCGATGTCCCGGTGCGGGTGGTCATGTCAGAAGATAATGGCGCACAGGCCTGGCTGTTCCTGCTGGAACATGAAAGCCGTCGTCTGTCTGCGCTGGCCAACTGGTATAGTTTCGACTGGTCGCCGCTTTTCACGGGCAAGCCCGATGCGGCGCAGCGGGCGCACCTGCTCGACACTTTGAGCCGCCACCTGTTGCGCAGCGCCAGCCAGATCGACCTCTATCCGGTCGAATCGAGCGTCGAACTGCTGGCCAGCCTGCGCCGGACCGGATGGTTTGCGCTGTCGCGGCCAATGGGCGGGCGGCATATTCTGCCGATCGCCGGGCGGGATTTCGCGACCTATTGGGCCAGCCGCCCCGGTCGGCTGCGCACGCTCGTCAGGCGCCGGGCGCGGGCCAACCGCTATGACCTGTCGATCAGCGACCGGCTGACCGACGATCTGTGGCGCGACTATGTCGATGTGCACGGGCGCAGCTGGAAGGAGGCGGAACCCGGTCTGAATTTCCTGCGCGCGCTGGTCCAGCAGGAAAGCGAAGCCGGGACGTTGCGGCTGGGTTTTGCGCGGGAGGCCGAGGGGAACAGGGGCCGCGCGGTCGCCACCCAATTATGGACGGTGGAAAATGGCGTCGCGCTCATCCACAAACTGTCCCATGATCGCGCTCATGACGCGGGATCGCCCGGCACGCTGCTGAGCCATGCGATGTTTGCCCAAGCGATCGATGGCGATCGGGTCGCGACGATCGACTATGGCACAGGCGACAATCCCTACAAGAGCGACTGGATGGAGGAGCGAGTACCGCTCCACCGCATCGACGCCTTCAACCCGCGCCATGCGTCCAACTGGCTGCCTGCGGCCCGGACAGCCATTTCCGCGCTTGTCGGATAGGGCGGGAATGACTAGGACGACGCCCATCATGCGGGCGCAATCTCCTCAGCCGGTCGACCGGACCGATGACATCGAGCTTCTGACGCGGGCGCTGTTGCGCGACGTGCTGGGCCTTTCGCAGGATCAGGTCGACGGGTTCGCGGCTGACACGCCCCTGTTCGGCGCGCTGCCGGAGCTGGATTCGATGGCGGTTGCTGGCTTGCTGACCGAGATGGAAGATCGTTTCGACATATTGATCGAGGATGACGACATCGACGGCGACACGTTCGAGACGTTCGGATCGCTGGTCGCCTTTGCGCGGAGCAAGGTGGCGCAGTAATATCCGTTCGACCTGAGCGAAGTCGAAGGGCTCGGCCAACCGATAGGGAGACCACTTCGCTCCGCTCAGTGGAAGGCTTCGACTTCGCTCAGCCCGAACGGCAAGTAGTCACGCTTCGACCATCGCCTCAAAATCGGCTTCGGCCAGGAATTTTTCCACGTCCAGCGCCGCCATGCAGCCCATGCCCGCCGCGGTCACCGCCTGGCGATAGATTTTGTCGGTCACGTCGCCTGCCGCGAACACGCCGGGGATCGAGGTGCGGGTGGTGCCCTTTTCGACCAGCAAATAGCCCTCATCCATCGGCAACTTGCCGGTAAAGAGTTCGGTCGCGGGATGATGGCCGATCGCGACGAAGCCGCCGTCGGTCGGCTCATGCGACTTTTCGCCGGTTACCGTGTCGATAAGGTCCACGCCGACCAGCCCTTCAGGCGTGCCGCCGCCGACAAATTTATCGACCGCCTTGTTCCACAGCACCTTGATATTTGGATGGGCGTGGAGCCGTTCCTGCAAGATCTTTTCGGCGCGCAGCGTGTCTCGGCGATGGATCAGGGTGACGTCATGGCTGTGGTTGGTGAGGTACAGCGCTTCCTCGACTGCGGTATTGCCGCCGCCGATCACGACGACCTTCTTGCCGCGATAGAAAAAGCCGTCGCAGGTGGCGCAGGCACTGACGCCCTTGCCCTGCAAATGCTCTTCCCCTTCTACGCCCAGCCATTTGGCCTGCGCGCCGGTGCAGATGACCAGCGTATCGGCGACATAGACCACGCCGCCGTCCCCGGTCAGGCGAAAGGGCCGCTGCGCCAGGTCCACATCGACAATCTGGTCATACATCATCTGCGCGCCGACATGCTCGGCCTGCGCCTGCATCTGCTCCATCAGCCATGGCCCCTGGATCACATCCTTGAAACCGGGGTAATTTTCGACGTCGGTGGTGATGGTGAGCTGCCCGCCCGGCTGCATCCCCTGCACCACGATCGGCGCCAGTCCCGCACGCGCGCCATAAATGGCGGCGGACAGGCCAGCCGGGCCGGAACCGAGGATGAGCATACGGGTCGAATGGGTGGCGGTCATATCAGGCTTTCAGCTGCGATTCGTGTTGATGGGAGAGATAGGCGGTGACGGCGCGCAGGCAAGCGAAGGATTTGCTTGGGCGGTGCGAAGCGGGGGTGTGGGTAGCGAGAGGGATGATCCATCCGCCGCCGTCGATCAGCGCAGCCCTGTGGCGAAAACGGGGCCGCGTCGCCTCCCCCTCCGGCCCTGCTCAATCCAATACGTTGGGCAAATCCTCGAAACCCTTGCGCAGCGCGGCGCTCCAGCCCTGGGAGATCATGGCGAATTCTTCATTGTCGGCTTCGATGCGGGTGCGGACGCGGAAGTCGAACCTGTCGGTCGGGATGACCGTCAGGTCAAGCGGCATGCCGACGGACAGGTTTGAGCGCAGGGTCGAATCCATCGACACCAGCACCGCCTTCGTCGCGTCCTCCAGCGTCGTGTCGCGCGTGATGATGCGGTCCAGAATCGGCTTGCCATATTTATGCTCGCCGATCTGGAAGAAAGGCGTGTCCTCGGTCGCTTCGATGAAATTGCCCGCGCTGTAGACGAGGTAGAGCCGCGGCTTGCCGCCCCGGCGCTGGCCCGCGATCATGATAGAGGCGCTGGCGCCCGAACCGCCCATTTCGATGCTTTCGCGGTATCGCGTCTGCATCGCGCGCATCGCATCGCCCACGATCTGCGCGACGCGGTGCATGGTGCTGCAATTGAGGATGGTTTCGATGTCGGGGTCGAGCTTGGCGTCCTTGATCGCCTTGCTGAGCGTGGCCTTCACCCCCTGCGTGATCGACAGGTTACCTGAACAAAGCAGGGTGATCGCCCGTTCGCCCTCGACCAGATAGGTGAAGCTCTTACGAAAGCGGGCGATATTGTCCATGCCCGCATTGGTGCGGGTGTCGGACAGCATGACCAGCCCCTGGTCAACCCGCACCGCCACACAATAGGTCATTCGTCCCGGTCCCCGAAAGCTGAATCAAAGCTGCGCGTTGGACGGCGGGATAGACTGCTGCTGTTGCCGCTGCAACTGCCGTTCCTCGACGCCATCAACCGCCTGCGCGATACGGACGTCCGCGTCAATCGAGATATCGCCCGCAACCGTGATCGTGCCCCGGATCGGCGCGGCCTCATCCGCGTCCAGTCCGCTGGCGACGCGCAGATAGCGTTCGGTCACGCAGACACGGTTGGACGGATCGAAGCCGACCCACCCCAGTTCGGGCACCAATGCTTCGGCCCAGCCATGGGTTTCGTGCAATTCGCTGCCATCACCAGCCAGCAGATAGCCCGACACATAGCGCGCCGGGATGCCGAGCGAACGCGCCCCGGCGATGAAAATCTGGGCATGGTCCTGACACACCCCTGCCCCCAGCGCAAAGGCTTGCGCGGCGGTGGTGGCCGATGTCGTGACGCCCGCGCGATAGCCAACGGCGTCGATGACGGCGGCGGACAGCGCGTGCAGCCGGGCGAGCGGGCCATCGCCTTCTGGCGTGGCGCGGGCCATGGCGGCGATACCGTCCGACGCGCGGGTGAGTGGCGTTTCGCGCAGGAAATAGCGCGGATTGACCCGGCTGACGGGCGCACCGACGACTCCGTGAGTCTCGCGGGTTTCGACCAGCCCTTCGGCGACGATGACGGCATTGTCCTGCCGATCGTGGCGAATCCAGATCGTTTCCATCTCACCATAGCTGTTGGGACGAAAATCCGTCAGCACATCGCCATTCACGCTGACCTGCCAATCCAGCACGGTCTGCGCCGGGGTATCAACCGGCATCAGCTTCAGCCGCATCGCCACGCGCCCTGCCGATGCGTCATAGCGATAGACGGTCTGGTGGCGGACAAGCAATTTCATGAAAGGCCCCCCTTCCCCCTTCTAGCCGAAATGATAGGCCTGGGCGATTTCCATGCCCAGTTGATTGGTCATTTGCAGGCCATGCTGCACCGTTTCATGCAGGCCGAAGCGGAAGATTTCCCCACTGTCGAGCTGTTCGAGCGCGGTCACCATCTGCTGCACCGTCTCATGGCAGGGATTGCGCGTGCCGTGCCACCCTTCCAGCCGGTGCAGGCGATAGGCCAGCTGGTCGTAGCAATAGGCGACGCTGCGCGGAAACATGCGGTTGAGCATCAGGAAATCGGTGATCTGCCACGGCGTATAAGTGCCGCCATAGACATGATGATAGGCACGGCTGCCCGACAGCGCATGCAGCACCGATGTCCATTGATAATGGTCGCGATTGCCGCCGATGACTTCGGTTTCCGGCAGCAGGACATAATATTTGACGTCAAGCAGCCGCAGCGTCATCTGCGCCCGTTCCAGCGCGGAGCCGCAGCGCAGGAAATCATGGCCTTCATTGCGCAGCTGGCCCGAATGGGTGGCACCGCGAAAGGTCATGACGCGGGTCTTGACCCAGTCGATAAGGACCGGAAGTTGCTGCCGCGCTTCCGACAGATCATAGCTGTCCAGCTTGCGCCAGCCATCATTCAAGGCTTCCCACATATCCTGCGTCAGCATGGTGCGCGCCGATTTGGCGTTGGACCGCGCTTTGAGCAGGCAGGAGCGGATCGAGCTGGGATTGTCGAGGTCCAGCATCAGGAAGGAGACGACATCGCTTTCCGTCACCTGCACCCCTTCGGGAAACTGGTGGCCGCTGCCAGTTGCGCGCACGACGGAACGCCATTCGTCGCGATGATGCGCGCCGGGCAATATCGCCATGCGCTGCCCCATGGTCAGCAGCCGGGCGGTGGCTTCGGCCCGCTCCATATAGCGCGCCATCCAGTAGAGATTTTCGGCGGTCCGGCTCAGCATGTGGGATACCCCCTTCCCCATTCGCCCTGAGCCTGTCGAAGCCTGTCCTGAGCTTCGCCGAAGGCGGCTGTTCTTTCTTGAAGAGACGTGCAGGGCTTCGACAAGCTCAGCCCGAACGGATGTGGGTGTGTGTGGCGAGCCATCATCAATCCTGCATGACCCATGTGTCCTTCACGCCGCCGCCCTGACTGGAATTGACGACCAGCGACCCTTCGGTCAGCGCAACGCGGGTCAGGCCGCCCGGCACCAGCCGCAATTGCTTGCCGACCAGGCAATAGGGACGGAAATCGGCGTGACGACCCACGACGCTGGCGGGGCCGAGCGTGGGGACGGTGGACAGGTCCAGCGTCGGTTGCGCAATGAACTTGCCCGGATCGGCGCGGATGCGCGCGGCATAGGCCTCCACTTCGTCTTTCGACGATTTCGGCCCGATCAACATGCCGTAGCCGCCCGATCCATGGACTTCCTTGGCCACCAGATCGTGCAGATTTTCCAGCACATAGGCGCATTCGTCCGGCTTGCTGCATTGCCAGGTCTGGATATTGTCCAGGATCGGCACCTCGCCCAGATAGAAGCGGATCATTTCGGGCACGTAGATATAGACCGCCTTGTCATCGGCGATGCCCGATCCGGGTGCCGAAGCCAGCGTCACGCCGCCATTACGATAGACGTTGAAAATGCCCGGCACGCCCAGCAGACTGTCCGGGCGGAACACCAGCGGGTCGAGATATTCGTCGTCGATACGGCGATAGATGACGTCGACGGCCTTTGGTCCCAGCGTGGTTTTCATCCACACCCGGCCTTCATCGACGAACAAGTCCGCCGGTTCGACCAGTTCGACGCCCATCAGGTCGGCGAGGAAACTATGCTCATAATAGGCGCTGTTGAGCGATCCGGGCGTCAGCACGACGACGACCGGATCGCCGGTGCAGGCGGGCGGCGCGACTTCTTTCAGGCTCTTCAACAGCTCGGCGGGATAGTCGTCGACCGGCGCGACAATTCCCTGCGCGAACAGTTCAGGGAACATGCGCGTCATGATGTCGCGATTTTCGAGCATGTAGGACACGCCCGACGGGGTGCGGCAATTATCCTCCAGCACTTCGAAACTGCCCGGCCCGGTGCGAACGATGTCGATGCCCACAATATGGCTATAGACTTTGCCGGGGGGCGAAAAGTCGGCCATTTCGGCCAGATAGGCGCTGTTCTGGTAGATGATGTCGGCGGGCATGATGCCGGCCTTCACAATCTCCCCGCGATGATAGACGTCGTGCAGGAAGGCGTTGAGCGCACGGGCGCGCTGGCGAATGCCCTTGTCCAGCACACGCCATTCCTGCGCGGTGAAGATGCGCGGCAGCAGGTCGAAGGGGATCAGTCGTTCAGGATCGCCCCCCTCCCCATAGACGGCAAAGGTGATGCCGATGCGGCGGAAGATCGCCTCTGCCTCGTCCAGTCGACGGTTAAGCCCGGAAATGCCCGTTCGCTCCACCCATTTCTGCACTTCAGCGTAGCAGGGGCGTATCGAACCATCAGGCTCAAACATTTCATGGAAGGGCAAGTTGTCGATCCTCCCTCAGCCAATATGGCTGGTTGTGCGTTGCAACATTAGGACGTGGCGCAAAAAAGATTGCAACAGAAAAATCGCGCAGACGCCCGCCATTACGCTATTCCCGCCTCCAAACGGCATGGGAATGATGATGCAGGGCAGAAAAACAGGGCTGGTCGCGGCGGCATTGATGCTGGCGTCCTGCGCTTCGGGCATACGCGAACAGATATACAAGGCCGACGCCACGCCCATCAGCGTCGCCCAATGGACCAAGGCGCCGCCCCAGCCTTTGCCGGTACGGACCGAGGACGGTTTGTCGCTGACCGGCTATTATTGGCCGGGTGATCCAGGCGATCATGACGTCATCCTCTTCTTCCACGGGCGCGGATCGAACCAGGGGGTCGCCGCCCGCTATGCCGAACATCTGACTGGGCATGGCGATCATGTCATCGTCGTGTCCTATCGCGGCTTTGGCGGCAATCCGGGCAGCCCGACACAGGCAGGACTGGTGGCCGATGGCCGCGCCTTCGTCGCGCGGGCGCGGCAACTTGTCGGAACGGACGCCCATGTCTTTCTGGTCGGCCATTCGCTGGGCGGCGCGGTGGCGCTGCATGTCGGGGCGACAGCGCCGGTAACCGGTGTGGTCACCCTGTCGACCTTCGACAAGCTGGCGGAATCGGCACCGGGCGCAATCGGCCTGCTGCTGCCAGACAAATGGAACAATCTGGATGCCGCGACCAAGATCCACGCTCCGCTGGTGATGATGCTGGGCACTGCCGACGACCGGGTGGAATTGAGTCAGGCCGACGCGCTGTTCGATGCCGCGGAGACGCCCGCTACCTTGCTGACCATGCCGGGCGCGGGCCATAATGCGGACATGAGCCAGCTTGGCCCGCTGGTGAACGAAGCCGTCGGCGCGATCGATTCGGGCACGATCGCGGCTTATCCTGCGGCCCTGCCGCCAGGCTGGAGCGTGCGTCGCAAATAAGTTGCGTTCTACCCGCATTACCCCCGTTGACCGACCCGCCCCTGCTGCGTATAGCGCCGCCTCACCGCAGGGCCACACGCCCCGCGCGGCCCCATGGGGCGGAGTAGCTCAGCTGGTTAGAGCAGCGGAATCATAATCCGCGTGTCGGGGGTTCAAGTCCCTCCTCCGCTACCACTTGAATCATCCGGGATGGTTTTGTGGGATTTTGGCCGGTGGCTATGGCCAGGACACTTGCAAGGCTGCCTATTACTTCCAGCGATGCCCGGTCGGGTGCGTTGGGGGCGTCGTTGATGATGACGCTTTCTATCAGGCTGCGGATTATAGGCAGGAAGCGCTTTGCCTTTTCGCCCTGGGCGATGGCGCGACCAAGAAGGTCGATGCGGCGGCGATATTCCGTGACGATCTGGGGATGCAGGATGATGGCTGGCAGCGCATCATGTTCGGCCAGGATCGCTTCGACCTGCGCAAGCGCTGCCTTGCGATCCTCGATCGCGTCGCGGATTTCCTGAACGTCTGCCCCGGCGGCCAGTGCATTGACCAGATTACGGATCTCTTCCTTGAGTTGGTCCACCCGGTGTTCCGCCGTAAAGCGGGAGGATTGCAGCTGCGCGCGCAAGCGGGTGCGTTCATCATGATAGCGTTTGACGACGGCGCTAATGACATCCGGGGCAAGCAGCTGAGCCTGAAGGCCGGTAAATACGCGCTGTTCAAGCCGATCGGTGCCTATGCGGCGGCCATTGGTGCATGAGCCAGATTCGCGGTGGCGCATACAACCCCACCTGCCGCTGGAAATCACAGCATAAGTGCCGCCGCACTGTCCGCAACGGACCAGCCCGCTGAGCAGGTGGCGCGGCCCGCGCTGCAAATTATATGGGACACGCTCTCCCGCCTGCTTGCGGGCCTGCACCTTTTCCCAGATCGCATCGTCAATGATGCGCAAATGGGGTGCAGCTCCTTCTGTCAGGTCGGGTGCCGGATCTACGCGCGACAAGCGTTTGCGACTTTCAGGATCGCGCACCATGCGGACGCGGCCATAGCGGATGCGGCCGACATAAATGGGGTTGCGCAATATGCCATAGTCGCGGGCGGCTGATCCGTTGATCGTGGATGCCCGCCATTCCGACCCGCGCGGGGATGGAATGCCGTCGCGGTTAAGGCCATGGGCGATCGTTCGGGGCGTTTCGCCCGCTGCATATTCAGCAAATATGCGGCGCACGATCGCGGCTTGGTCCTCATTTATCTTGCGGTGGCCGTATTCCACACTGCCGTCGGCATGGATCACAGGGGCGACATCATAGCCATAGCAGCGACCGCCAGGCACCTTGCCCCGCGATACCTGACCGACCGATCCACGCCGCACCTTCGCGCCGAGGTCGCGGATCTGCAGCGCGCTCATCGTGCCAATGAAGCCGATATGCATTTCCGTCACACGGTTGTCGGCGCAGGTGAACAGGGCAACGCGGGCAAATTCGAGGCGTTTGAAGATATGGGCGGTGTCGCCCAGGTCGCGGGCTATGCGGTCGAGCGATTCAGCCAGAATGATATCTACGTCGCGCCGATCGGCGGCGGCAAGCATGGCGTTTAATCCGGGGCGGTGGTTGTTCTGGCCGGAAATCGCGGCGTCGGAATAGGCATCGACTACCACCCACCCCTGCCGATCAGCGTAGCTTTTGCACAGCCTGATCTGATCTTCGGCTGACAGGGCGTTCTGCATGTCCGTGCTGAAGCGCGCGTATATGGCGACGCGACGGCCTTCCGGTGCCCAGCTCATGCATTCCCTTTCCGCGCGATTCGGCTTCGCGTGTAGCATCCTCGGCGGCCATGTCGTCCGCAATGGCAATTGCCAAATCTAGGATGCTCAATGACGTCATGCCGCTTCGCGCTGCGCTCCGGCGGTGCGGGCGTTTTGATGGAAGGATAGATAGGCGTCGATGCCGCGCCAGAAGCCGCGCCAAAGCGGCGCGCCGGGCAGTTCGCTGTGGTAGAGGATCGCCATATCCATGAGGCGGTCGCGACTGGTGGCCAGTTCGATGTAGCGGGCGACGCGCTGGCCGTGGCGATCGGCCAGGTAGGCGTGATCGCTGATCTCCAGACAGTCCTGGCGGATGTTGTCTGACAGGGTGGCGATCTCGCGGCCGAGCGCGGGGCCATAGCGGGCGATGCCTTCGATCAGTATCTCGATCTTTTCCTGCAGGGTCGCCTGTGTGCCTTGCGGCCCAATGCCGGTCACGACGCGCTGCCAGTCGGCAACGATGGCGCTCCATATCTCTATCTCGCGGATTGCGGCCTGCTGGTCCATGCGGCCTGCCTGCACGAGAGCGGGATATTGTTCTTCGCGGCGCGCCAGCGCGCCTTCGACTTCGGCGAGTATCGTCGCGAAGCGGGCGCGGATGTCAGCGATTGGGTCGGTCATGCGGTACCGCCGATCAGTCCCGCCGGTCCCTTTGTCCCGATGATTTCGTGGTTGCGGGTGTGGGTGAACGGGATTTCGTCTGCGTCGTCATATTTAAGAGCGGTCGACATTCTCGCTTCTACGATCTGGATGGTTTCACCATCTTCCGCATTGCGGAGCGCCTGCGCGATAGCGGCTTCGCGGGTCGGCTCTTCCGTGGCGAGGTCGTAGGACCATTCGCCTTCGACGCCTGCATGCCAGGCCCAATCAGTCGGCATTGTTCATCTCCTCGATCGCCGCGGTGATGCGGGTGACGGCGGTTTCGAAATGGCGGGGGTTGTGTTCGATGCCGACGAAGTGTTTTCCCGCGCGGATGGCGGCGACGCCGGTGCTGCCGGTTCCCATGAAGGGGTCGCAGATCCTGTTACCGGCGACGTTGCGCATGATCTTCGTCATGAGTTCGTCGGGCTTGGTGGTGGGATGGTCGAAGCGGGCCGGGCCGCGCGGGGATGTAATGCGGCTGACGCGCAGCTTGTCGGTGGCCGCGCCCTGAGGGTGATAGCCGCGCTGCCATGCGTGGACGTAGAATTCCACGTCAGGCCGATAATGTTTGTTGGCGACGGGCTGCGGGTTGGTCTTTTGCCAGACGCACAGGGCATGGCGATGGAAGGCCTGAATGCGGGCAAGTAGCTGGGCCAGCTGATCATTATGGGCAAAGACGATCGCCGCGCCGCAGGTCTGCGGGTTGATGATGTCCATGTCGAAGCCCTGATGCAGATTGTCGGCGATCAGCTGATCGAACATCGGGCGGCGCTTGCGGTATTTGCCCGCGCCGGTGGCGCGGATCACATAGGGCGGGTCCATGACGTCGGCGTCCATGAAGCCGAGCGTCGGGCGGATGACGTAGGCGTCGCCGCAGTAGAGGGTTGCGATCACGACATTCTGCCTCGCGATCGACACGACATGGCGTTCGCTGCCGGACTTTGCCGGGTCGAAGCCGACGAAGGATTTTTGAAAGGCGGGGACGGTCATTGGAGTTGCCCCCTTGCCGCCAAGCATCCCCGGCTCCAGTCAAAATCGCGTCGATCGGAGGGAGCCAGCATTTCGCCAGCGGTGCGGTCGGCCAAGATTGCAGCCATCGCCTTATCTTCATAGGCGAAGCATCCGGCCCCGGCTGATAAAGGGCCGAAGATCGCCGTGGGCTGCACGTCAAATCTCGCGTAGCTGACCACGCATGGCCAAACGCAGCGGTCGCATTGCGTGCCCAAAATCCATGGATCGGGCAGCGGTGCATCGCCATGATCGATGCCGTCGAACAGCGCCTTGTTCCAGCTGTCTATTCCGGCAAGTCCGCATTTTGGGCAGAGCCAGCGGGTGAATTGGTCGAAGGGCTGGGTCATAGCGTCCCCGCGAAGCTGGCGGCGGCAGGCCATGGCCACAGGCCTTGCATCCCGCGCGCGGGGACCGGTGCGTTCCATTCTTGCACGTCCAGCATCGACCAGCCCCAATTTGCCTGGTCATCACGGATGCTGTCGTTGGCGCGGGTGACGCCAAATTCGGCTGCGATGTCTGTGCCTATTCGCGATGGCCCGACGATCGCGGTGCCAATTCCCGCGCCAATGGGCAGTTCGCCGCGCATGAATGCTTCCAGCACGGGGATGGCCTTACTGGGATGAAGGCAGAGTTGGGCGGCGTCCTGCGTGAAATCGGGTTCGTGGCGCAGAGTCAGGAGGCAGAGCATATCCTCCACTTCATCCCGCTCAATGGCGTGTTTTCCGGCGTGGATGACGATGCGCTGATCGATGATCGAACGCGGTGCGCGGTTTTTGCGGAATTCATAGGGCTTTGCCCCGGCGATGATGAGGGAAGCCCATGGCTGCCAGATGGTGAGGGCTTTCATTGTGCGCCCTCCCACGCTGCCGACACACCAATGGCGCGGCGGGCAGTCTTGATGTCGATGATGTCGATATCAGCATCACGCACTATTTCGCGAATGCGCTTTTCTGCGATGTCTGGTGCCAAATTGGTCAGCAACAGCAGGCCATCTTTTTGAGCCTTGCGATGCAGTTTGGGGAGGTCGTCCAGGTCGATTGCCGCGTGGCAATGAAAGTGCCGCCGGAATTTATCGCTATGGAATGTCTTGCCGCTGCGAATCGGGCCGTGGATCAAAGTGAATCTAGTCATGCGGGTTACCTTTCAGAGCAGGGAGGAGCCGACGCCGCCCAGGGTGAAGGGGTGGTCGGGGCTCGGCGGCTTGAATTTGCGGGTCAGGCGCGCGCCGGCGGCGATGCGGGCGAGTTGTTCTTCGAACGTCGGGCGGGCGCGCGATGGAGGGGCGGGTTGGGCGGGCGGCGCGGCCAAAGGCACCGATGGTGGCGGAGGCGGCGGGGCTGGCGGCGCAGGCGGTGTTGCCAATCTCGGAGGTGCCGTCCTCTTGGGCAACACCAGGGTTGCCAAGGGGCGCTCGGTCGGGCCGAGGGCGCGAGGCCATGGCTTGCCGTCGCGGGTGAGCTGCCGCTTCGTCTTGTCGATGAGGCGGCGCGCGATCGAATGGCGGATGCCCAGCTGCGTCGCCGCCGAATAGACGGGCCAGCCATTGAGCCAGAGCATCTGCAGATCGACCTTTTGCTGATCGGTAATCATGCGCGGGCTTCCCCTTGCGCCTGTCGGCGCTGTTTGCGGATGCCGCGTGTCCAGGCGACCTGCTGGATGGTCCGGCGCGTCCGGTGGGGCAGCAGGCGATGCACGGTAGCGGAGCCGCCGGTGGGATATTCGCGATCGAGGATCGCGAGTTCTGTCGTCCGCCAGCAATTGGGTGCGGGAAGGTCATCGGCGTCAAAGCCGGTTCGTGTGCGGGGATGATCTTTCACGGGATAATCCTTGAAAAAAGGCTGTCGACGCTGATGCAAAGCCAGCGAAGCGCGGGAAATGTGGCCAGCCAGAGCAAGGCGGATGCGATACCGATTGCGAGGGCGGCGGCGGGGTGAACGGGAGGGGGGGGCGTCATCGCGGCGCACCTGCCGAGTGTGGACCTGCGCAATCTTCGCAAGGGCATTCGTCACCCATCGGCGCGGGTCGAGGCGCAGGCGCCGGGCGGCGGATCGGGGTTAGGACACCGCTGGAGACACGGCGGTAGAGTGGGCTGCGACCGCGCCCCTCCCCGACATAACCGTGTTTACGCCAGCCAAGCCGCTGCATGATGCGGACGAGCTGGCTGTTGTCGGCATAGCGGGGGATGCAATCATCGCGCGCGGCGGTAGCCAAGCGGTCACTCAGATCGCGCAGAGCCACCTGATCGACATTGCGGAGGATCGAGGCAACATAGAGTGCGATGCGGGCGACGGCGATATCGTCGGGTGTCACCAGCGAGACCGGCCCAGTGGTTTTGCCGCACTTGCGGGGCATTATGACGTGGATCATGAGCGTATCTTTCCGCTTCAGTCCTGCTCACCGAGCAGGCGCTGCTGATTGGCGAAGGCTTGTTGCGGGGTTACCCGTGGGCGGATGGGCGCACGGGGTGGGCGCGCGATCTGGGCGAGGTAGCGGGCTGCTTTTTTGCAGGCGGCGCGCCAGTCCGGGTTGCGGCCGAGGCGGCGGGTTTCGATGATGCGGTTGCGGATTTCGCGCGGGAGCGCTTCGAAGCATGGGGTGCAGAGGCGCTGCCAGCTGGCGCGGGTGCGGGTACAGCCGGGGACGTCGCAACGGTGGATGCGTGACATGGCAATCTCCTTTTAGTGGGACGGCAGTCGGGACAGCGGGCGACGCCGTGGCGGATCGCCCAGCCCTGCGGCAGGGTGGCGTCGGCGCTGATATGTTCGGCTTCACAGGCGGCGCAGATGAAGGTGCTGGGGATGGCGGCGTCGGCATGCGACGGCCCGGCGATGCTTCGCTTGGTCACAGGATATTCTCCGGCTTTTGGGGATTGTCGAAGACCCAGCAGTGGACGACATGCTCCACGGGGTTGTTGACGGGCTTGGTCGCGACGAACTTGCGCGACTTGGAGCCGCGCAGCAGTTTACGCAGCTTGTCCATTTCAGGGGGCTGGAGGCCCGCGTTGCGGCAGCGGGCTTCGTAATCGACCAGGCGGATGGCAATCAGGTTGGGATCGCGGTGCTGGTTGAGCGATTTGCCGCTGGCGTGATCGTCCGTGCGTTCGCGATCGAGCAGGTAATCGACCTGTTCCCAGAAGCGGGACACCAGCGGGTGGTCGCCGCCGCAACTGTTCTGGCGATCGAGCGCCATGGCATCGACCATCTGGAGCGTTTCGGCAGTCCATTCGGGGCGAATGGTGGGGAACAGCCGGGGCAGCGCTTCGACGGCGGCGGCAAGTTGCGAATGGGTCTTTATCGGGCGGCTGTTGACCAGGCCGGGAACGCGCTTGGGCATGTCCCGATCGTGGTGGGTGAAGCGTTCAAAGAAGAAGGGGAGGAATTTCGCCTCGCTCCGCACGACATGAACGATGGTGCCGGACACGTCCTCGATCGGCCATTGTTCAAGCCTGATGGCGGCGTCGCGGGTCGTTTCGGACCAGCGCGACTTGTCGATCGCCATGGACATGAGCCGTTCCAGCACCGCCGGATGGGCGTCGATCCGTTCATTCTGCATGAGGTAGATCGAGCCGAGAAAGGGCGGCTCGGTGGTTTCATAGCCGCCGGACTTCTGGCCCAGGCCGCGCGGGGAGCGTCCGCCGTAGAGGATCAGCAGTTCGTTGGGATCGAACTGGCGATTGCCGCTGCGCTTTTCTTCGTCGCGGCCGCTTTCCATGAGGCCGACCGGCAGGTTGCTGACCTTGAGGAAGCTGCGCGCGATAAAGGCGGTGGTGCCCTTGTTCGGGTCGAAGCCTTCATATCCGGCGCGACCTGCCAGCTTCCAGCAGAATTCGATCAGGGTCGATTTGCCGGAACCGGGAGGGCCGGTCAGTTCAAGGAAGCCGAGCGATTTATTGCGTTCGCGGATCTGCACCGCGAAGAAGCTCATCACGAAAAAGGAAAGCGTGATCAGGCCCTTTGGCCCGAAGGCGGTCCAAATGTCATCGACCCAATCGAATTTGATCCGGTCGGGGTCGTAATGGATATCGAGCAGCTTTTCGGGGCTGCGCAGCTTCACCGCCTGCTTGCCGAAGTCGAAATAATTTTCGGTGTTGATCCGTTCGACGCGCCCTTCCCGCACGGCAAAGTCACCGAACAGCCAGGCGCGGTGGGGCGCGGAATAGCCGGTGAAGGGGATGGGTTCGACGACCTTCAGCTTGCGCGTCTGGTTGCGGATCAGCCGGTCCAGCTGGTCGCCCGTCCCGCTCCACATGCCCGCAAAGGCCATCATCCGCTTCTTGAATTCAGCGGAGTTGGAACAGGCGGCGGCGGTGAAGCGGGCTTTTACCGTGGGCTGATCAGGGAAATCGACCTGCAGGAAATAGTTGGTTTCGTCGGCAACTTCGTCCCGTTCGCGATAGAGCATCCGAAAGGCGCAGTTGGCGATTTCATCGACCAGCAGGTTGCGGGTCTGATCTTCGTCATAGGTGACGCGGCACCACCACAGGCGGTTGCCATGGCGGAAATCGAAGCTGGCCAGCTTCGTGCGTTCGTAGATCAGCTTGGCCTTTTCGCGCGGCGTCTTGGCAATGGTGACCGCGCCGTTCCACAGATACTCCTCGATTTTCGCGGGGCCGAGGGGCGCGAGTTCGGGATCATCCTTCCATTGCTGGTGGCGCAGGAGGAGGTCATTCCAGTCGAGCGTGGTGCCTTCGCCATCAGGGCGGACCTGCGCGGCTGTGGCCTGCCACCCTTCGACATGAGCGCGGTCGACGAATTTGCGCGCCCATTTGACGCCAGCGCCGCCGGGATCGAAGGCGAAGACCAATTCGGGTCGGGTGGCGCGCTTCAGGGTGCGCAGGGCTTCCTTGACCTGATCAAGGAAATGTTCGGGCCAGTAGTTGCAGGACATGGCCGACACGGCGAGCTGGCCAGCGCCCTGGTCGAGAGCAATGGCGTTGAAGATGCCTTCGCAGATCCAGATGCTGTCCGCCTGGGCGTAGTCCTCGATCGAGCGCCTGGGCGGCATCCAGCAATGCCCGCCGGGCTTGCCGCCGCGCTGGAAGTGCGCCTTCTTGCCGAAGCGCCCGGGACGATCGATGATGCGTTCCCAATAGGTCGGGCCGATGGGAAAACGCACGGTCGCGGCCGACTGGTTGCCCTCCGCATAGGTTTCCTGCGTGTAGGCACCGCGCAGATGCTGTAGATCGAAGCCGCGTTCGTGTGACAGATAGGCGTCGGCGGCAGCGTTGGGATTGGCATCGGTCGCCGGGAAGCGCCTGGACCAGTTTTCGAACAGGTCGGGGAACAGGTTGCGGACGCTGTCTTCCCAACCACAGCGTTCCTGCCGCCCGCAACGGACGATCTTGGGGTCTTTGGCCGAACAAAAGAGTTCGGGCTTTTTGCAATCCGGGCAAATCCCTTCCTGCAGCCAATCCCCTTTCGTCTTTTTGAAGCGGAAACGGTCGTTCAGGCTTTTGAGAATGTCGGCTTCAAGGCTCACCGGTGCGCGCCCCCGGCGATAAGGCGCAGGTCAGGTGCATTGGTTTTGGGTGAGCGGATCGGGTAAGGACCGGTGTAAGCGCGGGCCAGGCCGCGCGCGGGTTCAACGCAGGCGCCGCAGAGCGCGACGAAACCGCGACCAGACATGAAGGCGTTGAACAAAGTGCGGTAGCGGGTGCCGCAGCCGTCGCAGGGCGGTTGATTGGTAACAGGCAAAGCGTCCCCCTCGCCCGCAGCGCGGGCGTCATTGAAATCTGGTCTGGATCGATGGATGCGGTGCGGCGGTCAGCCGGAGCCGAACATGGTGATCTGGTTCGGATCGTCCCGGCCACGTTCTGGCGGCAGGATATGCGGCACCTGATCGCGCGGACAGACCGGCAAATCGAGGTCGGGCCGTTCAAGCAGACCGGGATTGTAGGAATGGCGGAACACCAGTTCGAGGCCGAAGGTGTGGCCGCAACCGGTGTTCGTGCAGTGCGCGTCGATATGCTTGACCCGTTCGGTCACGCGGGTGCTGCGCCGGATGAAGCTGGGCGCTTCGCATTTCGGGCAGGTGATCAGCGCATTATGCTTGGCGCGTTCGCCGCCAGAGCTGGTGCGGAATTGGAGGGGCGCTTCGATCAAAGGGCGGGTCATGACAGGTTTCCCTTTTCCTGAAGGTCAAGCGCGGCGAGGCCGCCCAACAAAGCCATCAAAGCATTTTCCATTGCGCGCTTGGCACGCTGCCGAATTTTCGATCCCTTGGGGCCGCGCGCGTTATTCATCGCAATCAGTTCGACGACGGCTGCCCCACTTGAAAACGCAAGCTGGCTGGCGGCATCATGCGGTTCGATTTGGTTCAACTCAGCCTGCGCGACGATCAGCCTAATACGAGCAGCCATGGCCAAGCTTATCGGGGCATATAGCCCCCCATCCTGCAGAAAGGCGGCATCAAGCCTGGCTGCATTTTCAACCGTGACGCAGGTTGGATTATCGGGGTCGGACCAATAGCGAACTGCCTGTTCGGACCGGAGACCACATATCTCGGCCATTCGTTGCCAACCGATCCTTTCGCTTACGAGGAAAACCGCCTGCTCAACAGTTGCGGGATCACGCTCCTTGGTCATCAAAGCCTCCCCGTCCGAGTGTGGCACGCACCGTTTGGAAAGCCGCAATGCCTTCTTCGATTTCAGTGATAGCCTTGAGGCGAGCTGATGGATCGCAGGTGTTGGCGGCTGCGTTCAATGCAGCCGCCACAGCCTCCCCCGCTTCCTTGGCGGCTTTGCCAGACACGTCGAGCAAGCAAGCAAGATGCCCATCTTCCGTTCCGAACAGGAGATCGAGCCGACTGGCGTAGCATTCAAAGAGGGGTGCGCCAGATCCTCCCGCATTACGAAATGCAATATCAAGCCTGATGGCGTCGTGCAGGCTAATCGAGCGCCCGGCGTCGGGATCGCTAAATTTGCGAACTGACCATTCAGATTTGCCGATGACTTCAGCGCACCCATCCCAACCCAGCAGGTCGGCAATACGGGACAGCGCGCGATAGGGCGTGAGAGGCCGACGATCTTTGGTCACCCAACTGCCCCCGCATTGTCCAAATTGGTAGCCCGATTGCCGTTACCTGCACGACGATCCGTACCTACGAAACGAATGTCGGCGAACTGATCCGTGGAAATCCTGCGGGACTGGGATGCGCTCGGCTCATCAGGATAAATATCGGGGCGCAGAATATGACGGGAAATGCCGGTATCCGCTTCCGCCTGCAGCACATGATCAACAGGCATCTGTTTGGAATGACTGAGCCACCGGCTGACGGACGACTGCGATACCCCGAACGCATCGGCGGCGGCCTCCTGTGTGCCGTAGGCCTCAATTGCGAGCCTAAGCGCTTCAAAGCGGGTGAGTTTCATGTTCATGCATTAGTGCATATTAGTGATCTAATGATCGGTCAAGAGGAAACTAATGATAAATATTAGCGCTCGTTCGGTATGCCCTAAACCTATGTCTCAAAAGCTCCCTCTGACCGCGATCCGCCTGCGAGAGCGCATGGAAGAGATAGGTTCGACACAAGAAGATTTGGCGGCAGCTGTTGGGGCCACTCAGGGAGCAATCAGTCAAATTTTGACGGGTGCCACTCGAAACTCCCGGCTCCTTCCAAAAATTGCGGAAAATCTTGCCGTCAACCTGCGGTGGCTTGCAGGCCTAACTGACGAAAAAATCGACATGTTCGATGATACTGGCACTGAAATCACAGAAGACGATCTCGCCGCCATCCGCGCGGGCACAGGTCGCAAGAAGTTAAGCAAACCACATCAGCTTCTTGAACATAAACCGACAGCCGTTTCGGACCATAGCGACACGGTGGAGCTGGCCGAGTTCAACGTCGCCTATGGGCTGGGCGGTGCCTATATCCACGACATGAGCGTGAAGAGCCGGATGCGCACCTTTTCGCGTGCGTGGATAAGGCAGTTTAGCGACTCGCCTTTCGACAATCTGTTCTGGGCAACGGGCAACGGCATATCGATGATGCCCGCCATATTGGAGCATGACATCCTGCTGATCGACACAATGCAGAATACGCCGCGCATGTGGGATCAGTTCTGGGCGATCGACATGCACGGCATGGGGATGATCAAGGCGCTACGGCCGACCAAGGAGGGCGGGATGCGGATATTGTCGATCAATCCCGACTGGCCCGAAGAGGTCGCCTATGATGGCGAGATGAATATTGTCGGGCGAGTCGTGGCGATCGTGCGAAAGGTGTGATTGTGCCCGGCGTCAGGGAGTGTGCATGAGCTTATCGAGCAAAACGGCGGTAACCGTTGTCGGTGCGGCGGTCTCCGGCGTCCTGAGCATTTTCGCTGGCAAGATCTTTGACGCTTGGGGTGTCTTAGATGCACCTGCGAAATCGATCGGAGAAGCGTTGAAGGTCAACATCACTGGAAGGCAGGCTACAGCGATCGCGGCGCTTGTTCTGGGCCTGATCCTATGGGGTATTATGTGCTGGTGCATCTGGATGAAGCCTCGAAAAATCGAAAATCAGGAGACCGGCTTCCTAAACAATTCTCAAAGGCCCAGCGGAGAGCATTACGAACAGAACAATATAAATGGCCCGAACCAAATGATAATTGAACGGAGGCCGTGATGGGAGACACTTTTAGTCAAAACAATGTAAATGGGGACAACATTGTTAACCTCGGCAAACAACCGTCAACGATGACCGAGGACGTCTTGGCGTCGTGGTTCCAAAAAATGAAAGATTACCCTCACAAGTTTGGTGTCGGCGTGCATGGGTCAAATCCAGAATCCATGCGACAGGCCGAACAGTTGTACAAGTATCTGATCGCCCAAGGGATCGATTGCTCGTTCGGAGGAGGTGCACAATTCGACGGTGGATGTCATGCCCACATCAATTTAACAAAATTAGGCATCAACACGCCGTATATTTTGGTAGATGCTGATAAGTGATAGGCCACGCGACCGACTGATTATGATGCAGGCGCGCCCTCCAATGTGACCTTCTGACGGATGCCGCCGCTATTATGGGTGGTTTCAACGGTATCGACCAGCCATTTGACCGCATCGATCGCCTTGCTCCAGCCCGACAGGGTGATGCGCTGGTTGGGCTGGATACGGCAGTCCGCGATGGCCAGATCATATTCGAATTTGAAGCCGCCGCGCGCGCGCTTCTTCGCTTCCGCCGTCGCCGCCTGTTTGGCGTCAGCCTCCGTCGCATAGACACGCTTCAGGCGTTTGGGGTTGTTCCCGCCGGTCTTGTGCTTTTTGCGGCGACCGGCGGCCTGGTCGTGATATTCGGCCTCCACCCCGTCATTCTCATCCCGCTCGGCGCGGGTGAAAGTCCATGTCCAGCCATCCTGCCGGGTCAGAGTGCGGGACGGGATCGGCTTGCCGCCCGCCGTCGTCGCGCTGCCCACGGGCATGAAGATCAGCCGCCTGTCTTTCCATGTCGCGACGGCGTCGTAGCGGCTGCCCAGATCGCGGACCATGGCCATGTCGCTCTTGCCGTTCTGATCCAGCGCGGCGATCGGCTTTCCGGCCAGATCGGGATGGACCTGCGCAGTGATGCCATGGCGCGCCGCGATCTCACTCAGTACCGCGCCCAGCGTTGTCGCCTTCCAGCTTTTGGTGCGGCGCTGGCGGTAGCTGCCCGAGAGATCGGCGGAGCGGGCGCGGATCATGATCCGGTCTGGCGGGCCGGATGCCTCTACCTCATCCACCTTGAAGCGGCCCTTGTCGACCAGGCCGACCGGCACATCGTCGCCCTGTTCCCATCCCAGCGCCAGCGCCAGCACCTTGCCGGGGTCTGGCATCGCCAGCTTGCCATCGGCATTTTGGAGGGTGACGGACAGTTCGTCCGCCTCCCCGCCGCGCTTTTCGGTGAGAGTGAGTTCCACCAGGCGCGGGTTGATCTTGTCGGCCAGATCGACACCGTCGAGCGTCAGGCGCGCACCGGCCCTGTTCGCGGTCATCCGTCGACCCGCTTCAATTCCATGGTGAAATTCTGGCCGCGTGGCAGACCGCCCGCCATGATGCCGACATGGCCTATGTCGATCGTTTCGATGCGATATTGGCCAAGCACCCGGCCCAGCCCATCGACCAACGGCCAATTGTCGCCCGTATCGGCCATCTCGACCAGCCTATCGATCGCGCCATAGCTGCCCGCCACTTCCGGCACGACCAGCGCGGCGATGGTGATGGCGTCATCCCCCGGCCCGGCAAACTGGCTGGCGGCACGCCTGCCGAAGCGTTCACTCTCTTCATGCCGCCAGCTCATGCGGCGTTGCAGATCCTGATAGGGGATGGAGTCCATGCCGAAGATGAACATGCCGAGCGTCATCAGGTGGGCGGGGCTGAGCGGGAGGGATGCCATCAGCGATCATCCTCATAGCTTGAACGGGACTTGCGTGCCTTCAGCTGCTCGATCTTTTCCATCACGCGCCGGGCCAGCGCTTCGGCATCTTCGCCGGGCAGCTGCTGGATCTGCAGGGTGATGTGGTAGGTGTCCCCCCCTGCCCTGCCTGCGCCGCCAGCGCCGCGCCCGGCTGCGCCTGCCGGGGCCATGGCCATCGATCCCGCCGCCAATACGCCTGCCGCCATGCGCCCAGCGGCGCGGACGGGGCCGTTGCGGTTGCCGTCTATACCGCGTTCCAGACCGCCCGCGACATGCCCGCCGAGCGCCATGAAAACACGGGACGGACTTTTGATGCCGAGATAGTTTTTGAAGGCGGTGATGCCGTGCTTGGCCATGCTGATCAGCCGCGAACCCAGCGCCACCGGATTGATGGCCGACAAAAGCCCGCTCATCATCATCGATCCAATATTCTTCATCCAGGCTGGGAAGCCGTTGAGCAGCCCCTTCACCGCAGCGACCCCACCAAAGAATGCCGCCTTGATTTTGTCCCAATGGGTATAGATCAAATAGGCCGCGCCGCCGATCGCCAGGACAATGGCGGTGATCGCCAGCACCATGGGGTTGGCCAGCATCATTGCGCCCGCCTGCAATACGCCACGGGCCAGAAACAGGGCGGCCGTGCGTAGGATGCCCAGCACCGGCGCGGCTTTACGGGCGATGGCGATCACGCTGCCCAGCGGACCCAGCACCGCGCCAAGCGCATATTGCGCCACGCCGAGGCCGATGCGCAGAGTGATCAGCGCCGCCGCGCCCTTCATGATGCCCGCAGCCAGACCGGGATTGGCCTGCGCCCATGCCGCCACGCTTTCCGCAGCGCCCGACATCATTCCAAGGACTTGCGTGGCGACCGGCAACAGCGTCGTCCCCAGCACGATCGCCAGGCGAGAGGCCGTGCCAAGGAAGGCGCGCCATTGCACGGTGGCATCGGCTGCGACCCGCTGATTGAACGCGCGATCGACGGTGCCGGAGGATGCTGCGATCTGCGCGCGCATCTTCTGGAAATCCTGCATATTCAGGATCATCGATCGCAGGGCGGACTGCGCCTGCATATCCTCGAACAGATAGCCAAGCTTCGTCATGTCACCGCCGGTCGCCTTTTTGGATAGTTCGGCGATGGCTTCGAGTGGCGTCTTCCCCTTGGCGTAAGCCGCTTTCAGGGCGGCAGGCAGATCGATGCCAAAATTCTTCTGGAAAGCCTTGACCGTGCCGGGGGCATTGATCTTGCTCAGCAGGTTCTGGACGTTGTTGGCCGCTTCGTCGGCATCCCCAGCCCCGCGTCGCGCGATCTGGAGCGCCGCCGACAGGTCCGCCACTGCAGGGACGCCCTTTTGCCCCAGCGCCTGCATTTGCGCGGTCAGGCCAGGAAAATGGCGGGCCATGTCCTTGACCTCGAACGCACCGGCATTGCCAGCGGCGGCCATGACGTCGAGCGCGCGGGCGGTCTGGCCAACCGGCACTTTCAGGTTATTGAGATTGGCATAAGCCGCAGCCGCGCCGTCCGCGATCTCGACCTTGAACGCGGTGCCGAGCCGTCCGATCGGCGCGATCATGCGGGTGGCGAGGCGCGGATCGATGCCGAAGCCGGACAGGACGTCGACGCCCGCGCGCATCGCTTCGGGCATCTGCTTGGCGGCGGCCGCAGCGTTGACGATATTGTCAGCCATGCGCCGGGTCGCCGCATCCGACAGGTCCGCCTTTTGCTGGATATCCACCATGCCGCTGGAAAAATCAGCGGCCGCCTTGACCGCCAGGATGATTGGCGCGGCCATGGTTGCGCCGCCCACGACATTGTCGCGACCTTTGCCTTTCAGATGCTCGCCACGGCGTTGCATGGCGGCCTTGTCCGCATCAATCGCGGCCAGATGCTTCTGCCGCTCCAGGTGCCTGTTGGTTTGTACGAGCTGGCGTTCGAGATCCCGTTCGCGATCGACCAGCTGGGTAATGTTGCCTGCGCCCTTGGCTATTTCGCGCTGCACGGATTTCAGCTCGTTTGTCAGCTTCCGAGAATCGCCGGCCAGGGCGCGAAGTGACTTTGACCCTTTGTTGCCCAAGCCGATGATATTCTTCATCGCACCGGACATCTTGTCGACGCCGACGAAGTTTACAAGCAGGGACAGTTTGTTGTTCATTTCCCGCCGTCCTTTCCGCCCCACATGGCGTTGAAGCGGTCGGTTGCCCGCCCGCTCCACTCGATCAGTTCATCCAGCGCCAGATCGCGCAATTCGGACAGCGGCCAGTGGAACACCGCCGCAATATTGGCCATCAAGTCTTCGGGAGTTGATTGGCGACGTAGCTTTCGATCGCCTTCTTCTCCGCCGCCGTCATAAAAAAACCACGGATCACCCCGCCGATTTCAGCCAGGTCGTCGGCTTCCAGCGCTTCGGCTTCATCTTCGGTCAGGATCGGATCGGAAATGCGAGGGATTAGGGTCAGGATCGTGCCGACGTCGCTGGTCAGAATATCCTGCAGCGATAGACGGCGAAGCTCACCGCCCTTGGGCTTTCGCAGGGTCAGCTTTTCGATGGTGGTTTCCCCGCGCTGGATGGGCGTGGCGAGAGTAACGGTTTCGAAGCGATTGTTCGGTTGGGTGACGGCGGCAATTTCGGCGGGGTCGCTCATGCGGGGTTCCTCCTGGGCGGCGGGGCGGATTGGGCCGATAGGGTTAACAGGAGAGGAATACCCCTATCGGCCCGCCACCGGATGACCGCCCCGCATTGGGCCGCCCGGCGGATCTGCAATAGGGATCAGCCCAGCAGGATCGCCATGATCTCCGCATAGCGATCGACGCCGTCGACCATGAAGATGCCCTGCACCATGTCGATCTCGACTTCCGTGCGGCCATCCACGACGCGGCGGTAGTAGGCGACTGCGCAACTATATTTATGCTCGGTCTGGTCGCCGGGCTTGTCCTTGCCCATGTCGATTTCGGTGAAGCGCCCGCCAAGGTAGATTTCGACAGCCTGCGCCGCGCTGCCATCGTCGGCCCGGTAGGCCGCGACCAGGCGCAGGCGGGTGCCTTCGACGCTGGTGGTGCCAAATTCGCGGATCAACGCCTTTTCATGCCCACCCATGGTGAGCGTGGCTTCCATCGGCTCCAGCCCCTTGTCGAGCTTGACCGAACCGGGCATCCCGCCGCCGCGCCAGTCTTCGGTCGCGATGGCGAGCTTTGGCTGTTCGAATTCCGAAATGACGCCCAGATAGGACATGCCCTTGGCATAGGCGTTGACGTTCACAAGTGTGCGAGGCAGGCCCATGGCGCTATCCTTTGCTTAAAGTGGGTCAGGCGAGCTGTTCGGCGAAGCCTTCATAATATTCGGCGGTGTTGATCAGCTCGATGATCGGGTTTTCCAGCGGAGCCGCTGGCGTATATTTCAGGCTGATCGTCGGACGGCCTGCCGCCAGCTGGGTCGGGCCGTTCTTCGACGGATCATAATAGGCCAGTGCGCCGATGATGCGCCCTTCGACCGTCAGCTGGCGCAGCTGCGCGTTGACGGTTTCGAGCAGATCCTTGACCAGGCCGACCGTCATGGGCTGGTCCATGAACGGCCCCAAAGCGGAGACAATCATGTCCTGCAGGGCATGGCTGGTCCGCACCGCACTTTCAAAGCTGAATTCGGGCTGCTGTTCGCTGGCGCAGGTGCGGTTGCCCCAGAAGCGGAAGCCTTCGTTGCGGATCAGGGTCGTGACATGCGCCGCATTGAGCAACCCGGCGGGGGTCGATTCATCCTGCAGGTCAAAATGCACATCTTTGGTCAGGCGGGTGACGCCGCCGATCGTCACATTGGACAGCGTCTTGTGCCAACCCTGCTGCTCATCGATCATGGCGCGCAGACCCAGCGCCCGGGCAACGGCATCGCCGGGTGTATCGGCGGAGGTATCGGGCCAGATCAGCATCAGTTCCCGGTCACCAAAATTGTCGCGGTAGGTGATGACCTCCGCCACATCATCGCCGATCGCAGCGGCATAGACCATGGCGCGCAGCTTTTTGGCGGCAATCACCAGCTCCGCTGTAACTTCCTGCGTGTCCAGCCCCGGCGCGCCCAGAATGCGGGGACGGACGCCCAGGACTGACTGCGCGGCCAGCAGCGCCTGAATGCCGGTATAGCTGTTGCCGTCCGTCACACCGATGACATTCGCGTCGGTTTCCTCCTGATCCTCGCCTTCAGCCACGCGCACAACGACGGCAATGGGGCTTGTCTGATCGCCGATCGCCTCGAGCGCGGCTTTAAGCGTGCCGCCGGTCCCGGCATTGCCGACCGCTGCATCCACGTCGGTCACCAGCACCGGCGTGTTGAGCGGGAAGGCCGCGTTCAGGGCCGTGGTTGCTGCGCCCGCTTCGGCGGTGGCGGTGGCGATCAGGCCGATGACGGCCAGGCTAGCCTGCCGGATCGTGCGCGCGCCGGTGGCGGTTTCGTTGATGGTGATACCGTGCATGACAAATCCTTCAGGCGATGGTGGCAGGAAGCGGGATGGACAGGGTGGTGCGCGCCGTCGCGGCGGGAACATCCGTGCGGGTGCCGGACAAAGTGATGACCAGATTGCCCGCCACAGGGGAACCGGACAGGGTGACCTGGGCAAGCCGGAAGCGCGGTTCCCACCGGCGGAGGGCAACGGCGCTGGCCGCGCGCAGCAACATGGCTGTCGCCGCATTGAGAGGCTGGTCGACCAGTTTGAACAGCAGCGACCCATAGTCGCGCAGCATGACCCGGCTACCCAGCGGGGTGCCGAGAATGTCAGCGATCGACTGCGCGAGATGATCAGCGCCGCCGAGAGGCTTACCAGTGCTGGCGTTCATTCCGTTCATCCCTGACGCATGGCCCGGCAGAACGCGCGCGCGAAGGGGTTGGCGGGGTAGCGCGGGCTGCTACCGGCGAAGGCTGCGGCGAGGCTAGCCGTAGACCTCGACCAGTCGCGCCATCTGCCCCTTGGCGCGTTTCGTCGTCGTCAGCCGATTGTCGCGCAGCAGCTGCGCCACGTCGGCATCTGCGCCCTTGCTCAGCGCGATCGGGTTGCCGGTGACCGATATGTCATTATTGGCGATCGTGATCCGCTCGGCGCTGTGTTCGGTCCATGGCGCCTGCCAGCGCGGCGCGGTTTTCTCGCCATAGTGGATGCCATCGCCGCAATCACGGATATCATTGGCCCTGATCTCGATCGCCTGCGTCCCGCCCTTGCATGTGATCGCACAGGTTGCGTCCGAAAACTTGGACCGCCGGATGCTCCCGCGCCGGATGCCCAGAAAGTCGACAATCTGATCACGACCGCCGCGCCCCGAACACAGGTTCATGTGCGCCTCGCTGCCTCCATTGAGCTTGAAGCAGTCATCCAGCGGGTCGATCGCATGACAGTCGACCAGATAGATCTGCTCGATCATCTTGGCCGGATCGTAATCGTCGCCATTTTGCCCGAAATGAAAGCCGTTCAAGCCGCCGACCGTGGTAATCCCGCGCAGCAGCATCCACTTGCAGCCACCGCCGCCGATCGCCGCGGCCCGGTTGTCGGTCCCGAAAACGCGCGTGTTCTTGCCTCCCCTTATGGTAATCGGCTTGCCTTTCGCCCCGGACAGCGCGCGCGGCAGGGCGATATTGCCGATGATATCGCCATCGGGCAGGATAAACGTGTCACCCGGCCTGAGCGCAGCCAGCGGGCGGGACAGGTATGCGGCTATGGTCACTGCCCCGTTACCCAGCGGTCAAACTCCGCGCCTGAACATCGACACTGCTGGGGATCTTCTCCTGTGTGTTCGAGATAGTCGATCACATCACCGGTAATCGCCAGCACCTCGCGCACGTCGCCGACTGCGTTGGTGTAAAGCTGTCCATATTCGATCTGCACGTTGCGCTCCTATGCGGCCATGTCCGCCTGCACGGGCGCTTTCATGAGTAGATACATCCCCGATGTGGCGTGCAGGCCATCCGCGCTGCCCGGCGATCCGCCGATCTGGGCGATGCGATCGGTCAGGGTTGCGTCCGCCATGGCATTGGTCGACGTATCAACCACCGACACGATACCATGCGTCCCGATCGCGGCGACCAGGCCGTTGTTGACATCAGTGCGCCCGCCAATGTCGTTCGTCGCATAATTGCCCACCGGCACCTGCGATGCCGGGGCGAGTGTATAGGTGCCGGCGGACACGCGCGGCGTCATCTTGATCGGGTGGATTTTGGCGGTCGGGTTGGCGGCAAGTATCTGGTCGTACATCGTCTTGCGATCCGCGAGAATTTGCGTCGCCGTCCGCGCGCTGCCGGTCGATGTGTTGGTGTTGCCCAAATCGTTGGTGCCGTAATTCTCGTAAACATCAGTGAAGTAGGGATAGAGCAGCGCCCGCTTGGCGTTACGCGGCACTCCGCTATCGGACATGATATAGGTGGATACCGATGTCGCTGGCCGCGCGATCGACGTCCATGGCAGGCCAAGCGCATAAGCCGCCTTGCGCACTGCACCGCCCTGATATTCTCCGTCATTCGCACCCAGCAAACCTTCGCCCTGAGCGAAATTGATGCTGTCGCCAGGAGCGAGAATCGCCTTTCCATGCGAACTGGAAAGACCTTTGAACATCAACGGCATGTAAAGATTGGTGCTGGAGGCACCGCCTGTCGGCAGCGTCAACGGGCCCGTCCCCATATGCTGGTCGGTGCCCGCGCCGGTTGCCGGGCATGTGTAGGCGCTTTCGCCAGGCACGCTGCCGACCGTGCCATTATAGACGCGGATGTCGCCATTCACATTATCGCGGATCGTCCGCATCCAGAACACTGTGCCGGGCGCGAAATATAGCAGGCCGAATTGCGCGGGCAGTAGCGCGTCGCATTCGACCCATGCCGCGCCGCCAGCCATGACCACGCTGCCCGCGCCTGACCATTTCAATTCGACCGTCTGCGTTGGCGCACCGGGAATTTCCAGCCCGACAATCAGTGTCGCGGGGGCAACCGGGCCATCCTCCCGGTTTGTCGTTCCAACGAAATAATTGGCAAAAACCGGACTGAAGCCAAGGTAGACGCCCTGCCCCATGACATGGCGGGTGCGACACATGAAGCGCGGGTTTGCTCCGGTCGATCCGGTCGATGTGGCAACCTCGCCCCGCGTCGCTGCGGCCATCCATGTGGCCACCGGAGTAACAGGACTAGGGCCTAGCCGCCCGCGAAGATTGATCCACGTCGGCAGCGTCCGATCAAGGTAGCGGCTGCGCATTCAGGGCACCCGTTTAAGGGTCGCGAACGCAGCGGCCGTGCCGGTCAGGACAACGTGCAACTCCGCATTTGATGGCAGGGCGACGCCCTGTCCTGCACCGTTGGCGTCGCTGGCATTCTTGCTCAGCAGATCGAGCCAGGTCACGTCGTCCGGGGCGCGGATCTGCAGCTTCACCGTACCATAGGCACTCGCCTGCTGGGCGAAGATATAGTCGCCGCCATAGACTGTTACGGCGGCTGACGCGACGTTGTTATTGGCAAGGGCGAAGCTTTCCTGCTTGCCGCCAATGGGCAAAGGTGACGCCTGGCTGATGGATTGGGGCGTTTCGCCCGGCGCGCCAAAGGCGATGGCGTGCATCTGGGTCAGCGTCTGTTTCAGTATCCGTGCAACCATCTCGTCATCCTTCCGCGCAGCAAAATCACTGATGCGCAGCCGGTCGCGCGCGCGAAAGGGGATGCGGAGGTAAGAGGCCTTGCTACCGGGTTGCTACCAGCGGCGGGTGAGGTCCTTGGTGATCAGATGGTCGCCCGCGTCACTATTGTTTTGGCGATCAAATTCTTGCACTAGCTAGCAATCTAGCCGACATTTGTAATTCAAAATAGGAACCCTAATACGGATCGGTTTCGTCATGTCTAAACCTCGGAATGCCTGCATATATTGCGGCCAATTGGGCGTTACCAAAGAACACATTCGCGGAGCATGGTCGCGTAAATACCAGCCACCCAAATTAAATGAAAAGCCACCAAGAACTACGCATAGACTACAAAGATTTCCAAGGGGCTTGTTTACAGACGATCCTATTGTAAGAAAAGGAGCAATAGATAGACCTGGAAATATAAGATCACTTACATTAAAAATTGCTTGTAAAAAGTGCAACAATGGCTGGATGAAAGGTATTGTTGACGAATCTATACCATTATTGAAGCCACTAACTTCCGGATATTGGGGAAGTATTTCTTTAGAGTCGCAATATATTTTAGCAAAATGGATAGCCCTGTTTACAATGAGCTTTGAATATGCGGATAGAGATACTGTTTGCGTTTCTCAACGCGAGCGCGATGATTTTCGAAGAACGGGAATACTCTCGGAAAACTGGGATATTGCTATTGGCTACGTTGAAGGCGCCCCCGGGGTAGAACCAACCTTTCACAGGGGTATTCAGTTGTGGGGCCAACCTGACTGGAATGGGCATCGCCTTGGACAAATCACGGCTTTTGTTTTTGGAAAGATGATCGCAGTAGCCAGTTACTCTGAGTTCACGCACCAATTTTCGTTCGAAGATTACGCAACAAGGCTTGGGCTTGTTACAATTTGGCCAATAAAGTCCGGATCTAGCATTAAGAAACCATTTCGCATTCATTGCGATGATTCAGTTTACCAAATCATTGAGGAGTTCTCAGCTCTATTAGAGGATTAACGCTGACAATCTGTGCAGGCGCTTGATTGGCCATAAATTCTGTTTAGAACGTAGGGACACCGGTCTGCGCAACGCCTGCTTCAACATCGCCATGCTTGTGGGTTTTCAGGCTGATACCATCGGCGGTCACATCATCGCTGGCGTCCATCCGCCCGGTCAGGGTCACGTTACCCTCGATCGTCACGTCGGCGCGGATGGTCAGGCCGCCGGGGGCTTCGACCAGCGCGGTCGCGCCGTCGGGCAGAATCGCGGTGAGCGCGTGATTTTCCGGGTCGTAGGCGACTTGCGCGCCATCCTCATATTCGACCAGTTCCGCCAACGTGGCACCGGGCGGCGGAAAGCTGTCCTGCCAAATGCCGACAAGGGCGACGGCAGCGGCCAGCTGTCCGTCCGGAACGAGAAGCAGCGCCTGTTCGCCAATGCTGGGCGGTGACCAGATGCGCGTCTTGCCTGCGCGCTGGGCCAGCCAGCGGATAGACGGTGTTTCGGCCCCGCCATCGTCATCATCCGGATCGCCATATCGCACGGTGCAGGTGGCGGCGGCCAGATCGACCGAGGCGATCGTGCCAAGGCGGATCAGTTCCGACAGGTCGGCCGGAATATCCTCTGCCGCCCGCGTCACGGCGCGATGGGGCAGATCCGCGCGACCGCCCGCTGCGCCAGTTCCGCCGCAACCCTGGCATTGTCGCAGGTAGCGTAGGAGCGGGCAGTGGTGCAGCCACTAAGGAGCAGCAGCAGCGGGAGAAGACGGGTCACCATTTCAGTGTCCTTTTCCAGACGGAATAGACCAGGATCGCCAGCAGCCCGCCTTCGACCAGCAGGACGGCACCGACCCCGGCGAAGAATGGCATCATTGCAGACCGACCCGATTGGCCAGCCAGCCATAGAGGAAGGCTTCATTGGCCGGGCGGCTTTCGGCCAGCGCGATGTACCGTTCGCCCTGCATCGCCTCCAGCGCCTTGAGTAACACCTTGTCACCTGCTGGCCCGCGCAACGCCCGGAACGCCTTGAGCGCTTCGATCGTGCGAGGCCCGATCGCCCGGTCGACTTTCAGTTCGGGGTAATCGCGGGCGTTACGGTTAAGGGCATTCAGGGCGCGCTGAAGAAAGCCGCTGGCAGTTGCGACGCCCATGTTGACGGCAGTGTCGAACAATTCAAAGGCGATCGTCGGCGCAACCTGCGCGACCAGGCCATAGCCGGGCTGTTCCCAATAAAGCCGCCGATAGATGCTGACCGCCGTGGCGCGCGGCAAGGCGCGCATGTCACCGGCATAACCATTTTCACGGGCGACCGCCTTGGTGATGCCAAAGTTGGTTTCGCCTCCGCGATCAGCGGGATGGTTGCTATAACCGCCTTCGCGGCCGATCACTTCATCAATCAGGGTTTCGATAGTCATTACCGGTCCTTAGAGCCGCGCTGGCGGCAATGATGGCGAAAGGGATTGCGGCGTTTCCACGCGCAAAGCGGATCGATCCGCAAGACACGGGAATGGAAATGGCGGGCGCGGGCATAGGCAAGCGCAGCGCACATGGCCGATGCCAGCATAATCAGGATGGCAGACAGGTCGCTCACCGGACATCTCCCCCGATCCCCAGGCGCTTGCGGAAAAGGAATTGCAGTGCGTCGAGGAGAAAAGCGAAGCCCAACCCGCCCAACGCCATGGCGAACAGGATCACGGCAAGGTCGGGCCAGCCCTTGAGCCGCCCGACCATGACAGCCAACATCGCAAAGGCGGGAAGCGCCGAGAGTTCGGAAAAAATCAGCCAGCGCCGCTTGCGCTGCCACATGCCGAACGCCACCGGATCGTCGGGCGGTTCAGGGGCGACGCCGAACAACATCCAGCCAAGCCGCGCCCCGACCATCGCCAGCCCGCCGATCAAGGAAACCAGCCAGAGGATAATGTCTTCAAACTTCATGGCGGTCTCGCTTTCGTCGGCTGACCGCTGGCATGGCGCATGGGTTCCCGCGCGCGAAGGGTGTCTGGCGGTAAAAAGCGCTGTTACCGCCGTTCAGTCCGGCGTGTCGGTTTCGACAGGGGCTTCGACTGTCCTGACCGCATTGGCGCGCACTTCCGCCTGCACCTTGGGAAGGTCAGCCTCCAGCTGCGCTTCGTCGAGTTTCCCCGTTTCGGCCTTGCGAACGAGCTGTTCAAACACTGTCATCATGTCTTGCTCCAAACCGGGTAACAGTAAGTCACGCCTTCAATTTCGACATCCATCCACAATGCCGGATCGCTGGTGGTGCCGGGTTTGTTCGCGCCCAACGTTGGCACAGCTGCGCCAGTGCCAAACGTGCCGACCAGCTTGGTCTTATGATCATTCAGATAAAGCGCGTCGGAGACGTAGAGTGTGTTCTTGCCCGTCACGATGGATGTTATCTGGCCATTAAAATCGGCCCAATCCTGCGGCGCGACCAAGCCGAGGCTGTAGTAGAGCATGCTGGCCCCGAATGCCGCGAAACGGTTTTTGGGGTCAGGAACCAGCGGGACATTGAAGATCGGATCGACGCTCTCGATTCGCGGGGCATACAACGTCACCACTTCGCCATCAGCACCACCGCCCAGCAGGGAGCCATACTGATGCCCGTTATAGGTCGTCAGAGCAAAACCCTGAACTGTGACGGAATTTTCATTGCTGAATTTGACCGCGCATTCCTGCCCCGCTCCCTCGAACAGTATGTTGAGCAGCTGCAATTGCTCGCAGCGCGGGAAGCCGGGATCAGGGAATCCTACCTCGACCGGCGGCTGACCATAGGACACGACATAGCAGCTTTCCGTCGAAAAGCCTTCTGTGCGCGCGATATAGATTGGCGATTGTTCCGCTTGCCGGATGACGACGCCGCCGCCCGTATAGGCCGGATAGCTGGTCGTATCGAGATCGACGGTCAGTGTCGTGCTCGTGCGCGCAATGACCGTGGGCCTCGATCCCATCATGTTGGTCATGCCGCCGACATACTGGAAGCAGACTTTATCGCCGGTCTGGAACTGGTGTCCCGGCGCTGTCACCACGGTCGTTGCGCCCTTCACGACATTGGTGATCGCCGCGATATTTTCATCCGCTGGCAGATAGCGCCAGTCGCAATTGAGGAACTGCTTGTTGATGAAGCTGGTAGCCCCGGTCATCACCGACGCATAGTCCGACGTCATTTCATGGGCGTCATAGCCCTCATGGATGGCGACGCGGGCGGTATGGTCGCGATTGTAGATCGTGCAATGGTCCCACTGGACTGTTTCCTGCCCATAATCATGCGCAGCAGCGCGCGTGAAATAGCCGTCCGTGAAGCATTCCTTGAAGCTGGCATTATCGCAAAAGCCGCCGGCCGTGCCGCGCTGCGCTTGAAAGCCAGCGGCGGGACGGTTGGCCTTTTCGCCCCAGATGCCGACGCTCTTGAACGTGTAGCCGCGCGTCCCGATCGCGTCGATCACCGCCTTGCCGGTGCAAGCCCCAACGAGGTACAGATTCTCGACGGTCAGGTTCCATGCCGAAATGTTGGTGACATTGATGCTGTCGGTCGTGCGATACAGGCGGTTACCGCCATTGACGACGATAATGGTGAATGGGTTTTCGGTGAGCAGCTCACGCACGCGATCGAACATCGCATTGAGCGCGGGGCCATCGTTGCCGGTCCCAAGGCCGGTCGCGCCGAATTGCATCGGCGTTAGGGTGATTACGGCCAAGTCGCTCCAGGTCGCAAGCACTTCGCCGCCGAACTTGCCGCCCGTGCCGCCACGAAACCTTTCGAGGTCCATATCGAAGATAAATGCGCCAGGCTTGAACAGCTGGCCGGATAGTACTGCCGAGTATCCCCGTGAAACGCGAAGTTCCGCCATTCTTAAAACTCCAATGCGCGGGTGACGAGCAGCAGGTTCATATTCGCATCTGCGGTCGCGGAAGCAGTTGAAATCATGACCTCATAATCAATGTGCGTCGCATCCACCGATGCGACGCGGAAGAAAGCGTAGGCATAGTCGGAAACATCTGTGCCCCGTAGAGGGGAGACGAGTACATCGTCGGCTTTCGGCTCCACCCCGAGATGGTGCTCGACCGATCCGGTTTTGAGGCCGATGCTGTCGACGGGGATAGCTACGACGCGTTTGGAACTTGTGCTGATACCGGCGACGTTGAGCAACGAGGTTCCGGTACCTTCATTGACGAGATTGGCAGTAGTGCCGCCAAATATCTCGCCACGCACACGAATTTTGGTGCAGCCCTCGCCGATCCAAAGATTGGTGCCATTGCCTACGATCACACAGTCGATCGTGGCATTATCCACACTGTCGAGGTGGACGCCGAAGACGTTGTTGCGCGCGACAAAGCGCAGACGGGACTGATCAGCCTCCGCACCCACATCGGAGTAGCTGTCCTGCCACAGATATGCGCCCTTGTAGCAACTGCGCACGATCGCGTCCGTGACGAAGCAATCTGGATTGGCGAGGTCAAAACCGTGGTTCCAGCCAACATATTCGCCGCCCTGGATGCGCGCCCACCGTGTCTTTGCGCGCACGCCCGCGCTGCCGCTAATCGTCGTCGTCTGCGATCTCCCGCCATAAGCCTTGCCATTGACGATCGCCGTCGCTTGCTTGGGGGTCGGGTCTGGGTCGCTGGCGGAGTCCTGGATGCGGATGCCGTCGCGCGGATAGGTGATCGGGTCGTCTGCATCGATCTCCAAAAACGGATCGATGACGAGCCACCCGGAGCGCATGTCATACGCCGCCGATTGCGTGCCTGGTTCGGCAAGCCCCCACTCTCTGGCGCGCGGGCTTTCCAGCACATTGCGGGTGTTTCTGCTGCTGTCGCCCTTTGCATCGACTGCATCCGAGCCGGTGCGGTAAAAGGTGATTTGGCGCAGGATGATATTATGGAAGTCATCGCGCTGGACGCCGATGCCGTACCATTGGCATTCCTTGATGGTCGCCCGTTCGCCCAGGAAGTCCGTGCAGCCGGTTGAGATATCCACGCCGGAATTATTAAAATATGTAGCCTGATTGGCTGGCGTCTGATTGTCGCGATTGCCGTCAATCGTCAGGTCGCTGAAACCGCAGCCTTTGACTGCGATCGACGCGCCGACACGCTGACCGAATTTGAGAACGTGGGCGTCCTGGCCATCGGCCAGCTGCAGGATCGTAACATTCTCGCCTGCACCTTTCAGGCGGATATTATCATGCTTCACCCACAGCCCGGCCTGGTTGTCCCAGTTGCCACCGCTGCGCGTCGTGTCGCTATTGGTGTTGCCGATCAGGAACAAACCGGCGGTGAAATGCAGGGTGCCGCCGCCGAGCGAATGAAGATAGGCGAAGGCGCTGGTCGTCAGCTTGAGCGTATCCGCGCGCGTCCCGATGCCAACGAAGCCGAAGTGCCCTGCATGAACAGGGCCTGCTGGCACCCAGCCCGGCAAATCGGGGATCGCCGTTGCCCCGCTCTTTCGCACATAACTCAACCCCTCAGCGCTCACCGTCTGGCCATCGACCGTCTCGGCAAAGACGATGGCGACCACAGCAACGAAGATAGAGCGCGCAGGGAAACCCAGCGTCCAAGGCGCTTTGAGCGAGGCCCATTCTCCCAGATCGACGACTTCGCCGTCGGGCGTCCAGATGCCGTAATCGAAGGTCCCGCGATAGAGTTTGATCGCTGCTCCTAACGAGCCGTCGGGATATTCGGCATTGAAGTCAAAACCCACCAGCGCCGCGCCCTTGTCGGCTGCGTTCGACTGCAAATCTGAAAGACGGACGCGATGGGCCACCGCCAGAGATGACGGATAGCTGCCCAGTTCCTCCGATCCCGACACAGTGCGGCGATGCAGGGTTGCAAACTCCTCGCCACCGCCCCGGACACTGAAAATGTCACCATTGGCAGTCGCCGCCTCACCTTCGGCCAATGTGTCAAACAGGGGAGCCGAGAGCTGGACAGCGAGCGCAGCCAGTTCGGCGCGGTGCGCACTGTCCTCGGCCGCTTCGACCAGCGGCTGCGCCAGCGCGTTGACGATGCTCCCCAGCGGCGCGCCAACGGTCTTGTTGTTCTGGACCATGACCACCCGTTCACCGCCGGTGGGCACGGCTGCCGGCAAGTCGGAAATCTTGCTCATTCTGCTTCTTTCCACGCGGGGTGACCGCCAATGTCCAGCGCCTCCAGTTCGGCGCCGGTCATGCGTTCGATCTGCTTTTCGATGGCGTCGGAAGCTGCGCGGATGGCGTCGATCGCAGCGAAACGGCCATCCCCAGCGGCAGATGGCGCACGCAGATCGTTGCACTGGCGCCACAGCGGCGAAATCGCGTCGATCCTTAGTGCGGCTGCGCGCTTTACCTCTTGGGAGCGAAGCAGCCGCTTGTGGGTCAAGGTCGAACTGGAAGGCCGCTGCAGCATTGGATGGCCGTCAGCCCCGACAATGATTTTGCGTCCCTGCGCCTGTCCTTCCAGCAAGGAGCGACGACGCGCTGCAGTAATCTGCACAGCATCCGCCGGCATGCTGTCGTGCAGGTCCGTCGAATAAAAGCCGGACGTCGAAGGGGAAAAGAACAGCTTCATGTCAAACCCCGATCGCCAGCCAGTCGAAGCCGTCGATCCGGTTATCGACCGCGTCTGGTGCCTGAATGTAGGCCTGAAACCCGGTTGAGCTGCGATCACGCATCTGCACGAACATGTCGCGCAGATTGTCAGCGGCAGAAATATAGGGGATCGGTGCGACAAAGAGGCATGAATTGGGAAATGCGTCCGCAAAGGTGATCGGCACTACGACTTCAGCCGTATGGATCGCACGATAATAGCCCAGCTGAACGATGATCGGTGTGCCGGGGATTTTGAAGAGCGGAATGGTCGCATTCCACCCCCCCCACTGACTGAGTGCGCCAATCAGGCTGGCAGGTGTGACCGCTTTGTCCACCGATGAACCGGCAGCTGCCTCCGCCGTAGACGCTCCGGCAACTGTAATGACACGGTTGCCTGACAGATCGCCCCCGCCAGTCGCCAGGCCTTCCCCGACGATGGTGCGAGCGCCAAAAGCGAGAAGAGCGGCATTGATCGCATCCAGACTGATCCCGAGCGGATCCAACAGGGTATCGAGCCGCTGTTTGAGTTTGAGCGGTGTGACAACGCGGCTGTCATCGGTTCCGGCTGCCACTTCGGTACCGGTTGCGATTTCCGCGACGCCCTTCACCGTTTCGGTTGCCGGGGGAAACAGAAATGCGGATTCGCCAAAGATGATGTCGGCCGCCGCGCCGTTGGCGAAGGCGACATCGAGCGCCAGCAGGAAGCTGGCGATCGACACCTTGCGGAAGATCGGATCAGGCTGGGCGTAGACGGCAAACAGCGTGCCGTCGTCCAGATAAAGACCGATGCCGCGCAGATCATAGACATCGTTCGAGCTGTCCAGCGCCGTCATGTGGATGATGGTTTCGCTGACCGCCTGTCCCGACACGGCATCGATCCGCTTGAGTTCGCCAGGCAGTACCGTGATTGTCGGGGCCATGGTGAAGGCATTGGCGGTCAGGCCAACCTCTATCACCCTGATAGCATCGGTTTCGCCAGCCTGGGCATCCACCAACGCGTCGAGACCAGCGGTGGTGATCAAAAGCTCGATCGCCATCACACAACCTCCAGAAATGGACCGTTTTCGGCCTCGATCGGTTCGCCATCTTCGGTCTGCAGATAATTGAGCCAGTTCGGACTGAGCGCACTGCTGATGTCCGCCGCCATGTCGAACCGCTCGAAGCCCGCCAGCGATGCGGCCGAAATAAGCCAGGCTTCCGCTTGCGCGCGCAGGCGGTGAACCGCAAACATGTGGGCGCTGGCAGGTTTGACAGCAGCAATGTCACGAAGGATGCGGGCGACCATGGCTTCGTCCAGCTGTACGTCGCTGTCCGCTGCGAGCGGCAGTTCGAGCCGGAAGGTCGCCGGGTCGAGATTATCACGATCCTCAAACCATTCGACAATGCCGATCAGCGGGTCAAAGCGATCGAGGACAGTCCGCAGCGACGCCTTGGTCCCCTTCATCTGTTGGAAGCGGATAGCGTCGGCAATGGCGGCGCGCTTGACCGGCTCGGTCCAATCCGCGTCCCACAGGTCAATCGACAGGCCCCAAGCCAGCCAGGGCAATAATTCCACAGGACAAGTGGCAGGATTCCAGAGCCGGTCGATCGCCACCGGCACGTCGGCCAGCGCCGCGTCAAACGCGCCGACCATGGCCCGTTCCAACTTTGTCGCATTGGGGGAAGGAGCTGTTCGACGGGCATCAGGCAACCCCGATGCTGATGGTGGCCGCGTGACCGGCCTGCGTATCACCGATGATGATATCCGCCGCCGGACTGACGAGCTGCACGGTTTCGACGCCTTCGACCTGCAAGGCACCGGCAATGCCCGTCGCGCTGATCAGGCGACCTATTTTTCGACGCGAGGCGAGATAGGCAGCCAAGGCGGCCTGCGCGGCGGCAAGGATGATCGCCGGATCTGGCCCGGTATTGAGGAACAAGGTTGCAACGATATCAAAAGGGATGATCGTCGCGCTCTGGACAGCGACCAGATCGGTGAGCGGACGCACTTCGTCATGGGTCAACACAGCTTCAACCGCGGCGATCTGCTGCGGTGTGGCCGTGCCGTCCCCTGTGCTGCCGAGCAGGCTGACCACCACTTCCCGCGGCACGGGCGAGGTGGCGCTGGCATCCAGAACGGTCGCGTCAGCAGTCAGGGCGTGAAAGATATAGGCGGTAACGGGACCGGCGACTGAAAAGCCATCGGGCGCAAGCTGGACGCGGCGGCGCAGTCGATCGTCATCTTCCATGACCGCCGTAGCACCGGTGGTCGGGTTGGCAGGTGAGACTTCCAGTCGGGCGACACCGTAAAAGGCGGCGAGATGATCGAGGTCGGTCCCTGCCGCCTTCGCCAACAGCATCGACACGGCCCGCTCGTTGAAATTCTGGCGCAGCAGCAGCACCTGGTAGGCGCCGACTTCCAGCGCCTTGATGACCGGATCGCTTTCCACGATCGCATCATGTTCGGGCATCAATTCCTGAAATTTCGCGATCATCAGGGTGCGGATCGCGTCGTAGGACAATTGTTCGACTACCGCCGGGGCAGGCAGGCGCGACAGGTCTACAGCCGTGACGATGGAGGGAGATGAAGCCATGGGCCGCTTGTTGCCCGCCGGAACGCGCGCGCGAAGGGGTTGGCCGGGTAGCAGGCCTTGCTACCGCCGGTAGCTTCAATCGGCGTCGGGATCGAGCATCGATGCGGCGATTTCGGCCACCAGAGCACGGTCTTCATCAGCAAAGCCGAGCAGGCGGCGCTGGGGATATTTGGTGCGGATCACGCGGCCATCGCGCAGGCGACCCACCGTATCGGTTCTCCGAAATGATGGACTGCGGCGACACGGTCGATGGATGAAGACGAAGGCATGATTTCCAAGCCATCGGCGCTGGCGTCTATCTTCCAGGCCTTCGCCAGACGAAGGCGACGGAACATGCGCCCGCCTGCCTTTTGACGGACCCTGCCCGGCTTGCGCTTTTCCATAGCGCCGCCCTCCGGCTCGACATTGGCACCGATGCGCTGGATGTTGGCACGGCGCAGCGCCTGCCCCAGCTTCAGTGTGGCAGAGCGACGGCGCGCGGGCGCAAGGCCCGCCATGATACGGCCAAGCCATCGTTCCAGTTCGGCCAGTCCTCCGCCATCAGCCGGGCTGCTCATCCCAATCAACGGCAGCCAGCGGCGGCAGGATCGACACCGGCAAAGCCCAGATCGTCGCCGAACAGCGGTCGCTTCGGGCAGATAGGCA